>JBIQLL010000057.1:0-1677 GCA_044464425.1 Solirubrobacterales bacterium | reverse complement strand
GGCCCTTGCGTACGAGTTGGTTGGTATTAGGCACGGCGGGGGATACTACACGTCCTTTGAACTTGGCGTCATCTCACCTTGATAAGGGACATTCCTCTGCTGGTCCCGAAAATCGGCCACTGCTGGCGATCGACGTCGACGGTGTGATCAGCCTGTTCGGTTTCGAGGAGCCGCCCTCGTCCGAAGTCGCCCGTTTCGAGCTGATCGACGGGACTCCTCACTGCATCTCGATCGCCGCTGCGGAGCGGATTCTCCGTCTGGCCGACCAGTTCGAACCGGTCTGGGCGACGGGCTGGCAGGAGCGGGCGAACGATCGGCTTTCGCTGATCACCGGAATCGGCCCCCTGCCTGTGATCGAGTTCGACACGCACCGGGAACCGGGCGCCGCCGCCGGAACGACCGCCGCCCACTGGAAGCTCCGCGCGATCGAGTCTTTCTGTGGCGGGCGCTCTCTGGCCTGGATCGATGATTCGTTCGACCGGAGCTGCTTCGAATGGTCGGAGGCGAGGGAGGCGTCCGGCTCCCCCACTCTGCTGGTTCCGACCGAGCCCGAGCTCGGTTTCGAGGAGGCCCAGGCGGCGGTCATCTCGGAGTGGGCGCAATCGCTCGCGCGGGGCGCCTGAGCCCGTGTTGCGAGTGCCCTCCACCGACGGACCGCGCCGCGAGTGTCCTACACTGGACTGATGGAGGGATATTGGCCTGTCTTTTTCATGCTGGTCGCTTTGAAGATTCCGGTGATCGGCATGATCTGGCTGCTCTATTGGGCGGCCAGGAATGACGCGGGCAATGAAGTCGGTGAGGAGAACGAGGATGGCGGTGGCCGGCGGCGACGTCCGCACCCCCTGCGCCCTCGTGGCCCGCGGCGCGATCCTCACGGTGGCGGCGCGGTTCTCCCCTCCCCGCCTCGCAGCCGCCCGGTCACCGCAGCGGTCGGCCGCCGGCACGGCGGCGTTTCACCTCAGGCCGACCCGGCCCGGGCCCGCGAGCGCGAGACCGCCCGCTCACGGGACGCCGAGCGCTCTTTCTGAAGCGCCCGCAGGTAGGGCTCGAAGTCGACCTCGACCGTGTGGCGCTTTGAGGTGACGAAACGCCGCCTCATCTTCGCCTGCTCGAGCGCGATCTCCCGGTTCATCTCGAGCCGGTCGGGCAGGGCACCCTCCCCGTCGATCAGTTCGGCCACCCAGTCACACTGGACCTCGGCCAGCGGCATGATCGCGCCGAGTGGCTGGATCAGACCGATGAAGTAGAGCCCTTCGAGCGCCGGCGGGACCACCCGCCGGTACAGGTCGACCTCGTTGTCGTTGGCCGCGAACACCTCGGGGTCCAGGAAGGGAAAGGTGATGCGGTAACCGGTGCAGTAGACGATGAGGTCGATCCGCTCGCGGCTGCCGTCGCTGAACACGACCGAGTCGCCTTCGAGGCGCTCGATGTTCGGCCTGACCGCGATGTCGCCGTGCCCGAGCCGGTTGTAGAGGTCCTGGGAGACGGTCGGGTGTGCGTGAAGGACCTTGTGGTCGGGCTCGGGCAAGCCGTAGTCGGTCGGCTTGCCGACCGCGAAGCGAAGCATCAGGTTCATCGCGAGGCTCTGCAGCGCGATCGGCGCCCGGGCCAGGAGGCCGGTGGTCTGGTGGTCGGTCGGCTTGCTGCCGATGTACTTCGGGACCACCCAGGCGCCAC
>JBIQLL010000056.1:0-2042 GCA_044464425.1 Solirubrobacterales bacterium | reverse complement strand
TCGTCGTCGTCTTACCGGCGTCGATGTGAGCCATGATCCCGATGTTGCGGGTCTTTTCAAGGGGGAAGGAGCGCGCCACTTTTTCTCTCTGGTTCCTGGAAGTTTCGGTTGCGTTACCGGCTGGCCGCCCGGCCGATCCTGCGGCGGGGCCAGCGTCTTGACTTTCCGTCGGTCTGACCCGGCTGGGGTTCGACCGACGGGCACCGAGCCAACAAAAAGCCCCGCAGGAAGCAGGGCCGACCCGAGCGACGGGCGACTATAGCAGGTAACCCGGGGTCCGCTCAAGCGCGGAACCGGTGAACCGACCGCCTCCGACTCCAATAATCTGGACGGCGCTGCGTCCCAAGAGGAGAGAGCGCTTGGACCCCGAAGCACCCAAACCGAAAGACGGAGACTCGACCCCGAGATCAGGCAGTTCGGCCCGAGAACGGGCCGAGTCGCTGACCGCGAAGAGCCGGCCCGACGATTCTCCCGACAAGAAGGGCGAGGATCAGCCCCGCCCGGCCCTGACCGAGAAGCAGCGGATCGAAGCCAGGCGGGCCCGCCAGGCGCGTCGCCGGCGGCCGGTCGAGGGCAACCCGCTCTCGAAGGGGATGCGAGCGACCGGTCACGAGATCCGGCGCACCGCGTCGTTCATCGGCAGCAGCGTCATCGCCGCGCTGGCGGCCCTGGGGCCCGTGTTCTCCGCGGTGGGAATAGGGCTGGTCTGGCTGATCGAGCAGGCCGGTCGTGCCCTGCGGTGGGCCGGGCACCTGATCGCCCGTGGGTTTGCCGTGCTCGGCCGGATCATCGCCGCGGCCGACCGCGTCCTCACCCCCCACCGGGCCCTGATCCTGATCGCCGGCCTCGCGGCGATCCTGCTCGGGGTCTCCCAGTACAAAGGGCTGGGCCAGATCGAGATCGGCCAGGCCGGCTATTCCGGTTTCCAGGATCTCGCCCGCGCTCCGGCGATCGACCACACCACCCCGGCCGGAGTGCACACCCGGATCCTCGTGCCCATAGCCGGGGTCGCGCTGGCTGCGGTGGCCCTGATCGCGCTCGGCGGGCTGCCCGCCTACGCGCGGCGGCTGGGGCGGCTCCGTCGCCTCGCCGCGATGGTCCTGGTCACGATCGGGCTGCTGACCCTGGTCGTGGCGCTGCTGGTCGACCTGCCCGACGCCACCGACACCACCGAGGCGGCACTCGCCTACGCCGGCGTGAAGGCTCGCCTGCTTTCCGGCTTCTGGCTGGAGCTGGCCGCCGGGGCCGCCCTGACGGTCACCGGTCTCGCGCTGCTGTTGGAACCCGCCGCGGAGCGCGCCCCGAGCTCGCGGCGCGAGAGCCGTCGCAGCGAAGCCGACTCGAAGGCCGGTCCGGGGCGCGAATCTCGTGCCTCGCGGCTCGGTGACGGAACCTCGGCGATGACCGGCGGCCGCGCGTGACCGGCCGCCTCGCCGCGATCACCGCGCTGCTCGGGGCCGCGGTGGTGATTCTTTCCCAGGTGGTCGCCGCCTACTCCCTCGAGAACGAGCTGGGCGAGACCCTGGACACCGTGACCCTGCTCTCCAAGCACGGCGTGATCACCGCGATCATCGGGCTGGTCGCGGCGCTCGCCGTCGTCTTCGCGGTGGCGGGCGGCAACCGGATGGCGACCATCGTGGTGATCGGCATGGGTGTCGCGGTGATCCTGATCTTCCTGCTGGTTGACGTGCCGGACATCGGCAGCACCGGCATGTTCAACGCGCCCACCGCCGGGAACGTCGACGCGACCGGCAAGGCGGAGGCCGGTCTCTGGCTCGAGCTGGTCGGCGGCGTGGTCCTGATCCTCGGCGGCTTGGCCCTGCGGACCCTGGACGAGGCCCAGCTGCGAGCGATCGGGCCGCGGCTCGGCGGCGGGAACGACGATCTGAAGGAGAGCTCCGGGTGAAGCGGTTTCGAGCGGGTCTGCTGGCTGCCGCCGTTCTGACCGCGGCCATGGTTTTGATCGTGGCCGGCTGCGGCGGCGATGACACCGACTGGAAGGGTGAGACGATCGCGATCGGCTCGCTCTTCTCGACGACCGG
>JBIQLL010000055.1:0-2659 GCA_044464425.1 Solirubrobacterales bacterium | reverse complement strand
ACACCGACTGGAAGGGTGAGACGATCGCGATCGGCTCGCTCTTCTCGACGACCGGGGACGGGGTGCCTTTCGGCCCCCAGCAGGTCAAGGGCGCCCAGCTCGCGATCGACGAGGTCAACGAGGATGAGGGGATCAACGGGGCCGAGATGTCCCTGACCCAGCGTGACGACGGGTCCGACCCGGCCGCGTCGGCCAGCGGCATGAAGGCCCTGATCGATGAGGACCAAGTGCTGGCGGTGCTCGGCCCGACCTTCTCCAACTCCGCGGCCGAAGCCGACCCGGTGGCCAACCGCAGCAAGACTCCGGTCCTCGCGGTCTCGAATACCGGCCCGGGGATCGTCGGCGACTGCGAGTACCCCTGCGACTTCATCTTCCGCGACTCGCTGGGCGAGGCGGCCGCGATCCCGGCCAACGTGAACAACCTGGTTTCGCGCGTCAAGCCGAAGAACGCCTGGGTGATCTACCCGGCCGGCGACACGTTCGGCAAGACCAGCGCCGAGACGGCGGCCGCGGCGTTCCGTGAGCGGGGTGCTTCGGTGAAGGTTGATCCGATCCCCTCGAATGGCTTCTTCATGCCCGATGTCCGGTTTGACACGGTCATGATCACCGCTTCATCCGGAGAGACCGGTGCCGCCCTCGTCACCAATCTCCGCGACGCCGGTTACAAGGGCCCGATCCTGGGCGGCAACGCCTTCAACTCTCCCTTGGTCGCCCAGAGCCTCGGCCGGCAAGGCAAGGGAGTCCAGTCCGCGACCGCCTGGTACGCCGGCAACACCTCCGAGGAGAATCAGGAGTTCATCGCCGAGTACCAGGCCAAGTACGGCGAGGCACCGGACCAGTTCGCCGCCCAGGCCTACACCGGGGTCAAGCTTCTGGCGGAAGCAGCCGATGACGCCGACCTCAAGTTCGACGACGTGGCCGCCGACCGCGTCGCCCTGAAATCAACCCTGGAGAACGTCCAGGAGGAAACCCCCCTCGGCGAGTTCAGGTTCACACCCGACCACGACGTGAGCCAACCGATCTGGATCGTCGCAATGGACGGCCAAGGCGGCTACACCCTGGTCGAAAAGGTCAACCCGTAGCACTCGCAGTCGATCCCCCAAGGTGACCCCGGTCTCCCGCACGGCACCCCGAGTCCGCCAAGCGAGGCAGATCACTCGTCGAGATGGAAGTTAGGTGCGCTATATGGCTATAACTTGGATCTCGATGAATCGGATGGCGTCTGGGCTTCTTCGGTGAGAAAGACTGGGGTCGACCCTAGGGCAAACGGATCTGGTGCCCGGCATGATGGGCGTCATCAAGCCGATTCATTGGTCGACATTCGTTCTCGCCCTGGTTCTCTCTTTGACCCTGCCCGCGGTCGCGTCGGCTGAGCCCGCGATCAAGATCGTCACGCCCGGAACGGGTTCCTGGATCAGGTCCCCGGTTGAATCGATAACCAGCCAGTCCCGGCCGCTGATCGGCGTCGAGGCTACCGGCGTCCAGCCCGGCGACCGGCTGGGATGCGCGATCGACACTTTCCCGGACTCGATGACCGGGCCCCCGGACGCCTGCGGTCACGGCCTTGCCGGCTGCACCGCGACCCTCTGCGGCAGCTTCCAGCCCGCGCTGCCGCTCAGCGCCGATCCTGGCGAGGGACACACTTTCCAGGCGTTTCTGGTCGACGCCGGTGGCAACGTGCTGGACTCCGAGTACTTCGAATTCGCCGTCGACCCGACCCCGCCGGACACCGCCTTCAATCATGTTTCCGCCAACCCCGGCGGCACCGACCCGTTTCGCCCGGCTTTCAGCTGGAACGTGCAGGACCAGAGCCTGACCCAGTCCAGCGACCGCTCCCAATGCTCGGTGGTGCCGGCCGGCAAGTCACCCCGGTGGCAACGCTGCAAGACCAACATCTCCGGCATCTGGCGCGCGAAGCTCCCCCACAAACGCCGCCACTACCGCTTCGAGGTCCGGGCCCTCGACCAGTTCGGGCGCAGCGACTCCACGCCCGTGGTTCGTGACTTCAATCCCGTCCCGTGCACGGTCAAGGCCCGGCCGGTCACCCTTGGCCGACTCCTTTACCGCGGTCTCCCGGTGACGGTCAGGTGCCGGTTCGCCGCCGCGTTGAACGTGCGGTTCGCCTACGACAACAGCACCGCCCTCGAGAACGACGCGATCGGCTGGAAGGAGTTCACCGGCAGCAAGCGGACCTCATGGACGCGGCACGGCAAGCTGAAGGTAGGCCCGAAGGCATTCGTGAAACGTCAGAAGAAGCTGCCGATCAGAGTGATCGGAGTACCAGGCCACAACATCTACAGCCCCGCCTACGGCAAGCAGACCAGCTCCACCCTCACCCTCCACCGCTGATCGAAGCAGAACTGCTCATCGGCGTCCTCAGCAACTTGCCAACCACTAAGAAGTTGCCAAGAGGCCGATCCCCAAGCGAGGGTGGCGCACAGGGACCGTCCAGCCGTTCGCTGCCAAGGAGGCAAGCGAGTCGGTGCAGGGGGCGCTATGGAATAGCGTTCCCAAACCGGCGAGCGACCGACGCCGGCAGCGAGCGGCTGGCGGTTCCTGGGTGCCGCCCGGAGGCAGCAGACCTACCAGCGGTAGTGGGCGAAGGCCTTGTTGGCCTGAGCCATGCGGAAGATGTCGTCCTTCCGCTTGTAGGCGTTGC
>JBIQLL010000054.1:0-2937 GCA_044464425.1 Solirubrobacterales bacterium | reverse complement strand
CCGATCTGGCTCTGACCGGAGCCGGTTCATCCATCATTTGTTTCTGTGAACCGGCAGGTTCGCCTGGGAGGGCGGGTCGGACCCCGCCTGACTGCAGTTAAGTCAAAAGTCGTAGGGGGCGTTCGGGTCTTCGGCCATGCCTTCGAGGAAGTTGCCGGCCGCCGTGCCGAGGGCGGTTCCGATGACGGCTCCGGCGGCGATGTCGCTCGGGTAGTGCATGCCCAGGTAAGGGCGGGTGACCGCCATGACGGCGGCGGCGCCGAAGAGGGCCAGCTTCATCTCGGGCCGGATCCTGCTCATCGCGGTAGCTGCGGCGAACGACGCCGTGGCGTGAGCGGAAGGGAAGGAAAGCGAGGAAGGGGCGCCACCGAGCGGAGGCAGCCCGTCCAGCTCGGGACGTGGTCGGCGGGCGACCAGCTTGACCAGGAAGTTGAGGCCGATCGCCAGCGGGCCGATCAGCGAGGCGGCCAGCCACTGCTTGCGGTGCTTGGCGTCGAAGGTCGCCCCGGCCAGGCCGATCCCGAACCAGAGGTAGCCGTTCTCGCCCGTCTTCGAGATCGCCATCGCCGACTTCTCGGCCGTCGGATGGTGGCCGCGGGTCCGCATCGTCTTCAGCACTTTCAAATCCAGCTGCTTCATGAAAAGGGCAGGATACGGAGCCATTCGGGATGATCGCGGCGTGGCACGTCCGGAACCACAAACCGAGGAGCAGTTCGAGCGGGAGTTCCGGCGGGCCGGGCTGCCGCTGCTGAGCGAGAACTACTCGGCCTCAGAAGACATCTTCAACCGGGCGGTCCCCCTGCTCGGCCTGGTTCTCGTACTCGAAGTGCTCGGTCCCCTGAACAAGAGCTGGTCGACCTTGGGCAACATCGCCGCTGTGGTGGTCGCGGTGGTGCTGATGCTGATCGCGCTCGGCGCGATCAACCGGATGCGGGGACGTCAGTTCTTCTCGCTGCCCCGCAGGGTGGGCCAGCCAGAACTGGCAGCCTTCGTGATCATTCCTGCCCTCCTGCCCGGGATCATCTCCGACCACTGGGGGATCGCGGCCCTGACCGCGCTCTTCAACCTGGGCTTGCTGTTCCTGATCCTCGGGGTTGTCGGCTTCGGCCTGATCTCGATCGTCCGCTGGGCTCTCGCCCGGCTGCTGGGTGAGCTGTCCCGGTCCCTCGGGTTGTTGGTCAAGGCGGTGCCGCTGCTGCTGATCTTCTCGCTGATCCTCTTCCTCACCCCGGAGCTCTGGCAGGTGTTCAGCCAACTGCCCGACGCATCCCTGCTCTTGCTGGTCGGCCTTTTCATGCTGCTCGGCTCGGCCTTCCTGATCGCCCGGATCCCGCATGAGGTCACCGGGCTGGAGAAAGAGGCCGGAGCGGGCGGGCCGCCGCTCAGGCCGAGGCAGCGCTTCAACGTCGGCCTGGTCCTCTTCGTCAGCCAGTCGCTCCAGGTGCTGCTGGTCGCGCTCGCGGTCGCCGTCTTCTTCATGATCTTCGGCCTGCTGACGATCGGCGCCGACACGGTCGCCAGCTGGACCACCCATCCCGCCGATGTGCTGTTCGAGTTCCGGCTGGCCGGCCGGGAAGCGGCCATGACCCGCGAGCTCCTCAGGGTGGCGACCGCGATCGCTTCCTTCACCGGCCTCTATTTCGCGATCTCGATGCTGACCGACGACCTCTACCGCAAGGAGTTCCTCAGCCGGATCACCGACGAGATGGAGCAGACCTTCATCCGCCGGACCGAGTACCTCAGGTTGCTCGGCAAGGACCGGCCGGAACCCGCCTAGGACCAGGCCTCGGCCAGCGCCGCCACGGCCAGCTTGGGACGGCCGTTGATCGAGTCGTAGACGCCGTCCTGGTAGTGCGGGCTGTCGGTTGTCGCGGTCGGCGGCGGCTCCGCCTGGTCGTCGCTGAAGAGGCGGTGCACGACCATCGAGCGGCAGCGGGGCCGCGACCTCAGCTGGTCGGCGATCCTTGACAGCACCTCGGCCTGGATCTGCTGGCCGTACTCGGCCCGGTACGGCGCGCTGAAGATGTCGGTTGACCAGGTGCTGGCCGAAGAGGCTCCGGTCTCGGTCAGCCAGAGGTCACCCGACCCGATCGCGAGGGCCTCGTCGAGCCGGCCGATGATCCGGCCGGTCTGCCACTCGACGAACTCGCGGCCCCGGGCGAAGGGATCGGACGGGTTGTCCTCAGGGGCGGTGAGTGCCCCGGCCGGCGGCTTCGAGCTCTCGTACGAGTGAAAGCCGAGATCGAACGGTGTGGGGCCGTCCGCGACCAGTTCCTTCAGATACTCCTGCCAGGAGGGGCGGCTTGGGTAGCCCTGCGGGTTGCCGGGCTCGAGGGCCGCGACCGGGGCGATCCCGCCGGAGACGACCCGCATCGGCCTCGAGAAGCCTCCCGCCGCCTGGCTGGCCGCGACCGCCTCGGCCGCCGCGCTGGAGAGCTCGCGGAGCCGGGTGGCGGGCACCGCGCCGAAGGTCCACACGTTGGGCTCGTTCATGATCTCCACCGCGGCGACGACCGGAGGGCTGCCGCGCTCCTTGCTGAAGGTGTCGAAATGCCGCAGGGTCGCTTCGGCAAAGGCGCCGAAGTCCGCGTCGTGCTCCGGGCTGCAAGTACGGTAGCCCTCGGATGGATACTCCGGGTCGTTCCCGGTCCAGCGAGCGGCGGTCACGGTCGGCTCGGCCCATGACGGGCATCCGTAGAGGGTTGGCAGCAGCTGGAGCCCGAACTTGAGGGCCAGCGCGTAGAGCCGGTTGGAGGAAGACCAGTCGTAGCTGTCCGGCCCGGCGGCCTGCACTTCGCCCCAGTTCACTCCGAAACGAAGCAGCACCCCACCGCAGTCCTGGACTTTCGCCATGGTCGCGTCAGCGAAGTCGGACTCGCTGTAGGCCAGGAAATCATCGTTGAACCCCGGGACGTACCGCACACCCTCGTCCTCGCC
>JBIQLL010000053.1:0-3347 GCA_044464425.1 Solirubrobacterales bacterium | reverse complement strand
CGCAAGGCCAGCCCGACCCTGCTCGAGCCGGTCATGGCGGTCGAGGTCACCACGCCCGAGGATTTCCTCGGGGACGTGATCGGCGACCTTTCCCGGCGTCGCGGCAAGGTCCAGGGCCAGGAGCAGCGCGGCAACGCGCTGGCCGTCCAGGCCTTCGTGCCGCTCAGCGAGATGTTCGGCTACGCGACCGACCTGCGGTCCTCGACCCAGGGCCGGGCCCAGTACACGATGCAGTTCGAGCGCTACGAAGAGGTGCCGAGCAACATCGCCGAGGAGATCGCCGAGAGCCGCTCCGGTGCAACCGCGGGGGCAGGCGCCTAGGCCGTAGACACACCGCCGGCGGTAAAGGGCTATATTTCAGAGGTTCGCCCAAATTGGGCAAAAGCCCGGAGCCACAAAGCTTTAGCAGTTCAATCAGACGTAGAAACCAAGTTCTAAGAGAAACAGAAGAGAAAGGTCCCAGGAGAGCATGTCCAAGGAGAAGTTCGAGCGCGACAAGCCGCACGTAAACGTCGGCACCATCGGTCACGTCGACCACGGCAAGACCACCCTGACCGCCGCGATCACCAACACGCTCTCCGAAGACAAGAAGAGCTTCGAGGAGATCGACAACGCCCCGGAAGAGAAGGAGCGCGGGATCACCATCGCGACCTCTCACGTCGAGTACGAGACGCCGAACCGGCACTACGCTCACGTCGACTGCCCCGGCCACGCCGACTACGTCAAGAACATGATCACCGGTGCCGCCCAGATGGACGGCGCGATCCTGGTCGTGTCCGCCGCTGACGGCGTCATGCCGCAGACCCGCGAGCACATCCTGCTCGCCCGCCAGGTCAACGTGCCGCACGTCGTCGTGTTCCTCAACAAGGTCGACCAGGTCGACGACGAGGAACTGATCGAGCTGGTCGAGGAAGAGGTCCGCGACCTCCTCAACGAGTACGAGTTCGATGGGGACAACACCCCGATCATCAAGGGCTCGGCGCTCAAGGCCCTCGAGGGCGACGCCGACTTCCAGGCCCGCATCGTTGAGCTCGGCGAGGCTCTCGACTCCTACATCCCGGAGCCGGAGCGCGACCTCGATCGTCCGTTCCTGATGCCGGTCGAAGACATCTTCTCGATCACCGGTCGTGGCACCGTCGCCACCGGCCGCATCGAGCAGGGCATCGTCAACACGGGCGACGAGGTCGAGATCGTCGGTATTCACGAGAAGACCGAGACCACGACCATCACCGGTGTCGAGATGTTCCGCAAGATCCTCGACGAGGGGCGCGCGGGCGACAACGTCGGCTGCCTGCTCCGTGGCACCAAGCGTGAGGAGATCGAGCGCGGCCAGGTTCTCTGCAAGCCCGGCTCGATCACCCCGCACACCAAGTTCAAGGCTGAGGTCTACTGCCTCAAGAAGGAAGAGGGTGGTCGTCACACCCCGTTCTTCTCCGGCTACCGGCCGCAGTTCTACTTCCGGACCACCGACGTGACCGGCGTCGCCAACCTGCCCGAGGGCACGGAGATGGTTATGCCCGGTGACAACGTCGAGATGGAGATCGAGCTGATCCAGCCGATCGCCATGGACCAGGGCCTCCGCTTCGCGATTCGCGAGGGTGGCCGCACGGTCGGCTCCGGCGTCGTCTCGGAGATCATCGAGTAACGACCGATTTGCCCGGGGCGGACCCGAAGACAGCAGACGTTTTCGGGTCCGCCCCGTTTTTGCGCCTACGGGTGGCAAAGCAGTAAGAGAAGTACCGGCAGTAACCGCAGTATCAGCAGCACCAGCAGTACGAAGTGACAGATACGACCTTTGAAGTACCCCGGATTGTCGAACCACGGCACTGGAACGGGCCCTACGGGACCGGACTGAGCCGCAGGCGGCGGGGGACCTTGACATCAGCGCCTCAGCCCTGATCGGCTGTTCAGCGCCAGCAGAAGAAAGTAAGTAGAGAAGCCAAAGTGGCCGCTATTGCCGCACAGAAAATCAGGATCAGGCTCAAGGCCTACGATCACGACGCCATCGATCGCGCTGCCCGCGAGATCGTGGATACCGCAGAGCGCACCGGCGCGACCGTTTCCGGTCCCGTGCCGCTGCCGACGGAAAAGAACGTCTACTGCGTGATCCGTTCACCCTTCAAGGACAAGGACTCTCGGGAGCATTTCGAGATCCGGACCCACAAGCGTCTGATCGACATCAAACAGCCGACCCCCAAGACTGTCGATTCGCTGCAGCGCCTGGACTCGCTCCCGGCCGGCGTCGACATCGAGATCCGCCTGTAGACCATGTCCGCGATTCTCGGGAAAAAGCTCGGCATGACCCAGATCTTCAGGGAAGACGGAGAGGTCGTGCCGGTAACTGTCATCGAGGCCGGGCCCTGCCCGGTCACCGCGATCCGCCGCGAGGACCGCGACGGCTACTCGGCGATCCAGCTCGCCTTCGACGAAGTCAAGGAGTCGAAGCTGAGCAAGGCCGAACTGGGCCACCTGGCCAAGGCCGACGCCGCCCCTTCGCGCGTGCTGGTCGAGTTCCGCGACGTCGAGCTCCCGGCCGCCGGCGACGGTGCTGAAGGCGAGGAGGCCGACGATGCGGGCGAGGTGAAGCTCGGTCAGAAGGTGACCGTCGACGCTTTTGAGGAAGGCCAGAAGGTCAAGGTCGCCGGCATCACGATCGGCAAGGGCTTCCAGGGCACAGTCAAGCGTCACAACTTCGGCCGCGGCCCCGTCTCGCACGGCTCGCACAACGTTCGTGCCCCGGGCTCGATCGGTGCCTCCGCGTGGCCGGCCCGCGTCTTCAAGGGCATGCGTCTCCCCGGCCAGATGGGCGGCAAGCGCCGCACCCAGCTCGGCCTCGAGATCGCCGGCGTCGACGCTGAGAAGAACCTGCTTTTGATCAAGGGCTCCGTCCCCGGGGCCAAGAACTCGATCCTGGAGATCCGTACCGATGGCTAGCGCCAAGGCCCCAAAGGCGCCCGTTCTGGGCAAGACAACCAAGGCCGATCTGCCGGCCGGCCTCTTCGATGAGGCTTTCCATCAGTCGCTGGTCCACGAGACCGCCCGCGCTGACGCCAACGCGCGTCGCCAGGGCACGGCTTCCACCCTGACCCGCGGCGAGGTCTCGATGACCACCGCCAAGGCTTGGCGCCAGAAGGGCACCGGTCGTGCCCGAGTCGGCGCCCTCAGCGTGCCGAACCGCTACGGCGGCGGCGCCGCCTTCGGCCCCAAGCCGCGCCACTACACGGTCAAGGTCAATCGCAAGGCCCGCCGCAAGGCGATGCGCTCGGCCCTCTCGGTCCACGCCGATCGCGGCAGCGTCGCCGTGGTCAAGGCGGCTGACTTCGAGACCCCCTCGACCAAGGACGCCG
>JBIQLL010000052.1:0-3956 GCA_044464425.1 Solirubrobacterales bacterium | reverse complement strand
ATCGCGTCGGCGCCGAGCGTCCAAAGAGAGAAGTAGGCCTGGGCGGGCGCCAAGCCGAAGCGACCGATCGTTCGATGCGCGAGGGCCACGTCGGCGATCGTCCCCCCGACTCCGCCCTCGTCTTCGGGGACGGGAAGGGCGGCCCAGCCGGCGGCGGCCAGTTCGGCCATGGCGGCCTCGGGGTAGCTGCCGTTCCGGTCGCAGTCACGCAGGTAATCCTCGGTCACGTGGCGGGCACAGAGCTGGCTGAGGCCGTCGATCAGAGCCTGCTGATCGGGGGTCTCGAACCCGAAGGTAGGAAGGGTCTGGCTTTGCGGTTCGCTCATTTCCACTCTCCTCGCGAAGAGTGTACCACAATTGTCAGACCATGAATTATCAGACCATCATAAGGTCTGACTTTTATGAAACGGCGTGCTTCCCGAGATAGTCGAGATGCGCCCTCATCGCGACGGCCGCCTGCTCCACGTCCTGGTCCTCGACCGCGGCGACGATGCGAATGTGCTGCCGCACCGCGTCCCGGCCGACCTCGGCGTCCGCGTCGATGAAGGTGAGTGGCTTGGCCACCCGGTAAAGGGTCGAGACGATTGCCGCCAAGAGGCGGTTGCCGGTCGCCTCGGCCAAGCTGCTGTGGAATCTGACGTTCAGCTCCGGAACCTCGTTGTCGGTGACCTCGACTCCCTTCTCGGCTTCGACGATCTCCCGCAGGTCGGCCAGCTGCTCATCGGTGCGGTTGGCCGCGGCCAGCCGAGCGCAGGGAATGTCGAGGAAGCTACGTAGCTGCGCCACTTCCTCCGAAGTGATGTTTCCCAACTCGAGGGTGCTCTGGAGGCGATCGCCCAGCACGCTGGCCAAGGCGTGGTGGTCTACGTACTGGACGAAGCTGCCCCCCTTCGACCCCGCCGACTTGGCAATCAGCCCGTTCTCGGCAAGGGAACGCAGCGCCTCCCTGACGGTCGCGCGGCTCACCGAGAACTGGCTTGCCAGGTTGGCTTCGCTCGGCAGCTTCTGCCCCGGCTCGAAGGCACCCGAGGTGATCGCCTGCTTGATCTGCTGCTCGACCTGCTGGCGAGGACGGAGGACGGGCTCCGCTTTGAAGGGCGTCTTTTCGTTTCCGTTAGGAGCGAGAGTCATTCCGCAACCTTTCTCTCTCGAGGGTCATTGACCAGAACCTAACGCTTTTCGTTCATTGCCTAACATTGACCCTATAACAACCGCATGACCCTTCGCGCGACTTTCCGGCAGGTGCTCTTCGGCGGGCCCCGGCCATAGCCAGCGATCGAGTACTTCAACCTGAAGTTCCCGGCAATCCGTGAGCCCGGTCACAACCGCACCGGGGGTCAGGATGAAACGTCAATGGTTCGTAACCGTGAATCAGACCTCGGAGGCGCGGCCCGAAAACGCTTCGTCGTCTTCGCCTGATGCCTGACCGGGTAAGACTCGACGCTTGAGCGAGCGGCGTCGCAGCAGGACCGCTACGACGATCGCGAGGGTTATCGCGGCGGCACCGATGTCAGCGAGAAACTCGGCCCGGGCATCGACCGTGACGTCATAAGGATCGGCCCAGAACGGCATGACGATCCCCACCATGACCGTGCCCAGGATGAGGGCCAGCCCGTGATCGGGCGTCCAACGGCGGCTGCGAGACCAGCGGCCGATCATCACGACGGCCGCGAAGATCACGAGCACACCGCAAACCAGTGCTGCGGCATTCTCGCCGGGAAGATAGAGCAGGTATGCGAAGAAGCTGGCGATGGCCAGCGCCCACGGCGCCGGCACGCTTCTGTCGGTCACGGGGCCGCGCCGCCAGAGCAGGCCCGCCGCAACAAGCGACAGCACGACTCCGCCCGCGATGCCGACCTGTAACAGCGAGGCCTGAAAGCCGTGGCCGTCCTCGTCCTTCACCCCCAGGTAGTTCACGACGGTCGCCAGCAGGTAGAGAGCGGCTACGATCCAGATGCCCCGGCGACCGAGCCACGGCTCGGTGCCGCGTCGTGAACAAGTCTCTGCGATCACGATCGGGGTTGCGATGCTGGCGATGACGTGCCCGGCCACGAAGTTGACCAAGTAGTAGAGGCTGATGTCTATGCCCGCCAGGTGGACGGGGTGCTGGAAGTCGTAACGCCCGTAGTCGGGGTTGAACAGCGACTGGTCGACCAGTCCCGCCTGCAGCACGCCGAACGCGGTCGCGAACAGCATTATCGTCGGCCATCCCCGGCCCGTTCGCCGGGCCACCTCGCGGATCAGGACCGCGGCTCCGCCGTACATCGGTCCGAGGAACAACACGATCAGCGGAAGGTCGGTGGCAGGGTAGCCACCCCAGGACATCTCCGCGAACCACGGGGCCGCGACCATCACGATCAGCACCGGCCCCCACCGAGTCCGGGGGCTCGGCCGAAAAGAGTCGCGGCGTACGGATCGGCGTTCCATGTGACTCGCTGACTTTGTCATGCCGGATCGACGACCGCCGCCGCCGGGTCACTCGAGCGGTTTGGATTGCCTCTGCAAGAGGCAAACCCCGCATGCGAAGAGGGGCGACTGTTCTAAGAAGTCAGGAGACCGCTCTTGATGCGGGACTCACAGCAGGTGATCGGGGGCTTGTACGTCCGCTCGACCCGAAACTGTACGCTCGAAGGCTAAGGGCGTTCAGTAAGCAATCTAGGTACCTGGGATGAAGATTGGATCCAGATAGATGCTTCCTCATCAATCGAGTGTCCTGACTCATTAAGGTCGCGGAAATGGATGTCACTCAAATGAAGGAGTCTCACTTTAGGCACTCCGACAGGAAACGGTGAACGCTGCATTGGTCCGAGAAACTCCGCATCATCTTCACCTCGATTCAGATTCCGGAAAGAGCATCGGTCGCCAAACCGAACTCGGTGGACGACCTCCCAGATCAATCAATGCTTGCTGCAGTGCTTCTCGTCTAGCGAACGAACCGAACTTTCGAAGATCCATCTCCGTTCGGCACCGAAACCACGACACCCCGTGAAGTAGGTACGGCCGAAGCTCCGTTCACCTTGAGATTCGTCGCGCGAAGTCGAAGCGTTCTCCGATCTACTGAAAATAAGTGCCGACCTGCGACCCATGTAATTCTGCCCCGTCCGAGTTCCACACCCGGATCCTGGCCTCTTCCCACGCATCCGTGAGCCCTAGGGCCAATGGCCCCGGGACGCTTCATCGATGCCTTCCACACGTAAAGCCGGTCGTAGTTGATCACGGCAATCCGCGAGTTCTCGATCAGGTACTCAAGACAGAAATTGCGGCTCTTGGCCCGCGTGGTGGGGAAGTCGACCCGTTTCATTACCTCCGGGAACCGGACTTCGGTTCGCGCCCGGGGCGAGTTCAAGTCGAATTCCATAAAACATCCGATGTCGCAGAATAAAGACTTGCCGGTGCGCCAGTTCGAGTAGATCTCAGACGAATAGTCCAACCCGAAAACTTCGCCCTTCGCCCAGTACACGCCGATCTCACTGAATCTGTTACGCATGTTGGAGCCAGGCACTGGAACTGTGGTTCCACGAAATGGAGAGCTAGTCAGCTGAGGTCGCCTTGTTAGGCCCTTGTCGTCCACGCAATCAAGCAGGATCCTTGACCGCACGGCATCCAACGGATGACAGCCATCAGCGCTTCTCAACTTACGCACGAAACCCGTTCTCACGTTAACCGCGACTAACGTCCCATCGTCCTTCACGTACGAAACGTAGCCGTAACCATCTCCCTTTATGGAAACACTGCTGTCTCCGTTGGGAAGAGCCGCTGAGGTGCCACCGAATCCACACACAGCCACCGTCGCCAAGGCGGCGGCCACAAGAATGCTACTTGCCCGAACTCTCACAAGCGGCATTTTAGATCACCGGCCGTTCTGATACTAGAGAATCAACTTCTAGCTCGCGCTTCCAACTGGAACTCCCCCGGTTCCTCGGACACGGTTTCTCTTTCAGGGTGAAGCTATCGCT
>JBIQLL010000051.1:0-8096 GCA_044464425.1 Solirubrobacterales bacterium | reverse complement strand
ACGTCGAGGCCGGCGATCTTGCCGGCGTCCTTGGTCGCCTGGCGCTGGTCGTCGTTGAAGTAGGCCGGGACCGTGATCACGGCCGAGTCGACGGTTTCGCCCAGCTTGGCTTCGGCGTCGGCCTTGAGCTTGCCGAGGATCATCGCGCTGATCTCGGGCGGCGAGTACTGCTTGCCGCGCACGTCGACGCGCACGTCCCCGTTCGGGCCGGCTTCGACCTTGTACGGGATCATCGTCTCCTCTTCCTTCACCTCGGCCTCCTTGCGGCCCATGAAGCGCTTGATCGAGAAGATCGTGTTTTCCGGGTTCATCACCGCCTGGCGCTTGGCCACGGTGCCGACAAGTCGTTCGTCCTTGTCGTTGAAGGCGACCACCGAAGGGGTGGTGCGCCCGCCCTCGGAGTTCTCGAGAACGGTCGGCTCGCCGCCTTCGAGAACCGCCACGCACGAGTTGGTCGTGCCGAGGTCAATTCCAATCGTCTTTCCCACTGTGTTTCTCCTGTTTGGGTGTTTCGTGGCCACATGAGGGTGCGGCCGATATCCAGAAATCTAAGTGAGATTGTGTCAGATTTCTTACGGAACGTCAAATGAAATAACAAAAGGCCCGCAAATGCGGGCCTTTTGCCTTGCCAGGCGGTGTTCCGGGCTGCCTATGGCATCTTCAGCTTGGCCCAGACTCCCCGATGGTCGGAATCCCAGAGGCCGTTCACCGGCTTGGTCCCGGTGACGCCGGACTTGAGCTTCTTGACCGCCTTCGGGCGATTGGTCATGACGTGGTCGATGAACTGGCTCCAGTCGGTCGGAGCGCCGGCGGTGATGATGCCGCTGGTCACGCCCCAGGTCATCTTGCCGCTGAAGCCGCGCTCGACCATGCCGCCCTTCTTCAGAGCGTCGTAGGCGAGCGCGTCGGCCGCGCTGGTGGTGTCGTCATCCGAGTTCAGGTCACCGACCAGGACGGCGGGCAGCTTGCCGCTGCGGAGCGGGCCGCCCTTGGCCAGCAGCTCCGTGGCCTGGGCCTCGCGGATCTGGGGCTCGCCGAACGCCTCGAAATGCGTGTCGACAAATCGGAACCACTTGCTTTTGCGGACCTTCACGTCGGCCGAGAGCCAGCCGCGCTCGACGTTGACGGCGATGCCGGAGATGACCGGCTTGTAGATGTTCTCGTAATGGGCCGACCTGAGGTTCCTGGTCTTGATCCCGGCACCGACCTTGGCCAGGATCACGTCCCGCATGGTCAGGCGGCCGTTGATCTCCCCGCCGAGAGTGGCGGCTCCGGTCGACGGGTCATCGTCGTAGTCGGCGGGCGCTTCGAAGTCGAACTCCGGCTGGACCTTGACCACGCGGTAACGCTTCTTGCCCTTGTTCAGCCGGCCGAGCAGGTCCTTGAGAAAGTCCACGTGAACGGTGGCGGCCGTGTACTTGCCGGTGATCGGCGCGGTCAGGCTGGGCGGGCCCGTCCGCCAGAGGGCGACTTCCTGCAGTCCGACCAGATCCGGGCTCACCTGTCTGATCTCGCGCGCGAGGCCTCTGGCCCGGACCGGGAAGTCATTGCTGTCGACGTCGCGCAGGATCTGGCCGTTCTTCTTGACGAAGTCGGCGGCGCCGGCGGCGTTGATCGCCGGGCTGAGGTCGGCTCCCAGGTAGAGATTCCTGGTCATCACCTTGACCGTGTTCGGCTTCTTCGGCTGGTGCTTGCGCTTGGCGTCAGCCGGATTGGCCAGCAGCGTGGTCAGGAACAGTGCGCCGATCAGCGCGAGCGCGAGCGAGAAAAGCGTCCGTCGGCACGCAGTGCCTGCCGCGGAACCCCTTGAAAACCTGATCATCATCTCTCCTTTTGGCCCGGGCGAGACGTGGAGGCGTCTCAGGCGGATCCCCGGGCGATGTCAGGAGGATAAACCCGGCAAGCACCCCTAGGTGCGGAACGGCCAACAAGCGGAGCCGGCCCGTCCATCAATTGGTCAAGCGGGCCGGCGGGTTTCCGTGGTCATCCGGCGAAGACCGGATGACATCAATTAGGAAATCAGCCTTCGCCGGCGTAATGGGCGACGAAGTTGGCGATCTCCTCGGCCACGGTGCCGGTCACGATGCCAGGAGGCATGCGGCCCGGAACGTCGGGGCTGTCGGCGCCATTCTCGAGCGCGGTCAACACCTGGGTCCGGATCCCGTCAATCGCGGACTTGTCGGTGGCCGCTCCGGCGGGAGCCAGCTTCTGGTCGAGGTTGGGACCGAAGTCGCCACCCGTGCCGGCCGCGTAGAGGGTGTGGCAGTTGCCGCAGTTGGTCTGGAACAGCTCCTTGCCGGGAGTGCTCTGCGGCGGGATCCCCTCGTTGTTGGCAGTGTTGCCGTCACGCTCGAAGGCCCAGAACGGGATCACTACGGCGAGCAGGACGAGGACGAGACCGAATATGACGAAGGGCTTCTTGTTCATGGCATAGCGGCGCAAAAACGGGCTGTGCGCCGGACGGCCGGAATATTACTTGTCCGACCCTCGATGAGTAGTTCCGCGTCCGTAGGGGCACATCCGACGCAGCGCGCACTCGCCGCAGGACGGTGTCGGACGGCAGAGAGTGCGCCCGTGGCGGATCAGATTCATGTGGAACTCGTAAGAGTCCTCGGGGTCGACCAGGGCGAGCATCTCATCGTGGGCCTCCTCGAAGGAGGCGTTGGGGCGGAAGATCCCGAGCCGCCCGCCGATCCGGAAGACGTGGACGTCAACCGGGATCTCCGGCCGATTCCAGGTGAAGACCTGCACGCAGGCCGCTGTCTTGCGGCCGACCCCCGGCAGCCCGGTCAGGAACTCCATCGCCTCGACCCGGTCGGCGTGTTCGAGCCAGCCGAGATCGAGGTCTTCGATCTCCCGCAGCACCGCCTGGATGCGCGGGGCCTTCTGGCGGCTCAGCCCGCCGGGCCGAATCGCCAGCTCGACCTCGGCCTCCGGTGCGTCGCGGACCGCCTCCCAGTCGGCGAAGCTGCCTTTTAGCCCGGCGAAGGCCCGGTCGCGATTGGCGTCGCTGGTCGCCTGGGAGAGGATGGTCCGGACCAGCTCGTCGATCGGCTGGCGGTGAGGCAGGTTGACCGGCCGCCCGTACATCTCCCGCAGCCGGTCGCGGATCTTCCGGACCCGGGCCCGAGATGGGCGTTTCCACTCCTGCTTCGGGATCTTCGCTCGCCACCC
The DNA here is from genome assembly GCA_044464425.1 of Solirubrobacterales bacterium. GTDB lineage: Bacteria > Actinomycetota > Thermoleophilia > Solirubrobacterales > 70-9 > 67-14. The sequence continues at coordinate 4,922 of JBIQLL010000051.1, read as the reverse complement.
GGTCGCCACGGCTACTGCGCTCCCCAGTGGCGGCAGACCCCGGCGGCCGTCCGGGACGCCTCGGGCAGGACCTCCGCGACCCGGGCGAGATCCCAGTCCACCCGGGCGAGGCCCGCCGCGAGCGCGCCCATGAAGGCGTCCCCGGCGCCGAGCGGACTCACCGGGTCGATCGGTTCGGGGTGAAACCGGGCCTCGGCGGCGCCGGCGGTGACGATCTCGCCGGCTCCGTCGGTGACCACGACCAGCCGGGGCCCCAGAGCCGCGATCTCTCCGGCGGCCGAGGCCGGCTCGGATTCCCCGCTCACGAGTTCGGCCTCCTGGCGGTTCAGCTTGACCACGGTCGCCGCGGCGGTCAGTTCGCGGCAGTACCGACGGGCCGGGAGCTCACTCGGCCACCGGTTCGGGCGGAAGTTCGGGTCGAGTAGGACCGGCAGCCCGCTGGATCGCGCCAGGTCGGTGGCCCGGCGGGTCACTTCCCGCTCGAGCTCGCCGACCATCGTGTTCGAGCCGATGACCAGCGCCTGCGACCCCGCGATGGCGGTGTCCAGAAAAGCCGATGCCGCGGCCATGGTCGGACCGATGTGCTCGCCGTAGACCTGAAACTCCGGTTCGTTGTCCGGCCCGAACCGGGCCAGGGCAACCGGTGTGTCGACCCCGTCCAGCGTGGCCAGCCACTCGGTCGAGACGCCCTCGGCGTTCAGCCCTTCCGCGAGCCAGCGGCCCCAGTCGTCGCCGCCGACCCCGCCGATCAGAGCGGCCGGCGCGCCGCCCCGGGCGACCGCTACCGCGACGTTGGCGAGTGCCCCGCCGGGCCAGGGCAAAAACGGGCCGGCCGTTTCGCCCGGGGCCAGGTTGCGCTCGCAGATCAGATCGACCAGCGCCTCACCGAGACAGGCGATCGGTCGCGGGTCGGCGGGTTCTCGGTGAGGGTCCATCACTGAGATTCAGCAGCCTACTTCAGGCCTTGCCCGTGATTTTCCTTGACGTCATTAGACTGGTCCTTCATGTCTGCGCTGGTCATCCGGATCGGGGATTGGCTCCCTCGCGGCTGGTTGGATCTCTTCCGGCAACTTCTGCTCTACGTTCTGGCGGACACCTGTTACGAGGTGGCCCGCGGTCTGGCCGATGGCCGGGCCAATGTCGCCTTCGCCAACGGCGAACGGGTGATCGACACCGAACGCACGCTCGGGCTCTTCTTCGAGCCCAGTTTCCAGAGCGCCCTGCACAGCTTCGATTGGCTGATCGACTTCGCCAACACGATCTATCTGAACAGCCAGTTCACGGTCGCGCTCACCTTCCTGATCTGGATGTACCTGTTCCGCAACGACTACTACTACTTCTTCCGGAACATGCTCTTCGTTTCGATGGGCATCGCCCTGGTCGGCTACATCGGCTTCCCGACCGCGCCGCCGCGCATGTACCCCGAGTACGGCTTCATCGACACGGTCAACGCCCAGTCCAGCGTCAACCACGACTCGGCCCTGGCCAAGCTCTTCATCAACCCGTTCGCGGCCGTCCCCTCGATGCACTGTGCGGTGGCGCTGATGATCGGCGGCACCGGGTTCATGGTCTGCCGCAACTGGTTCGCCCGCGTCTTCTGGGCCGGCTGGCCGCTGCTGGTCGCCTGGGTGACCATCGTCACCGCGAACCATTACTGGCTCGATGCGGTGCTCGGCTGGATAGTCGCCGGACTGTCCTTCCTGATCGCTTCGCGGGTCCTGGCGGAGATCAAACCCGAAACCTGGGCCTGGAGCCGCGAAGCGGAGCGGCAACGGGCCGAGGCCTAGATGACCGGGGCCGGCATGAAGCTCCGTCAGCTGACCAGCCCCGCCCCATGGGGTTTTCTCGCGGCGCCGCTCTTGGTGGTGATCGGCCTGGCGATCATCTATCTGGTGATGGCGCCGCACAGCGCCGATCACGCCGCCCAGACCTTCCGCACCGAACTCTTCGAACTTTCCGGCCCGACCGTCTGGAACAACTACTGGTTCGGCGGTCACTACCTGCCGACCTACTCGCTGCTCTCCCCGCCCCTCGGCGCCTGGCTCGGGTTCCGGGTGATGGGTTCGCTGGCGGTGGTCGGCACCGTCGTCCTCTTCACCCTGATCGTCCGCCGCCACTGGGGTGAGCGGGCCCAGGCCGGCGCGATCTGGTTCGCCTTCGCCGCGACGATCAGCCTGTTCTCCGGCCGGCTCACCTTCGCGCTCGGGGCGCTCCTGGCGATGGCCGCCGTCTACGCGGCCCAGCGCGAGCAGCGGATCCCGGCTCTGATCCTGGCTGGCTCGGTCGGCCTGGCCAGCCCGGTGGCCGCGCTCTTCCTCGCCTGCGTCGGGTTCTCGCACTTTCTGGCCGACCGCTCCGACCGCCGTGGCCTCGAGCTGGCCGCGATCTCCTTCCTGATCGCCGGGGTGGTCGCACTGCTCTTCCCGGGCGGGGGCGACGAGCCCTACGTCACCTCGAGCTTCATCCCGGCGATCGGCCTGACCCTGGTCAGTGCCGCGATGGTGCCTCCGGGTCAGCGCCTGGTCCGGGTCGGCATGCTCGTCTACGCCGGGGCGCTGGTCGCCTCCTACGTGTTGAGCACCCCGATGGGAGGGAACGTCAACCGGCTCGGCGCTCTGCTGCTCGGGCCGGTCCTGCTCTGCGCCCTGGCGGCGGAGCCGCTCCCCCGCGAGTGGTGGCGCCGCGCGGCGCTGGTCCTGCTGCTGCCCACCATCGTCTGGTGGCAGGCCGGCCCGGTGGTCCGCGATCTCGAGCTGGTCCATGACGATCCGGCCGTCTCGACCGGCTTCTACCAGCCGCTGGCCGACGCGCTCGTCCCGAGGCTGGCCCGCACGCCTGCCCGGGTCGAGGTCGTGCCCGTCGCCTCGCACTGGGAATCGGCGCGGGCCGCTCCCGAGTTTCCCCTGGCCCGCGGCTGGGAACGCCAGACCGACCGCAACCTGAACCCGCTCTTCTACGCCGAGCGGCTTGATCCGGTCCGCTACCGCCGCTGGCTGGACCGGCTCGCGGTCGGCTACGTCGCGCTGCCGCTGACCAAGCTCGATTACGCCGGGAAGAACGAGGCGGACCTGATCGAGTCCGGGCTGCCGTACCTGAAGGAGATCCCGGTCGGCGGCGAGTGGCGCCTCTTCAAGGTGAAGGACGCGTTCCCGATGGTCGGGCGACCGGCCCGGCTGACCGCGCTCGAAACGGACTCGTTCGCGGTGGCCGCTCCGGCCGCCGGCAGCTACCTGGTCCGGATCCGCTCGACTCCGTACTGGCGGGTCGAGGGAGGGCTCGGCTGCGTCGAGCCGGGTCGGGGCGACTGGACCAGGGTCACCCTGGACCGCCCCGGGACCCTCCAGGTCGCCGCGGATTTCAGTCCCGGGGCCAGGTTCGGCTCCGACCGCGACTGCCGTCCCGATCGCTGAGCGAATATTCTCCCGGGCATGGAGTCTTCGTCCGGTCCCCCGGAAGGCGGTCAGAATGGTCAGCGCAGGCCCGGCCAGGAGTTCCGGGAGCAGGCCCGCAACGCGCTCATCCAGTCTCGTCTGACGCCGAACGCGATCTCGATGGTCGGCCTGGTCGGAAACCTGATCGCGGCCGGGCTGGTCCTCGAAGGCCACTTCTTCTTCGCCGGCCTCGCCTTCATCATCGGCTCGGTCATGGACACGCTCGACGGCCGCTACTCGCGGATGTCCGGCAAGGGAACCCTCTTCGGCGCGTTCCTGGACTCGACCCTGGACCGGATCGAGGAGGGCGTCGTGATTGCCGCGGTGGCCTGGCACTTCGCCGAGCAGGGTGAGAACGTCGCGGCCGCGATGTGCGTGCTGGTCGTGCTCGGTTCGCTGATGGTCAGCTACACCCGGGCCCGGGCCGAGGCGCTCGGGGTCGAGTGCAAGGTCGGCATCGCGACGCGGCCGGTGCGGGTGGTGCTGCTCTCGGCCGGCCTGATCTTCGCCGACGGGGAGTTGATCTCCGGCTTCGACCTGCTGCCGATCGCGATCTACGTGATGGCCGGGCTGACCGCGATCACCACGCTGCAGCGGGTCTGGCACGTCCGGGCCGAGCTGAAGAAGCTGGACGCGGCCGCCGGCGAGAGCTGAGCCGCCGGGCGTTCCGGATTTACGTCCGGGACCTGTAACCGACGGCGATTTGTGGTGTCATTACGGGTCGATCCGGCCCCGCGCCCGGATGAGGCGTCGCATACGCCCCTCTTCAGCGCCCGGGCCCGGAGTCCAACCGGCAAGAGATGCCATCCCACCCACAGGAGACTTTCGCTTACCCATGACTGAGAATGGACTTTCCTCAACTGGAAATGGAAACGGCAACGGAGCAGGTCGTGCAGACGACAAGGTCCGCGTAGCCATCGTCGGCGTCGGAAACTGCGCCAACTCCTTCATCCAGGGCGTCCAGTACTACAAGGACGCCGATCCGTCGGAGCAGGTTCCGGGCCTGATGCACATCGAGCTCGGCGGCTACCACGTCAATGACATCGAGTTCGTCGCCGCCTTCGACATCGATCAGGAGAAGGTCGGCAAGGACCTCTCCGAGGCGATGTGGTCCGGCCAGAACGACACGATCAAGTTCGCCGAGGTCCCGAACCTGGGCGTCACGGTCGAGCGCGGCATGACCCACGACGGCCTTGGCAAGTACCTCAAGCAGGTGATCACCAAGGCTCCCGGCCCGACCGCCGACATCGTCCAGATCCTCAAGGACACCAAGACCGACGTGCTGGTCTGCTACCTGCCGGTCGGCTCCGAAGAAGCCGTCAAGTGGTACGTCGAGCAGGCGATCGCCGCCGGCGTCGGGTTCGTCAACTGCCTGCCGGTCTTCATCGCCAGCGAGGACTACTGGGACAACCGCTTCAAGGAGGCCGGTCTCCCGATCATCGGCGACGACATCAAGTCCCAGGTCGGCGCGACCATCGTCCACCGCCAGCT
>JBIQLL010000050.1:0-9008 GCA_044464425.1 Solirubrobacterales bacterium | reverse complement strand
AGACCCGGAAGCCGAGCGGCGACTCGATCGCCTTGCCCGAGGCGTCCTTCAGGTTACGGAAGGCAACGATGTACCGGTGACCGAACGCGAAGTTCTTCGCCGGCCGGATGATCAGGTTGACCGGACCGGTATTGGTCGGGTTCTGATTGATGCCACCGGGACCGGCGTCGCTCGGGTCGACCGTGGTCGGGTTGGCATCGAGCTCCGCCCAGATTGGCTGGCGCTCACCCGTCTGGGCGTCGATCACGATCACGGGCTGATCGGCCCGCTTGTAATCGCTGATGTCGTCCAGCGGAACGAGACCGGTCTTGTCGAACGCGGCCGGCGTGTCTAGACCCGGGATCTTGATCACGATCTCGTTGCCGGGGCTGAAACCGTCGCCGCGGTTGATGTCGGTGACATCGAGGTGGGTCGGCGACGGGTTGCCGGTGTTGACGGGCGTTGATTCGGCGCCGAGGTTGAGGCGCTTGCCGGTCGGGGTCGAGGCGTCGTCCTTGGTGTAGTAATCGTTGGGCCAGGGCTGCAGGCAGACCGTGGCGTCGAGGAAGTCGCAGTGCTCCGGGTCATCCCCGAGATCAACCGTCACGTAATCGACCGGCTTCGCGCAGTTGCCGTTGCCAGCCCACTTCGCGAGCTTCTTCTTCCGGGCCGACTTCGCCTTCTTGTTCTTCTTGCCGACCTTACGCTTGTAATTGACCAGGACCTTCACGCTCTTGGCCCCGCACTTGCCGAGCTGCTTGCGACCCGTCGAGGTCAAAGCCAGCGAGACCTTCTTCGTGCTCTTCTTGCGGAACTTGACCTTCTTCGCCTTGAAGAAGCTCTTCTTCCCGCCAGACACGACCGAGACCTTCACCTTCCCCCGGGTCTTGCCGGTCGAGCGAACCTTCACCGTCAGCTTCTTCCGCTTCAAAAGCTGCTGCTGATTCTTGGTGAGGATCTTGGCGACCGTGACCTTGGTCGGCTTCGCCTTCTTCTTTTTCTTGCCTGCCTCGGCGTGGCCGGCGGCGAACGTCGCCGCAAGGGCCAGGGCCATGATCAGGGCGAACGCGACCGACATGGTCCGGCGCACGCTCGGGATTCCCAATTGCTGGTTCATTTCTCCGTGTAACTCCCTCTCGTAGCGGTCGCCGGTCGGATGCCCGGCTGCGATCGTCGACCGGCCAGAACATCAACCGGTCGTGTGACTTGTCTCACGGATACTAGACCGGAATCACGTAGGAAGTTGCGCCGATCGGACACCGTGTTCCTGAACGATTGCGTACCGGAATCGGGCTTGCGGCCCGGAGTTGATGGGATATGCGCCGTCGCCTCAGAGCTGCGGCGGCGCTCCCGTCAGCGGGACAGGTCGACGTCGGTGCCGAGCGCTTCGGCGAAGGCAACCATCAGCTCGACCGTCGCCTCGACGTCAGCCAGGTCCACCATCTCGACCGGCGAGTGCATGTAGCGCAGCGGGATCGAGACCAGGCCGGTCGGGATGCCGGTGCGAGAGATCTGGAGCGAGTCGGCGTCCGTGTGAGTTGAGTTGCCGCTGGCGCCGACGGAGTAGTCGATGCCGGCGTTCTCGGCGGTCTCGCGGAGCAGTTCGTAGACCTTGGGCGAGAGGGTGGAGCCGCGGCCGATCACCGGCCCGGAACCGAAGGGATGGCTGCCGACTTCCTTCTCGTCGATGCCCGGCGCGTCGGTGGCGTGGGTGACGTCGATCGCCACGGCGAGGTCGGGACGCACGGTGAAGGCGGCGGTGCGGGAGCCGAACAGGCCGATCTCCTCCTGGACCGCGGCGACCCCGGCGAAGCGGACCTTGGCCTTGGCGTTCTCGTGGATCCGGCGGGCCGCCTCGAGGGCGACGTAGGAGCCGAGCCGGTTGTCCATCGAGCGGGAGACGAGCCGGCCACTGGCGACGGGCAGTGGCTCGCAGTCGATCACGACCGGGTCGCCGACGCTGACCATCTTCTGCGCGTCCTCGCGGTCGTCGGCGCCGATGTCGATGTGCATCTCCTTGAGCTGGACGACCTTCTTGCGCTGCTCCGGCTCCAGCAGGTGGATCGGCTTGCGGCCCGCGACACCCGGGACCGGGCCTTCGTTGCCGGCCACGGTGACCCGCTGGCCGACCAGGATCTGCGGATCCCAGCCGCCGATCGGGGCGAAGTAGAGAAAGCCCTTCTCGTCGATGTGAGTGACGACCAGGCCGATCTCATCGATGTGCCCGACCACGGCGAGCAGCGGCGCCTCGTCGTTCTCGTCGGAAGACGGGACGGTGGCGACGCTCGAGCCGAGCCCGTCGGTCGTGATCTCGGCGAACGAGGCGGCCTTGCGCCAGACGTCGGCGGCAGGGGCCTCGTAGCCGGAGGGGCCGGGTGTGCGGAGCAGTTCGTCGAGCAGCGCGGGAGTCGTCGTCATGAATCCATTATGCCGGGAGGATCGAGAGGTCTTTAGACTGCGTTGCCGTGATTAGCACAGCGCAATTCAAGAACGGCTCCCACATTGAGATCGACGGGACGATCTTCCGGATCATCGAGTTCCAGCACGTGAAGCCGGGCAAGGGCGGGGCCTTCGTCCGCACCAAGCTGCGAAAGATCGAGGACGGCACCGTTCAGGACAAGACCTTCCGGGCGGGGGAGAAGTTCCGCCCCGTCCGCACCGAGTCTCGGAAGATGCAGTACCTGTACGAGTCCGGTGACGCGGTCGTCTTCATGGACAGCCGGACCTACGACCAGATCGAGCTGCCGGGGGATCTGGTGGCCGACGCGATGCGCTGGGTCCAGCCCAACGACGAGGTCGACGTGCTGTTCGTGGACGAGAACCCGACCGACGTTCAGGTTGCCAGCGCGATTGACATGAAGGTCATCAAGACCGAGCCCGGTCTCAAGGGCGACACCGCGTCGGGCGGCGGCAGCAAGCCGGCCACGCTCGAGTCGGGGGTCGAGGTGCAGGTGCCGCTCTTCATCGACGAAGGTGAAGTGATCCGGGTCGACACCCGCAGCGGCGAGTACGTCTCGCGCGCCTGACGCGGCGCCGGTCTCTGGCCAGACCTTCGGGACGTTTGACCACAACCTCTAGCCGCCCCAGGAGCGGATGTCCAGCGGCCCTGAGGTGGGCCAGCGGTCCGGTAGCCGGCCGGGGGTCTCCTGGCGATTTCGCATCGCGACCCTCAGCGCCATCGCCAGCTCGATCAGCTGGCTGGGGTCGCGGTGGTCGTATCCGGTTCGTTCGCTGAGCCGGGCCAGCCGGTAGCTGACCGTGTTCGGGTGGGACGGCAGCGACTTGGCGGTACGGATCACGTTCATGCCGCTGCCGACGTAGGCGAAGAGGGTTTCGCGAATCGCGCGGTCCATCGCGCTCGGGCCGGCGGCCAGCTCGCGCACAGCCAGCGGGACCATCGCCTGCGCGACCGGATCGGGGCGGGTGGTCAGGTACTCGGTCATCGGCAGTTCCGCCAGTCCGGCCACCGGGGTGCCGGGGCCGGTGGCGTCCAGCGCCGAGCGGGCCTGCGCAGCCGATTCGGCGTATCCCTCGTGGCCGCCGCAGATCAGGCCGATGCCGACCCTGACCCCGCGCCGGAGCGCATCGGCGGCGCCCTCGCGGATCAGGTTGCCCAGCGCGGTCGGGTCATCGGTCTGCGGGTCCGTGATCAGGAGCAGCTCGTCGTGTCGGACCGTGCTGACCACCCGGTCGCCTTCGAGCGCGGCGGTCAGGCTCGCGGGGAGTCGCCGGAGTGGTTCGGTCGGGTCGTCGTGGACGAAGATCGCCACCTGATGCTCCGCCTCTAGATCGAGGCTGGCGCCGGCCGCCTCGCCGGCGGCGAGCGCCAGGTCGCGACGGGAACCGGTCAGGTCCCCGGCCAGGAGGATCTCCAGCAGGTCCCGGATCGCGCGGTCTGCCCGCGCGGTCGCGGTGTGCAGCTCGTTCAGATACGCCTCCGCGATCCCTGTGCACACGGCATCGACGTATCTCATGAAGGGCAGGGTCAGGTGGATCGCGACCGAGTGGCCGCCTTCGATTTGCTGCGACTCGTGGACCACGGCGTCCCAGACGACTTCGTGTCCGAGGCGAAAGGCATGGAGGATCGACTCGAGCGGCACCTGCTGCTCGACTCTTCTCACGGTCACCTGGCGGATCACCTCGAGCGCCTCCGCGGAGAGCTCGCCGCCGTCGCGGGCGGCCAGCATCGCACCGCGGATCTGGAGATCTCCGAACTCCCTCACGTCGGCCCAGAACTCGGCCTGCCGCCCGCCGGATCCGTACTCCACGATCTCGCGTTCGATCAGCGCGGTCACCTCGTGGGATAGCTCGGCGTGCCGGGCGGCCACCCGATCGAGGATCTGTCCGAGCCGGGGGTCGTCAACGGGCAAGGCGGAATCGCCCGATGATCGTTCGGTAACCACAAACTTGTTTCCCTCTCCTGGCGTGATCGATACTCAGCTTATGGGAAGTCCACAAAAGCGAACCAGAAGATTGGCTCAAAGCAACCATGAAATGAGACGCCGCGGTTCGTAGTCTGAGGAGGTCGTCCAGGGTCCGGACCGGACCGAATCAGGAGTGGAGGGGTTGATGAGCAAGCAGTTGATGGGTTCACGTCTGGCTGTCCTCGTGGCAGCGATTTCCATGTTCGCCTTGTTGATGGTGGCCATGAGCACCGACGATGCGGTCGCCAAGGCCAAGCCCGTGAAGGTCAAGGTTTCGATCAAGACGAAGACCCAGGCCGCTCTGCTCTCGACCCGCAAGCTCAAGCTGAAAGTTCGCTCGAGCGGGCGGACCAAGGTTCGCCTGGCCGGGTTCAAGGGCAAGGCCGGGAAGCTGTTCCGGCGCAAGACCGTGAAGTTCCCGCGCCGCGGCCGGGCCCGGGTCGTCACCCTCCGGCTGACCTCGAAGGGCGTCAAGGCATACAGGACCTGCGGCGCCAAGTCAGTTCGCGTGGTCGCGACCTACCGCAAGAGCGCCCGCAAGCGCAAGGCGAAGGCGAAGGCCCACCGGAAGCTGGTCCGCCAGAGGTCACGCTGCACGAAGCCTCCGGTGAAGCCGCCCGTGAAGCCTCCGGTCGAGCCGCCGGTGGAAGCCAAGAAGTCGCTCTGCGATCCGCTGGACCCGGCCGTCTGCCTGCAGCCCTGGCCGAGCAATTTCCACACCCGGCCGGCCGACACCCCGACCGGCCTTCGGCTGGACCTGCCGCTGGACGCAATGCCGAAGAACAAGGCGGGCAAGCCGATCAATCAGACTGACATCAACCGCGCCGACGGCTTCAGCCCCGGCAACCTGATCACGCTCAAGATCCCCGGCGTCGACACGCCGGCCGCCTTCGAGAACACGGGCTTCGTGCCGATCGACGACATGCACGACTACAGCCGGCCGGATCAGCCGGTGGTCGTGATCGACACGGCGACCGGTGAGCGCTGGCCGATCTGGGCCGAGCTCGACTCCAACCCGACCTCGATCCCGCCGACTTACGACGATGACGAGAACCTGATCGACGCCGGTGGCATCAACCTCAAGCCGGAGAACACCGAGCCGGTCAACCTGATCGTTCGCCCCGCGAGGAACTTCACACCGGGCCACACCTACGTCGTCGCCCTGCGCAACCTGAAGGACGCGCAGGACAAGCCGGTCGAGGCGCCGGCCCCGTTCAAGGCCTGCCGCGACCAGGACGAGATCACCGATCCGGGGGTCCTCTACCGCTGCGACACCCTGGAGAAGAGCGTCTTCCCAGTGCTGCAGAAGAACGGCTACGCCAGGAACGACCTCTACATGGCCTGGGACTTCACGGTCGCGAGTGACCAGAGCCTGACCGGCCGGGCGCTGGAGATCCGCGACGACGCGTTCGCGCGCCTCGGTGACACCGACCTCGCTGACCTCGAGGTTCAGGGCCGGTCCCCCGAGTTCCGGATCGACCAGGTGGAGAACTACACCGAGGCCGAGAACCCTCAGCTCCTGCGCCAGGTGGACGGCACGCTGATCAACGTGCCGTGTTACCTGGACAAGGACGGCTGTCCCACCGGCGCCAAGTTCAGCTTCGACGGCAACGGCAAGCTGACCTGGAACCCGGACTTCACCACCGAGGTCCCGTTCCGCTGCGACATCCCGCGCTCGGTGGTCGAGGGCGGCGAGGTCGTCCCGCTGCGCCCGGGACTCTACGGGCACGGGCTGCTAGGCGACCGGAAGCAGGTGGACGCCCAGGACGGGATCGGCTTCGAGCATCAGATGCTGTTCTGCGGGGTCGACTGGGCCGGCTTCTCCAAGGACGATCAGGTAACCGTCGGCCTCTCCCTGCTCGATGTCTCCAACTTCAACAAGATGGTGGACCGGATGCAGCAGGGGTTCGTCAACTTCTTGATGGTCGGGAGGGCGATGATCCATGAGGACGGCCTGAACACGAGTGACGCCTTCCAGGTCGACCCCGACGGGGAGGGGTCGAAGCCGGCGGCGCCGGTGATCGACACCGACCGCCTGTTCTACGAGGGCAAGAGCCAGGGCGGGATCATGGGCGGCGCGCTGACTGCGCTCGCGCCCGACTTCCAGCGGGCCGTGCTCAACGTGCCGGGGATGAACTACTCGACACTGCTGCAGCGCAGCGTGGATTTCGACGAGTACGCCAATCTGGACACCTTCGGTCTGTACGTCAACTACCCGGACCTGGGCGAGCGGCAGCTGGTGCTCTCGCTGATGCAGCTGCTCTGGGACCGCGGCGAACCGAACGGCTTCGCCACCCACATCACCGATGACCCGCTGCCGAACACCCCGCCTCATCAGGTGCTCTACCAGGTGGACGTGGGCGATCACCAGGTCGCCAACGTGACAGCGGAGGTGGCCGCCCGGACGGTCGGGGCGAAGGTTTACGAGCCCGCGCTGGACCCCGGACGCCACTGGGACGTCGACCCGTTCCTGGGGATCGACCCGATCGAGTCGTTCCCCTACGAGGGCTCCGCGATCGTCTACTGGGACGGCGGGCCGCTCGGCTGGTCCTACGGCGGCCCGGAGTGCGGCGAGTCTCCCGGCAGCGACGATTGGCCCTGCCTGGGCACCGCCGTGGCGCCGACAGAGAACGTGCCGCCGCGCCCCGAGTGGGGTTTCGGAGGTGACCCGCACAGCTATTCCAGGGACGCGATCGCCGGCCGCCAGCAGGCCTCGGACTTCCTCCAGTCCGACGGGTTCCTCAACCCCTGCCCCGACGGAAAGCCGTGCTACGCAAACGGCTGGACCGGAGCCCCTTGACCAACCGCATCTGAACCCACCCCAAGGTCAACCAGACCCAACGCCCCTCAGCCCACTCACCAAGAGGGTGGCGCTCCGGGTGGGTCGGATTTTCGTCTTATAGGACAGAAATCCGACCCACCGCCCGGTCATCCGGAGAGCTCCATGCTGCGGTGGGTCGGGTTCTCGTCGTCAGAGACGGATTTCCGACCCACCGCGTGGGGGTACGGTTTTGCCATGGAGATGTTTCAGCGCGAACTGACCCTTGAGCCGCGGGAGCGGGGGTTTCACCTGATTACGGGCGAGATCGAACGGGGCATCCCCGAGCTTGGATCGCTGCGGATCGGGCTGGTTCACCTGCTGATCAGGCACACCTCGGCCTCGCTCACCTTGAACGAGAACGCTTCGCCCGACGTTCGGCGGGATTTCTCCAGCTGGATCGACGAGGCCGTGCCCGAACGGCCAGCCTCTTTCGCGTGGACCCACACCCTGGAGGGAGCCGACGACATGCCGGCTCACATCAAGGGCTCAGTGACCGGTTTCGATCTGACCTTGCCGGTGAGGGACGGTCGGCTTCATCTCGGCACGTGGCAGGGCATCTACCTCTGCGAGCACCGGGATCACGGCGGCGCTCGATCGCTCACCGCGACCGGCTGGGGAGAGATCGGCTGAAGCTCGACTGCACCTTCGTCTTCGAGCAGTTTTCTCAGCTTCATCCCGAACTCCGTCCGATTCTCGAAAACCATCTTTTCGTCTATCCGAACCACCACGTTGCCGGCCGCGGTGAGGTCAAGCATCTTCTGGTAATCACGATGTCGATCCGCGCGGCTCAAGTGGTAAGCATGGCCGTCGCTCTCCAGGAGTATCCGGGAACCCTTCCACTGGAAATCGACCTCGTAGCCGCACCTGATGTCGTTGATCAGCGGTCGAGGGACTCCGAAATCGGGACAGACGTCGCTCACCTCGTTCTCGAAATCCGACCGGGTCCGGAGTGTGCCCGGGTTCCAGTTTTCGAGCACTTTCCTCAGCTTCGCGATCCCTTTTCTGCCCCGGCATCGGCTGACCGCCCGGCTCAGTTCCGCCACGTCGAACAGGTTGCCGGCGACGCCTCTTCTGATCGCTGTGTCGAGGTTTTTGGGTGACTCCCGTTCGGCGAGATTGATGATCGTGCGAATTGGCGATGTGACCGGAATTCCCCGGCGGGTAATGACCTCATCGGGGCCGAGAGACCGGGTCCGGTGGATGATCAGGCCGGGGTGGATGGCTCGACTCGCATGCGCGGGAGGGGGCCGGTGGCGGTCCGGGCTGGAACTTCTGATGACCTCGAGCTTTCCGGTTGGTGGGAGAAGGCCGAGCAGGCCGGCCGCGGCACGATGGGAGAGGACGGCGTTCGGCCCACCGGCCATCACCGCGGCGCGTTGTCTGCCTTCGGGCGAAAGACGGTCGTGGCCGACCGCATACACCCCTGCGTAGAGCTTCCTGAGGGAACGGTTCCTGACCCTGGAATCGACCTGATTCCCGCTGGCCCCGGCGGCGAGCAGCTGTCGTCGATTGACCACTCCGCCTTGTCGCGTGGCGAGCGAGAAAACGAGGTCGGTGAATTCACGGGTGGTCATCCCACCAGGTTGCTCGAGATTTCCTCACACGTGGCTCTACAGGTGCAACGATTTGCAACACCGACAGCTTCTAGCCACCCTCCACTCCGGGGTGGGTCGGATTTTCAGCATCAGGGCGGAAAACCCGACCCACCGAGAGGTCGGGGCTCGGAGCGATCGGATGGTGGGTCGGATTGTCAGCGCGGAGGCCGGAAATCCGACCCGGTGCGA
>JBIQLL010000049.1:0-11966 GCA_044464425.1 Solirubrobacterales bacterium | reverse complement strand
GAGGGTACCCCCTTGCCGCCCCCGACCGCTCTCCGCGGCCAGCCCAGCCGGGACTACGAGCCGGCCTCCAACGGAGGCTGATCCATGTCGCGTCAACGACGAAAGGAGTTCAGTCAAGGCTTGGGCGCCGGATCAGTTTCCCGGCGCCCATCAACCACAGCCCGGTTTTCGTCCATCCCTGCGCGAATCCGGGCAGTGAGCCCAGTCGGTCCCGCCGTTATCCCCTGGTGGTCTGTCTGGGAAGTCGGTGCGGACCCTCCTCCGGGTCACCGCGCCGCTGGGCAGGACGCCAACCTGCCGGGCGCCCCGCTCAACGGGTAAGTGAGAGTCCCTCCCGCCTACCCGGCCAAGCCAGTGCGGTCCCGTCTACCTCATACCTCGGGCGGGGCCGCACAGCTTGGTCACCGGAACATCGACCATGCCCGTCAACCGGGTCAAGGTCAAGCTCGACCGGACGCGCAGGAACTAGCGGGCCATCTGATCTTTCGGTTCTTTCGAGGAGTGACGCTAACCTAGGCCGGAGCGCGAGGAAATGTTGACGGGTTGTGGACTGATTCGCGAGGAGAAAACTTGGCAAGTTCATCATCGCCCGATTTCTTGTTGGAGGACTATCCGCGCGAGGCCGTTGTCTGGTTTCCGACTGGACTTGCCGAGACGACGCGAACGATGGTCAGAGAGGACGAGAGCTTCCTCGAGTTCTGCGAGTTTCACAGCGATCGTTGGCGGACCAAAGCCAACTCGTTGAGAACGCTTCAATCGGACGGATGGACTGTCGGAGCGGCCTCCGGCTACGGTTATGCGGCGGCACCGAAGAGCATCGATCTCGGCGAAGCCAGCGAGGCCGTCGCGCGGGCTGTCGGGGTGGGAGCACCGTTCGAGCTGCGAAGCGATCGGTTTCGTTGTGGCGGCTGCTTTGCGGGCGAGCTTCCAATTGTTCCGTCGCCCTTCCCAGCGTGGCTTGTGGCAGCTGAGGTGAGCAAGGCGGTCCGCGTAGAAGCTCCGGACGATCTGGCCGGAAAGTTGGTGGAACTCGCGACGATGGGGGCACTTGATTCTGCGCAGGCCAAGACCGTCGTCGATGAAACCCGGTGGACGCGACCTGGATGGATCGAGCAATTCGCCGGTCTTGGCGACGTTCAGCTTTACGCCGAATCGTGGTTTCGGTGGGTTGGGCGAGTTGACGCGAGAGCCCGTAGGCCAGAAGCCGGCATGTCAGTCGGCTCGTACTTCAGCCCGATCACCGAACTTGAAGCCATTGCGGAAGTATGGTTTGCCGCCGCGAAGGATGAAGTCGCTGACTTGCCGGATAGCTTTGACGAGGTAGTCCGATCTGCGACATCTGTCGAACTGCACGACCGTGAACTGAAAGCCCCCGAGAGTGATGAGCAGCGGCTTGAACGTCTGCGCCACGAGATCACGGGTCCCGGCGAAGGGACACCGGCCGGTCTCGATCTCCCTCACGGATCGGACGACTAAAAATCCCGAACCAGCGTATGCGGCTCTGGAGTCTCGAGTGCTTGAGGTTCCGTCCGCTCGGCGGGTCTGGTAGATCCACGTCCTCTGATCGGAGCTGTCTCTTCGAGTCGGGATATTTGCTCCTTGTCCTTCGCCAAAGAGTCGTTTAGTCGTCGCCATTCGGGTTCGAGTCTTGGATTGCTTGGTTCGTGGCCGAGAGCTGCGGCCTGGTTGGTGATCGAGTGGAGTTGTCGGTAGCGTTCGATCTCGTCGACTGCCTCGATCCAGACGGCTCGGGCGAGGGGGTCGGAGGGAAGGGGTCCGATGGTTTCGATGATGTACTCGGGCGGCATGGTCCGGTCGGCGGTCACTTGCGCTTGGCGGCGAGTCTGCAGTTCGCGCTCGATCAGGGTACGCTCGGCTCGTTGGTTGGCTCGGCTGGTGGCGGAGTTGACTTCCCTGAACTCGTCTAGGTCGGCTTGGACGTCGGTGAGACGGTCGAGAGCTGCTGCGTGGCGTTGGGTTAGCTGTGGCCGCAGGGTGGCTGGGGCCTGCTCGATCTCGGTTTCGATGTCGCGTAGCTCGCCTTCCGCGTTGGCGAGGCGTCGGTTGAGGTGTTCCCGTGTCGCCCGGTCGGCGGTGGCTTGCTCTTCGGCTCGGTCGAGGATCTGGAGGCGGCGACTGAGATTGTGGTCGCCGAGACGCGAGACTTCGGAGCGGAGTTGTTCGTCGATGGCCGCTGTCTCGGCCGCGTCACGGGAGACCGCGGTGGTGAGGTCGTCCCAGCCTGATCGCTGGTGGGTGGGGCCCGACTCGATGTCTATGGGTTCTTCGCCGATGACCGCGTATAGGCGCATCTCGTCTCTGGCTCGGGAGAGGGCGGTGTTGGCCCATTGCCGGTAGATGGAGGCTTCGGCCTGGGCGAACACCGTGGTCCGGGTGGTGCCTTGGGCGGTGTGTCCGGTGACCGCGTAGCCGTGTTGCAGCGAGGGCCGGTCGTGACGGGTTCGGGCGTCGAGGTAGTCGGAGCCGATCGTCACTTCGTGGGTGTCTTCCATTGATCGGAGGCGAAGTTCCCTGGCCTCCGGGTTCGCATCGACTACCTGCCAGCGTTGGAGGTTTCGTATGCCTTGCCTGTGGTCGTTGATCCGGGTCACGACGAGATCACCGGCAGCGAAGCTGGTCTCGCCTGCCTGGATGGCTTCGGTGCCAAGCCGGTCTTGGTCGGCCATCAGTGCTCGGGCCATCGCGTTCAGGTCGGCTACGGAGGTGTTGGTCTGGGCGAGCATCACGGCGTCGTTGTCGGTGGAGAAGGAGTCCCACCAGTCGGCGACGAGAACCTGGTCTCTCTCGGCGCCGCTGTGGGCGACCACGACACCGTTCGTGGCGCGGAGGAGATCGAGCGCTTCGGTTCCGTGCCCGGAGGAGATCAACCCGAGTACGTGCCGGTCCACTTCATGTGCCTGCCGGTGGGAGTGCGGCATGGACGCTACCCCGTAACGCTCGTAGACGGCGCGGAAGAGGCCGCCGGCTCCGATCGCCTGGAGCTGATCGTAGTCACCGATCAACACGAGCTTGCCGTGGGCCTGCTCGACGTGCTCGCTTAGCCGCATCAGATCGCGAGTGTCGACCGTGGCTGCCTCGTCGACTACGAGGATGGCTCCCTTGGGCAGAGCGAGGTGGCCGCGGCTTGCCATCTCGTCCCACTCGGCGATCCGGGAAGCGATGCTCTTCGTGGGGATGCCGGTCGCGGCGGCAAGCACGTCGGCTGCTTGCCAGCTCGCGCATGCCCCCAGAACTGGATAGCCCTCCGTCTGCCACGCCTGATGGGCAGCGGCGAGAGCGTAGGTCTTGCCAGCTCCGGCGACCCCGGCGATCGCCGCGACCGCATCGCCTCCACCGGTCACCGCCTGAACCATGTTGCGTTGCTGGGCTATCACTACTCGCAGCCGAGCATCTGCTTGAGCCTCCTCGGATGCCAGGTCGAGTCCGCGGGCGGCGAGAATCGCGTCGGTTCGACTCGGCGTGACGAGACCTCGGCCGGCGTCTTTGCCGTCGGCGGCCGCGTCGAGGAACCCGCGCTCCATCCGAAGCAGCTCGCGGGTGGTGTAGATCGAACCCCAAGGAACTTCTCCGACCCGGACGATCTGCTCGGATTCGAGGAAGCGGTCGGCCGCCTGCTCGATCTCCGAGACAGGAGCTCCGTCGAAGGCCAACTCACAGAACGACTGAATCACGTCGCGACGCTGGAAATGGGACACCTGCTCGGTAACCGCCCGGATCAAGACGATCGGGTCACTCTCGTGGAGTAGCGCGTCGCGGCCCGGGCCGGTCAGCTGCTCGATCGTCTCGGGAGTGAGACCGATCGCCGCGCCGCGCTCGAGCCATTCGGCTTCCAGCGCGCCGGGCTCGAGGTCGGCGTCTTTCGCCTTCCGGGTCTCCAGCGCCGACGACTGCCAGGAGGCGCGGGTGCCCGTGCCGGAAGCGGCCTGCGCTGCCTCGATCTCCGAACGCCTCCGGGAGAACGTCGCCTCCGCCACTTCCCCGATCCCTTCAACCGCGGCCGAGCCTCGATTGACCTCTCCCCACCGGATGCCGAGACTGCGGGTCAGCTGGTCGCGCAACTCGGCTTGGTAGAGAAAGCCCGCGGTCTTAGCGTTGCTGTACAAGCTCGGGCTGTGAAGGCAGGTCCAACGGTCATCTGTCGCCTTGACCAGCTTGCTCACGAGAACGTGGGTGTGGAGCTGCGGGTCACCGGCCCTTGACGTCCGGTGACGGTAGGCGCCGCCGATCAGGTTCGGGGCTGGCAGGAATGTGCCGCCGCCGGCGCCGCGACGGGCGAGCGTCGCGTTCCTCTCCAAATAGCCGAGCGCCTCGTCCACCGCGGCCTCGTGGGCGGCCACTACCTGCGAGCGAACTTGCTCATCACCGAACGCCCAAAGTAGCGACACCGACTTCGGGGCCGAGAACGTCAGGTCGAACCCGGGCCCGCTCATCGTCTGCTCGCGATCCTGCAGCGGCTGGCCGGTGGCCGGGTTCTTCCCGGCCAGCATGGCCTGCAGTTGGTCGCTGGTGACCTTGCCGTCGAGGCCGAGAGCGGCGGCTCCCGATCCGGTCCAGCGGCCTTCTGCCTCGCCACCGCCGACGTAGTAGTCCTCGATCCCTTCGGCGATTTTGCCGAGGTAGTAGGCCTCTTGTCCGGCGGCTAGTTTCCCGATTGACAGCACGCCCCGAAGGGCGGCAGGGATCCGGGACCGTTACGTTTTTCGTCACCCGAACGTATGTTCGGTGATACTGTGTGGATGGGGTTGGCGCTTGAGGGCGAGGAGGCTCGCGAGGTAGCGGGAAGGTCAGTCGAGTCGCGGGTGTCGCGGCCTCTGCCAACCACATCCACTTGCGGGTGACGGCTGCTGGGTCTATGTCGATGGATCCAGCATCTAGAATGACTTCAGTCGGCGAAGGGAAGTGCTGCGCCTAACGAGCTGGGCGAGTTTCGGCGTCTTGGCGTCGAAACCAAAGTAATGGAAGACACCGGTCAATCTCACCCGCGTCGCTGGGCGATCCTGGCGGTGATCTGCTCTGCGCTCATGGTGGTGGTGATCGACGTCACGGTGCTCCATGTCGTCGCCCCGGCGATCTCGAAGGACCTAGATCCGACGGCGCTGCAGCTGCTCTGGGTGGTAGACATCTACCCGCTGATCGCGGCGCCTCTCCTGGTTACCACGGGTGTGCTGGGGGATCGCTTCGGTCGCAAGCGGTTATTGCTTTTAGGACTCGCCCTGTTCGGGCTGGCCTCGGCCGGAGCGGCTTTCGCGCCGACTGCGGAAGCGTTGATTGCGTGGCGGGCATTGCTCGGCGTCGCCGGAGCGATGGTGATGCCACCGACGATGGCAATCATCAGGGATGTGTTCCGGGTCCGGGAGGAACGGGTCCGAGCGATCGGGATCTGGAGTGCCGTCAGCGCCGGAGGTGCCGCGGTCGGTCCGTTAATCGGGGGTTTTCTGGTCGAGCATTTCTGGTGGGGCGCGGTGTTCTTGCTGAACTTGCCGATCATTCTGCTGCTCCTTCCCGCTGCGGCTCGGATCTTGCCGGAGAGTCGTGCGGCCAAGCCACCTCCGTGGGATGGCCTGGTAATGGTGGCGTCCGTGATCGGGATACTCGGCCTGGTCTACGGGATCAAGGAGGGAGCCCGACATGAATTCACCGAACCGGACGTGCTGACGGCGCTGATCGTCTCGGTCTGCTGCCTTGCATGGTTTACCCGACGTCAGATGCAGGCACCTGAACCACTGCTGAACGTGAGGCTGTTTGCCCGACGCGAGTTCTCGGTGGCGGTCGTGTGTGCGCTGCTCTCGCTGTTCGGAATGGTCGGGATCGGATTCTTCGTGGCCCAGTACCTGCAATTGATACTGGGGCACGGACCGCTCGACGCCGCCCTGTTGATGCTTCCGCTCATGCTCTCCACGCTCGCTGGCGGCTTGTTCGCCCCGAGGGTGTTGGCTCAAGTGGGGACTCGCTTGACGATTTCGCTCGGGCTGGCCAGCACCGGCCTTGGTCTGGTGCCGATGCTGTTTCTGGGTCTTGGTGCCGACTACGCGCTGCTCTGGCCATCTTTCGTGGCCATAGGGTTTTTCATGCAGATCGCGTTGGTCGCGGCCAGCGACGTGATCATCTCCTCTGTCTCGGCCGAGGAGGCCGGGCAGGCCGCCGGGATCGAGGAGACCGCCTACGAACTCGGCGGTGGTTTCGGGGTCGCCGTCCTCGGCTCGATCGTCGCTGCCGTGTACACGCATCGGCTTGGCCCGATCGAGGGGCTTGGTGCCAGGGAAATGTCCGACGCGGGGGAGTCCCTGAGCCGGGCGCTGGACGTTGCGGATCGGGTATCCGGCACCGTCAGTGAGTCGATGATCGAAACGGCGAGGGTGGCGTTCATGTCTGGCTTCCATGCCGCGGTTGGTGCGGCGATCGCTTTGGTCGGCGTCAGCGCCTTGATCGCGGCGGTGGTTCTTAGGCCGGGTCGTTCTGGTGTGTAGTGGGTCTGCCTCCGCTTTGGTTGTCACCGGGGGTTTGTAGTTTTTGAGCCCGCCATGGCGGGCTGCTGAGGGAGGCAGGCCGGTCCTCCGTATTGGAGATTGACAGCGAAAGACGGGGCAGAGGCCGAATCAAGAAGATCCTCCTACCCGTCTTTCACTACACGCTGAGCCTTCGGATCCTACGAGGTAGTAATAGGCAGCTCAGAATGCCCCTGCTAATCCCTGCTTCGCTGTGAGCATAGCTGCTCGGTTTTGTGCTGTCCAGTCTTGGGCCGTGCCGAGCAGCGTTGCCGATATTCCAACTGAATCGCCGGGTGCTTCTGGGCAGGGTGACCGTTTTCCTCGCGCTCAGTAGGTGAGGGCGAGGTTCATCGTGAAATCGACCGCGGCGGCGGCGAGGGCCGCTGCGGTGAAGATCGCCTTGTTGTCGTTCTCAAGCAGTTCGATCCAGTGGTTGAGATACCGGGCCGTGTCCTTAGTCGTGGTCGCTCCCATGTCGAACTCGGCGGCTAGGAAGTGGGCGCCTAGCTCCGCGACGAGTTCTTCGGCTGCGTAGCGTCGGTCACCGAACCTGCCTTGCATGTCCCGGTCGAGCCGGTCGGCGGCCCCGGTCCAGTGGGTCAGTTCGTGGAACGTGGTCGCGTAGTAGTACTCGGTGGAGATGAACTGCTTCCGGCCGGGGATCGCGATGTAGTCCTCGACCTGGTTCCAGAGTGCCCGGTCGCCTCCGTGCCGGATGTCCGCTCCGGTTGTCCGGAGGAAGTCTTCGGCGGTCTGTTCGATCTCCGCCACGTCGGGAAACTCGATCTCGTCGGGTTCGTATCCGTCGACCTGGCTGGCGTTGAAGACTCGCTGCCAGCCGACCGCGATCCGGGTCCACTTGCCGTCCGGTGCGGTGTCGTCCTCGATGTCCTTCTTGCCGACGTATCGGACGAGGGTGCTTTTCTCGCCCTTGCGGACCTGTGCGTCGATGTTCTTCCATTGCCCGTAACCGGCCCACTCGTTGGTCGGGTAGCCGTTCGTCGCCGCGGTCAGCCAGAGCTGCAGGACGTTGCCGCCCCGGTAGCGCTTGGATGTGGTGACGTTGACCGGCCTGCCTCCCTTGGTGCGGCTAACCCAACCGGGCTGCCACTCCTCGGGGTTGGCACCGCGCATCTCGTTGAGGATCGCGTCGGTGAGGTGGGAGTATCGGTCTTGTTGCTTGCGGTCCATCGTTGGCTCCTCGTGTTCGGCACCTGGTGGTGCTGTTTTTCGGAACCGAGCGATGGGTTTGTGGTCTGTTCCTCAGTTCCGACTCGGAGGCCACCCGCCGATCTATTGATCGGCCACACTGGCCGGAGGTTGGAACTGAGGGGCAGACCACTTCCATGTGACTTGCCGGTGGAAGCCCCCGCCCCGGAGTCGAACCGGGGCAGACCGTTCGGGGGCGGCAGCATCTACTTGCCGGATTCCTCCTTTCCGTCACCGATGGCCTTGACGATCTGCGCCTCTTCCTTGGCGAGAATGTCCCGCGCTGTCTGATCGAGACAGGACGGCAGAAACCGAGGTGAGGACGGATGGCCCTTGACCTGCTTGGCCTTCGGCAACTCGCGCTCGTCCGTGAGGTGCGCGGCGACCAGCGCATCCGAGACGACCTGCACGATCTGCTCAGGTGAGGTGGCTGAGTCGATTCGGCGGAGCAGGTACTCGGTCGCCTCGTCGGGTTCGGCGTAGGTCACCTTCTCACGACGCTTGCCGGTCTTGGTCGTGCTGACCTCCACCTCGGAGAGCGCCGGGTCCGTGAGCCGGAGTCCGGCAGCGGCCAACTGGTCGTCGGCAAGCACCGTGGCGTGAGCCATCAGCTTCATCACCTCTAGGACCCGCCGCTTGCCAGGCACACGCTTCGCGCGACGCGAGAGCGCCAGTCCGATAGATCCATTCTTCGACCGGGCGGCGACCTTCGCGGCCTTCCGTTCGGCTGCATTGCGCTGACCTTCGGTCTGCTCGGGCTTGCCCGATCCACCTTCGGCATCGACCTTCTTGGCGTTGGCCTTCTCCTGCTTCGTTAGCTCCTTCCTGACCCGCTTCTCCTCGGCCTCGATCAACACCTCGACCTCTGCGCGAAGTAGCGGCAGATCGAAAACGAATGGGTGGGGTCGCTGCCACTTGTCATCGACCTCGAACAGAGCGTGAGCTGCCCGGAGGCGGTCGGTGGCGTCCGATCCGAGTGTGAAGGTGACCTCGTCGTCGTAGCTGTAGATCCCGGCTACTGGAACGCCGGAATCAATCAGAGCCATGATCCGCTCCGCCAGTTCGCGATTCACGGTGTCGTCGTGATCGAGCGTGTCGAGCGCGATCCGACGGGTGCCGGTGATCGTCACTTCGGCTGGCAACTCGGTTGATCCCGAAGCAACGGCGTCCGCGAGAGCATCGAGCGCGGTTGGCATATCGCCCCGGACCGCCCGATCCCAGTCGTCGGAGCCGACCAACTGCTTGACGAGGGCCAATGCAACCGCTTCGCCACCCGCGACCTTGGCAACGGGCAGCAACGCCGAAGCCGTTGCTGGCCCGAACAGGTGGCAGGTCAAGACTTCTTCCTGCACCGCATCAGGCAGTCGGGTCATGGCGATCAACTGACTGACAGTGGTGGGGGATATACCCACCTGGCTGGCGAGCGCTCGCTGCGTTCCGAACTGCGCAAGCTGACGCTTGAGCGATCTTGCCCGCGCCATCGGGGTCATCGCTTCGCGTTGCTCGTTCTCGGTGTAGGCCGCCGCTTCGCGGCTGTCGAGCGAGCGGACGTGCACCGGAACTTCTTTGAGTCCGGCCTGCTTGGCGGCTGCCGCGCGGCGGTATCCGGCGGTCAGCCGGTAACCGTCGTCGGTGGCCTCGACTAGCAGCGGCGTGAGGACGCCCTGCGTCTTCATGCTCGCGGCCAGCCCTTCGATGCTCGCCGGGTTGATCGGACCGCGCGGATTCTCCGCCGGGTCGATCACCAGGTCGGCCAGCTTGACTGTCGTTGGTGTTGTTGCTGCTTCCATGATGTACCTCGTTTCTGGGCGTGTGCGCACCGTTGTTGGTTGTTGATCTGTGGGGAGCGGAGTCCCGCGCCCGGAGTCGAACCGAGCCAATGCCAATGCGGGGAGAGCGGGAGCCGAGGGGCGAGGTCGCGCAGCTACCGAGAAGTGGTGTTAGGTTCGGAGAGCGGCGCGCTCGCTGTACCTCGGGGCGCGTTGCCTGGCGGCGTGTGTGTGCACGTCGCCACGGCGGAAGCAAGCCCGGCCCTCACGGGCCGGGCCGCTCCGCCCAACGGCTACACGCTTGCCGTGGCGGGAGCCTCGACCGGCTCGGGCTGGCTCGCGTTCCTCGGCCTCGCCCCGAAGACCACATGCTCGGCGACGACGTAGAGCCGCGAGCGCCGGTCGTCCTCGGTGCCCCAGCTTTCCTGCCTGAGACGCCCGGAGACGGTTACCGCCTGGCCCTTGACGAGAACCTTGTCGCACGCCTGGGCCTGGCCCTGCCAGACCTTGACCGGAACGAAGTTCGGACGATCGGCGTAGCTTCCGTCCTCGCCCTTCACTCGGTCGTTGACGGCGACCCGAAACTCGGTGTAGGCCGTTCCGTTCGCGGTGTGCTTCAACTCGACTTCGGTAGCGACCCTGCCGGTGATGTTGGTGTTGTTGACGTCCTGCATGATCTGCCTCCTTCGGCTGGTGTTTCCTCATAGGGACCGGGCAATCGCAAGCTGTTCGCGGCATCCGCGTCCCTCGTTGAACTGGATGCCATGTCGTGCCGGAGTCCGTCTGCTGTCACCGAACGTCAGTGAGGGGAACCCCGTAGGGGTTGACGGCAGCGGCGTAGGCGCCAAAATGGCGGAAGGTCAACGAGGGAAGGTGACCCACATCCCCGAAAGGGGATGCACGCCGACCGTGGTCGGCAGGATTCGCCAGTCAGTCACGCGAAACCGCAGTCCACTGGGCCGAGAAAGCGACTCGCGAGGGTGGCGGCTCCTCGCGCTGAAATGTCGGTTGGACAGTCACCAGGGACGGACAGGTGGCGTCCGTCTGAGGGATCTTTATCGAGTCGCTACAGTGATTCGCGAGCGAAGTCCTTAACGAAAAAGGGCTCTCGCATCGCTAGGCCATTCTCTACAGAAAGGGATCAAGTTGCGACTACGGGGCTATTTGCGATCCTTGGCCGTCGGGCTGGCATTGGGTGGCATCTCGATCATGTTCGGCGGAGTGCTCGTGACGGCGAGCAACGCGCAGGACGAGGCGTCCGGAACTGTCTCGTACAACGGAACCACCCAGGATGCTCAATCAAGGTCCGAAGTGTTTAGTCCCGGTGCGTTTAGGTATGACTACAAGGCAGAGATCACGTCAGCGGGAGGAGGTCTCTGGCTTGCGAGGACCGGCTTTCCCGATCCTAGGAAGGCGCGTGACGTGCGGGCTCAGGTGCTCCGGTACCGTGATGGGCGTTGGAAGCAGGTTGGTGGGCGAGTTCGCGTTTCCAACCCGGGCATCTATGTTGCCGCGCGTTCCACGGCAAGTGGCCGGGCTGTCCCGTGCGTCGGCCTTACGCGCAAGGGCATGGGGATCAAGATTCGCTGCTATCAAAGGGGGCGTTGGCATGGCAAGCCCGTCGCCAAGCCGTTGAGGAGACTGATTTTGCAGGGTCTTGAACCGAGAGGCAATTCTCTGGTGGCTCTGTTCGCGCGGCCCCAGGGTAAGAAGTTCAAGGTGCAGGTGGCCCGGCTGAAGAAGGGACGGTTCGTTCCGTTCGGAAAACCGATACTTCGGTCCGGCACGGTCCTCGCGAAGCTCGGTCAGGCGACATCCAGGACCAGGTTCTCGGGAATCGACGTTCTGCTTGAGAACCTGAACGATGGTACGAGGCAGCTGATGACGCTTACGCGCGGTAGGTGGTCCGGTTCGCCGAGCCTGCCGCTGTCGGCGGGCCCTCAAACATCTGGCTCGGTGCGTGACAAAGACACGATCTTCGTCCCTGTCAACGAGACGTTTGAAGCTGACGGAACGGAGTGGACGACCTCCGTCTATCGCCTGGACGGCGGGGCATGGTCGCAGGTTGGGGGTAGTCCGGTGAGCGTCAAAGAGAAAGGTAGCGCGCAGGGACGTATCAGCGCGGTGGGAAATCAGGTCTGGGTAACCTGGAACCAGATTCATTTCAACAACTTTCTCGGAAGCCAGCTGCCTACGCGGTACTACGCCGCCAAGATCGACCCGACGGGGCGTGAGATCGAGAAAACGCTGTTGCTCTGGAAAGGCAAGAGCATCGGCCCAGGCTCGACACAGGCCGTAAGGCTCAAAGGCCGACCGGCCTTCCTTTACATGCGACAGTTCGGACCCAAAGACTTCTTGCACGCAACGGTCGACCTCTCACGCCGCTGAATCGAAACCGGTGACCTGCGATCAACCGGTAGGCGTGGTCGCTTTACAGAAACCGATCTGGATTCCAGATCGGTTTCTGTAAAGCGACCAC
>JBIQLL010000048.1:0-12822 GCA_044464425.1 Solirubrobacterales bacterium | reverse complement strand
ACGCACCGGCTCTTCGCCGAGCCCGGATCAAGGGACCGGCCGAGATCACGTTCGACGCTCCGGTCGAAGAGATCAAGCGTCGCCGTGGCCGCCGAGTCGTTCGTCGACTCGGTTGGCATCGCCGTCGCGGTGGCGTCACCTCGTCGGCCACCTTGGCCGCTGACGAGGTGATGGAGGTTCGGCCGTGATCCGGTTCCCACTCCTATACGTCAGCGGGAACATCCTGATCGGACCCTCCGGTGAGGCAGCGGCGCTCTACCGAATCGAGACGACCGCCTACCCGTACCTGCCCCTGCCCGACAAGCGGACGCTCGCCGCTCGGCTCGTCCGCTTCGCCCATGTCGTCGGCTCGGACTTCTCGATCTGGCGGGTCCAACGCAGCTACCCGAGCGAGAGATACGTGGCCGACCTGGAAGCTGCGGCCGACGAACGACACACCGACCCGGAGGTATGGCGGCGGTTCCTCCAAGACCACCAAGATCGTCTCGCCGCCTCGCCGTCGCATCTGCCGGAGGTCTATCTAGCGGTCACGCTCACCACCCAAGGCGAGCCTGCCTTGGGGCAGGGCGTGATCTCCTCGTTCGACCGAGCGAGGAGACGGCTCGAACAGCTTTTCCGGGTCGATCAACCCCGCCCGATCTCAGGCAGCGATCTAGCCAAGCTCGTCGAGACCGAGCGCCGCACCTTCGATCGCCTCGGCGGTGTCCTCGACCTCCGGCGAGCCAAGACTTCCGAGATCCAGTGGCTGCTCCGGCGTGGCGGGATCCGTGGCGTCACCGAACCCGAACTCGATGCGAACTGGCAGCCGGACGCGCTGGTTGTCGAGACCCCGGACGGCTCAGCCACCTACGAGCCGTTGGAGCACGACCTGATCCGCTGCGCGAACGAGCCGATGACCGAGGACCCCGCCGAGCCTGCGTCGCTGATGGTCGAAGCCGAGCGGGCCACCACCTACCAGGCGTTCCTTTGCCTCGGCACCCTGGCATCCGAGGCGGTGTTCCCGGGCGAGCAGGCCGAGCTTCTTTTCGCCCCGGCGGAGGCGGTCGGGTTCCCCGTCGATGCGGTTATTCACGCCCATTGGGTTGGTAACCGCGACGCGCTCGCCCAGGTCCGAAAGCGCATCCTCGACGTTGAGCACGCCTACCGTGAGCAGGAGAAGGGCTCGATCGCCGGTCCCGGGTTCATGGCCGCCGAGGACCGTGAGCTGGCCCGCGAGTACGAAGCGATCCTTCAAGGCACTTCGCATCCTCCGATGCTCAAGGCGTCGATCTCGTTCGCGGTCGGTGCGCCCGACCGGCCGGAGCTGGAGCGGCGGGTCGATGCGCTGACCGAGCGGTTCGGCGACGTTTCGCTCCACAGACCGCGGGGATTTCAGCATCAGCTCTTCTTCGAGCACCTGCCGCGGGTCGGCTCCGAGGTCGCCGACTACGAGCAGCAGATGACCGTCGAGCAGTTCGGCGCGATGGTCCCCATAGCGACCACCGATCTTGGCTCCGACACCGGCACGTACATAGGCACCTCACCGGCCGGTGGTGGCCGCCCGGTCCGGTATGACCCGACCGAGGCGTCCCGCGCTTCTCGCGCGTCGGCGGTCCTGCTGGCCGGGACGCTCGGGTCCGGCAAGACATTGACCGCCCAAGCGGTCGCCTATGGGGCCGAGCGGCGCGGGTCACTGGTGGTCGATTTCGATCCGAAGCCCGATCATGCCCTCGACCGGGTGCCAGAGCTGGCCGGATCGGTTGAGATCCTTGAGCTCTCCGGCGACGAAGCCAGCCGGGGTCGGCTCGACCCGTTGGCGATCGGGCTGCCCGAGCTGCGCGAAGAACTCGCCTCCTCCTATCTCCTTGAGCTGTTGCGCGATCCACCGCCGGCCTGGGAGAACCAGATCCAACGGGCCGTCCGCGACGCGATCCGCGCCAGCGAAAGAAACCTCGGCGCGGTCGTCAACCGCCTGAAAGCCTCCGACGACACGGCGGCGAACGAGGCCGGCGACGCGTTGGAAGTGATCTCCGACTTCGGGCTCGCCCGCCTCGGCTTCGCCGAAGCCAACCCGCCCGACGGGGAGGTGGAGAAGTGATCGTCACGATTCGCACCCCGGGGCTCACACTGCCCGACCCCGGCGCCTCCCGGGAGACCTACACCCGCGCCGAGCGCATCTCGGTCGCGACGCTCTCGCTGATCGCCGCGCTGGCGCTCAAGCTGGTTTCCGGGGATCGCTCCCGGCACAAGGTCGTGCTGCTCGACGAAGCGTGGTTCCTGCTCGCATCCACCCAGGGCCGGATGCTGCTCAACCGGCTGGTCAGGCTCGGACGGTCGGCCAACACGACCGTCCTTCTGGCAAGCCAACGCCTCGCCGACCTCGGGGACCTCTCCGAGCTGGTCGGAACCTACTTCCTCTTCGGACAAGAATCCGACGCCGAAGCTGCCCGGGCGCTCAGGTTGATCGGACTCGACCCCGACGACGGTCACCTCCTCCACTCACTCAAAGGGTTCCGCAAGGGTCGCTGCCTCATGCGCGACCTGAAAGGCCGGGTCGGTGAGCTGCAAGTCGATCTCGCCTCCGATCAGCTGCTCGAAGCGCTCGACACGACACCGCGCCGGGACAGGGACCGGGAGAAGGAGAAGTGAAGGCCCGGCTACTCAAATCTAGGTACGTGATCCTCGCGGTCGCACGGGCCTCTACGTTGATCTTCCTGGCACATCCGTGGGCCAATGCCTCGGACGTGTTCGGCAACGTCGGCCCGGCCCCACAGGTATCCGACGGCGCTCTCTTTGAGCAATACCCGGCGGGAAACTTCACGCTCGACCAGCACTTCAAAGCCGTCGAAGCTTCCCTGACCGGCGGGGTCGATGTCTCCGGGGTGCCGCCGATGATCGCCTACTTTTTGGCGTCGATCCTCTGGGAGCTGACTGCGTTCCTCGCTCGGACGCTGATCTCTCTTTTCACTTTCGCCTTCTCCCTCGATTTGCTGAACGGCTCCGAGGCGACCGGCGGTGCCGGGGCGCTTCGGCCCGTCTCTGCCGCGATCCACACCATCTACGCCGAGGTGTTCGGCCGTCCGTGGCTCGTCTTGGCGGTAACCGTCGTGGGGATGTGGGCGATGTGGCGGGCGCTGATCCAACGCCGATATGCGGAGACCGCCGGCACCCTCGCCATCTCGCTCATCTACCTGATCGTCGCCCTGGCGTTCGTCGCACAACCTGCGGCGACGATCGGGTCGGCGTCGAGCTGGACTAATCAGATGTCCGGGGCGTTCCTGTCGATCACCAGCAAAGGATCGGTAAGCGAAGGGGAGGACGCAAAGCTCTCCGGCGCCGATCAGCTCTTCAAGCTGTTGATCCATGAACCGTGGGTGGTCCTCCAATTCGGCGGGATCGAGCACTGCGTCAAGGATGGCACCGGCTCCGACGATCACGACCCCGAATCAGTGGCGGTTCGTCCTTTGTCGAAGGACTCGGGCAAGGACGCGGCACTGTCGCGGGCGCTTCGTCGGGGCAACCAGGTTCAGGCCGATGGCAAGACCTGCGTCAACAATCTCAACAAATACTCACCCCACTTCCTGCCGTATGCCAGCGGGTCGGACGAGCGCGACGCACAGTACGACGCGCTGAACTCCGGCGACACCGACAAGCTCCCCGACACCGATTCCTCAGCTGACCGAAACGACTACCGGCTCGGCGTGGCCGACAAGCCCGCGACCGACGCGATGGAAGAGGGCGGCCAATACCAACGCCTCCTTATCGCCATCGTCATTTTCATTGGCGAACTTGGAGTGTTCCTGCTGATCGGGGCGCTCTCGGTCGGGGTGATCCTCGCCCAAATCCTCCTTCTGCTCTTGCTGACGTTCGCGCCGGTAGTGATGGTGCTGGCGGTCATCCCCGGTCGCGGCCACGACTTCTTCCGCACCTGGCTGATCCGCCTCGCCGGACTCCTAGTCCGCAAGGCCGCCTACTCGCTCATCCTCGCGATCCTCCTCGCCGCAAACGGGGCACTCGCGGCCGCGACCTCGCAACTCGGCTGGCTCATGTCGTTCGGCCTCCAAGCTCTCTTCAACTGGATGGTGTTCCTCCAACGCCACCAGCTCACCAGCCGCATCGTCGGAGCGGTCGGCGGCGAACACGGCTCAGAGGATTCGAGCGCCCAACTGCTCGCCTACCTTCGTCGAACGACGACCTTCCGCGGGATCGAACGGACCGTTGGACGAGCCTCGAACCGGCTCCCGTCAAGGAGGAACAGGTGAGGCGCCCGCGTGAGATATGGGCGCGGCCGATCCCGACCGAGCAAAGCCTTATCGCCTTCGCAGCGGTCGCGGCGATCTTGCTCGTGTCCGCCGCGGTGCTGATCGCGATCCCCGGCCCGAACCCGGGCGAGCCATCCCCGGGTGCCGTGACCACTGAAGTAGTGCCGGTCAAGCCGGACCGAGATCGCCAGGTCGAGAATGAGGTGGAGGCGAGCGCCCGCCGGTTCATGGCCGGATACCTGCCACTCCTCTCCGGCCAGGGCAGCCCCGGTCAGATCGAAGCGGCCTTGCCCGAGTTGATCGAGAGGCTGGGTCGTCATGTCAGGATCTCGCCAGCTGCCCGGCATCGTCATTCGCGGGCCGTCACCACGGAGGCCGGGCCGGTCGCGGACGGTCGGGCGACGGTGACCGTCACGGTCGAGACGGCCGGGATCACCTACCCGGTGATCCTGAACCTGCGACTTACTGCTGGCCGGTGGCTGGTCGATCGAGTAGGTGCTGAATGACCGCCCGCGGAACAAGCCGTAGCGCTCTGCCGGTCTGGGCGCTCGGACTCTTGGCGGCTACGGCGGCCGTAGTCGTTGCGGTGGCCGGGACGTTCATGGCCGTGCTCGGCGCCGACATCGGCTGCATCGGAGCGGGAGGGTCGGCGCAGGCGGCACCGACCAAGACGGCCAAGCAAGAGATCGCGCCGTGGAAGCTCAAGCTCTACCGGGCGGCCGCAAAACGCTACGACGTCGACTGGACCTTCTTGGCGTCGATCGGCTATCAGGAGTGCGGCAACGGTGCCTGCGCGGAGATCAATCCGTCCGGGTGCGGCGGGGCGATGCAGATCGCGGTTGTTCGCGGCAGCGCGTGCAGCCCCGGGTCCGGTCCGACGCTCTGGGAGCGCTACGGGGTGGATGCCGACGGCGACGGGAAGGCGAGCATCACCAGCCCGGCCGACTCGATCTTCACCGGAGCGAGAATCCTTCGGCCGGTGATGGGCGCGCCCAGAACGGGCGGCACCTACGCTCAGTATCGCGAGGCAGCCTGCCGGTATTACGGGGCTTGCTCCTACGGTGGTGTGAACTACGCCGACGAGGTGATGGCCCGAGCTGTCCAATACGGGTTCCGTGGAGCCGGCAGCCCTGAACCCTCGAACCCGGCTGGGGCGCAACCCGCCCCGGCTGGGGATAACGGCTGTGCGGCACCCGCCACCTCGGGCGGTCTCGGTGGCGCCAAGCGGGTCAAAGGCCCGGCAGAGCTGAAGGCGCTTCCCCCGGACATCACGCCGGGCACCGCAGAGGCCTGCGACTCTCGGATCGTCGCCGACGTGATCTACCTGGCACGACGGTTCGGTCAGATCGTCACCGACTGCTTCGGGCTCGGCCACACCCCCGACGGGGAGCACCCTTTGGGGGCTGCGGTCGACGCGGTCCCGAAGGACGGCAACTGGGCGAGCACGATGCGGCTTGCCCTTGCTGTCGGCTGGAGGCCGAGCTGCGCCGCCTCCGGCGTCAGGCCAACGTGTGCCGATCTGCCGTTCCGATTCATTGGCTACAACGGCTATCCGAGCCACGGCGACCCGGAGCATTGCGTGCCCTGCACCGGCGGCCCGCACATTCACATCTCTTGGCAGACCTCAGCCTCGCCGGGCATGCCCGGAAACCGGGCGATCTTTTCCTATCAGCCGGCGGCCTGGATCGAGGTGCTGGCCGGAAAGGGTGAGCGATGAGGCGGGTGGTGCTCACAGAGCGAGCTATTCGGCGTTTCGCCTGTGGCTTCGGGTGTGGTTTCGCCCGTCCTTTCGCACCGTGGATCGCGTCGAAGCCGTCGAGGTTGCGGCGGTTAGCCGATTGCTGGGTTTCGGGTTTGGCGACATCTCTACCGTCCCCGGAGGTTGGATCGTGAATTCCTCCCGTCGCGGGTCCGATCCGACCCTGATGCTCGCGATCCTCGCGGGTGCTCTCTGTCTTGCCGTGTGGCAGCTCCTCTCGGATCTCCGCCTGTCGCAGCTGCTGTCGATTCTGGACTTCCTGGCCCCTGCCGCTCTGGCCTTGCTCGCTCTAACCTCGGCGCTGGGTAACCAACGCTTTCTCGCTACCCGCCGCGCGCTCGGCTCCCGCCGGGGCCTGGCCGTGGTGCCGGCCGACGAGTTCGAGGCCACAACCGAGACTGTCCTTCGCGTCGCGGCCCAGCTGTCTCGTGCGGATCGTGGTGTCCGGGGCTGGATGGACCGGCCGGCCTCGGCAATTAGGATCACCCTCGAATCCGACCCTGACGGCCGGCTGGTCTACCTGATCGAGGCGGCGGAGCGTCAGCTGGAGGTCGTGCGGGCCGCACTTCGCTCCTACCAGGGAATCGAGATCCGCCGAGTCGAAGAGGTCCTTCCTCCGCGACCTAAGCCAGGCGCGGTGGTTCGTACCGAGCTGGTGTTGGCCCGGCCGAGCGTTGAGTCGCTCGCGCGGCTGGATCTCGACCCGGATCCGCTCCAGCCGTTCGCGGCGGCGATGGCCGGGATCGGTCCTGGTGAGCAGGCAAGCGTCCATGTCGATCTGTTGCCGGCAGCCAGGCACCGCCGCAGACGTTTGGCCGCTCGGTTGGCCCGGCAGGGCCGCCGGCTCGGCGCCGACCGGGTCCCGCTGGTCAGGCGTCTGCGGCTCGGCGGCGAGGGTTTCGGCCAGGAGTCCCGTCGCGAGGATCGCGCGACATTGGCTGACCGTCGTTGGCTCAGTCGCGGCCTCGACGCCAAGCTCACCGACGGAGGCGCTCTCTTCGAAGCGCAAATCCTTGTTCGCGCAGCCGCCGAAAGCAAGGCTCGCGCGAAGTCCACGATGGGCAACCTGCTTGCCGCGTTCGAATCGCTGGGTGATCGAAACTGGCTTCGGGCGTCGGGCGTCCCGGTCCCTGGGCTCGCGTTCCTCGGCGCGGATCTGCCCGGTAGGCGCAGGCGCTTCGATCGTCGCTTCAAGACCGGGCTTTTCAAGCCTGCTTGTCGCGGCATCGTCACCGCCCGGGAGATGGCCGGGTTCCTCAAGCCACCCACTATCTATATGCAGGCCGAGAACGTCCTTCGCTCCGGTGCGATGCTCTCGACACCACCGAACCTGCCCGAGGTCGGCGAGCAGCCGGGCTTGATCCCGATCGGACGGATAGCTGGCGAAACGGGTGAGCGGGTCGTCGCTGTCCGGGCCGCGGACACGTTCTTCACCTACATCGCCGGCCGCAGCCGGTTCGGGAAGACGGAGCTTGCGATCTGCCAGTTCCTCCACCTGGTCCGCTCCGGCCAGGGCGGCCTGTTCCTCGATCCGCATCAGGACGCAATCGAGCGCATGAAGCCCTACCTCACCGATCCGGGGGTGAGCAGGCGGGTGGTTGAGATCAACCTGGGTCCCGGCCAGGCCGGCCCGCAGCCGGGCTGGAACATCTTTGAGCTTGGCGGCGGCGCCGAGGCGGAGGCACGGGTCGAAGCGGTCGTTGACGCGTTCGCATCGGCCCTTCAATGGACCGAGCGCTCGACCCGAGCGATCAACCTGACCACGCAATCAGCAATGGCGCTCACTGCGATCGCCCGGGTGCTGCCGGCGGAGCTTTGCCCGACCATCTTCCAACTACCGACCCTGCTGTCGAATTCGAAGTGGCGTGATGCGGCGTTGCCGTTCATGCCGAAGGCCGCCCAGCTGTTTTGGATGGACCGGTTCCCAAGGCTCGCCGAGGAGGCGATCACCCCTTTGACCAACATGGTCGACCGGCTACGGGCTTCCACCCAGGTAACCACGCTGCTTGGGGCCAGCCAGAGCACCTACCGGATCCGTGAAGCCATGGACAAAGGGCTGATCGTGTTGGTCTGCCCGGGCTCGGGCGGCACCCGCGACCTGCTGATCGCGAACCTGATCGTGTTCGATCTCCTTCACGCCGCCAAGGCGAGAGCCGATCTGCCCCCGGAAAGGCGACGTCCGTTCTGGGTGTTCCTAGACGAGGTCCAAACCTATGACGGTGCCGCCTCCGGCAACCTTGCGGCGCTCTTGGAGCAGGCCGCGAAGTACGGGATCAGGGCGACGTTGCTCAACCAGAACCCGGAGCGACTCACCCCGGCCACGCTCCAGGCCTTGACCACGAACCGGTCCCACCTGCTCGCGACTGCGCTCAACTCCAAGGCCGCCGGCCTCATCACCAGGGAGTGGGGCGGCAGGCCCGACCCGGCAGCGATCACGAGACTGCCGAAGTACAGGTTCATCGCCCAAGTCACCGTTGGTGGCAAGGTGAGCGAGCCGTTCGCCTTGGGCGGCATCTCGATCCAAGATCTATTCGGTCAGGCAACCAGCACCGAGCCGATTGACGGCGCGGTCGAGACTCGCTCGCCGGCAGACGCGCTCGCTCATCTGGAAACCCTTGATGACCGCATCTTCGCCGCCCTCCGAGACCTTCGGCGAGATCGCACCAAGCCGGCGGCCGATGAACCCGCGGCGGAAAGCGCCCCGGCCAGTTACACGCCGGTCCGGATCGACGGGGAGGGACCGTGAGCATGGCCGGGTTGCCGAGAAAGACCGCGGAGGTTCTCGCTTCGATCGGTGAGCACCGGGTGCTCACCACCGAACAGGTCCGTCGTCTCCACCTACCGGGCCGATCCTCCCGAAGGGCGCAGCAGCTCCTCACCCATCTCTGGGCGGCCGGCCTGATCGAACGAGTCCAATCCCCCGGCGATCTCCCCAGACGGCTCTGGTTCCTAAGCCACGCCGGAGCCATCGCCGTCAGGACCGCCGGGGCGGTGCCCGAGGTGCCCCGGACGCTTGACCCCGAACAGGTCACCGGCCAGCTCCAAGAGCACACGCTCGCGGTCAACGACACGATGATCCGCTTCACCGAGACCGCCCGCGAGCGCGGCGACGAGTTCGGGCCACTCGCCTGGCGCCACGAGGTCGTCCACCCGCTCGACACCAACCGAGGACGCCGCCGACGCGTGCTTCGCGCGGACGCAGTGATGACCTACCTCCTCCTCGACGGCGACGGCGTCGCGATCGAACAGAGGTTCATCGAACTCGACCGGGCAACCCTCTCGACCGACCGCCTCGCCGCCGAGCTGGCCGGATACGTACGCCTCTTCCGGGCGACCGACAAGACCGGTCAGCCACTCTGGCGCTCTATGTATCCGGTCTTCCCGCCGGTCCTCTGCGTCCTCGCCGGAAAACCAAGCGAGTACTTGGAACGTCGACGCTCCACCACGATCGCGCTCCTGGCCAGCGACCCCGACCTGACCCGTACCTCCGAGGTGATCGTGCTCTTTTGCCTGGCAGAAGACCTCGACGAGCATGGTCCGTTCGAGGCGATCTTCACCGGACCACGCCACCGGCAGCCAGTCGACTGGCTCGCCGTCTCCCACGAAGGAAAGGAAGACTCCTGATGACAGCGAACACCGGCTGGAAGATCCTCCCTGGCGACTGCATTGATCTGCTGGCCGACCTCGCCCCGGAAAGCGTTGACGCGGTAGTGACAGATCCCCCGTACGCGATCTCGAACTTCCACAGCGGCGACGAGACCTGGCACGCCGAAGCGATCCGCAACCAGGCCCGCAGCGCCGATGGTGGCCACCTGAGTCTCGGTGATGGGTTTGAGCGTTGGTGCGAAAGGTGGGCTGCCGGCTGCCTTCGAGCCATGCGACCTGGCGCCCACATGATCGCCTTCGGCGCGCCACGAACCTTCCACCGCCTCGTGACTGGAGTCGAGAAAGCCGGCTTCGAGATCCGCGACGTCTTGATGTGGCTGTATTCGAGCGGGATGCCGAAGTCCAGGCGGCTTCCCAGTGACCGCGGCACCGCGCTCAAGCCCGCCTACGAACCGGTCCTTATCGCCCGAAAGCGGCTCGAAGGGACCGTCGAGGAGACAATCGAAGCTCACGGCACCGGAGCGCTTGAGATCGGATCCTGCCGCACCCACGACCGCTGGCCGGCCAACGTGGCCTTCTCCCACGCTTCGGGATGCCAGCCCGGACGATGCCGCCCCGGCTGTCCGGTCGCCACGGTAGAAGCAGGCGGGCACGAGCGTCGGCCCGGATCACGGCTCTCGGTCGAACGAGTCTTCTACTGCTCCAAGGCATCGCGCCGCGAACGCGACACCGGCTGCGACGAGCTGCCGAGCCGGCGACTCGATCTATTCCCCCGGGCCGGCCACCGTGAGGGGCGATCCCGGCCGGCTCGAAACCACCACCCGACCGTGAAGCCGATCGAAGTGATGCGCTGGCTGATCCGACTCTGCTGCCCCGAAGAGGGACTTGTGCTCGACCCGTTCTGCGGGTCGGGCACGACCGGCGCCGCCGCCACGATCGAAGGTCGGACGTTCATCGGGATCGAGAAGGACGAAAGGTTCACCGAGATCGCCAACGCGCGAATCTCCCACTGGTCTCGGCGACGCCCGGAGGCCGACCGGGACCCTTTAAACGGAGGGGCGAGATGAACCCTCGTCATCCCGGACCGGCCGACGAGCTTAGATTGGCTCCCGAGTCGATCGAGGCACTGGCCAGACGCCTCGCCGAGCTGATCGAGCCCAGGGACCGGCGGCCGTCTGAGCAGCGGTTCATCTCGGCCGAGGAGGTAGCCAGGCGTTGGGATGTTGGGCGCCGATGGGTTTACGAGCACGCCGACGAGCTAGGCGCCCGACGTCTCGGAGACGGCCCCAAGCCCCGGCTCCGCTTCGACGCCGAAGAGGTCGCCGAGCACCTCGGCAGCAGAGACCAGACACCCGGCCCGCGACCACGCAGGCGCAGGTAGCAGGGGATGGTTGGCGATGTCTGTTTTCGACTCGCTTTTCCGTCCGAGCAGAGCTAAGTTCGTCCAGCAACATAAGTGTGGCCGGGACGGCGCAGCAACGCCGACCCGGCCGGGCGCCGAAGGACGAGCTTCGGCGCACACCCAGCCTAACCCGGCTAGATCGGTGTGCCGCCCCCTCCTCGACGCCACAACCGCGAGGAGGGACCCGATGCCAAAGGCGAACACGAACGGGCCAGAGATGCGAACGACCGACGGCGGCGATCAGGTCTCGGTCGAGCTGCTTCGCAGCTACCTCACCTGGGTTCTCCGTCACGACGTGGTTAGCGACAAGATCAACGATGTGATCTTCGACCACGCCGCCGACGGTCATCTCCACCCGACGGTCGCAGCGGTGTTGCTTAGGGAACTGGTCTACGGGACGATCGACGCCGCGACCAACGAGGACTGGCTGGGGGTCTTCGAGATGCTCGTCGACGAGGCCCGCGAGGCGATCCCGGAGCTTGAGTTGGTGCCAGCGCCAGATCCCTTCAGGATCCAACGACTGAAGGGCGCACTTCGAGCGGCCCGCCGGTGGTGGGTCAGGAGGGCCTGATGGCAACAGCGACAGGCACGGTCATCGAGCGAGATTGGAAGGCCGGCAAGAAGTTTGCGTTGCGGTTTCGCGCCTACGGCAAGCGCCGCTACCTGACACTCGGCTACGAGCACGACGGTTGGAGTCGCGAGCAGGCTGAGGAAGAGCTGGCGAACGTGCTTGCCGATGTCAGGCGGGGAATCTGGGTGCCACCCAAGAAGGACGGCCCGAAGTCCACGTCGGACGCAGAGGACGGTGAGGCGCCGGTCTTTGGTCCGTTTGCCAGCGGCTTGGTTGCTTCTCGACGGGGCGAGGTCTCCGAGGGCACCATTGAAAAAGAGGAGTGGGCGCTCGGATACCTAGTTGAGTTCTTTGCCGATTGGCCGCTACCGGAGATCGACGTCGAGGCGGTCGACAACTTCAGGCGGCACATGGTCGCCGAGTCTGATCTGCGTCACCGCGCGATCGAGCGTCGCCGGCCGAAACTGGACAAGAAAGGCAATCCCCTTAGGCCGCTGTCGGCAAGCTCGATCAATCAGATGATCGGCTTCCTCCAGTCGATCCTCTCGATCGCGCACGAGTACGGGCATGTGAAGCAAAACGCTGCGGTCGGTAGACGCCGCCGACTCAAGGTGCCCCCGAAGCGTCCGGTGTATCTCGATTCCGCCCGCCAGATCGAGGCGCTCCTTCAAGCGGCAGACGAGCTGGACCGGAATCCTCGCTACCGGCTCTCTCACCGACTCGCGATCGTCGCCACGCTCCTATTCGCTGGGCCGCGTGCCCAGGAACTTTGTTACCTGCTCTTGCGCGACATCGACCTGGCCGTCGACCGGATCATGGTTGGTCGCTCGAAGACCCAGGCCGGGCTCAGGGAGATCAAGATCGTCCCGATCCTCCACCGGATCCTCACCGACCACAAAGCCGACCTGGGCGACGCCGGTCCCGACGATCTTGTGTTCCCGACCGAGGACGGTGGACGACGCGACGTTGACACCCTGCTCTCCCGAATCCTTCAGCCGGTCTTCGACCGCGCAAACGAGCTGCTCATCGCTGCGGGGGAGGTTCCTCTCCCGAAGGGGCTCACCACCCACAAGCTCCGTCACACCTTCGCATCGATTCTGATCGCCTGCGGCGAAGACCCGATCACGCTCATGGCCCAGATCGGGCACACCGACCCCGGATTCACTCTCCGGGTCTACACCCACATGATGAACCGCCCCGGGTTTGTTGGAGACGGTTTTTATTGGGTAAGTAGTGCTTGGTG
>JBIQLL010000047.1:0-13978 GCA_044464425.1 Solirubrobacterales bacterium | reverse complement strand
GGAAAACCGGCCCGGGGGGGGGGGGGGGGGGTGGGGGGTTTTGGGGGGGGGGGGGGGGGGGGGGGGGGGGGGGTTTGCTTTCTGGTTCGAACCAATATCCTTGGCTGATGCGTCGCTCCAATCAGCGTCGGGACGCGGTCTTCGCCTGTTATCAGCAGGAGGTGACCGACCGGCCCCTTTCCGTCCTCCTCGCTGATGCGAAGCCGTTCACGATCGAGCTGGCCGAAGGAGTCGAGGGAAAACGCGAAGAGCTCGACGAAGTGATCGCCGAGTACGCCGAGGGCTGGGAGTTGAACCGGATCGCTCCGCTCGAGAAGAACATCATGCGGGTGGCGCTCTACGAGATGAACTTCCGTGACGACGTGCCGAACGAGGTGGCGATCGATGAGGCCGTGGAAACGGCGAAGAAGTTCTGCGGCGCGGAGGCTCCCGGCTTCGTCAACGGGATCCTCGGCGCGGCGGCCCGAGTGATGAAGGAGAACGAGGTGGCGTGAGCAGGCTCGAGGAGATCCGCGACCGGCTGGGGGAGATCACGGCGGCGCTGCGGGATGAGAACGTCACCGATACCGAAGCATCCGGACTCGCCGACGAAGCGGCCGAGCTCACCGCCGAGGCAGCGCGCGAAGCGGCCGCCGCGGTCGAACGCGCCGACCAGCAGGGCTGAGCCGGTGCGAGCACTGGCCCAGGGGGAGCCGTCTTGAGCTACCCGGAAGACCTCCGACGGACCGTCGACCAGTACCTGGAGACGATCCACTTCAGTCACGGCGCCGGTCCCGATGGCGCCGACACCACCGGGCTCGACGAGGCGATGCGCTACTCGTTGCTGGCCGGCGGCAAGCGGATCCGACCGGTGCTCTGCCTGGCCACCGGTCGGGCGATCGGACAGCCCCTCGACGACCTGCTCGGAGCGGCCGCGGCCCTGGAGATGATCCACACCTACTCGCTGGTTCACGACGACCTGCCGGCGATGGATGACGACGTGCTGAGACGTGGCCAGCCCACCTCTCACGTCAAGTACGGCGAGGGCGTGGCGATCCTGGCCGGAGACGGCCTCTTTGCCGAGGCGATCGGCGCCCTCGCGGCGGTTCCGGCCCCGCCGGAACGGGTTCTCGAGGCGGTCGCGCTGCTCAGCGCGGCGACCGGGGTGGAGGGTATGGTCGGTGGCCAGTACATCGACGTCGCCGCCCAGTCGCTCGACGAGGAGGGCCTGCGGCACCTCCACTCGCTGAAGACCGGCCGGCTGATCCGGGCCAGCGTCGAGGTCGCGCTGGCGATCGGTGGGCTCGACGAGCGCGGGCGCGAGCCGTGCCGCCGCTTCGCGACACTGATCGGCCTGCTTTTCCAGATCGTCGATGACATCCTCGATGTGACCGGCAGCGACGAGGAGCTCGGCAAGACGCACGGCACCGACGAGCGTCACGGGAAGGTCACATATGTCAGCCTGTATGGACTGGAACGGGCCAGGTCACTGGCCGCCGAGACCCACGGGCAGGCGCTCGCCGCCCTGGCCGGGGCCGACGGTGAAACCGAAGACCTGAAGCGGATCGCCGACTACATTTATTCGAGAGAACAGTGAGCGAAGAAACCAACGAAATCACGCCGCTGCTGCCCGGGATCGAGTCCCCGGCCGACCTCAAGGGCCTGAGCGACGAACAGCTCCAGCAGGTCGCGGCGGAAACCCGTTCCTACATCATCGATGTGATCGGCGAGATCGGCGGGCACTTCGGCGCCAACCTCGGCACCTGCGAGATCGCGGTCGCTCTGCACAGCCTGCTCGAGTCACCGCGCGACAAGATTCTCTGGGACGTCGGCCATCAGTCGTACCCCCACAAGATCCTGACCGGCCGTCGCGAGCAGCTGCCGACCATCCGCAAGTACGAGGGTCTCGCCCCGTTCTGCTCAATCCCGGAGTCCGAGCACGACATCATGGGCGCGGGCCACGCCTCGACCTCGATCTCCTACGCACTCGGTCTGAAGGAGGCGATGAGGAAGGGGATCGGCGAGGACGGCAAGGTGGCCGCCGTGATCGGAGACGGCGCGCTGACCGGCGGCGTCGCCTACGAGGCGATGCATGCGGCCGGCGGCCTGCAGACCCCGATGGTGATCCTCCTCAACGACAACGGGATGTCGATCTCACCCAACGTCGGCGCGCTTTCCAGCTACTTCCAGCGGGCTCGGCTGAAGCCCGGCCTCTTCCACGCCCGGGAGGAGGTCGAGGACCGGCTGACCAGGTTGCCGCTCGGCCTCGGCAAGCGGATCGAAAGGCTCGGTCCGGAGCTGAAGTCAGCGATCAAGGCCTACTGGGCGCCCGGCCTGCTCTTCGAGGAGCTCGACCTCGCCTACATGGGAGTGATCGATGGCCACGACGTGGGAGCGATGCGGCGCGCCCTGACCGAGGCCTTCGCCGCCGACCGTCCGGTGGTAGTCCACGTCCACACCGTGAAGGGCCGGGGTTTCGCGCCCGCTGAGGAGGGCGGGCTGGCCGGCATGGAGAAATGGCACGCGGCGAAGCCCGGCTCGATCGTCGATGGCGCCCCGGCCGACCAGAAGCCGAAACTGGTCCCCGTGCAGGAGTCGGACGCCCCGGCTTCGATCGCCCCGGAGATCCTCGAAAAGCCGGAGCCGAAGACGGCGCCTCCCCAGTACACCCAAGTCTTCTCGGACGCTCTGGTCAAGGAGGCCGAACGGGAGCCGCGGGTGATCGGGATCACCGCCGCGATGGCCGGCGGCGCCGGGCTGCAGAAACTGGCCGATGAGCGGCCGGAGCAGTACTACGACGTCGGCATCGCCGAGCAGAACGCGGTCCTGATGGCCAGCGGCATCGCCCTCCAGGGCGGCAAGCCGGTCTGCGGCATCTACTCGACCTTCCTGCAGCGGGCCTACGACCAGATCGTCCACGACGTCTGCCTCCAGCAGCTCGATGTGACTTTCGCGATGGACCGGGCCGGCCTGGTCGGCGATGACGGGCCGACCCATCACGGTGCCTTCGACATCGCCTACTTCCGCTCGCTGCCCAACGTGGTCGCGATGGCGCCGCGGGACGAGGCGATGCTGATTCACATGCTTCGCACCGCGATCGACCACGATGGTCCGGCGGCGCTTCGTTACCCGCGGGGCGCGGCGGTCGGGGTGGAGCTGCCCGCCGCGGGTGAGGCGATCCCGATCGGCACCGGCGAAACGCTGAGAAACGGCGAGAAGGTCGCTCTGCTCGGCTACGGATCAGGGGTCGGAGTGGCGCTAGGTGCGGCTGACATCCTGGATGAATCCGGGATCAGGCCGACGGTCGCCGACGCCCGCTTCGTCAAGCCGCTCGACACCGAGCTGGTCGAACGCCTCGCGGTCAGTCACGACCTGATCGTCACGATCGAGGAGGGTGTGCTCCAGGGCGGGTTCGGCTCCGCGGTGATCGAGCATCTCGAGGACAACTTCGCGAATCCTGGTGAGCGCGCCCGGGTGCTCCGGGTCGGTCTGCCGGACCGCTTCGTGACCCATGGCAAGCCGGATCTGCTCCATCAGGAGGTCGGTTTCACCGCGGACGCGGTAGCCGAGAAGGTGCTCGCCGCGGTCGAATCCGGGGTCGCTCCGCGTCACTGACGCCTGGATCGACCGGTCTGAACGGGATCGCGGTCAGACCTGGTGCGAGACGATTCGCAGCACGTCGGCGCCGTACTTCTCCATGAAGGAGGGGCCGACGCCCGAGATCGCGAGCAGCGAATCCTCGTCGAGCGGCTTCGCGGTCGCGATCGCGGTCAGGGTTCGGTTCGAAGCCACGTGGTAGGCGGGACGGTCCCCGGCGGCCTCGAGCCGCCAGCGACGCAGCTCTTCGTATAGGGACTCGTCCTGCGGGGCAAGCTCGGGCGGTGGGCCCGCCGTCTTGCGGGACGTCGAGCGGGATTTACGGATCTCGATCGAGTCCGGGTCCGGCAGCCACTCGATCGGATCGCAGATGTCACAGCAGCGCCCGGTCGGTGCGCCTGGCGTGCCGTCGCCGAAATGGTCGAGCAGCTGGCGGCGGCGGCAGGTGCTGGAGAAGCTGAACGCCTCGACCGCGCGGTAGGCGGCCCAGCCGCGGTCCTCCGCGACCCGGCAGGCGGCGCGGACCTGCCCGTGGCCGACCTCGGGGCCGGGCGTGACCAGCAGCCGCGCCCCGGGAGCGGGGTCCACACGGAGTGCGCCGGCCCGTTCAGCGACCGCGAGGCGGATCCGTTCCTCGTCGCGCCGAGGCGCCTCGATCGTGACCGACCCCGGGTCGCCGTCGCCGTCCTGGCCGGCCGCACGGCGGATGTCATCGACGTAGGCGAGCACTTCGGATGGATCGACCTTGCGCTGCTCGTTGAAGCGGACCAGTCGCCCGAGGTCGGCCCGCATCGCGAGCAGCACCGCCTTGGCCGGGGCCCCGTCGCGCCCGGCACGGCCGGCCTCCTGGTAGTAGGCCTCGACGCTGGAGGGGATCGCCCAGTGCCAGACCGAGCGGACGTCGGCCTTGTCGATGCCCATGCCGAAGGCGTTGGTCGCGACTACGACCTCGGCGTCGCCTTCCATGAAGCGGTGCTGGGCGGACGCCCGCTCGTCCGGTGGCATGCCGGCGTGGTAGGCGACCGCGGAGAGACCGGATGCCCGCAGGTCATCGGCCAGCTCCTCGGTGCTCTTGCGGGTTCCGCAGTAGACGATCGCCGGCCGGTTGGCGGGGTCGGCGAGACCGATCTCGAGCAGCGCCTGCTTGCGGGCTTTCGAGCCCTTGCCTTCGAGTGAGATCGTGTCGAAGCTCAGGTTGGGGCGGTCGAACCCGGAGTGGATCTCGGCCGGTTCGCGCATGCCCATCCGCTCGGCGATCTCGGCCGCGACCTGCGGCGTCGCGGTCGCCGTGCAGGCCATGACCGGCGGGCGGCCGAGCCGGTCCGCGACTTTCGGCAGGCGCAGGTAGTCGGGCCGGAAGTCATGGCCCCACTCGGAGAGGCAGTGGGCCTCGTCGATCGCCAGCAGGTCGATCTCACGGGAGCTGACCAGGTCGAGGAAGGACGAGGAGCCGAACCGCTCGGGCGAGCAATAGGCGATCCGCGCGGATCCGTCCTGAACCGCACGCCAGGAG
This sequence comes from Solirubrobacterales bacterium, assembly GCA_044464425.1. Taxonomy (GTDB): domain Bacteria; phylum Actinomycetota; class Thermoleophilia; order Solirubrobacterales; family 70-9; genus 67-14. The sequence continues at coordinate 8,889 of JBIQLL010000047.1, read as the reverse complement.
GCGGAGGAATCCTCCTCGGAGAGGCCGGAGGCGAACATCACGGCCGGATGCCCCTCGGAACGCAGCCGCTTCACCTGGTCGGCCATCAGCGCGATCAAGGGGCTGACGACCAGAGTGAGAGCGGGAGACGCAAGGCCTGGTAGCTGGTAGCAGAGGCTCTTGCCGCCGCCGGTCGGCATCACGATCAGGCTGTCGCGGCCTTCGAGGGTCGCCTGGACCGCGTCCCGCTGACCGGGCCGGAACCCTTCGTAGCCCATGTGGGCGAGCAGGCGATCGGGATCGCGAGGACCTTCATAGAGCCGGGTCGGGACGGACTCGGCCAGCTCGATGCCCTCGAGGCCCTGCAGAGCGAGGGCGGCCTCCTCCTGCTCGTCCGCGATCAGCACGGTCTGGCCGGATGGGGTGACGCCCCGACCTGGTGGTCGGCTGGAACCGTTGGCCCCGTCGGGCACTCTCGGGTCGGCCTCCGCGGGAGGACGGGCTCCGACCAGCGCGGCGAGCCGGGCGGTCAGGGTCCGCGACTCATTCTGCTCGTCCTGATCGAGCCGCCGCCAGGACTCACGCAACGCTTCGAGCCCGGCGTCGATCGCCCCGTTACGGCTGCCCGAGTCGGCTTCGCGTTCGAGCTCCGCGATCAGGCCTGAGGCCTCGACCTCGAAATCGGCGGATGTCACAGCGGAAGGAGTCACCGGTCCAGACTAGAGACAGCACCTGACGCCGAAAACTCGCCCCCTAGCCCTCGTCGCTCTGGTGGGTCGGATTCTCGTCGCCACGGCCGGAAATCCGACCCACCAGGGTGATGAGGGTCATGCAAGGAAAGAGCCCCGCTGGGAAGGCGGGGCTCTTGGTGTTGCTTAGGGAGGAGAGAGATTCAATGATCTCTATATGTGTTTTTGATCTGTGGGAGGTAGGTGGGCTCTTTATGCGCCGCGGGCGCTATACCGCGTTGAAGCGGTAAGTGCCAAGTGAGCGGCGCCGAACCCGACCAGGAAGCTTGTGATGACGGTGTCCTGTCCGATGATGCCGGCGAGTAGGCCGATGGAAAAGATCGCGATGCCGATCGCCCAGTCGAAACCGGCGTGGGCGGAGAGCGGAAGCGGACGCTTCGGGCTCGAACCGGCGAGGGAGACGCCCATCAGGGCCGCACCGAGGAAGAAGGTCAGGTAGCCGATCCCCGGGCTGAAGGTCAACAGGTACGGCACGACCATCAGTAGCGGCGCGGTGGCCAGCACGAGTGCGTTGTGAACGCTGATTCCTATGGGTTTCGCGGTCATGGTCATGAATCTCCTGACCGCAAGATAGGGGGCGACTTACTTTTTGTGTGTGAGTCGGGTCACATTTGACATGAACCGCTGTCATATGCGCCGTGGCCAGCGGTGGGTCGGATTTCCGTCGTCCGTGACGGGAATCCGACCCACCGGTACCGTTCAGGCGGGATGGCCAAACGCTCGCGACTCGACCTGCTCCTGGCTGAAAGGGGCACATTCACCTCTCGTACCGCGGCCGCCCGGGCGATTCGGGCCGGTCAGGTGAAGCTGGGCAAGGACGGCCCCGTCGCCCTCCGGCCGAGCCAGGAGGTGAGCCGTGAGCAGGAGATCGAGGTGATCGAGGGCCAGAAGTACGTATCGCGCGGCGGGATCAAGCTCGAGAACGGGCTCGATACCCTGGGCGTCGAAGTCGAGGGCAGGCTCTGCCTCGATGTCGGTGCCTCGACCGGAGGCTTCACGGACTGTCTCCTCCAGCGGGGAGCCAGGCACGTGATTTCGCTCGACGTTGCCTACGGCCAGATCGACGCCGGCTTGAGAAACCGCGACGAGGTGACCGTGATCGAGCGGCTGAATGCCAGGGATCTCCTGCCGGCCGACCTCGAGTACCGGCCGGAGCTGGCGGTGGTCGACGTCTCCTTCATCTCGCTGACCAAGGTCCTGCCGGCGGTTGTGAACGCCATGGCGGACGAGTCCGTGATCCTGGCGATGGTCAAACCCCAGTTCGAACTGGGCCGGGCCCGGGTCGGGCGAGGCGGGGTGGTGCGCGATCAGGGCGACCGGCGCGAGGCGGTGGCAAACGTCGCCGATTTCGCGCTCGGGCTGGGCCTGAGCCTCGACGGGATCGCTCCGACCGGCCTGCCAGGACCGAAGGGCAACCTCGAGACGTTCATCCAGCTCGGCCAGGCCACCGGGGCGGGATCGCCCGCCGCGCGGTCGGGGGCTGAAAGTGGCGCCGCTCTCTGCGAAGGTGTTCAGCTGTGAGCCGTCCAGTCGCACAGCTCTTCACTCATTCCCATGCCGCGGGCATCGACCGCGCCATTGAGGTAGCCGGCGCGGCCGCTGCCCGGCATGGCTGGGATCTGGTTTCGAGCGAGGACGCCGAGGGGGTCGAGCCCTCGCTCCTGGTCGTCCTCGGCGGTGACGGAACCATCCTGCACGCCCTGCGGGCCTCGCTCGAGAAACGAGTCCCGGTGTTCGGCATAAACTTCGGCCGGGTCGGGTTCCTGGCCGGGGTCGAGGCGAACCAGATCGAGCTCGGCCTGGACCGCGCCTTCGCCGGCGAGTACGAGACGATCGACCTGCCCGGACTGGAAGTCTCGGCGAACGGGGTGACCCGGATCGCCCTCAATGACGTCGGCTTCAGCCGCCGTCCCCGCGGCGGCGTGGCTGAACTGAGCTACCGGATCGCCGGCGAGGAGGTGGGGCACGTGCGCTGCGACGGCCTGGTCGCCTCGACCCCGACCGGCTCGACCGGCTACAACCTCGCCAACCACGGACCGATCCTGGCGTGGGGCGTCTCCGGCTACGTGGTCAGCTACATCGCGCCGCACACCCTGACCGCGCGGGCGCTCGTGGTGGCGCCCGGCGACGTGCTCCACGTGGTCAACCATCGCAGCCGCGACGGGGTCGACATCGCGGTGGACGGGGTGCCGATCGGCGAGCTGCTGCCCTCGGCGGAGGCTTCGGTCAGCTACCGTCCCGGCCTCGCCACGCTGGCCCAGCTCCCGGGCTCGAACTTCTATCACCGGATCCGCGAGAAGTTCGGGCACCTGGCGGTTTAGGCTGGACGAACACTTGTTCGTCCGATGGGGCCGTTAGAAGTTACGCAGGATGCTGCGTGAACTTCGAATCGAGAATCTGCTGCTGATCGAGCGGGCCGAGCTGAGACTGGGTCCCGGGTTGAACGTGCTGACCGGCGAGACCGGTGCCGGCAAGACCGTGCTGGCCCACTCGCTTGACCTACTGATGGGTGGTAAGGCGAAGAAGGGGATCGTGCGGGTCGGCGCGCCCGAGGCCTGGGTCGAGGGGGTTTTCGATCTGCCTCCGGAGTGGAACGAGGATGAGGATCTGGCGGAGCTGCTGGACCGGATTCCGGCCGGGAGCGAAGAGGTGGTGCTGGGCCGTCGGGTCTCGGAATCGGGCCGGACCTCGGCCTTCGTCGGGGGACGCAGCGCCTCGGCGGCGGATCTCCAGCTGCTGGCTTCGAGGTTGATCGCCTTCTACGGGCAGCATGAGCACCGTCGGCTGACCATCGGCTCGGCACAGTTGGGCATGGTCGACCGGGCCGCGGGACTGGAGCAGCAGCACCGCCTGAACGAGTACGCAGGGATCTGGCGACGCCACCGCGAGCTGAGCCGTGAGCTCGAGGTGTTGAGAAGTCGCGACACCGCCCGCGAACGTGACCTGGACCTGCACCGGTTCGAGCTCGAGGAGATCGACGCGGCCGAACTGGTCGAAGGCGAGAAGGATGGTTTGGCCGAGGAACGCGACCGGCTGCGACACGCCGAGGGCCTGCGTGAGGCGGCGGCCGGGGCCGGCGCGCGGCTGCGGGGGGAGGAGGAAGCCGAGGGCGCGGTCGTCCTGGTGGCGGGAGCCCGGGAGCTGCTGGGCGGGCTGCGCGGGGTGGATGCCGGGCTGGACGAGCTGGCCTCTCGGGTCGAGGGCCTCGCCCTCGAGATCGAGGATGTCGGGGTCGAGCTGGGCCGATATCTGGAAGGGATCGAGGCCGACCCCGGAAGGCTGGCGGAACTCGAGGAGCGGCTCGATCTGATCGACCGCCTGGAACGCAAGCACGGGGGCTCGATCGAGTCCGTGCTCGCCCACGCTGCCTGGTGCCGAGAGGAGATCGAGCGGCTGGAGAGCGGCGAAAGCCGTGAGCAGGAGCTTCAGGAGGCGATCGACGGGGCCCGGCGTGATCTTCTCGAGGCGGCGGCGGATTTGAGCAGCGCTCGCGCTGCGGCCGCGAGTGAGCTGGCCTCGAGAGTGAGCGACGATCTCGAAGACTTGGCGATGCCGGGAGCCGAGCTGACGATCGAGCTGCCTCAGGTGCCGGACGGTCCGGGAGCATCGGGCGCCGAATCGGCCGAGTTCATGCTGGCCCCCAACCCGGGAATCCCCGCCCAGCCGCTGCGTGACACGGCCTCCGGGGGAGAGCTTTCCCGGGTGATGCTGGCCCTGGCCGCAAGCGGAGCTGGCGATCGCCGGACTCTCGTGTTCGACGAGATCGACGCCGGCATCGGCGGCAACACGGCGGCAGCGGTCGGTGATCGTCTGCGCGAGGTTGCCGACGGGCGGCAGGTGATCGCGATCACCCATCTGCCGCAGGTTGCGAGCCGGGCGGCGGCGCACTTCTCGCTCGAGAAGACGACCGGGAGCGGCAACGTCACCGCGACCGTCACGGCGCTCGATGGAGATGAGATCGTGGCCGAGATCCGGCGGATGATGGGCGGTGGCGAGGACGACGAAGCCGCAACCCGCCACGCCCGCGAGTTGGTCTCGTCTAACCGCTAGAACGCGTGGTCAAAACGTCCCGAAGGTATGGGGGCCGTGTGCCGCCGACCGGGCGGCCGTCGGCGCCCGCGTCGCGTTGGCAGCCCCTACGCCGGGTTTTGCCCTTACCCTTGAGCTGTGAACACGATCACGCGAAGGCTGCGAGGGCGGCCCGGCGACGGCGTGGCCGAAGGCCGTTCGGGTGAGCCGGCCGTGAGCCGCGGCCGGGTTCGTCTCGGCCGCAAGACCAAGGACCTGGTCAAGACCCTGGAAGTCGGAGACATCGCGGTGATCGGTCACCGCAACCTCGATCGCATCGCGGCCGAGGACCTGGCCGCGAGCGGAGTGAAAGTAGTGCTGAACGACCAGTCGTCCTCCGACGATCGTTATCCGAACCGGGGCCCGCTGATCCTCGTCGAGGCCGGGGTGAGGCTGATCGACTGTCCGGATTCGGACCTCTTCGAGCTCCTGGTCGAGAACGAACAGGTCACGATCGAGGGGTGCGAGGTCAAGCGCGACGGGGTCGTGGTTGCCACCGGCGTCGAGCAGTTCCAGCCGGAGCTCGAGCTCCAACTGGACCGTCAGCGTTCCGAGATCCACCACGCGCTCGCCGACTTCGCCGAGAACACGGTCACCCACATTCAGGAGGAAAGCGAGCTGCTTTCCGGGACGATCGACCTGCCCGAGACGAAGACCACCTTCCGTGACCGGCACGTGTTGATCGTGGTGCGCGGCCCCAACTACAAACGCGACCTGCGGGCGCTCCGCGCCTACATCCGGGACGTGAAGCCGATCCTGATCGGGGTCGACGGCGGCGCGGACGCGATCCGGGAGGCCGGCTACCGGCCGGACATGATCCTCGGTGACATGGACTCGGTCACCGATGACACCCTGAAGGCGGGGTCCGAGGTCGTCGTCCACGCCTACGCCGACGGGCGTGCGCCGGGCGCCGAGCGGATGGTCAAGCTCGGGGTCGATCACATCGCGGTTCCGTTCGTGGGGACCAGCCAGGACGTCGCGATGCTGATGGCCTATGAGAAGGGGGCCTCGCTGATCGTCACCGTGGGAGCGCATTTCAACCTGATTGAGTTCCTCGACAAAGACCGGGCCGGGATGTCCTCGACCTTCCTCACCCGGCTCCGGATCGGCGAGGTGCTGGTTGACGCGAAGGGCGTGAGCCGCCTCTACAACCCCGGCCTCACGGTTGGGCCACTGATGCTCTTCCTCGGTGCTTTCCTGGTCCTGGTCGCGATCGTGGTGCTCAGCTCGCCGGCCCTGGCCGACCTGTTCGACCTGATCTGGCTGAAGATCAAGATCTGGCTCGGGATCTGATCCGCGGGCCGGCCTCCCGCGGGGACGGACCCAGGCTGCTGACCTGGCGCCAGGTCAGCCCATAAGGTTCCCGCGATGGGTTACAGCGCTCGCTACCACGCGGCTTCGCTCGCGGCCGTTTTTCTCGCTCTGGCGATCGGCATCCTGATCGGCTCCCAGTGGGGCAGCGACGTGCTGAACAACACCCGCCAGGACCTCGAGTCAAGCCTGACCAGCGACCTCAATGACGCGCGAGGCGAGATCGACGATCTCAACCAGCAGCTCGGCCAGTCCAACGATTTCGGCGCGACCGTGTACCCGCTGCTGACCGAGGGCCGGCTGCCGGACCAGAAGATCGGCTTGATCGGCCTCGGCACGCTGCCTTCGAACCTGAGCGACTCGATCGAGTCGGCGTTGGAACCGACCGGGGCCAGGCTGGTCGCCGTCGGCGCGATCCGTCAGCCGCCGTCGCTCGACGATCTGGCCGGTGACCTGACGAACACGCGGTTCCGGCAGGTCGGGACGAGCGACGAGGATCTGGCCGCGTACGGGCGGACGGTCGGTCGGCAGCTGATCCGCGGAGGCAGGATCCTGAACCAGACTCGCAGCGACCTGATGTCGCAGTCGAGCGGGCAGTTCGGTGACCTTGACGGCTTGATCATCTATCGGGCAGAACCGGACGACGATGATTCCGAGGCGCGCGAAACAGCCGAGAAGCTCGACCGGGCGATCATCGAAGGGGCGGCTTCCACACCGGCCCGGCTGGTCGGGGTCGAAACCGTCGGCACGGACCCCTCGACCGTCGGATTCCTCAGGGACCGCAACCTGAGCACGGTCGACAACGTCGATCAGCCGGCCGGCAAGGTCAGCCTGATCTACGCGCTGAACGGGGCCGAGGGAGCATTCGGCGTGAAGGACGACGCCTCGCGGATCCTGCCCGAGCTGCTCAAGCCGGTGGGCAACGGGCAGCAGAAGGGGCGTAAGCAGAACGGAACGGGCAGGGCCGAGCCGTAACCTGGCTCGGTTTCCCGATCGCCGTTCTGGTCGGCCTGCTGGTCGTCCCGGCCGGCGTCCGCGGCCTGCTCGGGGCCGGGCTCACTCGGGTCAACTACCGGGGCGAACCGCTGGCCTTTCCACTCGGTGCGGTGCTCGTCACCGCCTCGCTGGTCGCGCTCGCACCGCTGGCGGTGCTGAACGAACGGGCCGGCCTCGACCTGCTCGAGCCCGACCTCCGGCGCTGGATCATCTACTTCATCGGAGTCGCTTTCCTCGGTCTGCTCGACGATTCGCTCGGCCTCGGCCACGCCGAAGGCACCCCGCGCGGATGGCGGGGGCACGCCGGGGCGGTCATGCGGGGTGAGCTTTCGACCGGCGCGGTCAAGGCAATCGGCGCTCTCGCGCTGGCCGCGTATGTAGTGACCGGCACCGGCAACGAGTGGCCCTCCTACATCGCCGACGTGGCACTGCTGATCCTCACCACCAACCTCTTCAACCTGCTCGACCTGCGGGGCGGCCGGGTCGAGAAGGTGCTGTTCATCCTCGTGGTCGCCCTCTGCCTGGGCGGCTGGACACTGCTGCCGGTGGAACTGACCGGCATCTTCCTCGGTCCCTTCGTGATCGGGGCGTTCTTCACCCTGCGGGACCGGGCCATGCTCGGTGACACGGGCTCGAACCTGGCCGGCGCCCTGGCCGGTGTGCTGCTGCTAACCGGGCTCGACGAGACGGGACGCCTGATCGCCCTCGGGGCCGTGATTCTTCTCACGATTTACGGAGAGTTCCGCTCGATCTCGAAGACGATTGACCGGCTGCCGCCGCTGCGGTTTATAGACTCACTCGGGAGAGTCAAGTGAGCGACAAGTATCAAGGAGAAACCCGCTTCATCTTCGTCACCGGCGGAGTGCTTTCGGCTCTCGGGAAAGGCATCGCGTCCGCCTCGATCGGCCGGCTGCTCGTCTCCCGCGGGTTCCGGGTCCAGATCCAGAAGTTCGACCCGTACCTGAACGTGGACCCGGGGACGATGAGCCCCTTCCAGCACGGCGAGGTCTTCGTGACCGAGGACGGCGCCGAGACCGACCTCGACCTCGGCCACTACGAGCGCTTCACCGACGAGAACACCTCGCGGGCCTCGAACGTGACCGCCGGCGCCGTCTACAACTCGGTGATCAAGCGCGAACGCCGGGGCGACTACCTCGGCGGCACCGTCCAGGTGATCCCGCACATCACCGACGAGATCAAGAACCGCATCCTGATCGTCGCCGAGACCAAGCAGGTCGACTTCGTGATCACCGAGATCGGTGGCACGGTCGGTGACATCGAGTCACTGGCCTTCCTCGAAGCGATCCGCCAGCTTTACACCGACCTCGGTTCCCGCCGCGCGATGTTCATCCACCTGACCCTGGTGCCGTACATCGTCCACGCCGGCGAGATGAAGACCAAGCCGACCCAGCACTCGGTCAACGAGCTGCGTCGCATCGGCATCCAGCCCGACGCGCTGATCTGCCGCTCGGTCTCCGGGCTCGACCGCGACATCCGCAAGAAGATCGCCCAGTTCGCCTCGCTTCCCACCGATTCTGTGATCTCGGGGCAGGACGTGGATAACGTCTACAAGATCCCCCTGATGTACCGGGCGGAGGGCCTCGACGATTTCATCCTCGAGCATTTCCACATGGAAGACGCGCCGCCGCCCGACCTGACCGAGTGGGAGGCCATGCTGCGGCTGGCCGAGAACACCGAGGGCACCGTGAAGATCGCCCTGGTCGGCAAGTACATCCAACTGGCCGACTCCTACAAGTCGGTGATCGAGGCCCTGGAGCATGGCGGT
>JBIQLL010000046.1:0-14992 GCA_044464425.1 Solirubrobacterales bacterium | reverse complement strand
AGCCAGGCGGGGCTGCCGATCTCGGTCGGGGTGGCTCGGACCAAGTTCCTGGCCAAGGTCGCAAGCGGAGCCTCCAAGCCGGACGGGCTGCTGGTCGTGCAGCCCGAACGTGAGGTGGAATTCCTCCACCCATTGCCGATCGAGGCACTCTGGGGAGTCGGTCGGGTGACTACCTCGAAGCTGAACGGCATCGGGATCCGGACGGTCGGGGACGTGGCCCGCACCAGCCGGGTCCGGCTGGCGGCGGAGATCGGCGAGTCGGCCGCCAGCCACCTGCTCGACCTCGCCCAGGGACGGGACCCGCGCCCGGTTCAGCCACGCGAGCGGCGCAAATCGATCGGTGCGCAGAGCGCCTTTCCCCGCGCCTCGCGCGACGCGACCCAGATCGATTCCCTGGCCGCGGCGCTGGTCGATCGCACGGCCCGTCGCCTGCGCGGAGCGGGCCGGGCCTGCCGCACGGTCTCGGTCGGCCTGCGCTTCGGCGATTTCTCCCGGGCCAGCCGCGCTCGCACTCTCCCCTTCCCCACCGACGAGACCGAGACGATCCTCGCCGCGGTCCGTGAGCTCTTCGCCGCCTCGCGGGAAGAGATCCGCGAGAAGGACCTGACCCTGATCGGCATCTCGCTCGGCAACCTGGAACGGGCTGACACCGTCCAGATGGAACTGCCCCTGGCCGGGGAAGGCGAGGCCCGCAGCCAGGAAGGCGCGAGCCTCGACCAGGCGCTCGACGCGGTTCGCTCGAAGTTCGGTGAGGGCGCGGTCAAACGCGCCTCGATGATCGATGCGGACCAGGGCGTCCCGGTGCCTACGCTGCCCGACTAGTCGCGGCGGGACCGGAGGCGGACCCGTTTGCGCACCACCCTCTTGTTGCCGGCCCGGTCGACGGCCGTCGCGGTGTAGATCACGCGGCCGGCCCGGCGCCTGACCCGGACCCGGCAGCGTCGCCGGAGCCCGGAGGTGCGATCACGAGCCACGCAGCGAACCTTCTGCCCCCGCTTGACCGTGCCATGCCGAACGCCGCGGATCCGGATGGTCGGCGCGGTGCGGTCGATCCTGATGTGGCGCACCCAGACGCTTGCCTGGCCACCATCGGCCGCTTTGATGGTCCGCATGACCCGCTGTCCCCGGCCGTCCCAAACCAGCCGCTTCGGCTGCGGGCAGCGTCCGATCAGACCGGCACTGCCGGCCCGGCACCAGAACTTCACGGTCACCGGGGTCCGGTACCAGCCGAGGCGGTTCTTCTTCCGTCGGCTGGTGACCCGCGCTTTCAGCACCGGATCAGAGCGATGAACCAGAGCGGACGATGGCTCGAAGTTCGGATCGCCCGAGTACACGGCCTTGACCTCCCGGGTCGCGCCGCTCGGGACCTGCTGCTCGAGCACGGCCTTCCCGCCGGCGAGCGATGCGGTCCCGACCGGACTGCCGTCGACCGAGAAGAGCACCTCTCCAGTCGGCACGGGCAGCCCCGCCGCGGCCGGTGAGACCTCAGCGACCAGTTCCTCGCTCTGCACCGAAAGACCGGTCGTCGAGGCCGCTCGCTTGAGCTTCAGCGTCTGGGCCTTCTCTCCGACCGGGTTGTGGAGATGAAGCATCATCACGCCCAGGCCCCGGTCCTCTTCCCAGTTGTCCCAGTCCCTGTTCACGGTCAGCTTCGCGCCCGGCTGATCCTCGACCAGCGGACCGTTGCCGTCGGCATCGCTGACCCTGATCCCCGGCTCGAACAGGTTCGCGCTGAGCGGGTCTTTGAGGTCACCGGTCTTGTCGTTCACCCCGATCGAGTCGATCGCCTGGTCGGAGAAGTAGGTGTATCCCTCGACCCCGTAATCGATCCTCGGGCTCTGCGCGTCCACTCCGTACGCGGCCAGAGCCGCGAGCGAGACCGGCAGGACCATCACGTCGCTGTCGTAGAGCGCCGTGTCGAGGTCACCGAAGCGGCCGTTGACCAGCTGGACATCGACCACCCTCTCGCCGTCCGGCTTGGCCGGGTCGAGCAGGACGCTGATGAAGACGTCATCCTCTCCCAGGCGGCTGTTGTAGAGGTAGAGATCCGGCGTGCCGTCGCGGTCCACATCGAGGTCGATCTGGATCACCCCCTTGTCCGAGGGGATCGCCCATCGCCCGTGGACGGACACCGCGAAATAGGCGAGCGCCTGGGCCGGGTCCTCGACCTGAGGCGCATCCGAGCCATAGCCGACCATCGCGAGATCCGCGTACCTCTCCTCCGACAGGCGCCAGCAGTCCCACTGGACGTCGCCACCGCATTCCGGGGACTCACCGCTGGTCGCCTGCAGCTCGAACCCGGCGGCGATCGACTCGATGTCATCGTCGGGGTCGCCGTTGCCGACCCCGTTCTCACCGCTCCCGGTTCCGACTCCCTGACCGGTGAGCGCGAAGGACGCCCGCTGCCCCGCCGGGTCGCCACTCGCCGCGCCGTGGATCTCCAGCGAGTCGGGCTGGCTCATCCGCGAGGCCGGCCGGGGTGCGGCGTAGACCGGGATCCGCAGCCCGGAGCCCGGACCGGTCGGCTCGAGCAGGACCCGGCCGAAGGCTTCGGCCAGGGTCTCGCGGGGATACCCGGACTGGGCCATCCGCCCCACGGTCGGGTCGACCGCTTTGGTCAGCTTCGAGGGATCGATCGCGAGCGACACGGTGACCTTCGCGGTCGCCCCCGGGCTCAGTGACACCTGGGCCGGGGAAACCGTGAACTCGGCCCCGGGAACCTCGTGAATCGGGTCATAGGAGACCGCATAGGTGACCGCCGCGGCGGACCGGTTCTCGACCGTGACCTCGCGACGCAGCGTGAGTGGCGCGTCGGCCTCGACCGGGCCGAAGGAGACGCTGACCGCGCCGTTCTCATCGTCATAGGCGAGCACCTCATTGGCGACGGCGCCCGCCGCGTCGATCCGTCCGGCCCCGACCCGGGTCGGTCCGTAGCGGTCGCTGGCCGGGTTGGCCGAGCCGCCCACGAAGAGGTCGTGGGAGGCCGTGTTCATGATGTCCGCCTTGACCTGCAGCGGGCTCCAGTCGGGATTCGCCTGACGAACCAGCGCCGCGAGGCCGGCGACCATCGGTGAGGCCATCGAGGTGCCCGAGTTGCCGACGCCCTCGCTGCCGCCACCGACCGCGGCCGAGAAGACCGTGTTGCCGACCGCGGTCACGTCCGGCTTGGCGTTGCCGGTCGCGTGGATCCCGCGCGAGCTGAAGGCCGAAAGCTTGTCGTTGTCGCCGGGGAAATCCTGGGTCACCGCGTTCACCTCGGTCCCGTCAACGCTGACCGGGAGGTGATCCTCGAGCGCGTCGCGGATCGCGTCGGCACCGGAGGCGACCATCAGCACCCCGGGGATCCCGTCGTCGCCGTTGATCCCAGCCGAGAACGACTCGGAGTCGCTGGCGAAGATGAAACCGGCCGCGCCGGCCGCGGCCAGATTCGCGCCGCGGGTCGCCGACGGGCACTCGGGGGACGCGTCGTGCCACTCGACCAGGACCACCTTGCCGGTGAACGGAGTGCCCGGGTAGGACTCGCAGGCGGTGCTGTTGCCGGCCGGGGCCGCGACCACCGGGCCACCCAGGTCCGCTCCGCCCCAGTCGTACATGACCGACCGGGTGATCCCGTAGAGCGCCTGGTCGCCGTCGATCGTGACCTTGGCCCCGTCGATCTTCGAGGCGGCATCGACCGAGCTCGCCACGCTCAGGACCCGGGAGGCATCACCGGGCGAGCCGCTGATGTCGGTGTGGTCACCGGCGTTCCCCGCCGCGGCGACCACGCTCACCCCCATCGCGACCGCGGCGTTGGCGGCGATCGAGTCGCCGTCCTGGACCGAGCCGAAATCGGAGCCGACCGAGAGGTTGATCACATCGGCGTGATCGCTCGGGTCGCCGTCGCCGTTCGGGTCGACGGCCCGATCGATCGCCTCGGTCAGCACGTTGGTGCTGCCGTCGCAGCCGAAGACCTTGATCGAGTAGATCCCCGCCTTGGGCGCCATCCCCGGACCGATCCTCATCGCGTCGAAATCCGTGCTGTCGTCATAGGCCCCGGTGTAGGTCGAGCCGTCGGCGCCGACGCCGTACCCGGCTGCGATGCCGGCCACGTGAGATCCGTGTCCGCCGCAGTCGAGCGGGTTCGGGTCGGGATGAGGATCGGGCTGATAGTTATCGGCGTCGGGGTCCGGGTTGTAGTGATCGCCGACCAGGTCGACCCCGCCGAGGAACTTTTCGTCCGAGTACAGACTCGGGTCCGGCGCTTGATCCGAGGCCGCGTGGGCCTCGTCCCAAGCCGCCTGCGTACCGGGGCCACCGAAATCCGCGTGTGTGTAGTCGAGGCCCGAGTCGATCACCGCGATCTTCTCGCCCTGGCCGAGGAACCCGGTGGCCCGCCACGCGGCCGGCGCGGACTGGAAGGGAACCGCGTAAGAGTTCTGGAGCCGCTTGGGCGCGACCGGGTAGACGCCCCGGACCCCGTCGATCCCCCGCAGCAGGGTCTCGTCCGCGGTCGAGGCGCTCACCCCGACCCCGGCCAGCAGGCTGTGGGTGCGGTAGAGCACCTCGGCATCGCCCGGCAGATCGGCGATGACCTGGCGTTGAGCGCGGGTGATCTCGGCCTTCTGCTCTCGCGCGGCGACCTTCGCCGCCCGGGCGCCTTCGTCCCGGCTCTGGCGGAAGACGCGGACCGACGGGGCCTGATCCAGCTTCAGCAGATAGGTCTGCGGCAGCGGATGATCACTCGCGACCCGGCCGGCCGAGGCAACCCCGGCCAGACCGACTGCCAGCGCGACCGTGCCGGCACCCGCGATCAGCGCCCTGGCTCCCAACCCGTTCCGTTTCATGCTGCCGCGGCCCCTCCTTGTCTTTGCGGTGCCCGACGGGTCGAGGCCTTCGACCCGGGCCGTGAGTGTAAACCCCGGCCCGGGCCGAAAGTGGCGGATCAGCGATTCAAGGTCGCGCTTCGACCAGCTCCGCCAGCTGCCGGGTGACCGTGCCCCAGCCGTCCTCGAACCCCAGCTCGAGGTGGCGGTCGCGATCGGCTCCGTCCTTGTGCATCGCCGTCGCCTCGTAGGCGGTGCCTTCCGGGTGGTCGGCGAAGGTGATGACGCCGGTCATGAAGGAGGTGCCGGAGGGGCGCCAGCCGGCGGTCAGGGCCGTCGTGAAAACCAGCCGCTCGAGCTCGTCGACGGCCAGGAAGCATCCGTCCATGTGGGGCATGAACCCGTCTCCCTCATCCATCTCGGTCCGGAAGGCGCCGCCGGGAACCAGCTCGAAATCGACCACCCGGCAGCTGGCTGGCGCCGGCAACCACCACTGCGCCAGGTTGCCCGGATCGGCCCAGGCATCCCAGACCGCGGCTCGCGGGGCCTTGATCACTCTCGCTACGGTCAGGTCGAGTTCCGCCTCGGCTTTGCTCATCGTTTCTCCTCCTGCTCGTTCAGGATGAACTGCTCCATGCGGTCGGTCCGCTCTTCCCAAACCCGCCGCTGCTCGGCCAGCCAGCCCTCGAGTTCGGCGAATCGGGTGGGATCGATCGCACAGGTCCTCACCCGTCCCGCCTTCCTGGTGGTGATCCAGCCGCTCTGTTCAAGCTGCCGGATGTGCTTCATGAAGGAGGGAAGCGCCATCTGAAAAGGCGCGGCGAGATCGGAGACGCTGGCCGGACCCCGGGCGAGGCGAGTCAGCACGCCTCGTCGGGTGGGGTCGGCCAGCGCTTGGAACAGTCCGTTCAGGTCCGATACATACTCAGCCATACGGCTAAGTCATTTAGCACATCACTTAGCCTTCTAGCTAATTAGCGGTCGGACCGTCCGCTCGGTTCGGATGCAGCTCGGTGAAGCCGTTGATGCGGTACGAGATCTCATCGTCGATCGCCATCGCGATGTAGTCGATCGAGGTCCGCTTCGGGAAGCCGTACCGCCCCTGGTACTTCACGTCCAGCTTGGCCACCTTGCTATTGATCGCCTGCCAGATGATCCGGAACATGCCGGGCACGGTTTTCGGCCCGTAGAAGCCGGGCGCCGAAACCTGGACCGGCTTGCGCTTGCGGACCTTGATCGTCGCCTTGAATGGGCCGGCGCAGTAACAGAACCGACGCACCGTCATCCGGTAGTTCCGGACGCCGTGCTTGAGCCATTTCGCCCGGGCCTGCTTGAACTCACGGACGGCAGTCCCGTCCTTGATTCCGGGGTCTACCTGATTCTGGTCGATCGCCATCGCCGAGCCGGGCATCAGCAGCGCGAGGAGGATCGAGCCTGTGAGGAGGTGCTTCTTCATTCGCATACCTTTACTACATTCTCCGGCCCGGATCTATCACAATCAATCCATGCCATTTCTCCACGATTGGAGTCCGGGCCTCAGGGAGAACCTTCCCCACCTGCGGCTCGGGGACGGCCCCACGCCGGTCCGCCCGCTGCCCGGACTGTCCGGTGGCGGAGCCGAGATCTGGCTCAAGGACGAGAGCCGATTCGGCAACGGCGGCTGGGGCGGCAACAAGGTGCGCAAGCTCGAGTGGCTGCTTCCCGACGTAAAGCGCAAGGACCGCAGGACCATGCTCACCTTCGGCGGGATCGGGACCAACTGGGGCCTGGCGACGGCGCTCTACGGCCGGGATCAGGGTCTCCACACCGTCCTCGCCCTGATCGACCAGCCGCGCGACCGACACGTTCAAGAGCAACTCGAACGCCTCAGGGCCTCTGGTGCCAGCCTGCACTTCACCCGCAGCAAGAACCGGACTATCGCCGCCGCGCCCTGGCTGATCGCCCGGCACTCGAGCGGCCTGCGGCCCCCGTACATCCTCCCCTCCGGCGGCTCCTCGCCGCTCGGCACGGTCGGGTACGTGGAGACCGCCTTCGAGATCGCCGACCAGGTCCGGTCCGGTGAGCTGCCCGCCCCGGCCTACGCGATGGTCCCGGCCGGCTCCGGCGGCACGGTGGCCGGCCTCGCGCTCGGATTCTCGCTCGCCGGCCTGCCGACCAAGGTGATCGGGGTGATCGTCACCGAGCACCTGCGTCTCGATGAGGAGGCGATCCGCCGGCTTGCCGGCCGCTCCGCGCGGTTGCTCGCGAAGAACGGGGCCGAGTTCCCGGAGCCGCAGCTCGATCTCGAGATGGCAGCCGGGTGGATGGGCGAAACCTACGGCGCTCCCACGCCCGGCTCGGAGCGGGCGATCGAACGGGCGAGCGAGGAAGGCCTCGAGCTCGACCCGGTTTACACGGGCAAGGCGATGGCCGCTCTGCTCGACAAAGCCGACGCCGGTGAGTTCACCGGCGGGCCGGTGCTCTTCATCAACACGAACGGCCCCCGCTGATGGCCGCCGGAGAGGGAAGGCTGCGGTATCTGGTCCGCACGCTCTACCCTGGCTACTTCGCGCTGATCATGGCGACCGGGATCATCTCGAACGGCTTCTACCTGCTCGAGATGAAGGCGCTCTCGACCGCGCTGCTGGTGGTCGACTCGGCGGCCTTCCTCGTCCTCATACCGGCCATGTTCGCCCGCGCGATCATGTACCCGAAGCTGCTCTGGGCAGACCTGATCAACCCCCGACTCGTCTTCTCGTTCTTCACCATCGTCGCCGGCGCCAACGTCTTCGGCATCCAGCTGCTGCTGCGCGGGCACGTGGCTCTCGCCCTCGCCCTCTGGATCTTCTCGCTCGCCGTCTGGGTCCCGCTGAGCTACTTCAGCTTCTCGGTCCTGACTTTCCGCGACACCGAACGCAACGTGGGAATCATGAGCGGTGGCTGGCTGATCGCGATCGTCGGAGCCGAGTCGGTCGCTGCCCTCGGCGCCAAGCTCAGCGCCGAGGTCTCGGCCGGACAGGAACTGATCTTCGTGACGGCCCATGCCTTCTGGGGAGTCGGTCTGATCCTCTACGGGATCTTCGTCACTCTCTTCGCCTACCGGATCTTCTTCTTCCGGGTCACGGCGGAGGAGATGAACCCGCTCTTCTGGGTCGTCATGGGAGCGGCCGCGATCACCGTCAACGCCGGCTCCGCGATGCTGGTCGCCGAGAGTCAGATCGGATATCTCTCCAGCATGCACTCGTTCGTCGACGGCATCTCGTTAGTGCTCTGGGCCTGGGCGACGTGGTGGATCCCCCTGCTGGTGATCTTCGGAATCTGGCGGCATGTGGTGATGAAGGCCCCGATCGAGTACAGCCCCATGTACTGGAGCCTGGTCTTCCCGCTCGGCATGTACTCGGTCGCCACCTGGCAGCTCGCCGCCGCCGACGAGTTCGACGTCATGAAGCAGATCCCGGACCTGACCATCTGGATCGCCTTCGCCGCCTGGCTGATCACGATGGCGGGACTGCTGCGGGCGATCGTCCGCTCGGCCCGGCCCGCACCGAGCTGATCACCGCCATCGCCAGGAAGAACAGGATCGCGATCTCGTTGAGGATCCCGCCGCATCGCCAGGCCGCTGTGCTCGCGGACAGATCGCCGATCACCCGCACGACCAAGCCGAGGTGGAGCAGGGCCAGCGGCAGGTAGAAGCCCGGTCGCCAGGGCAGCGCAACCCCGAGCACCGCCGGGACGATGATCGCCGCGTGGGCGAAGATCATCGAGAAGACGAAGCCGAGGAAGATCGTGTGCACCATGGCGTCGTACGAGAACCCTCCCCCGGTCAGGGCAGCCTCGACGATCCAGGCAATGCCGGCGACCCCGAGCCAGAAGTAACCGGCGACCAGGGCGATCGCCATGTAACGGGTCGCCCCCGGCACCCGGATCGTGCGGCGGGCGACGTCATAGCGGGCCAGCCAGATCGCCTGGCCCAGCAGACCGGCCCCGGCCAGCCTGATGCCGAGGTCCACTGAACCCGCGGTCGCGACGACGAGTCCGGCGAGGAAGACCGCCACGACCCCGAGCAGCAGGGTGATCGCGCGCCTCGGTGGCCGCCCCATCCTCGAGAGCTCGAGTCGCTCGCCGACGATGGTGAGCACCAGGAAGGCGGCCAGCCAGGGAACCACGGTGGTCATCGGCTCGCCCGACAGCCAGAGCAGGGCACCGGTCAGCCAGGCTGCCGCGCCCAGCCCCATCACCAGGTTGTGCCAGCTCGGCTGGATCCGGTGCACCGCCACGAACACGAGCACCAGCACCAGGCCGCCGAAGGCAAGGATCGCCTGGCCCGCTTCCTGCGGCAGGCCGAGCAGCAGCCAGAGCGCTCCGGCGCCGGCCGCCGCGGGAGCCAGGTAGGTCCAGCCGTGCCCCAGCGCGACCGCCCGCTCGAGCCCGATCTGAGTCCCGAGAAAGCCCAGGACCAGCAGGATCCCGTGGTCAGCGACCAATGCCGGGCGCAGCTCGGGCAGGTCGAGGCCGAGCCGGAGCAGGCCGGACCAGAGCCCGGCCAGCAGCGCCACGACGGCCATCGCCAGAAACGGCAGGCGACGAAGCGCCCGCGGCCCATCGGCCCCGCTAGTGGCCCGGTTGGGTCCCATCAGCCCCAGCCGAGCGCCGCTTTCGCCTTCTCGCTCATGTCGTCAGGGGTCCAGGCGGGTTGATAAACGCAGGTGACCTCCACCTCCTGCAGGTCCGGGAGCTGCCAGAGGCAGCTGCGGATCTCGTTCTCGATGTAGCTGGAGAGCGGGCAGGCCGGGGTCGTGACGGTGAACTCGATCCGGGCCTCCCCGTTCTCGACCTCGACCTTTCGGAGCAGCCCCAACTCGACGATGTCGAGTCCGATCTCGGGGTCGATCACCCCATGCAGCAGATCGCGCGCCGCCGCGACGGGGTCGCCGCCCAGCAGGTCAAGCCCCGGAGGGGGCGGAGTCTCGACCCTCCCCGCCGGGACGACGCGAGCGTCCGGGAGCGGGTCGCCCAGAGGCAGAATCACATCTTCGCCATCCATGAGCTAATTTATACATGATGAGTGTATTAATTGAGGATGATCCAGCCACTGAGGAGCGGCTCGCCAGGATCCTGGCCGATGCCACTCTCGCGCTAGGCCGCGCCGGAGAACCCGTCGCGGCCAGCCGGCTGGCCGCCAGGGCCCTGGCCGTGATCCGGCCAGGGCACCCCACAGCGGCGCGGCGGCTCAACGGGGTCATGCACGCCCTGGCCCGCCTGCCCCAGTCCTCACAAGCGACCGAAACCAAGGAGAACGAAATGGCGACCACCCCCCTCGACGTCCGCACCGAGCCCCCGGCGCGGCGCCACGAGTTGATCTTCAACACCTTTGACACTCTCGCCCGAGGCGACGGGTTCGAGCTGATCAACGACCACGACCCGAAGCCGCTCTACTACCAGCTAGAAGCCGAGCAGACGGGGAAGTTCTCCTGGGAGTACCTGGAGCAGGGCCCCGAGGTCTGGCGGGTGGAAATCGGCCGGATCGCCTGACCCGGCTCGGACCTACCCGAACAGGGTCAGGTCCGGTTCCCGCTCGCCGCGGAGGACGGCGAGATCGACCTCGACGCAGGCGATGTCCCGGCCCTCGGCCAGGGTCCGGGCCTGGGGCTTGATCGATTGGGCGGCGAGCACACCCCGGCACTCGGCCATCGAGGGTTCGCGGTGGATCCGCTCGAGGTAGCGGGTGATCTGCTCGACCGCCTCGATCGTGCCGACCCGCTTGATCTCAACCGCGACCCAGCCGTCATCCGGGTCCTTGCACATCAGGTCGACCGGCCCGATGTCGGTCGCCCACTCGCGCCGCACCAGCCTCAGCCCCTCGCCGCACCAGTGCGGCTGGTCAGCCAGAAGCTCCTGCAGGTGCGCTTCCACCCCGTCGCGCTCCAGCGCTGCGGCCTCGCCCATGTCATGCGTCACGTCTGAGAGGACCTCGCTGATCCTGATCTCAACCCGGTCCTCGGTCGCGCCGGCCCGTTTGGTCACCACGATCTTCGCCGGCTCCTCGCCTTCGGCCTCGGTCTCTTCGATCGTGGTCGGCGGGGTCATCCAGTTCTGTGGCTTGTAGCCGCCCGTGTCGGCGTGGATCATCACCGAGCCGTCCGACTTGATCATCACCAGGCGGAGCGCCTCGGGAAGGAAGGTGTCCAGCCGCCCGGTGTACCGGGCCTCGCAGCGAGCAACGATCAGACGCACGCTGGAAGGGTAACCGGATCGTCAAGTTGGCCCACTGGCCGATCTTTTTGGCCAGGTGACGGATAGAAAACCGCGCCAACGGTGAGCAACATCGAGGCAGCGTCCGGTTCGCAGCCAGGCCGGCGCCATTCACTGCGAGAGGAGGAGATCTCATGCGTTGGACCATGCCAGCCGAAACGGCCCCCCAGGAGAGGGTTTGGCTTTCGTTTCCCGTTGCGGACACCTCGGCCGATTACGAGGAGGCCGGGGAGCACGAGGAGGCCCGCCAGACCTGGGCTGATGTCGCCAACGCGGTGGTTCGCTTCGAGCCGGTGACGGTCCTGGCCGACCCGACCGAGGCCGAGGCGGCCAAGGGGCTGCTCGATCCCGCGATCGATCTGCTGGAGGTCCCCCTCGACGACTCCTGGCTGCGGGACAGCGGCCCGACCTTCGTACACGCGGAAGACGGCTCCGTGCACGCGGTGACCTGGGTCTTCAACGGCTGGGGCCAACAGGAATGGGCCTCCTGGGAGAAGGACTCCCTGCTCGGCCCGTTCGTCGCCGAGCGGGCCGAGGCGCCCCGGGTTGACTCCTCGCTGGTCAACGAGGGCGGCGGCATCGTCGTCGACGGCGACGGGACCGTGGTCGTCACCGAGACCGTCCAGCTCGACCCGAGCCGCAACCCCGACATCACCAAGGCCGACGTCGAAAAAGAGCTGATCGAGAAGCTCGGCGTGCGGCAAGTGATCTGGCTGCGACGGGGCCTGAAGCGCGATGCGGAGCGGTTCGGCACCCGGGGCCACGCCGACATCCTGGTCGCCTTCCCCAGCCCCGGGACGGTGCTGGTCCACGCCCAGCAAGACCCGGAGCACCCCGACTTCGAGGTCAGCCTCGAGATCCGGGAAGTGCTCGCGAGCTCGACCAACGCCCACGGCCAGCCGTGGCGGATCGTCGAGCTGCCGGCGCCTCGTGTCCTGCGCGACTCGGAGGGCTTCGTCGATTACAGCTACATCAATCACCTCGTCGTCAACGGCGCCGTTCTGGCCTGCTGCTTCGACGACCCGAACGACGAGGAGGCGCTGAGCATCCTCGCGGCCGAGTATCCGGGCCGGGAGATCGTGCCGCTCGACGCGCGGCCGATCTTCGCTCGGGGCGGCGGCATCCACTGCATCACCCAGCAACAGCCCTCCCCCAGGGCCGGCCGGTGAGCGGACGATGAGCCTCCGGGGTCAGATGCCCGTTTGTCCAGGCCGGTTGTCCAACTTGGACACTCTCCCCACCATGTTTGGACTTTCTGGCGTGGAAATCGACCGGGTCGGTCCCGTACGGTTCTGCGGTCGCCCGGTCCCGGGCGACCGGTTCGAGATGTTGACCAACGCATGGGGAAGGTAGAGGTGGAAAGCGCTAGCAGCGGGACCGCGAACCGCGGGTCTGGAGGTGTTCGTCTTGAGGGTGTGACGAAGCGGTTTGGTGATTTCACGGCGGTTCATGACATGGACCTGGATATCGCTGATGGTGAGTTCTTCACGATGCTCGGCCCGTCGGGTTGTGGCAAGACGACGACTTTGCGGATGATCGCGGGCTTTGAGCAGCCAACCACGGGTGAGGTGTTGATCGACGGGGCCAACGTGGCCGGTCTGCCGGCTTATAAGCGGCCGACGAACACGGTCTTTCAGTCCTATGCCCTGTTTCCTCACATGACTCTCGAGGACAATGTCGCGTTCGGTTTGAAACGCAAGAAGATCGACAAGACCGAGATCAAGCGTCGCGTCGCCGAGGAGCTCGAACGGGTCGGTCTCTCAAGGGAGGCGAAACGCAAACCCAGCCAGCTTTCCGGTGGCCAGCAACAACGCGTCGCCCTGGCCCGTGCCCTGGTCAACCTGCCCAAGGTCCTCCTGCTCGACGAGCCGTTGGGGGCGCTTGACCTGAAGCTCCGCAAAGGACTTCAGGTGCAGCTCAAACAGATCCAACGCGACGTCGGGATCACCTTCGTCTACGTCACCCACGACCAAGAAGAAGCGCTCACCATGAGCGACCGCATCGCGGTCATGAACGAAGGCAAGATCGAACAATGCGACGACCCCGAAACCGTCTACGACCGACCCTCCACCACCTTCGTCGCCGGCTTCATCGGCGTCTCCAACCTGCTCCCCGCAACGACGGCCTCGAACGGTGAGATCCGCCTGGCCAACGGCTCGCTGGTGCCCACCCCGGAGGCCGCCCGCTTCAGCGCGAACCAGCGCTGCTTCGCAGTCGTCCGGCCGGAGAAGCTCGCGGTCCACACCGACGGCGACGTCCCGTCCGGGCAGCCCGCGATCGAGGGAACCGTCGCCAGCTCTCTCTACCTCGGCACCTCGACCCAGATGGCGGTCAAGGTCGCCGGCGACGTCGACATGACCGTTCTCGTCCCCAACGCCTCCGAGGACGCGCGACAGCACCTGCCCGGCGGCGGGGCGAAGGTAAAGCTCACCTGGAGCCCCGACCACATGCATCTGGTCGAGGACTCCGGACCCACCGAAACAGCAAACGAAGGAGACGCGCCGCAATGATCAATCTGAAACGCAAAACGAGGCTCCTGCTGCTCGCCGCGCTCGCCCTGGCAACCTCGCTGGCCATCACCGCCTGCGGCGGCGGTGGCGGCATCAACGAGGCGGCCGACAACTCGGACGTCTCGACCGCGACCGGCGGCGACCCGACCGGCTCGCTGAAGATCTCGAACTGGCCGCTCTACATCGACGGCAAGACGATCGACCAGTTCTCCCAGCGGACCGGGATCGACACGACCTATATCGAGGACGTGAACGAGAACGAGTCCTTCTTCGGCAAGGTTCAGCAGCAGCTCGCCCAGGGCGACTCCGGCGGCCGCGACATCATGGTCGTGACCGACTGGATGGCCGACAAGATGTACAAGCTTGGCTATCTGCAGAAGCTCGACAAGTCGAAGTTGAAGACGGTCGAGGAGAACATGCTGCCCGCTCTCCAGCACCCGGCCTTCGACCCCAACCGCGAGTTCAGCGTGCCGTGGCAGTCGGGCATGGTGGGCCTGGTGGTCCGCAAGGATCTGGCCCCCGACGTGAAGTCGGTCAACGACCTGTTCGACCCGAAGTACAAGGGCAAGGTCACGCTGCTGACCGAGATGCGCGACACGATCCCGGTAATGATGAAGGCCGACGGCATCGATCCCGAGAAGGCCACCAAGGAGGACTGGCTGAAGGAGATCGAGAAGCTGGACAAGTACACCGACAACGGCCAGATCCGCCGTTTCACCGGCAATGACTACGTCCAAGACATGGCGAAGGGCGACGTGGTCGCCGCGCTCGGCTGGTCCGGGGACACGATCCAGGCCCAGGCGGACAACCCGAACATCCAGTACGTCCAGCCGTCGGAAGGCTGCTCGTTCTTCGCCGACAACATGGTGATCCCGGTCGGTGCGCCGAACCCGGCCGCCGCCTACAAGTTCATGAACTACGTCTACGAGCCGAAGAACCAGGCCCAGATCACGGCCTACGTGAACTACGTGAGCCCGGTCCAGGGAGTGAAGGAGGTTCTTCAGAAGAAGAGTCCGGAAATCGCGGGCAACGAGCTGATCTTCCCCTCGGACGAGTTCACCGCCAAGTGCTCGACCCAGGTCTCGCCTCCCGGGGATACGGCCGACGTCAAGGAGGTCGAGCAGGCCTTCCAGAACGTCGTCACCGGCTGACCCCCGGCGGATCGGTCACTGGAGCATGAGCCGAGCACGTGAAACCGGGAAGGTCGGTCGCCCCGACCGGCCTTCCCGGCTTCACGTCGTCTCCTGGCCGATGAGGAAAGGCCCTACCCACCAATGACATCGGTTCGTCGGCGTTTGGTTCCGTATGGGTTGTTGGCCCCGGGTCTGGTTTGGCTGATCGTCTTCTTCGTGGTCCCCATGTACTACATGGGGGAGTTGTCGTTGAAGACGGGATCGTTGGAGACGGGGTATCAGCTCACGTGGGCGTTTGAGAATTACACGGATTCGA
>JBIQLL010000045.1:0-15850 GCA_044464425.1 Solirubrobacterales bacterium | reverse complement strand
GGCTCGGCGAAGAGTCGGCGAGTGCTCGTCCGGGGCAACCCACGTCTCGCCCGATGCCGAGATCGCTCGGCCCGCGGCGGGCAGAGCGCGTCCGAGCGATCGTCGCCGCGGCGCCAAGTGAAGCGCGGCCCACGAGACGGCGAAGCTCTCAGCGCTCCTGCCGTCCGGAGTCTTCTGATTCGCCAGCGTCGCGACCGCGGCAGGGAGGACGACCAACCTGAGCGGCCAGTCAAGCATCCCGACCACGACGCCGACGATCTCGACACCGACGAACGCCACCACTCCGGCGGCGAGGGCGGTTGCCCGTCCTCCCACCGCAAGCCCGACCGCCGCAGCCGCGACGGCTCCGAGCACGGCCACGGTCGCGGTTGCGGCCGGGATCACGATCGACCCTACAAGCGTCGCGACCGCGTACCCGAGCCAGCGGAGCGGCACCCCGCCCGGCACCGGCAACGGCCGTCCGTCGATCGAGTAGATCCGCCGATCCGGGCGAAAGACGCGCTGGTAGGAGCGCACGGATTCGGGATCGGTGCTCATGGGAGGATCTGGTCGCCGATCCCGCGGGCCGCGTCAGCGACCTGATCCGGGCTGAACACCAGCCACGCGACCAGCACCGCCGCGAAGAAGAACAACGCCAGGTCGGTGTATCTCCGGTTCAGCAGGAACACGAGGCCGACGATCGCGATGATGCCGCCGTAGATCTGAGCCGCATAGTGGCGAAGCAGCGAGCCGATGTTCTGACCAACATCGTTGCCTCCCGGTGCGGCGAGGGCTTCCGGTGCCAGCCACAGCAAGACCGCCACGACAACCACGGGCGCGAGCGTGAGCGCGATTCGGCGGATCATCGGACCGCTCCCTGAACATCGGCGACGAACCAGCGCTTGTGCTTGACTAAATTCAGCCGGTAGCGCACCGGATAGGTGACACCGGTCGCCTGATCTTTCAGCCGCGCCCGCGCGGTGATGGTTCTCGTCGTGTCGCCGTCGTCCAACTGAGAAACGTCGGGCTGACCGACGAGTTCGAACCCGCCGAGCGGTACGACCGTGGAGCCCGGTACGACGAAATAGACGAGATCGGACGGCCTCGAAGTCGAAACGTAGGCACCGATGAACCTGGTGACGAGCTTCGAGATCGCCTCGGCATCAGAACCCGTGAGCGGTGCTCCCCGCTCGGGCTCGAAGGCCGCTCCCAACGGCCCGGCAACCAGGTACGGCGCACCAAGCACCGTGATCTCACCGGTGTCCTCGCTAATCGGGATGGCGAGATGCTTGGTCTGCCCAGTGGTCAGCTCGCAAGCGACCGTCACCACCGAGACCCCGGCGGCTACCGGCCTGGTCCCGACGACTTCGGCTTGGGCTACGCCCGGACCGGACCCGCCGGCCTTGCGGGTGCCGTGTCGGGCGACCCCGCGCGGGTCGGCAAAGTAGTCGCGGGCGAAGCGAACCGCAAGCGACGCGAGGTGATCATCTACGTGCCGACTATCCGTCTGGCGTGTGGTCGGGTTGGTCTCCTCTGGCGGGGTGAGGATCCCCCCGAACCCCCGAAGAAGCAAAAGGGCCACCAGGGTCCAGAGCGCGAGGCGGCCCACGGCACGAACCCGCGGGCCGACGCCCCGCACCCGGTCGGAAACATCTACGGTCACGACGCACCTCCTTCCGGCATGTGCCCACCGAAGGAAACGGACACCGGCCGCCCCGACCCCGGGGAGGGGAGGTCGGGGCGGCGGCCGACCATCGGGAAGAGAGACCGGTGGTCGGGGCCGAGGCGTTCGGCCTCGCGCCGGGCGTCCCTGGTGCGCACGAGCCGTCTGTTTTCAAGTTGGTCCATACCTCCTTGTCGGACCAGCACGGCATTTGCGTCACGGATCTACGGGTTCGAAAAAGTTTTGACGCAAACGGCCTTCTCGTTCGACAAAGAAGTGAGATGGTGCGCCCCGAAGACCCCAACCTCCACCCGATCATCGTTTGCCCAGCAGCCGGTTCGGGAACCCGAAGAGCATGTCGGTCGCGGCGGTCCATATGAGATGGGCGTTGGACACCGATCAGCTCACGAGCATTGAGATCGGGCTATGCAGCAAGCTGCGTTCGGCCCAGATCCCCGAGGCGTTCATCGAGCGAAACCTCGAAGACCTCCTCCAGCAAGCGGTCGCTGAGTACGCCAACGCTCGGGAGCACGGCACCAAGGTCACCAACGCTTGCGGCTGGATCGTTCATGCCGCCTACCTGCGGGCGATCGACCAGCTTCGCCACGAGGAACACGAGATGGAAGGAACCACCGAAGACATCGCGGCGGATGCGACCGACGAGACGACACCGCTTCCCGACGAGGAAGCGCTCGGGCACATCGAGGCCGAACAGCTTCACCGCGCGATCTCCCGGCTATCGGTCTCTCAAAGACAAGCCCTGAGCCTCTACTACTTCGAGGACAAGACAACCCGCGACGGCGCTGACGCGCTCGGTTGGACCGAACCGACCTTCAGGCGAAGGCGCGACGCCGCGATCCGAAATCTGCGTCAACGCTTCGGAGTGACCGTCCCCGAGTTCGACATCGGGCTCGCCGCTTGGCTCAGCCTCACCTCCACCGACAGCCGCTTCGCCTCGATCGCCAGCACCCTCACGGGGGGCTTGGAGACAGTTCGGGCCGGCGCTCTTGCCGCCATCGACCGGACCCGCGATCTCGTGACCAGGCTCATCTCCTCCGGTGGCGGTGAGACCGCGATGGGGATCAGCGGCCCCGCCGGCAAGGCCGCGGCTGGCGTCTGCGCGACCGCGATCGCGGCGTGCACCGCAACCGGCGTCATCGGTCCCGGCGTCGCCGGAGTCGATCTGATCGACAACAACACCAACAAGAGGCCGGTCGAAAGGCACCTAAGCAAACAGGAACCGGCCCGACCGCAAGCCGTCAACGCGCCGTCTCCACGCGCCAGAAATACCGTCGAGACGAGTCCTTCTCAGACGACCCAAGACCGAAACACGGACGAATCCACGACCCGGGCCAGCACACACAATGAACGAGTCAGGCGTGCCCGACGTCGGGCAGCCTCACAGTTCGGCGTCGAATCCGGAGCCGCACCTAGCTCTCCCGCAACTGCCCCGCCGCCGCCTCCGACGACTCAAGTTACTCCGGTGCCGTCGCCTGCCCCGACCGCGGATCAAAGCGCCCAGCAACAGTTCGGGTTGCCCTGAACGGCTTGCTCACACATTCACCTCGGTCCCCAAATGATTCGCACGATCTTCCAGGTGCGAGGATCCACTTCCCTAAGAATCAACTTCTGGCGCACCAAACGCTCCGGTGCCACGCCATCTCGCTTGGTCCGATAGTCAGGGAAACTCGCTATCGCACGCCCGCCGCGAATGGCATCAAGCCGGATATCGCCAGGCCCATCGATAGCCAAGCGTAATTGAGGGCCAAGGTCAGCCGCATTAGTTCCACAACCCTGATCGCGACGTGCCTGACCAGCTAAGAGCCGGCACATCTCCGGAATGCTCGCTCCCTCTACATAAAAAGCAAAGTCAGAAAGCGTTTGCTCTATGGAAGCGCGCGTCCCTCCTTGCAGTTCGTCGGAGGCTTCTCCGCTACCTCGATCTGATCCGCCGCATCCCGACGTGGCTACGACGACGATCAACAGCGCACCGATCTTTTGGCGATATCCCGACCTACCACTCGAAACACGTCCTGGCGTCATTCCTAGGTCGGTCTGAACTGAAATTCCGAAATAACCCAACGCCGATTTCCCGCGTCACCATCCTGCTTTTCGAACAGAGTCCGTATCCTGCTCTGTATCCCGACCTCCTGCCGAGTCCTCCGGCCGACAGCACCGAACCCAATACACATCCAGTTATGTGCCTCAAAGAATCATCATTATATCTCCTGGCTCATATGATGATCTGCGCTGCCATAATATATATCTGTTGGGTCACACAGTTTATTCCACCCTTACCGTCTAGCTTACGCATCGGTAACTCACCTCCCCGGAGACGAACTACCCATGCGAAGCTGGCTACCGAATCATCAGCCGCTGGACCTCGCTTCGGGCGACGGAACGGACCCGACTGAGGTGCTCCTCGAATGCGTCTGACTCTCACGGAACGAAGTCTCATTCGGGTGCCGAAACGTGCGTTTCGAAGGAAGTACCTAACAATTCTACGCCTTGTCCCCAGGCGGATCGACTTTATATCCGGGGGGCGCCCGATCGCGAGCTGGATACCTCTCAACTCAGGTCGCGGTGCGATTAGATCGAACAAGCTGCCACGATCACGCCTATTAGCCGCCCGGGTGAAATCCTTAAGGAGGGATACAATTTGATTCACCTTACAGCCTTTAGGTAGCCTGCCTTGCCGGCCCGTCGCGGCCGTATGAACGTCGGCCGCAGGACGTACACCTCCATTGTCAGCTTGGACGTCATCGCCACCAGAGCCGCACGCACCTAACGCCGCTATCGCAATCACGCAAATGCATATCAGTATGCTTCGTTGCACTTTCAACCTACTGCGATGATAGCACTGATGCCCACGATGACCAACTGTATTGCCGTCACCCTGCGAGCCTCGAGCGAAAATCTCAATAATCTCTCCGTCGAGATATTGAAGTGCGCGTCCAACACAGCAATTCCGCGAGCACTAGAAGTCCGTGTCATCCCGTAGAGGCCGAACCCGACGGCGCCGATCAGCGGTTCCCCAGAAACGAATGCTCCGACTGGGATCACGTACCACAGCCAAAACCCCAGACGCGATCGGGCACCTATGCCGAGTGCCGTCCCGTTGCGGAGTGCCCACTGTATAGGACCCGGCCTCAGCCATCTATAAGGGGTCTCGCGGTCCATCTGAGGTAGCGGCACTTGTCGGCCTGCCGCCTCCAGAAGGCCGACGATGATTGCCACCGAAGCACCCAATGCAGAGATCGCCGCCCGGGTATCATCCGAGACAAGACTTCCAAGCATGCCAAGCAACGCACCGATCACAGCGGCACTCACGGTTCCCGATACGATGTAGGTGGCCAATTTGATGTTGGCGCTCACTTGTCTCCTGGCCCGATGCACGTCGGACCTCACGAGTCCGTAGACTGCGTTGGGTCCTCAGGGAAGGGTCTGCTGGGCTAGTCCTACCAGAATGCAGGAAAACACGAATACGGCGACTAGCCAATGGTTCGTAATCACCGACCCGCTAGTGCCTAATGTCATGCTTCCTGGGAGCAGTGTCCAACCGTAAAGAGCGATCAGCACCGTCCGATTACAGTGCGGCAGATACAAGGCTTGCCGTTGTTCTTAGTCCAGTCGCAGCACCGCCACAACCTGCCTTGTCCCCCGCAACTCTGCCAGCAATGATGATTGTTCGACCAACAGCTGTAGCGTTTCACGCAGTGACCAAGACAACACCTAGAACCGCTACAGCAGCAACATCTGGGGTAGCCCACGCAGGGTTGCTCGCTCCCGCAGTCACCCCAGGCGACGCTCGCGTTGCCGAAAAGTGACGCCGCAACCCCAAACATCACTCCACCCGCAGCGGCTAGGAATCGATTTCTCCCAAACCGAACTCCATTTTCGGATCGTCCCTCTTGCAGCGAGAGAACCGCGTTATCGTCCATTATCTCCTCCGTGGTGGGTCACTATTGTTTCGAGCGCGGGTGCTGCCTCGGGCCGAGGACCCGCGTACTCAGCAGCATCGGAAGTTTCTCTCGCGGCAACGAGGTTGAGGAAGTTCACGACTCCGTAGCCGGCCACGGCGCGCCCAGTGACGTTTCCCCTTTCGACCTCATATACTGTTGGGGTTTGAACTATCTCGAAATGCTTGTTCAGAGCCACGGCGTTGTCGCCCCGAACCACACGGATCCATTCTGGAAGAAGCTGAGTGAAGTCATTTGCCTGGTCATCAGTGCCCGTGACCGCCGCGACGATTGTGGTGCTATCTCGCATGGCGATGATCTCTTCGGTGCGAGCCGCTTCTACTGCGAACTCTCGACATGGCTGACAATCTCCGCCTAAGAACCAAACATAGGCCAACTCATCGTCCGCCTCGGGAACTAGGCCCAACGCCTCCTCGGGTACGGGAGACCCAATAGGGAGACCATCCTGATTTGAGGAGTCTTGCTCCTGAGCCCATTTGCTGATCAGAGATACTTGACGAACCAGTAACACCACCGCGAGACTGAGAAGGAGCATCCATATTCCGACCGCTACTAGAGCAGCGATTTCGAGTCCAGTCATGAAGTCACCTCTAGGATCGAAGGAAGACGTACTATGAGCACGGTCGAAACAAGGGCGCTAGTAGCAACTATCAGCTGAAGCATGGCTGTTTCCAATGTGGGTGCTGGTGATGAGCCAGTTGCGGCGATGGCCAAGATGGTCGCAACCGTGGCTAGCGAAATAGTTCGAATCAAGCTACGGCGGGATATCGTCGACTCGCCGCCCCCGAAGCAGAAGCAGGCGAAGTTTTCAGAGCGACGCAGCGCCCGCGCGAGGAGCGCCACAAAACCCCAGAGGAGAATGGCTGCGACAACGACGGGCACAAACTTGACTACGGGTGTCTGCGCGAAAGCAGCAACGACGAGCGACACGGCGATCAGCATCTCCACTGCGCCGGAGGCCAAGCCCAACCCCTTCTTGAAGGTCCTTGTAATCCCGAAGTCCGTGAGCGCCATGGCGGCTAGATCGGGTTTCCGAATCTTTGGCATTGAGCTGACGATGAACACGAGCCCCAAGAAGAGGGCCACGCAGCCGAATACGGGCTGCGATCCCACGCTGCCTACAGCCTGGGATACGCCGTCAACAAGCGAGTGAAGACCGCCGCTCATGCGGCCGACACTCCAACGCAGGCAGCAACGTAGTCCGCTCCAGAGGGGTCAACTCGACACGACGCCGTAAGGCGGCTTCCCACCTCGAACTCTTGGCTCGCGAAGCCGTGTCTGAACGGCTGACTGTCCGTGCCAGATTGCCTAAGGATTGTTGCCTCGGTAAGCCGGACGATTCCTTGATCTGTCTCGATGCGACTATCTTCTTGTGAAAGAACCTGACCCTCGACGCGCACGTAGACTGGTTCGATAGCTGACGCCAGGAACTCACTTCCCGTCCAGGCGACAAAGGCGATAAGCGAGTCACCCACGACAAAGTCGGTAAGCTTGGCCGGTCCAGTCCGAAGCAGCGCAGTATTTTCGGACACCTTGATCTCAACTTCTGCCTGAGGCGTCGGAAGTTCTGATGGCCACTCGAGATTGGTATGAGACTCGTTCAACACGAGAACGTCTCCGTTGCGTATCTCTTTCATCGTCCCATTGATCGAAGGCCCGAACTCATCTTGAGGGTCAGCCGCTTGTGCGATCGACCCGAGCGCGGAACCTCCTGCGAGGGCGGCAGCACCAGCTGCTCCCGTTGCGAGCAATCGCCTCCGACTCAACGTTTCGATCGGCCGACGTTGCTGAGACGAGCCTTCATGCTTCTGCGCCATTTCTCCTCCTAAGTGTGCGTTGACGTGGGGACTTACTTATCGGTCCATCAAGGGGGATCCGCTACCTAAGGCCTTGACCGCTTTTCCGACCAACTTGATTTCCTCGTCGGCAGGTTCGTCCGTTGAGACAAGCACCGGGAGGAGTCGGGTCGTGGCCGCCGGAGCGCCCACAACGCCGCCCTTGAGAAACGCTCGCCTCGAAAGACTCGTGCTCATCGCAACCTCTCCTTGGTTTGGTCCCACGATCCTTGAAACACTAGGGATCCCTCAAGCGATGGTTCGACCGTAACACCTCCTTCGGTGCACGTCAAGCGTGGTTGGAACGAGGCGGCGAAGGAGTCGAACCTTCCAAGCGGTGGGTTTCACCGCCCTGCTGGCTTTGAAGGCCAGATGGGCCACCAGACCCGTGCCGCCCCGCCGAGGAGGCTATCTGCGGACGGGCCGGAGGGAGCGCAGGTCCCCGCGGCGGAGGGTGATCCGCTCGCGATCGCAGTGTTCGAGGATGAGTTGGGTGGTTCGTCGTCCGATGCCGAGTAGGTCGCGGATATCGGCGAGCCTGATCGGTTCGGTTTGGCGTCCGTGCTTCACGATCCTGTCGATGGCCTCGGTGAGGACTTTCGTCTCGATGTAGAGGCCGTCGGTGAGCTTGACGGTCTTG
Source organism: Solirubrobacterales bacterium (assembly GCA_044464425.1). GTDB lineage: Bacteria > Actinomycetota > Thermoleophilia > Solirubrobacterales > 70-9 > 67-14. The sequence goes on along the minus strand of JBIQLL010000045.1, from coordinate 7,753 downwards.
CCGAGTTCCGTGAGCTGATCGAGGATGCTGATCGTCCTGTCGGCATCGATCCCAAGTCCCGCAGTGATCTCCTCGGCGCGGGGCGGGCGAAGGCCAGCTTCCGCGATCAGGCGCAGCACATCGGCAGCGGCCGGATCGGGCGGTTTGGTGACCGTCTCGTTGCCGCGCTCGACAGGGGAAGGCGGTGGCTGCCGGTCAGGTTTGGGGGCATCGCCGGTCGCGTCGGTGCGCTTGTTCGTCGGGCTGTTAGGGCCGCGTCGTGCCGGTGATTTGTCTTTGACTTGGCCGCCGCCTAGCGTTCGCTGATCGGAGATGCTGCGGAGCACGAGGTGGTCGCTTTCGCGGACGAGGAGCTGGTTTTCGAGGCGCAGCTGGGCGAGCCCGTCGTCTTCGAGGTTGACGACTCGTGCGGGGGTGTCGCGGGTTCCGTGGTGGACTTGGACTCGCGCGCCGTCGAGGTCGTCGGCAAGGCTCTTGGGCGTGAGGAGTGCGTCGATGCGGTAGGTCGCGTCGGCGTCCGAGATCTCGTCCGTGAGTAGGTCGCCTTTGGATACCTGATCGCGCTTTACCCCGACCAGGTTTACGGCAACTCGCTGACGAGGCTCGGCGACGGTGACCGGTCGGTCGTGGACCTGGAGCGAGCGAACCCGGGCTTTCCTGCCGTCCGGTTCGATCACAACTTTTTGTCCTTCTCGTAGCTGACCGGACCAGAGCGTTCCGGTCACCACCGTCCCGTGGCCCTTCAACGTGAACACGCGATCGACGTGGAGGGCCGGTGGCCGGTCAGCCTCATCTGGAGGCTGGTGGCTTACGACCGTTTTCGCGATCTCGCCCAGCGCGGCGCGTAGTTGATCGATCCCCGAGAGAGCGGTCGCGCTGGCCTCCACGACGGGGATACCGGGTGCCATCTCAACGATCTGTTCGACAGACCTGCGGATTTGGCCGGGTTCGGCGAGGTCGCATTTCGTGACGGCGCACACCCCCGCCGTGACCCCAAGAGAACGCAGTACGAGCAGGTGCTCTTCGGTTTGAGGCATGGCGCCCTCGCGGGCATCGACGACCAGGAGGAAGAGGTCGATGCCGGTGGCGCCGGCGATCATCGTCTTCACGAACCGCTCGTGGCCGGGAACGTCGATCAGGCTGAGAGATTGGTTTTCGAGGTCGAGCTGGGCGTAGCCGAGTTCGATCGAGATGCCGCGCCGTCGCTCTTCGGGCAGGCGGTCGGTGTGCTTGCCGGTCAGCGCCTCGACCAGGGCGGTCTTGCCGTGATCGATGTGCCCGGCAGTCCCGACCGTCAGGGGCCGTGGGCTCATTGCCGGGCCAGCGCCTCAGTGACGGCTTGGGCGACCAGTTCGACCTCGCCGTGCAGCAGGGTCCGCGGGTCGATCACGACCCGGCCCTCGGAGATACAGGCGATGACGGGGATTTCTCGGTCGCGCAGCGCCGTGACGAGCGATTCGCAGCTCGTCGGTGCCGGATCGACCAAGCAAATCGCGCCCTTGAACTCGGTTGTGGGCAGGGTTCCGCCGCCGGCCGCCGAGACACCCGTCGACACCGACGCTGCGGGGCCGATCATCTCGGCGAGCTTGGCGGCACGGTCATGAAGCTCATCGGCGGTGGTTCGCAGCATCGCGACGGCGGGTATCGCGTCCGGTCCCTGGGTGATGTAGAGGCGGAGGGTCGCTTCGAGGGCGGCCAGCTGAAGCTTGTCGATGCGGACCGCCCGGGCCAGTGGATGCTTTGCGCACCGTTCAACCGCGGCTCGTCTGCCGGCGATGATCCCGGCCTGGGGGCCGCCGAGCAGCTTGTCTCCCGAAGTGCAGACCAGGTCGACACCCGCATGAATGCTCTCCCTGATCGTTGGCTCGTCCTCGATCGGCTCCATGGCTCCCGAGCCCAGATCCTCGATCAAGAGGAGCTCTCGCTCGACCACCAGGCGATGAAGCTCGGCCAGGTCAGCCGCTTCGGTGAAGCCGACCGTGCGGAAGTTCGACTGATGAACCCGCAACATCGCGGCGGTGTCCGGGCCGATCGCCCGCTCGTAGTCGCCTGTGCGGGTGCGGTTGGTGGTGCCCACCTCGACCAGGCGCGCACCGGACTGCTCCAGGATCTCGGGCACCCGAAACGAACCGCCGATCTCGACCAGCTCGCCGCGGCTTACGATCACCTCCCGACCGGAGCAGGTCGCCGCCAGGGCCAGGGTGACCGCTGCGGCGTTGTTGTTGACCGCGAACGCGGCCTCCGCCCCGGTCAACTCGCAAAGCAACCCCTCGACATGATGTCTCCGGCTGCCACGCCCGCCAGATTCGAGATCGAACTCGAGCGTGGAGTAGCCCCGAGCCACATCGGCTACCGCGCTGGCCACATCCAGGGGCAGAGGGGCGCGCCCAAGGTTGGTGTGCAGCACGACACCGGTCGCGTTCACGACTCGCCCGAGGCTCGGCCTGGACATTCTCAGCGCCAGCTCTGTAGCGGCAGCCACGATCTCGTCCGCGCCTCGCAAGTCGGATCCGTCCTTGAGCCCGGCCCGCCGCTGATTCAATACCTGGCGAGCCGCGCCCAGCGCCCACGCCCGACCGACGCCGCTGGCCTCCTCAACAGCTGAGGCGAGCCGATCCGCCGACGGCAGCCCGCGCAGCAGATCTGCAACGTCAGCTTGAGGACTCATGTCCGACTTGCCCATACTCCCTTTCATCCAATCAGGACATCCACTGTAATGTGGCAGATCATGACCGGCACGACGCCCGCCCTGACCCAACTCTCCCACGGCGCCGGATGCGCCTGCAAGATCGGCGCGGCCGACCTCGCCGGGTTGCGCGAGATCCTTCCCTCCCAGCAGCACCCCGACCTGCTGGTCGGTCTCGACCCCGCCGACGACTCGGCTGTCTACCGGCTAAACGACGAGCTGGCGATGGTGCAGAGCCTCGACTTCTTCACTCCGATCGTTGACGACCCCTACGACTTCGGAAGGATCGCCGCGACCAACGCCCTCTCCGACATCTACGCAATGGGCGCAAGACCAATCATGGGACTCAACATCGTCGCCTTCTCGCTCGAAAAGCTAGGCCGCGACGTTCTCGCGGAGATCCTGCGCGGCGGCGCCGAAGTAGCAGCCGAGGCAGGCGTAGTCGTGGCCGGTGGCCACTCGGTCGATGACCCCGAACCGAAATACGGCATGGTCATAACCGGCACCGCCCATCCCCAGAAGGTCCTGACCAAGGCCGGCGCCCAACCCGGCGACAACCTCTACCTCTCCAAGCCGATCGGTGGCGGCCTCGTGACCACCGCGGCAAAACGCGGCCTGGCAGATCAGGACCTGATCTCCCGCTGCATAGAAGTCATGACCAGGCGCAACCAGGCAGCGGCCGAAGCCGCCCGCGAGGTCGGCGCCCACGCACTCACCGACGTGACCGGCTTCGGACTGCTCGGACACCTACACGAGATGTGTCAGGCAAGCGGCGTGGCAGCCCAGATCGAAGCCACCCGGATACCACGCATCGAAGGCACCGACACCCTGGCCTCCGACCCTCAATGCATCGCCGGAGGGTCCAAACGAAACGCCACCTACGCCGAGAGCTTCGTGAACTTCAGCCCGCACGTCAGCCAGACCGAGCGCACGCTGCTCACCGACGCGATGACTTCGGGCGGCCTGCTCACGGCCGTGGACGGGAACCCCACCGACTCTCGGCTGGGACCACAAATCGGGCGGATCGTAGAAGGAGCGCGGGGAACGATCGAAGTCGCGTGACCTGCCGCCGGGTTCGATGAGACGAAGGCCCGATACCTCCGATCTCCACACCCCGAATCTGATGTAACCCGTCGATCACCACGAAGTTCGCTCGCCCACCAAAAAATGTGACGCAAAAGCCGGTCTCGTTCGACGAAGAGATAGGGCGCTCGCGAACGCGCCGTGGCGTCTGTCTCATTTCAGCGCGGATCGGGTAGGTGATCTACAAATGGAGAAGGGTCTTGGAGGCAAACTCGCCAGGATGGCGGGCGCTGGGACCACGGTTCTGGCGACGTTGATCCTGTTTGGGGCATCGGCATGGGCCGGCGACTACATGGTGGTGCAGTGCGCACCGGGATTGAACGCGAGTACCGAAGCCTCGTTCTCTTCCACGAGTAAGCATTTCAGGGGCAAGCAGGATTGCGGACGCAAATCTCCGGGCGTCCAGCTTCGCCACCACCTCGACGTCACCGAGACAGGGACCGTCGCCAGGCGGTTCGGTGCTTGGACCTGGGCTGCCCCGCTCGGAACCGTGATCAGCGGCGGTTCTGCTCGAAGCCGGCTGGAGAATGCCGATGGGATTTCCGGTTATCTGGTCGTCGCACCGGCCGTAGGCAAGAGCGCAGTCACCGAGAACCAGAATGACGGCAAGCAGCACCTCTCGGCGATCCCGGCGGGAAGCTGGCGCTATTTCGTCGCGAGACTCCAATGCACCGCGCCGAACAAGGGGAACCGCTGCGTGGGTTCGGCGAGCGCCGCGCACGCTTATGTGAAGCAGGTTCGGATTCGTCTGTCCGATCTCGCCACGCCGACTCTCGCCGTCGGCGGTTCTATCCTCGATGGCAAGGTTCAGCGAGGTCGCCAAAGCCTCGGTGTAATCGCCACCGATCAGGGGTCGGGCATCAGGTCAATGGTGGTGAGCGTGAACGGCATCCGCATCGCTGGGGATGATCTGGCAGCTTCGTGCCATCTGCTCCCCACCGGTCAGACGACGAGGCTTTCGCCCTGCCCGAGAACGCTCGGTAAGAGCTATTCGATCGATACGGCCCTGCCGCCGTTCAAGAACGGCACCAACAAGGTCGACATTTGCGTGTCCGATCACGCCCAGACCGGTATGGCGAACACAGCCTGCCAATCCCGCGATGTCGTGGTCGACAGTCTCTGTCCCGCCTCCACCGTCGGTGGCGGAACGAGGCTGCATGCGAGATTCGCGAGGTCTGGAAAGCGGTTGGCTCGATTGAAGTTCGGCGGCCGGACGATGATCCGTGGCTGGCGTCGGTGACGCTCGCGGCAACGCGGTTCCTGGCGCGACCATCTGCGTTCAGTCTCACATGGCTCTGCCGCACAAGAAGTTCAAGCTGTTGCGCACGATCACGACCAACGCCAACGGAGGCTTCGCATACAAGGTTCGCCGGGGCGGCTCGCGTCGTCTGCGGGTGGCCTACCGCGATGGCGCGACGCAAATTTCAAGAGGACTTCGGGTGAAGGTGAAAGCCAAGTCCACGCTGCATGTGGCTCGTCATCGAACTCGCCCATTCAAGCCCGTCAGGTTCTCGGGCAGAATCCCTGATCCGCACGCAGGCGGTCGGGTCGTCGTGGTCTACGGAACCGTTCCCGGAGCCAAGAAGCACTTCCTCGTACGTAAAGCCAGGACGAACGCCGTGGGCAAGTGGCGAGCTTCCTACACCTTCACGCCTGTGCCGACAACAACCCGGTTCGTGTTCTGGGCAGTCGTCCCTCACCAGAACGGATACCCGTACACCCAAGGGCGCTCAGCCGCCCGCTACATCCGAGTCAGGCCTTAGACAATGGCAAAGACTCAACGCCAGGAGGAGAGCATGAGCACCCGCCGACGCATCCCGTCCCCAGCCACCATTCTCGCGATCATCGCCCTATTCGTCGCCCTCGGTGGCACCGCCTTCGCTGTCACCAGAAACAGCGTTGGGACGAGAGAGATCAAGCCACACGCGATCCAGGCAAAGAATCTCGGGCCAATGAAGCTCAGATGGGGCAAGGTCATAGATTTCGACACGACCGCTGGTGACGGCCAGTTCGACATCGCTTCCGGTCACGCGCAGTGCCGCCGCGGGGAACGCTTGATCAGCGGCGGACTCCGGGCTCGCCGCAGCCCTCAGTCGGGACCGCTGAAGATCGCGATGGTCGAGTCCGGCCCAGTAACCAAGCAACGTCAATGGTTCGTGACCATGAACTCGGATCTCGGAGGCGCGGCCCGCAAGCGCTTCATCGTCTTCGCCTACTGCCTGACGAAATAGCAACGCCCCCTTACCGGAGCCGTGTTACCGCCGGACCGAACGAAAGTCTGCCGATTCCCCGGCGAGGAAGGTCCACACGTCGAAATCGGTGAGCGCCCGGACTCGAGCCCCGCAGCTTTCCAACTCGAAAGCTCGCTCGACCAGGAACCTCGCGATCTCCCTTGCCAACTCAAGATCGGAACCAGCCATCTCGTCTTCGTTCCGACTCCTCGGCCTGGGGGCATCTACCGCTCACGCCTCCGGCTCGGGTCTTCGTCATTGTCTGATTCCTCGTCCGGCGTCCCTTCGACGGGCCGCCAGATCAGACCCGGCTCAAGCGAGTTGGCCGGACGGATCGATGCCGCCTCGGGAACCTCGTCCACGTCCTCGCCGGCGGCGATCCGCTTGTAGAGATCTAGGTTGCCGGGGGCCGGTGCCGCAACCCGGTCCCACTCCTCCCCGTTCCAATACCTAGTCCGATCCCCGTAGTACGGGTCGAGCTTCCAACCAGGACTCCGGTCCGGGGGCGGTTCGATCCCGGCGACCAGTTCAGGATCGTCCTTCCACGCCATCCCAAAGCACTCGTTCTTCGCGTACGGCCAAAAGACCGTCCATCGGTCGAACCCCAGCTCCTTCGCCCGGATCGCCGCCGCAGCGAACCGAATTCCCTCAAACGCGGACTCCAAACTCAGCAGCACGCTCTTGATCTCAGCCACCTCCCCCTCCAGGCTCTCACCCCAGGTGCCGATCTCCTTCTCCTCGTCGGTCAGCCAGTGCTTCTCGTTCCTATGGCCCGAGGAACTCATCGCTTCTTCTCGCTGATCGCGAAAGCGCGAGGTGACTTCTTGGCCTGCCGGACCTGCTTGGCCTTGGTCAACCGGGCCAGGCAGTTGGCAACCGCGCCGGCCGAACGATCGATCCCCTTCGCGACGGCGCTGGCCGTGAGCGGACCGTCGCCCTTCCGCTTCTTGAGGTGGGCAAGCACGAGACCGTCCAGCTCGCCCGGACTCAAACGTGCCTTGGCCGGGGACTTCTCTTTCTTCTTGGTGGGCATCGGATGCTCCTTTCGTCGGAGCACCGAAGTAGCTGGGATGAGCCCCCGAAGGGACCACGGTGGATACCGTGAATCTTGCATCGAAGGCTTGCGTACTTCGGTGCCGCGCCCCGGGGTGTTCCACCACTGCCGGGGCACTTACTTGGTCGCCGCCGACGTTAGCTCTGGTCAACGCGGAAAGCGAGCCGAACGCACCGAAATCCACCGACATCGGCGCATATCTTCTCGATACTGGGCACTCGTGCCCAATCAGGAGCGGAAATGCGGGGGTGATTCCGCACTACCTGTGGCCCGCGTTCCGCATAGTGATGGGAAGCCCGGAAGCGGATTCGAACCGCTGACCCCTTCCTTACCATTTCGTGGCTCTGCGTCGAAACACTCCGAGAAAGTGATGTGTTTGCAGGGATTTTCCACGAGCCAAGAACCAGCGTCCTAACCGGATATGCACTGATATGCGCTGGATTGACGGGGCTGCGGGCACTCCTGATGTCGAGTGCCACATCTAAGAGATAGGCCCCGAAAAATTCGAGGGCTCCTGACCCGCGTACGACAGAGCCTATCCGGCAATACGCCCGCGAGCTTGATCACGAGCTTGGACTCTGAGTTGGGTGCGTACTTCGTCGTGGATGGTGTTCGAGGTTTCTACCTGGGTCTCGATCGAGACAACCAATCCGTAACGAATCGACTGACCTTTCTTAAGCTTCTGAGCGTCTTTCATGC
>JBIQLL010000044.1:0-18260 GCA_044464425.1 Solirubrobacterales bacterium | reverse complement strand
TCTTTGGACGCTCGGCGCCGACGCGATCGGTCGACTCGGTGACGAGCGCCAGCGAAGGCGCTGGTTGCCGGCCCTCGCGAAGGGCGAGGCCAAGGTCGCCTTCGCCCTGACCGAGCCCGACTCCGGCTCCGACGCCGCCGCCCTACGATCGCGCGGCGCGATCGACGGCGACCGCGTGGTCGTCAACGGGCAAAAGGTCTTCATCACCGGCGCCGCGGCCTCCGACGTGATCATCACCGCGGTTCGGACCCGGGAACGCAACTCCGAGAGCCGGGGGATCTCACTGGTCATGATCGATCCGCGCGCCCCCGGAGTCCGGCTCAGCAAGCTCGAGAAGATCGGCCTGCGCTCGATCGACCTCTGCGAGGTGTTTCTCGACGAGGTCGAGGTCGGGCTCGATGACGTGCTCGGGCCGCTTCACGGCGGCTGGGAAGCATTGCGGGAAGGCCTCGCCTTGGAGCGCACCCTGATCTCCGCCATCTGCGTCGGCGCGACCCGTCAGATCCTCGATCTCTGCATCGAGCACGCGCAGCAGCGCGTCGCTTTCGGCAAGCCGATCGGGAGCTTTCAGCTGGTCGCCGCCCGGATCGCCAACATGAAGGTCCAGCTGGACGCCTCCGACCTGCTCGTCGCCCGGGCCGCCGCGGCGATCGACCAGGGCCGGCGCGATGCCGGCGACCTGGCCGCGATCGCCAAGCTGCACGCCACCGAGGCCTACGTATCCGCCACCCGCGACGGCGTCCAAATCTTCGGCGGATACGGATTCACCGAGGAGTACCCCGTCGCCCGGCATTACCGCGACGCCAAGTTCATGGAGATCGGGGCCGGCACCTCCGAGATCCAGACCATGATCATCGCTCGCTCGCTGGGGATCGGATGAGCCTCTCGCAAGCCTTCAGCCTGGACGGCAAGGTCGCCGTCGTCACGGGGGCCACTCGGGGGCTCGGTCGTCAGATCGCCCTTGCCTTGGCCGAGGCCGGCGCCGATGTCGCCGTGACCGGTCGCGGCCTGGAGCGCCTCGAGCCACTCTGCGACGAGATCGCCGCCCGTGGCACCGGCTCGGCCACGCCGTTCGCGCTCGACGTCGACGACGGCGCCGCGATCGACCGGGTAATGGCCGATGTCGCCGCGCGGGTCGGCGCCCCGGACGTGCTGGTCAACAACGCCGGCATCGAGAAGCAGCTGCTGCTCGCCGAGATGGAGCCTTCCGACTGGCAATCCGTGCTGGGCACGAACCTCGGTTCGGTGATCGGCTGCTGCAGGGCATTCCTGCGGCAGCACCGCCCGTCCGCGGAGGGCACCGGCTCGATCATCAACCTCTCCTCGATCGGGGCCGCCGCCGGGGTGGTCGGGCAGTCCGCCTACTGCGCCAGCAAGGGCGGCGTCGCCAGCCTCACCCGGGCTCTCGCGGTGGAGCTGGCCCGCGACTCGGTTCGGGTCAACGCGATCGCGCCCGGCTACTTCGCCACCGACATGCCGGCCGAGGTCATCTCCGACCCGGACCGCAAGCAGAAGCTGCTCAAGCAGGTCCCCCTGCGCCGGTTGGGCGAGCCGAAGGAGATCGGCCCCCTGGCCGTTTACCTGGCAAGTCCGGCCTCGGCGTTCATGACGGGGTCGGTCATCTATCTCGACGGAGGTTTCACAGCTCGATGAATCGCTTTGAAGGAAAGGTCTGCCTGGTCACCGGGGCGGGCGGGGACATCGGCGCGGCCACCGCCATGCGACTGGCCACCGAGGGAGGCCGCATCGCGGTCTTCGATCGCAAGGTCGAGCTGCTGGACGAGACCGTGGCCGCGATCCAAGAGATCGGGGCGGAGGTCGAGGCCTACGGGGTCGACCAGTCCGACCGGGCCCAGGTCGAGGCCGGCATCGACGCCGCGGTCGAGCGGTTCGACGGGCTCGACGTGCTCTTCGCCAACGCCGGCTACGGGCAGTTCGGCACCTTCCTCGAAGCGACCGATCGACAGTGGGCCCGTCACGTCGACGTCAACCTCAACGGCACCTTCAACGTCTGCCAGGTCGCGGCCCGGTTCATGGCCGGCCGCGAACGCGGAGGCTCGATCGTCATCAACGCCTCCTCCGGGGCGGTCCAGCACGCCGACCACCTCTCCGCCTACTGCGCGACCAAGGCGGCGCTGCGGATGCTCGCGACAGGAATGGCCTCGGAGCTCGGCATGCATCGCATCCGGGTCAACTGCGTGATGCCGGGGGTCGTCGAGACCGGAATGACGGCGCCGATGCTGGCCGACCCGGCCCATCGCGACGTGATCCTCGCCGAGACGCCGGTCGGGCGCCTCGGCAAGCCCGAAGACGTCGCCGGCCTCGTGGCCTTCCTCTCCTCCGACGAGGCGGGATTCATCTCCGGCGAGAGCGTCCTGATCGACGGGGGCGAGACCATCCACGGTCACCCGCGTTGGTTCCGGGCCGATTATCGCGACAAGCACAACGAGCAGTGGGAGGTGGGCAGGTGAGTTCCCAGCAGGCGGTCGAGACCGCGGTCGAGCGGCCGGGTCGCAGGCCGGTGATCGTCACCGAGAGCGAGGCGGCCGGGTTCGTCCGCTCCGGCATGACGGTGGCGATCGGCGGATTCATCAACGCCGGACACCCGATGGCGATGGTGCGGCAGATCATCCGGCGCGAACTTCGTGACCTGACCGTGGTCGGAGCCGCCTCCTCCGGCCTGGAGGTCGACATGCTGATCGCCTCCGGCTGCGTCAAGAAGTTGATCTCGCCCTACGTCGGCGCAGAGGGGCTGGCCTCGATCGGTCCGGCCTTCCGCAAGGCCGCCCAGGATGGGGAGCTCGAGATGTGGGAGCTGGACGAAGCCCAATTCTACGCCGGGCTGCGCGCCGCCGCCCAGCGACTTCCGTTCAATCCGTGGCGGGCTGGGGTCGGCACCTCCTATCCCGAGGTGAACCCGGCGCTGCGGGAGTTCCGCGACCCGGTCAACGACGAGCTGCTGATCGCGGTCCCGGCGATCGAGATCGACGTGGCGCTGCTGCATGCCGCGCACAGCGATCCCTACGGCAACGTTCAGCATCACGGCACCGGCTACGGCGACCGGGCGATCTACGCCGCCGCGGACAAGACGGTCGTCCAGGTGGAGCAGGTGGTGTCCAACCAGACGATCCGGGCCAACCCGGCGGCGACCACGGTGCCGGGGGCCACGGCCATCGTGCGGCTTCCCTACGGCGCCCATCCCTTCGGGTCGGACGGCTTCTACCCGGCTGACGCCGACGCGATCAAGGAGTACGCCGACGCCGCCGGCGAGTGGGCCAAGACCGGCAGCCGCCAGCGGCTCGACGAGTACTTCGCTCGGTACGTGCTCGAGCCGGAGACCCACCCCGACTACCTGGAACGGGTCGGGTTCAAGCAGATCCTCTCACTCTCGGAGTTCGAAGCATGAATCAGACCCTGACCGAAGCCACCCCGCTCGAGATGATGGCGACCGCGATCGCCCACGACCTCGAGGACGGCCAATGGATCGAGGTCGGCGCCAACCTGCCGGTGCCGCGCGCCGGGGCGCTGCTCGCCCACCTCACCCACGGACCGAACATGAACGTGATGATCGGCCTGACCAAGGCCTATCTCCACGACGAGCCGGTGATCGAGGATTTCGCCTACATCACCGACGTCCGCTCGATGCAGTGGGCCGAGGCGTACTACCCGCACGATCAGCTGCTCTCCTCCCAGCGACTGCGGCTGAATGGCGTGTTCTTCGCCGGCGGCATTCAGATCGATCAGTACGGCAACTCGAACCTGATCGGGGTCGGGGAAGATCCCAACAAGCTGAAGTTTCGGGGACCCGGAGGGATCGGGACCTGCAACGCGACCCTGATGAACGGGTGCTGGCACCTGGTCACCACCTCGCATGAGCCTCGGGTCCTGGTGGAGCGCTGCGATTACGTCTCGGCGCTCGGATGGGGAGACGGCAGCCCCGACTTCCGCTCCGAGCTCGGGCTGGGCGACAACGGCCCCAGCTCGATCATCACCCCGCTGTGCGTGTTCGACTTCCACCCCGAGTCGCATCGCGCCCGGCTGAGATCGATCCACCCCGGCTCGAGCCTCGAACAGGTTCGCGAGCAGACAGGGTTCGAGGTGCTGGTCGAGGGCGATGTGCCGGTGACCCCGGGGCCCAGTGAAGAGGAACTCTGGATCCTCCGCAACCGTCTCGATCGGAGCGGCGCCCTGCGATGAGTGCGTCGACGCCGGGCACCGAGCTGCGCACCCTGCCCGCGATGCTGCTGCGCAACGCGGAGCAGGAGCCGGACGCGGCCTTCATCCACGACGAGCTCGGCACCCTGACCCGGGCCGGCGCGGTCGAGCTGGCCCGCGGCATGGCGCATGCCTTTGCCCGCCTCGGCATTGGTCCCGGTGACACGGTCGCGGTCATGCTCGAGAACCGGCGGGAGTTCATCGCCTGCTGGTTCGGCCTCGGATGCATGGGCGCGATCGAGGTCCCGGTGAACCCCGCCAACGGCGGTCCGCGGACCGCCCACATCCTCAACGACGCGCGCTGCCGGGTGCTGGTCACCGACGCCGACAGTCTCGGCAAGATCCGGGAGATCGCCGGCCAGCTCTCTCACCTGGAGAAGGTGGTGGTGATCGGGGAGGGGGAGTGCGAGGAGTTCGAGACGGTGGCCTGGGACGATCTCGAGCGCGACTCCGAGCGCGGGCAGCTGAGGATGAGCGACTTCTCCGAGCCGGTGGCCGTGATGTACACCTCCGGCTCGACCGGCCCTGCCAAGGGGGCGCTGCTCAGTCACGGCCATCACTGGACCAACGGCTCCCAGCCGACCTCCCTGTTCGGCATCGACCGCTCCGACACGCTCTACTGCTGCCTGCCCCTGCACCACAACATGGCCCAGGGGTACGGTGTCTGGGTTGCGATCGCCTCGGGCGGATCGATCGCCCTGGCCCCCCGTTTCAAGGCGGATACCTTCTGGGCCGAGATCGAGCGGCACCAGGCGACCGTGCTCTCCTTCGTCGGGGCGATGCTGGTTCTCCTGGCCAAGCGGCCCCCCGCGCCGGACGACCTCGAGAATTCGCTGCGGCTGGGCTTCGGCATCCCGATCCCACCCGATCTGCACGAGGTCTTCGAGCGTCGCTTCGGCCTCGAGCTGGTTCACGCCTACGGCTCGACCGAGGCCACGATCGTCGCCTGGAACCACGGACCGGATCGGGCGGTCGGCGCGGCGGGGAGGATCCTCGATGACTACGAGGTCCGGATCGCCGACGAGGACGACATGGCCCTGCCTCAGGGCGAGACCGGCCAGATCCTGATCCGGCCGAAGCTGCCGAACTCGATGTTCTCCGGCTACTGGCGCAACCCGGAGAAGACCCTCTCGGCCTGGCGCAACCTCTGGTTCCACACCGGTGATCGAGGCCGAGTCGACGAGCGGGGCAACCTCTGGTTCGAGGACCGGATCGGCGATGTGGTCCGGCGCATGGGCGAGTTCATCAGCTCCTACGAGGTCGAGCAGGTGCTGCTCGGTCACCCGAGCATCCAGCTGATCGCCGCCTTCGGCGTGCCCTCGGAGCTGGTCGAGGAGGAGCTGATGGTCGCGGTCGTGCTCAACGAGGGAGCCGAGCTGACCGCGGACGAATTGCGCGAGTGGTGCCGGGGCAAGCTGTCTTCCTTCGCGATCCCCAGGTTCGTCGACTTCCGGGCGGAGCTGCCGCTGACGCCCACCGGAAAGATCGAGAAATTCAAGCTCAGGAAAGAAGGCGTGACGGCGACGACCGATGACGCCCGCGACAACCAGAAGGAGAAGCATGCCAGCTGAGTTCACGACCGAGGTAAGCGACGTCCAGCAGGGTCGGGTGGTGATCCGGGGGTTCTCCCACGAGGAGATAATGAGGGAGCTTTCCTACGCGGACGCGACCTTCCTCACCCTGATCGGGCGCCTGCCGAGCGAGGCCGAGTCACAGCTGGCCGACACCATCTTGACCAGCCTGCTCGACCACGGCTTTGTCGCCGCGACGGTCACCGCGGCCCGTTACATCGCCTCCGGCAACCCGCAGTTCGTGCCGGCGGTGGGTGGCGGTCTGCTCGCGGCCGGGGCGAACACGCTCTCGCCCGAGCATTCCTTCGAGCTGATCGAGCACGCCTTGGCGATAAAGGCCGAGGGCGGCCTCACCGACGAGCAGGCGGCCGAGCGCGTGATCGACGAGCTGATCGCCGAAGGCAGGCGCGTGCCGGGGTTCGGTCACCCGATCCACCGGGACGGCGACTTCCGCGCCACGGTGCTGTTCGAGCAGGCCGAGGAACTCGGGGTCCAGGGCGAGGCGACCCTGATCTACCGGGCGATCCACGCGGAGTTCGTACGGCGCACCGGCAAGACGAACATCCCGATCAACATCGACGGTTGCCTGGCCTGCCTCGGAATGGACCTCGGCTTCACCGCTCACCAGACGGTCGGCTTCGCGCTGCTCGCCGTGTTGCCGGGCTTGATGGCGCACGTGATCGAGGAGATCGAATCTCCCGCCACCCTGCGCTGGATCACCAGCGGCGAGTACGTGGGCGACGAATACAGGAGCCTGGCCGGCTCCGCCAACGGAACGAAGGAGTGATCAGATGAGCATCGACTGGGATCGCGTCAACAAAGGCCTGGAGCGCGAAGGGCATCGCATGATCTGGAGGCCATACGGGCTTCCCGAAGTGGTCAACCCGGAGGGCAGCGCCTTCCACGACACGCCGCTCTCACCGCCTTGGGACATGCCCGACCGGATGATCATCTCGACGGCGATCACCGGCGCCTTCTTCACCCGGGACATCAACCCCAACCAGCCGATCACCCCGGACGAGATTCGCGAGCAAGCCCGCCAGTGCGCGGCCGCCGGGGCGAGCACGGTTCACATTCACGTGCGTGACGACGCCGGGTTCAACACCCTGGACGTCGGACGCTTCAAAGAGGTGATCGATCCGCTCCGCGAGGAGTTCCCGGACCTGGCCGTCGACGGTTGCCTGGTCACCGCCCTGGACGGCGAGTGGGAGCAGATGAAGGTCGCGCTCGAGGCGAAGGTGCTCGACGCCGTCCCGGTCAACACCACCGCGACCTACGTCGGCGACGCCCTGTTCGCCAAGCCGATCCCGGTGATCATGGAGAAGGCGCGACTGGTCCAGGAGTCCGGGGCCAAGGTGTTGATCGCCTGCTACACCGACGCCGACGTCTCCAACGCCGATCGCTACCTGCTGAAGCCCGGCCTGGTCGAGCCAGGCGCCTACTGGGCGATCCTGCCGGCCCTGCCCGGATGCTCGCCGATGGAGAACCCGCGCCAGATGGTCGATGGGCTGACCCGCATGGCCTCGGCGATCTACGATGTCGACCCGGAGGCGACGATTCTCGTCTGCGCTGCCGGCCGGGCCTCGATGAACCTGGTCACGGTGGCGGCGGCGCTCGGACTGCATGTCCGGATCGGCATGGAGGACACGATCTGGCGCTGGCCGCATCGCAACGACTTGGTTGAGTCGAACCTGCAGTTCCTCGAGGCGGCCAAGCAGATGGCTGAGGTGCTGGGCCGGCAGGTCGCGACCCACGCCGAGTACCGCGAGATGGTCGGCATGCCGGCGGCGAGCGCGACCCGATGAAGGTCGGCTTTCACGTCCCGCAGTGGGGTCCCTCCGCGAATCGCGAGGGTGTGCTCGCAGTCGCGCGGGCCGTGGAAGCCGCCGGCCTCGACTCGGTCTGGGTGGCCGACCACGTGGTCCTGCCGACCACGAGTCGCAGCGACTACCCGTACGCGAAGAACATGCCGTTCAAGCCGGAGGACGGTTTCTTCGAGGCGTTGACCGAGCTTGCCGTGGTGGCCGGCGCAACCGAGCGGATCACGCTCGGCACGAGCGTGATGGTGATGCCGATGCGGCATCCGGTGATGACCGCGAAGGTGGCCGCCACGATCGACGTGCTCTCCGGAGGCAGGCTGACCCTGGCCATGGGCGCCGGCTGGTGGGAGGAGGAGTTCGAGGCTCTGGACGCCCCGTTTCCCCGGCGCGGCAAGCGGTTCGACGAGCAGATCGACCTGATGCGGCGCCTCTGGCGCGATGGCACCACCTCCTTCGAGGGTGAGTTCTACGAGCTGGACGAGATCACGTGCGAGCCGCGGCCGCTGCAGCCGGGTGGGCCACCGGTCCTGATCGGCGGGATGGGGCCGCCGGCTTGGCGACGGGCGGCTCGGCTCGGCGACGGCTGGCATGCGGTCGGGGTTCATCAGGAGACCTTGGAGGAAGGCATGCGTGAGATCGCGAGGCGGGCCGAGGAGATCGGCCGCGACCCCGGCGAGATCCGCTTCAGCACCTCGACGGTGTTGCCCGAGGACCGTGAAGCGGCGATTCGCCGGCTGCGGCGCCTCAAGCGCATCGGGCTCTCCCACGTGGTTCTCGAGACCCGACTCGACGACTATCGAGAGATTTGTCAGGTAATTCAAGATTTTGCGGAAAAGACTTTGCCTGAAATAGAGGAAAGGACGCAATAGTCACAAAATATGCAGTAATTCTGATACAGTCTGACAATTAGAGGAGTAGGCTGTATCAATCGTTTGGTGGAACTGTCAGACTAATTTGGTTCTCTAGGTGAATTGAGAGGAGAGGTGCAATGGGACGGGTATTGAAGAAGTTTTCTCGGCGATCGTTGAGGTCGGGGGTGGTGGTCGGCTGCTTCGCTGCGGCGGTGATCGCCGGAGTCGGTTGCGGCAGCGGTAGCAACGGTGGCTCAGGGGGCGGTGACGACGGCAAGATCGTGTTCGGAATCCAGACCCATGAGACCGGTGCCCTGGCCGCGGTCGGCCTGGACAAGGTGTACGGGGTCGAGGCCGGCGTCGACGTCGCCACCGAGGGCACCAACGAGGTTGAGGGCAAGAAGATCGAGTTCGTGGTCGCCGACGACGGCTCCGACCCGGGTGCTTCGCCCCAGGTGGCGCGCCAGCAGATCCAGCAGGACAAGCCTGACATCGTCTTCGGCTTCGACTCCTCCTCCTCGGCAGTCGCGACGGCGCCGATCACCTCGGACGCGGGCATTCCCAACATCTTCCCGATCGCTTCCAGCGATGAGTTGACCGGGTTCAGCAAGTGGGTGTTCCGCACGTCGCGCAACGCGACCCAGGAGGCTCAGATGGGGGCCACGGTCGCCCAGATAGAACCCGGCGAGAGCTACATGATCCTCGCTCCCGACTACGCCTACGGGCAGTCTGCCGCCGAGGCCTGGGACAAGCTGCTGACCGAGCAAGGCGGAAAGGCCCTGCAGAAGCCGCTCTTCGCCCCGCTGGAAGGCAAGGACTACACCTCGGTGGTCGAGCGGGTCCGCAACGCCGATCCCGATTTGCTGGTGGTGATCACTTTCGCCAGCGCCAGCGGTCCGCTGCTGTGGCAGACGATCAACAACGCCGGCATCGCCGAGAGCAGCGAGGTCGTCACCCTGCTGCCGCAGGCGCCGGTGCGGGAGGCGATGGGACCGATCGCCCGCAAGATCCGCTACTTCGCGATCTACGATCCGGAGCTGCCGGACAACCCGCTCAACGACGAGTTCGTCAAGAAGTTCTCCGAGCTCTCCGGCGGCACCGCCCCCGACATCTACGCGGGTGATGCCGGCGTCGCCGGGATGATGGCTGTGAAGGCGCTCGAGAAGACCGGTGGCGACACCGATCCGGAGGCGCTGGCCGAGGCGCTCTCGGAGATCGAGGGCGAAGCGGTCAAGGGCAAGTATCGAAACCGGGCGGAGGATCACACCTTCCTCCAGACGTTCTACGAGGCCGGCCTGAACCCGGACCTGAGCGCCAAGAGCATCAAGGAGTTCAGTCTCGAGGACAGCGAGATCCCGGTCGAGAACCCGATCGACGGCTAGGTAAGCAACCAGCCGGAGCCGGATCATGCCCGCTCAACACACAACCGAGGCCGCGCCCCTGAAGCTGACCGACGTGTCGGTCGGCTTCGGGGGCATCCAGGCCGTCCAAAGCGTCAGCCTCGAGATCCGTCCGGGCGAGATCATCGGCCTGATCGGGCCCAACGGGGCTGGCAAGAGCACCCTGCTGAACATGATCAGCGGGCAGGTCAAGCCGGACTCGGGCCGGATCGAGCTCGGCTCGACCGACATAACCAAGTGGCCGGTCCACCGCCGGTCCCGCCTGGGCCTGGCCCGCAGCTTCCAGATCACCACGGTCTTCCCGGAGCTGAGCGTGGCGACCAATGTCGAGCTGGCGGCGGCGGCGCCGCTGAAGCGCCACTACGACCTGCGTCATCGCCGAAGCGATCGCCAGCACGTGGCCGAGGCCACCGAGATGGCGCTCTCGACCACCGGCCTGGGGGGCAACCGCGACCAGCCGGCCTCGTCGCTCGGCCACGGCCAGGCCCGCGCCCTGGAGGTGGCCATGCTGCTGGCCTCGGGCGGCAGGGTCATGCTGCTCGACGAGCCGGCGGCCGGCCTGGCCGCCGGGGAGGTCAGTGGCGTGATCGACACGATCCGGCGGGTGCGCGAGCACAGCGACGCCACGATCGTGATCGTCGAGCACAAGCTCTCGGTGATCTTCGGCCTCTGCCAAAGGCTCGCGGTGCTCGACCGCGGCCGGCTGCTCGCCTTCGGCACACCGGAGGAGGTCTCCGCCGACCCGGCGGTCCGCAGCGCCTACCTGGGAGAGGAGATGGACCTTGTCTGAGCCACTGCTAGAGCTGCGATCCGTCGGTGCCGACATCGGCAGCTTCACGGTCCTCACCGACATAAACCTGACCGTCGTCGCCGGGCGGACCACCGTCGTCCTGGGACGCAACGGCGCCGGCAAGACCTCGACCCTGCGCACCATCGTGGGGCTGCTGAAACGCACCACCGGCGAGATCAAGTTCGAGGGCGAGCCGATCGCCGACCTGCCGACCTACGACCTGATCAAGCGCGGTATCGCCTACGTGCCCGAGGATCGCGGCATCTTCGGCTCGCTGACTGTCGCCGAGAACCTGACTCTGGCCAACCCCGATCGCGACGATTGGCAGAAGGTGCTCGCCCTCTTCCCGATCCTCACCGACCGCATGGAGCAGAAGGCCGGGCAACTCTCCGGCGGCCAACAGCAGATGCTGACCGTGGCCAGGTCTCTGGTCCAGGACCCGCGGCTGCTGATCCTGGACGAACCGAGCAAAGGTCTCGCGCCGCTGGTCGTGGAGGAGCTGTTCGCCGCCCTCCGCCAGCTGACGGCCGAGACGACCATCCTCCTCGTGGAGCAGAACCTCGCCGCGGCGAGAAAGATCGGAGACGACTTCGTGATCATCGATGACGGTGTGAGCGTGGCGAGCGGCGACGTTCGCGAGCTCGACGACGGCGACGATGTCGTCGAGCGCTTCCTGACAATCTCCACCGGCCAAGCGCCGGAGACGGAGGCCTGACATGGACATCTCGACCGGTTCCACCTTGTTCATCAACGGGCTCGCGATGGCGGCGATCCTGTTTCTGCTGTCCTCGGGTCTGACCATGATCCTCGGGCTGCTCAACGTGGTCAACTTCGCCCAGGGAGCCTTCTTCCTGGCCGGTGCCTACGTCGCCGTCGAGACCTTCGGCAAGTCGAACATCCTGCTCGGCTTCCTGGTCGCCACGGTCACCGTGGGCCTGCTCGGCCTGGCGGTTGAGCGGCTCTTCCTGCGGCGCTATTACCGCGAGGCCGAACGCACCTCGCACCTGCGGCAGGTGCTGCTGACGCTCGGGGTCAGCTTGATCGTCACCGAGGTCATCGAGATCATCGTCGGGCCCGACCTGCGCTCGATCGGCGACCTCGGTTTCCTCAAGGAGACGGTCGGGCTGTTCGGCGGCTACATCGAGGTCTACCGGCTGCTCCTGATCGGCCTCGGGCTGGCGGTCTTCATGGCCATCCACCTGGTCCTTTCCCGGACCCGGGTCGGCTTGATCGTGCGGGCCGGGGTGCAGGATCCGGAGATGGTTCAGGCGCTGGGGATCAATGTCTTCAGGGCTTTCACGCTGATCTTCGTGGTCGGATCGGCGATGGCCGGCCTGGCCGGCGCAGCGGCGCTCTACTACTACAACGGCGCCTCGCCCACCCTCGGTGACGAGCATCTGATCCTCGCCTTCGGCATCGTCGTGGTCGGGGGACTGGGCTCCTACGCGGGCTCGGCCTTGGGCGCCATCCTGGTCGGGCTGCTGACCTCCTTCATCTCCTACTACTGGCTGCCGGGCCAGAGCTTCGTCGTGCTCGGCTTGCTGGCCCTGGTCCTGCTGATCCGTCCGCAGGGGCTGTTCGGTCGATCGGAGGTGCGCGTATGAGCTCGCCCATCCTCTCCCGGATCCCGGGAGGCAAGATCACGCTGGCGGTCATCGCGCTGGCGATCGCGTTCTACATGCCGTACATCCTCAACTCGTCGTACTGGATCCTGGTCGCGGCCAGCATCTGCGTCTTCGCGATCTTCGGGCTCTCGTACAACCTGCTGCTCGGTCAGCTCGGCCTGTTCTCGCTCGGGCACGCGATGTTCTTCGGCATCGGCGGCTACGTGGTCGCCAACATGCTGCAAGACGGGTCGAGCGTTTGGTCCGGCTTGCTGCTCGCCGTGCTGGTCTCCTTCGTCCTGGCCTTCCTGGTCGGCGCGGCGACCCTGCGAGTGCCGGGCATCTACTTCGCGATCGTCACCGTCGCGATCTCGCAGGCGCTCTACACCGCCGCGACCAGGAACGTGTTCGGCCTGACCGGCGGGGAGAACGGCATTTACCTATCCGGGTTGCCTGACTGGCTCAACGTCAATACCGAGCCCGACACCGTGTACTGGGTGACCCTGCTCGCCCTGCTCGGGGTGATCGTGGTGGTCGGCCTGCTGCGCCGCTCGCCGATGGGACGCAACTGGGAGGGCATCCGTGAGAACCCGGTCCGGGCGGAGTCGCTCGGTCTGAGCGTGCGCACCCAACAGCTGATCGCGTTCACGCTTGCGGGCGGCATCGCCGGCTTCGCCGGGGTGCTCAACGCAGTGACCCAACAGGTCGCGAGCCCCGACCAGCTCGGGCTGGCGATCATGGTGCAGGTCCTGTTGATCGTCGTGATCGGCGGGCCCGGAACGTTCCTCGGGCCGGTTCTCGGCGCGATCTTCGTGGTCGCCTCGGGACCGCTGCTGGATCAGCTCGACCGGGCTTCGTGGATCCAGGGACTGCCGGATGTGCTGCATCGCATGCTCACCTCCCAGCCGCTGGTGCTGGGCGTGATCTACATCCTGCTCGTGCTCTTCCTGCCAGGCGGCCTGGCCAGCCTCAGCAGCCGGTTCCGCTGGCTCTCCGGAATCACCGCAGACAAACCGGGTGGCGGGCCCCCGAGGGCCGGCCAGCCGCGAACCGAGAAGGAGTGACCATGTCCCTGCTAAAAGGCGATCCGAAGTTCATCTACGTGGTCGAGGCCGAGCTGGCCGCCGACGCCGATGCCGACGGATGGAACCGCTGGTATGACGAGAAGCATGTGCCCGAGCTGCTCACGGTGCCTGGATTCCTCACCGCGACCCGGTTTCGTGATCGTGAGAACCCGCAGCGGTACCTGGCTGCCTACGGGCTCGACCGGCCCGATCCGTTCTCGGAGCCGCGTTACGCCGAGGTGACCGGCTGGCAGGAGTGGCGCGACAGCGTCAGCGAGTGGAACCGCGCCGTGTTCGAACGACGCCCGACGGAGTTCTGAGCGTGGGCGCCGACGTCGTCGTGGCCGGCGGCGGCATGGCCGGCCTCGCAGCGGCGATCACCGCCGCGGAACGCGGGGCCGAGGTGCTGCTGCTGGAGAAGGGCGAGCAGGTGGGCGGCTCGGCCGCCCTCTCCGGGGGCTTGGTCTGGAACGAGCCGAGCCTCGAGCGGCTGCGCGAGCGCAACCCGCTTGGCGACCCCGAGCTGAACCGAGTGCTGATCGAGCGCTTCGAGGAGTCGGTCGAGTGGCTGCTCGAGCAGGGCGTCGAGATGACCCCGCCGCTGGAAGGCATCTTCGGCACCGGCCGCGGGCGCCGCATTCAGCCGGACATGGCCACTTTCGTCGAGACCATGCTGGACCGGGCCCGCCAGGCGGGAGTGACGGTCCACACTGGCCAGGCGATGGACTCGATCAGGCTCGGTGACGACGGCGCGGTTCGCGGGCTGCGCAGTCGCTCCACCGCCGGATTCCGGGAGTGGGAGGCCACCGACGTCGTTCTCGCCACGGGCGGCTTCCCGGCCGGCGGCGAGATGTTGGCGCGCTACGTGACCCCGCAGGCTGACCGCCTGGTGCGGCGCTGCAACCCGATGTCGACCGGTGACGGTATCGAGGCCGGACTGCGGGCCGGGGCGGCCGCCAGCCCGGGGCTGCATGCCTTTTACGGCCATCTCTTGCCGGCCCCGCCGGCCCGGATCGGGCCGGAGGGCTTCATCGCGCTCTCGCAGTACTACAGCATCCACTGCCTGTTGGTGAACCGTCACGGCGAGCGCTTCATCGACGAGACCGAAGCCGACGAGCTGAACGCGCAGGCCCTCGCCCGGCAGCCGGAGGCGCTCGGCTTCATCGTCCTCGACGCGGGGCTCATGCCCCGGGTGACCGAGCCGGCGGCGGCCGGCTTTCCCGAGGTCGACCGGCATGGCGAGGTCAGGCGAAGCGGCGGCAGAGTGCTCGAGGCCGAGACCCTGGAGGGCCTGGCCGAGGCGATCGACGGAGCCGGCGGCAACGGCTGGCGGACGGTGGCCACGCTCACCGAGTACAACGAGCTGGTCGGCACGCATCCCGAGCGGCTCACCGTGCCCCGGGCTCGCCACCGCGAGCCCATCGACCGGGCGCCTTTCGTGGCGGTCCCGGTGGTCCCGGGGGTGACTTTCACCGAGGGCGGGCTGCGGATCGACGCTTCGGCCCGGGTGCTGGACCGGTCCAGCCGTGCGATTCCGGGGCTGTTCGCGGCCGGCGGAGACGGCGGCGGCGTCTACAACGAGCGCTACGCCGGCGGCCTTTCGCTCTCCCTGGTCTTCGGGCGGATCGCGGGCGAGGCGGCTGCCTCCCGGACAGCGGGCCGCTCGTGAGTCCCGACGTGGCATGGCGTCCGGAGGTGACCGGCGCGACCCGGATCGAGGAGCTGATGGCGATCACCGGCACCGGGACCTACATGCAGCTCCACGCCAAGTCGGTCGCGGAGCCGGAGTGGTTCTGGTCCACCGTCGCCGAGCACCTCGGCTTCCCCTTCCCGGAGCCGTACGAGCGCGCGATGGACGGTACCGCCGGAGTCGAGTGGACCCGCTGGTTCGTCGGCGGTCGGACCAACGTCGCGCTGGCGGCGCTGCGCCATGCGGGGGACCGTCCCGACGACCTGGCCTGCGTCGGCCTGGTCGAGGACGGCGAGCCGCTCGAGCTCAGCTTCGGCGAGCTGGCCGCCCGAGTCGGCGGCACCCAGGAGGCGCTCGCGGCGCGCGGGGTCGGGCCGGGCGACCGGGTCGGCCTGCTGGCACCGATGAGCGTCGACACCGTGATCGCCTATCTGGCCACGGCGGCGCTCGGGGCCATCGTCGTGCCCCTGTTCTCCGGCTTCGCCACCGGTGCCGTGCGGTCCCGGATCTCGGACGCCGGTGCGAGCCACCTGATCGCCCCGTCCAGGACCACTCGCGGCGGACGCCACATCGACCTGCTGTCGCTGGCCCAGGAGGCAACCTCGGGGCTGGCCGGGGTGGAGGTGATCGAGCTGGCCGACCTGGCCCGGGCCACCGGACGGTTCGCGCCGCTGCCGGTTGAGAGCGACACACCCTTCCTCCTCGGCTACACCAGCGGCACCACCGCCCGTCCCAAGGGGGCGCTGCTCTCCCATGCCGGAGCCGGGCTGAAGATCGCGGCCGAGGGCGCTTACAACTTCGACATGCGGCCGGGGGACCGGCATCTCTGGGTGACGGACATCGGCTGGATCATGGGCACCTGGTCGATCCTCGCCTCCCTGATCAACGGGGCGGCAGTGGTCCTGATGGAGGGCTTGCCGGTCGATCCACCGGACCGGGTGTGGTCGGCCTGCGAGCGCCACGGTGTCACCCATCTGGGGGTCTCGCCGACCTTGGCCCGCAGCCTGGGCGACCGGGCCGGGGAGGTGCCGTCGCTGCCGGAACTCAGGGCGATCGGCTCGACCGGGGAGCCGCTCGACGATAGTTCCTGGCGTTGGCTGCTCGAAGAGGTCGGCGGCGGTCGCGTGCCGATCGTCAACATCTCCGGGGGCACCGAGGTCGGAGCTGCTTTGCTCGGTCCGACCCCGATCACCCCGCTCAAGCCCTGCACGGTCGGCATGCCGGCCCTGGGGCTCGACGTCCAGGTGCTCGACGGGGACGGCAACCGGCTCGGCGCGGGCGAGGTCGGAGAGCTCTCCTGCCTCAACGCCTGGCCCGGCATGACCCGCGGCCTGTGGCGCGACGAGGACCGCTACCTCGAGGCGTACTGGTCGCGGCATCCCGGAACCTGGACCCACGGCGACTGGGCCAGCTTCGACGAGGATGGCCTCTGGTTCCTGCACGGCCGCTCCGACGACACGATCAACATCGCCGGCAAGCGCATCGGCCCGGCCGAGATCGAGGCGGTGCTGCTGACCCAGGACGGGGTCGAAGCCGCCGCCGTGATTGGCATGCCGCATCCGGTGAAGGGGGAGGCGATCTGGGCCTTCGTCGTGCCGGAAGACCCCACCTCGCCGGACTTGGCCGGACGGGCCCGGGCCGAGGTCGCGTCGGCGCTCGGCTCCAGCTTCAAGCCCGAACGTACGATCCTGGTCGGCGATCTGCCGCGAACGCGCTCGCAGAAGATCGCTCGGCGGGTGATCCGTGCGGTCGCGCTCGGCGAGGACGCGGGCGACATCTCCGGGCTCGACAACCCGGGGGCGGCGGACGTGGTTCGCGATGCTCTCGGCTCGGAGGTGATCTAAATGCGCCGACTCGGTCTGCTGCTGCCTTCTTCGAACACGGTGATGGAGCCGGACTTCGTCCGCGAGCTGGGAGACCGGGCGAGCATCCACGCCGCCCGCATGTTCCTGCCGGACCCGGTCACGCCGGAAGCCGAGTTACGCATGCTCGACGAGACGGCCGAGCCGGCGGCCCGCGACCTCGGCACGCTCCAGCCGGACCTGGTCGTCTTCGGCTGTACCTCGGCCGGCGCCTTGCGTGGCGCCGAGGCCGATCGGGAGTTGCGGGCCCGGCTCTCCGAGCTGGCCGGGGCGCCGGTGATCGGCATCGTGGACTCTATCGCTCGGGCCCTGCGGGCCCGAGGCCTGGCCAAGGTCTCCGTCTTCACCCCGTACCGCGATGATCTGAACGAGGTGATCGCCAAGGGCCTTCGCGAGGACGGGTTCGAGGTGCTGGCTCTGACCGGGCTCGGCAACGCCAACAACCTCGACAACGGGCGGGTCGAGCCTTCCGAGATCGTGCGGGAGGCATCCGACGCGGTGGCGCCGGGCAGCGAGGCGCTGATCGTCCCCTGCACCAACTTCCGGGCACTCGAGGCCCGTCGGGAGCTGGCCGATCGGACCGGCACCGAGGTGATCACCGCCTGCTCGGCGGTGATCGAGTCAGTCGAGGAACGGCTTTGAATCGGACGGCCCCTCCGCTCGACGGGGTCAGGGTGCTCGATCTCAGCACCCTCTTGCCGGGCCCGGCGGCGACCCTCATCCTGGCCGAGGCCGGGGCGGAGGTGGTCAAGGTGGAGCGGCCCGGGGGGGAAGACATGCGCCGGCTCGGACCGGCGCCCGAAGGTGGCGACAGCGCCTACTTCACGATGCTCAACCGAGGCAAGGGCTCGGTTGAGATCGACCTCAAGACAGATGCCGGCAAGGCCAGGCTGTGGTCGCTGATCGCCGCCGCCGACGTGCTGGTCGAGCAGTTCCGGCCGGGTGTGATGGAGCGGCTCGGCTTCGGCTACGAGACGGTCAGCGAGCGCCACCCGCGGATCGTTTACTGCTCGTTGACCGGCTACGGACAGCAGGGGAAGGACACGCAACTGGCCGGGCACGACATCAGCTACATGGCCAGAACCGGCATGGCTTCGCTGGTCGCGGGGCCACGCTCGCAGCCGGGATTCCCGGCGACCCCGATCGCCGATCTCGCGGCCGGGGCCTATCCGGCCGCCATCAACATCCTCCTGGCGCTGCGCTCCCGCGAGCAGACCGGAGCCGGCTGCCGGCTGGATGTCTCGATGGCCGACAACCTCTTCCCGCTGCAGTACTGGGCGCTGGGGATCCGGGAGGTGAGCGGTCACGACCCGGAACCGGCCGGTGAGCTGATGAACGGCGGATCGCCCCGCTACTCCTTCTACCGGACGGCGGATGGGCGATACCTCGCGGT
>JBIQLL010000043.1:0-18716 GCA_044464425.1 Solirubrobacterales bacterium | reverse complement strand
AGCGATAGCTTCACCCTGAAAGAGAAACCGTGTCCGAGGAACCGGGGGAGTTCCACCAGCTCGCTGACACGGATCGGCTCCTCATGACCTCTTACTGTGACCTTGATGTGCCCGTCTCGTGGACCAGTCCAGAGCATGTACCCCCGCTGCCCTATGCCGGTGTCGACATTCTCGACCTTGAACCCCTGAGCCTCTGCCGCGACCACGAAGCCTTGAAGCACCAGAAGCGTCCTCTTCAGCTGGGCTTTCGACACCTCGTGACGGTCCAACTGGTCGCGGAACCGGCGAACCACGGGGTGGTACCGCGAGACCTTTGTAGGTACCGAAACCGGTTTGAGCTCAAGCTCCGGCGACTCCGGAGCATCGACCAGCCTGATCTCCCACTGATTATCTTGGTTGGCCCGAACCTTCAGGCGTTTGCCCTCTGGAACCTTCCCGCACCTTTCAGCCGCGGCGGCACGCTGAAAGTAATTGATCGAGCCGGGTCCTCGCTCGATCTCCCTGAGCAAGGTTCCGCCAGCTTTCTCCACGTCGGAGACCAGTTGTTCGGTAACCGAGACGTTCGGTTGGCGCGGCAATGGCGCTCCCGGCTCCTTGGAGCGTTCTAGGTAATCGCGGCCGTCAGCCGTGACTTCGGCCGTCCAGCTGGGACCCCTCCCCTTCGTTTCTACGAAGCCCCGCTTTCGGAGCGCCGCAGCACTGATCCGATGGTCGTAGCCGTCCATGACGCCGTCCGGGCACCCGTCGCTGATCCATTCCAACACGTCGAGCTGAGCCTGGGTGAGCGTCTTACGGTGCGCCACGGTCAGGATGCAATCAACTCTGTAGGAACGAGCACACTGCCGCCCGCTGGACTAACCGTCGAGATCGTCAAGCTGGCGTTTGATCCCTTGTTCTCTCTTCCACCTCGCGCCGGGATCTTCCATCCAGGGCATGGTGAAGATGGTCTCCCAATTGTGATCGAGCGGGATCTTGTCAAGAAGAATGGTGGCGGCCGTGAGGAGCAGGTAATACTTCTTGAATACATGGACGATCGCGTCGATCGCCGTGTGTAAATCAGCGAACGTCGGGATTTCAGATGGGGACTTGTCCATATGGGCAAGCGATGTATCAACGTGAGCGCGCACCGGTTCGACCGAAGCACTCAGGGAGTTCTTGTCGTTCTCGACCACCTGAGGGTCCAGGTGATCGTCTGTGCTTCCTCTGAAATGTTCCCGGAAAGACGAGCGTGCTTGTCTCTCGGCCAACTCGCCGTCCGGAGACCAAAGCTCGATAAACCAAGCCTCGGTGAATTGCTCGCACATCGATTCAATCTCGCTGAGCAGCCGCAGGAGGCTAACTGGCTGCCGGCCCGGATCAACCAATCGACGCACCCCCACCGCCTGGCTGTTCGCGTAAGTCTCCTGAATGAATCCGATGAAATATGAATGAGGAAGATCCGGATTCGACTGGGCAATTTCTCTGACACGCCAGAACACTTGACTATGAAGCACCAGCGTCAATATTTCCGGCTTGACTCGCTCTTCCAGCACGGCCTGCCACTTTTCGAGACGTTGGTTATCCATTCGACCCAGTTGACTGTCCCCTCATGCCCTCGGCCTGATCCAGTTGGGCCTTTAGGAGCTTCTTGCGTAGGTTGCCTGGGATTTCAATCACGTTGAGCTTTACACCAAACTGATTGGCGGCTTCCTTTTTCCATCCGGTAACTGAGTCCTTCGCGTCCGCATCAACGAAGTAGATCTCGCATCTGACGTTCGAACGACCCTTCTGCCGCTTGAGCGTCGCGAACTTGAGGATGTCGGTGGCTATTTTCTTTGGTTGGGAGCCAGTAAGCCTCCCAACTCTGGCGTAGATCTCGACCATCGTCATGCCATTGTCCGTGACGCCATCCGGCTGGCAGTGACCCAGGCCGATATCCACTCGCCTTTCCTTCAGCGTGCCGTATCCGGGCCTCTTTCGCAACTCGCTTAGGACCCACGCCTCAGCTTCCTTCTGGACGCTGGCAAGCGATAGGTGATCCTTAGCTTGGATCTGGCCAGTCGTCATACGGAGGCTCGATATCCATGATCGCGTTCATCTCTTCGATGAGCAGGTAGAGGAGACAATGCACCGCCCTCTCCCGAGATATTTCGGACGGCGTTTCAACCTCACCAAAGTAGTAAGACACCAGAAGCTGCCAGAGTCTCGTGCCGCAATGCGCGTTGGCGGACCCGGGCGTCGATACAGCGACATCGAATTCCAGTCTGCGTAGGAACTCCGGATCTTGCTCTCCCTCCTGGAGGACGGCGACCAATGAGCGGGCAGCTTCCAGCAGCGTTCCGTAAACCCCACTCATGAACCAGTCCGCATCCGGATCGTGGTTGGCCTCGGCGATGTCGATTTCGTTGAACGCTTGTCTCGCCCGGGTGACTCGTTCGTGAATGTCTCCCGTGGGGTCGTGAAGATCCCGAGATACTTCGGCAAAGCGGTCTTTCCGCATCCGTATTTCGGCCTCGCGCAGAGATTCGAACGACAGACCTCGTGACCCTCGACCCCGAGATGGATCAAGCTCCTTCATGGTTTGGGCATCGAAGACAACCGCTTTGTGGGAGGCCACAGAGAGATCCCGTTTGCCTTCCAAAACGAGAGCGAAATGTTCACCCGAAGCTATGAGTTCGAGTTCGGGCCTGGTGAGCACCAGTATTCGCTGCCCTTTGACTGCTTCTATTTGGATTCTGGCAGCACCGTGACTGTTGCCTCCACCTCCTGTGGCTCCGTGTAACGAAAAAAGGAGTCCGAAGTGGATCTGTCGCTCACGCATACTGTCCGCAAAGAGTCGAATGTCCTTCGCGGATACTGGATCCTTCTCAGCCTTACAGCTCACGAGGATGTCTTGTGCGAACCCTGGCAGCTTGTCGCCGGTGTTCTTTGCCAGGAGATCAATCTCTTCGTCGCCGGTGGCAGTGATCTGGTTACGGAGTGGCACGTCAACTCCCTCAATCGCTTCAAGCATCGAACTAGCTAACGACTCGAAGAGTCTTCCCTTTCTTACGGGGACCGACTCGGTTTCAATCGCTTTGAACGCCTGCCGAGTTTTCTCTGGCCTTATCTCAGACACGGGGAGCTTCCAGCGCCTTATCAGTCCTCGAACGAGGACTCGTTGAACTTGAGTGTTGAAGCGTTCTCTGAGACCGTTCGGACAGTTCCGTCGTCGAAGCCGTCTTCGGCCGTGGCCTCGATCTCGATGGTGACTTTCACAGCGCTGCCGGGGCTAGCTCCTAGATGGGCCAGTACCTCGTCAGTGAGCTGCTTGAAGTCGAGCGCGTAACGATCGGCGGCAAGCTGCTTGCTGCCAAAGAAGCGTGTCTTCAGCGGTTTCGGTGGCGCTGTAGGACTCGGGTCGGGGCCGGTAACGGTTAGTCCTCTACCGTCTGTACCTCCGCCGGTGCCGCTGCCGTCGTCTTGAGCCTGTCCTGATTCCGGACCGTCACCTGAACTGACAGCAGCCTCCTCTGCTTCCCGCTGCGCCAACGCGACTTCGGGCTTGACGATCAGATCCTGTTCGGAAACGGCGGTCTGCCCCCATTGCGTATCGGTGGGCACCACCAGACCCTGGTACCGACCGGCTTCTTCGTCGTAGCCGGTGGCGAGGGCGTAACCGTCTTGGGTCCAAATCGGGGGAGCGACCTCGAGGCCCTTTCTCAGTACCGACGAATCGACCAACCGAGGCATGTACGGGTATTGGGCGTAAGTACGCCACAGATCCCCCACTGAGACATGGCCGCTTTCCCACAGTGACTTGGCCTGGCCGTTCAACTGCATTCCAATGTTTGAGCCGGCATGCTGGGTTGCCAGCTCCGCCTCGTTCTCGAGGCGCTTTGTGGCCCTTTCAGCCAGGGAAGGAGCCTGTCCTTCGACCCGTAGTGCCCTTAGGCTGATTGGCTGCCCTTCTGGCACCAGTGCCCACTGGTAGGTCTGAAGAAGCCGGGACTCGGCCTTGCCGCTTTCGGCCGCGACCTTCTCGTTTGCCTGCTTGATCTGTTCGACGTTCAGGTTGAGGTCGGCTTGGCGATCAAGGACTTCCTTCCAGCCAAGATAGAGGCGCACTGCAGCATCCAGTTCCTCCAAACGGGTCTCGTCAGGCGCGAGAAAGACCAGCATGTTCCGGTTGGCGCGGCTCGCACCGCCACGGTTCTCGGTGGCCTTGAGCGCAAAATCCATCGCCGAACTGCTCTTGCCATCCCTTTTATGGCTCAGTTTGGGATGCAGAATGACCAGCCGGGCATCCTCGGTGTCGGCGATGTCGCTGCTTTCCTCGGGGCAGACATGCACCCCGGAGAAAGCCCCACGGCTCTTGCTCTGACTCTCCAAACGCCGAGCGATCTCCGCCCAGACGTCCTCCTTGTGGACCCGATCGGCGTTGTCCTTGGCCGTTCGGGTGATATTCGCCTGGAGGTCGTACCAGTAGCGGTTCGAGCCACTGTAGAAGTACGTGGTCCGGTCCGAAAGTTGGTTTAGGGCCGAGTGGAAGTTCCCGATCGTGTCGCCGGGGGTCGCAGTGGCCAGGAAGACCCTTTGCGCGGTGATGCCTTTCTGGGCCGAATGGATCGTTGGCGCCGCACCCATGAACACCGCCCTGGCCAAACGCTTGGTCACGAACCTCGCTCCGAACAGGCGCTTCTCGTTGTCGATCCGGGTCGGCTCCGAGTTGGGGCCATCAACGTCAGCATCGATGACGGCCTTCCAGGAGTCCGGCAGGTACTGGGTCAACTCCGCATTCACGTCCGAGGTCGCTAGCGGCACTGAGGCCGGCATGATCAGCGGCGAAGAATCTCCGCCCTCCCAGAGCGCGTGGATCACCGTATTCATCAGCCGCAGCACACCTCGCGTACGCTGGAAACGCTCCAGGCTCGACCAGTCCTCGTAAAGCCGGTCGAACAGTTCAGGGTGAATCGGGTAAGTCTGTTTGATCCGATCCCGGTACTCAGGCTTGCGTGACTCGGAAGGAAACTCGCCCGAGTGCTTCATATAAAGGTCGCCAAAGCTCTCGGCGGTGGCCGAGATCGACGCCAGGGCCTCGGCGTCAGCCGGTTGGAATAGCCGTTGCCTGACGATGTGGTACGACTCATCAGGGGATGCCGGTCGCCACTGATCTGCGACCCGTCGAACTACATTCTGCAGGCGGCTGAGGGCCTCCAGTCCATTGGACCCTCCAACCTCTTCAGCGTTGCCGGCAGCGACCTTGTCGCCGTCCTCGCCACTCTCGGAGGCGGGAATCGAAATTGCCAGCATCGCTCCCGGGGTCGCCTTCACGACCTCGGTCAGGGACTGCGCAAAGGTGAATTGATCGTCGAAGGTGCCTGCGGCGAGATCGTCTCGTCCAACCAGGGTACGAGCGTAAGCAACCCATTCGTCAACCAGGATCAGCGCCGGGGAGTATTCGGCGAGCAGACGGTGGAGTGCCTCTCCGGGTGGAGTCCGGTCGCGATCCGAGTCAGCCACAATGGCGAAACCATCTGCCCCGCCGAGTTGCCAGGCCAGCTCTCCCCAGATCGTGTTCACCTTGATGCCATCAGACTTGGTCGAACCGGAGGTGGAAAGGTGGTTGCCGACCAGCGCCACCCTCTTTATGTCCGTAGGGATGCCCTCGTATCCAGCCGATTCCAATAGCTCTTGGACTTCCTGCACGAAATCAGTGACCGGCAACCCGGCAGCAAGGTGCCAAAGCGCGAGCATAGAGTGGGTCTTGCCGCCACCGAAGTTGGTCTGCAGATTCACAACTGGGGCGGCGTTCTCATCGCCCGAAAGTCGCTTCACACTGCGGGTGATCAGATCTTGCAAACCTTCAGTGAGGAAGGTCCGGGAAAAGAACTCGATCGGATCGGAATAATCCTTGCCAGCTTCCGGATCAGTGGTTGAAACCTTGTAAAGGTCCGCTGCGAACTCGGCGGCTCGAAAGTTCCCGCTCGCCACATCGTCATGCGGCTGAAGAACCTCCCGCCAGGGCTTCAGGCCCTCAGAAGTCGGTAGCGTCGCACTGTCCTTGAGCACCCGGCGGTCATCTTTGTCAGAAGCCACACGCCGAACCTCAAGCCGAAGACGACGGATCTCATCGGCAGTATCGGCCGACCCGATCCCTCGCAAGAACCGTTCGGCAGTATCCAAGGTACGGTAGGCGTCATCATCACTGAAGGACTTGTTGTGCGCCCAGGCGTTGCGTGCATCCCGAAGCTCGCTGGCGAAGGATCGCTGGGTCGGGCTGAGCCGATCGTCGAATGGATACCAGCCAGGCCTGATGTTGTGAGGGACGTTCTCGGTCAAGAAGCGAAGCTGAACCTGAGGATCAATCTTCTCGTACTCCCCACCGGCCTTGCCCTTGTTTGCGTCCTTTAGCGCAAGCAACTTCTCCCAGGTAATCCCGTCCTCAAGCTCCGGCTCAACCGCATCCGCGATGAACTTTTCGAGCGCTGGGGCCAGGATCTCGAACATCTTGCCGATCCGATCACGGTTGGAATCCGACTTCGCCAACTCAAGCCTTCCTTTTCATTTCGGTTTGCTGATCCATCAGTCAGTGTCGAAGTCGAGCGAGGGCTGAGTTTCCTGACCTTCGGTTGGGTCGGCTTCGAGGATGTCGGGCCAGGAAGTGGCCAGCTTGTTGAAGTCCAAGGCATCACCAGCTCGGCCGTTCTTCTCGGCGAGTGAGAAGAGCAGGAAGGCAAGCTCCTTAATCGATTCCTGTTCCACCGGGTCCTCCGGCCTTGAAGTTGCTGCTTCCAGCAGTTTGGCGGCAGCGCCTAGACCATCCTCGTCCAGCACCCGGATCATGTGGCCAAGTACCTCCCAAGCGGAGATCATGTCGTCGGCGGTTGGGTCGTAATTCTCTGGTAAATCAGCTGGGGCGAATAGCTTCACGTTGCCACCAGCACTGGTGAGGATGCCGCTCTTGGCCATCGAATCAACCGAAGTGTTGCGGGCGTTCGCGAGGTTGTTGGCATCCCCGAACTTGCCGGTGCTGTACCCATGCTGGCGGTACCAGGCGATTGCAAACCGGGTGGTCGAATCGAAGTCACCCTCTTGCTCGTCCAGTACCTCATCGAGGATCTCGTTGATTCGCGCCAACGCCGACCGCACGGTCATCTGGGAACCGTCCGCCTCGATCACTCCGCCGTAACGGGAGAAGACGGCCATACCCGGGCCGATCGCCGCCTGGGGAAGATCCACCGGCGCGATGTGGCCCTGTTCGAGCTTCCGCAGGGCGTCAGGGAGCTCAGCCTTGAGAGCCGAAAGAAAGCCGCGGCGATCGGTGGCCGGAGCGTTCTCAGAACGGGGCCGTAGCGCGAGGACGATCGAGGAAGCTAGCGCATTGGTACCAATGCTCAGCATCCGGCTTCCCCTTTCGCTTCGCATCGGCCAGGTCGCGGTGATCTCCCAGCCGGCGCGTATCATGCCGTCCAATAAAGTCTCCCAGCCGGTTGAGGCTTTGCCGTCGGCGTCAGAGTCAGACTGCTTAAATGCGTAGTAGACGGCAATTGGATAGTCGTTAAGGGCATCCGTCCGCGCCTTGGCAAATACCTCATAGAAGCCCTGCTCGAAAAACTTCTTGGCACCGTCCTTACCGTCGTGGCGATACGGGTTTGCGACCAATTCTTCGGCTTTCGGAACCAACAACGTGCCGAGGATGTCTGGGTGAATCTCACGCAAAGATCGCCGCAGCCAAACATAGAAGAAGTCGGAGAGATCGGAGTAGCCGATGTTGTCGTAGTACGGCGGGTCTGTCGAAATGAGCGCCATGGAAAAATCAGCTCTATCCGCTGGCAGCGCCTCAGCCCATCCCTTACCGGAGGCTGGTGTTGAACGGATCGCCGAACTCACTGACTCAATCGGGCCAGCTATCGCGATTCGACCAAACGGAGAAACTTCGGCAAAATCCCACGCCATTGGGATTGCTTGTCGAGCGAACAAAGCCCGAATGTTCTCATTCTTTTGATTCCATGAACACAGGGAGTTAGACATGTCCGTGTACCTGGACACAGCCAATCCGAGCAGCGTTCCTATGGCGTCTGCGTACGCTTTGGCTTCCGTGCCGCCGTTGGTTAGGCTGTCTCCGGCGGGGAGACTAGCTGCGAGTGCGTCAGCGAGAGCCTTCTCGCGGGCTTCCCCGACCAGGTCGCTAAAGGTCGTCAACGCCAAGAGCTGCCGGTTGGTGAAGAGGTCGGACCAGCGTTTAAACCCGTAAGCCTGAACGCGAAAGCTAGGTGCTTGAGGTGGTAAGAGCGCGTCCGGCGATGAGTCAGGGCGACCTATATATGCGGCTGTGACGTGGTCTTGAGTCGGAGGGCAATACAACCGCCGTCGATCCCCTTCGGCAACGACTGCCATCAATTGACTACCCAATCCAGAATCCCTGCTAGCCTGCCTGATCACGGACAGCGGAGTGACTGTTCCGCAGTTCACGCATCGTGCACCGTTGCGATCTACCGTTCCATCCTCTTCCTTAGTGGGAGCCTGGCTCAGGTCATGCCCGATCCGGTACTCGACCCTCTTTCCACTGGGGTGGTCCAGGTCGGCCACTAGCTGGTGCATCACGTAGGCCTCTTTGCCCTTCTTCTTGCCGAGCCACCATGATTTCACCAGGGGCATCTCGATCCCGCAGGCTGGGTTGGGACAGGTGACGGTGCGGGCCCAAATCCAGGCGATCACGTTTGCTTCGTTCCCGTTCGGCAGCTCCGCCGTGGGATAGTGCTGTCCGATGCGTTTCTCAGCCTCGTCTTGCATCCATTCGCCGTATGCCCTCACATCGGCGGCCAACCCTTCGGCTCCGGCCCAGCTGTTGCGGGTCCCAGCCAGACCGGGAAATACCGGTGCCTGGCCGGCGAACTTGGGGGGAATCTCGATCAAAGCTTTGTTTATCAGTACCGCCACCGGGTTCAGATCCGAGGCATGGGCTTCCAGCCCGAGACGCTGCGCCTCCAGCGGAATGGTGCCTCCACCGGCGAACGGATCAAGTATCGGCGGTGGGTTGCCACCGGTGGATTTGAGGATCTCCTCACGAGCCTCGTTCAGGAGTGCTTCATCGTGAGTGTTCTCCCAAACCACTAGTTTTTCAATAAGTACGTGAAGTCTCTGGCGTTCGGCGGCTTGCGCTTCTTCAGAGGGAAAGCGGTTCGGATGGGACGATGGATCATCAACGAGCTGGGCGAAAAGTACGGCGCGGGCGGCAACCAAGGGACGCCTCGCCCACCAGATATGAAGGCTTCGCGGATGGTTTCGGGTAAAAGGTTCCTTCTCACGAACCGCTTCAGCATTGATCTTTTCCAACGGCAGCGCAACCTCGATCAACTTGCGCTTCTGGACTCCCTCGGTCACTTAAACACCCTCACTGGTTTGAACATCAAAATGGTGGCCTGCCCTCAGCCCAGGTCTTTTCCCAGTCACCCACGGTCGCGGTGGTGGCAAAGCCGCCTGAACTGTATCCCCCGAAGGGATTATCGAGATAGCGGATTTCGTCATGCTCCGGACCTTCTGGACTCACCTTGATCAGCGCGAGCCGATATCGGGGGCTTGCGTTTAGTCCGGTCATCACCTCGTTGTGGGTCACGTAGAAGTCCTTTGCTCCCTCTATCCGTGCCTTCACCTCGATCCGGATCGGGAGATCGCCTTTAACCCGAGAGAGGATGTCGAAGCCGGGATTATTGAACGGCTGCTCCTCCGGCATCCGGCCCAGCTTCTTCTCGGAGGCAAGGGCCAGGTCCACCCCACGTCTCTCAACTGCCTTCGTGTCCTTAGCTCGAAGCGGGGCAATCTCGGCAGTCTCGTCTGCCTCCGCGATCAACTCGACGGGCAGCACCATCGCTGCCGAGATGATTCTCGGAGGCTTCGCTGACATCTGTTCCTGGCGGGCGATCAGCTCGAGCCGTCGTTCCATGCGCTGGCTCATCTCTGCCGCCTTGTTCATCAGGCTGGCCTCCGATTCTCTGACCTTTTTGCCCTGACGTTCATTCTCGGCGGAAACCGCCGCCTCATTCACCAGCCGGTTCTGTTCCAAGAGCAACCTTGCCTTCACCTGACCTCTGGTCCGCTCCAACTCTGCCAGCCGCCTGACCTTGGTCTCGTCCAGGAATTCACCAACCCGATTTGCGATCAGCCAGCTCATTGCCTCGTCCTCGGCCTCGAGCAGCCAGTCGGCACCCCGGACCGCCTCGACAACCCCCGCTTCAGGAGCGGCGACACAGTCCAGATACGGAGCGGGGCCGGCGTCGGTTACCTCGCCACCTTCACCGACGAACGCATAGCTAAATCGTCGGGCGACCGCCTCTCCAGTTCCATCTGCCACTTCTTCCAGCAGGCCGACCAGAAGCATCGGCGCTTCAACTTTGTCGGAGACCAGCACGGTGCCGCGTTCGAGGATGCCCCCAGCCTTCTCAATGGTCAGCTCCAGCACTGTGTCATGGAGTGGGTTACCAGGGGCGATCAGCTCAGCCCGCTCGTCGCCTGTTTCCAACTCGAAGGTCACTCGCTCGTACTTGGTAGCCACCGGGTAGCGGGACGTCTTCCGCACCTCCACCGGCACGTTCTTGATCTCGAAGGTCGCCTTCTCTCTCGGAGCCATGCGGCCTCCGAGTCGCTTGAAGGACTCTCGAAAGGCACGCTCGATGTAGTGCGGCTGAAGCCTGCGGGCGCGAGCCTCGTCCATCTGGTCCCGCAAGGCGTCAAGCTCTGTGGAGCTAACCGTTTCGGCGGCGAGTGCCTGTTCCTCCAGCAGTTCCCTGATGCCTTCCGAGACTCGTTCGTCGATGGTTTGCTCCATCCGGGCCTTGACTTCAGGCTGTTCTCCATAGAGGATCGCGTCCATCAGGAGTTCTCGCAAAGGCTTGTCGGCGAAGGCTCCTCCGAGCACATCGAAAACCTTGCCGCCGAAAGCTTTACGTTGCTCCTCGAGCTTGGTCAGGAGCTGAAGGAAAACCTGGCCCTCACGGGTATCGATTGCGACCAGGTTCCATAGCCAGCAGACTTCCTGCTGGCCGATCCGGTGAATCCGGCCGAAGCGCTGCTCGATCCGGTTGGGATTCCAGGGCAGGTCGTAGTTGACCATCAGGTGTGCGACCTGAAGGTTCAGGCCTTCTCCGGCCGCATCAGTTGCCAGCAGGATGCGGCATTCAGGGTTATGGGTGAACTCCTCGGTGATCTGCCGTCGGTCGCTTCGGCGCACCCCACCATGAATTGTGACAACAGCATCGTGGCGACCAATCATGGTGCGGATACGTCTCGCGAGATAGTCGAGGGTGTCGCGGTGCTCTGTGAAGATGATCAGCTTGCGGGGATCGTCTTTGCTCCCGGTAAGAGCTTCTTCCTCGATGATCGTTCGAAGCTCCGACCATTTGCGGTCGGTCTCCAGTGCCCGCACTCGCCGCGCCTGCTCTGTGAGACGCGCGAGATCAGCCAGCTCCACAACAAGTTCCTCAATAGTGCGGGCCGCGGTGGCAGCATCGACGAGTTCTTCTTCTAGGTTCTCGATCTCGGTCGCGTTGAAATCCTCGCCGTCATAGATCTCGGGATCGAAGTCAAGTTCGTCCGTCGGGTCGATCACTCCCTCTCCGCTTTCCAAGCGCTTCTTCCAGTTCTCAAGGCGTTCGGAACGACGAACTAGGGACCGGTAGATCGCTTCTGGGCTGGAGGCAAGACGACGCTGTAGGACGGTCAACGCGAAGCCGACCGTGTTGCGACGTTTTCCGTCGAGGTTCTTGGCTCGGTTCATTCCCTCCCGGACGTACGCGGTTACCTCCTCATAAAGCTCCCGTTCGGGTTCGCTCAACTCGTAGGGAATGGTTTTCGCACGACGATCGGGGAATAGCGGCTTGCCCTCGAAGGTGAGGAGATCCTCCTTAATCATGCGCCGCATGATTCCCTCGGTGTCGGTCTTATGGGGAGCCTTAGACGAACGGCCCTCGTAACGATCACGGTCAAGCAGGGTGAGGAAAAGCTGAAAGTCATCCTCCTTACCGGAATGCGGGGTTGCAGTCATCAACAACAAATGCCGGGTGATCAATCCGAGAACTTCCCCGAGCTGAAAGCGTTTCGTTTTCTCCAGCTTGCCGGAGAAATAATGGGCGCCCATGCGGTGCGCCTCATCGACCACGACCAGATCCCATTCGGAGCGAGTCAGTTCATCGAGCAGCTCCTCGTTTCTCGCCAGCTGATCCATACGGGCGATCAAAAGAGGAGTGTCCTCGAACGAGGAGCCGGTGAACACCGTCTCTGTCTGGGCGGCGTTGAAAATCTCGAAGCGGAGACCAAACTTCAGGTACAGCTCATCCTGCCACTGATCCACCAGCCCGCCGGGGGCCACGATCAGGCAGCGGTGGACGTCCTCTCGGAGCATCAGCTCCTTGATGTAGAGGCCAGCCATGATCGTCTTGCCGGCTCCAGGATCATCGGCCAGCAGAAAGCGCAGCGGAGTTCGAGGTAGAAGCTCCTGGTAAACGGCCTTTAGCTGATGCGGCAATGGCTGTATCTCGCTGGTTGTGACCGCCAGCATCGGGTCATAAAGACCCGCCATCCGAATTCGCTGAGCTTCCGCAGCCAGCTTGAACTCGATGGCGTCACTATCAAAGCGGCGTGCAACCGGACCGAGAACGGCCAAGTCAGGTTCGTCCGCGCGGGTAAGTACCCGCTCGTCGAAACCTCCATCAGGGGTCCGGTAAACGACCGTCAGAGCGTCATCTCCGTGCATTGCCGCAGAGACGATCTCGACGGCCACGCCCGGAATAACTCCCTCTACGTGCTGGCCTTTAGCTATCTGGACGAGTTGGGCCATTAGCGGACGAACCTATCGCAGCTGCGGGCCAGATCTCGATGTACCGTGATCGTGAGGCATTCCACGATCACGGTAGTCGCATCGTGAGGCTCGGTTCTGACATGGCGATCGCGGTTGCCTAGGCCGAGATGGTGGATGATGGTTCCAACACGGTTTGCGTCCCGTTTGGCTCGTTGCTATCGAGTTTGAGTTCCCAGATACCTCTGGGCGTATCGGCCCGGAGTACGCCGTCCCGGATCAGGTTCGCTCTGGCTTTCGCGAGACGGGTGAGCCAGCGAGGCATGCCACTCGGGAGTCGCTCGCGATCGATTGGGCTCATGCGGGAACCAAGTTCGGCCTGCACTGCTCGGGTGATCTCTTGTCTTCGGGCAGAGCCGCCAAGGTCTTGGAGAGCGGTGATGATCGGAGTCACGTAGTCCTTCGTGTGGAGCTGACCGGGAGGCACGGGCGGTTCGCCGGCCGAGGAGGTCCACTCTCCTTTGACTAGCGCAGCGAGCCTGGCTCGTTCCTCTTTGCTTCTAGCCATTCCGTGTGTGTAGACGCGGAGGGTGAAGGCCGGGTCGGTGTGTCCGAGTTGACGCATGACCGAGTGTGGGTCTTCCCCACATGCGATCAGGACCGACGTGAAGGTGTGCCTTAGCTTGTGTGCGGTGAGCCCGCGCGGCAGTGGAACATGACCTTGGGCTTGGAGAAGCCGGTCGGCTCGTTCGAACACGGGGAGAAGCACGCGGGAGCGGAGATTGTCTTTGTTGCGGCTTCCTCCAGTGCCGCTGGGAAAGACGAGGTCCTCGGAGCCACTGCGGTAGGCGCGTGCTTTGTAGGCGGCGAGTGAGTCTCGGAGCAGCGGCAGCATGGGGATTTCCCTGAGGCCAGCTTGGGTTTTGGATCGGCCGATGAAGATCCTTCCGTTGGCGAGATCGACGTCTCTCCGTTGGAGGTCGCAGAGTTCTCCCGCGCGAGGTCCGGCTAAGACGAGAGTGGCGATGGTGGCGTGGCGTTCCCTGCACTGTGACGCCGCGGCACAGTCGAGTTCTCGGGCCGCGTCGAGGAGCGCTTCGATCTGGCTGGCGGTGTCCAGGTAGACGGGCGGACGACGCGGCTCCTTCAAACGACGACGCCGACCGACCGCGGGGTTCTCGCCGATCAACTTGTATTCAATCGCCATCGACAAAATCCATTGGAGGTGGTCGATCGTCTTGTTGATCGACCCAGCCGAAAGCGGCCTCAAGTCGCGGCCGCTCTCACCTTTCAGAGGTCGCCCATCTTCGATCGCGTTGCGTCTCGCCTCTGATTCCTTGACCTTGTGGATGCGGTAGGCATCGACGGCTTCGATGTCGATCTCATCGAGTCGCCGGTCGCCAAAGAACGGGAGCAGGTGGCTGACCGTCCATTTTTCGTGACTGTGAGTGCTGTCGGCGACTTGCCCTTCCCGAGCAGCCACCAGTCCCCGGGCGAAGGGACCGAACATCTCAGGGCCATCCGTATCAGCCGATGATGCGCGTTTGTCTTCTTTTCTGGGTGGAGTCCAGATGCCGCGCCTGACGTCAGCAAGGACGTTCGCAAGCTCTTCTTCTGCCCGATTGTGTGTCCAGCCGTCCGCTTCGAAGCCGAGGCTCAGGTATCTGCGCTTGCCATAGGCGAAAAATCGAATTGCGTAGCCGCGGCCGCGTTTCCAGTTTCGCTCCAGCACTTGTCCTGTGGCACGAGCCACCACTTACCGTCCTTTCCAGCGGCGAGGCAGCGAATACGCCAGTCGTGTCGGGTGTTCCTCGGCGCCACGTCCGGACGTGAGTGTTGGCTGCCCGGACGGTTGCGTTTGGTTGCTTGAGGACGTTAGCTCTGCTGCGCCAGGAAAGCCAGTTGAATCTGCGGTCGGACTTGAAACGCGTTTATCGGCGACCATCGCATCTGTCCCGGCTTCGTTTGGCACCGAGCTTCTCCCCTACTTCGATCGGGTCGAATCTGAGGCGGGGTCTTGGGCCGCTGCCGAGCCTGCGGGCTCCGAGGTGCTCGGCGTGTTCGTAGACCCATTTCCGGTCGACGCCCCACCTTTCGGCGATGACTTTCGCGCTGACCAGTCGGGATGTCCCTTTCGACTCAGCGTCGTGGAGTAGCTCGGAGAGGCGGCGGGCGAGCATCTCGATCGACTCTGGAGAAAGCGAGACCTCTGAAGGTTCCCCTGATGGATGCCAGCCCATGGTCACTCGGCACCGCGGCCGCCCAGAGACCCAGCGCCGTCTGCTGCATGCCGATCGCGGAACCGGAGTGCGCCTCTCCCCCGGCCTCGGCCGCGAGGGTGAAGGAGAGCGCGTTCCAGCCGAGAGAGACGGCACCGGTCACCAGCAGGAGGGCGACCACCAGCCCCGCGCTGCCGATCAGAATCGCGGCCCCGGTCGCGACGCAGAGGAACGAGAGGAGCGAAGCCATCTGGACCAAGGGCCGGATCCGTTCGCCTCGGCGGTCGGAAGCTCGACCGGACGCGATGCAGATGACCACCCCGGCAAGCTGCATCGACGCCACGCAGAGGCCCGCCGCCTGGACTTGGAGGCCACCGACCTCCCGGAGCAGGACGACCGAGAAGCCGAGCAGGCAGACCTGCGCCGTGGAGAGCAGGGCACTGGCCAGACAAAGCCGCAGTATCCCGGGATCTCGGAGCACGCGTGACGGCCCGGCGATACCGGAGGACCTCACTGCCCCGGGACGGTCCCGTACGACGGAGCCGACCAGCACGGCGGCCGCGAAGTGCACCGCCGCCAGCCAGTACATGGCCCCCTCGATTCCGAGCGGCGCCACCGACAGAGCCGCCACGAAGCCGCCCAGCGGGACCGCGGCCTGGCGCAACCCGAGGGCGAAGCCCCGCTCCCGAGGCTCGAACCACTGCATGACGGCGCGACCGGTGGCGGCCCCCACAGAGGCCCCTCCGAATCCAGCCCCGGCCAGCGATCCGACGAGGACCAACGTGGTCTCGGCCGCGCCGGCGGCCAGCAGGCAGACGCCAGCCAAGGAAAGCCCGGCCACCAGCACGGTCCGCTCGCCGAGCCGATCGGTGAGCAGTCCCCAGACGAACGTCGAGAGCACGCCTCCGGCCGGCACCGCGGCCAGCACCACCCCGAGCTGCCCCAGCGACAGGCCGAACTTCGCCTGCAGCCCCGACGAGAGCACGACCACGGCCACGACGACCGCCGAGGCCACGGCCTGGGCCGCGGTACCCACCCCCAACACCACCCAGCGAAACGAGTGGCGCGGCGCCCTATCCATCAGGCGAGGCGGCTGATCGGCCCGACGCGCCTAGCAACGGGCCGGGAGTACGACCTTTAGGGATGTTGCGCCCTTCGGACCGCCCAGCAAGCTCATATTTTTGACGTTATCACATATATAGCTCTCGCCCAGACCTCGGATCCCGCTTACAGTCTCGATTCAATCTGTCTGATGTCAGACTTTAATATGTTAGATTTACAGCGATGAATCGAAAGCGCGTCATGCTCGCTGCCTGCGCGGTGGGTGGCGTCGGGGGCTGGAACATCGCCAACACCGGGGCGGCCGTGAGTCAACTCACCACCTCCTACGGGGTGGGTACGACCGAGATCGGGCTCCTCTCCTCGATTCTCTTCCTCAGCCAGGTCCTTTGCCAGATACCGACCGGGCATTTCGTCGACCGGATCGGCGCCCGCAACTCGGCCTTCCTCTGCACCGCGATTTTCGGACTGGCCAACCTGGCGGCCTGTGCCACCGCCAACTACGAGCTCGGGCTGGTCTGCCGGGCGGCGATGGGCCCGGCGATGGCGCTCTCCTTCATCGCCG
Source organism: Solirubrobacterales bacterium (assembly GCA_044464425.1). Taxonomy (GTDB): domain Bacteria; phylum Actinomycetota; class Thermoleophilia; order Solirubrobacterales; family 70-9; genus 67-14. The sequence goes on along the minus strand of JBIQLL010000043.1, from coordinate 2,122 downwards.
GCACCTCCTACATCAGGGGCGCCCAAGGATCCTCTTTCGCCCAGGGCGCCTTCGGTGGAGTCTCCGCGGGCTTCGGCGGGCTGGCCCTCGCGATCGTGCCGGCGCTCACCGCCCAGTACGGCTGGCGGACCCCGTTCCTGACCGGCGCCGTGATCGCGGCGCTGGCTCTGCCGCTGATCGCCGCCGCGCCGGAGCTGCGCCCGCGACCCGACGGCGACGGGGGGATGCGCCGGGTCGTCAACCTTGCCAAGGACCGGCTGCTGTGGAAGCTGAGTGTGATCCAGGCCGGGGCCTTCGGCCTCAACGCGGTGATCGCGAACTGGTCGGTGCTCCTGCTCGAGCGCAACGCCGGCGCCTCCGCGCGCGTCGCCGGCCTCGCCGGAGCCCTGACGCTGGTCGGGGGAATGCTCAGCCGTCCCCTCGGGGGTCTGTTCGTCAGCCGGCGCCCCGAGTGCACGCGCCTCGTCCTGACCTCGGCGCTGGTCCTCGGTGCGCTCGCAACGGCCACGCTCGCGGCGGGGCCACCGATCGGGGTGGCGGTCGCCGCCGCTCTCGCGGTCGGGCTTGCCTCCGGCGTGCCCTTCGGCCCGACGATGGACCTCGCCGGCCGCTCCCACCCGGCCTCACCCGGGACGGCGATCGCGATCCTCAACACAGGGGCGATGCTCGCCATAGTGCTCGGCACTCCCGCGATCGGCGCGACCTTCTCCTTGCCCGGCGACGGCCGGGCCGGTTTCGCCGCTCTCGCCCTGCTCTGGCTGGTCGCGATCCCCGCGACCTCGGCTTTTTCCAGACGGGCCGGCTGACCCGAACGCTCAGGTGCGTCGGACCGGATCCCGGCCCCCGGTCATAAACCAGGGGCGCTCCGCGAGCCGGCAGCGCCAAGTCGTGCCCATCGAGTGCCGGACCTCCGGTGCCGTGAGGATCTCGGCCGATGAAAGGTCATGCAGCACCAGCCGGTTCCACCCCGCCCCTTCGCACTCGGTGACCGCGTAACGGCGCGTGCGCAGCCAGTCGGGGCAGCGCAGCAGCAGCCCCGTGTGCTCCTGCTCGTACCAGGCGTCGAGATCGTCCAGCTCGTCTTCGGGCACCTCGTAGGCGATCACCATCGCCCATGGCGCGTCCGTCACCGCCTCCCCGTCGTCGCTCAGCTCGACCGCGAGCGCTCGCACCGCAGCCGCCGGATCAGGTCGGGCCGCCGTGCCGCCGAAGCTCAGCCGCCAAGCCGGACCGCCTCCCGGCGTCTCGTAGACCTGACCGCCGACCGGCTCCATGGGCAAGGTCTGGTCGAACCGCTCGACCAGCAGGCCGCCTTCTTCAACTCTCATCGTCGTCTCCTCCTGGTTCTCGCTCCTGATCTCGCCGGCCCTCGAGGTTCGCCCGCAGCCAGCCCGGCATCGGCCGGGTGACCACTTCGGTGCCGTCCTGCTCGGCGTAGACGTGGGTGGTCTCCACCGTCACCGCCGGCTCCTCCTCGCCCCGCCGGACCACCTCGGTCGCCAGGGTGAAGCTCTTCGTGCCGATTCGCATCGCGCGCAGACGCAGCTCGATCTCATCGTCCTGCCGCAGCGGCGAATGAAAACTCGTTCGGGTGGCCGCGACCGGCACCGCCACTCCCGCCTCGAAGAGCCGCCCCATCGGGTGCCCCAGCTCGGCCATCCATTCCGACATCAGGCGTTCGCTCCAGACTGCCGGCGCGGCGAAGTAGACCAGCCGGGCGCCGTCGACGTCGCCCAGGCTGACCCGCATGCGCAGGCTGGCCAGCACCCGGGCCGGGCTGCTCATGCCGCCCACTCCCAGCGATGCGCGCCTTCTCCGCCTGCCGGCGCCGGCAGGCTCCGGTCCGGCCGCCTCATAGACTCCGCCAGAGGCACCGGCAGGGCGGTGAAGTCCCGTTCGCCAGCGGTGACCCGACGGTCGAACAGCCCGCGCCCCACGAAATGCGGATCTTCGAGCGCCTCTTCCAAACTCCTCACCACCTCGCAGCAGGTGTCGGCCCCTTCCAGCGCCCGCTGCCACTCCGCCGCGGTTCGTCCGGCGATCCGCTCCGCCAGCCTCCGCCGCACCGCCTCCGGCCGCTCGCGGTCGTCGCGCTCGGCCCGATCGAGCCCGGCGATGTCGC
>JBIQLL010000042.1:0-18936 GCA_044464425.1 Solirubrobacterales bacterium | reverse complement strand
CATCCGGGACCATTGCCTTGGCGTTCTCGATGATCTCGTGCTGACAGCTTCCTCGCTTGACGGCGTTGTGGTCGGCTTCCACGTTGATTCCCCCGGTGGCCCGTTTATCCGGCTTGTCAAAGAAGACCTTGGCGCTTCGGTACTTGGTCAGCCAACCCACCGTTGGAACCATTGAGGCGAGAGTGACGGTGACTCGGTGTTGTTCGGCCTTGAAACGAAGAGAAGACGGCAGGGGAATGTGGTAAGTACGTCGCTGCTCAGGCTCGATCGAACCGGCTCCGATGAGTACCGCTCGGTTGGTTGCTGCGAGACCGAGTCGAGCGACATCAAGGGTGCCGTATCCGAGCAGAGTCGTGAGGTTCCGTCTCGCGTTCCGTCCGTCTAGGTCCAGCACGTCGCGAAGGCGGCCTTGTTCTCCTCCCCACTCGCTGGCGTGGACCAGAAGCGCCCGCGTCAGCACTGGGTGATAGAGGGCATCAGGAAATTCGAGGTCGTCGGCATCCGCGCCGGCTTCGAGAATGTCGAAAATCCTGTCTGCTTCACGGGTGACCAGCGCGGTGGCGTTACTCGTTCCGTACGTATATGTGGTCGCGTTGAGTGCGCCTTGCCTTCCGGGAGCGGCAACTCGGATGCCAGGGGCCGTTGCCTTGGCTTCTACGAGCCTGAACTCGACGGTGTCGCTCTCTTGGTCCACTGGTGGCTTTGAATAGAGGGCACGGCCTCCTGAATGGAGGAGGTCCGGCTTGACGGAGCCTTCAACGCCTGGCCCTGTCGCGCTATACAGGGCTGGCGAGCCCGGGTGTGTGAGGTCCCAAACGTCGTCGGGAATACCGATCTCCCCAGCCGCGTCTTGGTGGGTAGCTCCTACGGTCACTGCATTCATCGCATCTCCAGGTGGAGTGATGCCGTGAAGTCGACTGGACGAACGGACGGCGGACACCGCGTGGCGACCGGCGCTCTCCTGATCAGCCGCGTATTCGGGCGGGATCGCGATCGGGTCGTCGTGGTTGCCGGCACTCACGACGAAGAGAAGGTTGTATTCGATCGCTAGCCAGTCCAAAAGCCGGCCCACAGGGCTCATCCTGCGGACGAGAGCCCGAGATTTCGCGCCCACTGACAGGTTGACTATGCGAACGCTTGGAGCTGCCGGGGCGTGGTCACCGTCGCCTTCGACGATTCTGCGAATCGCTCTGTGGAGCAGATCAGGGAACAGCCGGTCGGGAACCACGCACTCGCTGCCGTCCAGGACCTCGTGCGGCACCATGATGGGACGCACATACAGCGACCGGGCAAGTGGCTCCGAGGGAGCCGAGAGATCCCCATGGATGACTTGCGATGCCATTGACGTCCCGTGGGCGCGCCGCTCTAGCGGATATTCGTCGCTCAGCCCATCGGGATCATCGACCTCGATGCGATTGACGAGAGCTTGATGGTTCGCCAGTGGTAGGCCATCAAGGATGGCTATCCGGGGTTCTCCCTCGATTCGTGTTTCTGCCGCTGGAGGCAAGGAGCCGGTCGCCTGATCAGAAACGGCCTGGGAGATGGTCATCGGCGTGTACGGGCTGACGAACATGATTTCGTCGACGGTGAGCAGCTTCACCGACGACGCCCCGTTGTTCAAGACATCGTGCACACGTTGCATAGGCAGCTCAACCAGAAGCGCGTGGTAGGAGATAGATGAGATGTCGGCGCGGTCTTTGACTTCGCCTGACGCGCTTTCTACCGCGTCGCGGACGTGTGCTTCGGCAGCGGCGCGCTTCTCCGGGTCGGAGCGATACCACAGCTCGATCTCCACCAACCTGGGGCTGATCGACTCGCCTACCACCTCAAGGTCTTCTCGCCATTTGTCGACTAGACCCGACTGGCGCACCCTGTCCTCGGTGCCCCAGGGTCGAATGGTTCTGAGCTGCGCAAAAGCCTTCTTGAACTTGTTCTTCCCATATCCGAAGTCCATGTCGGGATCTTTGGACCACTGCGCAAACCAGCTGACGAGTTGGCCCGCAGCTTTGGCGTTCGACATGACGAGGTACAACGACTGTCCGACTTTCGCGTCGGTGCGGCGACGTTCCTTGCCTTGAACCATGTGGAATTCATCGTCAGGATCGACCTTGTCTTCCACCTGCTCGGCGAGGAACTCCAGCCCCTCTACGCGTTTTACGGCCTTGTAGAAGTCGTCCGCCGTACCGGCAAGCTCGAAGACCAGGACAAGCTCCGGATCTACTTCGTCAGGGCTTTCCTCGCTTAGTTCTGCCCTCTTGCCTTCGAACGCCGATTCGAGGTCTCTGAAACGAGGACCGAGACGCTCACTTTGCCGGGCCGCCCCCGGTCCCGACACGTTGGGTGTTGGCCTTGGACTTTGCTTGAAGCGCTTTTCGGATTCGGGGTTGGCGAGAGCCAACAGCGGGCGGGGGTCTCCGCTCACTCGGAAGCCTGACTCTGGCGATGCTCGAGACGTTCCTTCACGATCCGACGCAAGTCAGAGTCGGGCAACTCAAGGATTGCCCGGCGCCTCACATCAACAGCGAACTCCTCAAGCTCCGCGAAACTGGCCCCAGCCAGCTTGTCAGCGAGCGTTCTGGGCGCAAACCCAAGATCTCCACCGAGTCGTTCGGTGAGCCCCTCTAAGAACTTTGTTGCCTGCGACCGGCTGGGCCGATCGAGTTCCGCTCGAATCTGGAACCGGCGCCACGCCGCACGGTCAAGCAACTCGCTGTGATTCGTAGCACCAACGAGAATAACGTGAGGCGGCAGACGGTCAATCTGGAGCAGCAGAGTAGAAACCACTCGCTTGATCTCCCCAGTCTCGTGTTCATCCGAGCGCTCCTTGGCGATCGTGTCTAGTTCGTCAAAGAACAGGACGCACCGCCGGGTACGAACGAACTCAAAGGCGGTATCGAGGCGGGCCGCTGTTTCACCAAGGAAGCTGGAAACTACGCCCTCGTACCGGATCACGTAGAACGGCAGCATCAGCTCGGTAGCTATGGCTTCCGCGACGCTGGTTTTCCCGTTGCCAGGAGGCCCCGACAGAAGCACGCGGTTCCGTGGCTCGATTCCGTGGCTGCGGAGCAGTTCGGTGCGTTTTTGCTCCTCAACGAGCTCGCTGACGACCCGAGCTGCCACGGGCGAGAGCTGGACATCGCTGAGCCGAATCTGAGGGACCACCTCTTGAACCAGATCGTTGACAGCCGATGCCCTCTCGTCACGAACGAGCCCTTGCCCGCTGGTCGTGATGATCTCAGCGAGGCGATCTGCAAGCAGATGGTGCTGGTTGGCACGCTCCTCAGAGATGACGGCCTCAACAAGCGTCCGGAAGCGGTCACGGTCACCGAGGCGTTCCGCTTCAACGAGATCTAGTAGAAGGTCTGCGCGTGCCATGTCGTTCCTTTTCATCCTTGATGGCCGAATCCTCCGTCAGAGAGGACAACCGTGAGCTAGCCGACCCAACTCTGGGAGATGCCTGGGCCACAGAGTATCGGGCCTCAATGACCCAAAAGTGGGACGTGCATGCCGATCCGGCTAGCGACGCCAACGGCGGGCTCAAGAAGTCAGGTGAGTCAGCCTTCCACAGGCGAAGCGGTCGCGGTGACAGGACGTCGGGAGCGCGGAGGTCGGACTCCCAGGAACGCGACCTACTGTAGATCTAGGTCTCTCACTGAATCAACCATCTGCGGTGTCTAGCCCCCGGCGCGTAGCCCACTTGGCGAAGCTGTCCTGGGCCGAGATCACGAGCCGAAGATGACGGTCCAACCACCTGAGCTGGGCTTAGAGCGGAGACGGTCAGCCGGCGTCGAGATCCGTCAGCTCCCACCGACCGCGCGCGGAACCGGGTCTGATCTGACCACGACTGACCAGGTTCGATTTCGCCTTCGAGAGGTGAGTTTCCCAGCGCAGCATGCCGCTCGGCACGCGCTCTAGATCGGTCGGGGTCATTCTCGGGGCGAGGTCTTGGTAGACACGTCTACAGATCTCACCTCGGATCCCCACACCACCAAGATCGGAAAGGACCTTCAGGATCGGCTGCTCGTAGTCTTCGGCTTGAAGGTGACGGGGCTTGCGATTCAGGACGCGGGTCTTGCCTTCGACGAGCGCTTTGAGGCGTGCCCTCTCTTCGGGGTCGCGGCTCATCATGTGGGTGTAGACCCGGAGCGTGAACCCGGGATCGGTGTGCCCGATCTGGGTCATGAGCGTGATCGGGTCTTCGCCGCAGGCGATCCGGATCGACGCGAAGGTGTGACGCAGCTTGTGGGTGGTCAGCCCTTTCGGTAGGGGCACCGCTCCCTCGGCCATGAGCAGTTCGCTGGCGCGGTCGAAGACCGGGCGAAGGACCCGGGAAAGCAGAATGCCGACGTCGCGTCGACCGCCGTTTTCGGTTGGGAAGAGGAGATCGTCGGGGCCGGTGTGGTTCAAGCTGGCTTTGTGGTCGGCGAGGATTCTGTGGAGGATCGGCACGATCTTGATCTCCCTGAGCCCGGCCTGGGTCTTCGATCGGCCAACCATGATCCGGTCCACGGCCAGGTCCATGTCGCGCAACAGCAGGTAACAAAGCTCCTGGGCACGCGGCCCAGCGAATAGGAGCGTGGCGACAATCGGGAGCCGGTCACGCATCCGGTAGCGAGGGTTCCGATCCAGCTCGTCTGCCGCCTGAAGCAGCGCCTCGATCTGACGGGCGGAGTCGAGATACACCGGCCGCCTGGGCGGCACTTTGAGTCGGCGTCGTTTGCCTACCGCGGCGTTTTCTGTCACGTGCTTGTACTCGTGGGCGACCGAGAGAATGGACTGGAGGAAGTTGATCTGCTGGTTGATCGAAGCGGCAGACAACGGCCGAAGTGGGTTGCCTTTCTTGTCCAGTTTTGGTTTGCGGCGCTCGATCGCGCGGCGCCGCGATTCTGATTCGGCGATCATGTGCCGCCGGAAGTCGTCGACGGCCTGCACATCGATCTCCGGCAGCAGCCAGTCGGCGAAGAACCCAAGCAAGTACTCGAGCGCCCACTCCTCTTTTTCGGTGGTGCTGGCGGCCACCTCTCCCCGCCGCGATGCGACCAACTCGCGGGCGAACGGACCGAAGATCGGCACCTCCCGATCCTCGTTGTCCGGTCTGGATTTCGGGTGGTCTTTTTGGGGTGGCACCCAGATGCCGCGTCTGACGTCGGCCAGCACGTTCGCGAGTTCGTCCTCGGCCCGCTGACGTGTCCAGCCGTCGTGCTCGTAGCCCAGGGTCAGGTAGCGGCGTTTGCCGTAGGCGCGGAAGCGGAGCGCGAATCCCTTGCCGGCCTTCCACTCGCGCTCTTTGACCTCACCTGTTGCCTTCGACATTAGAACCTCTCCACCCACCACCGGCGGGCTTCTCGAAGCGTGTTCTTGAGCCTCTGGCCTCTAGACGAGCCTGGCGATGGCGGCTGCTTTAGCTCGGGGATCGTTTCGCGGGCCTCGGCAGCAAGCGCCTCGAATACCGCTTGCCAGTCTTCGTCGGTCGCGGTGAGGATCATCTCGTCGACCAGTTCCCGGAGCGCGACCGCTGCGGCCGTAGGGTGGAGGTGACCGTGGACGGCGTGGTCGAAGATCAGCTCGTCAGCTTGGTCGCGGACGGCGTCGTGTGAGAGCGTCCAGATGAGGTATGCCCGGAGCATCTCGACCGAGATCCGATCGCCGCCATCGGTCGTTCGCATCTGCGGCCCGTCGTTTTTCGCCTTTGACATCAGGTGCCTCCTCGCGGTCGTGGCGACGAGGAGAGATGGGCGCACCGATGCTGCCGGGCTAGGCTAGGTGCGCGCCGAAGCTCGTCCTTCGGCGCCCGGCCGGGATGGCGTTGCCGCGCCATCCCGGCCACACTTATGTTGCTGGACGAACTTAGCTCTGCTCGGACGGAAAAGCGAGTCGAAACAGACATCGCCAACCATCCCCTGCTACCTGCGCCCGCGTGTTCGCGGGCCGGGTGCCCGGTCTCGGCCGCCGAGGTGCTCGGCGATCTCTTCGGCGTCGAAGCGAAGCCGTGGCTTGGGACCGTCCCCGAGACGTCGGGCACCGAGTTGATCGGCGTGCTCGTAAACCCAGCGGCGCCCAACATCCCAGCGCCGGGCTACCTCTTCGGCCGAGATGAACCGCTGCTCGGACGGACCTGGGTCCTTGGAGTCGATCAGCTCCGCGAGGCGCCTTGCCAGTGCTTCGATGGACTCTGGGGCCAGTCTGAGTTCGTCCGGTTGCCCTGGATAGCGGGGGCTCATTTGGCCCTTCCGTCCAAAGGGCCAGAACCGGCCTCCTGAGGTTTCTTGGACCAGTGGGCTATACGGGCCTTGGCGATCTCGGCGAAGGACTCGTCGCGCTCGATCCCGAGGAAGCGGCGCCCTTCGAGCGCGCAGGCGTTGCCCGTTGTGCCGGAGCCGCAGAACGGATCCAGCACCAAGCCATTTTCAGGGCAGGTGAGGCGGACCAGCCACCGCATCACGTCGACGGGCTTGACGGTCGGGTGCGGGTTTCGAACGGGCCGTGATCGTGCCGTCTTGTGTCGGCCGGCCCGGGGGAATAGGTCGACCCGGCGGGCCGGCAGCTCCTCGCAGCCGGCGTCACGTTCGCGGCGTGAGGCCTTGGAGCCGTAGAAGACCCGGTCAATTGGAATCTGGGAGGCGCGGCGACGCTCGATTCCGCCGGCTTGGGCTTGCCGGGCCGCGCAGTCGCTCGCGCACTGGTCATCTCGGCAGCGACGGCTATGGGAGAAGAGAACGTTGGCCGGCCAGCGATCGTTGGTGCGGCAGCGGCCGATTTCGAGCGCCCCGGTGCCGTGACGGTCCAGTGTCTCGTCGATGGTCCCGTCGGGTGGCTTGCGGGCGAGGAGGATCGGTTCGTAGGCGGGCTTCAGGGTCGTGCCTCGATCGCCTGTCAGGCGTCTCGATTTCGGCATGCCGCTCGAATAAAGCCACATCAATACATCGCGAATCTCGAAGCCCGCGTTCTCGACACCCGCGACGAGCCGGTGGAATGTCCTGGGAGACCCGAAGGCAAGTAGGTGAGCGCCGGGGCGCATGACCCGAAGACATTCGGTAGCCCACTCCTCGCACCAGACCTCGAACCCTTCTCCTGGGCTGATGTCACAGCGGCTGGAGCGCTTGGCGTGGTTGCGGATCGCTCTCGCGTCCCAGGTCTCGTCTCCTTGCCGGAAGCTGGAGATCGCATAGGGCGGGTCTGTGACTACGGCGTCGACGGCGTCGGTGGGGAGCGTCTTGAGGGTCTTGGTGCAGTCTCCCTGGATGATCCGCCAGTCAGCCTCTTGGGTTGGTCTTGTCATTGGGTGTGCTTCTCCTCTGGGGGTTGGCCGAGCCAGTTGACGGGGTCTCGGTGGCGTGGCCCGGTGAAGATCCCTCCGAACGGTCCATGCTGCCGGAGGTCTTCGGCAAGGCAGAAGAGCACGCTCACCTTTCGGTTTCGGGTCAGCTCGGGGTCGCTTGCGAGGAGCGCGATGGTGGTTGCTCGTCTCCTTTTGAGTGCTTCTCTTGGCGCACCGGCAAGCACGCAGAGCACGGGCGGGAACTCCGGGTACATGGACCGCCAGATCGGCTCGCCCCGGTCATCGGCAGCCCGGAAGAGACGGACATAGCCGGCAAGCTCGGCGGCGAGCCGGTCGACTGACAATGTGGCCCGGTCGAGTTCGATGAAGCGTTGCTCGATCAGAACACCGTCGCCGTCGAGGCGAAGGTAGGTCATGACCGCGTCCGCCCTGAGGACCCTTCGGCGGCGGCCTCGGTTGGTGTCGAGGCGGTGAACCACTTCGTGACGCCAGGCAAGCGGCCCGAACTCGTCGCCACGCTCGCGAGCGGCTTCGGCGAAGGAGATCATCGCGTCGTTTAGGGCCAGGGTGTGCTCTTGGAGCTGACCGGTAACTTGCTCGACGTCGAGCGTGGCCGGTGCCTCCGGCACCACCCCGGACGCCTTGGCGGCCCGTGCCCCGGACGAGCTGAGGAACCAGAGGCGTTTGGGAAGATCGCCCGGCGATTGGACGCGTTCGATCAAGCCCGCTGCCCAGAGGTGGGCGAGGATCTGCTGTGCCCGCCTAGACGTTCTGCCCGGTAGGTGAAGGCGGCGAACCTGCTCAGTGGTGAGTACGCGGTGTTGGCCGATAGAGGCGAGTAGCTCGGCGCTGATTCTCGGCAGCCCAGAGGAAGCGTTCATCGGTCCTCCGCCTCCTCGGCCCGCATCGGGCTGTAGCCATCGGTGGGACCTGCTGACTTGAGTTCGGCGGTCTCCTCGTCGGTTGGGTTCTCCTTGAGGGCTTCCAGCTCGACCAGGATCCTGTCGTCCAGGGTCTCCAGATGAGCGAGCGCGTCAGCCGAGGAGCGCCTCTCTACCGCCCCCTCTATCTGGCCGGGACGACCTGGCCCGTAGAGGTCCTGGATCGTGACCCCGCCCAGAGCGAACGGTTCGCTGACCTCACCCTGGTCCGTGACCTGGGCGATGAACCTGTACTTGGGCAGGCGGGTCAGCGCCGCCGGGTCCGGTCGGCCAGCCCACTCCCGAGTAATCAACGAGGCCGCCTTTGAATTGAGCGCGGTCGCGATCAGGTGGGAACGGTTCGTGGTCAGCGCCTGCAAGGTCGCCGGGGTGAGACGTTCCGGGTTCTGGTTGAGCAGCACTGCCCGTATCCCGTACTTCGCGGCCTGCTCCAGCAGGGCCGCGAGATTTCCGGAGGCGGCCCCGTCATAGGTCTGGACCTCGTCGAGGAACGCCCAGAACGGACGCCGCCTCTCCGGCGGGAGGTCCGCTCTGGCCTTGGCGGCGTGGAGGAGATCGAAGACGATCAGGTTGGCGATCAGGCGGTCCCGCGTGCCGCCCGACCCGGGGCAGGCCAACACAATCTGGCCGTGGTCCATCGCCTGGCGTATCCGGTAGGTGCTCTGGCTAGCGCCAAGCAACGTGGTGACCGGGGTCGAGGCGCGAAGCCGGTCGACCATGTTGGTCAGCGGGGTGATCGCCTCCTCGGCCAGCCTCGGGAACCGATCGATCCAAAACTGTTGCGAGGCCCGCGGCAAGAACGGCAACGCGGCCTTCCGCCACGTCCCGTCGGACAAGATCGTCGGTAGCTGGAAGATGGTCGGGCAAAGCTCCGGCGGCAGCACCCTCGCGATGGAGGTGAGCGCCATCGCGGACTGGGCGGTCAGGTTGATTGCCCGGGTCGAACGCTCACCCCACTGAAGCGCCGAGGCGAACGCGTCGACCACCGCCTCGATCCTTGCCTCAGCCTGCCCCTGGTCTGCGCTTCCGAGTTCGAAGAGGTTCCAGCCCGGCTGAGCCGCTGCGGCGCCGGGACCGAGGTCAATCTCGACCACCCGCCTGCTCACCTCCGGGTCGGTGAGATAGGGCTTCATCCGTTCGATCGCGTCCTGGTGCGGGTCGAGGAAGAGCCCGCCTTCACCGGAGCGAACGAGGTGGAGGAATTGGCACAGCGCGGTCTCGGTCTTCCCGAAGCGGCTGCGACCGGCGATGTAGGTGAAGAAAGTGTCGGCGGCGCGAACACCGACGACCCGTTCGCCAGCCTCGTTGGATATGCGGCCGATCGGGATCAGACCAGGCTCGTCCCCGAGCGTCGGGAGGTCAGGGGGCGGCGGGAGCATCGCCCCGGAACGGAGGACGTTGTCGGCCTGCATGTATATAGAGGGCGGCTTGAGGAACCCGGCCACCTCCCTGGCGGTCAGAACACACCTTCGGGCTGGCTTGAACAGACCCGAATCAGCCCTTCGGTCGAACCGGCGGCGCCGGCCAGGCAGATCAGAGCCGAGGAACGCGAGGCCCGGGATTGGGACGCCGGAGGCTCTCAGCCAGTTTCGATCCGCCAGCGACTCGAATGCCGCGAGGAGATTGGTCATTGTGGCGCTCGCGCGAACCCGGGAGGCGGCGCGGGTGCGGATCAGGATCTGCGCTTCGAAGACTGTCCCGCCGTCACGGAGCTTCGCGTCGAGCCCCCGGCCTTGCCCTCGACGCTCCGCCAGCGTCGCCGGATCGCTCTTGCTCTTCGTTCGGTCTATGCCAAGGCGCTGGGCGAGGGTGCCGTGCTCGATGCCGAGGTGGCGCGCTTCGCGGCTGAGGCGAGCGGTCAATCGACCCCGTCGGTGACCGACGGCCGGGAGAAGATCTAGGTGGACGCTCGCCTCCTCGTCCCGGTCGAGTCCGGCGAGCGCGGCGGCGAACGCCTGAAGCGGGTCCGGGTCGAGATCCAGGCGGGCCAGTGGCTCGACGCTCCGCCGGGCGAGGACCAGCTCGGTTCGCATCGTAACCCGCGCCTTCTCAGTTGGGGGAGGAAGCAGCTCGCCGGCCGGACGCAGCTCAAAGCCTTCGTAGGCACGTAGGGCCGAGCGGATTAGTTCCGTCTGACGCTCCGCAGCTCCGATCAGGTAGACCAGGCGACCCTCGGCGTCGTTTTGAAGGCTGATCCTGATCGCCGATGCGGGCCGGTCCATCCAGCCACGTACCCCTCTGTCGGCCCGGGAGAGTTGGGCCGCGACCCGAAGGATGGTCTCGATGCTGGCCTCGAACTCATCGGCCGGCACCACGGCCACGACCCGGCGGGAGCCAAGCGCGCGGCGGGTCGAGAAGAAGCGTTGTGTAGCCAGCGCCGAGGCGAGAGCTACGAGACCGATAGCGGCCGGGAACAGCGGTTCGATGATCGAGAGGATCTGTCCAGGCCGGAGATTTGAGAGAACCCGCCAGAGGCCAAGGCAGATAGCGCCCGCCAGAATCGCGAGCATGAGGGTCGGGTCGGACCGGCGACGACCAGAAATCATGGTCCGACCTCCGGGGACGGTAGAGATGTCGGCAAACTCGAAACCCGGGAATCGTCGGACAGCCGCCGAGTCTGGCTCGTCGGCCCGCTGCCGCGAGCGAAAGGACAGGCGAAACCACACCCGAAGCCACAGGCGAAAAGACAGGCGAAATGCCGAATTGCTCGCTCGGCGAGTACGAGCGGCCTCATCGCTTGCCCTTCCCGGCCAGCACCTCGATCCAGATCGCCGGTATGTACGAGTAGCGGGCCGAGTTCTCAGGCATGCCCGAGGAGGCCGAGGTCTGCCAAGAGATATGGATGTGCGGGCCGCCGGTGCAGGGAACGCAATGCTCCGGGTCGCCGTGAGAGGGATAGCCGTTGTAGCCGACGAACCTGAACGGCGGATCGGCGCAGTCGGGTCTCACCCCGGAGGCGGCGCAGCTCGGTTTCCATCCGACCGCTCGGGCGAGGCGCATCGTCGTTGACCAGTCCCCGTTTTTCGGGGCCGCGTCGATCGCGGCACCTAACGGATGTTCCCCGTCGGGTGTGTGTCCGAGACCGAAGCAATCGGTGACGATCTGGCCGAACCGGCGGGCCAGATAGATCACGTCGGCGACGATTCGCGAGTCGCAGGCCTCGGGTGTGCCGGGCGTGATGTCGGGCGGGAGTGCCTTGAGCCCTGCTGGGCCTTTGACGCGCTTGGCGCCTCCGAGTCCGCCGGAGAGAGACGGCTGAGCCCCGCACTCTTCGTTCCCGGCTGGTGCCGGCTGTGCCCCGGCGGGGTCGGACGGCTCCGGACTCCCCTTCCCCTTGAAGCCGTACTGCACCGCCCGGGCCATGACCTCGTCGGCGTAGGAGACGATCCCGTCGGCGCAGGCTCCGTAGTAGTGGCAGGCCGCTTCGCGGTAGGCGGCGTATGAGCCGCCCGTCCGGGGTGCGCCCATCACCGGCCTAAGGATTCTGGCTCCGGTGAAGATCGAGTCGGCGGGACTGGTGATGCTGACCTTGCCGTCGCCGTCGGCGTCTACTCCGTAGCGTTCCCAGAGGGTGGGCGCCGACGGATCGGGGCTGCATGCGCTGCCGCGAACGACCGCGATCTGCATCGCCCCGCCGCACCCGGAGGCGTTGATCTCGCGGCAGGCACCGTTGCCGCACTCTTGGTAGCCGATCGAGGCCAGGAAGGTCCAGTCGACATCGAAGCGTTTCGCGGCAGCCCGATAGAGCTTGAGCTTCCACGGCGCGATTTGCTTTTTGGCGGTCTTGGTGGGCGCGGCCTGGGCGGCCGATCCGCCTTCTCCCAGGCAGCCGATGTCGGCGCCGAGAACGGCCATGAACGTCCCGGCGACCGCGACGACGACCACCGCCATCGGGGCAAGAAGCGCCAAGGCCCAGATCGTCCGGGAGCGTGAACTGGCCCGCCCCATCACTCGGCTCCCACTCGGGTGACAAGCCAACGGCCGTTGGTCGCTTCCAGGTCGAGGATCACCGGGTAGGTGATCCCGGTGGACTCGACCGTGGCGGTCACCGAAACGTGACCGGCCGAGACCGGACCGGCGTCGAGTTCAACCAGTCGCGGGTGCCGCCTGCGCGCAGCTGGTGGAACCCTCATTGGCCGGGCCAAGAGTTGGGTCAGCTTTGGCGAGGCCGCCTCGATCCGGCCGGCCGCGACGTGTCCGAAGGCGAGGCGTAGGTATCCGGTCATGAACCGGCGGGCGCTCGTCTTCGCCTCGGCCGTGCTGTCGAGGCGACGGGGCGGGTCGGTCTCGACCTGGTCCGTCTCGATCGTGACCGACTCGGAGTTCGGTGTCTCGATGCTCGGTCCGGGAAGGGCCACCAAGACCGCCGCGACCACGAGCAAGATCACCGCGGCCGTGGCGAAGACGAGAAGGCTTTGCTCGGCTGGGATCGGCCGCGTCCAGATCTCCCGAAGCCGTCTCACTTGGTCCTCCTCGAAGGATGGCTCCGCGAAGCCCTGCCCACGGTTCGCTCGATGCCGCGAAACGTGGTGGTCCGCCGCAGGTAGGCAAGTAGCTGGGCGCTTGAGTCACCCGGCGAGTGCTCGGCGCCGGTCAAGCCGACGATCCGGCTTGTGAGTTGGCGGCGCTGCAAGAACACCGTCCACGCGAAGAGCGCCTGAAGCCCGAACGACATGAGCCACCCGAGCTGCGAGGTCGCCGCCGCCAGCGCACCGTTGACCGCAAGCAGCACAGCGAGGATCAGCGAGTAGGCGGCCTTGCGGACCAGCAGGCCGGCAATCTTGATGATCCAGCCTCGGAAGAACTCATGGCCGCGACCGGGAATGACCGAGGCGACCATCACCACAGGCGCGAAAGCCAGCAAGAGCAGCAAGAGGATCTGGGCGAGGATCACTCCGACCGACAAGGAGCCGATCAGGAGGAACACGCCAAGCTCACCGACGAAGACGACGATCGCGACGAGGAGCCGCTGGTACTGGCCGCCCTCCTCCATCTGGTCGGTCGCCGGCTTGTCGGCAACGCCGAGCTTGTAGTCGTTTCGATCGGCGGAGGGGTCGGCGTCGGGGAGCTTGTCGGTGTCCCCGGAGTTCAGGGCGTCATATTCGGCGTCGCGCTCGTCCGATCCGGAGGCGAACGACAAGAAGTGCGGCGAGTACTTATTCGCGTTGTTGATGCAGGTCTTGCCGTCGGCCTGGACCTGATTGCCACGACGAAGCGCTTTCGACAACGCGGAGTCCTTGCCCGCTTCCTTCGACAACGGCCTGACGGGGATCGATTCGGGGTCGTGGTCGTCGGAGCCGGTGCCGTCCTTGACGCAGTGCTCGATCCCACCGAACTGGAGAACCACCCACGGTTCGTGGACCAGCAGCTTGAAGAGCTGATCGGCGCCGGAGAGCTTCGCGCCCTCCCCTTCGCTGACCGATCCCTTGCTGGTGATCGACAGGAACGCCCCGGACATCTGATTGGTCCAGCTCGACGCCGACCCGACCGTCGCGGCGGGTTGCGCCACGAACGCCAAGGCGACGATCAGGTAGATGAGCGAGACGGCGAGGGTGCCGGCCGTCTCCGCATACCTGCGTTGGATCAAGGCCCGCCACATCGCCCACAGCCCGACGACGGTCACGGCCACAACGAGCCAGGGTCGCCCGAATACCTCGGCGTAGATGGTGTGGATGGCGGCCGAGACCGGGCGGAGCGCCCCGGCGCCGCCGGTTGCCTTCGATCCATTGAGGAGGTCGAGGGAGAAGGCGAAGGTGAAGAGCGAGATCAGCGTCCGGGCGAGGAACGCGGTCAGCTCCCAGATGATCGAGGCGAGGAAGTAGGCGATCATCGGCGGAACCCCCGACACGTCCACCCCGCCGGTGAGCGACGCCGAAACGGCTTCAAAGTGCTGGTCGAGGGTGTAGTTGCCGGCTGGGTAGCGCTCGGAGAACGCGGTCCCGGCTACCTGGGGGGCCGGGCCGACGTTGCCGAACATGTCCGACGCGCCGGCCAGGGGATGGGTCAGGAAGATCAGCGTGGCGGCCAGTGCGACCGCGAGGATCGCGTACCTAGATTTGAGTAGCCGGGCCTTCACTTCTCGTTCTCCCGGCCGGGTGTGGTGTCGAGCGCGTCGAGCAGCGCGTCGGAGGCGAGGTCGACCTGAAGCTCACCAACCCGGCCTTTCAGGTCGCGCATGAGGCAGCGGCCCCGCCTGTATCCCTTAAGTGAGTGGAGGAGGTTGTCGTCGTCGGGGTCGAGTCCGATCAGCCGGAGCGCCCTCGCAGCCTCACCGTCGCCTTCTTGGCCGAAGAGGAAGTAGGTGCCGACCAGCTCCGAGAGGTCTCCAAGGTCGGCGAGTCGTTGGCTCGCCAACAAGACGGTGGTGTTGGAGGCGCGGCCGAGCCGGACGAGCCGGTTGAGCAACATGCGCCCCTGGGTTGAAGCGAGCAGGAACCAGGCTTCGTCCAGGAGCACGACCTTGTGACGCGAGCGATCCCCAGAGACCAGCTTCAGCGCCAGAGCGGCGACCAGCGAGAGGGTTGCGACGGAGATCCTTTCGGCGCGCGTGTAGGTCTCCCTGGAGGCGCCGGGATCGGGCAGAGTGAGCCCGGGGGTGCGAATGGTGACGATCATCTGTCCGCCTCCTCGCCTGGAGTGTCGGCCGTGCCGAAGCCGAGGCGGGCGAGCCCGAAGTCGGAGATCACCTCTAAGGCGTCGCCGGCCTCTCGGGCAGTGGTGTCGTCGGAGGCCTTCAGGCGGTTGACGACCGCGCCGAGGTTTCGCTCGCTTGCCCGGATCGCGTCACGCACCGCCCGCTGGACTGCGTTCTCCCAGGCTGGTGGTGCGCTGGGCAGAAGTTCGAGCAGATAGGAGGAAGCAAGCTCCTCCCGCAATTCGGGCAGACCGATCGCCAGGGGGTCGAGCCGGCCTCGGTTCGCTTCATCGGCGGAAAGCTCAAGTACCTCGACCGATCCGGCCAGGCCGGGTATCCGGTCGAGGGCGTGGTCAGGCTTCGGGTCGAAGTCGACCACCAGCGATCCACGCCGTTCGGCCCCGTAGGCGATCGCCTGCGCGGTGAGCGTCTTGCCAGACCCGAGCGTGCCAGCCAACAGGACCGCCGAGGCACGCGAGGTTCTAGATGCCTCGGTTGGGTCGTAGCGGACCGGCCTGCCGCCTTCGGCCGGGGAGACGCCTATGTATGTGCCGGTCTCGGAGCCGAGGTCAGTTGAGGCGACGGGGACCATCGCGCCGAACTGCTCGACGGTCATTTGCTGCTCGTAGTCTCCGATCTCGGAGCCGATCCGGGGCAGGTGCTCTAGGAAGAGTCGGTGTTGGAGACCGCGCGGGCGATGAACCGAAACGTCCCCGAAGCGCTCTCTCAGCGCATCGACGCGCCGTTCCAGCTCCGGTCGATCCGCGGCACCGACCGCGAATGAGATCGACGCCTTGAGCATCGGCGGATGCGAGGTGCCCTGCAAGATCGCTTCGTACTCGCGGGCCAGTTCGCGATCTTCGGCGGCCACGAGCCCAGGACCAGCGATCGAGCCCTTCTCCTGCTCGCGGTAGGCGTGCTCAACATCGAGGATTCGCTTGCGAACCTGGGCGAGCGCGTCCCGGTTCCCGATCCAGCGGACATGGATCGCCGCGTCGACCGGGAACCCGACCGCCTCGCCCGGGCCGAACAGAAGCTCGGCCTGCTCACCCGGGAACACGGCCTCGGATGCCAGGGTGCCGAGGCAAAGAAACGCCTGGTAGGTGGTGGCTCGCTCGGCTTCAACAATGAGCGACGCCGGCTCGGCCGGGTCTTCGGTCATTGGCTCGTTGACGCAGCAGATCAGGTCGTGTTCCAACGGCTCGTAGATGTTCGAGCCGTCCGGGGTCTCGATCACCAGCGCGTCCGGTTGCCAGTTCCCGTCGAGTTCGGGTTCGGCGACTCCGCGGGTGCCGCCACGTCTGAGTAGCCACTCAATCTCGGAGGTCTTGGCCCGCCGGAGGTCGAGGACACCGCCGACCCGGTCGAAGGTGCGGCGCTCGGTCTCAGCCAGCTTGGCGAGGTCCTTGCCGGAGATCGGTCGTGGTTGATCGACTCGGAAGAGTTGTTCGAGCCTGCGCCGGGCGCGGTCGAAAGAGGAGATGACGCCTTGCCCGATCACGCTCTCGCCCTGAGGGGTGAGAGCGACCGCCAGGTAGACCTCCGGCACATGCGACTGCGAAGCCGAAAGGCGAGCTTGGTGGTCCTCGAGGAATCGCCGCCAACCGTCCAGGTCCGCGAACCGTTCGTCGGCCGCACTTTCCAGCCCGGCCACGTATTGGTCGGCCGGGTAGGTCCGTTGGACCCGCCAGATCGAGAAGTCCGCGGCGACCACATGGGCGAACCGAACGAGCCGCGAGGCGAGCGCCTGCTTGTCACCCGCCGGCAGATACGGGTAGGTGGCCGTCTCGATTCGGTAGAGCGCCGCTGCTTCGCCCGAAGCTCCGATCAGGATGTTGCCGGACACGTATCGGAGGGGAAACCGGATCACGGCCGCACCTCCAACACCTCTCCATGAGAGAGCGACACCGTCTGGGCGACGGAGCCGCGTCGGCGATGCCAACCGAGCCGACGCACGGTCCGCCTGCGACCTCGGCTGCGGCGGATCTCTTCGACCGGCGTCGCGAAGGAGACCTCGGCTGGCCCTTTGATTCGTGCCCGGCGAAGGGTCGGAGAGTGCTCGTCGAGAGCGATCCACGCTTCCCCGTCCAACTTGATCGCCCGGCCCGCTGCCGGGAGGGCTCGGCCGAGCGAGCGCCGACGGGGCGCGAGGTGAAGCGCGGTCCACGAGGCGGCGAAGCTCTCGGCGCTCCTGCCATCGGGGGTCTTCTGCGTCGCCAACGTGGCGACCGCCGCCGGCAAGACGACGAGACGAAGCGACCAATCCAACAACCCAACCGCGAGGCCCGCCAGCTCGACCCCGACGAACGCGGCGATCGCGCCACCGAGAGCGGTGGCCCGCCCGCCGAGCGCGAGCCCGACCACCGCCGCAGCAATAGCGGCGAGCACGGCGACGGTCGACATCGCAGCGGAGACCAGGATCGAGGCAGCCAGCGTGGCGGCGGCGTAGGCGAGCCAGCGGAGCGGCACGCCACCCGGAACAGGGAGCGGTCGTCCGTCGATCGAGTAGATCCGCCGGTCGGGTCTAAAGACGCGCTGGTAGGAGCGCACCGATTCGGGCCCGGTGCTCATGGGAGGATCTGGTCTCCGATGCCGCGGGCAGCGTCGGCCACTTGGTCGGGGCTGAACACGAGCCAGGCGACCAAGACCGCCGCCAGGAAGAACAGCGCGAGGTCGGTGTAGCGGCGATTGAGCAGGAAGATCAGGCCGACGATGGCGATGATGCCGCCGTAGATCTGGCCGGCGTAGTGGCGCAGCAGCGACCCGATGTTGTGACCGACATCGTTGCCACCCGAAGGTGCGGCGGACGCATCGGGCACCAACCAGAGCACGAGCGCCAGGAGAGCGAGAAGCGCGACCGTGATTGCGATCTGGCGTTTCATCGGATCGTCCCCTGAACCCCGGCGACGAACCAGCGTTGACGCTTGACCAGCTCCAACCTGTAGCGAAGGGGATATGCCGCGCCAGTCGTCTGGTCTTTGAGGCGCACCCGGGCGGCGACGGTCCGGGTGGTCTCGCCGTCGTCCAGCTGAGCGATGTCCGGCTCTCCGACGAGATCGAATCCGCCGAGCGGCGTTACCTCCGATCCAGGCGCGACGAAGTAGACGAGATCCTCAGGCCGCCCGGTCGACGCGTAGGCGCCGATGAACCTGGTGGCGAGCTTGGTGATTTCCTCGGCGTCAGCGCCCGAGACCGGCGCCCCACGCTCGGGCTCGAATACCGATCCCACCGGGCCGGCCACCAGATAGGGCGCACCGAGCACGGTGATCTCGCCCGATTCCTGACGGATCGGGATCGCAAGACTCCTCACCTGCCCGCCGACCAGCTCGCAGGCAACCGTGACCACGGACTCGCCACCGGCTACGGGCTGCGCACCAACGACTTCGGCCTGAGCCACACCGGGGCCAGACGCCTTGCTCCCGGTGCCCGCCTTGCCGTGGCGGGCGACGCCGCGCGGATCGGTGAAGTAGTCGCGAGCGAGCCGGACCGCGAACGCCGCGATGCGATCATCGACGGTCCGTACTGCCGCGTTGCCGGCGGCGCGATTGGTCTCCTCGGGTGGGGCGATGATCGAGCCGAGCCCGCGAACCAACACGACGACCACCAGTGCCCAGAGGGCGAGGCGGCCCACGGCACGAACCCGCGGACCGACACCCTGCACCCGGTCGGATACATCGACACTCACAACGCACCGCCTCCTCGCAGCGCGCAGGCGACGGGAACGGACGCCGGCCGCCCCGACCCTGAGGGAAGGTCGAGGCAGCGGCCAACCACCGGGAAGAGAGAACCGGGGTCGGGAGCGGAACGTTCGGTTCCGCGCCGGGCGTCCGTGGTGCGCACGAGCCGCTGTTTTTCAAATGGGTCCATGCCCACTTGTCGGACCGGCACGGCATTTGCGTCACCTATTCACGGATTCGGAAAAGTTTTGACGCAAACGGCCTTCTCGTCCGACAAAGAAATGAGATGGTGCGCTCCGACCACCCCACTTCCCACCCAAATACCGTTTGCCTGAGCCCCCGGCCGGGAATGAACCGCCCCGGGTTTGTTGGAGGCTTAATCCTTTGAGAGGATCGAGTCAATGT
>JBIQLL010000041.1:0-19915 GCA_044464425.1 Solirubrobacterales bacterium | reverse complement strand
GGGTGGCCGAGTTCAAACTGAATCCCGCTTTCACGCCGCTGGCCGATCAGCCGGCGGCGATCTCGCAGCTCAGCGAAGGCCTGGAGCAGGGCGAGAAGATCCAGACTCTGCTCGGCGCGACCGGCACCGGCAAGACTTTCACCATGGCCGGGGTGATCGCCGAGGCGCAGCGCCCGGCCCTGGTCATGGCCCACAACAAGACCCTGGCAGCCCAGCTCTGCAACGAGTTCCGCGAGTTCTTTCCCGACAACGTAGTCGAGTACTTCGTCTCCTATTACGACTACTACCAGCCGGAGGCCTACGTCCCGGCCCAGGATCTCTACATCGAGAAGGACTCCTCGATCAACGACGAGATCGACCGGCTCCGGCACGCCGCCACCGCGTCCCTACTGGCCCGGCGCGACGTGATCATCGTCGCCTCCGTCTCCTGCATCTACGGCATCGGCTCGCCTGCCCTCTATCAGCAGCAGATGCAGCTGTTCAAGGTGGGGGAGTGGATCGACCGGGACAAGGTCCTGCGCAAGCTGGTCCGGCTCCAGTACGAGCGCAACGACACCGTGCTCAGCCGCGGCAGCTTCCGGGTCAAGGGCGAGGTGCTGGAGATCATGCCGTCCTACGCTGAATCGGCCTTCCGGATCATGCTCTTCGGCGACGAGATCGAGGCGATCCACCACTTCGACCCGCTGACCGGCGAGATCCTCGACGAGGTCCAGCACATCTCGATCTGGCCGGCGACGCACTACGTGACCGAAGAGGACTCGATGGAACGCTCCCTGAACGCGATCCGGGCGGAGCTCGACCAGCGCCTCGAGGAGCTCGAGGCCGAGGGCAAGGAGCTGGAGGCGCACCGGCTCCGCCAGCGCACTCTATATGACCTCGAGATGCTCAAGGAGACCGGGTTCACCTCGGGCATCGAGAACTACTCGAGGCTGTTCGAGGGCCGGGAGGCCGGCACCCCGCCGCACACCCTGATCGACTACTTCCCGGATGACTTCATCACCTTCGTCGACGAGTCGCATCAGACGATCCCCCAGATCGGCGGCATGTACATGGGAGACCGCTCCCGCAAACAGACCCTGGTCGATTTCGGGTTCCGGCTGCCGTCGGCGATCGACAACCGCCCCCTTAAGTTCGACGAGTTCATGGACCGGATGAACCAGCTGGTCCTGGTCTCGGCCACGCCGGGCGAGTTCGAGCGGACCGAGTCGACCCGAGTGGTCGAGCAGATCGTCCGGCCGACCGGCATCGTCGATCCGGAGATCGAGGTGCGTCCGACCGCCAACCAGATCGACGACCTGATGAACGAGATCCGGGTCACCACCGAGGCCGGCGAGCGGACCCTGGTCACCACGCTGACCAAGAAGATGGCCGAGGACCTGACCAACTACCTGATCGAGCACGGGGTCAAGGTCCGGTACCTGCACTCCGACATCGACACCCTGGAACGGATCCAGATCATCCGCGAGCTCAGGCTCGGCGAGTACGACGTCCTGGTCGGGGTCAACCTGCTGCGCGAGGGCCTCGACATGCCCGAGGTCTCGCTGGTCGCGATCCTGGACGCCGACAAGGAAGGCTTCCTCCGCGGCGAGACCAGCCTGGTCCAGACGATCGGCCGGGCGGCCCGCAACACCGGGGGGAGGGTGCTGATGTACGGCGACAAGGAGACCGAGGCGATGCGGTCGGCGATCTCGGAGACCGACCGTCGCCGGGCGATCCAGATCGCCTACAACGAGCGCCACGAGATCACCCCGACCACGATCGTCAAGGGCGTGGCCGAGGAAGGCAACCTGCTGACCATCGAGGACAAGGCTCCGGCCCGTCGTCGCCGTCGCCACGAGGACGAGTTCGAGGGGCCGGAAGAGCTGGAGAAGTCGATCGTCAAGATGGAAGAGGAGATGCATGCCGCGGCCGAGGACCTCCGCTTTGAACAGGCCGCCCGTCTCCGCGACGAGGTTCGTGAGTTGAAGCGAGACCTCGACGCGATGAAGGCCGGCGCCTGAAACTTTCGACCCGGTTCGCGGTTCTATGATCGTGGCCATGATTCGCAGGGGAATTTCACTGTTGGCGGCGTCTGCCGCCTTCTTCGCACTGACCGCCGGGCCGGCGGGAGCGATGAAGCCACCGCCTCCGCACAAGCCGCTCGAGCCGCCGGTGCCGAAGGTCGTCCACGCCGGTGACCGCGCCTACATCAGCGACGCGTCCGGCCGCGAGATGCTGCTGCGCGGCATCAACAGCAACTCGCTGGTCGAGTACCCGGACAACTTTCAGCAGACCGTCCCGATGACCCGGAGGGACCTGCGCGAGATGGCCGCCCTGGGATTCAACTTCCTGCGCCTGCCGATCAACTGGAGCCGGCTGGAGCCGCAGCCGGACCAGTTCTCCCGGAGTTACCTGAAGCAGATCGATCAGATCGTGGGCTGGGCCGAGGCCGAAGGGCTGAGCGTGCTGGTCGACTTCCACCAGGACCGCTACAACAAGAACCTCCGACCGCCGGACGAGGCCGATGGCGCCCCCGAGTGGGCGACCGAGACCGACGGCAAGGAATGCACGTTCGGCGCCTTCTTCACCTCGCCCTGCTCGGTCGCCGCCTACGACCACTTCTGGAACAACGACGTGATCGCCGGCAAGCCGCTCCAGACCCATTACCTCGAGGCGATGGTCAAGGTCTCGAACTACCTGCGCGACCACAATGGCCTGCTCGGGCTGGAGATCATGAACGAGCCGACCTTCGGTTCGGTCTCGCCGCCGAACTTCGAGCGTCAGCAGATGTGGCCGTTCAACAACCGCATGATCGACGGTCTGCGGAAGGCCGGTGAGCGACGGATGATCTGGTTCGAGCCGAACATCGCGCGTGACGTCGTCGATCGTGACACGGGACAGCCGGAGAAGTTCTCGGACGACGGCAACCTGGTCTACGCGCCACACATCTACACCGGCACCTTCAATGACGGCGGACCGGCCGAGCTGCGGGCCTCCTACGAGGCGGCGGTCCAGGAGGCCAAGGTCTACGACGCTCCCTTCGTCGACGGCGAGTGGGGTGGCGGCAGCGACGAGAAGGCGGAATCGATGCGCCAGCTCAAGCTCGACCTCCAGGACGAGTTTCGCACCGGCAGCGCTTTCTGGATGTGGAAGCAGAAGCCCGGCTTCTACAACTGGCAGACGGTCAACGAGGACGGCAGCCTGCGGGACGACTCGATGCGCGCCCAGATGCTCTCCCGGCCGCATGCCGATCGGATCCCGGGCCGGCTGGTCTCGACCAGCTACGCCGACGGCGAGCTGACCACGACCAAGAAGGGCCGCGGCGGCACCGTCCGCCTCTGGTCCGGCACCGTCGTCTACAAGGGCGCCGAGACGCTGATTGAGAAGCCGCTGATCCGCGTCTTCGTTGACGGCAAACGGGTACGGCCGACCCTTCAGGCCAAGGCCTTCAAGACCGGCAACGTGAACATCCGCGGCTTCCGCGTCCTGGTCAAGGTGCCTCGCGGCCGGCACGAGATCACGCTGAAGCCGGCCAAGCCGCGCTGGGTGAAGGCGAAGTGGGTCAAGGGCCATTGGAAGAAGGTCCGTCTGGGCGGCAAGGTCAAGAAGCGCTGGGTCAAGGGGCACAAGATCCCCGGTCGCTGGCGCTGACACCTCGCTACCCTCAAGGTATGGAGCGAGAACACCTGGTCAGGAACGATTTCCCGCGGGCTCACGGCGCCGACGGTTTCGACATCGACTCGGTCGGGGCGCACCTGGCCGCGGTTGCCGCCCATGTCGCGGCCCTGGAAGCCAGGATCACCTCGCTGGAGGTAGAACGCGAAAAGCTGCGCGAGCAGCTCGCCGAAGCGCGGGAACACGAGGAAGCTCCGAGCGGGCTGCCCGAACCGGGCCCGGACCCGCTCGAAGACCTCGGCAGCGAGGTCGAGAAGGCGCCGGTCGAGCAGTTGCCCGCCGACCCGGAACCCGACGAGGACGCGGGCGCGGCCCCGGGCGAGGAAGAGGTCGCGGCCCGGCTGCTCGCATCGAAGCTCGCGATGGCCGGCAAGAGCCGCGACACCATAGTCATGCAGCTCGCGGCCGAGCACGAGGTCGATGATCCGGGAGCCCTGGTCGACGACGTGCTCGCCCGCCTCGCCTGACCACTCAGATCAGCCGGCTAGGTTCGATCTACTAGTGCTATAGCCGAGCGAGTCGAACCTAGCTTTCCCGGCCGAGCCTTACGGTGCGGTCGAAGCTGATCGCTTCGCGGAAGGTCTGGTCGTGACTGGCCACCAGCAGAGCTCCCTGCCAGCCGTTCAGGGCCTCCTCCAGCACCTCCAATGCCTCGATATCGAGGTGGTTGCCCGGCTCGTCGAGCAGCAGGAACCCGGCCGGGACCGCGGCGAGCAAGGCCAGCTCGGCCCGGGTCGTCTCTCCTGGTGACAGCGTCTCGGGCCGGGCGGCGGCCAGCTTCGCGTCGAGCCTCATCGCAGCCAGGGCGGAGCGGGCGCCGGTCTCGTCGAGACCGGACTCGGCCCGGAACCCCGCGACCAGGGTCGGGTGCCCGGCGAAGGCACCGCGGTGCTGGCCGAGCTGGAAGAAACGCACGTGCTCGGGGCGGCGGATCTCACCCGTGACCGCTTCGCCCTGCCCGGCGAGCGCGCTAATCAAGGTCGACTTGCCGCTGCCGTTCTCACCCGAGAGCAGGATCCGTTCGCCGGGACTGATCGAGAGGTCCATCGGTTCGGACCGCCACGCTCCCCGGGCGAGCACGACGCCGCGCATCGAGACCACGGCCGGGGCATGCACCGCCTGCTCTCTGCCCAGCAGGAGCTTCGAGAGATCCTCACGCCACGGCTTCTCGGGCACGTCGAGCTGCTCGATCCGCTTCGCGATCCCGGAGGCCGCGGTGTTCTTCTGGGCCGATTCGACCGCCATGTGGCGGATGAACTTGTCCTGCTCGTCGGCCCTGGTCTTGCGCTTGGCCTTGCGCTCCCCACCCTCGGCCTGCTGCCTGATCCGGCGCTCCATCGCGACCAGCCGCTTCCGCTCGGCGCTCGCTCGCTCGTAGGCGAGCTCCTCGTTTCGACGGCCGATCTCGCGTTCGTCCAAGTAGCTCTGCCAGCCGCCGCCGACCCGCCGGCCGCGGCCGCGCTCGAGTTCGAACACATCCTCGGCGAACCGGGCCAGCAGGCGCCGGTCATGGCTGGCGAAGACGAAGCCGTAGCCGGCGCCGTCCAGCCGCCGCTCGAGCATCTCGAGCCCGGCGGCATCCAGGTGGTTGCTGGGCTCGTCGAGCAGGGCCAGGTCGAGCCGGGCCAGCTCTAGCGCGGCCAGGCGGACCCGGGCCATCTGGCCGCCGGAGAGGGTGTGGCAGGGGCGGTCGAGCCAGCCCGGCGGGATGCCGGAGGCCTCGAGGGCAGGCGGCAGCCGAGCTTCGAAATCCCCGCCGCCGAGCGCCGACCAGTGTTCGACCGCGGCCGTCTGGAAATCGAGGACCTCGAGCTCGCCCGCCGCCAGCCGCTCGGTGAGGCGATCCATCTCGCGGGCAGCTGGACCGAGCCCGATCAGCTCGGCGAGTTCGTCTCGGACCGTGCCGGGCCCGCCTCCCGTGACCTGGGGCAGAAAGGCGATCCTGGCGCCGCGGGCACGCGTCACAGTGCCCTGGATGGGTCGGTCGGCCCCGGCAAGCAGGCGCAGGAGGGTGGATTTGCCGCCACCGTTGGGGCCGACCAGGGCGATCCGGTCGCCAGCGTGGACGTTGAGGTCGATCCGTTCGAGGATCTGGCGGTCGCCGTAGGCGTGGCCGACCGCGTCAGCTGTGATCAAAGCCTGAGACATGGAACTCCTTGAGGTTCTGCTTCCCGGGGGGAAGGGTTTGCGGTCACACAGCGCCGCACCGGGGCCGGGCCCGGTCTTCAAAGGGGCTGTGTTTCAGGAGTTCCGCATGAGGCGCCCGCCGAGCGGGCAGTGACCAAGGTAACACACGAACGTCTGTTCGGTTCCCTAGTATTGACGGAAGTGAGCCGTTCTGAGCGAATCCTGATTACCGGGGCCCGGGAGCACAATCTCAAGGGCATCGACCTCGACCTTCCCCGCGATGCCCTGATCGTGGTCACCGGCCTGTCCGGGTCCGGCAAGTCGAGCCTTGCCTTCGACACGATCTACGCCGAGGGCCAGCGTCGCTACGTCGAGTCGCTCTCGGCCTACGCCAGGCAGTTCCTCGGCCTGATGGAAAAGCCGGACGTCGACTCGATTGAAGGTCTCTCGCCGGCGATCTCGATCGACCAGAAGACGACCTCGCGCAACCCGCGCTCGACCGTCGGCACGGTCACCGAGATCTACGACTACCTGCGCCTGCTCTGGGCCCGGATCGGCCACCCGCACTGCCCGAACTGCGGCAAGCCGATCACCGGCCAGACCCAGGAGCAGATCACCGATCAGCTGATGACCATGGAAGAGGGGACGCGTTTCATGGTCATGGCCCCGGTGGTGCGGGGCCGCAAGGGCGAGTACGGCAAGCTCTTCGAGCAGTTCCGGGCCGACGGTTACTCGCGGGTCGAGGTGGACGGCGAGATGCGGATGCTAGACGAGGAGTTCAACCTCGACAAGAAGTACAAGCACGACATCTCGGTCGTGGTCGACCGGCTGATCATGAAATCGGACCTCCGGCGCCGGCTTTCCGAGTCGGTCGAGGCGGCCGCCTCGCTGGCCGAAGGCCTGGTCGAGATCGAGGTGGTCGACGGCGAGCGCCAGACGTTCTCCGAGAACTTCGCCTGCCTCGAGTGCGGCACCTCGATGCCGGAGCTCGGGCCACGGATCTTCTCCTTCAACGCGCCGCACGGCGCCTGCCCGACCTGCACCGGGCTCGGCTTCAAGAAGGTGATCGACCCCGAGCTGGTCGTGCCCGACCCGACCCTCTCGGTGGCCGAGGGGGCGCTGCAGCCGTGGCGCTCCGGCTACTCGGGCTACTGGCGCCGCCTCACCAAGTCGGTCGCCGCGACCTACGGGATCGATATCGACACCCCCTGGCAGGAGCTGACCCAGAAGGAGCGCGACATCTTCCTCTACGGGACGGGGACCGAGAAGCACACGATCCGGACCAAGAGCCGGGCCGGACGCCAGCGGAGCTACCAGGTCAAGTTCGAGGGGATGGTCAACAATCTGGAACGCCGCTACCAGGAGTCCGATTCCGAAGCGGTTCGGGAGAAGATCGAGGGCTACATGGCCGAGCAGCCCTGCCCGAGCTGCCACGGGGCGAGGCTCAGGCCAGAAAGCCTCGCGGTCACGATCGGCGGGCTCTCGATCCGGGACTTCACCGAGATGTCCGCGACCGGCGCCCGGGAGTGGATCGAGAATCTCGAGCTGACCACCACGGAGCGGGCGATCGCCCGGTTGATCGTGCGCGAGGTGGCGGAGCGGCTCTCCTTCCTGGTCAACGTCGGCATCGGCTACCTCTCGCTGTCGCGCTCGGCCCGAACCCTTTCCGGCGGCGAGGCCCAGCGGATCCGGCTGGCGACCCAGATCGGGTCGAGCCTGGTCGGGGTGATGTACGTGCTGGACGAACCCTCGATCGGCCTGCATCAGCGCGACAACGAGAAGCTGATCGCCACCCTGGAGCGGCTGCGGGAGCTCGGCAACACGGTGATCGTGGTCGAACATGACGAGGGCACCATGCGGGCCGCCGATTATCTGGTCGACCTCGGCCCGGGGGCCGGCGAGCACGGGGGAGACGTGGTCGCGGCCGGCAGTCCGGCCGAGGTGACCGCGAACCCGGACTCGCTGACCGGCCGGTACCTGGCCGGTGCCGAAGCGATCGCGGTGCCCGAGACGCGGCGCGAGTGGAGCGACTCGCTGCTCGTCAAGGGAGCTCGCCAGCACAACCTGAGCGGGGTCGACGTCGAGTTCCCGCTCGGCGTGCTGACCTGTGTGACCGGGGTCTCCGGTTCCGGCAAGTCGACCCTGGTCAACGAGACGCTCTATCCGGCGGTCGCCAACCGTCTGCACCGGGCCAAGCTGCGGCCCGGCCCGCATGACGGCATCGACGGGATCGATCAGATCGACAAGATCATCAACATCGACCAGTCGCCGATCGGCCGCACGCCGCGCTCCAACCCAGCGACCTACACCGGGGTCTTCGATCAGGTCCGGCAGCTGTTCGCCGCGACCCAGGAGTCACGGGCCCGTGGTTACAAGCCGGGCCGGTTCAGCTTCAACGTGAAGGGCGGCCGCTGCGAGGTCTGCAAGGGCGACGGGCAGATCAAGATCGAGATGCACTTCCTGCCGGATGTCTACGTGCCCTGCGAGCAGTGCCACGGCCACCGCTACAACCGGGAGACCCTGGAGGTCCGCTTCAAGGGCAAGTCGATCGCCGACGTGTTGGAGATGTCGATCGAGGAGGCCTGTGAGTTCTTCGAGTCGATCCCCAAGGTGGCCCGGCGCCTCAAGACCCTGAACGACGTCGGCCTCGGCTACGTGCGGCTGGGTCAGCCGGCGACCACGCTTTCGGGCGGCGAGGCACAACGGATCAAGCTCGCGGCGGAACTCTCCAAGATCGCGACCGGCAACACCCTGTACATCCTCGACGAGCCGACCACCGGCCTCCATTTCGGGGACGTTCGGCGCCTCTTGGACGTGTTGGGGCGCCTGGTTGACGCGGGCAACACCGTGGTGGTGATCGAACATGACCTGGACGTGATCAAGAGCGCTGACTGGATCGTCGATCTCGGCCCCGAGGGTGGCGATCAGGGCGGCGAGATCGTCGCCACCGGCACCCCGGAGGCGGTGGCGGAAGTCAAGTCCTCGCACACCGGCGACTTCCTGCGCAGCGTGCTGGAGCCGGTGGCGCTCGCCGCATAGGATCTGGCGCATGAGAGCCGCCAGGATCAGCAGTTACGGCAATCCACCGGCAATCGAGGAGATCGACGGTCCGGGCGAGCTGGGGCCGTATCCGGACTCGCCGGTCGGCCCGGCCGAGGTGGTCGAGGTGCAGATCGCCGGCATCAACCCGGTCGATCTCGCGATCGCCTCGGGCAAGTTCGACGCGGGAGCACCCCCGCTGCCGTACACGCCGGGGATGGAAGGGATCGGCCGCACCGCGTCCGGCGAGACCGTCTGGTTCGACTCCTGCCACTTTCCCTGGGGCTCGATCGCCGAACGGGCAGTGATCAGCGAGGGCAGCGGGATCACCCTGCCGCCCGGCATCGCCCCGGAGCGGGCGATCGCGTTCGGCGTGGCCGGGCTTGCCGCCTGGCTCTCGCTCGAGTGGCGCGGCGAGCTGAAGGACGAGGAGACCGTCCTGATCCTCGGGGCCAGCGGCTCGGTCGGCCAGGTCGCGGTGCAGGCGGCCCGGATGATGGGCGCCGGACGGGTGGTCGGCATGGCTCGCAGTGAACGCGGACGCGAGCGGGTGCTCGCGCTCGGCGCCGACGCCGCGATCGGCACCGACGCCGACCCTGACTCGCTCGTCACGCTGATCAGAGAGGCGACCGATGGCGGCCCGGACCTGGTCATCGACGGCCTCTGGGGCGAGCCGGCCGCCGCGGCGCTTACGGCGATGAAGCCGCGGGGAAGGCTGGTCCAGGTCGGCAACTCGGCCGGGACCGAGGCGCCGATCACCGCCGGCCCGCTCCGCGGCGGTCTGGTCTCGATCCTCGGCTTCAGGAACTTCTGGGCGCCCCGCGAGGTCCAGGTCGAGTCATTCGGCCGAATGTGCTCGCTCGCCACAAGCGGCGACCTCGAGCTCGAGGTAGAGGTCCTGTCACTCGAGGACGCGTCCAAAGCCTGGGAACGCCAGTCAAAGAGCCCCGGCCACAAGCTGGCGCTCAGGCCGTAGGAGCCTGATTCGCTTCGATCACGTCGCTGACCAGGAGCGAAGCTCCGATCACGCCGCCTTCGTCGCCGAGGGCGGCGACCTTCACCGGCGGGGGGTTGTCCTTGTTCAGGAGGTATGGCCCCATGCCTTCGATGATCTCCGGGACCAGCGTGTCGGCGAACCGCACGCCGAGCCCGCCGCCGATCACGACCGCCTCGGGGTCGAGCAGGTTCACGGCTGAGCCGATCCCCGCGGAGAGCGCCGCGACCGCGCGGTTCAGCAGATCCTCGGCCAGCTCGTCACCGTCATCCAGCGCCCGCTGCCAGATCGCGCTGGTCAGGTGCGTCTTGTCGTGCTTCTTCATCAGCTTGAAGAGCTTGGTCTTGCGGCCCTTCTTGACCTCGCGCCGCGCCTTCGCTTCCATCGCCTTGCGACCCGCGTATGCCTCGACGGTCCCGTTCAGCCCGTTCAGGCCCTTGGCTCCGCCGCGACGGACCAGGGTGTGACCGATTTCGCCGGCCCGGCCCCGGCCGAGCCAGGGCTTGCCGTCGATGATGATCCCGCCGCCGACGCCGGTTCCCCAGAAGACACCGAGCAGGCTGGAGTGCTCGGAGCCGGCCCCCAGCTCGAACTCGGCTCGGGTTCCGACCTGGACGTCGTTGCCGACCCTGACCTCAGTTCCGAGCTCCTCTCGCAGCGCGATGCCGAGCTGGAAGGTCCCATCCCAGTCTGGCAGGTTGCCGGCGCCGCTCACCGCGCCGGTTTCGGCGTTGACGGAACCCGGAGCGCCGACCCCGACCGCCAGCAGACGGTGTGCCTCGGTTCCCGCGTCGGTGGCGGCCTCCTGCATGGTCAGGGCCATCGCCCGGACCACGTCGGCCGGACCGCCACGATCCGGGGTCGGGCGGCGGCGGTACGAGATCACGTTGTGGTCTCCATCGATCACCGCGGCCGCGATCTTGGTGCCGCCGAGGTCGATCCCGCCGACCAGCGCCGCGGTGCGGCGACCGGTCCGCGCGGGGCTGGAGCTCGGGTGGGTGATCGGCGGCAGGTCGACCGCCGGATCGATACGGGGCGAGTCCTTTTCGTGCGTTTCGGCCGCCGCCGACGCGATCGCGGCGCCGGGCGAACCGGCCGGCGGGTCGGCCGGACGCGGCGGGTGCGGGGGAGAGGCGGTCGGTGAGAGGGGATCTAGCTCGAGGGCCTCTTCCTTCTCCGACTTGCGCCTGGCCTTACGGGCTTCCTTGGCGGCCTTCTTGTCGGCTTTGCGCTTTACCTTGTCGGCCTTGCGCTGGCGCTTGGAGGCCTCGCGCCGCTCCTTCATGAGCGCCTTCGGGTCCGGCTGGGTTTCCTGGTGAACGCTCTGCTGCTGGGCGGTGAGGCGCTCGGCGGCGGTCTGAGGTTCCGGCGAGTGGTGTGCGATCGGCCCGGGCTCCGTGACCTCGATCTCTTCATCCCGGGCCTCTTCTTCGAGGATGCCCTCCGGCTCGACGCTGGCAGCTTCGGCAGCCGGTTCCACCTTGACGTCCTTTTCCGCGGTCTCGGTCACGCCTTCGGGTGTCTCTGCATCGGGCGTCGATTCCTCCGACTTGTCGACCTTACGCCTGAGCATCAGTGAAACCCCTAATCGCCGTCATGGCCGCACCTTACCCGCCTCTGGCAAGGTATTGGCATGAACGACCAGCGGGGCTGGAGGATGTGGTGGCAGAAACGCCGGTGGTACGAGCGTTCCCACGGCCCTCTGAAGCGGTTGATGCTGGACCGGGAAATGGCCCGTCGGGGTTCCTACGCACGGCATCCGGTCGAAGGTGACCTGCTCGGCGGGCTCCGGTCCGGACGGCTGGTCATCGGCCAGGGCTGCCACCTCGAGCCGGGTTGCTGGATCACCATGTCCGATCACGCCCGGGTTACCCTCGGCGACGACGTCTGGCTGAATCGCAATGTGATGCTGGCGGCCGAACAGGAAGTCACGATCGGCGACCACGTGATGTTCGCCAACGGCTGTTTCATCGGTGACGCCAGCCACCGCTTCGACGACCCGACCATCCCGATCACCTGGCAGGGGTTCACCAGCAAGGGACCGGTGCGGATCGGCTCGAACTGCTGGTTCGGCGTCAACGTCGTCATCACCTCCGGCGTGACGATCGGCGACCACTGCGTGGTCGGCGCGAATTCGGTGGTGACGACCGACCTCCCGGACCAAACCATCGCGGCGGGCGCGCCGGCGAAGGTGATCAGAGAGGTTGAGTTTCTTTAAGCCAGGGGCTCCCACTCCCACGAGAAATCCGACTCCAGGTCCTCGCGGTTGAGGCGTTTCTGAAGAGTTTCGAGGGTTTCGGGGTCGACGGCGTATACGTGCTCGGGCCCGGGGAAGGTGCCTTCCCTCACCTCTTCGACGTAGGACTCCACGCCGCGGCGCATCTCGCCCCGCACGTCGGCGAACCGTTTCGCGAACTTGGCCATGAAGCCCTCGTTCAGCCCGATCAGGTCGAACAGCACCAAGACCTGTCCGTCGGTCGCCTGGCCGGCGCCGATCCCGATCGTGATCGCATCGAGCTTCGTGACGATCATCTCCACCACGGCTTCCGGAACCGCCTCGAAGACGATCGCGAAGCAGCCGGCCTGATCGAGCGCGACCGCGTCCTCGGCGACCTTGATCGCCCGCTCGGCGGTGCGTCCCTGGGCTTTGAATCCGCCCAGGGCGGTGGCGGTCTGCGGGGTGAGCCCGATGTGGCCGACCACCGGGATCCCGGCCTTCACGATCGCCGCCGCCCGTTCGGCCGAGGTGCCGCCGCCTTCCAGCTTGACCGCGTCGCAGCCGGCTTCCTTGACCAGCTTCTGGGCGCTGGCGATCGCCAGTTCGTCCGAGGCTTCGTATGAGCCGAAGGGGAGGTCGCCGACCAGGAAGGGTGTCTTCAGCCCTCGTCGGACCGCCCTGGCCAGCATCACCATCTCGTCCATCCCGACCGGGACGGTGCTGTCGTAGCCGAGGATGGTGTCGGCGGCGGAATCACCGACCAGCACCATGTCGGCGCCGGCGCCCTCGATCACCTGAGCGGAGGGGAAGTCGTAGGCGGTGATCATCGCGATCGGCTCGCCGTCCTCTTTCATCTCGCGCAGCCGGGTGATGGTCATCGGGGGACGGTCCTGTTTGGGTCGGGATGCGGAACTCATCGGTCACTCCTTTGCTTCTCTGGTTCGATCAGGATGTTGTCGATCAGACGGGTGCCGTCTACCTTGGCGGCGACGGCGACCAGGATCGGGTCGGTGCCGGCCCCGTCGGCCGGGTCGAGGGTGCCCGGGTAGCGGGCTTCGAAGTACTCGGGTGTGATGCCGGCCCCCTCGAGATGCCGGCGGCCCGCGTCGAGCGCCTCCTCGAGACCGGCCTCGGCGAAGACCGATTCGGCTTCGAGCAGCGACGCCCAGATCGCGGTGGCCCGTTGCCGGGCTTCGGGCGAGAGATAGGCGTTGCGGGAGCTGAGAGCCAGCCCGTCGCGTTCACGCACGGTCGGCAGGATCACGATCCGGGTTCGGAACTCGAGATCCTCCGCCATCCGCCGGATCACCGTCGCCTGCTGGGCGTCCTTCTGGCCGAAGTAGGCGACGTCGGGATCGACCGCGTTGAGCAGCTTGGTGACGATCGTGGTCACCCCTGCGAAGTGGCCCGGGCCGCGGCTGGTCTCGCTGCCGCAGAGCACCTCGGTCAGGCCTTCGACCTCGACCTTGGTCGCGAAACCGGCGGGATAGATGTCGTCGGGAAGGGGCGCGTACACGTAGTCGACCCCCGATTCGGTGGCGATCGCCAGGTCGCGCTCCTCGTCCCGGGGGTAGGTGCTGAGGTCCTCGCCGGCCCGAAACTGGGTCGGGTTGACGAAGAGGCTCATCACCACCACGTCATTCTCGTCCCGAGCGGCCTTCAGCAGCGAGTTGTGGCCCTCGTGGAGGTAGCCCATGGTGGGGACCAGGCCGACCGTCCGCGGCCCGCGGCGCAGCTCCTCGCGGAGGGCGTGCGCCTCTTTCGGGGTCCGCAGGACCTTCATCCCGCGCTCCTCTCGCCGGCGATCTCGCGGGTCCGCGCGGCGAGCGCGTCATAGAAGCCGGTCAGCTCGGGCCGTCGCTCGGCCAGCGCCTGCCGGTGGGCCTCGACGGTCGTCTCGTCGCCCCGGACGATCGGTCCGGTCAGCGCGTCGGCGCCGCGCTCGAGCCAGTTCTCCAGGCTGCGGCGGACCAGCGGCTCGAGAGTTTCGCGCGGGTTCTCGAGTCCGATCCCGCCGAGCAGCTCGGCCGCCGTCTGCTCGATCGTCACCAGGAAGTTGGAGGCGATGCTGGCCGCCGCGTGGTAGGTGGCCCGATCGGCTTCCGGCACCTCGAAGGACCTCATGCCCGCCATTCTTGCGAGTTCCGCAGCGGCCGCAAGCGCGTCGGGATCAGAACCCGCGACGGCGGCCGGGCAGCCGCTCAGCTCGGTTTCACCATCCGGGACCGTCTGGAGCGGGTGGATCGAGAAACGACCAGTGGAACCAGCACCGGCCAGGGCGGTGAGAGAAGTGGCGCCGCTGGTGTGGCCGATCAGGGCCGGCGACGGTCCGGCCGCGCCGATCCGATCGGCCAGCGGACCGATCTCGCCGTCAGGCACGCAGAGCAGGACGACCGCGTCGCCCAGGCCGGCGAGACCGTCTTCGCGGCCGCGCAACTCGATCTCGTTCCGGCCTGTACGAAGCGCAGCGTGTAGGGAACGACCGACCCGTCCCGGGCCCACGATCACGGTCGCGCGCAGCGCTTTCTCTGAAGCTTTCATGTTGCCGTTCCAGTTCCCTTTCGGCGATACCAGACGGATCGATTTTGGCTGTTTCGAGGTTCGGTGCTTTTTGGTCCACTCCCGGTGCCCGGGTGGCGGCCACCTGAGAATTATAAAGTGCGGCCATGTCGAGCAGCCCGGAAGAGCAGGCCGGCGAGGTGCTCGTCCACGGAGCGGATCAGACCGAAAGGGCCGGACGGGAGCTCGCTCAGCGGGTCGAACCGGGGGACGTGGTCCTGGTCACCGGCGAGGTGGGAACGGGAAAATCGACCCTGGTCCGGGCCGCCCTGAGGGAGCTGGGGGTCCAGGGCGCGATTCCGTCTCCGACCTTCACGATCGGCCGTCTCTACGACGGGCCGGGACAGCGGATGCCGGTGTCCCATCTCGATCTCTACCGGCTGGGCGACCTGGCCGCGGAGGATCCCGACCTGCTGGCCGAGTACTTCGGTCCCGATCGGGCCGCTTTCGTCGAGTGGCCGGGGGATTCGAGCGGCGAGTTAAGCGAGATGGCCACCCGGATCCACCGGGTGGCCATCGCTCACGTCGATATGTCGAGCCGGAGGATCCGGCTCGAGCCGCCCGGCTGAGCGAGTGACTACTTGTTGTTCATCGCGTCTTCGACCTGCTGCTGGATCTCGTCCAGCTTCTCCTGGGTCCCGTCTTCGTTCAGCTTCTTCTGGATCTCTTCGAGCTGCTCCTGGGTCACGTCGCCACGCTCGTCGAGCTGCTTGCTGGCCTGGTCGATCGCGTCCTGGGCCTGCTGGTTGAGATCTTTGGCCTGATCGCTGGCCTGGTCGAGTTGCTCGTTCGCCTTGTCAATGGCGTCGTTGACCTTGTCGGAGTCGGAATCGCCACAGCCGACGGTGAACGCTCCGAGGCCCGCTACTGCGAGAATGGCCAGGGCCGTGCCGAGTTTCCTTTTTTCGATCATCAATCAGTCTCCAGTCGTGTTTGGCGCGTCGGTCTGTTCGCGGCCAGGTTACCGGGGTGAACGGTGAAGGTGATCGGCTTCGACACCGCCACCGATGACACGGTGGTGGCCGCAACCTACGGCGATCGGCTGACCTTCGAGCGCATCGTCCCGCCGGAGCGTCGGCCGGTGCACAGCCAGGCGCTGCTCGAGGCCGTTGAAGAAGCGGCGGAGAGCCTCGGAGGCTGGGGGCAGACGGAGCGGATCGCGGTCGGGATCGGTCCGGGCACCTTCACCGGGATCCGGATCGGAATCGCCACCGCGGCCGGGCTTGCGGCCTCCGCCGGGATCCCGGCGATCGGCGTGCCGACCCTGGACGCGCTGGCTCGGGCGATCGGGTCCGTCTCCGGTGCGGAACGGGTCATGCCGCTGATCGACGCCCGTCGGGGCGAGGTCTTCGGCGGACTTCACGACCCCGAGGGAAGGCCGCTCGACGAGCCGTTCGTCTGTGGGCCGGACCAGCTGATCGAACGCCTTCGCGGTCTGTCCGAGGCGGGCCGGTTCCCGCTCGCCGCCGGCCCGGGGGCGGTACGATTCCGCGACGAACTGCTCCAGGCCGGGTTAGAGACAGAGCCGGCCGGATCACCGGTCCACCGGCTGGCCGGACGCCCCTTCTGCGAGTTGGGGGCTGCCGCCGACCGGACCGGGCCCGAGACCCTTCAACCCCTTTATCTGCGAGTTCCCGATGCACAACTCTGGCTTGAACGAGACGGCAAAGCCGGCGGCTGAGATCCGTGAGCTCGCCTACGCCGACCTGCCGCTGGTCATCTCGATCGAGCGCCGGTCCTTTCCCAGCCCCTGGTCGGTCGGCATGTTCGCGCTGGAGATGTCAAAGCGCGACACGGTCGCCCTGGCCGCGGTCGATGGGGACCGGGTTGCCGGATACCTGGTGCTCTCCCGCTACGACCGGGCCTGGCACCTGATGAACATCGCGGTCGCGCCGGAGCGGCGCCGTTCGGGCATGGCCTCCCGGCTGATCGGTCACGCGCTTTCCCGGATCGGTCCCGATGATCCGGTGACCCTGGAAGTGCGGCCGACGAACCGCTCGGCGATCAGCCTGTACGAGGGGCTCGGCTTCCGCTCCTTCGGCCTGCGCAAGGGCTACTACCCGGACAACGGGGAGGACGCGCTGATCATGTGGCGGGGCGACCCCGGCCTGGCCGGAGTCCCGGTCGACGCGGTCCGCGATCCGGCCGGGATCTGAGTCCCCGATGCCACTCCTGGCGATCGAAACGTCCTGTGACGACACCTGCGCCGCCGTGCTCGACGGCCCCCGGGTGCTCGCCAACGTGATCTCCTCCCAGGCCGTTCACGAGCGGTACGGCGGGGTGGTGCCCGAGGTGGCGTCCCGTCACCACCTCGAACTGGCGGTACCGGTGGTCGAGGCGGCCCTGGCCGAATCCGGAACGAGCTTCGATGATCTCGACTCGGTCGCGGTGACCGCGGGACCAGGGTTGATCGGCGCGCTGCTGGTCGGCCTGAGCACCGCCAAGGCGATCGCGGCGCCCCGGCGGCTGCCGCTGATCCCGACCGACCACCTGCACGGGCATGTGGCGGCCAACTTTCTCGAACCGGACCCGCTCGAGCCGCCCTTCCTCTGCCTGATCGCCTCCGGCGGCCACACGATGCTGGCCGGCGTCCGCGATCACCGCGGCTTCGAGGTGCTCGGCGAGACTCTCGACGATGCCGCCGGCGAGGCGCTTGACAAGGCCGCCCGCCTGCTCGGCCTCGGCTTCCCCGGAGGTCCGGCCCTCGAGCGGCTGGCCGCTGACGGCGATCCCGAGGCCTTCGATTTTCCGGTCGCGATGACCCGCGACCCGGGACTCGGTTTCAGCTTCAGCGGCCTGAAAACCGCGCTGGTCTACATCTGCCGCGACCTGGGCGAAGGGGAAACGCTCGAACGAGCCGCCGACCTGGCCGCCGGCTTCCAGGCCGCCGTGGTCGACCAGCTGGTGACCAAACTGCGCCGGGCGCTCGATGAGGAGCCGTGGCCCGCGGTTGCCCTGGGTGGTGGAGTCGCCGCCAACGGGCCGCTGCGCCAGGCGGTCGCCGCGCTCTGCGAGGGCCGGGGAGTCCCGTTCAAGGAAGTGAGCCGCGAGCTGTGCACCGACAACGCGGCGATGATCGGCAGCGCCGCCCGGTTCAGCGAGCCGCTCGCCTGGCCTGGCTATCTCGAGTTCGACGCGTTCGCGACCGGCCCCCGGGGCGGCCGGTGAAGGTCACGGTCCTGGGCCGTCCCGGCTGCCACCTCTGCGAGGAGGCGCTGGCGGAGCTCAAGACCTACCTCGGATCTCGGAGCGAAACCGGTGACCCGGTCGAGGTCGAGGAGATCAACATCGAGACCGATGACAACCTCCACCGCCTCTATCTGGAGCGGATCCCGGTGATCATGGTCGAGGACCGGATCGTCTCGGAAATCTGGTTCGAGGAGGACGCATTCGAGGCTGCCCTGGAGGGTCTCCCCGGGGGTTCGGGCTGAGGACGAGTACGCTGGTAGCCCGATGCCCCCGTCGTCCAAATCCCGCTCCGACAATCCGCTGCTCGTCGGCGAGGGCGAAAGGCTGGCCCTGGGCGTCGCGGCGCGGCTTTCGCGGTACCTCCAAGTACTGATCCAGGCCCGGAAAATGGGGCGCGAGACGATCTCCTCCCAGGAGCTCTCCGAGTACACCCACATCAACCCGACCCAGATCCGCCGTGACCTCTCCGGTTTCGGCAAGTTCGGCAAGCGGGGCGTGGGGTACCGCATCGATTACCTGATCGACGAGATCCGCAAGATCATGCGGACCGCCGGCCAGCACAACATCGCCCTCTTCGGCGCCGGCAAGCTCGGCCAGGCGATCGCCGGCTCGGACGTGTTCGCGGACCACGGGTTCACGATCGTCTCGATGTTCGACGTCGATCCCGAGATGATCGGCAAGCAGGTCGGCCCGCTGACCGTCCGCGATTTCAGCGAGCTGAAGGACGCGGTCGAGGAGGAAGCGATCGTGGTCGGGGTGCTCGCCGTGCCCTCGGCCGCCGCCCAGGAAGTGGCCGACGGGCTGGTCGAGGCCGGCGTGACCGTGATCTTCAACTACACCGAGCAGCTGCTCCAGGTGCCGCCGGAGGTGACCGTCCACACCTCGAGCCCCGCGGTCGATCTCCTCTACGCCCTCTATTTCTATCTCTCCTGAGCTTGTCCGACCACGGCCTGCTGGAAATGGACGCGGTGCGGGAGGTCTTCGAGACCTCGACCGATTTCACGATCGGCCTGGAGGAGGAGTTCGCGATCCTCGATCCGGAGAGTCTCGAGCTGGTGGACCGCTATCCCGAGCTTTACGCCGCGGCCCAGGACGATCCGGTCCTGGCCGACTCGGCCGCCGGGGAGCTGATCGCCTCCGAGATCGAGATCCGCTCGGGACGCTCCGAAACCATGGCCGAGGCGAACCGGAAGCAGGCCGAGAAGCGCCGTCACCTCTTCTCGCTGGCGGCCGACCACGGGGTTGCGCTGGCCTCACTCGGCACCCATCCCTGGGCGGACTACCTCGACCAGGAGATCATCGACACCCCGCATTACCAGCGGCTGAAGAAAGATCTCGGTTGGGTTGCCCGGCGCAACAACACCTGGAGCCTCCACGTCCACGTCGGGATCCAGGGCGCCGACCGGGCGGTAAAGGTCTGCGACTGGCTGCGCGAGATGCTGCCGATCCTGCTGGCGGTCTCCGCGAACTCGATCTTCCTCGACCGTCAGGACACCGGCCTCGCCTCGATCCGGACCGAGATCTTCACCCGCACCTTCCCTCGCTGCGGCGTGCCGGGAACCTTCCGCAGCTGGGATGAGTACGGCGCCTTCATCGATGACCTGACCCACCTCGGTTCGGTGGTCGAAGCGACCCAGCTCTGGTGGAGCGTGCGGCCACACCATGCCTTCGGCACGGTCGAGGTGAGGATCTGTGACGCCCAGACCACCGGGCGCGAATCGACCGCGCTGGCCGGGCTGATCGCCGCGATCGTGGCCCAGACCGCGGTCGACGTGGACGACGGGACGCTCGACCAGATCACCCCGCTGCGGGGCCGGCAGATCGAGGAGAACCTCTGGCGGGCGATCCGCTACGGCATGGACGGCAAGATGATCGATTTCCGCCGCCGCCGGGAAGTCGAGACCCGGCAGGTGCTCGAGAACATCCTCGAGTGGACCGAACCGGTCCGCACCAGCCTCGGCATCGAGGTCGATCTCCCCGAGCAGAACGGCGCCCAGCGGATGCGCGCCGACTATGAATCGGGGAAGTCGATCGAGGAGATCTACGGAGACTTGGTGGCCGAGACGGCGCGGACCTTTAAGTAAGTCGGGCGGTTGGTGCCTGTTGCGGCGTAGCAGGGTTCGAACGTCTCATAA
>JBIQLL010000040.1:0-21416 GCA_044464425.1 Solirubrobacterales bacterium | reverse complement strand
ACTGTGCGCTCGTGAAGTCTCGTCCTGAATTTTCCCTGTCGTTTACAGGAATCGGGGGGCTTAGGGGATAGGTTCGGGTTGACCCCTGTACCGGGGCCTGTCCGTCCAAGGAGTCCAGATGACCGATATACCTGCTCCCACGCCTGATGATCAGCCCGGAGCCGCAGTAACGCAAGGAGGGTCGGGAGACGTCACGCAGGGTGCCTACCCGGTGGATGTCGACGCCCGGCTGCTGCCGGAATACTCGCGCTTCATGCCGCTGATCAAGTGGCTGATCCTGATCCCTCACTACCTCGTCCTCATCGTGCTCGGGATCGGCGCCGCCTTCGTGGCCTTGATCGCCTTCTTCGCGACGCTGTTCACCGCGAAATACCCCGAGGGGATGTGGAACTACATGGTCGGCGTCCATCGCTGGGCCCTGCGCGTCATGGCGTACCACTTCCTGATCACCGACAACTACCCGCCCTTCACGCTCCAGGAAACGCCCGAAGACACGATCTGGCTGAAGGCCGAGTACCCGGAGCGGGTCGCCCGCTGGCGCCCCTTCTTCGCCTGGCTGATCGTGATCCCGTACGCGATCGTCGCCTCACTGATCCTGCTGGTCGCGGAGATCTGCGCCTTCTTCGCCTTCTTCACGATCATCTTCACGAAGAAGATCCCCGAAGGTCTCTTCGGCGTGATCCGCAACGGCTTCACTTGGAACATTCGTTCCGGCTTCTACTCCTACTGGCTCAGCACCGAGTACCCGCCCTTCGAGTGGGACGAGGACTGAGCAAGGAACAGAAGCGCCCCGTTCGGGTCAGCCGGATCGGCGTGCAGGAATAGAAAGGGCGGCCGGTGGCCGCCCTTTCCGTTGCTGATTCCGTTGGGTTGCTACTGGGCGGGCGGAGGCGGCTGCTCTTCCGTGGTCGGAGCCGGATCGAGCGGGGCCGGATCATTGCCCGGGAGCGCCCCGGCGGGCGGATCGATCTCGACCGGCGTCTCGTCACCGACCGGCGGGTACTCGTCCCGCATCAGGTACATGTAGGCGTTGGCTCGGGTCTGCCAGCCCATCACATAGGCAAGCGCATTGTGAATCGCCGCCGGCTGGTAGCCGCGGAAGACGATGGTCAGCCAGGCGATCATCCCGATCCCCGAGAGCAGGAAGCTCATCGGGTAGGAGAGGATCGCGAGCGGGATGACCAGGATCAGCCGGAACAGCGTCTTGAGGCGACTCTGGCGCCCGGCCGGAGGATGGAAGTTCACCCGAACCGGATAAGCCGGGTCGGCGCCGATGCCGAACGGGGGCCACTCGTCGGTCTGCAGGTAGGTGAATCCGTTGACTCGCTGCGTGAAGCGGAGAATGCCCCCGACGAAGTTGTACATCCCCTCCGGGTAGCGGCCCAGGATCAGGATCGCGAACCAGGCGACGATGACGACCACGAGCTGGGCGATCAGGTACACGTAGGCGACGATCAGCCAGGGGATCGCGACGATCAGTCGGAAGAACGAGGTGAGCCGGTTGCGCTCGCGTAGATAATCGGCTTCATATGTGACTGGATACAAGGGTTCTCCTCCGTGGTGAATTGGCAAGATTCGGGACGCTGCCAGCCTAACCGCGCCTTCGGACCACGTCCAGAGCCACATCGACCCCGCCCGGTGGTCGAAGCCTCCGGATCAATATCCTCACGCGAGATGACCAATCTCGCCCAGATCCCGGATGACCTAAAGCCCGCCGACGGCCGCTTCGGCTGCGGCCCCTCGAAGGTGCGGCCCGAGGCCCTGAGATCGCTGGCGGAGCGGTCCGATCTGATGGGTACGTCACATCGGCAGAAACCGGTCAAGGATCTCGTCGGTCGCGTCCGCAGTGGCCTCGGAGATCTCTTCTCGCTTCCCGACGGCTACGAGATCGCCCTCGGCAACGGCGGCGCGACCGCGTTCTGGGACGCCGCGGCCGCCTGGCTGGTCTGCGACCGCTCGCTCCACCTCGTCTACGGCGAGTTCTCCCGCAAGTTCTCCCAGGTCACCGCGGGCGCCCCGTTTCTGTCCGACCCGGTGCTGATCGAGGCCGAGCCCGGCAGCGCCCCGGCCCCGGAGGCACGTGATGACGTCGACGTGATCGGCTGGGCCCACAACGAGACTTCGACCGGGGTCATGGTTCCCGTCGAGCGCCCGGCCGGTGCCGGCGACGCCCTGGTCTTGATCGACGCGACTTCTGGCGCCGGTGGACTCCCGGTTGACCTCAACGAGGCCGACGCCTACTACTTTGCGCCGCAGAAGGCCTTCGGTTCAGATGGCGGGCTCTGGCTGGCCGCGCTCAGCCCCGCCGCAATCACCCGGATCGAGGAGCTCGACGGGTCGTCAGACCGGTGGCAGCCGCCGTTCCTCTCCCTCAAGACGGCGCTCGACAACTCCCGCAAGGACCAGACCTACAACACGCCGGCGATCGCCACCCTGTACCTGCTCGCCGAGCAGCTCGAGTGGATGCTCGCGGGCGGTGGGCTCGATTTCTGCGTCGACCGGACCACGGCGTCGTCCTCGCACCTCTACGGGTGGGCCGAATCAAGAGATTTCGCGGCGCCGTTCGTCACCGATCCGGCCCAGCGCTCGCTGGTCGTCGGCACGATCGACTTCGACGACTCGATCGACGCGGCCGCGGTCGCGGCGACCCTGCGGGCCAACGGCATAGTTGACGTCGAGCCCTACCGCAAGCTCGGCCGCAACCAACTGAGGATCGCGATGTTCCCGGCGGTCGAGCCCTCTGACGTCGAGGCCCTCACGGCCTGCGTCGATTGGGTGATCGAGAACGCCGAGGTCACCGCATGAAAGTTTTGATCGAAGCCGGTTCACCCGACCCGGCCAACTAGGAGGCAGACTTGTCTAAGCGAGCAAAGGTCCTGGTCAAGGAGAAGATCGCCGACAGTGGCGTCGACCAGCTCAAGGAAAACTTCGATGTCGAGCTCGGCATCGACATGGATGACGCGGAGCTCGCGAATCGCATCGGCGAGTTCGACGCGATCCTGATCCGCTCCGCGACCAAGCTCACCCCGGAGCTGATCGCGAAGGCCGACAACATGAAGGTGATCGGCCGGGCCGGCACCGGGGTCGACAACGTTGACATCCCGGCCGCGACCAAGCGCGGGATCATCGTCGC
This sequence comes from Solirubrobacterales bacterium, assembly GCA_044464425.1. GTDB lineage: Bacteria > Actinomycetota > Thermoleophilia > Solirubrobacterales > 70-9 > 67-14. The sequence continues at coordinate 18,283 of JBIQLL010000040.1, read as the reverse complement.
CAACGCGCCCGAGTCGAACTCGGTCGCCGCGGCCGAGCACACGCTGGCCCTGGCTCTGGCCCTGTTCCGCAATGTCCCACAGGCGCACAAGTCGCTGACCGATGGCCGCTGGGACCGGGCCAAGTACAAGGGCGCCGAGCTTTACGGCAAGACGCTCGGCGTGATCGGCTTCGGCCGGATCGGCCAGCTGGTCGCCAAGCGGGCCCAGGCCTTCGAGATGGAGGTACTGGCCTTCGACAAGTTCGTCTCGGCCGAGCGTTTCAAGGACCTCGGCGTGGAGGGGGTCGATTCCGTGGGTGAGATCTATAAGCGAGCCGACCTGATCACGATTCACCTGCCGAAGACCCCCGAGACCGTCGATTGGATCGACGCCGAGGCGATCGCGAAGTTCAAGCCGGGCATGCGGATCGTCAACTGCGCCCGCGGCGAGCTGGTCAACCTCGAGGCGCTGATCGAGGGGCTCGACTCCGGCCAGGTCGGTGGTGCCGCGCTGGACGTCTTCCCGGATGAGCCCTTCACCGAGCACCCGATCTTCGCCCGCGAGGACGTGGTCGTCACCCCGCACCTCGGCGCCTCGACCGCCGAGGCTCAGGACCGGGCCGGCACCGACACCGCCGAGCAGGTGACCGCCGCCCTGACCGGCGGAGTGGTCACCAACGCGGTCAACATCCCCGCGGTCAGCCCGGCCGTCATGGAGGCCCTGGCGCCGTACGTCCCGCTCTGCCAGACCCTCGGCCGGCTCGCCGTCGGGCTCACGCCGGGTTCGATCGACCGGGTCGAGGTCGAGTTCCGCGGCGGGATCGCCGAGAACGACACCCGCCTGCTCGGGATCGCGGTCCAGGCCGGTCTCCTCTCGGGCCACACCGAGGAGGAAGTGAACCTGGTCAACGCGCCGCAGATGGCCGAGGAACGCGGGGTCGAGGTGATCGAGATCAAGGACGCGACCGCCGACGAGTTCACCGATCTGATCCGGGTCACGATCCAGTCCGGCGCGGATGTGGTCACGGTCGGCGGCACCACGGTCGGCCCGAAGAATCTCCCGTATCTGGTCTCGCTCTGGGACCAGGGCTTCTACCTGCCCTTCGCCGACCACATGGCCGTCTTCCGTTACGCGGACCAGCCCGGCATGATCGGCAAGGTCGGCTCACTGTTCGGCGAAGAGGATGTGAACATCGGCTCAGCCGCGGTCGGGGCCGAGGCCGGCAGCGACAACGCGGTGATGGTCGTCACCGCCGATGCCCCCGTCTCGGCCGAGACCATCGAGACGATCAAAGAGCTGGACGGATTCTCGGCCGGCTACGCGATCGAGCTCTGAGCCCTCCTGTAGGCCGGCTCGAAGCACGAGGTTGAAGTTATTCGCGCTATTCGCGAATAACTTCAACCTAGCGGCCCGGTTCTTGATTACCGACGGGTTCGTGCGCTACGCTAAGCCCCCGGTATGAATCACCGTTTCAACAGCCCGGCCCTTCTTCTCCTTCTCCCCCTCTGGGGGGATTGATCGCCGGGCGGCGCGACAGCCGCGAGCTGAAAGCAGATTCGAGTACCACTTAGAAGGAGAAGCAAATGTCCAACCAGGACACCGACGTAAAGCGCGTCCACATTTTTGACACCACGTTGCGAGACGGCGAGCAGTCGCCCGGCATCTCACTCAACGCGTCCGAGAAGATCGAGATCGCGCAGCAGCTGGCCCGGCTCGGCGTTGACGTGATCGAGGCCGGCTTCCCGATCGCCTCGCCGGGCGATTTCGAGGCGGTCCAGCGGATCGCCCGCGAGGTTCACGGCCCGACGATCTGCGGTCTGGCCCGCGCCCAGGCCCCGGACGTAGACGCGGCCTGGAACGCGATCAAGGACTCCGAACGGCCCCGGATCCACACCTTCATCTCGACCTCGGACATCCACATCGAGCACCAGATGCGGAACACCCGCGAGGACGTGAAGAAGGGCGCCCGAGCCGCGGTGGCCCAGGCCAAGGGATATTGCGAGGACGTCGAGTTCTCGACCATGGACGCGACCCGCAGCGACGTCGAGTTCACCGCCGAGGTCTGTGCGATCGCGGTCGAGGAGGGCGCGACCGTGATCAACATCCCCGACACGGTCGGGTACACGACCCCGGCCGAGTACGCGAAGTTCTTCGAGGATCTGGTCCGCTTCGCGCCGTCGCTGAAAGACGTACGGCTCTCGGTCCACTGCCACGACGACCTGGGCCTGGCGGTCGCCAACTCCTACGCGGGAGTGCTGGCCGGGGCGCGGCAGGTCGAGTGCGCGATCAACGGGATCGGCGAGCGAGCCGGCAACTGCTCGCTGGAGGAGATCGCGATGCTGATCAAGGTCCGCGAGGACGTCCACGGCTTCCACACGGAGATCAACACCCGCGAGCTGGCCCGGACCAGCCGCATGGTCTCGCGCGCGACCGGCTACGTGGTCCAGCCGAACAAGGCCGTCGTGGGCAGGAACGCCTTCGCCCACGAGTCCGGCATCCATCAGGATGGCGTGCTGAAGGAGCGTGAGACCTTCGAGATCATGGACGCGACCGAGATCGGCTTCGACTCGAACCAGCTGGTGCTGGGCAAGCACTCGGGCCGCCACGCCCTGAAGGACGCTCTCGAGCAGCTGGGATTCGCGGTTGAAGGCGAAGCACTGAACCAGGCCTTCAAGCGTTTCAAGGACGTGGCCGACAAGAAGAAGCAGGTCACGGCGCTGGACCTGGAGGCGATCGTCTCCGACGAGATGCGCGAACGGCCCCAATCGCATGACCTGGAGTGGTTCGAGGTGCATGCGGCCAGCGACAGCGACCCGGTCGCCAAGGTCCGGGTCAAGCTGCCCGAAGGCGAGATCGCCGAAGGCGGCAGTGGCGGCGACGGTCCGGTCGAGGCGATCTTCAGCGCGATCCTCGACGCGACCGGGGCCGAGGCCGAGTTGCGTGAGTACCACGTGGGTGCGGTGACCGGGGGCGAGGATGCCCTGGGTGAGGTGACCGTGGTCCTGCGGGCCGACGGCCGCACGGCATCTGGCCAGGGCGTATCGACCGACATCATCGAAGCCTCTGGCCGGGCCTACGTCCGGGCCCTCAGCAACCTGCTGGACGGCTCGGCGATAGCCGAAGCCGAAGAAGCGACCGCCGACGCGCTCAAGGAACACGCTCCCTAGGTCGGTGGTGCGCCGCGGGGCGTGGCGGGCATCTCCCGGACCGCATACGCGCGCCCCCGCGCGTAGGGGCTCGCTACCGTGAGTGTCCGGAAGACGCCCGCCACACCCCACGGCTGAAGTGGGTCGGTGGTGGGTTTGCGCTGAGGTTGAAGTTTTCGCCACATAGCGCTCTTAACTTCAACCTCACCGCATCAACCACCATGCCCGAAGCACCTCGAGGGTGGTCTGGGTGGTGTAGTCACCGAGCGGAGTCCGTTCATCGAATATTTGATGTTCTGAACGGACGGGTTTGGCTGGGAGGGCGGGTCGGACCCCGCCCGACTTGCAGTTAAGAATTCCTAATGGGTGATGGCGGTCACAATCTTCGGTTGGTTTGAGGCGTACTGTGCGCTGTGCAGGGATTTCCTGCCTTTGAACCGCAACATAAGTGAGAAGTGATACCCATGATGGGCAAAGCTATTTTCAGCCTGCTCACCGTCGGTGCTCCGGCCGACTTCAACAAGCCGAAGCAGCCGGAGAACGACCGGTAGACGCCGCGGGTTTCGGGATCAGCAAGGTTCCGGAACCCCGAACTCTTCGAAGGCCCCGCCAGCCGGCGGGGTCTTCTTTTTTTGCGAATTAGGTTGTCCTATACAACTGTACGTGATAACGTACAGACATGTCCCAGGCAACTGCCACCGAACCTGCCACGCCGGATAAGGCTCCGGCCGTCCCGGAGAATGCCGTCGGCGCGCGGGTCAAGGCGCTGCGCGAAGCCATGGGGTACTCGCTGCGTGACCTGTCCGACCGCAGCGGGGTGAGCCCGACCATGCTCTCTCAGGTCGAGCGGGGCAGCACCAGCCCGACCCTGGCGGTGGCCGAGAAGATCGCGGCCGGCCTGGATCTGAGCCTGTCCCAGCTGCTGCGCCTCGACGAGGCGCAGCACGTGGTGATCAGCCGTTCCGGCGACCACCTGGTCCGCAACCGCGGGGGGCACCGGATCGAGGAGTTGACACCGCCCCTGCCGGGGCAGCGGGCCGACGTCTCGGCGCACAGCCTGCAGCCCGGGGGCAGCACCGGGGGAACGGGCGACGCGCCGATGCACGAGCCGGGCAGCCGCGAGACGGCGGTGGTGCTGAACGGCAAGGCCGTGCTCGTCTTCGAGGGCGAGCGCCACCAGCTCTCGACCGGGGACAGCGTCACCTTCGACGCGGATTTGCCGCACCATTTCGAGAACCAAAGCGATGAGCCGGTCGAGTTCATCGCTGTGATCGCCGCCGGCCTGCGCCGCGGCTAGTTAGGAAGGAGATCAGATGCCGAAGACCATGTTCGAAAAGATCTGGGAAGCCCACGAGGTAAGGGAGAACCTGCTTTACATCGATCTCCACCTCGTGCATGAGGTGACCTCGCCGCAGGCCTTCGAGGGCCTGAGGATGAGCGGCCGCAAGCTGCGCCGACCGGACAAGACCGTCGCGACCGCCGATCACAACGTGCCGACCGACGGCACTCCGGCGGCGGCGATGATCAAGGACGCGCTCTCCCGCAAGCAGGTCGAGACGCTGGAGAAGAACGCGGCCGAGTTCGGGGTGCCGGTCTACAGCCTCGGCTCCGACACCCAGGGCATCGTCCACGTGATCGGCCCGGAGCTGGGGCTGACCCAGCCGGGCATGACGATCGTCTGCGGTGATTCCCACACCTCCACCCACGGGGCCTTCGGGGCGCTGGCCTTCGGGATCGGCACCTCCGAGGTCGAGCACGTGATGGCGACCCAGACCCTGGTCCAGACCAAGCCGAAGACCATGCGGATCAACTACAAGGGCACTCTGGGCGCGGGCGTCACGTCCAAGGACCTGATCCTGGCCACGATCGGCAAGCTCGGCACCTCCGGCATGTCCGGCTACGTGGTCGAGTACGCCGGGGAGGCGATCGAGAACCTGACCATGGAGCAGCGCCTCACCGTCTGCAACATGACCATCGAGGGCGGCGGCAAGGCCGGCATGATCGCGCCGGACGAGACCACCTTCGAGTACATGCGCGGCCGGCCCGGAGTGCCCGAGGACTTCGAGGCGGCGGTCGAGCGCTGGAGTGAGCTGCCGACCGATGAGGGCGCCAGCTTTGACACCGAGGTCGAGATCGACGCCGCGGCGATCTCACCGATGGTCACCTGGGGCACGACCCCCGGCATGGTGACCCAGGTGACCGCCACCGTGCCGGATCCGGAGAAGATGGACTCGCCGGCCGACAAGGAGGCCGCCGAGCGGGCCCTGCAGTACATGGGCTTGGAAGCCGGCACGCCGATGGAGGAGATCCGCCCGGAGCGGGTCTTCATCGGCTCCTGCACCAACTCCCGCATCTCCGACCTGCGTGAGGCCGCGGCCGCGATCAAGGGCCGCAAGGTTGCCGAGAGCGTGCGGGCGATGGTCGTGCCCGGATCGGCGCTGGTCAAGAGCCAGGCCGAGGAGGAAGGGCTCGACGAGATCTTCCGCGAGGCCGGCTTCGAGTGGCGCGGTGCCGGCTGCTCGATGTGCCTCGGCATGAACCCCGACATCCTGATCGAGGGCGAACGCTGTGCCTCGACCTCGAACCGGAACTTCGAGGGCCGTCAGGGCAAGGGCGGCCGGACCCACCTCGTCAGCCCGACCATGGCCACCGCCGCGGCCATCGAGGGTCACTTCGTCGACATCAGGAACTGGAGCTAGAAATGGAAGCCATCAACACGATCGAAGGCGAAGTCGCCTTCCTGGACCGCAGTGACGTCGATACCGACCAGATCATCCCCAAGCAGTTCCTGAAGCGGGTCGAGCGGACCGGCTACGGCGAGTTCCTCTTCTACGACTGGGTCAGGGACGGCGAGATCTCGCTCGAGCCGCATCCGATCCTGGTCTCCGGGCGGAACTTCGGCTCCGGCTCTTCACGTGAGCACGCGGTCTGGGCGCTGCATCAGTTCGGTTTCCAGGCCGTGATCGCACCCTCCTTCTCGGACATCTTCTACTCGAACAGCACCAAGAACGGCTTCCTGCCGGTCGCCCTGCCGGAAGACGTCTGCCGGGAGATAGCGGCGGCCGGCGCGGCGAAGATAGACCTCCAGAACCAGACCGTGAGCTGGGACGGGGGAGAGGCGAAGTTCGAGATCGACGGTGAGATCAAGCGGCGCCTGCTCGGCGGTCTCGACGACATCGCGATCACCCTCGATTCCGAGGACGAGATCGAAGCTTTCGAGTCCGGCCCCGGCGGAACCTACGGGCCGGTCACCACGAGCCTGTAAGAGGATGCCATGAGCGACCGGGAATCCCGTCCGGCGGACTGGGATGCGAACACCTATTCCCGCGTGGCGACGCCGCAGCGGGAATGGTCGGGCGCCGTGCTCGACCGTCTGGCCCTGCGGGGTGACGAGACCGTGGTCGACGCCGGCTGCGGTTCGGGCAACGTGACCGCGGACCTGCTCGCCAAGCTGCCGGACGGCCGGGTGATCGGGATCGATGGATCACCGAGCATGGTCGAGGAAGCGACCGCGCGGCTCGGTGACGACCAGAGGGCGAGCTTCATCTGCCAGGACCTCGTGAGCCTCGAGCTTGGGTATTCGGTCGACCATGTCTTCTCGAACGCGACCTTCCACTGGATCGCCGACCACGACCGCCTGTTCCGGTCGCTGGCCCGGGTGACCAAGCCGGGCGGCAGCCTGGTCGCTCAGTGCGGCGGCCGGGGCAACGTGTCCGAGGTGGTCGAAGCGCTGCGGGTAGTCAATGCGCAGGAGCCGTTCGCCGAGGTGTTCGGTGAGTTCGCCCCGCCGTGGAACTTCGCCGGCCCGGAGGAAACCGAGATCCGGCTGGTCGAGGCCGGATACGAGGACGTCGAGTGCTGGCTGGAGGAACGGATCGCCCATCCCGAGGATCCGCGTGCCTTCTTCGAGGCGTCCTTCCTGGCCCCGGCCCGGGAGCGCCTGGACGAGACACAGCTAACCGAGTACAGGGACCGACTGCTGGACGAGCTGGGACAGCCCACCAGCTTCAACTATGTTCGCCTGAACATGACCGCGAAAAGGAAGAACGAGAATGAGTGAGAGCAAGAGAATCGTCGTGCTGGCCGGGGATGGCATCGGCCCCGAGATCGTCGGCGCGACCTGCCGGGTCCTGGACGCGGTCGGCGATTTCGAGTACACCGACCACCTGATCGGCGGCGCTTCGATCGACGCGCACGGGGTTGCGCTGACCGACGAGGTGATCGCGGCCTGCAAGGCCTCCGACGCGGTGCTGCTCGGCGCGGTCGGCGGACCCAAGTGGGACGAGGCGGTGGCCAAGGACCCGACCGCGCCTCGTCCGGAGCAGGGCCTGCTCGGCATCCGCAAGGCGCTCGGCCTCTACGCGAACCTGCGCCCGGTCAAGCCTTCACCGGCCCTGATCGACGCCAGCCCGCTGAAGCAGGAGCTGATCGACGGCACCGACCTGCTGGTCGTGCGCGAGCTCACCGGCGGCATCTACTTCGGCGATTCCGGCCGTCGCGACGACGGCAGCGTCGCCTACGACGAGTGCGCATACTCGGTCGCGGAGATCGAGCGGATCACCCGGGCGGCCTTCGAGGCGGCGCGCCAGCGCTCCGACAGCCCTCGGGTGCTCTCGGTCGACAAGGCGAACGTGCTGGAGTCTTCGCGACTCTGGCGTGAGACGGTGAAGAAGGTGGCGGAGGAGTATCCGGACGTCACGCTCGACCATCTGCTGGTCGACTTCGCCGCGATGAAGCTGGTCTCGGCACCGTCGGAGATCGACGTGCTGGTGACCGAGAACCTGTTCGGCGACATCCTCAGCGACGAGGCGGCGATGCTGACCGGCTCGCTCGGGATGCTGCCCTCGGCCTCGATCGGGGCGGAAGGCGAGCCGGGCCTTTTCGAGCCGGTCCACGGCTCCGCGCCGGACATCGCCGGGCAGGGTGTAGCGAACCCGCTCGCGACCATGCTGTCGGCGGCGATGATGCTCCGCTACGGCCTCGGTGACGGCGCGACTGCCGAGCGGATCGAGAACGCGGTGGACGCGGTCCTGGCCAAGGGCCTCCGGACCGCCGACATCTTCGAGGGCGGGGCCGGCGAAACCCGGGTCGGCACGGAAGAGATCACCGAAGCGGTCCTGTCCGAGCTGGCTCAGGGGTAGGATGCGCGGACGATCTGGCGTACCATGGGCGGGATAGTCAACCCGAAGGAGAGATAGGTGGAAAAGGCTGAGTACATCTGGCACGGCGGCAAGTTCGTTCCCTGGGACGAGGCGCAGGTGCACGTACTGAGCCACGGTCTCCACTACGGCACCGGCGTCTTCGAGGGCATTCGCTGTTACGACGGCGAGAAGGGCCCGGCGGTCTTTCGTCACGTCGAGCATGTCCAGCGCTTCGAGGATTCAGCTCGCATGTACTTCCTGGACCTGCCTTACACGCAGGAAGAGATCAGGGAGGCGACCCGCGAGCTGATCCGCAAGAACGGGTTGCGCGACTGCTACATCCGGCCCCTGGCCTTCCGCGGCTACGGCGAGATGGGCCTCTACGCGAAGTCGGCTCCGGTCGAGGTGACGATCGCGGTCTGGCCCTGGGGTGCCTACCTCGGCGAGGACGGCAAGAATCACGGCATCCGGGCCAAGGTCTCCTCCTGGCGCCGGGTTTCGCCGGCCAGCCTGATCCCGCACGCCAAGGCATCCGGCCAGTACCTGAACTCGATCCTCGCCAAGACTGAGTCCGCCAAGGCGGGCTATGAGGAGGCGATCCTGCTCGACGAGCGCGGCTTCGTCTGCGAGGGCTCGGGCGAGAACATCTTCATGGTCAAGGACGGCAAGGTCTTCACCCCGCCGCAGGTCGCCTCGATCCTCGACGGGATCACTCGCAAATCGGTGATGCAGATCCTCGAGGACAAGGGTTATCCGGTGGTTGAGCGCGACATCGCCCGCTCCGAGCTGTACCTGGCGGACGAGGTGTTCATGTGCGGTACCGCGGCCGAGGTCGTCCCGGTCCGTGAGATCGATGACCATCCGCTCGGCGAGCCCGGTGAGGTGACCAGACTTGCTCAGCAGGGCTATGAGGACGCGATCTACGGTCGCTCTCCGGAGTACACGGAATGGCTCGACCTGATCGGTGAACCGGCCGCGAAGACGGAACCCAGTACAGTCTGAGGCCGATGCTTCACTCCTTCAGTGAAATCAGGATCACCCGAATTACGGGGGCTGCGGGGCGCTGACCCCGTGGCAGCGCGGCGATTCGCCGTGTTCGATCCTGCCCGTGCCCCTTCGGCCCGGGTTCCTGATTTCCTGAAAGGCAGTATCCGATGACAGCAGTGAAGCTTTACGACACGACCCTCCGCGATGGCATGCAGGGGCAGGGCATGTCCCTTTCCGCCGCCGAAAAGGTGCGGGTCGTCCACGCCCTCGACCAGCTTGGGGTCCAGTTCATCGAGGCCGGCTTCCCGGCCTCGAACCCGAAGGAGGCCGAGCTCTTCGAGCTGCTGGCCGGCGAGGATCTCCAGCAGGCGGCGATCTGCGCCTTCGGCATGACCCGCCGACGCGGGGTCGAGGCCGACCAGGACGAGGCCCTGCAGCTGCTCGCCTCGACGTTCGCCCCGGTGGTGACGATCGTCGGCAAGACGTGGTCGCTGCACCTCGAGAAGGTGACCAAGGTCTCCCGCGAGGAGAATCTCGCGATGATCGGCGAATCGGTTGCCTTTCTGCGCGGCAAGGACAAGCGGGTCATGTACGACGCCGAGCATTTCTTCGACGCCTTCGGTGACGATCCGGACTACGCCTTGACCTGCGTGAAGACCGCCCATGAGGCCGGGGCCGAGGTCCTGGTTCTCTGTGACACCAACGGAGCCCATCTGCCCGCCCAGATCACTTCGATCGTCGCCCAGGTGAACGAGGAGCTGCCGGGCGCCGAGCTCGGGATCCATTGTCACAACGATCTCGAGTGCGGGGTCGCCAACGCCCTGGCGGCGGTCGACGCCGGGGCCCGGCAGGTCCAGGGCACGATCAACGGCTACGGCGAACGCTGCGGCAACTCGAATCTGATCTCGATCCTGCCCTCGCTGCAGCTGAAGATGGGCTACGAGGTAGTCCCCTCGGAGAATCTGAAGGAGCTCTCGTCGGTCTCTCATTTCGTGGCCGACCTGCTCAACGTGGCCGTGGACCCGGACCAGGCCTACGTCGGCCGGAACGCGTTCGCCCACAAGGGGGGCATGCACGTGGCCGGGATCGCGGCCGACTCCCGCACCTTCGAGCACATGGATCCGGAGGCGGTAGGGAACTCGCGAGCAGTGCTGCCCTCGGAGCTCTCCGGCAAGGCGACCGTGGTCGCGCGGGCCGAGGAGATCGGACTCGAGCTTGACGATGCCGCGGCGCGCGAGGCGGTCGAGACGCTGAAGCAGCGCGAGCACGACGGTTACCACTACGAGGCGGCGGAGGCCTCGTTCGACCTCCTGCTCCGGCGTGAGGCGGGCGAGTACAAGCCGCTCTTCACCTTCGAGTCCTTCAAGGTCCAGACCGAGCTGCGGGCCGGGGGCGAGGTCGAGACCGAGGCGATCGTGAAGATCCGGGTCGGCGATCAGCGCTACGTGACCGTGGCGGAAGGCAATGGCCCGGTCAACGCGCTGGACAAGGCGCTCCGGGAGGCGATCACCGAGCATTACCCCGAGCTGGAGGGCATCGAACTGACCGGCTACCGGGTCCGCATCCTCGACACCGCTCACGGCACCGGCGCGGGGACCAGGGTCCTGCTCGATTCGAAGCGCGATGAAAGCGGCGATTCCTGGGGTTCGATCGGCGTCTCGCCGAACATCATCGAGGCTTCCTGGGAAGCGCTGGTCGACTCGCTCGAGTACGCCTTCCAGAACGGCAGATCCGGAACCAGCGGTGGCTGACGGTCAGCCGCCACTCGATCTCGCCCGGCCCGAGATCGGGCCGGAAGAGGAACGGCTGGTGCTCGAGGTCCTGCGTTCCGGCCGGCTCTCGCTGGGCCCGGTCCTCGAGCGGTTCGAGCGAGACTTCGCCGCCTGGCTCGGGGTCGAGGACGCGGTCGCCGTCTCCAGCGGAACCGCCGCGCTCCACCTCGGCGTGCGGTCGCTCGGGTGGGGGGAGGGGGATGAGGTCGTGCTCAGTCCCTTCACCTTCGTGGCGAGCGCCAACTGCCTGCTCTACGAAGGCGTGAAGCCGGTCTTCGCCGACATCGACCCGGTCAGCCTGAACCTCGACCCGGCCGCGGCCGAGGCGGCGGTCACGGAGGCCACCGCGGGCCTGCTGCCGATCGACATCTTCGGACAGCCCGCGGACCTGCCGGCCTTCGAGCGGATCGCCGCGGCTCGCGGGCTCGGCATCCTCGAGGACTCCTGCCAGGCTCTCGGCGCGATCGATTCCGAAGGGCGCAAGGTCGGCAGTCGCGGCGATGTCTCCACCTTCGCGTTCTACGCCAACAAGCAGATGACCACCGGTGAGGGCGGGATGATCATCCCCACCGATCCGGCCATGGCCGAGGTGGTCCGGAGCGAGCGCAACCAGGGCCGGGCGATCGACATGGATTGGCTCGACCACGACCGGCTCGGTTTCAACTACCGGATGTCCGACGTGACCGCCGCGATCGGGGTCGCCCAGGTGGCCCGCCTCGACCGGTTGCTCGAAGGGCGGGCCCGGGTCGCCGCCACGTACCTGGAGCGTCTGGCCGCGGTCGACGGCCTCGAGCTCCCAGCGGTCGACGCGCCGCCGGCCCGGCGCAGCTGGTTCGTCTTCCCGGTGCGCCTGCCGGAGGGATCCGATCGCGACGGGGTGATCAGGAACCTGGGCGAGCGGGGCATTCCGGCCAAGGCCTATCTGCCGGCGATCCACCTGTTCCCGCATCTGGCCGAGCTGGGCTACCGCGAAGGACAGTTCCCGGTCGCCGAGTCGGTCGCGGCCCGCTCCCTTGCGCTGCCTTTCCACGCCGGCCTCTCCGAGGGCGACATCGACCGGGTCGGGACGGCACTCGCCGACGCGATCGCGGTCGGGGCATAATCAGCGCTGTGGCAAGACATACCGACAAGTCGACCTCCCGTTTCCGCGAACCGCCGGATCCCCGCTTCTGGCGGCTCAACCGCTCGATCGATTTCGACCGCCACCTGGCGCCGTACGACGTCGCGCAGTCCCGGGCCCATGCCCGCGCGCTGAACCGGATCGGCGTGATCTCCGACCAGGAGCTGCCGGTTTTGGACGAGGGTCTCGCCGCGATCGCGGGCGAGCTCGAGGCGGGGGAGTTCCTCTTCGAACCCGGTGATGAGGACATCCACATGGCGGTCGAGCGTCGCCTCGGCGCCCTGATCGGGGATCTGGCCGGCAAGCTCCACACCGGCCGCTCCCGCAACGACCAAGTGGCGACCGATATCTGCATGGCCGTCATGGACGCATCGGATCGAGCCGGGCGGAGCATCGCCGGCGCGATGGGCGAGCTGCTGCGCCTGGCCGAGGCACACCGTGACTGGACGATGCCCGGCTACACCCACCTTCAGCGGGCCCAGCCGGTCTACCTCGGCCACCATCTTCTTTCCTGGTTCTGGATGCTTTCCCGCGACTTCGACCGCTTCGCTGCCGCCCGGAAGGCCGCCGCGGTGATGCCGCTTGGCGCCGGCGCTCTGGCCGGGGTCAACTGGGAGATCGACCGCCGCGCGGTCGCCGCTGACCTGGGGTTCGATTCGGTCACCGTCAACTCGCTCGACTCGACCTCGAACCGCGACATGGTGCTCGATTACCTCTCGGCCGGCGCGATCTGCCTGACCCACCTCTCGCGGATCGGCTCCGAGCTGGTGATCTGGTCCAGCACCGAGTTCTCATTCTGCCGGTTGAGCGAACCGTTCACCTCCGGCTCGAGCATCATGCCCCAGAAGCAGAACCCCGATTCGGCGGAGCTGCTGCGCGCCAAGGCGCCGCGCGTTATCGGTGACTTCACGACCCTGCTCGGGGTGCTCCACGCTCTCCCGCTCACCTATGGCAAGGACATGCAGGAGGACAAGGAGCCCTTCTTCGACGCGGCCGAGACGGTCGAGGCGACCCTGGAGATGACGGCCGGGATCTTCGAGGGGATCGAGTTCGACCGCGAACGCCTCCAGACCGCGGCCGGGGACGAGATGCTGGCCGCGACCGAGATCGCCGATCTGCTGGTCCGTCGCGGCGTGCCCTTCCGGGAAGCCCACGGGATCGTCGGCGATCTGGTCCGGCAGTGCGTGGCCGAGGGCCGCAACCTTTCGGATCTGACCCGCGAGGAACTGGCGGAACGCTCGGCCGAGCTCGATGACGAGTACTACGAAGTGCTGGAGCAGGGCAGCTGGCTCGAGTCCAAGCGGAGCGAGGGCGGCACCTCCAGCGCCAGCCTGACCGCCCAGCTCGAGCTCGCAAAGGCTCGCCTCGGCGAGATTGCGTGAGCTAGGTTCGATCTACTAGCGCTATAGCCGAGTAAACCGAACCGAGGGGGCCGGCCTGCCACCCTTCTAGCCGGGTGAGGCTCCGCCGGAGGGTGCGACCCCGCCGCCGGTCGAGGGCGTGGTCGGGGTCGTCGGGGCGGTGGTTTCGGGAGCCTGCGTGGCCGTGTCCGGCGTGGTCGGGGTCGTCGGTTGCTCCGGGGTGGTCGGCGTGGTCGCCTCGGGAGTCGTCGTATCCGTTTCCGGGGCCACGTAGGACGGCGCGCTGTAGTCCGTGCTGCCGGAGTCGCTGTAGTCGTAGCTGCTGCTGTCGGTCGTATCCGAGGAATCCTCCCCGTCCTCGGCCTGCTCGGCTTCCCGTTCGGCGGCGCGATCGGCCTCGATCTGCTGCCAGGCCTCGACCACTCGGGCCCAGATGAGTGCCGGGTAGGTGCCGCCGTCAACCGGGCTGCCCCCGTACTCGGTCGTCATCTGGACGTAGCCCTCGGGGTAGCCGACCCAGACGCAGGCGGTGATCTCGGTGATCGCCCCGCAGAACCAGGCGTTCGTGTTGTCTTCGGTCGTGCCTGTCTTGCCCCACTGGGAGTCGTCGCCGATGTCGGCGTTGGTGCCGGTGCCCTGGGTGACGACCTCGTGCAGGATGCTCTTCGCCGTGGTCGCGACGTCGGGATCGATCACGCCCTTGCTCAGGACCTCGTTGTCGCCGCCCTTGATCGTCTTGCCGTCCTCGTCGGTGACCTTGGTGTAGGCGACCGGAGAGTCACCCGGGTCGGGCGCGAGGGTGCCGCTGACCCGGCGGCCGTCATTGGCCAGGGTCGAGAAGGCGTAGGTCCAGCCGAGCGGCGTGACCTCGGACGTGCCGAGCACCATCGCCGGGTTGGTCTGGATCTTGTCCGGGTAGCCCATCTCGTGGATCGTCCTGGCGATGGCCTTTGGCCCGCCCTTGATCGCCTCGATGCCGAGTTGCGCGTAGACCGAGTTGTCGGAGTTGATCGTGGCGCTGACCAGGTCGCTGACCCCGGCGTAAGAGTCGCCGTAGTTGCTGACCGAGTAGGGCTCGGAATGCCACTTCCACTTACCGGTCTTCTTGTCTTTGATCCTCCACTTGCGGGTGAAGACCTGAGGGGCGGATTCGAACGTCGTGTAGGGAGAGATGCCCTGGGAGAGCGCCGTGGTGAGGATGAAGGGCTTGATCGTCGAGCCGGGCTGGCGGTAGCCCTGCGTCGCGAGGTTGAACGGGGTGGTCTGGTAGTCGGTGCCGCCGACCATCGCGTCCACCGTCGCGTCCTTGTTGTTGATGATCACCACCGAGGCGCTCGGTCCGACCCCGCCGATCGTGCTCTCGATCGCGCTCTCGGTCGCTTCCTGGACTTCGAGGTCGAGTGAGGTCTTGACCTTGAGGCCTCCGAAGAAGGCCCGGCCGGCGCCGAAGCGGTCGACCAGCTGCTGGCGCAGCCAGGAGGTGAAGTAGGGGGCCTTCGAGTCGACCGAGGGCGGCTCGATGTCCTTCTGGGAAGGAAGCGCCTCGGCCTTGGCTTCTTCGTACTGGTCCTGGGTGATGTAGCCCTGGGTCAGCATCCGGTCGAGAACGGTGTCGCGCCTGAGCAGGGTCGCGTCGGGGTTGTTCTTGGGGTCGTATCCCCAGGGGTTCTGGATGATCCCGGCCAGCATCGCCGCCTCGGACGGGGTGAGCAGGGAGGCGCAGGGCTCTTCCTCGGTCCCGCAGGAAGGGTGGGCCGCACCGAAGTAGGTCCGGGCCGCGGCCTCGATCCCGTAGGCGCCGGCACCGAAGTAGACCGTGTTCAGGTACTCGGTGAGGATCTTGTCCTTGGTCCACTGCTGTTCGATGTGGTAGGCGATCGCCATCTCACGGACCTTCTGGAGCGGCGAGCGGTCGTTCTGGGCCTCGAGCGCCTGCTTGACCAGCTGCTGGGTGATCGTCGAGGCGCCCTGCTTGGCGCTGCGCGAGATGATGTCCTGGACCAGCGCGCGGCCGAGTCCCTGCCAGTCGATTCCGCGGTGCTCGTAGAACCGCGAGTCCTCGATCGAGACCACCGCGTTCTTCATGTTCGGGGAGATCTGCTCCGAGTCGAGCAACATCTGGTTCTCGTTGTTGGAGAGCGTCCCAATGTACTGACCCTGGCTGTCGACCACCACCGAGTTCTTGGCGGTGCGGAACTGGGCGTAGTTCTCGATCTGCGGCAGATCCTGGGAGACGGCCATGACCATGCCGAAGAAGGCGGAGAAGAAGCCGAGCGCTCCGAGGCCGAGCACGATGAAGAGGATCCTGAGCTTCTTGATCTTCGGCTTCGGCGGCGTGGGCGGCGGTACCGGCAGGGTGAGCACGCCGGGGGGGAGACCGTTGCCATTGCCGTTCCCGTTCCCGTTGCCGCCACCGGTTCCGGGAGCGGCGGGGATCTGAAGCGGTTGGCCGTTGCCGTTTCCGTTTGCCGGCGGGCTGCTCGGTCCGGTTCCGGCGTTCTTTCCGCGGCGACCCCTCAGCTTCGGCAAGCTGGGCTTGGGCAGGCTGAAGCGACGGGCCGGCTTCTTTTCACGGCCGCGGCTCGAGCCGCTTGCGGCAGGAGGCCGGAGCACGCTGTCGGATTTCGCAGCGCCGTTGTCACCGGACGCACCGTTGGCGCGGCGATCTTGTCGGGAGGTCGGACCCGACGGATGCTCTGTCTTTCGGGGGGCCATCAGGTGGCGAAAAGTTGGTAGGCGCCTGGCGAAAGTGGCCACGGAAGGCGCCGAATGCCTTCCAGAAACAACGCGGACACGACCAAGTAGCGCCTCTCAGTCTAGCATTGACCCTCCCGTGTCCAAGCTCACTCAAGAACCCCCCGAGCCGTCGGCAGAGGCAGTGGAGCAGGCGGCCTCGCTGACCAGGACGGCGGTCGAGGCGCTGCCGGAGGGCCGCCTGGCCGAACAGATCGCGTCCGACCGCCCTCTGCGGATCAAGCTGGGCATCGATCCGACGGCGCCCGACATCCATCTCGGTCACACCGTCGTCCTGAACAAGCTGCGCGAGTTTCAGGAGGCGGGCCACCAGGTAGCGCTGATCATCGGTGACTTCACCGCCCGGGTCGGCGATCCGAGCGGTCGCTCGGATCAGCGACCGATGCTGGACCCGGCGGCGATCGACGCCAACGCCGAAACCTTCATGGAACAGGCGTTTAAGGTCCTCGACCGGGAGAAGACCGAGGTCCGCTACAACAGCGAGTGGCTGAGGATGGACTCGGAGCAGCTGTTCGCCCTGATGGCTCGGGCCACGGTCGCCCGTCTGCTCGAGCGCGACGACTTTCAGAAGCGGATGGCCGCTCAGGAGCCGATCTCGGCCCTCGAGCTCATGTATCCGCTGCTGCAGGGGTACGACTCCGTGGCGATCGATTCCGACGTCGAGATCGGTGGCACCGACCAGAAGTTCAATCTGCTCTTCGGCCGCGACATGCAGGCAGCCTTCGACAAGCAGCAGCAGTCGATCATCACCCTGCCGATCCTGCCCGGGATCGACGGAGTCAAGAAGATGTCGAAATCGACCGGCAACTACATCGGCGTCACCGAGCCGCCGGAGGAGATGTTCGGCAAGGTGATGCGGGTCCCGGACGCGAATCTCGAGGAGTACTGGCAACTCCTGTTAAGCGAGGACCCGCCGGCCGAGGCGGGACCGAACGAAGCGAAGCGGGAGCTGGGCCGGCGCCTGGTCGCGCGCTTCCACGGGCCCGATGCGCCCGCTGCCGCCGAGGAGCACTTCAACCGGCTCTTCGTCCGCCACGAGGCACCGGAGGAGATGGACGAGTTCACGGTGAGCGGTGAAGTCCACCTGCCCGCGGCCCTGGCCGAGGCGTTCGGCATGAGCCGCAGCGAGGCCCGCCGGGTGCTCGGGCAGGGGGGCGTGAAACGGGATGGCGAAGTGTTGCCCCCGGAGCCGCTCGACTACCAGGCCGGCGACCTCGACGGCACCGTGGTGCAGGTCGGCAAGCGGCGCTTCAAGCGCTTCGTCGAGTCCGCCTGATCCCGCTCTGCCATGGGATTTGGCTTCCCAGAGCCAAATCGAAAATCTTTCGTCAGACCGCTCGACACGTTCCCGGGAAACCTGTATAGTTCTCCGTCCGCTCAGTCGAGCAGGTTGCCCGGCTGAAGTGCTCTGTGCGGCGAGTCCCGCCGCCCGGCGCATGCGGTCTTTGAAAACTGAGCAGCGTGCATTACTCCGGACGGTCCATCCGTCTGGGGAAATGTTTGAGCCCGATTGTTCGAGGCATTCCGCTTCGGACGATCATTAATTATCCCGTCATATCCGTTGTCGTATTTGTGTACTGACAACATCCCGATATGACACAGCTCTACGTTGAGTAAATAGTTTGAGGAACCCGATCTTCGGATCGGTTGTCGGCTTCGGCCGGCATTTGATACCTCGCAACATTTTTCACGGAGAGTTTGATCCTGGCTCAGGACGAACGCTGGCGGTGTGCTTAACACATGCAAGTGGTGCGACGAACCAGGCTTCGGCCTGGGGCAAAGCCGCGAACGGGTGAGTAACACGTGGGTAATCTGCCCCGATGACCGGGACAACCCGAGGAAACTCGGGCTAATACCGGATGTTGTGCCCAGACATAAGTCTGGTCACTAAAGGTAGCTTCGGCTTCCGCATTGGGAGGGGCCCGCGGCCCATTAGCTTGTTGGTGGGGTCAAGGCCTACCAAGGCAACGATGGGTAGCTGGTCTGAGAGGACGATCAGCCACACTGGGACTGAGACACGGC
>JBIQLL010000039.1:0-22380 GCA_044464425.1 Solirubrobacterales bacterium | reverse complement strand
CTGGGTGACGTTAGGGGTCCATACGACCACCAAGGTCACCCAGAAACCCCGGCCACCACGCCCGAAGTACCTCGATCAGAGCCCCGCCCAACCATTCTTTTCTTCTGTGGGTGGGGCGGGTTTTCTGTTGAGCGAGGGCGGTAGCCCGCGCGACCCTTTTATTTATGGGACGCCTGTTCCCTGCTGCCCCGTCACAGGCACCACCCAGCGAAGCTCCCCGACTGCGGATGTCAGGATTTCGTCAGAAATCGGTGCCTGAATTGTTGCCTGTGTTGCACACTTTTGAGCGTTTTTCGGGCAGATTCCCTGTTGTGACGCGGTGTTCCAAAGATCCGTCCGAAGCAGGACTTACTGTTCCCAAAACGAACTTGTGTTCGTGTCCGTTTGGGCACGAAAGGACCAACGATCTGCC
The DNA here is from genome assembly GCA_044464425.1 of Solirubrobacterales bacterium. Taxonomy (GTDB): domain Bacteria; phylum Actinomycetota; class Thermoleophilia; order Solirubrobacterales; family 70-9; genus 67-14. The sequence continues at coordinate 21,968 of JBIQLL010000039.1, read as the reverse complement.
CGTCAGGGCGGCGGCGAGGTGAATGAGATGAGCGAAAAGAGAGTGAACGACCTGGAGCCGGCCACCGAGAAGGAGGCGAAGGCCCGCGCCGCCGCCCTCGATGCGGCTCAGCGCCAGATCGAGAAGGATTTCGGGGCCGGTTCCCTGATGAAGCTGGGTGACCAGGCCTCGGTCAACGTCGACGCGATCTCGACCGGCGCTCTACCGCTGGACATCGCCCTCGGCGTGGGCGGGATTCCCCGTGGCCGGATCGTCGAGATCTACGGCCCGGAGTCCTCGGGCAAGACGACGTTGGTCTACCACATCATCGCCGAGGCCCAGAAGCGCGGCGGAGTCTGTGCCTTTGTCGACGCCGAGCACGCGATCGACCCCGTCTACGCACGGAGGATCGGCGTGAACACCGACGAGCTGCTGGTCTCTCAGCCCGACTACGGCGAGCAGGCGCTGGAGATCGTCGACGTTCTGACCCGCTCGGGCGCGGTCGACGTGGTCGCGATCGACTCGGTCGCCGCGCTGACCCCGCGGGCCGAGCTCGAGGGGCAGATGGGTGAGGTGACAGTGGGCCTGCAGGCCAGGCTGATGTCGCAGGCGCTGAGGAAGCTGGCCGGCAACCTCAACCGGGCCAACACGCTCTGCCTGTTCACCAACCAGATCCGCGAGAAGATCGGCGTCTCCTTCGGCTCGCCGGAGACCCAGCCGGGCGGCCGGGCGCTGAAGTTCTACTCCTCCCAGCGACTCGACATCCGCCGGATCGAAACCCTCAAGGACGGCACCGAAGCGGTGGCCAACCGGGTCCGGGTCAAGGTGGTCAAGAACAAGGTGGCCGCACCGTTCAAGCAGGCCGAGTTCGACATCGAGTACGGCCTCGGCATCTCCCGCGAAGGCAGCCTGATCGACCTCGGGATAGAGCATGACCTGGTCCAGAAGTCGGGGTCATTCTTCTCTTACGGCGACACCCGGCTCGGGCAGGGGCGCAACAATTCGAAGCAGTTCCTCGCCGAGAACCCCGACATCGCCATGGAGATCGAGACTCGCATCCTCTCGAACCTGGGGATCTCCCGGGACGGATCCCCGATCGAGAACTCCGCGCCGGAAGGAATCGATGCGGAAACCGGTGAGGTGATCGAGCCGGCCGGGGGAGACGCGAACCTGAAGGCCGCCTAGCCGAATGGCCCGGTAGCGACTCCGGCTGGCGGACTGGCCGATGGATGACGAGATTCTCGGGAAGGCCCTGGCGGCGATCAGCCGCAAGGATCGGACCGAGGCCGAGATGCGGCAGTGGCTGGCCGACCGGGAGGTCGATTCGCAGGAGACCGAAGAAGTGATCGGTTTCCTGATCGAGAACCTGGCGCTGGATGACCGGCGGTTCGCGGTCGCGTACGCCAGCGACAAGCGGGAGCTCTCCGGGTGGGGGCGAGACCGAATCAGATCGGTGCTGCTGCGGCGCGGGGTCGCGCCGCAGCTCGTGAACGAGGCACTCGAGGCGGGAATCGGAGATGGTGAGGACGCGGAAACCGAGGTGGAGCGCGCGGTGCGGGTGCTGAACGAACGCGGAGCCGATCTCAGTGACGACCGGGGCAGACAGCGTGCCCTGGGGATGCTGGCCCGCCGCGGGTACGAGGCCGAGGAGGCATACGCGGCGATTCGCATCGCCGGCCGTGCCGCCTGACTACGCCGGTCCCGGCCCGGGCAGGGTGCGGCGACCGGGCCGACGGGAAGGTTGCGAGCCGTTCGGAGCCGGCGGGGCGAGTCGGTGCGTCGGCTACCCTTGAAGAAGGAATGGCGCTCGACTCGATCATCCCCACCTGGCTTCGGAACCGGTCACCGAAACCGGAGAAGAGAGAGGGGGAGGAGGGGCAGCCCAGCCAGGGTTCGGCGGGATCCGCGAACGGCCAGATCGCCGTGCCGGCCCCGGATCTAGACTCGCCTCCTCCGCGCGAAAGCATGCTCTCCGCCGAGGCCGAGCTCCGGGCCAGGCGAGAAGAGATCGTGCGGATGGAAGAGCGAGCCCTGCGGGATCTGGAATCGGCCCGGACCAGGCTGCGTGAGGCCGACCGTCGCTCGGCGGTTGCCGACGAGCGCGAACACCGCCTGGAGCAGGTGGAGACAGAGCTTCAGCAGGCCAGGGAAGAACGGCTGGCCGAACTCGAGGCGGTCTCGGGGCTGAGCCGGGTCCAGGCGAAGAAGCTGCTGCTCAAGGAAGTCGAGGAAGAAGCCTCGCACCAGGCCGGGCTGACCGTTCGGCGGATCGAGGAAGAGGCCAGGCTGGACGCCGAACGTCGGGCACGGGGGATCCTCGCGGTGGCGATGCAGCGCCTCGCCGCGAACCAGTCGATCGAGTCGAACACTTACACGATGCACCTGCCAAACGAGGAGATGAAGGGCCGCATCATCGGCAAGGACGGCCGCAACATCCGCTCGCTGCAGAACCTCACCGGGGTCGACATCATCATCGACGAAACACCCGAGACCGTGGTGATCTCGAGCTTTGACGGGGTGCGGCGTGAAGTCGGGAGGCTCACGCTCGAACGGCTGATCAGCGACGGCAGGATTCACCCTGCCGCCTGTGAGGCGGCCTACGAGGAGGCCGCGTCCGAGGTCAATGACGTGATGATCGAAGCCGCTGAATCGGCCCTGCTCGAGGCCCGGGTGACCGGGGTTCACCCCGAGCTGGTGCGGTTGCTCGGGCGGCTGAGGTTCAGGACCAGCTACAGCCAGAACGTGCTCAGCCATCTGGTCGAGTGCTCCAACCTGGCGGCGCTGATGGCGGCCGAGCTAGGCGCGTCGGTCGAGGTCGCCCGGCGGGCCGCGCTCCTCCATGACATCGGCAAGGCGGTCAGTCACGAGGTCGAGGGCACCCACGCGGCGGTCGGAGCCCGGCTCGCCCGGCGCTACGACGAGGTTGACGCGATCACCCACGCGATCGAGGCTCACCACAACGAGGTCGAACCGGTCACCGTGGAGGCGGTGATCGTGCAGGCCGCCGACGCGCTCTCCGGAGCCCGTCCGGGCGCGCGCGGCGACTCGCTCGAGCAGTACGTGACGCGGCTCGGTGACCTCGAGCAGATCGCGATGCGGCAGGATGGCGTGAACAAGGTCTTCGCGATGCAGGCCGGCCGGGAGATCCGGGTGATGGTCGACCCGGGCCAAGTCGACGATGATGCGACCGCCCTGATCTCGCACGAGATAGCGGCCGCGATCGAACGGGAAATGGAGTATCCCGGCCAGATCAAGATCACCGTCATCCGCGAACTGCGCTCGACCCGAATCGCCAAGTAGCGGCGAGAAAGCGCAGCGTTCGTCGCGCCGTCGGGTCGCCGTCCAAAACGATAGGATTCGCGCCGATGGATATCAAGACCGTCTTCCTCATCTTCGGCATCGGCCTCGCCTGTTTCGCCGTGATTATCAGCTTCATCGGCCTGCGCGCGAAGAACTTCCCCAGCAAGGGCGCCCTGGTCGGGCTGCTGCTGCTGGCCGTGGTCCTGGTTGGCGGCACCACCACCTTCGCGGTCAAGCTCTCGGTCGAAGAGGCTCACGAGCGCGAAGAGGGAGAGCACGTGACCGGCGACGAAACCACCGAAGCCGCCGCCATCAAGCTCATCCGCACCGACTTGGCCTAAGACTTAGTTAGTCCGGTATATCGCCTGCTGAAGCCGGCCCATCCATTTTTTGGTTCTGTGGGCCGGCGGGTTTGCCTGGGAGGGCGGGTCGGACCCCGCCCGACTTACGTATGAGACGCCTGTTCCCTGTGACCCCGTAGCAGGCACCACCGTCCACACCGAGGCCCAGAGCAGCAGGCAAACGCGGTCAACCACCAGGGCGCGCCGAGGGGGTTCCGAAATGGCGGGCACCGGTAACCTGATTCTTCGATGAAGAAGTTTCATGTCACCACCTTCGGGTGCCAGATGAACGAGCATGACTCGGAGCGGATGAAGGGGATGCTCACTTCGCTCGGGTACTCGGAATCCGGGCAGCGAGACGAGGCCGATCTGATCCTCTTCAACACCTGCTCGATCCGCGAGAACGCGGACAACCGGTTCATCTCTCACCTCGGCGAGGCCAAGCGGCTCAAGTCGGAGGATCCGGAGCGGATCGTCGGGGTCGGCGGCTGCTGGGCGCAGTCGGTCAAGGACGAGGTCTTCCGCCGCTTTCCCTTCGTTGACGTCGCCTTCGGGCCGGGCCAGATCCACAAGCTGGCCGAGTTCCTCAACTCCGATCAGCTGACCGCCCAGGGCTACTTCGAGTTCGAGGACTTCGCCGGCCACCTGCCGGCTCACCGGGCCCGCCAGTTCCAGGGCTGGCTGCAGATCTCGCAGGGCTGCAACTGCGTCTGCTCGTACTGCATCGTGCCCTCGACCCGGGGCCGGGAGCAGAGCCGGGACCCTGCGGAATTGGTCATGGAGGCCGAGAAGCTGGCCGCCGACGGGGTCCGTGAGATCACGCTGCTCGGGCAGAACGTGAACTCCTACGGGCGCGACCTGCCGAAAGAGAGCCGGATCCGCTTCTCCGAGCTGCTGGCGATGGTCGATGCGGTCGACGGCATCGACCGGATCCGGTACACGAGCCCGCACCCCAAGGACATGCGCGAGGACGTGCTCGACGCGCACGCGGCCCTGCCCTCGCTCTGTGAGCACATTCACCTGCCGCTGCAGTCCGGCTCCAGCCCGATCCTCAAGAAGATGCGGCGCACCTACACCCGGGAGCGCTACATGGACCGCGTGGCGATGATCCGCGAGAAGGTTCCCGACTGCGCGATCACGACCGACATCATCGTCGGCTTCCCGGGAGAGACGGAAGAAGACTTCACGGCGACCCTTGAGGTCGTCGAGGAGGTGGGTTACGACGGGGCCTTCACGTTCGTCTACTCGGCCAGGCGCGGCACCTTGGCCGCGGAGATGGAAGACCAGATCGCGCATCCGGTCAAGATCGAACGCATGGAGCGACTGGTAGAAGCGGTCCAGCGGCGGGCAAAGGAGCGCTCGCAGCGCTTCGTCGGCCGCAACATGGAGGTGCTGGTCGAAGGTCCGAGCCGCAACGATCCGACCCGGATTCGTGGTCGCGTCCGGCACAACAAGGCGGTCAACTTCGAGGGCACCGCCGAGCCGGGCCAGATGGTCGAGGTCGAGATCACCGAGGCCACCTCACAGACCCTGACCGGCAGCGAACGGCTGCTCAGCGGCATCGGCGCCTGATCGTCCGGCCATGAAGCCGGTCATCGCCCTTTTCGGCCCGACTGCAATCGGCAAGACCGGGGTGGCGATCGAGCTGGCCGGTCTGCTCCGGGAAAACGGTGAGGATCCGGTCGCGATCAACTGCGACTCGATCCAGGTCTATGAGGGTCTGGAGACCATAAGTGGTGCCGCATCCGAAGAGGACCAGCGAAAGCTCGAGCATCGACTTCTTTCCTTCGTCCCGGTCACCGAGGAATTCAGCGCCGGGAAGTTCGGCGAGGCCGCACGAAAGGAGATCGACGCCGGCCTCGAAGCCGGGCGCCGGCCGATATTGGTCGGCGGCACCGGCCTCTACCTGCGCGCCGCCCTCTCCGACCTGGAGATGAAGCCACCGGTTGACGAGGAGCTCCGTGAACGAGTGGAGTCGGAGATCGCATCGCGGGGAGCGGACGCGCTCCACGCCGAGTTGCCGGCGGACCTGGCGGAACGGGTTCATCCCAACGACCGCAAGCGCATCGCCCGAATGACCGAGTTGATCCGCTCGGGGATCGATCCGCATCCGGACCATCAACGCGGGGGCGAGCTGTGGACTTCGTCGCTGCGGCACCCGACCCTGATGGTCGGACTGGTCGAAGATGACGAGGAGCTGGTCGAGAAGATCCAGGCGAGAGTCGAAGCGATGGCCGAGAGTGGGGCCGGGGCTGAGGCCGAACGCGCAATCGAGTCCGGCGCCGTCCGGACGGTGAAGGCAGCGATCGGCTTCGAAGAGTTTCGGACCGGGGATCTCGAGCGCGTAGTCACGCTCCATCGTCGTTATGGGCGTCGCCAGATGACCTGGATGCGCCGGATGGAGGGCATCGAGATGATCGACCGCACCGGGCTCGATGACCGCAAGGTCGCCGGTGAAATCCTCAGGCTGGCTGCAGCATCCGCGGCTTCCTAATACCTTGCCGGGTCGCATGAAGTTTGAAAAGTGGCAAGCTCTGGGGAATGACTACGTGATCATCGAGTCCGCGGATCTGCCCTGGGAGCTGACCGGGCAACGCATCCAGCGGATCTGCGATCCCCACTTCGGGATCGGCTCCGATGGGATCCTCCTCATCTCGCGCTCCGATGACCCGGCTTACGTCGCCGAGCTGCGGATCTTCAACCCGGACGGCTCGGAGGCCGAGCTCTCCGGCAACGGCGCCCGGGAAGCGATTCTCTACCTGCGAAAGCACGGCTGGACCGAGGAGGACACCTTCACCATCCGCACTGTCTCCGGCCCGGTCACCCCGACCATCACGTCGGACCGCACCTGCTCGGTCCAGATGGGCCGGGCCTCGACCACCTCGGCCGACTTCCCCGACGGCGGGCCGGACGGGCGGGGCACCGTCGCCTCGGGCGACCGGGAGTGGCGCTTCCAGCACGTCTCGATCGGCAATCCGCAATGCGCGATCGAGGCCGGAGCCGAGCTCGAGGACCTGGACCTGAGCAAGATCGGACCTGGGATCGAGCGTAACCGGTTCTTCCCGAACCGCACCAACGTCTCCTTCTTCCGGGTTTCCGGGTCCAGGGTGCGAGCCCGGATCTTCGAACGCGGGGTCGGGGAGACCCTTTCATCCGGTACCGGTGCCTCGGGTGCCGCGGTCGCCGCCTTCCTGGCGGGGGCCCCGAGCCCGATCACCGTCGAGCTCGACGGGGGCGAACTCAAGGTCGAGATCAGCGATGACCTGGACGTGACCCTGACCGGCTGGGCCGAGTCGATCGCGACCGGTGAACTTTCGCCTGAGATGATGGCTTCGTTGACCGACCTGGGATGAGCTGATCCGGCCGGAGCACTTGAAAACCGACCCGCAGGAGGAGCAACCGTGGCGCTGACCGACCCATCCAGGCGACTGCAGGCGATGCCGCCGTATATGTTCGCCGAACTCGAGAAGAAGATCGCCGCCAAGCGGGCCGCGGGAATCGATGTGATCAGCCTCGGGATCGGTGACCCGGACCATCCGACCTATCCCCATGTGGTCGAGGCGATGCAGCGGGCGGTGGCGGATCGGGCCAACCAGAACTATCCGAGCAACCGCGGACGGGCCGAGTTCCGCGAGTCGTTCTCGGGCTTCTACCGCGATCGCTTCGGGGTCGAGATCGATCCCGAGTCAGAGGTGATCCCGGCGATCGGGGCCAAGGAGTGCATCTACAACCTCTGTTTCGCCTTTCTCGATCCGGGTGACGTCGCGCTGGCCTCCGACCCCGGCTACCCGGTCTACACGGGCGGGCCGATCCTGGCCGGCGCCGAAGCCGTGTTGCTGCCGTTGAAGGAGCGGCTCGGGTTCGCCCCTGACCTGGACGCGATCGGCGAGCAGACCGCGGAGCGGGCACGGCTGCTCTTCCTCAACTACCCGAACAATCCCTCCGGCGCGATCGTGCCCGACGGGTTCTTCGAGCGGGTGGTCGAGTTCGCCCGTGAGCACGAGATCCTCGTGGTCCACGACAACGCCTACTCGGAGACGACCTACGACGGGTACGTGGCGCCCAGCTTCCTCGCCACACCCGGCGCAAAAGAGGTCGGCGTCGAGGTCTTCTCGCTCTCGAAGGGCTACAACATGACCGGCTGGCGGGTCGGGGCGATCCTCGGCAACGCCGACGCGATCTCCACTTACTGGCGCCTCAAGACCAACGTCGACTCGGGTCTCTTCGAGGCGATCCAGCTGGCCGCAGTCGCGGCGCTGGACGGGCCTTCCGGACCCCTGGCGGAGATGAACGCGATCTACGCTCGCCGACGCGATCTGGTGGTTGACACCCTGCGCACGATCGGCGTCGACGTGAAGAGCCCCAAGGGCACGATCTACATCTGGGCCCCGGTGCCCGACGGGTACACCTCGACCAGCTTCTGCGAGAAGGTGCTCGAGGAGGCCGCGGTCGTGATCTCACCCGGCTCGATGTACGGGCGAAGCGGCGAGGGCTACTTCCGCATCTCGCTGACCACCCCGGACGAACGCCTGACCGAAGCCCTCGACCGGATGCGTGAGCACCTCGCGTGATCGAGCAGAAGCGACTTTCGGAGCATCGACCTGTCAGCACATTGACTTTGCTCAGCGAACCTATTAATAGTTGAGAATATTCCCGTAAAGCCTCTCAATGAGGTTCGAGCACAACGTGGTAGTCGATCTAGGAGGGATAGATGCACGTCTCACGTTCTTCGCTGTTCGGTTTGCAGACGCTTTCCTGCACGAGCCCGTCAGAGAACCCCAACTTCGAGGCGTTTGGTTTGGGTAGATCGTTGATCCCGAATAACCACGGACACTGACATGGCGCTAGCTCTCATTGGTTTGGTTCTCGGTGGGCTCGGCGGTTTCTTCGTCGGTCGGCTCTGGGCCGCGGTCGTGGCAATCCTCGCGCCGTTGCCCTGGTATCTCGGCGTCGCGGTCGGTCTGTGGGGTAACGGATTCGGTGAAAACTGGCAGTACGCCGTCCCAATGTGGATCCTGCCCGTCTGTCTCGGATTCGTCGTCGGAGCGCTGCTCAAGAGGGTGAAGGGTTTCGGCATCACACCTCGGTAGGAATGCGCCCCTCGATCTCCAGGGTCGCTCGGAGGCCGGAGGCGAGGTCGCGGGGATGCCAGCCGAACTCGTCCTTCGCCTTCGAGGCGTCGGCCCAGAAGGTGACTCCGTCGGCTGACTTGATCAACTCGGCCAGGTTCGGGGGCTGGCCCATGATCTTGCCGACCAGCGGCCCGAACGGTCTCAGCGCCTTCAGCACCGGGGTCGGCATGTTGCGCTTCGGAACCTTGCGGCCGGCCAGGCCGCCGAGCGCCTCGAGGGTCTGCCGCATCGTGTAGTTGTCCTCGTTGAGGATGTAGCACTGGCCGATCTCTCCCTTGTCCAGGACCAGCGCGAGACCGGCGGCCACGTCATCGACGTAGGTAAGTCCGGTGCCGAAGTCCGGGAAGGGGACCATCGGCAGCTTGCCGTCGAGAAACTGGTTCATGGTCGAGCCGAGCTCGGAGTGATCCTGCGGGCCGTAAACCCCGGCCGGCTGGGCGATCACGCAGGGAAGATCCCGGGTCTTGATCAGATTGAGCGCGATCTGGTGCGCCTCGTATTTCGTCTCCTCGTACACCGAGGTGAAATCCATGCCCTCGGCCCGGTTCAGGTCCGGGCGCTGGAAATCCTCGGTCGCGACTTCTCGGTGGGTGTTGCCGAAGATCGCGCAGGTGGAGACGTAGAGAACCCGGGGGATACCGGCCTCGAGCGCGGCCTCCAGCGTGTTGGCCGTGCCTTCGACGTTCGCCTTGCGCAGCACCGGGATCCGCTCCTTGGGGATGCCGACCTCATAGAGGGCGGCATTGTGGAGCAGGGCGTCGTGGCCGTTCATCTGCTCCGCGAGGCGAGGCCGCGAGGAAAGGTCGCCGTCGGCCAGCTCGCAGCCGAGCGCCTCCAGATCACCGGCCTTGGAGCGGTCTCGGACCAGACAGGTCAGCTGATGCCCCTGCTCGACCAGATGCCTGGCCGTCGCCCCACCGATGAACCCGGTTGCTCCCGTCATAAAGATCTTCATGAACGGAGCGTAGCGAGGCTCAGGAGGCGCGGGACCGCTGAGAGAGCGGCCAATCAACCATCTACGATGGACGCAGTGACCGAAACGGTTGAAACTTCCAGCACCCGCCGGGCCAAGCAGCGGGCCATGATGATCGCCGTCGACCAGACGGGGGAAGGCTCCCTGTCCGAACTCGGGGAACTGCTCCGGACCGCCGGGGTGGCGACGGTCGGCGAGGTGATCCAGCGACGCAGCGAACCGGACCCGGACCGTTACTTCGGGCGCGGCAAGCTGGAGGAGGTGAAGGCCGAGATCCAGCGCAGCGGCGCGAACCTCGTTGCCTGCGACGATGAGCTCGCGCCGCGCCAGGAGCGCAACCTCGAAGCCGCCCTGGAGGTTCCCGTGATCGACCGCACCGCGGTGATCCTGGACATCTTCGCCGACCACGCGCACTCGGCCGAAGGCAAGCTTCAGGTCGAGCTGGCCCAGCTCGAGTACAACCTGGCCCGCATGCGGGGGCTCTGGACCCACCTCGAGCGACTCGGCGCCGGGATTGGCACGAGAGGCCCGGGCGAATCCCAGATCGAGACCGACCGGCGGCTCGCCCGCGACCGCATCGCCGCGCTGCGCCGGCGGCTCCGGCACGTTGAGCAGAACCGCGGGGTCATGCGCAGCCGCCGTCAGGACTCCTCGCTGCCGCAGGTCGCCCTGGCCGGATACACCAACGCCGGCAAGTCGACCCTGCTGAACGCGCTGACCGGGGCTGGGATCGGGGTCGCCGACCGGCTCTTCCACACGCTCGACCCGACCACCCGCGCCTTCGAGTACCAGGGACGCCGCTATCTGGTGACCGACACGGTCGGCTTCATCGAGAAGCTGCCGCATCAGGTCGTCGAGGCTTTCAAGGCGACGCTCGAGGAGACGGTGCTGGCCGATCTGATCCTGCATGTGGTCGATGCCTCCTCGACCGAGGAGCGGTTGCGAGCCGAGATGGAGGCGGCCGATCAGGTGTTGGCGGAGATCGGGGCGGGGGACAAGCCGCGGCTGCTGGTCTTGAACAAGGTCGACTTGCTGGACGAGGAAGAACGGGCCGAGGCGCGGATCTCCCATCCCGAGGCGATCCAGGTTTCCGCCGCGACCGGGGAGGGGCTGGACTCTCTGAAGGCCGCCACCGAGACGCTCTTCGAGGAGACGATGACCCCCGTCGAGCTGCTGGTGCCGTACGCGGAAGGGGCTCGGCTCCACGAACTCCACGAGGTCGCCGGCAAGGTCGACCGCGAGGACGGGCCGGACGGGGTCCTGGTCCGCACCCGGCTGCCGCTGGGCGAGATGCACCGGTTCTCCGATCTGGTCACCCACTGAGCCGAGCCCCGCGCGGCGGGATCGTCAAGCCAACCATTTAGAGTGCCGGTCGATGGAACTCAAGGTCCAGCTGCTCACTGATTCCGCGATCCTTCCGACCCGCGCCCATGAAGGTGACGCCGGGCTCGATCTCTACGCCTCGGAGGCCGCCCACATCGGCCCGGGCGAGCGCTGGCAGGTACCGACCGGGATCGCGGTCGAGATCCCAGCTGGCCACGCCGGCCTGGTGCTGCCGCGCTCCGGCCTCGCCCGCCGCAACGGGATCTCGCTGGTCAACTCGCCCGGCCTGATCGACGCCGGCTATCGCGGCGAGATCAAGGTGCTGCTGCTGAACAACGATCCCGCCGAGGTCTTCCGCGTCGGGCCGGGGGACCGGATCGCCCAGCTTCTGGTGACCCCGTACGTCACCGCCGAGCCGGTCGCGGCGGAAACTCTGAGTGGCAGCGACCGCGGGGACGGCGGCTTCGGCTCAACCGGCCGCTAGCCGGGCCTCAGACCGGCGGTAGGTTCGATCTGCAGGCGCTATGGCCTAGTAAGTCGAACCTAGGGGCGCTAGGGGCGCTTTGAGATCGTCAGCCGGCCTTGGCTGCGGCCAAGGCCGCCTGGTGGGCGGCCTCCTCGAGCAAGTCGTCGAGCGGTTCGAGCTCGGGGCGCTCGCCGTGGTGGTGCTCGAGGCCGGTGGCGATCAGGTGGTCGGCCAGCCAGGCGTTCTTCGGCAGTAGCGGACCATGTAGGTAAGTGCCGATCAGGTTGTCCTCGCGGACGCCCTCGAAGCCGTCCTGGTCGTTGTTGCCGTGGCCATGGATCACCCGGCCGAGTGGTTTCGCCTCGCCCAGGCGGGTGCGGCCGCCGTGGTTCTCGAAACCGGCCAGGACCTTGGGCTCACCGTCGAGGTCGACCTCGATCGCGACCGGGCCGATCAGGCGCGGGCCCGGCTCGCGCACCGTCTTCAGGTCGACCAGACCGAGCCCCGCGATCGCCTCGCCCTCCAGCTCGTAGGACTCGCCGAGCAGCTGGTAGCCGCCGCAGACCGCGAGGATCGCGGCCCCGTCATCCTTGGCGGCCTTCATCGCCCGCTGTTTGGTCTGGTTCAGGTCCCTTGCGACCGCCTTTTGGTCGCGGTCCTGGCCGCCGCCCATGTAAAGCAGGTCGAAAGCCGCCGGATCGAAGGTCTCGCCCGGTCCGCAACGGGTCACCTCGAACTCGATCCCGCGCCACTCACAGCGATGCTGGAGGAAGAGGATGTTGCCCCGGTCCGCGTAGATGTTCATCTGGTCCGGGTAGAGGCTGAGCAGGCGAAGCTTCATCGGGGAAACCTTAGGCGCTTCCGGCTTCGTGGCGGGCGACGACGATCACCGTGGCGATGTGGCGGTCGGTCTCCGGGACCTCGATCGCGCGTACCGCGGTGAGTCCGGCCTCCTCCAGCTCGTCGGCCAGCGTGTTGCGGTCGATTCGGTCGAGAGTGATGCGGTCATGTGACTCCTCGAGCGCACCGTCGGGCGCGACCGCTTGCCGGAGCCGGATGACCGTGAGTGAATCCCCGGTGTCCTCGACCGCGATCGGGCGGCTCGCGTACACCCAATGCCCGATCTCGCGCACGTCCGGCAGGACGTCAACCGCACGGGACTCCTCGACGATCCACTCCGAGATCGCGAAGGCGGCGAGCCCGCCGGGGGCGAGACGCTCCTTGACCCCGTCGATCAGGCTCTGTCGAGATACCTCCCCGCCGACGATGTGGAGCAGCTGCTGCGGCGCGATGATCGTCTCGAAGCGGTCACGTCCAAGGTCCAAGGCGATGAGCTCGGTGGCGCTGCCCGCGACGGCCGCAACGGTCTCATCGCCGGAGAGACGGTTCAAGTCGGCAGCCAGAGCCGGGTCGATCTCGACCCCGAGCACCCGCCGTCCCTGGCGCGCGAGGTGCCTGGCCACCCGCCCGATGCCGCAGCCGAGGTCGAGGACCGAGCCGGAACCCTCGGTCAACTCGGTCCAGGCGGGAAGGTCAGCGGTGTAGCCGCAGGACTCGACCAGCTGCCAGATCGCGGCCTCGGGGGAGTCTTGGTCGGCGAGGATCAACCTTCCCAGTACCGCTCGGTGTCGCCGCGTTCGGCCAGCAGGTTCCGCAGGTCGAGCAGCGCCGTGTAGGTGGGCAGGGCGAAGAGCTGCCCGCCGGACGCGGCGAGCGCCTGGTCGAGGGCCGCCTCGGGATCCTCGACCACGAAGGTTCTTTCCACGGGCCAGCCGGCGTACTTGAGCCGGAGCGCCATCTCTGAGGCCCGGGTGCCGGTGCAGGTAACGCGCCCGGCCCGGCCGGCCAGCATCTCGAAGTCCGCGTCCCAGATCCAGGAGACGTCGCGGCCGTCCGCGATCCGATCGTTGAGGGCGATCCAGAGGTCGATCGGGGCTGGTTCCAGGGACAGCGTGCGGATCACCTCGTTGGCGCCGGCCGGATTCTTGATCAGCAGGATCGAGAGCGAAACCTCCCCGATCTCGATTCGCTCGACCCGTCCGAAGACGGCCTTCATCGAGGCCAGCGCCGCGACCGAGTCGGCGACCGGGATGCCGCTCTGCCGGGCGGCGGCGATCGCTCCGAGCGCGTTGTAGAGGTTGTAGAGGCCGGGCAGGGGCAGGGCCAGCTGGGAGGAGCCCTCGGGCGACTCGATCCTGGCGGTCAGGCCCGACATTCCCTTCAGGGTTATCGCCGTGGCCGAGATCTGCGGCTCGGGGCGGCGCATGCCGCAGTTCTCGCAGTGGTAATGGCCCAGGTGGCCGACGAAGGCCCGCTCGTAGGTCAGTTCGTGGCCGCAGACCCGGCAGAGCTTGGCGTCATGCGCATGCTGGAGCCCCGGCAGAGCCTGGGAATCGTCGTCGATCCCGAAATAGACGGTCTCGGGGCCGCTCGAGTTGCCGATGTCCGCGATCAGCGGGTCGTCGGCGTTGAGCACGAAGGCGGTTTCCCCGGCTCGCCTTGCGGCAAGCTCGGCCCAGGCATCGGCCAGGGTCTCGGTCTCGCCGTAGCGGTCGAGCTGGTCCCGGAAGAGGTTGCCGAGCAGGATCGTTCGCGGGGCGAGGCGATCGGCTACCTCAGGCAGCCAGGCCTCGTCGACCTCGAAGAGGCCCTCGCGGCCGCGCTGCTCGATCAGGGCGGTGGCGACGCCCCAGGTCATGTTGGAGCCGGCCCGGTTGTGGACCGGATCCCGGCCCGCCGCGGCGAGCACGGTGGCGAGCATCGAGGCGGTCGTCGTCTTGCCGTTGGTGGCGCTGATCAGGGTGGTGCCTTCGGTCAAGCCGGCCCCGAGCTTGCCGATCGCGTTGCGGTCCAGGCGGAGCAGCAGGCGACCGGGTAGGGTGGTCCCGCCGCCACGTCCCGTGGCCCGGATCAGGCGCCCCACGGCTCGCGCGAACCAGGCCTTGACCCGGATCAAGACGCGGGCTCCGGCACGATCATCTTCAGCGCCGAGGGGATCACCCGGATCGAGGCCGGCAGCTCGGTCAGGGGATCGCCATCCGCGTAGACGGTGAAGGGCCGGCTGGCGCGAACCTCGATCGAGGTGACAGTGTGGCTGGTGACGATGCCGTCCTCAACGTGCTTGCCCTTGAAGACCTTCGGCAGGTTGAGCAGGAACCGGAACTTGCCTACTTCGCCGATCGTGATGACATCGAGCCTGCCGTCGTCGACCTCGGCGTCCGGCGCCATGTTCATGCCGCCGCCGTAGAAGCCGTTGTTGGCAACGGCGATGGTGTACCCGGTCACCTTGCTCTGACGGCCCGCCTCGATCAGCGTGAAACGGGCCGACTTCCAGGCCAGCAGAGCGCGCAGCGCCGCGTAGGCGTAGACCGGGCCGCCCTTCAGGAACTTCGCCTCGTTGGCGATCCGGTTGGCCTCCGAATCGAAGCCGACCGAGGCGATCCCCAGGAACCGGTTGCCGTTCGCGTCACCGACGTCGATCGCCCGCGTGTGCCCGGCGACCAGGCAGTCGACCGCCGCCACGGGGTCGGTCGGTATTCCGAGCCCGCGGGCAAGGTCGTTGCCGCGACCGGCCGGGATCAACCCGACCGGCGATTCGTCGCCGGCCAGAGCGCCGCCGACCGCGCCGATCAGTCCGTCGCCGCTCATCACCACCGGGATCTCGTTGGCGTTCACGGCTTCGAATGCGAGATCGATGCCATGGTCCAGCGAGCGGGTCCGTTCGACCCGGAAGGGGACCCGCAGCGAGTCGAGCCGACCCTCGACCGTCGGCAGCAACTGCTTCGAGCGACCGCCGCCGGAACTCGGATTCATGATCAGGGTGTAGGCCTGCCCGTCGCTCATCGGACCTCGCGGAGGGTGGCGGCGATCCAGGTTCCCTCGCCGGCGGTGCCGGACCGCACGGAGTCGAACCCGTGGGAGTCCAGCTTCCGGCGGACCAGCTGCTCCGGTGTGCTGAACGGGGTCAGCTCGCCGAGGCTGGTGGCGATGATCAGGCCGCCGTCCGGGCGCAGCACACGGGCGATCTCGCCGAAGAACACAGGCATGTTCACCTGGGTCACGAGATCGAAGGACTCGTCGCCGAACGGGAGCTTTGACGCGTCACCGACCCGAAAGCTCACCCGTGCATCCGGGTCGAGGCCGATCTTAGCCTGAGCCTTGCCGATCATCTCCTCGGAGAGATCGACTCCGCGGATGCTCGCGGTGGGAAACTCGCGAGCCAGGAACAGGGTGCCGGCGCCGGTGCCGCAGCCCAGGTCCAGGACCCGCTCCGGCTTCGGATTGAGCGCGTCGAGTCCGGCGGCCAGCGTGGCCAGGTGCCCGGCCGAGCCGGCCGCGGTCCGCTCGTCCCAGCCGGTTGCAGCGCGATCGAAGAAGCGAGCGACCGGGCCGCTGATCACGGGCCAGGCCCACGGGGCGACCGCGACCAGCCGGCAGATCGACTTGCCGATGAATCTCGTCTTACGGTCGGCTGAGGTGCGGTACTCGGGCACCCCGGGATCATTTCAAAGGGAAGTACATAAACTGGCGCCGATGAGCGAACGAGGAAAGTTTGTGACGCTGGGGATCGTCGGTGCGGTGCTGGCCGTCGTGGTCGTGGTGGTGCTGCTCGGCCGCGGCGGTGATGACGACGGCGACGGAGAAACCGCCACGCCGGTCACCAAGGACGTCCAGCTGGAGAAACCCGCGCCGGGCTCGGTGGTGAAGCCGGGCGAGCCGGCCAGCGTCCACATGGAAACCACGGAGGGTGACTTCACGATCGAGCTCGACACCGAGAACTGGCCGCTCACGGCGAACAGCTTCGCCTACCTGACCGAGCAGAAGTTCTACGACGGTCTCGGCTTCCACCGCATCGTTCCCGACTTCGTGATCCAGGGCGGCGACCCGACCGGCAGCGGCTCGGGCGGGCCAGGCTACAGCCTGGTCGAAAAACCGCCCAAGGGCACGAAGTACCCGATCGGGACGGTGGCGATGGCCAAGACCGGAACCGAGGCGCCAGGCACCTCGGGCAGCCAGTTCTTCATCGTGACCGGAGCCCAGGGCTCGACCCTCACCCCCGACTACGCGATCGCCGGCAAGGTCAGCGACGGCATGGACGAGGTCGAGGCGATCGGGAACCTGGGGTCGGCCGACGAGACGCCGACCAAGCAGGTCGTGATCACCAAGGCGACCCTGGAGAAGGGCTGAGGGCTGACCTCTCTCGCGACGGAGCAGTTCGAGGTCGATGCCGGCGGGCGGCTGCTCGCCGGCGAGACACAGGGGGAGGGGCCGACCCTGGTTCTGTGCCACGGCCTTTCCGCGACCAGGCGGTACGTGGTCCACGGCTCGAAGTACCTGCCACGCCACGGCTACAGGCTGGTCACCTATGACGCGCGCGGCCACGGCGAAAGCGAGCCCGCCGGCAGCTACGGGTACGAGGGCCTGACCGACGATCTCCAGCTGGTGGTGTCCGCGACCGAGGCGACGGGTGATCACGGGGCGGTGTTCGGCGGTCACTCGATGGGCTGCCACACGGTCACGCGGCGCGCCCTGCTCGAACCGGAAGGGGTGCGCGCCCTGGTCCTGATCGGGCCCGTGTTCACCGGCGAAGCCGACGACGATGCCCGCTGGGACCGGAGGGCCAACGCCCTGGAGGAGGGTGGACCAGACGCCTTCGCCGAGGTCGTGGCGGAGGGCAGCGCGAGCGAGGAGATTCACCAGACCGTGTTTCGGCTGGCCCGAGACCGGGCCAGGCTCCATCGGTACCCGGAGGCGATGGCCGAGGCGCTCCGCGAGGTGCCCCGGTCGAAGCCGTTCGAGAGCCTGGACGAGCTCGCCCGGCTGGATGTGCCGGTACTGGTGGTCGCCAGCCACGACGAGTTCGATCCCGGGCACCCGTACGCGGTCGCTGCCGAGTGGTCGGAGCGGATCCCGGGGGCCGAGATCATCAGCGAGGATCCAGGCGAGTCGCCGCTCGCCTGGCAGGGCGGCCGGCTGTCGCGGGAGATCGAGTCCTTTCTGAGCCGACGTCTGGGCTGAGTCGAGCAGCCAGGGGTCGTGGTCAAAACGTCCCGAGGACAGAGTTTTGGCCACAACCTCTAGCCTTCGGAGCATGGACGAATCGATCGTTGAGCCGCCCGGTGAACCGCCGCTGCCCGGCATGACCTGGGTCCCGGGCGGGACCTTCACCATGGGCAGCGAGAGCCATTACGCGGAGGAGCGCCCCTGCGGACCGGTGACGGTCGACGGCTTCTGGATGGATGAGACCGCGGTGACCAACCGCCAGTTCGCCCAGTTCGTGGCGGAGACGGGCTACGTGACGACCGCCGAGAAGGCGCCCGACCCGGCCATGTATCCGGGGGCAGATCCGGCGATGCTCGTTCCGGGCTCGATCACCTTCGCCAAGCCGCGCGGCCCGGTCGATCTCTCGAACCCGATGCAGTGGTGGGCCTGGACTCCGGGGGCCCAGTGGCGCCATCCTTGGGGGCCTGCCTCCAACCTCGACGGGAAGGATGACCACCCGGTCACCCAGGTCACCTACGAGGACGCGGACGCCTACGCCCGCTGGGCCGGCAAGCAACTGCCGACCGAGGTCCAGTGGGAGCGGGCCGGCCGCGGCGGGATCGAGGGGGCCGAGTTCGCGTGGGGGGGAGAGCTGGCGCCCGGAGGGAAGGAGCGGATGAACCGCTGGATCGGCGAGTTCCCCTGGAAGTTCCGTCCCCGTCCCGGCGGGGCTCGCAAGCCGGGAACCGTCGCCGTGCGCACCTTCGAGCCGAACCCGTACGGACTTTACGAGATCACCGGCAACGCCTGGGAGTGGACCAGGACCTGGTTCTCCGACAGCCATCCCGAACCGGCCAGCCGCTGCTGCGCGCCGGCCAACCCGCTCGGGCCGGGAGTCGACGCCAGCCGGGACCCGGCCAGCGGCATCCCCCGCAAGGTGCTCAAGGGCGGCTCTTTCCTCTGCGCCGAGAACTACTGCTCGCGCTACCGGCCGGCCGCCCGAATCCCCGAAAGCATCGAGAGCTCCACGGTTCACATCTCCTTCCGCTGCGTGGTTCCGACCGCCGCAGAAGCGGGATAGGGTTCAGCCAGCCGCCGGCTCGTCCGCCGGCCGGCTGCCAAACCTGAAAATCGATGGAGGAGTCGTATGCCTGAAACCAGTGGTTCCCAGCCCCCGGGAGGATCCGGCGCCTGGGCCTCGTGGGTCGCGTTCGCGGGGATCATGCTGATGCTGATCGGCGTGTTCAGCGTGATCGCCGGCCTCGCGGCCGTGAGCGACGACGGATACATGACCGCTACGGCCAAGGACGAGGTGTTCCTGCTCAACTTCACCTCGCTCGGGGTGATCTGGATCGTGATCGGCGTCCTCAAGTGCTGGGCCGGCTGGGCCTTGATCCAGGGCCGCACCTGGGCCCGTGTCCTGACCGGGATCCTGGTCTTCATCTCCGCGATCAGCCACATGCTCGACATGACCTCGCAGCCCTTCTTCAGCCTGCTGATGATCGTGGTCGACCTGGTCATCCTCTACGCGGTCACCGTGCGCTGGGAAGAGGCCAAGATCGGCATGGGGGACTGACGCGAAAGCCCGGGTTTCACAGCTGAAAGCCTGGGCTTCGAGGGCGCCCGAGCCGCTGCGGCGGTTCGGGCGCATCTCGCTCGAGGTGATCCAGTCGTTTGACCGGGCGGCCGGCCCCCGGCAGGCGGCCCAGCTCAGCTTCTACGTGCTGATGACCTTTCCCGCGTTGCTGCTGCTCGCGGTCTGGATCCTCAGCAACGTCTTCGACTCACCCGATGTCCGCAACGACCTGATCAAGGAGATCATCGACAGTCTGCCGCTCGAGCAGGTCGAGGGACGGCGCGAGATCCAGGACCTGCTCCGGCAGCTGACCGACGGCGCCGGCGGGATCGGGGTCGCGACCGCCGTGGTCCTGCTCTACTCGAGCAGCTCGGCGATCGGGGCGCTCCGGCACGCGGTCGAGACGGCGAACGAAAAAGGGCTCGCGGGCCCACCCTTCCCGCGCAACAAGGGCCTGGACATCCTGATCATGCTGGTCACTCTGCCGGCCGCGCTGATCTTCATCTCACTCGCCCTTTCCCGCGATCTCGCCACGGTCGTCGATGACAGTGGCTTCCTCACCTGGGTGGCCGATCACCTCGGAGGGCCGATCGGGATCTTCGCCGCCGGCGTGATCTTCTACTCCTGGATCTTCTGGGTCCTGAACCCCGGCAAGACAACGTTCTCCAGCGCCGCGGTCGGCGCTCTTTTCTCGTCAGCGGTGATCTTCCTGATCTGGGTCGGCCTCCGGATCTGGTTCGACGCCTCCGGTGGCGGCAGCGCGGTGTACGGGGTCCTGGCCGGCTTCCTGGGGGTTCTGCTCTTCCTGAACCTCGCCTCGATGGGGGTGGTCCTGGGGGCCCATGTCGCGGCGATCTGGCGGGTTCACCGCGGCGAAAAGGGCGACGGTTCCGATACCGCCGCCGAGGCCGGATAGATTCACGGCATGGGTTGCTTCGTTGTTCTCTTCGCGCTGATCTCGCCCCGGCTGGCGCTGTTCTTCATCCTGATCTTCTCCGACTGGGTGGGTCAGGCGCTGGACGGCTGGGTCGTGCCGGTGCTCGGGTTCTTCTTCCTGCCTTGGACGCTGCTCGCCTACATCGTCATGTGGCAGGTCAGCCCGCACGGCGTGAACGACTTCGACTGGTTCATCGTCGCCTTCGCCTTCGTGGTCGACATCGCCGCCTACGCCAGAACCTCGCAGTCCAGGTCGAACTAGAACCCGTGGTCATCCAGCGCAGGCTGGATGACTTGCTCGTTCAGTGGACGAAGACTTTGAGGGCGAGGATGATGAAGCCGAACAGGGCGTTCACGGCGCCGATCATGAGCCGGCGCCCCCAGCTTCTCCGGTCACGGGCACCGATGAACAGGCCGGTCGCGAAGAGCATCAGGATGCCGGCGCCGACCGCGACGTAGCTGGCGTTCTCGTCGTTGACCAGCCCGATCGGCGCGGCCAGCATGGCGACGGCCGGAATCATCGCTCCCTGGACGATCGGCCACTCGACCCTGAGCGCGTGTCGTGCGTGGTGCAGAGCTTCCCGCGGCGTCGAGTAGCCGGCCGCGACGATGTCGGCATAGACGTGAACGACCCAGAAGACGAGCCCAGTGAGGGCGGCCCAGATCGCGATCTTCACCGGCCCCAGACTGGCATCCTTGGAGGCCGTCGCCACCACCGTCATCGAAACGATGGTCCCGTAGATCGCCCCCGCATAGTTGCTTCCGCCTTGCTCGCGCACGGCTCGAAACGATAGTCGGCGGGGCGGATTCGCCGATGCACGCGGTACAGTTCGTCTGCTCTTGGAGAGAGGGCAGCTGCGGCACGGGACCCGCGGTCAGAACACCAACCAGGGAGATCTCTTGAACAAGCCGAATGCCACAGCGCGGATCGTTGCGGCGCTGATCATTTTCGTAGTCGCCTCGCTCGGGCTCGCCGGCGCGGCACAGGCCAAGGCCAAGAAGAAGCCGGTGAAGGTGACCGTGGCGAAGATCGCGACCAAGAATCAGCAGCAGCTTTTGAAGCGGAAGAAGCTGACGGTGAAGGTTCGCTCGACCGGCAAGACCCGGGGGAAGGTGAAGGTCTCGGTCGTGTCTGGCGGGAAGAAGAGCTTCTTCAAGGCGAAGAAGGTCAAGTTCCGCAAGAAGAGCACGAAGAAGGTCTCGCTGGCTTTGACCTCGACGGGTCGCAAGCAGCTCGGCAAGTGCGGGGCCAAGAGCGTGAAGGTCCTGGTCAATTACAAGCGTAAGGTCGGCAAGAAGAACAAGAAGGCGAAGTCGGCCCGGAAGAAGAAGCTCGCGAAGTGGGCTGGCAACGGCAACTGCGCGAAGCCGGTCGATTACGTGACGGTTGATCTCGGGGATGACCCGGAGCACTGCGACTTCCTCGACGCCACGGTCTGCCTGCAGCCCTGGCCCAACGATTACTACACCAAGGACGACGCCTCGACCCCGACCGGCAAGCGCCTCAACCTCGGCGCCGAATCAACCCCGGCCAACACGGACGGCAAGCACGTCAGCGTCACCGACGTGAATCGCGGCGATGGATTCAGCCCCGGCAACCTGATCGTGCTGAAGATCCCCGGGCTCGAGACTCCCCAGGCCTTCGACAACAATGACTTCGTCACCCTGGGCGACCTGCACGCCTATGACGACCCGGACCAGCGGGTCCTGCTGATCGACGCCCAGACGGGTGAGCGCCAGCCGATCTGGGCTGAGCTCGATGCCAACCCGACCGCGGTCGACCCCTCCGATGCTGCCCACCCGGGTGGCATCAACGCAAACCCGTCGAACACGAAACCAGTCAACCTGATCGTCCGGCCCGCCAAGAACCTCGCCTGGGGTCACCGGTACATCGTTGCCTTCCGCAACCTGAAGGACGCCTCGGGCAAGGCGATCGAGTCGCCGCTCGGCTTCCGGGTCT
>JBIQLL010000038.1:6352-23558 GCA_044464425.1 Solirubrobacterales bacterium | reverse complement strand
CGAGCCGAAGACCAATCAGGAACTGGGCGAACTCTTCGCCGAGCTCGAGCCGGCAGCCCAGGAGGAGATCGGCCTCGCGATCGTCCGCCGCGAAACCGCGGTGATGGCGATCGCCTGCGCCGTGATCGCCTTCCTCATGTGGCGCGCCCTGGAAACCACCGCCGGCATGTTCTGACCCCCAAGCGCACCCCTCCCAAAGCCGGTGAAACTGAAACTGGGTCGTATCTACGCAGAATCAGTTTCACCCTCTGGTTAGGCGAAGGCTTGGGTCACCGGCTTTTGTCCGGAGCTGAGGATCCAGATTCCGCTGGCCTCGGGGTGGTGGGTGATCGCCTCGGCGAGGACGGCGGCGACGTCGGCCCGGGGGACGTACTCGGATTCGAGGCGCTCCGTGTCCCGGACCAGGCTGATCTGCCCGGTGGCCGGCTCGTCGGTGAGTCGGACCGGGCGCAGAATCAGGTGGTCGAGGCCGCTGGCGGTTAGCTCCCGATCGGCCCGGCCCTTGGCCCGCTGGTAGACCGCGTAGACCTCCTCGCCGGGATAGTCGGGATCGGCCCGGATGGCCGAGATCATCACGTAGCGAGGATTTCCGTTCCGGCGGGCGGCTTCGATCAGACGGACGGCGGCGCCGTAGTCGACGGTCTCCTTGCGCTCGGCGCTGCTCCCCGGCCCCGCTCCGGCCGCGAAGACGACCACGTCGGAGCCTTCGACCGCGGCATCGATCTCCGCGTCGCCGGCCGACTCGAAATCGACCACGATCGGTTCACCGCCGACCGCGCGGATGTCGTCCCCCTGGTCCGGGTTCCGGATCAGCGAACGAACGCTGGTGCCATCGACAGTGAGCAGGCGGGTCAACGCCAAGGCGATCTGACCGTGCCCGCCAACGATTGAAACGACCATGAACCCAGTGTAGTCCGGGTCCGAGCTCGGCTTCCGGATCCGACCGGCCGGACCGGTCGGGCTTCCTCACTCGGGCAGGGTCACGTTGCCCGACATCACGACCTGAACCCCGCCGCTGACCCGCGGACGCCCGGAATCCATGCGTGCTTCGATCAGGCTCGGACGGCCCATCTCCACCCCTTGCCGGATCTGGACCCGGTCTACGTCGAGGATGTCCTGCAGGTAGGCGACCAGCGGCCCCGCCGCTGAGCCGGTGGCCGGATCCTCGAAATCGCCGAGATCGAGAGCGAAGCAACGCGCCCGCGCCGTGCGCGTCGGAACGTCGAAGACGAAGGGATAGACGTTGAGGGCCAGTCCGAGCCCGAGCTCCTCCAGCGCGACCGCGTCTCCCGTACAGGCGGCGAGAGCGTCGAGATCCTTCACCGGGATCAGCAGCGCCGGCAGCCCGGTCGAGACCAGCTGAGCCGAGTAGCGGCTGTCGATCTGATCCTGGTCCACACCCAGCACGGCGGCAACCTTGCCGGTCGGGATCACCTCGCCGAACTCGGCCGGTTCCTGCAGGACCGAGGCGCGCCAGCTGCCGTCCTCGGCTTGAGCCGCGTCCACCGCCTGCAGCCCGACTCCGGTCTCCTGGGTGAAGGTCGTCTCCCCCAGGCCCCGTGAGGCGGCCACCGCCACGGCCGTCCCGAGCGAAGGGTGGCCGGCGAACGGAACCTCGCCGGCGATCGTCCAGATCCGGTTGCGGTAGTCGGCTCCTTCCCCGGCCGCCGGGCCCGAGGCACTCTGAACGAAGGTCGTCTCCGAGAGGTCGGTCTCACGGGCGAAGGCAAGCATGGTCTCGTCGCTCACCCCGTCGGCGTCCAGCACCACCGCCAGCCCGTTGCCGGCCAGCGGCACCTCGGCGAACACGTCAAGCCAGAGGAACGGATGCGCGGCCATCAGGCACCGGGCCCGGGGCGGTCGGCGTCCAGCCGGCGGAACAGGCCGCCGTGGTAGATCAGCGGCTCGCCTGGCTCGTCGTCGGCTTCGACCTCGAGCACCTCGCCGGTCACGATCACGTGGTCGCCGCCGGGAATCACCTCGGCGACCTCGCAGACGACCCGGGCCAGGCTGCCCTCGATGATCGGCACGCCCAGCCGCTCCTGCCAGCGCACCGTCTCCCACTTCTCTTCCTGCGGCGACTTGGTCGCGAAGATCTGAGCGGCCTCGCGCTGACCTTCGCCGAGGACCGATATGCCGAACCGCCCCGCCTCCCGCAGGGCGTTCAGAGACCTGGATCCGTGATCGAGGCAGACCAGCATCATCATCGGTTCAAGCGAGAGCGAGCAGACCGCGGAAGCGGTCGCTCCGGCCGGCCCCTGAGGGCCGAAAGCGGAGATCACCGTCACCCCGGTGGGCAGCAGACCCACGGTCTGGCGGAACTCATTTGGATCCGGGGCAGTCATCTATTCGCCGCAGACAATATGATGCGCTCGCTGTGCGTGCCGTAGCCATCACATCACTTGCCATTGCCGTCGCCTTCAGCCTTTCCGCATGCGGATTCGGCGAGGAAGGAATCACGGTTTCCAAAGACTCCCCCGATTACGAGGGAGCCCAGCTCTTCGCCGCCAACTGCGCCGGCTGCCACACCCTGACCCCGGCCGGAGCACTCGGCACGGGCAACCGTGGCACCCGCAACCAGGGGCCGAACCTGGATCAGCGCACCGAGACCTACGAGTCGGCGATGCACGCGATCCAGAACGGCGGCTTCTCCGGCGCGATCATGCCGCAGAACATCGTGGTCGGCGAAGAGGCCGAGAAGGTCGCCCGGTTCGTAGCCGATTACGCGGGCGCGGATGCCGGCGAGGCCGGGGCCGAGGCCTACACGGAAGAAGAAGACGCGTCGTCCCCGCAGGACGAGCCGATCCCGACCGGCAGCAAGTAGCCGGCGGCGGGGGCCGTGCTAGACCTCAAACTGATCCGCTCCGAACCCGAGCGGGTCAAGGCTGCCCTGGCCCGGCGCGGAGCGGCCGAGCAGATCGATGAGTTGCTGGCGCTCGACGAGCGCCGGCGGACCCTCCTGCCCGAGATCGAAGGCGCCCGCGGCGAGCGCAAGCAGGAGTCCGCGAAGATCGGCGAGCTCAAGAAGGCCGGCGAGGATGCCACCGCCCAGATGGAGGCGGTCCGTCAGCTCAAGGCCCGCCTCGAGGCGATGGAGGGCGAACTCGAGGGTGTCGAGAGCCGCCTGAACGAAGTTGCGGCGAGTCTGCCGAACCTGCCCGACCCGACCAGTCCGGATGGTTTCACCGACGAGGACGCCGAACTGGTGCGTGAGGTGGGCGAGGTCCCGGACTTCGGCTTCGAACCGAAGGACCACGTCGAGCTGGCCGGTGACGGGATCGAGCTGGAAGCGGCCGCCCGAGTCTCCGGCGCCCGCTTCGCCTATCTCAAGGGTGACCTGGTGATGCTGGAGTTCGCACTGGTCCGGTGGGCGCTGGAGAAGCTGCGGGCCGAAGGCCACGAGCCGGTGGTGCCGCCGATCCTGGTCCGCGAAGAAGCTCTGTTCGGGACCGGGTTCCTGCCCGGCGACCGCGATCAGATCTACGAGCTCGAGAAGGATGAGCTCTACCTGGCCGGGACCTCCGAGGTGCCGCTGGCGGGGATGCACGCCGATCAGATCCTCGAGGCCGACCAGCTGCCGCTCCGCTACGCCGGCTTCTCGAGCTGCTTCCGGCGGGAGGCCGGGGCCGCCGGGCGCGACACCCACGGCATCTTCCGGGTCCACCAGTTCGACAAGGTCGAGATGTTCTCCTTCGTGAAGCCGGAGGACGCGGCCGCCGAACACGAGCGCATCCTCGCGATCGAGGAAAGCGTGCTCACCGAGCTCGGCCTGGCCTACCGGGTGGTCAACGTCGCGGCCGGTGACCTCGGTGGCTCGGCGGCCAAGAAGTACGACTGCGAGGCCTGGATCCCCAGCCAGAGCCGTTACCGCGAGCTCACGTCCTGCTCGAACACGACCGATTTCCAGGCGCGTCGGATCGGCTGCCGGTACCGGCCGGAGCCGGGCGCTGCGCCCGAGTTCGCGAACACCCTGAACGGAACCGCGGTGGCGGTCGGACGGACGATCATCGCTCTGCTCGAGAACCACCAGCAAGCGGACGGCACGGTGGCGGTGCCGGAAGTGCTGGTGGCCTACGGCGCACCGGCGACAATCGGCCCGGGATGAGCGACCACCGGGTCCTGATCTGCGACGACCACTGGATCGTCAGACGGGCAATCCGGGAGCAGATCGAGGGGATTCCGGGGTTCGAGGTGGCCGGCGAAGTCGGTGACGGAGCCGCGGTCGTGGGCGCGGTCCGCCGGCACCGTCCGGATCTCGTGCTGATCGACGTGGAGATGCCGGGGATGAACGGCTTCGACGCGACGGCGGCGGTGCTCTTGCGCTGGCCTCAGACCCGCGTGCTCGTCTTCACCGCCCACGAGGAGGACGATCTGGTTCGCCTCGCGGCTCGCGAGGGCGCGGCCGGTTTCCTCGTCAAGTCGGCGGACATGGGGCGAATCCGCGAAGCCTGCGAGACCGTGGCCGCGGGCGGGACCTGGTTCCCCGGGTACGAGCGGAAGCTGAACCGGGTCGACGAGCTCCAACTGCTGCGATCGCTCTCGGACCGGGAACGCGAGATCCTCGCCTTGCTCGCGGCCGGGATGCGGGCCCAGGGAGTGGCCGAGGAGATCGGCATCAAGCCGGCCACGGTCTACACGCACGTCAGGAACGTGCTCGCCAAGCTGGGCGTCGAGACCCGGACCCAGGCGGTCGCGATCGCGACCCGGTACTCCTTCCTAGACTCCGGCCGCTAGCGGCCGTTGAACTCCAGAGCGCATCCGTTGATGCAGTAGCGCTCGCCGGTGGGGCCGGGACCGTCGGGGAAGACATGGCCGAGATGGGCGTCGCAGTTGCGGCAGACGACCTCGGTCCGGACCATCCCGTGACTCTCGTCCTGCCTCAGCTCGATGTGTTCCAGGTTGGCCGGCTCGGTGAAGCTGGGCCAGCCGGTTCCGGAGTCGAACTTGGCATCCGAGGAGAAGAGCTCCTGCCCGCAGCAGACGCAGGCATAAGACCCGCTACTCTTGTTGGTGAGGTACTCGCTCGTGAAAGGCCGCTCCGTGGCGGCGTTGCGGGTCACCTCATACGCCTCGGGAGAGAGCTTCTCCCGCCAGTCAGATTCAACCGTGACACGCCTTGGACCGTTCGACATTGCCTGAACTCGCTTTCTGTTCGCCTGTATCAAGAGTAGCCAACCGATCAACCCTCCTTCCTGGCCTGGCCCTGCTCGCGGCGCTGGTTTCGCTGCTGCTGGTCAGTGGCACGCTGGCCCCGCCCAAGGCGGAAGCCGCGAGCCTGATCGCGCCGGCCAAGGCCTGCCCGGTCAGCTCCTCCGGCAGCAGCAAGGCCCGGACGAACAAGGCCCGCCGCGCGATGACCTGCATGGTCAACTACGCCCGGCGCAAGGACGGCCTTCGGCGCTACCACCGCCGTTCGCAGCTCGCCTGGTCGGCCGAACGGAAGGCCAAGGACATCCAGCGCTGCGGCTTCGCGCACGGTGCCTGCGGCCGGCAGTTCGACTTCTGGATCCGACGCTCCGGCTACCTGGGCGGTTCCGGCTGGGCGACCGGCGAGAACATCGCCTGGGGCGGCGGTCGCCTCGGCAACGTACGCTCGATCTTCGTCGCCTGGATGAAGTCGAAGGGCCACCGCGAGGCGATCCTCAGCCGGACCTACACCGACGTCGGAGCGGGCCTGGTCAAGGGCCACTTCCAGGGCGTGCGCGGGGCCGGGATCTGGGTCCTCCACTTCGGCCGCAACTGAGCCGGCCCCACCAACCCTGCGGCCGCGCTTCACGCGGGGTTTAGCATTGGCCCACCCACGAAGCACCGGACCCACCGGAGGAGAAGACGCATGGCAGACCAGTCCGAACTTGATGTCCTGCTCAAGACCGAGCAGACCTTTCCACCCCCCGCGGATTTCACCGCGGCGAGCGAGTGGGCCGACCCGGAGATCTATGCACGGGCCGACGAGGATCCGGAAGGCTGGTGGGCAGGCTGGGCGGAAAAGCTCGAATGGATCGAGCCCTGGGACACCGTCCTCGACTGGAGCGACCCGCCCAATGTGAGCTGGTTCGGCGGCGGCAAGCTCAACGTGAGCGCGAACTGCCTCGATCGGCACGTGGCGGCCGGACGGGCAGACGAGATCGCCTACCACTGGGAGGCCGAGGACGCCGGTCCCGACGACCAGCCGGTGACCGGCGTCGGCAGTGATGCCGGCGGACGCATCTCGGTCACCTACGGCTGGCTGCTCGACGAGACCCAGCGCCTGGCCAACGCACTGCGCGAACGGGGGGTGAGGAAGGGCGACGTGGTCGGCATCTTCATGCCGATGGTGCCGGAGGCAGCGGTGGCGATGCTCGCCTGCACCCGGATCGGGGCGATCCACAACGTGGTCTTCGGGGGCTTCTCGGCCGAGTCGCTGAGGGAACGGATGGAGTTCTCGGAGGCGAAAGCCCTGATCACCGCCGATGCCACCCTGCGGCGCGGCAAGCCGGTGCCGATGAAGGCGGCGATCGACGAGGCGCTCGACGAGCTGCCGGCGATGGAGCACGTGATCGTCTTCGACCGCTGCGACACCGAACCGCCCCTGAAGGAGGGCCGGGACGTCGACTGGAAAGAGGCCCTGGCGGGAGCGGACCCGACCTGCGAGCCGGAGGCGATGGACGCCGAGGACCCGCTCTTCCTGCTCTACACCTCCGGCTCGACCGCCAAGCCGAAGGGGATCGTCCACACCACCGGGGGCTATCTGACCCAGGTCGCGGCGACTCATCGCCTGGTCTTCGACCTGAAGGACGATGACGTGTACTGGTGCGCGGCCGACATCGGCTGGGTGACCGGCCACTCCTACATCGTCTACGGGCCGCTGGCCAACGGCTCCACCTCGATCATGTACGAAGGGGCTCCGGACTTCCCGGCACGCGACCGCTGGTGGGAGATCGTCGAGCGTTACCGGGCGACCATCCTCTACACGGCCCCGACCGTGATCCGTTCGTTCATGAAGTGGGGTGAGGAACTTCCCGCCGCCCATGACCTGAGCTCGCTCAGGCTGCTCGGCTCGGTCGGCGAGCCGATCAACCCGCGGGCCTGGCTCTGGTACCACGAACAGATCGGTGGCTCCCGCTGCCCGATCGTCGACACCTGGTGGCAAACCGAGACCGGGGCGATCATGATCTCGCCGCTGCCGGCGCTCACGACCACCAAGCCGGGTTCGGCCACCGTCCCCCTGCCGGGGATCCGCGCCGCGATCTATGACAACAACGGGGGCGAGATCGAGGAGGGCGGCGGCACCCTCGTCCTGACCCGGCCCTGGCCGGCGATGGCCAGGACCCTGTTCAAGGAACCGGATCGCTACGTCAACACCTACTGGGACCGCTACGGCAAGGAGACCTACCTGGTCGGAGACGCGGCCCGCCGCGACGAGGACAGCTACTTCTGGGTGGTCGGCCGGATCGATGACGTGATCAACGTCTCCGGCCACCGGCTCTCGACCATGGAGATCGAGTCGGCGCTGGTCTCGCACTCGCACGTGGCCGAGGCGGCGGTGATCGGGATCGCCGACGAGGACACGGGCCAGGCGATCGTCGCCTTCGTGACGCCGAACGACGAGGCACCCGCCGGCAGCGAGTTCACCGACGAGCTGCGTGAGCACGTCGCGGTGCGGATCGGCAAGCTCGCCCGACCAAAGGTGATCTACTTCGCCGACGACCTGCCGAAGACCCGCTCCGGCAAGATCATGCGACGGCTGCTGCGCGACATCGCCGACGGCAAGGAACTGGGCGACGTCAGCACGCTCCGCGATCCGACCGTGGTCGAGCAGCTCGCGGCTCAGGTGGCGAACACACGTGGATAGGTCAGTGGTGAAGTAACCGGCGGACCATCACCGCTAGGTGGAGGGCGAGGATCGTGTCGCCGTCGCGAAGGTCGACGTCGAGTATCTCCTCGATCCGTGAGAGGCGGTGGTAGAGCGACTGACGCTCGATCTCCAGCTCCGCCGCGGCTTCCGTCTTGCGGCCGCCGCTGTGGAGGTAGACCTCGAGGGTGTCGAGCAGATCCTGTCCTCGCTCGCCCGGCAGGTCGAGCAGCGGCCCGAGCCGTTCGTCGCTGAACTGGAGCAGCTCGGGGCTGCCCCGCATCGAGAGCAGCAGCTGACCGATCTCGGTCCGGCTCGCGTCATGCCAGGCGCGCACCGGGCCGGCCGCCCCGGCCTCGGCCGCGAACCTTGCCCGGACCAGCGCCGGGGCCAGCTCATCCCAGCTGCCGGCGGCTCCGCCGATCGCCAGGGCGACCGTCGCCGGATCGATCTCGTGACGGGTCAGAACCCCGGCGAAGCGTCGAGCCAGGCGCTCGCGAGAGGCGACATCATTGGGCTCCGAGCCGAGCGTGCCTCGATCCAGGACGCCGAGCACGCAGTTGCCACGGGAACCGAGCAGGGCGGGCCGATCAGGTTCGGCCATAGCCGCACGGATCGCCGGCAGGAGCGGCGCCCAGGCCTCCTCGTAGCCGACGCGTTCATCGATCGCGTCGGTCCGCCAGACGGCCGCGATCGGCACCAACTGGCCGTGGCGCCGCGGGAAACCGAGGGTCGAGGCCCGCCGTGCCGCGGAGAGTGGCTCCATCAGGCCGGAGGCCAGCTCGAACAGGAGGTTCCCGCGGGATCGTGCCCGGAGCTCCGCCTCTTCGCCACCTCGCATCAGGCCGAGCCCGACCGCGACTGCGGCCCGCTCGAGCGCGATCGGGGTGAAGCGGTCGAACTCGCTGTCGGCCTGAAGGGCGATCACCCGGCCCCAGGTTCGGCCGCGAACCATCACCGGCGTCGCGACCGCGCCTTCGGCCTCGCCGGGATCGCGGTCGGACCACTTCAGCCCGGACCAGGTGTCAACCACCTCGTCTTCGCGGCGGGTCATCGAGCCGACCGCGACCAGCTCGCCGCGCGCGTCTTCCAAGACCACCGGATTCTCGATCCGGCGCGAGACCTCGGCCAGGATCGACTCGGCCGCCTCCCCTTCCAGGACCAGACGGTCGAGGTTGCGGTGAAGTTCCTCGCCGCGCCGGGCGAGCGCGTGGCCCGAGTCGAGCAGGTTGCCGTTGACTACCTCGGAGACCTCGACGAAGCGGATGCCCCGCCGGAAGGCGACCATCGGGATGTTGCGGCGGTCGGCCTCGTCGACCAGGGCCCGGGGCAGTTCCCGGCTCCAGGCGAAACCGAGCTCGACCGCGATCCCGACCGCGCCCTCGGCCTCCAGGTCGCGGACGAAGCGCCGCTGCGCCGCGGCATCCTCGCCGATCGAGACCCCGGTGGTCAGGATCATCTCGCCGCCCCGCAGCAGGTCGGAGACGTCGGGAACGTCGAGCGGGTGCACCCAGCGCACCTCGGCGTCCAAGCCCTCGCGGCCGGCCACCAGTTCGGGCAGCCCGGCCTTGACGATCGGAAGCTCGATGAATTCGGCGACGGTCAGCGACTGCGATGCCATGCCGCAAATCGTCTCAGACGAGAAGCCTTCAGTTCCGCTTCTTGCGCTTGCGACGCTCTCCCTGCGGCTCGCCGCCGAGGCTTTCCTCGCCCGGGGTGATCTCGTCAGCTGAACCATCGATTTCCTCGGCGGTTCCCTCGATCACCTCATCGTCGGGTGCCGGATCTCCCGGCCTCGGCCAGGGCTCGGCCTCACCCGTCCTCCAGGATGGCGGCCTGCCGCCGGGCACCCAGCCGGCCAGGAGCAGACCGACGTAGATGAACCAGATCAGTGTGAACAGGGTGAAGAAGGCGAACACGGCACCGAGGGCGATCCCAAGCGAGCCCCAGAAGCGGGACAGCAATCCGGCCCGCATCGACCAGAGTGAGACGTAGACGATCCCGACGGTGAACCCGAGCAGCCCGGCCAGAGCGATTCCGGTCTCAAGCGGGGCGAGCGATGTGTCCCCGCGCAGGTCGCTCGCGGCGTCGTCCTCGCACTCGACCGTGAAATCCTCGCGCTGATCGGCGCTGACCGCACCCTTTTCGTCGGCGACCTTGTCGCTCACGCACTTCTCGATCGTGGCGTGATCGATGTCCTTGAAGTCAGTGGCGGCCTGAAGGATCGAGCCGGCGCTGATCAGGCTGCCGGCGCCGATCAGGATCGGGGCGATGATCATCACCACGACCAGCGCGGACCGCACCTGGGGCGCCCGGGCCGCGGCGGCCCTGAACAGGAAGACCAGCGGGATCGCCAGCAGCGACCAGCCGATGAACTGCCCGATGCTAGCCAGGACCAGGCCCGAACGGTTGCCGTCAACGTCGCGCAGCCGTTCGGCCAGACCGGATGCGGCGCGGACCGCGGCGGAAGAATCACCGTACGTGGTGAGGATGATCGCCACGCCCATCACCGAGGCGATGCCGGCGACCAGCGACCAGCGCTTCTCGCGCGCGAGTATCTCGTTCTTGGAAATCATCATCGGGCCCTCGGGCCGGGCAAGCCTATCGGCAGGTCAGCGTCCGGAGCTTTCCTCTTCGGCTTCCTCGTGGACCGGGTAGTACTCGTAATCGACCGGCTCGGCGATCCGGGAGATCCGCTCGCCGACCGCGAGAACGAGGTCGAGCAGGGGCGAGACGGCGACGATCGCCGCTTCGACCTTGCCGGTGACGGGGTCAGAGGAACTCACGGCCCAATACGCTACAGCGACCGTGGAAAGCAACCTGCCAAAGGTTCCGCTTGAAGCCGGCGCGAGTCCGGAGAATCCACCCTGCCCCGCCTGCGGAGAGCCGCTCTTCCCGTGGGTCGGGATGCCGGTGGCCAGCGGGATAGCTCACCGGTGCGAGGCCTGTGGCCTGGCGGTGCTGAGTCACGGGGAGAAGTTTTACTTTCCGAAACGGGCCGGCGAGGCGGGTCAGGACGAGCCGGGCCTGCGGATCGACTTCGAGCTGGACCCCGGCACCGGGACCGACGCCTTGGCCGAGCTCGACCGTGATCGTGAAGAGGACGGCGGCTACGCGTTCGACAACCGGGCTTCGCTGGCCTCCTCGCTGGCCGGCGGCGCCTGGGTCGGACTGGGAACCGATCGGCGCTACCGGTTCACCCCCCAGGCGGTGACCGACCTGATCGCGACCCGGGACCAGGTGGTGACCAAGGTTCGCTGGAGCCTGCTCCGCGGCATCGCGATCATGTGGCAGTCCATCCTGAACATGTTCACCTTCGGTCAGAACATCGTGATGGGGGCGCTCGGCAAGGCGACCCAGGTTCCGGCCGACCGGCCCTGGAAGCGGGGGCTGGACTGGTTCATCTCGGTCGCGGTCGCGATCCCGGCGATCATCGTCGCGGTGCCGCTGGAGCTGCTCGCCATCCTCTTTCGCCGCGGCGCCGCCGCCCGCGCCAGAATCCGGGTCCTTTAAGGACATAAGCAAGTCGGGCGGGGTCGGACCCGCCCTCCCAGGCAAACCCGCCGACCCACGAGATTCAAGGATGGTTGGGCCGGCTCCGCCTTGAGTGGCCTCAGCCCAACAAGGACGGGATCGCCGAGATGCCGTCGTGGTTGGAGTGGATCGTCGCCGCGCCGGGGACCCGGTCGGCGACCGCTTCGGCGGCCCGCTTGAGCAGCGCCGGGGTCGAGGGCAGGGTCACCACCGTGACCTCGGCCTCCAGCCCGGCCAGCCGGACCGGGTCCAACGGCCAGGCCGGAACCGCCGGGAGCTCGACCAGGAACGAGCGGGCCGCGGCCGGTCCGCGGTCCGCGTAGTCCGAGAACCGCTCGGCGCCCAGTCCGAGCGTGTGGAGCTCGCCGGCCAGAAAGAGCTCGTAGGCGGCTTCCTCGCCGCCTTCTTCCGCGGCATCGCGGATCGCGTCGACGTCGGCCGACATGCCCTCGGTCGCGGCGCTGATCGCACCGAAGACCGGCGGCTCGATCAGGAAGGCCCGGGCGGCAAGCTCAGGCTCGGCCAGGCAGAGCTCGAGCGCGACGACGGCCCCAAAGCCGAGTCCGATCAGGGTCGCGGGCCCGGTATCCAGCTCGCGCATGAGCGCCGCAAGCTCGATCGACTGCTCGGCGATCGAGGTGCGACGGTACTCATCGACGAGAACGGATTCGCCCCATCCCCGGCGGTCCGGTGTGATCAGACGCCACTCGCCGGCCAGGGAACCGACCGCCTCGCCGAAGATTGCGGAACTGGTGCCCGTTCCGTGGATCAGCAGGACCGGGGGACCGTCACCCCGGTCGATCAGGTGAAGATCGCTCAGCGGAGTCCCTGGCGGGCTTCGCGAACCAGAGTCACCGCTTCCGGGAAGACCACTCGGATCGCGTCACGGACCTGCATCGCCTGCTCGTCCGACCTGCCGGTGAGGTCGAGCCGCCCGATCGAGGCCACGGTCATGTCGACCGCAAGCTTGATCGCGTTGTCGGCCCAGGCGACTTCCTGGGAGGACTGCATCTGATCGGCCATCTCCTGCATGCGGGCCCGGAGTTCGTCGGGGTCGCCAAACATGTTGAACGGGGAACCTTCCATGAGTCAAATTTAGCGGCCTCCGGTCGCCGGCGACCGACGGACGGGGTGAAACCCCTGAAACATGTCCAAACTGTCACGGGATCGTTGCACCTGTAGAGCCACGTGTGAGCCGATCTCTCCTACCTTCGGTCGATGGCAATGCGACCGGAAGAAACCCGCGGATCCGCCACCACGGAACAGGTCGGGGTCGTGCTTCTGATCGCCGCGATCTTCGGGGTGGTCGTAGCGATCCTGCTCGCCGGGACGGGCGATCCGCCCGGGCACGGCCTCGGCCTCCGGATCGCCAACCGGATCGCCTGCGGCCCCCGCGAGCCCGGGGTCTGCCGACAGCATCCGGTCGTCTCCGCCTACGGCTGGGATCTGGCCCGGGCGGTCCGCTGGTTGGCGCCGGAACCCTCGGCCCGACCGGGACCGGGTGGAACCCCGCTCGCGCCGGTCGACTTCCGCTACTGCCAGCGGCCGAGCTGCGCGACCCCGGCCGGAGACGGCAAGCTGACCACCGCCAACCGCCGGCTCACCCTCTTCACCGCGGTCTCGCGGCTCGGCGCCGATCAGGGCTGGACTATCACCTACTGGTACTACCGCCCGTCCCTCGGCTGGGAGAAGGTAATCCGGCAGGCCGGGCCGGACGAGATCGAGGCCGCCGCCGGCACCCGGCTCAGGCTCTCCGACAGCCCCCGGCTCGTGCCGCTCGAGATCCTGCCAGGCCGCAATCACTACGAGTTGCCGTCCGGCGATGAGCCACCCTGGCGCTGGCGGGTCCACAAGCTCTTCCCGGGATGGTCCGCCTGACGGCGAGCCTCACCAGACGACCCGATGCTCCTCCATCACCCCGGCTCCCGCGGCCAGCTCGATCCCGTCGAGGCGGCCGGCGAAGGTGCCGAACCGATGCACGTAGTCGGAGCGGATCAACCCGAAGTTGTCACCCCGGCGGCGCTCCGCGCCTCCGAACTCGAATCGCAGCCCGTCCTCTTCCGCGTCGCTTTCGAAGCGCACCGCGTCGAGGCCGTCGAAGGCGACCGGGGCGGGCTCGCGCGGGACTCCCTCCACCCAGATCGCCCGTTCGCTTTTCGAGGGCGGATCGTTGATCCCCTCGACCAGGTTCCAGGCAACGGCACGCCCGTCGGCCGCGGTCCCGATCCCGGCCGACCAGGACCAGCTGACCCGGCGGGCGTGATAGCCGGCGGACTCGTCGTCCACCCCGAAGCCGTCGACCTCGAAGGATCGTCCGGCGGCCTCGATCCGGCCTCTCACCGGCACCCCAGCCCGCTTCCTGGTCCAGCCCCAGCCCCGGCCGCTGGGGCCGACGACCTCGATCGGCTCGCTCTCGCCGAAAGTCAGGTCGGCCCTCACGCCACCGGCCCGGATCTCAACCCGGGGTCCGTCGAGGACCACCTCCGGTCGGCCGGGACGCAGCTTCGTGTGCTCGAAGGCCCGGCCGCTGCCACGATCCCACACCGACCAGAAGGTGTGGCGAAATGGGCCGACCAGGGCGATCCCCGCGCAGAGCATCACTTCCTCGCCATAGAAGCCGACATAGCGCCACTTCTTGCGCATCACTCCCCGCTGGAGCAGCGGCATCGGCGCCGGAGGAATGGCCAGGTCGGGTCGATCCGGCCCCGGGCCGCGCCAGGAAACCGGCTTGCCGCGCGGGTCCGGGGGCAGGCCCACAGGCGATGCGGGAGGGTTCGTGCCTGCCATTCCCGGCTAGACTACTCCGCCGTGTCAGAAACCGCCGATACAAACGTGACCGCCCCCGAGGCCACCTACGACCCCGCCGATGACGCGATGTGCTCGCGCGCCCGCGAGCGCTTCACGTCGGATCGCAACCGTCGCCTGCCCCGCCGCAAGAGCAAGACGGCAACCCTGCCGAACATGATCATCATCGGCGGCCTCAAGTGCGGCACCACCTCGATCCACCATTACCTGGGGCTCCACCCCGAGATCCACATGTCCAAGCCGAAGGAGCTCAACTTCTTCGCCGCCGAGCAGAACTGGGATCTGGGCTTCGAGTGGTACGAGAACCGCTTCGACAACACGGTCAAGATCAACGGCGAGTCCTCCCCGCACTACACGAACCGGCCCCGCTTCAACGGCGTCGCCGAGCGGATCCACAAGCACGTCCCGGACGTCAAGCTGATCTACATGGTCCGCGACCCGATCAAGCGGATCCTCTCCCACTGGGTCCACGCGACCGGGGCCGGCTACGAGACCCGCGAGTTCATCCCCACCCTCTCGCTGCCGGATACCGCCTACATCCAGCGCTCGATGTACTGGATGCAGCTCCAGCCCTATCTCGAGCTCTTCGATCGCGACCAGATCGAGATCGTCACCCAGGAGGATCTCGGCAAGAAGCGCGACGAAACCATGAAGCAGGCCTTCAGCTTCCTCGGCGTGGACGAGAACTTCACCTCCGAGCAGTGGGACCGCCAGTGGGAGAAGTCATCGGCCAAGCACGACGACAAGTACCAGTTCATGGAGAAGCTGATCAAGCTTCCGGGCTTCCGGGCCTTCGACCGGAACTTCGACCGTCTGCCGGAGTCGATGCGCTGGATGGTCGAGAAGGTCGTCCACGACCCGGACAAGCCCCCGGCCCCGAAGCCGGAGATCCCGGACGATCTGATGGAAACCCTGAAGGGCCGCTTCCGGGAGGACGTCGCCGGGCTGAAGGAGTGGGCCGGCCGCGATTTCGAAGGCTGGAACGAGTACTCCTGACCCGGATCGGGGGCGCCGGGGCAGATAACGTAGCCCCATGCGCCGCCTGATCCCGGACCCCGGTCCGACCGACCTGGAAACGGAAATCGAGGCCTACCGGCCGCTCGAGGACCCGCCGGAAGACCGGCCCCGGGTAGCGGTCAACATGGTCACCACACTGGATGGCCGGGCCTCGCTGCAGGGTGACACCAAGGGTCTTGGCTCCGATGCCGACACCGAGCACCTGCTCTCCCTTCGGACCCGTTTCGACGCGGTGATGATCGGGGGCGGCACGATGCGGGCCGAACGCTACGGCCGGATCATCTCCCGGCCTGGGTTTCGCGAGCAGCGCCGCCAGGCCGGGCTCGAGGGCGACGCACTCGCCGTGATCGTCAGCGGTGATCTCGACCTGCCTTTCGACGCGCCGCTGTTCACCGACGGCAACGGCCGGGTACTGATCTTCACCCGCAAGAAGTCGGCCCCGGAGACCGCGACGCCGGTCGAGCTGGTCACCATCGACGGCTTGATCGACAACGCCGACGTGCTGGCCTACCTGCGCCGGGAGGAAGGGGTGCGGGCCGTGCTCTGCGAGGGCGGGCCACACCTGTTCGGCCAGCTGGTCGCCGGGCGGCTGGTCGACGACCTGTTCCTGACGATCACCCCGCTGGCGATCGGCGGCGACGCCCCGCACATCCTCGAGGCGAACCTGCCGGCCGAGGTGCGCTTCGACCTGGTTCACCTGACCGAGGCCGAGGGCGACCTCTTCGCCCGCTACCGCCTCCGCTGAGCCGACTGCGGTTTTCGACGAGACCGCCCGGCTCAACTCCGCCGGGACAGCTCGCCGGGTAGTAGCTTCCCGCCCATGGATTTCGAAGCCGGCTTAGAAGTTGAAGGGCTCCTCGAGCGCCTCCGTTCCTTCATGGACGAACACATCTACCCGCGGGAGGCGGAGCTTCACCGGGCGATCGACGACGAGGTGAAGCCCGGGGTCGCCTACCCGGTCGAACTCGAGCAGATCCGTGAGAAGGCCAAGGCGGAAGGTCTCTGGAACCTCTTCCTGCCCGACGAGGAGCACGGTGCCGGCCTCTCCAACTGGCAGTACGCGTTCCTCTGCGAGGAGATGGGCCGCAGCCCTCTGCTCGCCCCGATGGCCTTCAACAGCGCCGCCCCGGACACCGGCAACATGGAGATCCTGCTCGAGCACGGCACCGACGAGCAGAAGGAGAAGTGGCTCATGCCGCTGCTGGACGGCGAGACCCGCAGCTGCTTCTCGATGACCGAGCCGGACACCGCCGGCTCGGATCCGACCGGCCTCGCCTCCCGGGCCGACCTCGACGGCGGCGAGTGGGTGATCAACGGCCACAAGTGGTTCACCACCGGCGGGGTCGGGGCGAGGTTTGCGATCGCGATGGTCAACACGGAACAGTCGGACAACCCTTACGCCAACGCCTCGATGATCATCGTGCCGATCGAGACCCCTGGGTTCAACCTGATCCGGCCGGTGCCGGTCATGGGCCACGACAAGGGCCCGGGCCACGTCGAGATCAAGTACGAGGACTGCCGGGTTCCGGAGGAGAACCTGCTCGGCGTCCGGGGTGGCGGCTTCCTGATCGCCCAGGACCGGCTCGGTCCCGGCCGCATCCACCACTGCATGCGGGCGATCGGCACCGCCGAGCGGGCCCTGGAGATGATGTGCCTGCGGGCGGCCGATCGTGAGGCCTTCGGCGGGCCGCTGGCCGAGAAGCAGTTCGTTCAGGACTTCATCGCCAAATCACGCATGGAGATCGACCAGGCCCGGCTGCTCTCGCTGAACGCCGCCTGGAAGATGGACACGGTCGGCAAGCGGGCCGCCCGCCAGGAGATCTCGATGATCAAGGTGGTCGCGGCGAACATGGTCATGGACGTGCTCGACCGGGCGATCCAGGTCCACGGCGCCCTCGGCATGACCGATGACACGCCGCTGGCCGCGATGTGGGCCTACAGCCGGACCCTCCGCCTCGCCGACGGCCCCGACGAGGTCCACAAGATGGTCATCGCAAGGAGGGAGGTCGGCCGCTTCCT
>JBIQLL010000038.1:0-6252 GCA_044464425.1 Solirubrobacterales bacterium | reverse complement strand
TCGGCCGCTTCCTCAAGAAGCGCGCCGCGTCCCAGCCAGCGAAATGACCGCCTCCGGCTAACTTCTAAGCGCCTCGTCGGCGTGGCCGACCAGGAGGTCGATCGTCGCCTGTGACCTTTCGACCACGTCGCCGATGTCCTCGCCGTACTGTCCGGCCGCGAAACGGCCCAGAACCCCTTCGGCGATGATCGCCAGCTTCCAGAAGCCTAGGGCCACGAAGTAGTCGAGCTTCGAGATGTCCCGGCCGCTCAGCTCGGCGTAGAGCTCGGCCAGCTCGCGGCGCTTCGGGAAGCCGGGCTCGACCGTGGCCGGCGTGATCAGCGGGATCGGCTCATCGTCGGCTTCGCGCCAGTAGACCATCAGCAGACCGAGGTCCGCCAGCGGCTCGCCGATCGTGCAGAGCTCCCAGTCGACCACGGCGGCGACCTCGCCGGTCGGGCTGTAGATCACGTTGTCCAGCCGGTAATCGCCGTGGACCAGGGTGGCCGCCGACTGGGGCGGCGCGAGTTCAACCAGTCGGGTGTGGACGTCCTCGACCAGGGGCAGCTCGCGGGTCTTCGACTTCTCCCACTGGCCGGACCAGCGCTTCAGCTGGCGCTGGACGTATCCGTCGTGGCGACCGAGATCGGCGAGACCTACCTCGCCGATGTCAACCGAGTGGATCTGGGCCATCGTCTCGACCAGGCCCTCGCCGAGCAGCTGCCGCTGCTCCTCGGAGGGGAACGCGGCCGCCTGCTCCGGGCCGCGGATCACCGGGCCCTCGACGAACTCCATGACGTAGAAGGGCGCCCCGGTCACTTCCGGGTCATCGCAGTAGCCGACCACCGGGGGCACCGGCACCCCGGTCCCGTCCAGCGCGGTGACGACCCGAACCTCGCGCCCCATGTCATGGGCGGAGCCGAGCGTCTTGCCGAGTGGAGGGCGACGGAGCACCCAGCGTGAACCCGCCTGGTCGGTCACCAGATAGGTGAGGTTCGACATGCCCCCGTGGATCTTCTCGTAATCGAGGGGCGGTTCGAGATCGGTGACACGTTCCCGGAACCATTCCTCCAGCGGGCCGTGCTCAATGCCGTCGGCTTGCGAGTTCATGGGTCCAGAGACTAGAGATAGTGCTCTGACCGCCGCCCCTCGCCAGGACCGGCGAACCTGGGGTCAGAAGCAGCCCGCGATCACTACTCTCCCGTCATGGAGAGAGAGGAGGGATTTCCGGGGGATGACCCGGGCCTGCTGCGGCGATCCCTGGACGGGATGCCGGCCGGAGCGATGACGATCGATCCCGCGGGCGAGGTGGTCCAGGCCAACGCGACCGCGGTCGAGCTGGTGCCTTCGCTGGCTCCCGGAGTCAACTTTCGCGCGACGCTCGAGGAGCTGACCCACGTGGAGAAGGTCGACCGCATGCTGCTCCACGGGGAGGTCGTGTCGTTTCCCGGCACCCCGGGCGGGCCGGATCTCTACTGGATGCTCTGGCGCGAACCGAACGACCGGGGAGAGCGCTTCGCCGCTCTCTGGCTGATCGATTGGTCCGATGAGTTGAACGAGCGCCGCGCCGATTTCACGATGGCGGCGTCCCATGAGCTGAGGATTCCGTTGACCACTCTGCTCGGGTTCGCCGAGATCCTCAACATGGACAGTTCCAACCTGACCCCAGCGCAGGCCGAGGCGGCGGCCATCGTCGAACAGACGGCCCGCCACCTGACCGTGCTGGTCGAGGATGTGTTCGACCTCAGCCGCAACAGCTTCGGCGAACTGCGCCTCAACCTGGCCGAGATCGACCTTGAGCAGGTCATCCGGTCGGTCGTCGCCAACACGACTCCGCGGATCGAGAAGCGGGGCCAGACTGTCGGCTGCGAGATAGACGGCGAGCTGCCGAGGATCCAGGCCGACCCGGCCCGGGCCAGGCAGATGATCGCCAATCTCGTCAACAACGCCTCGGTCCACAACCCGGAGGGAGTGGCGATCCGGGTCTCGGGCCGGGTCGAAGGCGGACGGATCGCGGTCACGGTCACCGATGACGGGATCGGCCTTCCCTTCGAACGACCGTCGGACTCATTCCGCACCTTCCAACGCGGCGACGGCGCGGAGAGCGGGGACCGGGCGGGGTCGGGGATCGGCCTCTCGATCACCAAGCGGCTGATCGAGCTTCACCGAGGGGAGATCCGCGTGGAGTCACGGCCCGGCGAGGGAGCGAGTTTCGCGCTCTGGTTCCCGATCGACCGCGACCGGGCGCTCCCCGGCGGATCGAGCCCGCCTTGAACGTCCTGATCGTCGAGGACTCGCCCTCGGTAGCCCTGCTGCTGAGGCGTCGATTGGAGATGGCCGGGCACGCGGTCCTGGTCTGCGCCGGCGGCAACGAGGCCCTGGAGCGCCTGACGCCGCGAGACCTGCCCGACATCGTGCTGGCCGACGTGTCCATGCCGGGGATCGACGGCATCGAGACGATCCGCCGGATCAGATCACGCCACCCCGGTCTGCCGGCGGTCCTGGTGACCGCGCATCACCTCGCCCCAGAGGACGCAGCCACGGCCGACGCGGTGATCGCCAAGCCAATCGACTTCGACCAGCTCCTGAGGACGATGGACCGGCTTGCCTAACTACGAGCTATTTCGACTCTGATCCCGGAACCCTTGAGCTTGGTGCCGTCGAGGTACTCGACCGTCCGCTCGGCCACTTCGCTGTCCACCTCGACGAACGAGAAGCGCTCGAGAACCCGGATCCCGGCAACCTGGTCGTCTTCGAGCACGGCGCCTTCGCGAAGCGCCCAGCGCAGGTCCTCCTCCGAGATGCCGGAGCGGGCACCGCGGTTGAAGAACAGCTTCTCGACCCCGGCCGGGGTCTCGGGGATCTCTTCGGCCGGGCCACCCGAGTCATCGGCGAGCGGGACCTCGACCACCTCGTCGACGTCCGCCACTTCCTCGACCGCGACCGCGGGCTGCTCGTCGAGCGGGGTCGGCCTCTCGCCACGGCGCTTGCGGCGTGGCGGGCGCGCGTGCTCGATCCGGTCTTCGGGCTTCTCCCACTCGGAGATCGAGGCCTTGACGTCCTTCTTGATCTGCTCGAGGTCGCGCATCTGGTCCGGGGCCACGAAGGTGATCGCCCGGCCGGTGCGCCCGGCGCGGCCGGTCCGGCCGATCCGGTGCACGTAGGTCTCGGAGCTGTTCGGGATGTCGTAATTGATCACGTGGGTGACGTGGTCGACATCGAGGCCACGGGCCGCGATGTCCGTCGCGACGAGCAGCCGGCAGCGGTGGTTCTTGAAGGCCAGCATCACCCCGTCACGGACTCCCTGGCTGAGGTCACCGTGCAGGGCCTTCACGTCCAGTCCCCGATTCTTGAGGTCCCGCTCGAGCCTCGAGGCGCCGATCTTGGTGCGACAGAAGAGGATCGCCTGCTCGGGATCCTCCTCCTTGACCACTTCCACCAGCTTGTCGACCTTGGCCCGTCCGGGCACCTCGACGTAGGCCTGCTCGATCGCGTCCACGGTCAGCTCTTTCGGGGTGATAGAGATCGTGACCGGGTCGTACATGAAGGTGTCGGCCAGCCGCTTGATCGGCGGCGGCATGGTCGCTGAGAAGAGCGCCGTCTGACGGCCGCTCGGGCACATCCGCAGGATCTTCTCGACGTCTTCGATGAAGCCGAGGTCGAGCATCTCGTCGGCCTCGTCGAGCACCACGAACCGGGCCGCGGTGAGGACCAGCGAGCGGCGGGAGATCAAGTCCTTCATCCGCCCCACGGTGGCAACCACCACGTGGGCGCCGGAGCGGAGCTGGGCCTGCTGACTGCGGATCGGCGCGCCGCCGAAGACCGCGACGATCTCGATCTCCAGATGCTCGGCGTAGGAACGCAGCGCCTGGGTGACCTGGATGCACAGCTCCCGGGTCGGGGTCAGGACGATCGCCTGCACCTCGTCGTTGTCCGGATCGAGGTACTGCAGCATCGGCAGGCCGAAGGCGGCGGTCTTGCCGGTACCGGTCTGGGCCTGGCCGATCACGTCATGGCCGGCCAGCAGCTCGGGAATCGCCTCGGCCTGAATCGGGCTGGGTTTCTCGAAGCCGATCTCGTCGATCGCCTGCTGGATCTCCGGGCTGAGGCCGAGATCCTTGAAAAGTGTCTGTTCTTGTTCTTTTTGCTCTGTCATCTGGTGGGGTCAAGCAGCAGTTTGCCGACTGTCTTGCGGCCGGCAATGTCGCGGTGCACCTGGCGGGCCTCGGAAAGACCGTAGGTACCTCCGACCACCGCTTTGATCTCACCCCGGGCCGCGGCGCCGAAAACCCGGTCGATTGAGACGCGGGCCAGATCCGGCCGGGCCAGCAGGTGCATCAGCCAGAAGCCGGCAACACTGAGGCTGTTCTTCAGCAGTTTGCCACTCCTGACCTCATTCTGCTCTCGCGAGGCGATTCCGACCACCACCATGCGCCCGAACGGGGCCAGAGTTCCAAGCAGCTGATCGAAGGATCTGCCCCCGGCCATCTCCAGCACCAGGTCCACCGGGCCGCCCGCCGCGGCGAGGACTTCCGCGCCCAGGTCCTCGCTGCGGGAGTCGATCACGGCGTCGGCCCCCAGCCCGAGAACCAGCTGCCGTTTCTCCTCGCCGGAGGCCAGGCCGATGACCTTCCCGGCGCCGATCGAGCGGGCCAGCTGAACCGCGAGGCTGCCGGTGCCACCGGCCGCCGCCCCGACGACCACCGTCTCGCCCGGCTGGAGACGACCCGTGAGGGTGAGGACACCGTCGGCCGTCACTCCCTGGATCATGATCCCCGCCGCCTGCTCGTCGTCGATCTGGTCGGGGATCTCCACCAAGACCGATTCGGGGACCGCGATCCTCTCCGCATAGGCGCCGTTCGGGACCACCGCCGCCACCCGGCGGCCGTCGTCGGTCACCCCGACGAACTCGATCCCCGGCACCAGCGGCAGCTCCTGTCGGGCCACGTACTGGTCATTGGTGATGTGAGTGTCCGAGAAATTGACCCCGGTCCGGGTGATCTCGACCAGCGTTTCGCCCTCCGCCGGAACCGGATCGGGCAGGTCAACCAGGTCCATCACCTCGGGGCCGCCGAACTCTTCGATCCGAATCGCTTTCATGGGCTGACCATCTTGTCACGGGGATCAATACGATCC
This sequence comes from Solirubrobacterales bacterium, assembly GCA_044464425.1. Lineage (GTDB taxonomy): Bacteria > Actinomycetota > Thermoleophilia > Solirubrobacterales > 70-9 > 67-14. The sequence goes on along the minus strand of JBIQLL010000038.1, from coordinate 1,137 downwards.
CCGCCATGTCTCTGACCGTTGTCGGATCGATCGCCTTCGATGCGGTCGTCACCCCATTTGGCGAGCGCGAGCGGATGCTCGGCGGCTCCGCAGTCCACTTCTCGCTGGCCGCCAGCTTCTTCACCGATGTCCGGGTGGTCGGACCGGTGGGCGATGACTTCACGCAGTCCGAGCTCGATGTGCTCGAGCAGCGCGGCGTGATCACCGAGGACATCGAACGGGTCAGCGGCGAGACCTTCTTCTGGAAGGGCCATTACGAGTACGACCTGAACACCGCCCACACCGACGACACCCGGCTCAACGTGTTCGGTGATTTCCAGCCGAAGCTCTCGGAGGCGTCGACCGGGGCGGACATGCTCTTCCTGGCCAACATCCAGCCCGACCTGCAGCGTCAGGTTCGAGCCCAGTGCGGCGGGGCCCGCTTCGTCGGGCTCGACACGATGAACCTCTGGATCGACACCGCGAAGGACTCGCTCTGCCAGGCGATGTCCGAGGTCGATTGCGTACTGATCAACGACGCCGAGATCCGGCAGCTGACCGACGAGCCGAACCTGGCCCGGGCCGCGGCCGCCGTGATGGAGATGGGCCCGAAGGCGGTGATCGCCAAGCAGGGCGAGTACGGTGCCGCGCTGTTCACCCCCAACGGGTTCTTCGCCCTGCCGGGCTTCCCGCTCGAGGACGTCCGTGACCCGACCGGGGCCGGCGACTCCTTCGCCGGCGGCTTCCTCGGCTATCTCGATGGCGAGAGCGGCGAGATCACCCAGGACACCCTGCGCACCGCGATGGGCTACGGCACTGTCCTCGCTTCCTACAACGTCGAAGAGTTCGGCACCGAGCGAGTCGGCCGCCTCACCAGAGACGAGATCGAGTCCCGCCTCGAAGCGCTTCGAGCCATGACCAGCTTCGCGGCGCCGAGCGTCTGAAGCACCACCAGCCGGCCCGGCTCCTGCTCCTGTTGCGGGGCTGGTGGAACGAACGTCTCATAAGTAAGTCGGGCGGGGTCCGACCCACCCTCCCAGGCTAACCCGCCGGTTCACAGAAACAAAGAATGGATGAACCGGCTCTGGTTGGGGTGGGATCAGCGGCGAGATCCAAGTTATGGCCATATAGCGCTCCTAACTCGGATCTCGCGACACC
>JBIQLL010000037.1:0-23970 GCA_044464425.1 Solirubrobacterales bacterium | reverse complement strand
CGGCCGCTGCATGGCGGTGCTGTCGAGCGGCCGACGCTGCCCGAACGCGGCGGTGGGCGGATCGACCTACTGTCAGCTGCCGCAGCACCAGGCGCTTTCCCGGTTCACGACCAGCCACGTCGGTGTGCTCGCGAGCCTCAGCGACGAGGACATCACGCTGCTGGCCGATCCGGACGCCGACGAGAGCGCCGTCAACGCGATCGTGACCGCCGCCGAGAACGATTTCGTCGAGCCGACCGAGGATGAGCCGGTCGCTCCGGAAGAGGCCGCGGTGGAAGCCGCCGAAGTCGAGGTCGAAGCCAACGAGCAGCTGGTCGAGGAGGCCGAGGGCGACCTCGACGCCGACGATCAGGCTGCCGATGAGCTGGCGGCCGAAGAAGAAGCCGGCGAGGAGCTGGCCGCCGCCGAAGAGGCCGAGGCCGACGCCGAGCTTGAAGAGGCCGTTGAGGAAGCTCAGGCGGCAGAAGGCGAGGCCGAGTGAGCAAGAGGCGCGTCCACGAAATCGCGAAGGAAGCCGGCGTAACCAGCAAGGAGCTGCTCGCCGCGCTTCAGGCTGCCGGAGTAGAAGTCAAGGCGGCCGCCTCGAACGTCGAGGAAGCTGACGCGAAGAAGGCCCTCGCCGCCCTGGGCGGCAAGGCCGAATCCAAGCCGGCCGCGAAGCCCGCGGCCGAGGCGAAGCCTGCTCCCAAGCCGAAGGCCGAAGCAAAGCCGGCCGAGGCGCCGAAGGCCGAAGCCAAGGCGGCCGCGAAGCCGAAGGCAGCCCCGGCCCCGCAACCCAAGGCGGCCCCGAAGGCCGAGGCCAAACCGGCCGCGTCGCAGCCCGCCCAGGCCTCGAAGAAGCCGGTCCGCGCCGACGGCGGGCCCTCCGGGGGCGGCGCTGCCGCGTCGGGCGGCTCGGCCGGTGGCGGCGGTGCGGCCGGCAAGAAGCGTCGTCGTGTGGTGATCGACTCGCAGGCCTCGCGCCGCGAACAGGGTGGCGGCCCGCCGCAGCAGCGCCCGCCGCGTCGCCGTGGCGGCCGTCGCCGCCGGCCGATCCTGGAGGAGCCGGAGCCCGTCCAGGCGGATCCGGCCGAACCGCAGGCGACCAAGGTCAACAGCGGCGTCACCGTCCGCGACCTGGCCGAGCTGCTCGACCTGAGCTCCGCCGACCTGATCAAGAAGCTGATGACCATGGGGGAGATGGCGACCCTTACCCAGACCCTGACCGACGATTCGGTCAAGGCGATCGCCGACGAGTACGACCGCAAGGTCGAGATCGTCTCCGCCTCGGAAGAGGAGGCCCCGGCCCCCGAGTTCGAGGACGCGGACGAGGAACTGGTCGACCGCCCGCCGGTGGTCACGATCATGGGTCACGTCGACCACGGCAAGACCTCGCTGCTCGATGCGATCCGGGAGACCGAGGTGGCCGCGGGCGAGGCCGGTGGCATCACCCAGCACATCGGCGCCTACCAGGTCCATCACGACGACCACACGATCACCTTCCTCGACACCCCCGGTCACGAGGCCTTCACGGCGATGCGTGCGCGCGGCGCCCAGGTCACCGATGTCGCGGTGATCGTCGTCGCCGCCGACGACGGCGTGATGCCGCAGACCCGCGAGGCGATCGACCATGCCCGCGCCGCCGACGTGCCGATGCTGATCGCGGTCAACAAGATCGACAAGGAAGGCGCCAATCCGGACCGGATCCGCACCGACCTCGCCGCCGACGGGCTCAGCCCGGAAGAGTGGGGCGGGGACACGATCTACTGCAACGTCTCGGCCAAGACCCACGACGGTCTGGACAACCTGCTCGACATGATCCTGCTGGTCACCGAGCTCGAGGAGCTCGCCGCCAACCCCGACGCACCGGCGTCGGGATCGGTGATCGAGTCGAAGCTCGATCCCGGTCGGGGACCCGTCGTCTCGGTGCTGGTCAATCGAGGCACGCTGCGAGTCGGTGACTCGGTGGTCGCCGGCGCCGTTTGGGGCAAGGTCCGGGCCATGCATGACTACCTCGGGGCGAAGGTCGATGAGGCGACCCCGGGCATGCCGGTGGAAGTCCTCGGCTTCGACGGCGTCTGCGAGGCCGGCGAGTTCGTGCAGGCGGTCGAGAACGACCGTCGCGCCCGCCAGATGGCCCAGGAGCGCCTCAACCGCCTCAAGGCGGAGACGATCGCCCGCCGTTCCGCGCGCAAGGTCACCCTCGAGGAGATCTTCGCCCGGGCCCAGGAGGGTGACCTCAAGGAGCTCAACATCGTGCTCAAGAGCGACGTTGCCGGCTCGCTGGAAGCGCTCCAGGACGAGATCGCCAAGGTGCCCCAGGAACAGGTCGCGATCAATATCATCCGCGCCCAGACCGGCGGCATATCCGAATCCGACGTGATGCTCGCTTCGGCTTCGAACGCGATCATCATCGGCTTCAACGTGCGGCCGCTGGCCGACGCGCGCCGGGCCGCCCAGGCCGAGGGCGTGGACATCCGCACCTACTCGGTCATCTACAAGATCACCGAGGATCTGCGGGCCGCGATGGAGGGCATGCTCGACGCGGTCGAGGTCGAAGAGTCACTGGGGGAAGCCGAGGTCCGCGAGGTGTTCAAGGCCTCCAAGGTCGGCCGGATCGCCGGCTGTGTGGTCACCGAAGGCAGGATCCAGCGCGACGCTTCGGTGCGTCTGGTCCGGGAGGGGACCGTGATCTGGACGGGGCAGCTCGATTCGCTGCGTCGCTTCAAGGACGCGGTCCAGAGTGTCGAAGAGGGACAGGACTGCGGCATCGTCCTGGACGGGTACGCCGACGTAAAGGTCGGCGACATGCTCGAGTTCTTCTCGACCCGGCAGGTCGAACAGACCCTGAGCTAGGCGGTATCGGTTGTCGAAGGGGCGGATGCGCAGGGTGAATGAGGTGCTTCGACAGGTCATCTCCGATGCGATCACGAATGATCTGAGCGATCCTCGTCTGGAGATGGCCACAGTCACTTCGGTCGACACCACGCCCGACCTCCGGCACGCCAAGGTTTACTTCACTGTGCTTGGTGACGATGAGGCCAAGGCGGACGCCCTCAAGGGGCTGAAGCGGGCCCACAGTCTGCTGCAGGGCAAAGTGGCCGCGGAAACAAGGATGAAACACACTCCCGCTCTCGCGTTCGAGTACGACGACTCGATCGAGTCGGGCATGCGCATCGACGCGCTGCTGGCCGAGGGCGAGAACCCCGGAGAAGGGGAGGAGCGGTGAATCCCGCCGCCGCCAGCCAGCTGGTCATCAAGGGGAGCCTGGAGGACATCGCGAACCTGATCCGCGAGGAGCATAAGTTCCTGCTCACCACCCACGAGGGACCCGACGGCGACGCGCTCGGCTCGCTGCTCGGCACCCAGAACCTCTTGGAGTGCCTCGGCAAGGACTCGGTGATGTTTCTCGCCGCCAAGGAGTTCCCCCTCCCGATCGAGTATCGGCACCTGCCGCTCGAACGGATCTTCCACGAGCCGCCGGCCGACATCCGCGACCGGGTGGTGGTCTTCCTCGACTGCGGCAACATCGACCGCATGCCGGTCGATTTCCTGAGCGAGGACGGCAAGCTGGTGGTCAACATCGACCATCATCACGACAACACCGAGTTCGGCGACCTCAACTTCGTCAACGGCGGAGCGTCCTGCACCGCCGAGATCATCTACGAGCTGGCCGGGCTGCTGGACGTGAAGGTCAGTCCCGCGATGGCCCGCTCGCTCTACATCGGAATCGTCACCGACACCGGCAAGTTCATGTATGACTCGACCCATCCCAGCACCCACCGGGTGGCCGCCGACCTGATCGAGGCCGGGGTGGACGTCGACGACGTCAACCGTCGTCTCTACGAGAGCATGCCGATCGAGAAGGTGCGGCTGCTGGGGCGGGCGCTGGACAAGCTCGAGTTCCGCTGCGACGGCCAACTGATCCTCAGCTACATCACAGAAGCCGATTACCGCGAGACCGGTGCCGGCGAGGAGATGACCGAGGGGATCATCGACAACCTGCGGGCCGTGGACGGGATCCGCGTCGCCGCGGTGATCCGCGACCAGGTGAGCCGGGGCAACTCGGCCCGCAAGATCAGCCTCCGGGCCGGGGACGAGCACACCGACGTCTCGATACTCGCGCGAAAGTTCGGTGGCGGCGGCCACGTGCGAGCCGCCGGCTGCTCAACCGAGCTCGGGTTCGACGAGATCGTCGCCGAGCTCTGCGCGGGCCTCGGCGAGCAGCCGATCCCCTCCTGAAGCCGGCCGGGACCGGGCGGTGGCCGCAGAACCTGAGACCGGGGTGCTGGTGGTCGACAAGCCGGCCGGGGTGACCTCCCATGACGTGGTCGCGAAAGTGCGCCGTGAGCGGGGCGGCAAGGTCGGTCACGCCGGCACGCTGGATCCGTTCGCGACCGGGCTGCTGACCGTGCTGCTCGGCCGAGCGACCCGGCTGCAGCGCTACCTGCTGGACCTTCCCAAGACCTATGTCGCGACCGCCCGGCTCGGGTGGAGATCGAGCACCGGTGACCCGGACGGCGAGCTGACCGAGACCGGGAAGCTGCCCGAGCGGCTCGAGCTGCCGACCGGTCGGATCGAGCAGATGGTGCCGATGACCTCGGCCGTGAAGGTGGACGGCGAGCGCCTCTACAAGCGGGCCCACCGCGGCGAGGAGAGCCAGGAGCGCCCGGTTCGCGAGGTCGAGATCTACCGGGCCGTGCCGCTCGATGCGCCGACCGGCCCGCCGGCCGTCGGCCAGGAGGTCAGCTTCGAGGTGGAGGTCAGCTCCGGCACCTACGTCCGAACCCTGGTCGAGACCCTCGGTGACGCCTACTGCTCGGCGCTTCGCCGCACCGCAGTCGGGCCGCTGGAGATCTCGCTCGCCGATCGCCTGCTGACGCCGCTGGAAGCGCTTTCCTTCCTGCCCCGGGTCGAGTTGGAGGAGCCGCAGGCACGGGCGATCGGGTACGGCCAGAAGCTCGCCGCGGAGACCGTCGAGTTGCCAGCTGACGTTCAGATCGGTGACGCGGGAAGTTTCGCGCTGGTCCACGCGGATAACCTGATTGCCGTGGCCCGTCTCGAAGAAGAAGTCATCCGCCCGGAAGTCGTCCTGGAGCCGGCGTCGTGATCAAGGTCACTCCGCTCGGTGAAGCCGAGTTCCGGTCCCGGAAGATCGCGATCGGCACCTTTGACGGTGTCCACGTCGGCCACCGGGCTGTGATCGAGGGCGCCGACACGGTGCTGACCTTCGAGCCGCATCCGCTCGAGATCCTGCACCCGGCGGCCGCGCCGAAGCTGCTCATGCCCTTCGACGTCAAGCGCGACGTGCTCGACGGGCTGGGAGTCGAGGAGATGATCGTGATCCCCTTCGACGAGTCGTTCACCAAGATCTCCGCCGAGCAGTTCATCGAGGAGATCCTGATCGCCCGGCTGGGGGCGGAAGAGGTGTCGGTGGGGGACAACTTCCGATTTGGCACCAAGGCCAGGGGCACCCCGGAGATGCTGGCCGCCCGGAGCGAGTTCAAGACCCGGGTCGAACCTCTGGTCGAAGTCGACGGCGAGGCCGTCTCCTCGACCCGGATCAGGGCCCTGGTCGCGGCCGGGGACATGGAGATGGCCAGGCGCTGCCTCGGGGTCCCGTTCATGGTTGAGGGCGAAGTCGTGACCGGCGACCAGCGCGGGCGCGAGCTCGGTTTTCCGACCGCGAACATCGTGCCCGACGACCGTTTCGCCCATCCCGGCCACGGCGTGTATGCCGCTTTCGCCGATGGTCTGCCGGCCGCCGTCAACATCGGCATCAGGCCGACTTTCGACAGCGGGCGAGGTGTCCTGATCGAGACCTATATCCTCGACGAAGACGTTGATCTCTACGGCAAGGTCCTTCGAGTCGCCTTCGTGGAACGGCTTCGTGGCGAGAAAAGGTTCGACTCGGTCGAAGACTTGATCGAGGAGATGAAGAAGGACGTAGAGAAGACCAGGGCCGTCTGTGCTAGCTTCCATCGGCCGTGAACGGGTCCGCCCGTGACCCGAAACCAAGGATTTTTGAAGAAATGACACTGACCAAAGAGAACAAGGCCGAACTGATCAGCAAGTACGGCAAGTCCGAGGGCGACACCGGCTCGACCGAAGTCCAGGTGGCCCTGCTTACCGAGCGCATCAACGATCTCACCGGCCACCTGCGCGAGCACGGGAAGGATCACCACTCCCGCCGCGGCCTGCTGATGATGGTCGGCAAGCGCCGCCGGCTGCTGCGCTACCTCGAGCGCACCGACGTCGAGCGTTACCGCGCCCTCGTCGCCGATCTCGGTCTCCGCCATTGATCGAAGTCGGGGCCAAGGCCCCGGATTTCACGCTTCCTGACCACGCCGGCCAGGAAGTCTCCCTGTCGGACTTCGGCGGCCGGCGGGTCTTGCTCGCCTTCTACCCGCTCGATTTCAGCCCGGTCTGCTCCGACCAGCTCGGCCAGTACCGGCGGATCCAGCCCCAGCTCGACGAGGCCGGGGTGACCCTGATCGGGATCAGTGTGGACTCGGCCTTTGCCCACAAGGCGTTCCGCGACCACCTGGGCATCGAGACCACCCTGCTGGCTGACTTCGAGCCGAAGGGCGCCGTGGCGAGCGCGTACGGCGCCTATCTCGGCCAGGCGGGGCACTCCAATCGCTCGCTCGTCCTGATCGGCCCAGACGGCACCGTCGAGTGGGTCCACGAGACCGCGACACCGCTTGACATCCCCAGCCCAGAGCTCATCCTGGAGAGCATCAAGTAGTCGGGCGGGGTCCGACCCGCCCTCCCAGTTGAACCCGCCGGCCCATGAGATTCATTGATGGTTGGCCGACTCTACTTGAGGCACTTCAGACGTCCGTAGAAAAGGTGCGGTCTCCGGCCCTGATTACCAGGGCGTCTATTTCGCTCAGGTCCCAGGCGGTGGAGAGGGTGGCCGGGTAGGACTCGTGCTCTTCCGCCGAGTAGCGGTAGCGGAAGGTTCCGGCCGGCTCCAGCTTGCCGGCGCTCGTCTTGACGTAGACCCGGCAGAGGGTTCCGGGTCGCATTCCGTTGACGCGAACCTCGATCCCGGTTCCGGTCGCCTTCGGCTCCAGGTTGCCGTCGATGGTGACGCCGGCCGGGAGCGCGGAGAAGGCGAACCACTGGCCCTGGTCATCGGGAGTCGTCGGGTCACCTCCGCCCAAGACCAGTACCAGCGCAACGGCCGCGACCGCGAGGGCTCCGGCCACCGGCAGCGCTACCCACCGGCGTCGCCGCTTCGAGGCATTCCGGCTCCTCACCGCCGGTTCCGGCTCCGGATCGCGCATCTCGGCCATCACCCTCGCCTCCAGGCCGGGGGGGACCCGTGGCAGCGGTTCCGAGAGCGAATCGATCGTCTCGGGATCGACCAGCTCGAGCAGCGCTCCGGTGCGTTTCAGCGAGTCGGCCTCGGCCCGGCACTCGGCGCAGGACTCGAGATGGCGCTCGACCGCCTCCCGTTCGGACGGCTCGAGGTGCCCCATCGCCCAGGAGCCCAGGCTCTCGCGGATCTCGCGGTGCTCAGGACTCATATCCAAGCTCCTCCATCGCGTCCCTCATCGCCCGCATCCCGTAATAGACCCGGCTCTTGATCGTCCCCACCGGAACCCCGAGCGCCGCGGCGATCTCCGCGTAGGGACGCCCGCGAAGACAGGCTTCGACCACGATCTGACGGTGCCGCTCGCTGATCCGCCGCAGGGCCTCCTCGACCTGCCAGGCCAGCAGCGCCCGCTCGAACGAATCCCCCGGCGCGGGGTGATCGGCCACGTCCTCATCGATCGTCCGGTCCTGCGGGTGCCTCTGATCGGCCCGCCCCAGATCAGCGATCACGTTGCGGAGGATGGCGAACAGCCAGGTCCGTTCCGAGCCGAGCTCGGGGTCGTAACTCTGCCGGGCGCGCCAGGCCTTGAGGAAGCACTCCTGAACCGCATCCTCGGCCCGGGCGGAATCACCGAGCGAACGGCAGGCGAAGCCGAAGAGCTCACCGGAATGGGTCCGATAGGCCTCGCGTACCTGTTCGTCCGGCATGGTCAAGCGATCCGCCCTCCGAAGTGGTCTGCCTCACCTCAATCCTCGGGCTTGCTGCCGCCCGGCGTCAAGGCGTACCACTCGGCCCCGAAGCCGTCGACGTCATTGCCGTTCGCCTGCCCCGGCGCGGTGTCGGCCGCGTAGAGGTACAGCGGCCAGCCCGCGTAGGTGACCTGGGTCGTGCCGTCGGTCCGCTTCGTGGTGCCGAGCTTGCCGGTCATCGCACCATCCGATGCCGCCGGGTTGCCTTCGGTGGTGACCGGAGGCCAGGCCTGCGCGCAGGCGCCGTAACAGGCCGACTTTCCGTTCTTGTCCTTCTCGAACAGGTAAACGGTCATGCCCTGGCCGTCGATCAGGATCTTGCCGAGATCACCGACGCTGGCGGTCGAGATGGTTGCTGCGCCACCGCTGCTTTCGCCCGACCCGGTACTGGCCGTCGCGCCGGAGTCGCTGCCCGACTGGCCGCCGTACCCATATGTGGTCTTGGCCGTACCCGAGCCGCTGTCGGAGGCCGTGCTGTTGTCGGAGTCCGAGTCGCCGCCTCCGCAACCGACCAGGATCAGGGTTCCGGCCAGGACGACGGCCACGGTCGCGAGGCCCCTGCGATAGAAAACCTTGGAACTGTTCATGTGACGGGATACGCTCCCGTCACAAAAAGGTTCAAGCACCGCCCGCAGGATCGAGATGGGAAAAGTTGGCAATAGTTGCCAACTTTCCTTATTTAGGTTTGTCGGCCTTTCGTTTTTCGCTATTTGCGGGAAGGCGCGCGGGGCGGGGCCGGGGCTGTAAGCTTGGCGGGATAAGGGAACGACAGTTCTGAAGACAGATGGCCGCCAACCGGGCGGCCGGAGGAAAAACGAATATCCCAATGAGCATTTTCGAAACGACTCGCGTGGAGACGCGGGTCGGCGACGCCGACATCTCCTTTGAGACCGGCAAGCTCGCCAAGCAGGCCAGCGGTTCCGTCGTGGTACGCAGCGGCGACACCATGGTCCTCTCGACCGCCACGATGGGTGGCCTTCGCGATGTGGACTTCCTGCCCCTGACCGTCGACGTCGAAGAGCGCATGTACGCCGCGGGCAAGATCCCCGGCTCCTTCTTCCGCCGTGAGGGTCGCGCCGGCGAAAAGGCGACCCTGACCGCCCGCATGATCGACCGCCCGATCCGCCCGCTCTTCCCCAAGGGCTGGCATTACGAGACGCAGCTCGTGACCATCCCGATGTCGGTCGACCAGGAGCACCCCTATGACATCCTCGCGATGAACGGCGCCTCCGCCGCGCTCGCGATCTCCGAGATCCCGGTCGCCAAGCACGTCGGCGCGGTCCGGATCGGCAAGCTCGACGGTGACTTCGTGATCAACCCGAACGAGGAAGATCACGCCGAACTGGATCTCGACCTGATCGTGGCCGGCACCGACGAGGCGATCCTGATGGTCGAGGCCGGCGCCAACGGCGTCACCGAGGCCGACATCCTCGACGCGCTCGATATCGCCCACGACGAGATCAAGAAGATCACCGCCACGATCGAGGAGCTGCGTCAGAAGGTCGGCAAGGAAAAGCTGGTCATCGAGGCCCCTCAGCTCGACGAAGGGCTGCTCAGCGACATCCGCAGCTCGCACGGCCAGGCGCTGGTCGACGCGATCGCCACCACCGGCAAGCTCGAGCGCTACGAGGCCATCGGAGAGGTCAAGGAAGCGGTGGTCGAGCAGTACGCGCCGGCGACCGGCGACGACGAGGCTGACGCGGACCGCAAGTCCGAGGTCGGCAGCGCCTTCGACGCGATCGAGAAAGACACGATCCGCAAGGCGATCGCGGTCGACAAGAAGCGCCCCGACGGCCGCGCTCAGGACGAGATCCGTCCGATCGAGTGCGAGGTCGACGTTTCGCCTCGCGTTCACGGTTCGGCCCTGTTCACGCGCGGTGAGACCCAGATCCTCGGCAACGTCACGCTCGGGACCACCCGCATGGACATGCGGATCGACGGTCTCGGCCTGGAGACGACCAAGACCTTCTGGCACCACTACAACTTCCCGCCGTTCTCGGTCGGCGAGGCCGGCTTCATGCGCGGCCCGAAGCGCCGCGACATCGGTCATGGCGCTCTCGCCGAGCGCGCCCTGGCGCCCTCGGTCCCGGATCAGGAGGAGTTCCCCTACGTGATCCGCGCCGTCTCCGAGACCCTGGAGTCGAACGGCTCCTCCTCGATGGGCTCGGTCTGCGCCAGCTCGATGGCCATGCAGGCCGCCGGCATCCCGGTGTCCGCTCCGGTCGCCGGCGTCGCCATGGGCCTGATCAAGGAAGGCGACGACTACATCGTGCTGACCGACATCGCCGGGGTCGAGGATCACCTCGGTGACATGGACTTCAAAGTCGCCGGCACCGCGGACGGCATCAACGCCCTCCAGATGGACATCAAGATCACCGGCGTCACCTTCGACATCCTGCAGGACGCGCTCGAGCAGGCCCGCAAGGGCCGGCTGTTCATCCTCGGCAAGATGGCCGAGGCGATCGACGGCCCGCGCGAGCAGCTTTCCGCGCATGCCCCGCGCATCGAGTCGATCAAGATCGATCAGGAGAAGATCGGTGCGGTCATCGGCAAGGGCGGCGAGACCATCCGCGGCCTCTGCGAGGAGTTCGAAGCCGAGATCGACGTCGAGGACGACGGCACGATCCGGATCTACGCCCCGACCGGCACCCAGGTCGAGGACGCGGTCGCCCGCATCCAGTCGATGACCAAGGAAGCCGAGGTCGGCGACCGCTACACCGGTGCCAAGGTCGTGAAGACGACCACCTTCGGCGCCTTCGTCGAGCTGACCAAGGGCACCGACGGCCTGCTCCACATCTCCAACGTCAAGCCCGGTGGCCGGGTCGAGACGGTCGAGGAGGTCCTCGAGCAGGGCCAGGAGATCGATGTGACCGTGGCCGAGGTCGACCGCGAGCGCGGTCGGATCGGGCTGCGCCTCACCGACGATCCGGCGATCGCCGGCAAGAGCCCTGAGGAGATCGCCGCGCTTTCCGCCAACGGCGGAGGCGGCGGTGGCCGTCGTGACCGGGACCGTGACGGCGGTGGACGCCGCCGCCGGGATCGGGGCGATCGGGACCGCCGCTAGGCGCACCGACCCAGCCTCGTTCATATGACGACGGACGAACCGCGCCTTTCGGAGACCGCATCGGGCATCCGAGTGATCACCGAGGAAGTCCCCTCGGTGCGCTCGGTCGCCCTCGGCCTCTGGGTGCGCACCGGTTCCCGTGACGAGACCCCCGCTCAGGCGGGGGTCTCTCACTTTCTGGAACACCTGCTCTTCAAGGGCACGCCGACCTACTCGGCGATCGAGATCTCCGAGCGCTTCGACGGCCTCGGGGCTTCGTTCAACGCGGCGACCGGCAAGGAGACCACCCATCTCCACGCCCGCTTCCTCGACGAGCACACCCGCGACGTGTTCGAGTTGCTCGGCGAGATGCTGCTCGAGTCCACCTTCCCGGACATCGATTCGGAGCGGGACGTGGTGCTGGAAGAGATCGCGATGTACGAGGACGAGCCATCCGACCGGGTCCACGACTACCTGGCCGACGCGATCTTCGGTGACACGCCGCTCGGCCGGCGGATCCTGGGCCGGGCCGATGTGATCGCGAACATCCCGGTGCCCGACATCGCCGCCTACCATGCGGCTCGGTACTCGGCTGAGAACATCGTCGTCGCCGCGGCCGGGAACGTCGACCACGAGGAGATCGTCGCCATGGCCGAGTCACTGCGGCCGGGCGGCGGGAACGGGGAGCAGACCCTGGTCCCGCAGCAGCCCGAGCTGACCGGCCGCCTGGAGTTCGCGGTCAAGGACACCGAGCAGTACCACGTCTGCATCGGCGCCCCGGGCATCAACCGGATCGACGAGCGCCGTTTCGTGCTCGCCGTCCTCGACTCGATCCTCGGCGGCTCGAGCTCATCGCGCCTGTTCACCGAGGTTCGCGAGAAGCGCGGCCTGGCCTACTCGGTCGGCACCTACTCGGAGCAGTTCACCGACACCGGCGTGGTCGCGACGTACGTCGGTACCCGCGAGGACAACGTCGAGGCGGCCTGCGAGGTGATCGGGAACGAACTGAAGCGGATCCAGTGCGAGCCGGTCAGCACCGATGAGCTCGACCGGGCCAAGGAGCACGTGAAGGGGAGGCTCGTCCTCTCGGGCGAATCGACGGCGGCCCGGATGTCGCGGATCGCCCGCGCCGTGCTCCACGAGCTGCCGCTGCTGAACCTTGACGAGATGCTGGCCAAGGTCGATGCTGTCAGCGTGCAGGACGTCTCGGAGCTGGCCAGCGAGATCTACGCGGAGGAGCGTCTCTCCGCGGCGGCGGTCGGACGCGACGAGGATCGCTTCCGGTCCGCGGTCGCTCCGGTCAGCGAGGCCCTGGCCGCATGATCAGGGTCGCTGTAGCCGGAGCTGCCGGCCGCATGGGATCGACGGTCTGCGGTGCCGTGGAAGAGGCCGAGGGGCTCGAACTGACCGGCCGGGCGGATCCGGCCCTCGGGGCCGAGCTCGCCGATGTGCTCGGTGAGGCGGACGTCGTGGTCGAGTTCACCACGCCGGACACCTCGCTCGAGAACTCGATCGCCTCGCTCGAGGCGGGCGTTCACGTCGTGGTCGGCGCGACCGGCTTCGATCTGGACAAGCTGCGGGACGCGGCCGAGAACTCGGGCACCGGTGCCAACTGCTTCGTCGCTCCGAACTTCGCGATCGGAGCGGTGCTCCTGATGGAGCTGGCCCAGAAGGCGGCGCGGCACATGCCGGAGTGCGAGATCATCGAACTCCACCACGACAAGAAGCTCGACGCTCCCTCGGGCACCGCGAAACGGACCGAGGAGCTGATCACCGCGGCGGGAGGCCACGTCCACCAGCCGATCCACTCGGTCCGGCTGCCCGGCCTGGTCGCCCATCAGGAAGTCCTCTTCGGCGGCACCGGCCAGACGCTCTCGATCCGCCACGACAGCATCGACCGCTCCTCATTCATGCCCGGGGTGGTCCTCGCGGTACGCAAGGTAGGCCAACTCGAAGACCGGTTCACGGTCGGACTGGAGAAACTGCTCGATGACTGACGTAGTGGCCCTGGACGCGACTGCCCAGGCGGAGCTGGTCGCCAAGGGGGAGGTTTCACCCCAGGAACTGGTCGCCGGGGCGATTCAGCGGGCCGAGAAGCTCAACCCCGAGCTGAACGCGATCTGCTCGCCACTGTTCGAAGAAGCGACCGAAGCGGCCGCCGGGGAGCTGGCCGGCGGGCCGTTCAAGGGCGTGCCTTTCCTCTTCAAGGACCTCGGCGCCGGCCTGGCCGGGCAGCCGATGTTCATGGGAAACCGGGCGCTGAAGGAGATCGGCATGAAGATGCCGTACGACACCTATCTCGGCAGCCGGTTCCGTGACGCCGGCCTGGTCACCCTGGGGCGGACCGCGACCCCCGAGTTCGGCATCCTGCCGACCACCGAGCCGGAGGTGAACGACGGCCCGACCAGGAACCCCTGGGATGTATCCCGTTCCACCGGCGGCTCCTCCGGAGGTTCAGCCGCCGCGGTCGCGGCCGGGATCGTGCCGATCGCGCATGCCTCCGACGGTGGCGGTTCGATCCGCATCCCGGCCAGCTCCTGCGGTCTGGTCGGCCTGAAGGCGACCCGGGCGCGTATCTCCCAGGCGCCGATCATGGGCGACTCGATGTCCGGTCTGACCACCGAGCTGGTCGTTGCCCACTCGGTCCGAGACGTCGCCACCATGCTGGACTGGGTTCACGGCCCGCAGCCCGGAGATCCCTACGGCTGCCCGGCGCCCGAGCGGCCGTACTCAGACGAGGCAACGGCCGGGACCGAGCCGCTGAAGATCGCGCTGCTCACCGAGTCGCTGACCGGCGATGAGCTGCAGCCGGCGGTCGTCGACGCCGCCCGCGAGAGCGCCAGGAAGCTCGAAGATCTCGGCCACGAGGTGACCGAGTTCGAGCTGCCGGCGGCCGGCGACCCCGAGGTGCTCTACCAGACCTTCATCACCCGCTGGGCGGCCGGGATGAGCCAGACGGCCGACACGCTCAGCCTGATCATCGGCCGGCCGCTGACCGCGGATGACGTCGAACCGTTGACCTGGGCCCTGGCCGAGAAGGGCCGGACCGAGGGCGGCGCGGCGTATCTCTCCGCCGTCAACCAGCACCAGCTGATCGCCCGCCTGATCGCCGGGGTGATGATCGACGGCCAGTTCGACCTGATCATGACCCCGACCCTCGCTACGGTGCCGCCGAAGCTCGGTCATTTCGACCAGCACGGGGCGGACCCCATGGACGCGATGCTGAAGGCCCGGGAGGTGGCCACCTTCACCGGGATCTTCAACGCGACCGGTCAGCCCGCGATCTCACTGCCGCTCGAGATGAGCGACGAGGGGCTGCCGATCGGGATTCAGTTCGTGGCACCGATGTGGCGCGAGGACGTGCTGATCCAGCTCGCCGGTGAACTGGAGCGTGCCCATCCGTGGATCGACCGGCGGGCGCCGGGAGTTCTAGACTAGGCTGCTCTCTCGTGAGTGAGATTCGCGGTGTAATAACGGCCTTGGCCACCGCTTTCCGGCCTGACGGAGAGCTCGACGTCGACGCGACGCGAAAGCTCGCGGCGTATCTGGTCGAGAACGGCTCGCACGGGCTCGTGGTCGCCGGTACGACCGGCGAGTCGCCGACCCTGGACGACGCGGAGAAGATCGATCTGCTCAAAGGGGTCATCGAGGAGGTCGGCGACGAGATCACCGTGATCCTCGGCACCGGCTCGAATGACACGCGGCACTCGGTCGAACTGACCAAGATGGCGGCCGAGGCGGGCGCCGACGCCGGCCTGATCGTCACCCCGTACTACAACCGGCCAAACGAGGCCGGGATCCGCGGGCATTTCGAGGCGATCGCCGAGGGCAGCCCCGGTTTCCCGCTGGTCGCCTACAACATCCCGGTCCGAACCGGCGTCAACATGCCGCCCGCGTTCCTCGCCGAGCTGGCGGCGATTCCGGAGCTGGTCGCGGTCAAGCAGGCCAACGATGACGACCTCGGCCCGATCGAAGGCCTGGACGTGCTGGCCGGCAATGACGGTGGCCTCCTGCCGGTGCTGAAGTTCGGCGGCGCCGGCGGCATCCTGGTCGCCTCGCATCTGGACAACGGCCGGATGCGCACGATCTGGGACCTCTGGCAGGAGGGCCGCCACGACGAGGCGGAGGCGCTCGACAACCAGCTGCGGCCGCTCTACGAGGCGATCGGCGTGGTCGTCAACCCGATCCCGGTCAAGGCGGCCCTGGCGGCGCGCGGCCTGCTCCCACCGACCATGCGCCTGCCGATGGTCGAACCGACGCAGCGGGAGATGGACGCGATCGAGGAACTGCTGGCCGAGGCCGGGGTACCGGCTCGATGAGCGGTTCCGGCAGCGAGCAGGTCAAGCTCCTGCCCCTGGGCGGACTGGGGGAGATCGGCAAGAACATGATGGTGGTCGAGCACCGCGGCAAGATCGTGGTGGTCGACACCGGCCTGATGTTCCCGACCCCGGACATGCTGGGGATCGACCTGGTTCTGCCCGACTTCGAGTACCTGCGCGAGCGGGCCGATGACATCGAGGCGATCATCCTCACCCACGGCCACGAGGACCACGTCGGGGCGCTCCCGTACGTGCTGCGGGAGGTCGGTTTCCCCAAGGTGATCTACGGCGGCATGCTGACCGTCGGCATGGTCCGCTCCAAGCTGGACGAGCACAAGCTGGGCAGCGCGCCCCTGACCGAGCTGCCGGCCGGCCAGAAGGTGCAGGCGGGCCCGTTCGAGATCGAGCTGGTTCACCTCTCGCACTCGATCCCCGACATGCGCGGGGTGATCATCGGCACCGAGCTGGGCAAGATCTTCCTGACCGGCGACTACAAGTTCGACCAGACCCCAGTCGACGGCCGGCCGGCCGATGTCGCCCGTCTCGCGGCGCTCGGCGACGAGGGCCTGCTGCTGCTCTGCGGCGACTCGACCAACGCCGACCGGCCGGGAGTCTCACCCTCGGAATCGAGCGTGGGTCCGGCCCTCCATGACACTTTCTCCCGCTGCGAGGGACGCATCATCGTCACCTCGTTCGCCTCGAACATCCACCGGGTCCAGCAGGTGATCGACGCGGCCGAGCGACTCGATCGCAAGGTGGCGCTGGTCGGGCGTTCGATGCGCAAGAACTTCAACATCGCCTCCAACCTGGGGGTCGCGAACGCGCCCGACGGCCTGCTGATCCAGCCCCGCGAGATCGAGGATTACGCGGACGAGCGGGTGGTGGTGATCTGCACCGGCTCCCAGGGCGAGCCGTTCTCGGCCCTGCGGCGGATGGCCAACAACGACCATCGTGACGTCGAGCTCCACTCCGGCGACACGGTCGTCTTCTCGGCCACCCCGGTGCCCGGCAACGAACGGGCGGTCAACGAGACGATCGACCGGATCTACGAGCTCGGCGCGACCGTGATCACCCCGAAGGACGCGCCGATCCACGCTTCCGGCCACGGCTACCGCGAAGAGATCAAGATGATGCTCAACCTGACCCGGCCGAAGTACGTGATGCCGGTCCACGGCGACTTCCAGCGGATCCGGCTCCACTCGGAGCTGGCCGAGTCGGTCGGGGTGCCGCGGGAGAACATCTTCCGCAACCACAACGGCCTGCCGCTGCTGATCGGGCCGGACGGGGCGGAGTTCGGTCAAGAGGAAGCCGGCGGCGTGATTTACGTCGACGGGGTCGAGCTCTCGGACCCGAACGACGCGACCCTGCGCGACCGCCGCACGATCTCCGCCGACGGCATCGTGATCGTGGTCGCCACGATCGCCAGCGACGACGGTGAGGTCGTCTCCGACCCCGAGGTGATCGCCCGCGGCGTTCCCGGGCTCGACGATGACGTCGACACCGTCGACGATCTCCACGACCTGATCGAGGATTCGCTCGAGCGCTCGGCCGAAGCCAAGGTCCGCGACCACGACCTGATCCAACAGGACCTCCACGACGCCGTAGCCGGCTTCGTCCACAAGAGGCTCAAGCGCCGCCCGATGGTCGTACCTGTGGTCGTCGAGGTCTAGACGGGGTCCGGCGCGGCGGTATCCGAAAAAAGTTATCGCTTCGCTCACTATCCAACTTTTTTCGGATACCACCACACCGAACCCGCAGCATCTCGGTTCGTCCGTATCGCCGCAGGCAGAGCCGGCCCATCCATTCTTTGCTTCTGTGGGCCGGCGGGTTGCAGTTGGAGGCGGAGCGAAGCTCGCCGACTTATTTATGGACCCCGCCCGACTTGCAGTTAAATAACAGAGGGTCCGTTGGGCCTGGGGGAGGGAGTTGGCTCAACGGACCGCTCTGTAAGAAGCGAAGCCGCCGGGGCAGTCTGGGGGAGATCCCCGGCGGCTTCATGTGTCTCGTCCGCTAAGAAAGATAGGCCGGGCGAGTAAAAAGGCCCTAAAGCTTCCTTAACGGTTTCCTTGAGATTCATGAGGTCCGATTTCGGTGCTTCTGAGGGCGGGAATCCGGACCACGAAGGAAGCGCCGCCCTGGGGGGAGTCGCCGACCGTCGCGCTGCCGCCGTGGGAGCGAGCGATCACCCGCACGATCGAAAGACCGAGGCCGGTGCCCTTGCCCTTGGCCCGGTCGCCGGGTCCGTCATGCCGCACGAAACGGTCGAAGATCGTCGGCCACATCTCCCTGGGGATGCCCGGGCCGTCGTCCTCGACCCGGACCTCGGCGGTGTCACCGTCGAGCCGTGAGGTGACCGTGATGGTGCTGCCGGGCGGGGTGTGCCGGATCGCGTTGTCGATCAGGTTGAGGATCACCCGGTGGATCTCGTCCCCGTTGCCGCTCACCACGACCGGTCCCGCCGCGTCGAGCACGACATTGTGGCCCTCCGAGATCGGTCTCAGCTCGGAGGCGACGTTGCCGGCGATCTGGGAGACGTCACAGGGAACGGGATCGACGGTGCGGCCGGCGTCGGCTTTGGCCAGCAGTTGAAGGTCGGCGACCAGGCGCTTCATCCGCTGTGAGGAGCGCAGGGCCGACTCGACCGATTCGATCTCGAACTCACGGTCGCCGTTGCCGCCGCCGGGCCGGTGCAGGGAGTCGTCGAGCAGCTCGAGGTTGGCGAGCACGCTGGTCAGCGGGGTCCGCAGCTCGTGGGATGCGTCGGCCACGAACTCGCGTTGCCGCTGGAAGGAGCGTTCCGTCTCGGTCCGGGCGGTGGCGAGCTCGTGGAGCATGTCGTTGAAGGTGCGGGTGAGCTCCGCCACCTCGTCATCGCCTTCGGGCTCGGGCAAGGTCACCTCGGGGTCGCGGGTCCGGGCGATCTGGCCGGCGGCCGAGGTCAGGGTTGAGACGGGCCGCATCGCCCGCCGAGAAAGGATCACTCCGCCCAGGGCGGCCAGTAGGGTCGCGCCGAGCGCACCGGCGAGGATCGAGATCCAGATCCGGCCGATCGAGGCCTCGAGACGATCCATCGGGCGGCCGTAGCGGACGTAGGCGACCGCGATCGAACTGCCGGGCTCCTGTGGCACGAAGGCGGTCGCCACCTGCCAGCCGTTGTAGCTCGAGATGCCGAGGCCGGAGAGCGGGCCGAGGTTGCGCGAGTTCGGCGGGCGGTAGGTGATGTTGTTGCCGACCGGCGTGATGTCGGCCGCCCCGTTGACCGAGGCGAGCAGGTTCTTGAGGATCTCGTCGCGCCCCGCGTAAGCAGGGGTGGTCAGGGCCCGGGTGCGTATGTCCGAGGCCAGCTCGTTCGCTTTCGCCGTGGTATCGGCGGCGTAGTTGTCGCGCAGCTGGTTGGTGGTGATCTGTCCGACCGCGAAGCCGAAGGCGACCAGGATCACGAAGGTGATGCCGGCCGACACCGCGGCCAGCTTCCACTGGATCGGCCAGTGAGGCGGCCACTTGCGCGAGCGGCGCATCCGGTCCAGCAGGCTGCCTTCCGCCCGGGACATCAGGCCTTGATTACGTAGCCAGCTCCGCGCTTGGTGTGAAGGATGCGGGACTCTCCGCCTTCTTCGAGCTTGCGTCGGAGGTTGGAGATGAAGACGTCGATGGTGTTCGTCTCATCGAGTGGGTCGTATCCCCAGACCTCTTCCAGCAGGCGTTCCCGTGAGATCACCAGCCGCTGGTTGCGCATCAGGTACTCGAGCAGTTCGAATTCGCGCTTGGTGAGCTCGACCTCCCGGTCGCCTCGCATCGCTTCCTGCGAGTCGGGATTGAGACGCAGATCGCCGACCGTGAGCATGGCCGAGCCGCGGGGCGGGTGCCGGCGGAGCAGGGCCCGTATCCGGGCGAGCAGCTCATCGCGGTTGTAGGGCTTCTCCAGGTAGTCGTCGGCGCCGCTGTCGAGGCCGGTGACCCGGTTCTCGGCGCCATCGCGCGCGGTCAGCATCAGGATCGGCAGCTCGGAGCTCGTTTCGCGCAGCCGGGCACAGACTTCGAGCCCGTCCATGTCCGGCAGACCGAGGTCCAGCACGACCAGATCAGGCAGGAACTCGGCCGCCACCCGCAGACCGGTTCCGCCGTCCTCACCGGCGCGGACCTCATACCCCTCGGCTCTGAGGGTACGCCGGAGAACGTCGACGATTTCGTCGTCGTCTTCGATCACGAGAACTCGCCCGCCGCCTTGCTCCTCATCCACCATGGATCCGATTCTAATTGAGCCGCTCTCAAGGAAGGGTAAGACCGGGTTTCGTTGAAAGGGAAGCCATGTTCGTACGTTCAGTCCGGCGCGGTTCTGACCGTCGTCCGTCCGGTGGCGCCCCGAAGCGGGCAGCCCAGGCGGCGAAGCCAGCGCGCGAGCCGCTTCGCCAGCATCACCTCGACCTGATCGGCCTCGGCTGCATCCTGCTCGGGATCTATCTCGTGTTCGTCCTGTACTTCGGGTGGAACGGAGGCCGGCTCGGCTCGGGAATCAGCGACGGATTGATGTACCTGTTCGGACTGGTCGCCTACCTGGCGCCGATCGCGCTTTTCGCGGTCGGAGGGATCGCCATCTTCCGTCCCGCGATTCCGCAGACCCGGCCGCTCAGGACCGGCGCCGTCCTGCTGCTGGCGGGCCTGCTGCTCGCCTTCGCCGGGGGCACCTTCGGCCTCGGCGGCGGTCGCCCCGAGCGGATCGCGTACTTCGACCCGGGCTGGTTCCCGGACCACGGCGGGGTGATCGGCGAGAGCTTCTACTGGGCATTCGCCTCCGCGCTTCAGCCTTTCGGTGCCCATCTGGTCGCGGTTTTCGCGATTCTCGGTGGTGTGCTGCTGCTGACCGGCACCACCGCGGCGACAGTGCTCGGCCGCAGTGGCAACGCCGTGAAGAAGGCCGGCTCGACCTCGGTCGAGAAGACCCGGGTATTCGCCCGCACGGCGATCCTGCATGACGGCAAGGAAGGCCAAGCCGATTCCCAGGCGGAGACGATCGCCGAGCCGATCCCGTTCGGAGAGGAGCCGACGGTGACGGTCGGCGGGACCGACTCGACCGAGGAGCTTGAACTGCCGGCCGAGTCGACCCAGGACTCGCCTTTCGCGGTCGACATCTGGGGCGAGGAGGGCGAGGAGCCGACCGTCTCGGACAAGACCGAACGCCTGGAGCCGATCGACATCTTCGGGCAGGGCGGCGCTCAGGCGGCGATCGGAGAGGCCGGCACGGCGGTGGCCGAGCCAGGCACCGGCGGTGGTGACGACGGGTCCGACGACAGCGTGTTCAGCGACGACTTCGAAGAGGAGCTCAAGCAGCTCGAAGACGAGTTCGACGAAACGCCCGAACCCGAACCCGAGCCGGAACCCGAACCCGTGGCCGAGGAGCCGCCGGCCGAAGAGGAGCCCGGCAAGGACGAGCAGCTCTCGCTGACCCCGCAGGGAGAGAAGCGCGGCGCCACGGTCTCCGAGGAGATCAGCTACAAGGCGCCGCCGCTCAAGGTGCTCGACCGCGGCCAGAAGACGGGCGGGCCCGACCCGGCCGAGCAGAAAGAGCTGGCCCGCAAGCTGGTCGAGACGCTCGGTCATTTCGGGGTGGAGGCCAAGATCGTCGGTGTGGTCACCGGCCCGCACGTTTCGCGCTTCGAGCTTCAGCTCGCTCCGGGCACCAAGGTCAAGAAGGTCTCCGAGCTGGCCAACGATCTCGCCTACGCGCTCGCTTCGACCGATATCCGCATCCTGGCCCCGATCCCGGGCAAGCAGGCGGTCGGGGTCGAGGTCCCGAACGCGAGCCGGAACATGGTCCGCCTCGGTGACATCTACGGCAAGCCGAAGGAGAAGGACTCGCCGCTCACGGCCTGGCTCGGCAAGGGCATCGACGGCAAGGCGGTCTCGACCGATCTGGCGAGGATGCCGCACGTGCTGGTTGCCGGCACCACGGGCTCCGGCAAGTCGGGCTGCGTCAACGCGGTGCTTTCTTCGATCCTGATGAGGTCCTCGCCGAACGAGGTGCGACTGGTGCTGGTCGATCCGAAGCAGGTCGAGTTGAACCATTACGAGTCGGTTCCGCACCTGCTGACACCGGTGGTCACGAATCCGAAACTGGCGGCCAACGTCCTCAACAACCTGATCGCCGAGATGGAAACCCGTTACGGCCTGATGAAGGAGGCCCGGGCCAGGAACATCGAGGACTACAACAAGGCGATGACGGCCGAGGGCGAGCCGCGGCTGCCTTACATCCTCTGCGTGATCGACGAGCTGGCTGACCTGATGATGGTCGCTCCGGCCGACGTCGAGGCCTCGATCATCCGCCTGGCGCAGAAGTCCCGGGCCACGGGCATCCACCTGCTCCTGGCCACCCAGCGGCCCTCGACGGACATCATCACCGGCACGATCAAGGTGAACATCCCCTCCCGGATCGCCTTCGCCGTCTCCTCCCAGACCGACTCGCGGGTGATCCTGGACCAGGGCGGCGCCGAGTCGCTGCTCGGCGCGGGCGACATGCTCTTCCGCGGGCCTGGCACGTCGAAGCTGGCCCGCATCCAGGGCGCCTTCGTCACCGAGGAGGAGATCGCACGGATCACCGACTTCTGGTCGGCCCAGGGCGAGCCGGAGTTCGAACAGGAGTTGCTCAGTGAGCCGGAGACCGTTCAGGAAGACTCGTCCGACAGCGAGTTCGATCCGGATCAGGACGATCTGCTGACCGACGCGATCATGTTGGTCGTGGAAACCGAAACCGCTTCGGTCTCGATGATTCAGCGGCGCCTGCGGGTCGGCTACACCCGGGCCGGGCGCCTGATCGACATGCTCGAGCGTCGCGGCGTGATCTCCGGCTATGAGGGCTCGAAGCCCCGTCAGGTACTGATCACCCACGCCGACCTGCCGCGGATCCTGGGTGGCGCCAACGCGGGCGATGCCGAGGAGGCCACGGACGCGGCTGCGCCCGAGACCGCCACGGAAGTGCCGGCCGATGTGCTTGAGACCAGCGATCCGGCGCGGTCACCAAATCAGCCTGAGGCCTGACCCCGGTAGGGTCAGGCCGTGGGATCAGGCGCGGAGATATTCAGGCCGGGCAGCAGCTCCGCCGGCGAGGTGAGAGCCGGGATCCTGGTCACCGGGACCGAGGTGCTGACCGCGACGATCCGCGATGAGAACGGGCCTTGGCTCTCCGAGCAGCTGGCCGGCATCGGGGTCGAGCTGGTCGAGATCCTGGTGGTCGCGGACCATCCGGGAGACCTCACCAACGGGCTCGAGCACATGCGGTCGATCGGGATCGACCTGATCATCACCACAGGCGGCCTCGGCCCGACCGCGGATGACCTCACGGCCGAGGTGGTCGCCGCCTTCACCGGTCGCGAGCTGCGGCTGGACGAGGCGATGGAGGCGAAGATCGCGCGGATCCTCGCTCGTTTCGCCGCCAACGCGAAACTCGATCTTTCGACCGACGCGCTGAACGAGGCCAATCGCAAGCAGGCGCTGGTGCCGGTCGGCGCGGTCGCGCTCGACCCGGTCGGGACGGCGCCCGGGCTGGTCGTCCCCGGGCAGGGCGATGGAGATCCGCTGGTCCTGGTGCTTCCTGGCCCACCGCGGGAGCTTCGGCCGATGTGGGAGGCGGCGCTGGAGGAGCCGATGCTGCGAGAGGTGCTCGGGCGGGCGACCCCGCTCAGCAAGTACCGGCTGCGGATGTTCGGCACTCCAGAGTCCGAGTTGGCGCTGAGCCTGCGCGAGATCGAGCAGGACGGGATCCAGTTCGACGGGCTGGAGATCACCACCTGCCTGCGCAAGGGCGAGGTGGAGATCGACGTGCGCTACCGCGAAGGCGCCGCGGAGGCGGCGGGGCGGCTCCGGGAAGAGCTGCGGGCCCGGCACTCGAGATCGCTCTACAGCCTCGACGGCCGCACGATCGATGAGATGGTGGCCGGTCTGCTGGCAAACCGGAGGCTGGGGCTCGCGGAATCATGCAGCGCCGGTCTACTGGCCGCCCGGATAGCCGACATCCCCGGTTCGTCTGAGTATTTCGCCGGCGGCGTAGTCTCCTACTCGAACGAGGCCAAGCGGGATCTGCTCGGGGTCGATCAGGCCCTGCTGGACGAGTTCGGGGCGGTCTCGGCCGAGGTGGCCGAGGCGATGGCGATCGGCGCGCTGGAGCGCTTCGAGGCCGACGTCGCGGTGGCGATCACCGGGATCGCCGGGCCGGACGGCGGATCGGAGGAGAAACCGGTCGGCCTGGTCCACTTCAACGTGCGCACGGCCGAGGGCGGGGTGCGGGCGGCAGCCCCGGTCATCCCCGGGGGACGGAGAGACGTACGCGAGCGCTCGGCCCTGGTCGCGATGCATCTCCTGCGGGAGATGCTGGCTTAACTGCAAGTCGGGCGGGGTCCGACCCGCCTACATAAGGAGTCGGCAC
The DNA here is from genome assembly GCA_044464425.1 of Solirubrobacterales bacterium. GTDB lineage: Bacteria > Actinomycetota > Thermoleophilia > Solirubrobacterales > 70-9 > 67-14. The sequence goes on along the minus strand of JBIQLL010000037.1, from coordinate 140 downwards.
CGCCTGCGGCGGGCCTCCCAGTGAAACCCGCCGGCCCACGAGGTTCAAGGATGGTTGGGCCGGCTCTGGTTGGCGGCCGCATCATCCTGACCGGTTCTGGGTGACGTTAGGGGTCCATACGACCACCAAGGTCACCCAGA
>JBIQLL010000036.1:0-24079 GCA_044464425.1 Solirubrobacterales bacterium | reverse complement strand
TCAAGGCGGACGGGAGTGGGCGGGAGGTGCTGTTCGGTGCGGGGCGGCGTCCGGCCAATGATCAGCTGGGAGCGGTCGAGCCGGCGGTCTCACCGGACGGGCAGAAGATCGTCTTCGGGGTCCGGCGCGCGGTGGGATACGAGAGTCTGATTGACGTCTGGGTGATGGATTCCGACGGAAGTAATGCCCGGCGGCTGTTGAAGTCGAACCTGAAACTGAGATTCGGGGATCCCGGTTTCACGCCGGACGGCCGCATCCTCGCCGCCCGGTTCAGCCTGAGCGGCAGAAAGGGTGAGGCCCGGATCTTCACCATGGACACCGATGGTGGGTCTCGGAAGGTGGTGCTCCGGCTGCCGCAGCGATCCCGTCCCTGGGTTGGTTGGAAGAGCCTGGCCGAGCCGGTGCTCTCGCCCGACGGTGAGAAGCTGCTCTACCTCCTCGATCCGGGGTTCGACGGGACGTTCTTCGAGGGCGGATATGGGTCGTCCCTGCGTCTGCTCGACCTTTCGACCGGCAAGAGCCGCGAGGTGTCGGGGCACTCGAACGGCGGTGCCTGGTCCCCCGACGCAACGAAGATCGTCTTCAGCGAGGTCGAGGTCGAGGGTGACGAGGACTTCTGCTGGAACTCCGCCGACGCCTGTGACGACTTCAGCCGTCTGCGGGTCGCCAGGCCCGACGGAAGCCGAGCTCGTGACCTGACCCGCGGGATTGCCGACGAGCGCCGGCCGGACTGGTCCGCCGACGGCCGGATCGTCTTCCAGTCGGCGCGCGGGGCGAAGCGCGGGATCGCCGAGACCACCGAGGTCTGGTCGGTTCGCCCGGGCGGCGGCTGTCTGACCCGGCTGACCAACGGTTCACCGGCCAGCCTTGCCCCGGTCTGGTCCGATCCGGCGGGGGAGAGCACGGCGCCGACCGCTTGCGGCGCCACTCCTCCGGGACCAAACGCGGAGCTCCTGCCGGCCGCTGCCTCTCGGGCCGGAGGGCTGTGGCTCGGTCCGTCGTTTCGCCGGTTTCTGCTGGCTGACTCACAGGCCGAGCGTGGCAGCTCTTCCTTCTTCTACGGAGACTGCGGTGCGATCCCGGCCTCGAGATGCGGACGCGAGGTGATCCTCTACAACGAGGACATCTGTCACTTGCGCGGTTACGCCGCGGCGGTGATCGGCTCCGGCGTGATCCAACAGCAGCGCGGCATCCCGTTGCTGCGGAGCACCAAGCCGGGCAGGGAGACGCCACCCTTCACCTTGGGTTTCACTGGCCGGACCGCGTTCTTCGTCATGGGCGGCTCGGACATCGGCGACAGCCGGCAGCAGCACCGACTCGAGATCGACGCCCTGCGCAGCGTCGACAGCGACCAGGTCGCGGCGAAACTGCCGCCCCCGCGGTTTCCCGCCGGGGACATCCGTCTGATGAAGCGGATCGAGCGGATCCAGAAGCGGACCGGTTCGGTTTTGCGCACCGCCAGGTTGATCGGCCGCTCCCGGTATCTGGTCCGAGGCAACCTCAGGTTCGCTCGCAAGTACAGGGCAGTGGGCGGCTACGAAACGGTGAACTGCGGCCGCAGGTCTTGAGACAAAACTGTCTCGGTTGATACGATTATGCCCGGATGGATACCGGGCGCGAAAAGCTGTTTCACGATGTGGCCAAGGCATTGGTTGCAAACCCTGGCGCCTCGACCTCGGGCATCGCCGCAGCCGCGGGAGTCAGCCGGGCGACGCTCCACCGGGTCTTCGGTGACCGTGAGGCGCTGGTCGAGACCGTCTACGGCTGGCTGCTCGACCGTTGCGACCAGATCTTCGACGAGGCAGGGATCGACGACGGCGAGATCGTGCCGGCCCTGGACCGCCTGATCGAGGCCTGCTACCCGCTCGCCCAGTCCTACTGGCTGCTCACCGCCACGCCGAGCCTCGAAAGAGTCGGCGGGATCGGCGAGCGTCTCGACGGACAGGATCGCCGGCTCGAGGCTTTCCTCGCCCGGGCCCAGCGCGAGGGCGTCTTCCGTCCCGATCTCTCGCCGAAATGGATGTCCTACTCGTTCAGCGGCCAGGTGATGTCGGCCTGGTACCTGGTCGAGGACGGATACGCCGGCGAGTTGGAAGTGCCCCGCCTGATCCGCGAGGCGCTCTTCGACGGATTCGCCACGAAAGAAGAGTGATGGCGGAAACACTCTCGCATCCACGCCGCTGGGCAATCCTGGCGGTGATCTGCGCCTCCCTGACCGTGGTCGTGATCGACGTGACCGTGCTGCACGTCGCGGCCCCGGCGATCTCGGAGGACCTCGACCCGACCGCTCTCCAGCTGCTCTGGATCATCGACGTCTACCCGCTGATCGCGGCCCCGCTGCTGATCACCTCCGGCGTGCTCGGTGACCGGCTCGGCCGCAGGCGCCTGTTGCTGGCCGGGATGGTTCTCTTCGGGCTCGCCTCGGCGGGCGCGACCTTCGCCCCCACCGCGGGCGCCCTGATCGTCGCCCGGGCGGTGCTCGGTGTGGCTGGGGCGATGATCATGCCCCCGACCATGTCGATCATCCGCGACGTCTTCCGCGACCGCGATGAACGGGTGAGAGCGGTCGGGATCTGGAGCGCGGTGAGTGCCGGCGGAGCGGCGATCGGCCCGCTGATCGGCGGTTTCCTGGTCGAGCATTTCTGGTGGGGTGCCGTCTTCCTGATCAACATCCCGATCGTGCTGGTGATCCTGCCGATCGCCGCGCGCCTGCTGCCGGAGAGTCGAGCCGCCGAGCCACCGCCCTGGGACGGGCTCGCGATCGTCGCGACCGTGATCGGCATCCTCGGCCTCGCCTTCGGCTTCAAGGAGGGCGCCCGGTACGGCTTCGGTGAAGCCGAGGTGCTTGTTTCGCTGTTCGCCGGGATCGGCTGTCTGATCTGGTTCACCCGGCGCCAGCTGCGTGCCTCGGTGCCGCTGCTCGACGTGCGGCTCTTCGCCCGGCGCGAGTTCACGGTCGCGGTCGGCTGCGTGGCGCTCTCGATGTTCGGCCTGGTCGGGATCGAGTTCTTCGGCGCCCAGTATCTGCAGCTGGTGCTGGGACTGGAACCGCTCGCCGCGGCGATCCGCCTGCTCCCCCTGATGGTGTCGACCCTGATCGGCGGTCTGCTCGCGGCGCGGATGCTGGCCCTGTTCGGGACCCGCCTGACCATCTCGCTCGGGATGGCCGGCACCGGGATCGGCCTGGTCCCGATGCTCTTCCTCGGGCTGGCCGACCAGTACTACCTACTCTGGCCGAGCTTCCTGGTGATCGGATTCACCCTCGAGGTGGCGCTGGTCGCGGCCAACGACGTGATCATCTCCTCGGTTCCGGCCGACGAGGCGGGCCAGGCGGCGGCGATCGAAGAAACGGCCTACGAGCTCGGCGGGGGTTTCGGTGTGGCCGTGCTCGGCTCGATCCTCGCGATCGTGTACAGCAACGAGATCTCCTCGGTCGGCGGGGTGAGCCAGGTCGGCCTCGAGAGCTCCGAGGAATCGCTGACCAGGGCACTGGAGGTCGCCGGGCGGATGTCGAGCCAGGTCGCCGAGCCCTTGATCGAGACGGCCCGCCTCGCGTTCATGACCGGATACCACACCGCGATCGCGGTCTCGATCGCCTTGGTCGGGATCAGCGCGGCCCTCGCGGCGGTGCTGCTCAGACCGCGCCGAGGCGAGGCCCAGCCGGCGAGCTCCAGCCTGACCGAGGGCTGAGGGCCCCGGATCGTTAGGGTTCTTGTACCGGTTCCGAACTTTCTGAAAACCAGTCAAAAAGGAGTATCCGATGGCATACGAAGTACCTGATCTTCCCTACGCCTACGACGCGCTCGAGCCGCACATCGACGAGGCGACCATGAAGGTCCATCACGACAAGCACCACCAGGCCTACGTCGACAAGGCGAACGCCGCCCTTGAGGGCACCGAGTGGGCCGACAAGGACGTTGCCGAAGTGATCGCCAACCTTTCCTCGCTGCCCGCCGACAAGCAGGGCCCGGTCCGCAACAACGCCGGCGGCCACTACAACCACTCGCTGTTCTGGGAGATGCTCTCGCCCGACGGCGGCGGTGCCCCGTCCGGTGATCTGGCCGAGGCGATCAACGCGGCCTTCGGTTCCTTCGACGAGTTCAAGGACGCCTTCAAGAACGGCGGCATCGGTCAGTTCGGTTCCGGCTGGGTCTGGCTGGTCAAGGACGGCGATGGCGTCGCGATCGTCTCGACCGCGAACCAGGACTCGCCCCTGACCGACGGCAAGACCCCGCTGCTGGGCGCCGACGTCTGGGAGCACGCGTACTACCTGAAGTACCAGAACCGCCGCCCCGATTACCTGGACGCGTTCTGGAACGTCGTCAACTGGGACTACGTGGCGGAGCGCTTCGCCTCCTAGTCACGCCTGGCGACCAAGTTCGTCGACACCGAAAGCGGAGTTGTCAGACCTATTTGCTGACAACTCCGCTCCCGATGAGAGGGTGGCCACAGTGGCCACCCTCTTTGTTTCTGTAGCCTGACCGTTTCATGATCGGCTTTCCCACTAAGACGGCGGTACTGCCCATTCCTCTCAAGCAGGGTTTCTTTCTGGTCTTGCTGCTGCTCGCCGGCCTGGGGGTGCTGATCGGTGGTTGCGGCGGCGACTCGGGTGACGACGTGGCCCGCGGCGCGCCCTCTGCCTCCGATTTTCCCTCGGCTCAGGGCAAGACGATCGAAGAGCTTTACAACGGGCAGACGCCCAGTGACAAGGTCGTTCCAGCGGCCGCCAGCGTCTTCGAGCTCGGCAAGAACCGGTATCCGTTCGGAGTCTTCAACGTCGACCGCACCCAGGTCGACGATGCCGACGTCGCGCTCTATTTCGCGAAGTCACCCCAATCGAAGGTGGAGGGCCCGCTGCCGGCCAAGGTGGTCTCGCTCGAGACCAAGCCCGCCTACCGTTCGAAGGGTGCCGGCGGCCCCGGTGAGGCGACCAGCTTCTACGTGACCGACGTGAACTTCGATCGCACCGGTCCTTGGCTGGGGGTCGCGATGATCAAGACCGATGACGGCGTCGAGGTCGCCCGGGTGACGCCCAGCCCGGTGGTCGGTCAATCGCCGAACGTGGCCGCGGTCGGCGAGAAGGCACCGAAGGTCAGCACCCCGACCGCCGCCGACGTGGGGGGCGATCTCTCGAAGATCGATACTCGCCAGCCGCCCTCGAGCATGCACGACGACAACCTCAAGGACGTGCTCGGCAAGAAGCCCGTGGTGCTGGTCTTCGCCACCCCGGCGCTCTGCAAGTCCCGGGTCTGCGGGCCGGTCGTGGACGTGGCCGAGCAGGTGAAGGACGAGGTCGGCGACGGCGTCGCCTTCATCCACAACGAGGTCTATAACCACAACGACATGAGCAAGGGCATTCGGCCCCAGCTCAAGGCTTTCGGTCTCACGAGCGAGCCGTGGATCTTCCTGATCAACAAGGACGGAACGATCGAGCAGCGGATCGAGGGCGCGATCGGGGTCGACGAACTCCGCGCGGACGTCGAGCAGCTGAAGAAGAAAAACGGCCTTTAGGGATCGAGCGGGGTCCAGGACTCGGCCGGGCCTGAAGGGCCGGGGGCGCGGGCCGGGTCGGTGTTGTCGGCCGTGCGGGCGGGCCGGGCCTCGTCCGGCAGGTGGAGCGGCGCGGACTGCGGGTCCTTCGGCGCGATCTTGCTCATCGCCCGCTCGGTCATCGCGGTGATCGTCAGACTCGGGTTGACGCCCGGGTTGGCCGGCACCGCCGAGCCGTCGCAGACCATCAGGTTCTCGTAGCCGAAGACGTGGTTGTCGCGGTCGACCACCCCATCCTCCGGACCGTGGCCGACCACGGCGCCGCCGAGGATGTGGGCGGTGGTCGGGATGTTGAAGAGCGACTCGCCGAAGGAGACCTGCGGAATGCCGTTGATCCGCTCGGCCATCCACTTGGTCGCGTCCTCCGCGGCCTGGATGAAGGTCGGGTTGGGTCGCTCCGGATCCTGCTCGGTCTGGAGGCGGACCCCTTTGCCGAACCTCTTCCTGACCGGCTTCAAGCGCATCGCCGAGTCCAGTGACTGCATGACCAGCAGGATCACGGTGCGCTGCGACCAGTGCCTCGGGTTGAGCAGCAGGCGCAGCGAGTCGAGCGGGCGGCGGGCCATCGCGGCGAGGAACTTGATCGGCCTGGTCAGGCGGGTCCCGTTCCCGGTGTACATGGTGAAGGTCCGGCTCATCACATCACCGGCCCGGCCGTAGGTCACGACCTCGATGTGGGTGTCGGGGTCCGGATAGATGCTGGAGGTGATCGCGACCGAGTCGCTGAAGTCGCGCTCGTCGTCGCGTGCGGTGACCGCCTGGATCGACTCGGAGTTGGTCCGCACCACGTGGCCGATCCGTCCCGAGAGGCGAGGCAGGTCGCCGTTGTAGGCACAGTTGGCGAGCAGCTTGTTGGTGCCGAGCGCACCGGCCGAGAAGATCACGCCTTTCGCGGTGAGCTTCTTGCGGCGGTGGCGGAGCACAGCGCCGGAGCGGTCGGTCATCAGCTCGTAGCCCGCGGAGCCGTCGGCTTTGCCTCCGAGCGGCCGGACCGAGGTGACCTCGCGCCCGGGGAATACCTTCACCCCGAGCTTCTCGGCGAAGTAGAGGTAGTTCTTGACCAGGGTGTTCTTGGCCCCGTAGCGGCAGCCGACCATGCAGGAGCCGCACTTGATGCAGCCGGTGCGGTCCGGGCCCTCGCCGCCGAAGTAGGGGTCGGCGACGGTCTCGCCGCGCGGACCGAAGTAGACCCCGACCTGAGTGTTCGAGTAGGTGCCGTCGGCGCCGACCTGGTCGGCGTACTCGTGGAGCAGCTCGTCGGCCGGGCCGGTGTCGCGGTAGAGGGTCACGCCCAGCATCCGCTCGGCGGTGACGTAGTGCGGGCCGAGCTCGACCTCCCAGTCGGCCAGACCGTCCCACTGGGGGTCGGTGTAGAAGGCGGGGCGAGGGCGGTAGAGCGTGTTCGCGTAGCCCAGGCTGCCACCGCCGACACCGCAGCCGGACACCACGTTCACATCCTTGAACATGGACATACGCATGATCCCGCGCAGGCCGAATTTCGGCAGCCAGAAGTAGCGGCGCAGGTTCCAGGCGGTCTTCGCGAAATCCTTGTCCTCGAAGCGGCGGCCGACCTCGATCACAGCGACCTTGTAGCCCTTCTCGGCCAGCCGCAGAGCGGAAACGCTGCCGCCGAACCCGGAGCCGACGATCACCCAGTCGTAGTCGTGATCCATGCTGGGGATACTAGCCCTCCAAGCATGAACTGACACGAACGCCTGTCAGATTCTCGGGATTCATGAACACGGACGCCTGTGGACCGAAACCTTCCGCGTTTTTTTGGTTTAGAGTGTCCGGATGGCCTGCCCCGCTCTGGGCGGGGAAAGAAATCTTCAAGGAGAGAGATGAAGCAACGTTTGGGAGTAATCGTCGGCATTCTGGCCGCCTGTCTGATGGGCCTGGTCCTGACGCAGGGGACAGCCAGCGCCGCCACTGACGCCGGCGCCAGCAGCAAGGCAGCCAGCCTTCAGAAGAAGGTGAAGAAGGCCAACAAGAAGGCCAAGGCCACCTGCAAGAAGGTCCGCAAGGCCAAGGGCAAGAAGGCCAAGGCGAAGGCGAAGAAGCGCTGCAAGTCGGCGAAGAAGAACGCCAAGCGTCTCAAGCGGAAGCTCAAGAACTACAACGCTCAGTTCTTCGACGTCTGCAAGCACGGCTGCAAGTACCGCACCATTCAGGCGGGTGCCAACGCGGCCGGCAAGTGGCAGTTCAAGAACAAGAAGCGGACCGCCACCGTGCGCATCCAGCCGGGCACTTACTCCGAAGGCGTGATGCTGCGTGGCAAGACCAAGGGCAGCGACTTCGACAACCTCCGGATCATCGGCGTCAAGAAGAACAAGCAGCCGAACCCGGACGCCCGCAAGGTCATCCTCGACGGCACCAACGCCAAGACGATCCGCAAGGGCAACGATCCGACCTGGCGCCCCGGCGACCAGGCCAGCATCCCCGCCAACAACGCGATCGACGCCGAGGACATCGACGGCATCGTGCTCAAGAACATGTGGGGCCGTCACTACGAGAACAACACGTTCTTCGTCTGGGCCTCGAACGTCGCCTCGGATAACTCGCACTGCTCCGACTTCGTGATGGACAACCTGGTGTCCTCGGACACCCGTTCGTACGGTCTGTTCTCACGGAACTGCTTCGGCGGCAAGTTCCTCAACTCCGAGGGTTGGAACCACGGCGACTCGGCCCTCTACATCGGCGAGACGCCCTGCGATGACCCCAACTGGACCAACCATGGTTCCAACCCGGCCCCCTGCCAGGCCGATCCGAAGTGGACGATCGTCAAGAATTTCAAGAGCCACCAGAACGTGCTCGGCTACTCGGGTACCAACTCGAAGTACGTCGAGATCGAGGATTCGTCCTTCTACAACAACGGTGCCGGCATCGTGCCGAACACCCTCGACTCGGAGAAGTTCGAGCCGAACGGCTGGATGAAGATCCACGACAACAAGATCTTCTGGAACAACTACAACTACTTCTCGACCGGCACCGAGTTCAAGACCGTTTCCAACGGGCTTGGCGAGCTGCTCGGCGGGACGATCAACTACCCGATGGGTATCGGCGTGGGCCTGTTCGGCTCGGATGGCATCGAGGTCTACGACAACGACATCTTCGGCAACGAGAAGTGGGGAGTGATGACGTTCTCCGCCCCCGTCGTCGGGACCAGCGTGGTGGCCAACGAGGGCGACGACGCCAAGAACCTCAACAACTCATTCACCAACAACCGGATGGGCCGCAACGGTCAGGATCCGAACGGAGTCGACTTCCTCAACGACCACACCGGTGGTGGGAACTGCTTCTCCGGCAACACGGGTACCCCGGCCGTCACCTACGTGACGGGCAACGGCTCCGTGCCGCAGGCCGACATCTACCCGTCCTGCCCGCAGAATCGGGTTCTGAACGACAGCGTTCCGAGCTTCGACTTCGGGGCCGGCATCCAGTACAACCCGGCCAACGAAGGTGATCCGGACACGATCCTCGGCTACGTCGCCTCGGATCCGCCGCAGACCCAGGAATGCTCGTGGAGGGGCAACTCACACCCGGCGTTCACCGATGAGGACGGCTACGTCTACACCGAGAAGCGGGCGGACCCCGTCAACTGCTCCTAGCGGTCGGTAGGAAGAAAGAGAAAGAAAGAACAAGATGAAGTCACTGCTAACAAAGCGGTTGCCAGGGATCCTGGCGCTGGCTCTGATCTCGCTGGCCGTGGGGGCGGCCAGCGGTCCGGCCGGCGCCGTCGCTTCGTCGGGTGCTGACGCTTCGGCCAGCAGCCTCACCAAGAAGCAGAGGAAGGCCAAACGGGCAGCGCTCAAGAAGTGCAACAAGAAGCATCGGGCCAAGGCTCGTCGAGCCTGCAAGAAGCGTGTGAACAAGCGCTTCCGGAAGCTCGCGAACCAGGCGCCGAAGGGCAAGACCCACCCGGTCCAGCTGGGTGACAACTTCTTCTCACCGAATGAGTTGGACATCAAGGTCAACGATTTCGTCAGCTGGAGCTGGGCGAACATCGGCGGCTACGAGCCGCACAACGTGACCTTGGCCCTCGGTCCCGCCGGCGTGAGCCGCAACGACTTCGTCTCGCCGACCACGGCGGTCAAGAGCACGAGGTTCAAGCGCCAGTTCACGAAGCCGGGCACGTATGACTTCGTGTGCAACCTGCACTACGAGATGACGATGACCGTAAAGGTCACCAAGTAGCGGTGATCCGTGGCGAGATCCGTTCGGACATTCGCGGTCGCGGCCGTGCTGGCGCTCTGTGCGCTCGGCACGGCCGCCACGGCCTCGGCTGAAGCGGCCTCGCCGGCTCACGCCTCCTCGGAGGCGGGGAGCTCCTCGCTGAACAAGAAGCAGAAGAAGGCGAAGCGCCGGGCGCTCAAGCGATGCCGTTCGAAGCGGGTCGTCAAGGCGCGCAAGCGCTGCCACCGCCGGGTGGTCCGCCGGTTCGCCAAGCTGGCCCGCCCGGCGACGCCACCCGCGACGACGCCCGCGGCGACGGTGAACCTGGTTGATGACTTCTTCGTGCCCGATGCGGTCACGATCGAGCGGGGCGAGTCGATCCTCTGGGTCTGGGATGACGCCAACCACGATCCGCACAACGTGACCATGACCTCCGGTCCGGAAGGGGTCGATCGCCACGACTTCGAGACGTCGCTCTCACCCGCGGTCATGTTCAGCTTCAAACGCAAATTCACCGTGCCGGGGACGTACACGTTCGTCTGCTCACTGCACTTCGGCATGAAACTGACGGTGGTGGTCAAGTGAGTTCCCTGGATGCCAGCCGCGAAATGAAAGGACGGGTCAGGTAGCCCATGGATAGAAGGAGTTTTCTCGGCATCGGCGGCGGAGCGCTGGTCTGCACCCTCGCCGGTCAGCAGGTCCGGACCGACCGTCCGGTCAACATGGAGAAGCTCGCCGCCGGCGTGCCGGTGCCGCCCAAGGTAGCCGCGGCCCGCAGCAACCCGGGACTGAGCAAGGCCGCCGCCCCGGTCACCGGCGAACGCAAGGAATACTGGATCGTCGCCGAGCCCCGCAAGTGGAACATCATCCCGGCCAACAAGAACGGCCGTAAGCGCGACCAGATGATGAACACGACCATCAAGAAGGGCAAGACGACCTTCGAGGCGTGGACCTACCGGCAGTACACCCCGAACTTCGGTGCCCCGATGGGGCCGGGGACGATCCCCGGGCCGATGCTCGAGGCGGAAGTCGGGCAGACGCTCGTGGTCCACTTCCGCAATCGCTGCCCCTCGCCGGTCACCATGCATCCTCACGGTGCCTTCTACGCGAACGAGATGGACGGTGCCTACAAGGGCTACTGGACGGACCCGGGCGGATTCGTCCAGCCCAACCGGGAGTTCACCTACGTCTGGGAATGCCCGGAAGGCACGCAGGGAAGCTGGATCTACCACGATCACGGTCCGCTGGACCCGTTCCCGCTCTATCGGGGGCTCTTCGGCGCGCTGGTGATCCGTGACCCGGACGTGCCGAAGCCGGACAAGGAGTTCGTCGTCGGCTTCCACAACTTCCGGGCGGACGTGACTCACCTTCGGAGCAGCTTCGAGTGCATCAACGGGCGCTCGTACACCGGCAACACCCCGACCTTCAGGGCGAACGTGGGGGACGACGTCGCTTTTCACGTGTTCGCGCTCGACGACAACTTCCACACCTTCCACTTGCACGGCCATCGGTGGAAAGAGCCGGACGGGACGATCATCGACAACAAGACGCTGGGCCCCGGGGATTCGTTCGAGGTCCGGTTCACCGAGGACAACCCCGGCCGGTGGCTCTACCACTGCCATGTCTTCCCCCACCTCCACAACGGGATGAGCGGTTGGTACCTGGTCGAGTAACACGCACGGTCGCCCTGATCGGCGTCCTGGCCGGCCTGGTCGCGGGTCCGGCGCTGGTGCCCGGATTCGCCCAGGCGAACAACACCCGGGTCTCGATCTCCGACTTCCAGTGGTCGAACAAGACTCCGCACATCGACCTGGGCGAGTCGGTCACCTGGGACTGGATCGGGCCCGACACGCAGCACTCGGTGACCGGGCAGCCGCCGAACGCGTCCCAGTGGGATTCGGACCCGGGCTCGGTGGAGCCGCATCCGCTCGGGGATTCCTTCACGGTCCGGTTCAGCGATCCCGGGGTGTACGTGTTCCAGTGCCGGCTCCATACGTCCGTACGCGGTGCCGTGACGGTTTCCGACGTGCCGGGTAACCCGAACTCGGATCCCGGCCCGCAGGACCCGCTGAACCTGGACTTCGAGGCACCGACCGTCGACGGGTATTTCTTCACCAAGGACGGCGAGAACGCCGCCCCGGGCGTGCTCGGCCCGAAGGGCAAGGGGATCGGGTTCCGCTTCTCGATCAGCGAGCAGGCTTCCGCTTCCGCTGATTACTTCCGGCTGGTGCGACGGGGGAAGGGCAAGCGTGCCCGTACGGTCCGTCAGTTCCAGGGCTACAGCGAGTGGAGCGCTCACATCGGTTTCAACAACGTGCGCTTCGCCGCCCGGACCTCGAACTTCCAGGCCAAGCCCGGCAAGTACCTGGCCTTCTTCCGGGCGGAAGACGCGGATCACAACGCGACCGAGGACATCAAGCTCCGGTTCGAGATCAAGGGCAAGAAGAAGCACAAGAACAAGAAGAAGCACAAGCGCCACAAGCGCCGCTGAGAGGTAGCTCCAGAGCAGACCCGGAGAGAGGAGGATTGGCATGGGGTTCCGGTTTACGACAGGGCTTCTGATGATCGCGGTAGCAGGGTTGTGCCTTTCTCTTCCGCCAGCGGGTCAGGCGGCCGGGGTTGACGACCTGCTGGGATGCAGCTCGCTCCAGAAAGCGATCGAGCGGGAGGACGGCTCGGTCGTGGCGATCGGTAGCACCGACGGCTGCTACTCGAATCTCGCGCCACGCGGGTGGACTTTCCTGGTTGCTCTGTCGTCCGACGGAAAGCTGCTGCCGAGCTTCGGCAGCGGCGGTCTTGTCCGCCTCCCGGACGGGACCGATTCATTGCTGCTGGGCCGGCCGAACGGGGAGGTGATCGTCTTGTCGGGCGGGGCGTTGGTCTCCTACGGAGCCAACGGACGTCCCGATGCATCCTTCGGGAACAACGGCCAGCTGACGCGTGACGCGATACGAAGAGTCGTGATCGGTTCCGACCACAAGCTCTACGTGCTCTGGGGAAATACGGAACGGATTCTCGAGCGATTCAACCTCGATGGCACTGTGGACGATGGGTTCGGGAACGGTGGCCGGCTTCGGATCGAGAGGCCATTCGACAGCGGGGTCGGGCCAGCGATCGACGTCGAGGGCCGCATCTATCTGATCGACGGACACACGGCCATCCGGCTGCTGCCCGATGGCTCGCCAGACCCGGACTTCGGTTCGGGTGGAAACGGTGAAGTCGAGCTCGACGTGAATCCAGCGCCACCCGGCTTCTATTTCCCGAATCTGGTGCGGAAGATCGAGCTGGACCGCGACGGCAACTTCTACGTGTTCGGGACGGGGAGCTATGACCTGTATTCGAAACCGTCCTTCGCGGCTGGGTTGGACCCTTCAGGGAACCCGCTTCCGGGCCTGCCTTACCTGATGTCGACCATGGACATCGGTTCGGTTTCCCTCTACAACGGGGGTGTCGCCTACGCGCAGGCACCTGATCGTTGGGACCACACCGAAGCCTTCAGCGTCTGGGCGACCGGCTGGTACGGCACGGTCAACTCGTTCTTCACCGACAGCCAGTCGCCTGCCTACGCCGAGGAAACGACGCCGCTCGCCGACGGCTCATTGCTGGCGGTCGGCACGACCACCGGACAGATATGCCCGCCGTCGGGCAAATGCCGGTCGCGAGGGACGCGGATCGCCCTCCTGAAAGTGAGCGCGTCCGGCACGATCGTGCCGAGCTTCGGGGAAGGCGGCAGGGTCGTGATTCCCGGGAACGAATGTCGATGGGGGAAGGTCGACGGCTCGGGGGACTGGGACTCCTGCAGGCTCCGCCCGCCGCGCATCCGGGGCTCGGTCGAGCTTTTCGGGGCGAGGTCCGCCCGGCCGTGGCTAAGGGTCGAGGCCGGTCTCGGGCCCGTCTCCGAAAAGCTCGGGCAGGGACGTCAGACTCTGGCCTTCACCCTGCCGGGCTGGCTGAAGGTGAAGAAGGCCAAACTCCTGCGCAAGTCTGTGGCGACCTCGATGCCGGGCGGAAAGCAAAAGGTCGAGGTCCGGGGCAGAAACCTGAAGGTCACGGTGCGGCAGTCGAGGCCGATCCGGGTCTGGGTCAGGCTGCGGCCGGGCGCGTTGACGGTGAAGCCCAAGGTCAAACGATTCCGAGGTCGGAAGTTGCACCTGCGAGCGACCTTCGTGCCGTATAGCGGCAGCGTGGATGCGCCGGGCAAGTCTTCCACCCGACTGCCGTTCAGGATCGTCGCCCGCGGCGGGCGCTGAGTTTCCGGCGGGTTCGGTGCCTATGCTTGGCGGGTGCCGACTTCGCTTGAGCGTCGACATAATCGCCGTCGCCGCCACGAGCGGACCCGCCAGGAGCTGATCGAGGCTGCGGTGAGCCAGGCCGCGGCCGGCTCGTTCAAGGACCTGACCGTGGACGGCGTGACCCGCGAGGCCGGCGTCGCCCGCTCTGCCTTCTACGTCTATTTCGGCGACAAGGAGGAGCTGCTGCTGGGGGCGATCGAGGACCTCATCGCCTCGCACCAGAGCCGGCTCGGCCGCTGCTGGCAGCAGGGCGAGGACCCGCGACGGGACATCGAGCGCGGGATCTACGGCATGGCCCGCGTCTACGCGAGCAACTCGGAGCTGCTCGCCCTGGCCGGTGAGGCCGCCACCTACGACGAGGAGGTTCGCGAGCTCTGGTCGACCGTGCTGGAGACGGTCACCGAAGGGACCCGCGAGGAGATCGACCGGCTGCAGAAGACCGGGGCGATAAACGAATCCCTGGACCCCGAGGCCCTGGCCGAAGGGTTGGTGCTGATGAGCGAGCGCAGCTTCCAGATCCACCTCGCCCAGGGCGAGGGTGACCCGACCGAGGTCGCCTCGAACCTCACCCGTGTCTGGTGGGCCGCCCTCTTCGCCCCACCCGCCCCCCAGCCGAAGGGTGAAACTGAAAACCAAGCGTGATCACTCGAAATCAGTTTCACCGCAAAGGAAAGGCCCGGGGTTGCCGGGCCTTTCGCGTTCCTCGGAGGTCGTGGAGTCTAGAAACTGACGTTCGGGGTTTCGCGCTCGGTGGCGTCCTCGATCTCGAAGAACTCCTTGGCCGTGAAGCCGCCCTGGTTGGCGACGACCGAGGCCGGGAACTGCTGGATCTTCGTGTTGAAGGCCTGGACGTTCGAGTTGTAGATCCGGCGGGAAGCCTGGATCTCATCCTCGAGCTCCGAGAGGTTCCGGCTCAGCTGCTGGAAGTTCTCGGTCGCCTTGAGGTCCGGGTACTGCTCGGCCACCGCGCGCAGATCGGCCAGCGAGCGGTTCAGGCCGGACTCCGCCTGGGCGGTGTCCCCGACGCTCTGCGCGGCCATCGCGTCGGCGCGGGCCTTGGTCACCTCTTCGAAGACCTTCTGCTCATGCGTCGCGTAGCCCTTGACGGTCTCGACCAGGTTCGGGACCAGATCATGCCGGCGCTTCAGCTGGACATCGATCCCGCTCCATGATTCCTCGACCCGGTTGCGGGAGGCGATGATCCCGTTGCGGGTCGCGATGTACCAGAGCACCACGATCAGGACGATTACGACGACCACTATCAGCGCGATCAGTGCGCCACTCATAGGCAAGTCTCCTCGGTTGAAATGAGCATCGCGGGAATCCTATCCGTGAAGTAGACCGGGGTCTACGGGTAGGGTGAGCGCCGATGGGCAAAGAATCCGAGGAGTGGCAGCAGATCGTCTCCTCCTACGAGGGGACCGGCAAGGTCACCTGGGAGGCAGTCGGCGGGATCAATCCCGCTGATGGTCCGGTGGCGCTCTGCGTCGGCGGGACCAACCGCCTGACCGGCGAGCTGACGCCGGAGTTCTGGGGCGCCTGCTGCGATGCCGACGAGGAGGAGGTCGGCGGCTTCATGCGCAAGAGCGTCGTCCCGACCGCGATCCTGGCGAAGGCCCACATGCCCGACCTGGCCAAGGTCGTGCCGGCCTTCAACGTCGAATCGATCGAGGCCAACGCGGGAGAGCTGATCAAGCAGCGGGTTTCCCGCCGCAAGGTCGAGTTCGAATCATTGGAGTTCAACCGCCGGTTCCTCGCGACCGTGCCGGAGGATCACGATCCGATCGCCCTGCGGGAGCTCTTCTCGCCCGGCTTCCTCGAGTGGACCACCACGATCGACCGCGAAGTGGACTTCGGGATAAACGACCGTCAGCTCTGGTTTCTCTGGCGCCTCCGGGAACGCTCGGCGGCGGAACTGAAGCTGGCCCTGGAAGGTGCTGGCGAACTCTTCCGGCGGCTTCACTCCGAGATGGAGGAGGAGGGCATCCACATCTATCCGGCCGGACCGTGGAACGCGGGGTTGGCGCCTTTCCCGGCTGACTGACTCAGTCCGGGTACTCGTCCTCGTGCGGGAGCACGATCCGGGCGTTTAGCTCGTCCCCGATCACCTTCGGCAGCACGATCCGGGAGGCGTTGGGGTCGGCGGCGGCACGCTCCATCGCCTCATCGGTATGAGCCGAAGGAACCAGCGCTTCCAGCTGCTTGAGGGTGGGGAAGACGATCGCCATCTCACCGGCCTCGGCCGCGGCGAGCGCATCGGCCGGATTGACCCAGAGCGCCTCGGTCATCTCGAAGTTGTCCGGTTCGGCCTCGATCCCCTGCGGCGCCCTCGCGATGAAGAACCAGGTGTCGAAACGGGTCTTCACCACCTCCGGAGTGACCCAGCGGGCCAGCGGGATCAGTTCGGTCGCGAGGTCGAGACGGATGCCCGCCTCCTCGTGGAGCTCCCGGGCGGCGCAGGTGCGGAGACCGTCGATGCCCTCGCCGTCCTCCGGATCAAGCGAGCCGCCCGGAAAGACCCAGACGCTCGGCATGAAATGGGACTCGGCCGAGCGCTTGAGCATCAACACTTCCAGGGGGCCGCCGGTCTCGCGATCCCGCAGCAGCAGGATCGTGGCGGCGGCGCGGGGTTCGGACGGCTGACCGAGGTTGATCGCCTCGCCGGGACCGGCTTCCGGAAAAGAGTTCACGGGGTGAACCGTATCGCGTCGCTCGGGTAACCTGGCCGGCATGAGTACAGCAACGACCAGCCTCTGGATCTGCGAGTCTTGCGGCTGGATCTACGATCCCGCCGAAGGCGACCCCGATGGGGGCATCCCGGCCGGAACCGCCTTCGAAGAGATCCCGGAAGACTGGTTCTGCCCCGTCTGCGGAGCACGCAAAGCCGATTTCGAACCCTTCGAGGGTTAGGGCCCGGGCAACGCGCCCAGGCGCCACCAGCCGCAGACACAAGCAAGTCGGGCGGGGTCCGACCCGCCCTCCCAGGCAAACCCGCCAGTCCACGGAGATAAATAACGGATGAACTGGCTCTGGTCCGTGGATGCATAGGCGTAACCACCTTTTTATGTGACGGATGGTGGAGCCATCCGTAGGGTTGATATGAACGGCATGCTGGAAGCTGTCCCTGAACCTGATTCACCTTCGGTTGGTGTCTCGTCCCCGACGACCGGGCCGAGGCCTCTTTTCGAGGATCTCTATCGCGGCAGTCGCGATGACCTCTACTCGTACGTGGCCGGGCTGCTGCGGGATCGGGTGACCGCGGAGGACGTGACCGCGCTCGCCTTCGAACGGGCCTTCCGGAAATGGGACCGGTTCGATCCGCGGCGCGGTTCCGCCCGGGGCTGGCTCTTCGGCATCGCCCGAAACGCCGCGCTGGACGAGCTGCGCAAGCGCAGGCGGGAAGCGCCGGCGATCGAGCCTGGAGGGCTGGACGCCCCGGGCTCGGTGGCCGGCGACCGCGCCGCGACGGTCGGTTCCGGGACGGGCGAGGTGCCGGTGGACGAGCAGATCGTGGCCCGGGAGCAACGGGCCGATCTGCTCGCCGCGCTGGGCACGCTCTCGCCGGCTGACCGGGAGATGGTCGCCCTGAAGTTCTTTGCCGGCCTGAACAACATCGAGATCGCCGAGGCGACCGGCTACTCGTCCAGCAACGTGGGGACCCGGCTCAGCCGGGCAATGACCAGATTGCGGAGCGCACTCGGCTCCAGCGAGGAGGTGGCCCGATGAGCCACGACGACGAAAAGGAATTCGGAATGGAAAACGAACTTGGAATGAACGAGGAGCTCGCCGGCCTGGCCCAGGCGCTGCGCGAAGCACGGCCGACCCCGGAGCCCGAGTTCACTGAGCGACTCGACCAGGCGGTAGCCGATCACTTCCCTCCCGAATGGGCCGACGAAGCGGCCCTCGGCAGGCACGGCAGGGGAGGGATCGGCAGCCTGGCCGAGCGTTTCCGCCGCCGGCTCGGCGACCGCCGGATCCTGCTCCCGGCCATGGCCGGGTTCGCGGGGCTTCTCCTGGTCGCCACGGTCGTGGTGAGCGCGGTCGACTCGGGTCGGTTCGGAGTCGAAGGCGGAGGCGGCGATGACGGAGGAACCACGATCATCGATCGCGAGCCGGCCGGAAGTGCCGCGCCCTCGAGTGCGAACGACTCAGCCGCCGGAACGGCTGACAAGGCGGTGCCGGAGAGCGCGCCCCCGGCGTCGCTCGATCAGTCACTTTCGAGCGCAACCCCGGCCGGCCCATCTGCAATCAATGACAGCAAGGATCTGACCAAGAGCCGCGATGTTGCCCGCGAGGCCGAGATCACACTGGGCACCGACCCCGAGGATGTTCAGGAGGTGGCCAACAAGGTCGTTTCGGTGACCGATGACCACAACGGGATCGTGATGGACTCGAAGGTGACCGACGGTGAGGAAGGCAGGGCGGGGGCGAGCTTCGAGCTGCTGATCCCGGCGGGCCAGATCGAGTCGGCGGTGGCCGATCTCTCCGGGATCGCGGACCTGAGGTCGCGCAGCCAGGAACTGACCGACATCACCGCGCCTACGACCAAGACGGAGGACAAGGTCGCGGACTCGAAGGCGAAGATAGCGAGCCTGCTCGGCGAGCTGGAAGAGACCTACGACGAGACCGAGCGCAGCGAGATCGAAAGGAAGATTCGCTGGGAACGCAACGACCTGCGCTACTACGAGTCGCGCCTCAACCGGCTCCAGCGCCGGGCGGATTACACACCGGTCTCGCTGAAGGTGGAAACCGGTGGCGACAGCTCGTCTGACGAGGATTCGAGCTGGGGTCTGGGCGAGGCGGTCGATGACGCCGGCAAGCTGCTCGGCGTGGCCGCCGGGGTGACCGTGCTGGCACTGGCCGTGGCGATCCCGATCGGCATCGTGATCCTGATCGCGCTCGCCCTCAACCGGGCCTGGGTCCGTCGCTCCCGCCGCCGCGTCCTGGCCGACGAATGAGACCGGCGAAGTAAGGAAAGTTGGCAATAGTTGCCAACTTTCCCTACTTCGCTTGGTGGTCTGCCCTTACTCGCCGATTGCCTTGACGTAGGTCAGGACGGCCAGCACGCGGCGGTGGTCTTCGGCGGTGGGGGGAAGGTCGAGCTTGCTGAAGATGCTGGTCACGTGCTTCTCCACGGCGCGCTCTGTCACGACCAGGTTCTCGGCGATCGCGATGTTCGAGCGGCCCTCGGCCATCAGCCCGAGCACCTCGCGCTCGCGGGCGGTCAGGACCTCCAGCGGGTCCTCGTGGCGGCGGCGGCCGAGCAGGTGCGAGACGACCTCCGGGTCGAGGGCGGAGCCGCCGCTGCCGACCCTTCTGACCGACTCGGTGAAGCGCTCGATCTCGGCGACCCGGTCCTTGAGCAGATAGCCGACCCCCTCGGCTGAATCGGCGACCAGGTCTAGCGCATAGCTCTCCTCCAGGTACTGGGAGAGCACGAGGACCCCGGTCTCCGGGTACTCCTCGCGGATCTGCTTGGCCGCCCGCAGACCGTCGTCGGTCAGGTTCGGGGGCATGCGGATGTCGACCACGGCGACGTCCGGCCGATGGGCACCGACCTTGCGCAGCAGATCCTCGGCGTCGCCGGACTGACCGACGACCTCGAAACCGTCGTCCTCCAAGACTCTGACCACGCCCTCGCGCAGCAGCACCGAATCGTCCGCGACCACTACGCGCATGGGATCTCCACCTCCACCACGGTTCCTTCCCCGGAGGGGCTCTGGACCGCGATCGTGCCGTCGAGGGCGGCGATCCGGTCGGCCAGCCCCTTGAGGCCGGATCCCTGGCCGGGGTCGGCGCCACCGATCCCGTCGTCGGCGATCCGGATCCGGACTACCCCGTTCTCGCGGGAGATGTCAACCCGGGCCAGGCTGGCATCGGCGTAACGGACCACATTGGTCAGCGACTCGGCGACCACGTAGTAGGCGGCGGCCTCAACCGGCTCCGGCAATCGACCTTCCGGCATCGCGCCGACCTCGACTGGCACGGGCGCCCGGTGGGCGAGGGCCAGCAGCGCGGCGTCGAGCCCGCGGTCCGAGAGCACGGCCGGGTGGATGCCACGGGCCAGCTCGCGGAGCTCGGCCAGAGTCTGCTCGAGCTCGGCGCTTGCCCCGTCGATGATCTCGATCGCGCCGCGTGGGTCGGACTCGACCCGGGACCGGACCATCTGAAGCTTGAGGGCCAGCGAGATCAGGTTCTGCTGGGCGCCGTCGTGGAGGTTGCGCTCGATCTCGCGACGAGCGGCGTCGGCGGCCTCGACGATCCGGGCGCGAGAGGCCCGGATCTCGGCCAGGTTCGCCCGGACCTCGGCTTCCAGTCGGGCGTTCTCGAAGGCGAGGGCGGCGCCGCGGCTGACCGCCTCGATCTTCTCCGGCTCCTCCAGCAGGGCGCCGTCATGGATGATCAGGGCGACCAGGCGGCCCTCGAAGGTCACCTCGGAACCGGCCTGCCCGGAGCCGGGTTCGGGCCGGTCGATCGGCAGGCCGCTGGCGTTGACGAAGCGCTCCGGCTCTGGCAGCCAGAAGGCGAGCTTCACGGAGGGATCGCCAAGGGCCTCGGCGACCGCCTCCTGCATCCGGACCGGGTCGCTCTCGTGCGCGACCCGCTCGAGCATGCGTCCGAGTGCCTCGCCGCGGATCAGGCGGCTGCGGAAGAGGCCGATCAGGAAGGCGAGCGGCAGCGCCATCGCGGTGGCGGCGGCCAGGATGCCGACGATCTGCTCCGGGGCGTCCAGGGTGGCGATCGAGAAGAGGGAGGCGGCCCCGAGCAGCGCGAGCAGCGCGGTCGAGGTCCAGAGCACCGGGCCGAGCAGGCGCCGCATCGGGGGGCTCGCGATCGTGTACTTGAGGATGAAGCTGTAGATCAGGGTCAGCGTGAGGACCACCGCGGCCGCATTGGCGAGCGCGAAGAGCACCGTGGTCACGGTCGGCACATCGACGATCAGCAGCAGGTTGGACGGGGCGTTGTCGTAGCCGATGTTGTCCGGCGTGCTGAACAGCAGGTTCACCATCAGGATCGCGGTCACCCCGTAGACCGTGTGCATCACCCAGCGGTCCACCTTGGACGCGATGCGACCGGTCGGGAACCGGACCATCGTCTGGACCAGGGCGATCGGGAAGAGGTTCGAGATCACCAGCCCGGCGGTGAAGACGAGCGAGGCGTTGCCCCAGGTGAGGAACTGGCCGAGCCAGGTGAAGCCGGTGATCACCAGCCAGGTGCCGAACGGATTGTCCGGGCGGCGCCAGCGGGCGAAGATCCCGACGCTCAGCCAGATCCAGCCGGTCAGTGTCTGCAGGATGATGAACAGGAGCCGCGAGTCGTACTCGAGGTTGCTGAGCGAGGCCATCACGATGCCGCCGACTCCGGCCAACATGCCGAGTGCGGCGAGCCAGATCAGCTTCTGGCGCAGATGAGAGGCGCTGCCCATGACTTGATTCTGCCCGATGCCCGACCGGGAGTTGGTGGGGTCAGTACCCCGCATCGTGCGGTTCATGGTGTGGTTTCCCGTACCCGTAAGGGGCAGTCAGCTCACGGAAACACACAGGAAAACCCCATTTCTCTCGGCGTACAGCCGGAGGAAGCTTTCCGGCATGAATACCAGTCACAACATCGCTGCCCGCGCCGGACGGTGGAGCGCGAACCATCGCAAGATCGCCATCTTCGGCTGGCTCGCCTTCGTCATTCTGGCGGTCTTCATCGGAGGCTCGGTCGGCAACCGGACGTTGACCGACGCCGAACAGGGTGTCGGCGAGTCGGGCCGGGCCGAGGTGGCCACGTCGGACAACTTCCCCGAGAACGCGACCGAGCAGGTCCTGATCCAGGCTCCGGCCGGCGAGTCGAACACGAGCGCTGATTTCCGCCAGGCGGCCGGTGGCCTGACCCGGGAGCTCAAGGACACTCCGTACGTCTCGCACGTCGAGAGTCCGTTCGCGCCCGGCAACGAGGCCCAGATCTCGGCCGACGGGCGCTCGGGGCTGGTCACTTTCCAGCTGGCCGGTGACGACGACCAGCTCTCCGACCGGCTCGGCCCGACCGAGAAGGCGGTGAACGACGCCCGTGAACGCGCGCCCGGGTTCGAGTTCTCCCAGTTCGGTGACGCCTCCGCGAACGAGCAGGTCGGCCAGGCTTTCGAGGATGACTTCCGCAAGGCCGAGGTCAGCTCGCTCCCGGTCACCCTGCTGATCCTGGTGCTCGCCTTCGGCGCCCTGGTCGCTGCCGGAGTGCCGCTGCTGCTCGGCCTGACCGCGGTCGCCGCGGCGATCGGACTGACCGCCCTGGTCAGCCACGTCACACCGATGTCGGACGCGGCGAACTCGGTGATCCTGCTGATCGGGCTCGCGGTCGGGGTCGATTACTCGCTCTTCTATTTGCGGCGCGAACGCGAAGAAAGGGCCGCCGGCCGATCCGAGTCGGCGGCCCTTGAAGCGGCCGCCGCCACCTCGGGGCGGGCGGTGATCGTCTCCGGGATCACGGTGATGATCGCGATGGCCGGCATGTACCTGGCCGGCAACTCCACCTTCACCTCGTTCGCCACCGGCACGATCCTGGTCGTCGCGGTTGCGGTGATCGGCTCGCTGACCGTGCTGCCGGCCGTGCTGTCCTGGCTCGGCGACCGGGTCGACCGTGGACGGGTCCCGCTGATCAGCCGCCTGCGGGGCCGGAAGCCCGTGAACGGCTCCGATGGCGGCTTCTGGGCCCGCTTCGTCCGGACCGTGCTGCGGCGGCCGGCCGTCTCGGCCATCCTGGCCGGTGCCCTGCTGGTGCTGCTCGCGGTGCCCGCGTTCAAGCTCCACACGGTGGTTCCCGGGGTTGACTCCCTGCCCAAGGACCTGCCGGTGATCCAGGCCTACCAGAAGGTCGATGAGGCCTTCCCGGGCGGGCCCGAACCGGCCGGAGTCGTGATCGAGGCGGATGACATCCGCTCACCCGAGGTCCAGCAGGGCATCGCCGCCCTGAAGGACGCGGTCGCCGGCCCGAAGGAGTTCGGCTCACCGGTCACGACCCAGGTCAGCCCGAACGGCCGGGTCGAGGTGGTCAACGTGCCGCTGGCCGGAGCGGGGACCGACGACGTCTCGGAGGACGCGCTGGTGAAGCTGCGCGAGGACGTGATCCCCGCCGCGATCGGCGCGGTTCCCGGGACCGAGACCAACGTGACCGGCATGACCGCCGGGTCGAAGGACTTCAATGACCTGATGAAGCAGCGGGCACCACTGGTCTTCGCCTTCGTGCTGCTGGCCGCCTTCATCCTGCTGATGGTCTCCTTCCGCTCGATCGTGATCCCGATCAGCTCGATCCTGCTCAACCTGCTCTCGGTCGGCGCGGCCTACGGTCTGCTCGTCTGGGTCTTCCAGGAAGGGCATCTCGAAGGGCTGCTCGGATTCGAGTCGATGGGCGGGATCACCGCCTGGCTGCCGATGTTCCTGTTCGTGATCCTGTTCGGCCTCTCGATGGACTACCACGTGTTCATCCTCAGCCGGATCCGAGAAGCCCACGACCAGGGCAAGAGCACCTCGGAGGCGATCGAGTACGGCCTGCGCCGGACCGCCGGCCCGGTCACCTCGGCCGCGATCGTGATGGTCGCCGTCTTCTCGATCTTCGCCACCCTCTCGATGCTCGAGTTCAAGCAGATGGGCGTCGGCCTGGCGGCGGCGGTGCTGATCGACGCGACGATCGTCCGCGGGATCCTGGTCCCGGCGACGATGAAGCTGCTCGGCAAGTGGAACTGGTACCTGCCGTCCTGGCTCGAGTGGCTGCCCCGGATCAACCTGGAAGGCCTCCCGGCCCCGGTCACCGCGACAACCGGCGAAGACGCAGACGCCGGGGGTGGGTCGGAAAACCCGCCCACCACCCGGGAATCCGACCCGTCACATGATGGTGATGGCAGCGGGTCGGATTCCCCGTCGAAACGACGGGAATCCGACCCACTGCCTGCCGGTAACCAGGCCTGAAGCGTTCTGGGTGACCTTGGTGGTCCATATGACCTCCAAGGTCACCCAGAAAAGCGGCCCCCGACCGGGTGGGTCGGATTTTCGGCACGGGCGCCGGAAATCCGACCCACCCGGTCC
>JBIQLL010000035.1:0-26051 GCA_044464425.1 Solirubrobacterales bacterium | reverse complement strand
GAACCCCCGACACGCGGATTATGATTCCGCTGCTCTAACCAGCTGAGCTACCCCGGCGGGGACCGGGAAGTTTAGAGGTTGTGGGCGTCGGCAGGTTGCTTCCCTGCTCGCGGTGCGCGAGATGGAGAAAGTGGCCGTATAGCGCTCCATTTCTGGATCTCGCGGGCTGGCCTTTCGGCGCTTCGGCTTCGGGGGCGGGTGGTCAGAGGAGGTCGCGGCGGCGCCAGAGGGCGAGGCCGGCGGCGGTGAATACGGCCGCCATGCCGGTCATCACGAGGAGCGGGGTGAGTTCGAGGGAGACCGCCGGGACGGCGGGCACGTGGGAGAAGGGGGAGAGGTCGACGATCCAGTCGGGCAGGTCGCCGAAGGAGGCGATCGACCAGATGACCACGAAGGCGACCAGGATCGCCCAGGCGGCGGCGGACGCCCGGGAGGAGATGCCGAAGAGCAGGATCGCGAGGCTGGCGGTCAGCCAGATCGCGGGCGCCTGGGCGAAGCCGGAGGCGATCAGCCGTCCGAGCTCGCTGAAATCACCGGTCACCACGCCCAGGCCGAGCCCGAGCCCCAGACCGAGCAGGGCCATCATCACGGCACTCGCGACATAGGCGATCAGGATGTGCCCGAGCGCCCAGCGGACCTTGCCGAGCGGGCCCGCGAGCAGCAGCGCGGCGCGGTCGTGAGTCTCCTCCGAGTGGGGGCGCAGCACCGCGCCGATCGCGAAACCGGAGGCCATCAGCGCCAGCACCGAGAAGATCGAGGCGAAGTAGGAATCGATCAGGTTCGAGGAGGCGCTGGCGAAGGCGGTGGTCAGGGCCTGGCTTGATTCGAGGATGCCCTCGATGTTGTTGCCGACCGCGCCGATCGCGAAGCCGTAGACGAAGAGCAGGTAGGTCCAGCCGATGATCGAGCCGCGCTGGATCCGGAGCGAGAAACCGAGCGGGTGGAGCAGAGCGGGATGGGCGTGGTCGGGGCCGGGCCGCGGCTGGATGAGGCCGCTGCCGATGTCGCGCCGCGAGAGCAGCCAGAGCGCGAGGGACACCGTAAGGATGGTGGCGGCGACGGGCAGCAGGAGGGGCCACCAGCGGTCGTCCCAGTAGGGCCTCGTGTTCTCGGCCCAGCCGAGCGGCGACATCCAGGTGAGGGCGTCGGGGCCGGTGTCACCCAGGGCCCGGAGGAAGTAGGCGAGACCGATCACGATCCCGACCAGGCCGCGGGCGGTCCGCGCCTTGGCGGTGACCTGGGCGCAGACCGCGGTGGTGCCGGCGAAGACCAGGCCGACGCCGAGGATCGAAGCGACCAGAAGCAGAGACGACCCGGCCTCGTACCCGGTCGCGAGAAAGACGATGTACCAGCCGACCGCGGCGAGGAGCAGGGCGCCGCAGGTGATGATTAGGGCCGAGGTCAGGGTCGCGAGACGGCCGCTGCCCGCGGCCAGCAGCAGCTCGGAGCGGCCGTCCTCCTCCTCCGCCCGGGTGTGGCGGATCACCACGAACATGGCGAAGATCGCGCTGATCACCGAGACCACCGGCAGGGTCTCCCAGGCGGTCGCCCCGCCCAGGGTCCGGAGGCCGTGGGTCGGGCCGACCATCGCCACCAGGGCCGGGTTCCCGGCCACGCTCTTGTAGAGCGAGTTGAGATCGGCCTGGGTCCCGTAGAGGCCCGAGTAGCTCGCCACGTAAAGGCCGACCCAGCCGATCAGCCCGAGCACGCAGAGCGGCAGCAGCAGCCGGTCCCGCTTCAGGGCGAAGCGCAGGGCGTGGCCCGTCCCGGCGAACGGCCCGGCTGCGGCGTCGCGGCTCATTTCGGCTCGTAGACGCGGAGGAACAGTTCCTCCAGATCGGCCGGACGGTCCGGGTCCGACGACTCGCGGGAGAGCTTGCGGAGATCCTCGATCGAGCCCGACTCGACCGTCTTCCCGTTGCGGATGATGGTCAGGGTGTCGGCGAGATGCTCGACCTGCCCGAGGATGTGGCTGGAGAGCAGGATGGTGTGACCGGCACCGATGATCTCCTTCACGCACTCCTGGAAGACCTCCTCCTTCAGCGGATCGAGGCCGGAGGTCGGCTCGTCGAAGATGAAGAGCTCGGCGTCGGTCGCGAGCGCCGCGATCAGGGCGACCTTCTGACGGTTGCCCTTCGAGTAGGTCGAGGCCTTCTTGGTCAGGTCCAGCTCGAAGCGATGGACCAGGTCCTGCCGCCGCTTCGGGTCGAGGCCGCCGCGCAGCGAGCCGAGCATGTCGATCGTCTCGCCACCGGTCAGGTTCGGCCAGAGGTTGACGTCACCGGGAACGTAGGCCAGGCGCCGGTGCAGCGCGACCGCGTTCTTCCACGGATCCTCACCGAAGAGCCGGGCGCTGCCGCCGGTCGCCTTGATCAGGCCGAGCAGGATCCGGATCGTGGTCGACTTGCCGGAACCGTTCGGCCCCAGAAAGCCGTGGACCTGGCCCCGCTCGATCTTCAAGTCGAGACCGTCCAGGGCCCGCGTGCTGCCGAAATCCTTGACCAGTCCCTCAACCTCGACCACGGCGCTCATGCCGGGAACTTAGCGCAGGTCCACGTGATGGAAGGTGGGCAACAGGCGATCCCGGAGCTGCTCGGCGGCCTCGGAATCCGGATCGCCACGGGTCATCAGGAACACTTCGGTCGCGTCGAAGCCGGCGAGTTCGTCCTCTACCGCCTGCACCAGATCCTCGTCACCGACCCGGGCGCTGGCGTCAACCCCGGCCAGGGCCAGCGAGGCGACCGAGACGACGAGATCCCGCTGGGCCCGGTCACGGGCCCGCTCGATATCGGTCGCCCAGCGCCGCAGGAAGGTGTTCGCGGCGGGGGTGAGGATCCTGATCTCGGTGGCGTTCTCGTCGAAGCCGAGCCGGACCTCGTCGGCGACCCGCTGGATCGACCTGGCGTCCTCGATCGGGAAGGTGGTCACCACCAGCAGGCGACGGGCCAGAGCGGGGTCGGGGGTGCGGCCGATCGGGTCGCGGGGAATGACCAGCATCGCCACCACCGCCAGGGCGACCAGCGCCAGGCCGGCGATCGAGAGGCCCACCCCGGGGCCGCCCAGGGCGAAACCGATCGCGGCCGGCACGATAAGGGCGATCAGGATCAGTGGGGGATGCCAGGACTTCACCCCTTGAACGTACCGCCCGGGCCGAACGGGGCCGGCCCGGGCGGGTTGGCGTTCAGCCGGCGATCGCGAAGATGTTGCCGTCCGGGTCGGTGAACCAGGCGACGTGAGCGTCGCCCATGTCCATGACCCCGTTCTCATCCTGGTCGAAGCCCTCGTAGATCTCGAACTCGATGCCCTTGTCCCGCAGGCTCTGGGCCTCGTTCTCGAAATCACTGACTTCCCAGCAGGTGACTGTGGCCTGGCCCGTGCCCGCGTTGTCGGGCGAGGGGTAGACCATCAGTCCGGTGCCATCTCCGCAGCCGTAGATGATCTCGTCGCCGCCGGCCCCGGAATCGATCGACGAGAGCCCCAAGGAACCCTCGAAGAAACTCCGTGACCGGTCGAGGTCCGAAACCGCTGCGACCGCCGCGATCCTGCATTCGCTCAGGCTCATGATCTGCCTCCTGTGACTGGAGATATGCCTGTGAACTCACACTAACCGGAGTCGGCCGGCCCCTCGGAAAACTTTTCGCCGGCCCGGCCGAAACCGGCCACTGGGTAAATTCCTTCCCATGCCCGAGGAGCTAGAGAAGGCTGTGCGTACCGTCGTCCATGACTGCATGGGAGTCCGCGAAGGGGAGGAGGTCCTCGTCGTCTGCAACCCGGCTACCAGGGAGCTGGGCGACGCCCTCCGGGGTGAGGCGGAGGCGGCCGGGTCAGAGGCCGTTCTGGCCGTGATGGGCGAGCGTGCCTCACACGCCGGGGAGCCACCGGCCGGCATCGCCGACGCGATGGTCGCGGCGGACGTGCTGCTCGCCCCGACCGTCCAGTCGCTCTCGCACACAGCCGCCCGCAAACGAGCGACCGAGTCCGGCACCCGCACCGCCACCCTGCCGGGCGCGACCGTCGAGATGCTCGGCCGGGTGATGAGCGATGACATGGAGAAGCTCCGGCAGCGCGGGCACCGGGTGGCAGAGCTGCTCGACCGAGGTACCGAGGCGCGCCTCACCTGCGACCACGGCAGTGACCTGCGGCTTGGCCTCGAGGGTCGGCGGGCGATCCCGGACGCCGGTGAGCTGACCGAGGCGGGCGCCTTCGGCAACCTGCCCTGCGGGGAAGGCTTCATCGCTCCGGCGACCGCCGAGGGAACCCTGATCGTCGACGGCTCGATCGCCGGGGTCGGCAAGGTCTCCGAACCGGTCCGGCTGACCATCGAAGACGGGCACCTGGTCGACGCGAGCGGGCCGGAGGGAGCGCGGCTGATGGAGCTGCTGACCGTGCACGGCCCGGACGGCACGAACGTCGCCGAGCTCGGCATCGGGACCAACGCGAAAGCGATCCTGACCGGCAACATCCTGGAGGACGAGAAGATCCTCGGCACCGCCCACGTAGCCTTCGGCGCCTCGGCCGCGATCGGCGGAAACGTCCAGGTGCCGGTCCACCTAGATGTGGTCTCGCTGCGACCCGAGGTGACGATCGATCAGGCGCCGCTGGTGCTCGAGGGCAGGCTGCTGGTGTGAGCCTGCTGGCGGTCCCGAACCTCTCGGAGGGTCGCGATTTTGCCCGGCTCGACCGGCTCGAGCGGGCACTGGGGGCTGAGGTCACTCTGCTCGACCGCCACACGGATCTCGATCATCACCGGGCCGTGTTCACCCTCGCCGGGCCGGCCGAGGCGCTGGCCGGGTCGCTGACCGGCCTGGCCGGAGCCGCGGTGACCGAGGTCGACATGACCGCCTGGAACGGGCTTCACCCGGCGATCGGGGCGCTCGACGTCTGCCCGGTCGTCTGGCTGAGCGAGGCGCGTCGGGAGACGGCCTGCGAGGTGGCGCTCGAGGTCGGCCGCGCGATCGGGGCGATGGGGGTGCCTGTGTTTCTCTACGGTGACCTCGCCTCCGGCAACGACCGGCGGGAGCGCGCCTACTTCCGCGCGGGCGGGCTGGACGCCCTCTGGCAGCGGATGACCTCCGGCGCCCTGGAATCGGACTTCGGCCCGGACCGGCCGCACCCGACCGCCGGGGCGACGCTGGTCACCGCGCGGGCTCCGCTCGCCGCCTTCAACCTCGAACTGGCGACCGGGGAGCTGAGCGTCGCCCGGGAGATCGCCGCCGTGATCCGTGAGAGCCCCGAGGAGGGCATTCCCGGGGTGCGCGCGATCGGGCTCGCGCTCTCGACCGGCCGGGCACAGGTCTCAACCAATGTCCACGATCCGATCGCGACCCCGCTCGGGCAGATCGTCGAGGCGGTCCAGGAGGAAGCCGCGCGTCGGGGAACCTCGGTGCTCGAGGCGGAACTGATCGGGCTGATCCCGCAGGCCGCGCTCGAGGGCTATCCCGAGCAGGTGCCGATTCGCGACTTCGACCCCGCCTTCCACGTAATCGAGCACCGTCTGAAGCCTCGGTAGGGACCCGAGGTCCGATAACTTTCGCCTGTGGCACAGACCAAGAAAAAGCGGCGGCGTAAAAAGCGGGGAACGCAGGCCGGCAATCTCGATACTTCCCGTCGATCCCGGCCCAGAACGCGGGCTGAAGCGAAAAATCAGGCTCGTTCCGGCAGTCGTGGCGGGCGCAGCATGCAGAAGGGGGACACCCCGCCGACCTGGAAGGGTGCGACGGTTCGCGGACTGGTCGCCTCGGCCGTGTTCGTGGTCCTGCTCCTGTTGCTCTTCGGGCGCCCGCTCGGCAGCTCGCTGATCATCGGCCTCGTGATGCTGATCTTCTACATCCCGGCCGGTTACTACATGGACATGTTCCTCTGGCGGCGTCGTGAACGCCAGCGGATCCGCGCCAATACCAAGGAGTGAGCGTGGCCGAGCTCGAGGTCATCGGCACCACGGTCGGTCCGGTCGCCGAGAACTCGTACCTGATCTTCAAGGAGGGCACCGGCAAGGCCCTGTTGATCGATCCCGGTGACGAAGCGGACCGGCTGATGCAGCCCCTGGCCGAACGGGGGCTGGAGCTCGAGGCGATCCTGCTCACCCACTGCCACTTCGATCACATCGGGGCGGTCGCGCCGATCGCCCGGGCCACCGGCGCGCCGGTCTACTGTCCGGAGCTCGAGGTGCCGATCCTGGCCGACGTCATGGCCTACGTGCCCTGGCCGGGGATCGGGCCGTACGAGAGCTACGACGCCGATCACACCGTCGCCGGCGGCGAGCACCTCAGCCTGGCCGGCTTTGAGATCGATGTCCTGTTCACCCCCGGCCACAGCCCGGGGCACGTGACGTACGCGATTCCCGAGGCCGGTCTGCTGCTCTCCGGCGACGTGCTCTTCCAGGGATCGGTCGGCCGAGTGGACCTGCCCGGCGGCGATTGGGACACCCTGCTCGAATCGATCCGGATGCTGGTCACGACCTTCCCGGGCGAGACCCGGGTGCTACCCGGTCACATGGGCGTGACCACTCTGGAGGCGGAGCTGCAGACCAACCCCTTCCTGACCGAGATCCCGAGGTGAGAGGCTGATGGCCGAGAAGTTCAAGGCGCCGCGCGGCACCTTCGACATCCTGCCCGAGCAGTCCGCGCAGCGCGAACGGGTTCACCAGGCGGCGCGCCAGATCTTCGGGCTGGCCGGGTACCGCTTCATCATGACCCCGACCTTCGAGGAGACGGCGCTATTCGAGCGCGGCGTCGGCCGCTCGACCGACATCGTCCGCAAGGAGATGTTCACCTTCGAGGACAAGGGCGAGCGTTCGCTGACCTTGCGGCCGGAGGGCACGGCGCCGATCTGCCGGGCCTACGTCGAGCACGGCATGCACAAGCTGGCGCAGCCGGTCAAGCTCTTCTACGCCGGGCCGTTCTTCCGGCACGAGCGGCCGCAGGCGGGCCGCTACCGGCAGTTCAACCAGATCGGGGCGGAGGCGATCGGCTCCGACTCGCCGCTGGCCGATGTCGAGGTGATCACCCTGATCAGCGACCTGATCGAGGAGATCGGGGTGCCCGGGGTCGAACTCCGGCTCGGCAGCCTCGGATCGCTCGACGCGCGCGCCAGCTACCTCGAAGAGTTGAAGTCGCACCTGCGCTCACGCGAAGACGAGCTTTCCGATGACGTGCGCGAACGGATCGAGATCAACCCCCTGCGGGCCTTCGACGCCGACCACGAGGGCACCAAGGCCGTCATGGCGGACGCGCCGGTCCTGATCGAGTTCCTCTCGGAGGCCGACGCCGAGCACTTCGAGCAGGTCAAGACGCTGCTCGGGGCCGCCTCGGTCGAGTTCACGATCGACCCGACCCTGGTCCGGGGGCTCGACTACTACACCCGCACCATCTTCTCCTTCGTCTGCGACCGCCTCGGGGCCCAGTCCGAGATCGGCGGCGGCGGCCGCTACGACGGCCTGATCGAGCAGCTCGGCGGTCCGGCGACCCCGGCGGTCGGCTGGGCGGCAGGGATCGAGCGGATCCTGCTCGCCCTCGACGAGGAGGTCACCTCGCCCGGCATGGATCTCTTCGTGGTGGTCCCGGATCCGGAGTTGACGACGAAGGCGGTCGCACTGGTTTCGGAGCTTCGCCACCACGGCCTCGCGGTCGAGATGGACCTGGCCGGCCGCAGCGTCAAGGGTCAGTTCAAGCAGGCCGATCGGGTCGGCGCCGCCCACACGCTGATCCTCGAACCGGGTGGTACGGCCTCGCTCAAGGACATGAAAACCGGCGATCAGCGCACGGTCGATCCGAAGGACGTCGGGAACCTGATCCGGCCCTGAGGGCCGACTCGGGACGGCTCCGGCCGGCCGTCGCCGAGCATCCCCGTTCGCTTTGGCCTTGACCGCGCACTGTCGCCCGCCTACGATCGGGGCGACGGGCCGCATCTGGGGAGGCCCGACTCGAACATTGGAGGCACAGCTGATGAAGGCGTTTCTGGCGGGGGCACTCGGCCTGACTCTGGCGTTGTTACTGCCCGGCGGGGCGGGCGCGGCGACGATCGACGTCAACACGACGGCCGATGAGTACGGTGGGACGGCGGAGCGCTGCTCGCTGCGCGAGGCGATCATCGCGGCCAGCACCAACTCGACGGTTGACGGCTGCTCACTCGGCTCCGGAGCCGACGTGATCCGGGTTCCGGCCGGGACCTACAAGCTGACCCTGGCCGGCATCGGCGAGGACAACGGCTTCACCGGTGACCTGGACGTGAACGGCGCCGACCCGCTCACGATCGAGCCGGCCGGCGGCCAGGCCAAGGTCGTGATCGACGGCAACGGGACCGACCGGGTGATCGACGGCCACGGGGCCGGGTTGCTCTCGCTGCGCAACCTGCGGATCACCGGCGGTGACCTGAGCGGCGTGATCGAGGACGGCGGCGGCATCCGGGTCGCGGCAGGCTCGCTCTCGCTCGACGGGGTGACGGTCGACGGCAACTTCACCGAGCACGAGGGAGGAGGGATCGCGGTCTACTCATCGCTGAACGCGATCAACAGCACGATCTCGGGCAACCGCGCCAACGGCAACGGAGGCGGCTTCTACAACCCCGGTGCCAGCTCGACCACGATGCGCAGCTCGACCGTCACCGGCAACGTCGCCGACGCGGACAACAACGGCAACGGCTACGGCGGCGGTTTCGCCGACGCCGGTGCCACCTCGATCAACTTCACCAACGTGATCAACGCGGGCAACGAGGGCAAGCCGACGATGCCGGCCAACCAGGCCAACGACTGCTCCTCCGGGCCGTCCTTCTTCCCCCGCTACGTCCTGCAGACCCAGCCGCTCGGTCCGCTTCAGTGCCTGATCGGTTTCAATCCGGGCACCAACCTGGTGGTCGGTGATGCGAAGCTCGGTCCGCTGGCCGACAACGGCGGGCAGACGCCGACCCACGCGCTGCTGGCCGGCTCGCCGGCGATTGGCGCCGGCGGGACGGCGGCCCCCGACCAGTGCCCGGCCCTCGACCAGAACGGCCGGAGCCGCCCCGGCGGTTCGTGCGACATCGGTGCGGCTCAGTTCTTCGAACCGCCGGACCCGCCCGAGCCGCCCAAGGAGCCGTTGCCCGGCAAGAAGAACCCGACCGACGTGATCGCCACCTTCGACGGGAAACGTCTCCACGTCCGGCTCAAGTGCCCGGCTCGCTTCCGGCCGAAGTGCCGCTCGACCGCGGTGCCGATGACCAAGAAGAAGCGCGGCAAGGCGATGGGCAAGGCGAAGAAGGTCGTGACCAGGTCGAACAAATGGAAGCGGATCACCTTCCTGATCAAGCCGGCCTTCCGGGCCCGGGTTGAGAAGATGACCTACGTCGACGCGAAGCGGCTGGTCGTCCGGCAGAAGATCCGTTCGAAGCGGGTCTTCCGCAAGCGGGCGAAGAAGCCGAGCACGATCTTCCACGTCTACAAGGTGAGGGTCAAGTTGTAAGGGAAGGTGCGACAGGCATCGGGCCCCGCGTTTCCTGAAAGACTGCGGGGCCATGCCTGAGTCCCGCCCGAACGCCCCCGACAGTCCCGTCCTCGAACCGAACTCGTACCGCGATACCTGGTGCGGCCAGGTGCTCGGGGACCGGGTCGGCAGCCAGGTGCGGCTCTCCGGGTGGGTTCACCGGCGGCGCGACCACGGCGGCCTGATCTTCATCGACCTGCGGGACCGCACCGGCCTGGTGCAGCTCGTCTTCAACCCGGACGAGGCCGGCGGCACCCATGAGCTCGGCCACACGCTGCGCTCCGAGTACGTGATCAGCGTCGCGGGCGAGGTCGTGAACCGCTCCGAGGAGACGATCAACTCAGAACTGCCGACCGGCGAGTTCGAGGTCCGGGTCAAGCAGGCCGAAGTGCTGGCCGAGTCCGAGACGCCGCCCTTCGAGATCGAGGGGTTCCACGGTGAGGTCGGCGAGGAGACCCGGCTCAAGTACCGCTATCTCGACCTGCGCCGCGAGCAGATGCAGGGCGCGATCAAGCTGCGTCACCGCCTGACGACGGCGATCCGCTCCTTCCTCGGCTCGGAAGGGTTCCTCGAGATCGAAACCCCGATCCTGACCCTCTCCACGCCGGAAGGGGCCCGCGACTTCCTGGTGCCTGCCCGCCTCCAGCGCGGCTCGTTCTACGCGCTGCCGCAGTCGCCGCAGCTCTTCAAGCAGCTGCTCATGGTCTCCGGCTTCGAACGCTACTTCCAGATCGCCCGCTGCTTCCGCGACGAGGACCTCAGGGCCGACCGCCAGCCTGACTTCACCCAGCTCGACATCGAGATGAGCTTCGTCGACGGTGAGGACGTGATCGCGGTCAACGAGCGTCTGATCAAACACGTGCTGGGCGAGATGGGGGTCGAGGTCGAGATTCCCTTCCAGCGCATGTGTTACGACGAGGCGATCGGCCGCTTCGGCTCCGACAAGCCGGACCTGCGCTACGGCTACGAGCTGACCGACCTGACCGAGATCCTCCGGGGCACCGGGTTCAAGGCCTTCGGCGGCGTGATCGAAGCAGGGGGACAGGTCAAGGGCATCAACTTCGGCCAGCGCGACCTTTCCCGCGCCCAGCTGGACGGGCTGATCGATGACGCCAAGGAGCTGGGTGCCAAGGGCCTGGTCTGGGCCTTCCGCGAGGGCGACGGCTGGCGGGCGCCGATCGCCAAGTTCCTCTCCGAGGAAGAACTGAAGAACCTGAACGAGGCGATGGGGGCCGAGGAAGGCGACCTGATGCTGGTAGCCGCCGATCAGCCGGCGATGGTCGCGGCGATCCTCGGCGGGCTGCGCACCCGGCTGGCCGAGCGCTGGGACCTGATCCCGGCCGACGCGCCGAACGAGTTCTGCTGGATCGTCGACTGGCCGCTCTTCGAGTGGAACGAGGACGAGGATCGCTGGGACGCGCTCCATCACCCCTTCACCTCGCCGCAGGGCGAGTTCGATCCGGACAAGCCGGGCGAAGCGCGGGCCCAGGCCTATGACCTGGTCTGGAACGGGGTCGAGATCGGCGGCGGCTCGATCCGCATCAGCAAACCCGACCTGCAGGCACAGATCTTCAAGACGCTCGGCATCTCCGACGAGGAGGCCCAGGAACGCTTCGGCTTCCTGCTCGAGGCGCTCAAGTACGGGGCGCCGCCGCACGGCGGCATCGCCTACGGGATCGATCGTTTCGCAGCGCTGCTGGCCGGATTCGAATCGATCCGCGACGTGATCGCTTTCCCCAAGACCGCCTCCGGCGGTGACCCGTTGACCGGCGCTCCGGCCCCGGTCGATGAGATCCAGCTGCGCGACGTCGGCATCGAGCTGCGCAAGAAGAAGCTGCCCGGCCAGGGCTAGGCGGATAGATTCTCGGCATGGGATTCCTCGACCGCTTCAAGGAGAAGGTGAAGTCGATCGGGGACGGATCGGGACGGATCCACATCGCCGACCCGCGCTTCGACGATTGGGAGGTCGTCCACGAGTTCGAGGATCTGGCGACCGGCCTCGCCTGGCGGGACGTCCTGCGCGAGCACGGCCAGGAGGCGGAGCTCACTTCCGACTGGGAGCTCGACCGGTGGGGCCGCGGCGACATCCAGCTCCAGGTCCCGCCCGGTCACTGGTCCGAGGCCGAGGAGCTGGTCTCCGGCCTCGACCTGGAGTGATAGGTTGGGGCCGAGGCTCGAACCTGTTCGTTTGCCGTCTCGTAAATTGACCCAACATCAACGGCACGGGAGCTGATTTCGATGTCCCCCGCGGGACGAAGATAGGCACCCACCTTTTTATAAAGGGATCAATGCCGGAGGCGGCGACGGCAGGTTGGGGCCTCTTTTTCGTGCGCTTCGTCCCGCCGATCAGGCCTTCGGCGCGACCGGGGTGAAGTCGAAATCGACGCCGGTCGCTTCGACCGACGCCCGCCAGAGCTGATCGGCCACCTCGCGGTTCAGGGCGAGCCGGCGCGGCGCGACGATCACCGGACTCCCGCGTCGCTCGCCCAGGCCGTCACAGCCGATGTAGCTGCCACCCGGCAGGCCCGGGTCGGTCGCGGCCCGCAGCACCGGCAGCGCGCCGTGCTCGGCGTCCTGGGCGACGAACAGGTCGTTCAGCTTCAGGAAAGGCTTCGAGAGCAGGCCCATCAGGCCGGTGTCGAGGTCATTGCCGGCTCTGGTGAGATTGGTGGCCGAGACCCCGGGATGAGCGGCCATGCTCTTCAGCTCACGGCCGGCCTCGCCGATCAGGGCCTGGAGGTCGAGTGCGAAGACCAGATTGGCCAGCTTCGACTGGCCGTAGGCCTGCCAGCGACGGTAGCGGCGCCGGCTGTTCAGATCCTCGAAGTCGAGCCGTCCCAGCCGGGCCGCGATCGAGGAGACGGTGACGATGCGGGCACCGGGCCGTCGCTTGAGGGAGTCGAAGAGCAGCCCGGTCAGGGCGAAGTGGCCGAGGTGGTTGGTCCCGAGCTGGAGTTCGAACCCGTCCTCGGTCTCGAGTCGGGGCGGAGCCATCACGCCGGCGTTGTTGAGCAGCAGGTCGAGCCCTTCCGGCAGGTCCGCGGCGAGATTTCCGGCGAACTCCCGGACCGAGTCGAGCGAGGCCAGGTCGAGACGTCGAACCTCGATCTCGGCCGCGGTTCCGGCAGGGCCCAGGTCTGCCCGGATTCTCGCCAAGGCGGCATCGCCCTTGGCCTGGTTGCGGCAGGCGAGGATCACCCGGGCGCCGTGACGGGCGAGCTCGCGGCACTCGATCAGGCCGATGCCGCTGTTCCCACCGGTCACGACCGCGACGCGACCGCTCAGATCCGGCATGTCATCCGAATTCCACCCCTTGCTCATGGGCGGAGGGTATCCCCTCGGAGGAGTCGGCCACTAACCTTAAGCGGATGGAATCGCTGCTGGCCGAGTACGTCGCCGACCGCTCTCGTGAAGCGGAAACCCCGCCCGGGGCGTTCACCGGGGCGGCGGGCGGCGCCGCCTGCGGCGATCTCGCTCGGATCTCGCTGCTGATCGACGGTGGCCGGGTTTCCGGCGCGACCTTCGCGACCGAGGGCTGCGCCGCGACCCGTGCCGCCTGCGCCTGCGTCTGTGAACTGGTCGAGGGCGAAAGCGCCCTCGAGGCGGCGGCGATCGGGGCGGACCGGATCGAGGCCGAGCTGGGCGGGCTCAGCCCGGCCCGTCGCCACGCCGCGATGCTGGCTGGTGACGCGCTTCACCGGGCGCTCGCGGGCGTAGCGTCCTCGGGCGAGGTGCTCTCGACACCGGTCGAAGGCAGGGTGCTGGTCGCGGTCTCGGGCGGCGTCGACAGTGCCGTCGCCGCCCTGCGCGAGCGCGAACGTGGCGCCGACGTGGTCGCGGTCACGGTCAAGCTCTGGGCCGACCCGGACACCGACGGGACCAAGGCCTGCTGCTCGCCCGAGGCCGTCCTCGGGGCGCGATCGCTCACCCATGACCTCGGTATCCCGCACTTCACGCTCGACCTCGAAGGGCCATTCCGCGAGCGGGTGGTCGGCGAGTTTCTGCGCGGCTACGGCGAGGGTCGCACCCCGAACCCCTGCGTGCTCTGCAACGGCGAGGTGCGGATCGCCGCGATGGTCGACCTGGCCGACCGGCTCGGGGCGGGTTGCCTGGTCACCGGTCACTACGCCCGCGTGGTCGAGGACGAGGGTGGCGCGCTGATCGCGGCCGGGCGGGACGAGGCCAAGGATCAGAGCTACATGCTGGCCGCACTGCCGCCCGAGGTCGTCGCCCGGCTGCGGTTCCCGCTGGCCGACCTGGCCAAGGCCGAGGTGCGCGAGATTGCCGCCCGGGGCGGACTCTCGGTCGCCAAGAAGCCCGAGAGCCAGGACCTCTGCTTCCTGGCCGGCCAGAGCAAGAAGGACTTTCTGCGGCGCCACGGCGGCCTCGACGACCGGTCCGGCCCGATCCTCGACGAGCAGGGCACCCGGCTCGGGGAGCATCCCGGTCATCATCACTTCACGGTCGGCCAGCGGCGCGGACTCGGGGTCGCGGCCGCCGAGCCCCTCTACGTGCTGGGCACCGACGCGGAGACGAACACCGTCCGGGTCGGTTCCCGCCGGCGCCTGGCGACCGACCGGGTCCGGCTGCGCGACGCGGTCATGCACCGCGACGGCGCCCGGGTCGACCGGGTCCGGCTGCGCTACCACACGGAACCCGTCCCGGCTCGGGTCAGCGCCACGGCCGGCCGGCACGCGACGCTCGAGATCGAGCTCGAAACTCCCTTCGACGGGCCCGCGCCCGGTCAGGCGGCGGTGCTGATGAGCGGGGACGTGGTCGTGGGCCACGCGACGATCGCCACTCAAAGTAGTCTGACGGTCTCATGAAGTCGGCTGAGATCCGGGAGACATATCTGTCCTTCTTCGAGGAACGGGGCCACAGGCGGATGCCCTCCGCTTCACTGGTGCCGCCGCCCGAAGACACCTCGACGCTGCTCACGGTGGCCGGGATGCAGCCGTTCAAGCCATATTTCCTCGGCCGGGAGCTGCCGCCGGCGAGCCGGCTGACCTCGAGCCAGACCTGCTTCCGGACGCCGGACATCGAGGAGGTCGGCAAGACGCTCCGCCACCTCACCTTCTTCGAGATGCTCGGCAACTTCAGCTTCGGGGATTACTTCAAGGAAGAGGCGATCCCCTTCGGCTGGCAGCTCTCGACCGAAGGGTTCGGGTTCGATGCGGAGCTGATCTGGATCACCGTCTTCGGCGGCGACGATGAGCTGGGCCTCGGCCCCGACGAGGAGTCAATCGAGATCTGGAAGGGCCTCGGGGTGCCGGCGGAGCGGATCGTGGAGCTGCCGCGCTCCGAGAACTTCTGGCAGGGCGGCCCGACCGGGCCCTGCGGCCCCTGCTCGGAGATGTACCTCGATCGCGGGCTCGAGTTCGGCTCCGCCGACGACCGTCCCGGTGACGACGGCGACCGCTTCCTCGAATACTGGAACCACGTCTTCATGAGCTACGACCAGAGCGAGAACGGAACGCTCACGCCGCTGCCGAAACGGAACATCGACACCGGCATGGGGCTGGAGCGGATGGCGGCCATTCTGCAGGGCGTCGACTCGGTCTATGACACCGACCTTTTCGTGCCGCTGATCGAGCTGGCCGAAGAGAAGTCAGGGCTCAAGTACGGCGAGGACGAGACGGTCACCCGGGCGATGCGGGTGATCAGCGATCACAGCCGCGGCATGAGCTTCCTGCTCGCCGCCGGAGTCGTCCCCTCGAACGAGGAACGGGGCTACGTGCTGCGCCGGGTGATGAGGCGAGCGATCCAGCAGGGCAGGACGCTCGGGTTCGAAGGCTCCTGGCTCGGCGATTTCACCGATCGCACGATCGAGATGATGGGCGACGCCCATCCGCAGATCGTGGCCGAGCGGGAGCTGATCGGCCGCTGGGTCCGGTCCGAGGAGGAAAGCTTCGGCCGCACCCTCGACCGCGGCACGGCGCTGCTCGACGAGATCGTGGAGCGGGCCCTGGCCGACTCGAACTCCTGGATCAGCGCCGCGGACGCCTTCCGCCTGCACGACACTTTCGGCTTCCCCTACGACCTGACCCGCGAGATGGTCGAGGAACGCGGACTCTCGGTTGACGACCAGGGCTTCGAGGAGCTGATGGAGCAGCAGCGCAACAAGTCCCGCAGCAACACCGGCGGCGCCGGTGAAGGGGCGGACCGGCATGAACGGATCCTGGCCTTCGCCGCGGCCGGGCCGGAGACCGAGTTCGTCGGCTACGAGTACCTCCGGGCCGAGACCGGGATCGGCTCGTTCGAGACGGTCGACGGGACCGCGCTGGCCAAGCTCGAGGAGAGTCCCTTCTACGCCGAGGGCGGCGGCCAGGCGGCCGACTCGGGCCGCCTGCTCTGGAACGGCGGCGAGGTTTCGGTGACCGATGTGATCCGGGTCGGCGAGGACCAGGTGCTCGAGCTCAAACCGAGCGGAGAGGGCGGGGCCTGGCCGGATGCGGGCGCTACCGTCGAGGCCGTGGTGGACCGGAACGCGCGGTTCCGCACCATGCGCAACCACACCGCGACGCACCTGCTCCACGCCGCCCTGCGCGAACGGCTCGGCAACCACGTCCACCAGGCCGGCTCCTCGGTCCGGCCCGACAAGCTCCGCTTTGACTTCAGCCACGGCGAGGCGATGACCCGGGAAGACATCGAGTGGGTCGAGGATCGCGTGAACGGCTGGATCAAGGACGGCGACCCGGTGCGCTGGATGATCATGGAGAAGCCCGAGGCCGAGAAGCTCGGGGCGATGGCCCTCTTCGGTGAGAAGTACGGCGACCTGGTCCGCGTGGTCGAGGTCGAGAACGTCTCCCGCGAGCTCTGCGGCGGCACCCACGTCTCCAACACGGCCGAGATCGGGATCTTCAAGATCACCGGCGAAAGCTCCTCGGCCGCCAACGTGCGGCGGATCGAGGCGATCACCGGCCCGGACGCGATCGACTGGT
Source organism: Solirubrobacterales bacterium (assembly GCA_044464425.1). Classification (GTDB taxonomy): domain Bacteria; phylum Actinomycetota; class Thermoleophilia; order Solirubrobacterales; family 70-9; genus 67-14. The sequence continues at coordinate 9,655 of JBIQLL010000035.1, read as the reverse complement.
ACCGGGATCGGGCCTCCGAGCTCGACGAGGTCGGCCATCTGCTCGGTGACGCCCGCGACCCGGTCCGGGCGGCCCGAGACGCCTCCGGCAAGCTGGCGAAGGCCAGCGAAGGAGCTAAACAGGCCGCCCGGCAGCAGCAGGGCCAGCTCGCCTCGGAGCTCGCCGGGGCCGCCGGGAAGGTCGGAAGCTTCGAGGTCGTGATTGCGGAAGTGCCGATCGGGAACCCGAAGGAGATCCTCCAGATCGCGAAACAGGTGCAGGGATCCTCCGGGACGACCGCCGTCCTGGCCGGGGCGGACAGCGGGTCCGGCAAGGTCGGCATGGTTGCCCTGCTCACCGGCGAGGACGCGAGCCGGGCCTCGGCCCGGGACCTGATCGCGGCAGCAGCCCCGAAGATCGGGGGCGGGGGCGGCGGCAGCGACGAGATGGCCCAGGCCGGCGGCAAGAACGCGGAGGGCGTCGCCGATGCCCTGGCGGCCGCCCGCGAGTACCTGGAGTCCATCTAGATCCGATGCGGATCCTGGCTCTGGATTACGGGATGGCCAGGATCGGCTGCGCGATTTCCGATCCGACCGGAACCCTGGCGACTCCGATCGCCGCGGTCGAGCCATCGGAAGTGGCCGACGTCGCCCGCCTCGTGACCGAGCGTGAAGTCGAGAAGATCGTGGTCGGGCTGCCGGTTTCGCTTTCCGGGCAGGACTCGGGTCAGACCGAACTGACTCGAACCTTCGCCGCCGATCTTGCCGAAGCGGTCGCGGTGCCGGTCGAGACCTGGGACGAGCGCTTCACCACCCGGATGGCCGCCCAGACCCGGCGCGACACCGGCGCCGGCGCGGCCGAGGACTCGATCGCCGCGGCTCACCTGCTCGAGAGCTACCTGCAGGCCGCATCGAGGGAGGCGGGCTGATGGCCGACCGCTGGTTCGACGACCTGCCGGAGCACGATCCGAACGATCCCGAGGCGGTAGAGCGGGCGCTGCGCCGCCAGGAACGGGCCGCGAAGCGCCAGCAGGGCAAGGGCAACGGCGAAGGAAAGCGCCGGCGGGAACGCTCGGGCGGTGAACGTGGCCCTCGCGGAAGGGGCCGGAACCGGGACGGAGGGCCCCGTGGGCCGCATAGCGGCCGCATCGTCGCCGCGGCGGTAGGCGCGGTCGGGCTGATCGTCGTGCTCTGGTTCCTCTTCGCCCTCTTTCAGCCCTTCAAGGGCGACGGCGACGGCGAGCTGTTCGCGGTCAACGTGCCGGCCGGTGACAGCGTCGGCCAGATCGGTGATCTGCTCGCCGACAAGGGCGTGATCTCCAACTCGACCCTGTTCGAAGTCCGGGCGACCCTCTCCGGCAAGCGGAGCGACCTCAACCACGGGATCCACCGGTTCCGCGAGAACATGTCCTACTCGGCGGCGATCGAGGAGCTGACCCGAACCACTCAGAAGCGCACGATCACGGTCACGATCCCGGAAGGGCTGAGCCGGTCGGAAACCGCGGATGTGGTCGAGGCGGCCGGGATACCGGGCGATTACATGGACTCGACGGTGTCATTCAAGGGTTTCAACCCGAACGAGTACGGCGCCCAGGGACGGGCCAAGAACCTCGAAGGGTTCCTCTTCCCGGCGACCTACGAGTTGAAGCCGGGCGATGATGTCGAGGACCTGGTCGGCCAGCAGCTCACGGCCTTCAAGGACAACATCGCCGGGGTCAACATGAAGTACGCGAAGTCGAAGAACCTGACCGTCTACGACGTGCTGACGATCGCCTCGATGGTCGAACGCGAGGTCGCGGTGCCGAAGGAACGCAGGACGGTCGCGGCGGTGATCTACAACCGCCTCAAGATGGGCGAGCCGCTCGGCATCGACGCGACCATCCGCTTCGCGCTCGACAACTGGACCGAGCCGCTGACCGAGTCCGACCTGGCCACCGACTCGCCGTACAACACCAGGACCAACCAGGGGCTGCCTCCCGGGCCAATCGGCAACCCGGGGCTGGCCTCGATCGAGGCGGCTGCCAACCCGGCCAAGACCGATGTCTGGCTCTACGTGGTGAAGCCCGGCGGCTGCGGAGAGCACGTGTTCTCCTCCTCGCTGGAGGAGCACAATGCGAACGTCCAGAAGTACCAGGAAGCCCAGGAAGCGGCCGGCGGCTCGCCGACCGAATGCTGATGCCTAGCCCTCGGACCTTCGGGACGTTTTGACCATGGGTTCCCGGCTTGCCGTCCTCGGCCACCCGGTTTCGCACTCGAGGTCGCCGGCGATGCAGAACGCCGCGCTCGCCGCACTGAGCTTGGAGGACTGGTCCTACGAGGCGATCGACGTGGAGCCGGACCGGTTCGCCGAACTGGTCCGTGATCTCGCGGCCCGTGATTTCGCGGGTGTGAACGTGACGGTCCCGCACAAGGAAGCGGCTCTCGCGGTGGCCGACGAGGCGAGCGAGGCGGCCACGGCGATCTGCGCGGCCAACACGCTGAGCTTCGAGGGAGGCCGGATCACGGCCGAGAACACCGACGCTCCCGGCCTGATCGATGCCCTGGACGAGCCCGCCGGCGACCTGGCCGGCCGGAGCGCGCTGGTGCTCGGGGCAGGCGGGGCCGGCCGGGCGGTGGTCTGGGCCCTGTCCGGGGCCGGCCTGAAGGTGATCCTCTGGAACCGCACCCGCTCGAAGGCGGAGAGCCTCGCGGCCGAGCTCGGGGCCGAGGCGATCCCGCCAGATCAGCACGGTGAGATTGATCCCGGCCACTTCGACGTGATCGTCAACTCCTCGGCCGCGGGGTTGGGGGGAGGCGACGGGCTGGCCGATCTGCCGCTCGACCCCGGCGGCTTCCGGCCCGGGCAGACCGTGGTCGACATGGTCTACGGGGAGACCCCGGGGACCCTGATCGCGGCCGCCGAGGCTGCCGGTTCCCGAACCGTGGACGGGCTGGAGATCCTGGTCCGCCAGGGCGCCCGCTCATTCGAGATCTGGACCGGAGAGCGCCCCGACCTCGAGGTGATGAGGGCAGCCGCCCGAGCCTGATCCCCGGTGGGTCGGATTTCCGGCGTCTGCGCCGGAAATCCGACCCACCGGAGGGCGAGGCTCAGGAGTCGGTGATGATCTCGGCGCTGGCCGTCTGGTCCGGGACCCGGACCCGGTACTTGCCGGGCTCGGACGGGAGGATCACGTCGAAGACCGCCGGGGCGTAGGGGTCGGCGAAAGCGGCCAGCCCCAATCCGTCGATCTCGACCTCGGCTCCCGCCTTCGTCTTGACAGTCAGGATCAGCCGGGAACCGGGCCGGGCTTTGATCGCGACCGGCGCGCTTGCGTCGAGCTCAACCGTCCGGCGAACCGGCGCGTCAGCCGCTCCGTTCTTCGCTTCCTCGTCGCCGCCGGTGCCCTCGGGCTCGTCGGGATCTCCGTTCCCGCCGGCGATCGCGGTCTCGCCGGTCGTCCCGGTTTCACCGGTCGTCTGCGATTCCTGGGAGGTCGGATCGTCGCGGTCCGGCTTGGGGAGCGCGATCGCGATGACCGACGAGATCCCCAGCAGGATCAGCATCAGGATCAGCAGTCGACGAGCGGCCATGTGCAGGGGTCCGACCCCGGGTTGGTTGAGACAGCGTCATGCATGCGGTTGTCAATAGCCTAGGACTCCAGATGAGTTTTCGATTCACAACCGCGGGCGAGTCACACGGGCCGGGCCTCGTCACCATCGTCGAAGGACTTCCGGCCGGCCTCGAACTGGACCGGGAGACGCTCGATCGGGACATGGCCCGCCGCCAGCTCGGCCACGGCCGGGGCGGCCGCATGAAGATCGAGACCGACACGGTCGAGATCCGGGCCGGGGTCCGCCACGGCTTCACCATGGGCGGGCCGGTCGCTGCCCTGGTCGCCAACCGGGATTACAAGAACTGGGACGAGCGGATGAACCCTTGGCCGATCGAGGGCGAGATCCCCCCGGTCACCATGCCGCGGCCCGGCCACGCCGACCTGGTTGGGATGTGGAAGTACAAGCACGACGACCTGCGGCCGATCCTCGAGCGGGCCAGCGCCCGCGAGACCGCGGCCCGGGTCGCTGCCGGCGCGATCGCTCGGGCCTTCCTGACCGCAGTGGGAGTCACCGTGCGCAGCCATGTCACGCGGATCGGCTCGGTCGTCGCCCCGGAGCGGGAAGACGTGACGGTCGCGGATTTCGACGGGATCGATGATGACCCCGTGCGTTGCCTCGACCCCGAGGCCTCGGCCGCGATGGTCGAGGAGATCAATGTGCTGCGCAAGCAGAACGAGAGCCTCGGCGGCACCTTCGAGGTGCGGGTCTTCGGGCTGGTTCCCGGGCTCGGCGGGCACATCTCCTGGGAGGACCGCCTCGACGGCCGCCTCGCCCAGGCGATCTGCTCGATCCAGTCGATCAAGGGCGTCTCGATCGGCCAGGCCTGGGACGTCGCCGGCCGGCCCGGCTCGGGCGCCCACGACGAGATCTTCTACTCGGAGGAGCGCGGCTACTACCGCGAGACCAATCACGCCGGCGGCCTCGAAGGCGGCATGACCAACGGTATGCCGCTCTCGGTCCGGGCCGCGATCAAGCCGATCTCGACCATGACCAAGCCGCTGCGCTCGGTCGACACCGCGACCAAGGAGCCGGCCAAGGCGCACAAGGAACGGACCGACTCGACCGTGGTCCCGGCCGCGGCCGTGGTCGGCGAGGCGATGATCAGCCTCGCCCTGGTCAAGACCTACCGCGAGAAGTTCGGCGGCGATCACATGGACGACGTGCTGGCCGCGATCGAGGCCTACAAAGAGCGAATCGGCTGGCGATGATCTGCCTGGTCGGGTTCATGGGCGCCGGCAAGTCGACGGCCCTGGTCGAACTCGCCGCGCAGGGCCTCTACTCGGTTGACGCCGACTCCCTGATCGAGGAGAAGGCCGGACGGCCGATCTCCCGCATCTTCGAAGAGGACGGCGAGGCCGCCTTCCGCGCGCTCGAGCGCGAGGTAGTGATCAGCGCCCTCGAGGATCCGACCATCGACGTCCTGGCGCTCGGCGGCGGGGCGGTGGAGTCGGAGGCGATCCGGGAGGTGCTGGCGGTCGACGGCCACACGGTCGTCTGGCTCGAGCTCAACGCCGACTCCGCCTGGCGGCGGGTCCGCAACTCGAAGCGGCCCCTGGCCCGTGACGAGGCCGCCTTCCGCGCGCTCTTCGAGCGGCGTCAGGAACTGTACGACTCGGTAGCCGACGCGATCCTGCCCGGGGTCGCAAGGCGGATCTGGGACCGCGCTTACGGGTCGGTCCGGATCCTCGAGTCGCTGCCCGAGGGCACCCGCATGTTCTGGGCGGAAAGCTCCGGCGGCGAGTACCCGGTCTACGTGGGCCGTGAGCTGCTCGGCTCGGCCCTTTTCGCGCCGGGCTCACCGGCCCTGCCGGGCTCCGGCCGTTCCTTCTGCTTCACCGATGCTTCGGTCGGCCCGCTCTACGGCGACCGGCTCGGCGAGCTCGCCGGCACGGTCACGATGCCGCCGGGCGAAAGCGCCAAGACCGTGGCCCAGCTCGACGAGTCGCTGCGGGAGATGGCTCGGGCCGGGGTGACCCGGTCGGACCGGCTGGTCGCGCTCGGGGGCGGCGTGGTCGGCGACCTCGGCGGGTTCGCCGCCCACACCTACCAGCGGGGGATCCCGGTGGTCCAGGTTCCGACCACCCTGGTCGCCCAGGTGGACTCCGCCTACGGGGGCAAGACCGGGGTCGACCTGCCGGAAGGCAAGAACTACGTCGGCGCGTTCCACCTCCCCTCGGTCGTGGTCAGCGACGTCGACGCCCTCGCGACCCTGCCGGAAGCCGAGCTGACCGCCGGCATGGCCGAGGTCGTGAAGACGGCCCTGCTGGCCGGAGGAGGGCTCTGGGAGGAAGTCGCGGCACTCCAGCCGGGCGAGATCCTGGCCCGGGCCGATCTGGTCTTCGCCTGCGCCCGCTACAAGTGCGCGGTGGTCGCCGCCGACGAGCGGGACACCGGCCTGCGGGCCCAGCTCAATCTCGGGCACACCGTCGGCCACGCGATCGAGTCGGTCACCGCCTATCAGCGCTACCGGCACGGAGAGGCGATCGCCCTCGGCCTGCTGGCCGCGCTGCGACTCTCCGGCGCCGACCGGCTCCGCGAGCGGGTGCGGGAATGGAACCTCCGCCACGGGCTGCCGGTCGAGCTCGACCCCGGTATAGACCCGGGGTCCGTGGTCGATGCGGTGCAGTTCGACAAGAAGAAGACCGCGCGCGGGGTAGGCTTCGTCCTCTTGGAAGTTCCCGGACATCCCCTGATCGACCGGCCGGTGGATGATGCGGCGATCCTCGCCTCGGTCGAGGAGCTGCTGCCGTGAGGCGAGTTCCGGCGGCCCGCGGGAGCGACGCGTGAGTCCGGTCAACAACCGGGTCGCCGTGCTGCACGGGGTCAACTTCGACGTGCTCGAACGGCGCGACCCCGAGCTCTACGGCGGCCTCAGCCTGTCCGAGCTCGAGTACCGGATCGGCGGCTGGGCCGGTGATCTCGGCCTGGAGCCGATCTTCTTCCAGTCCAACTCCGAGGCGGAGTTCTGCGGCTACCTGCACCGGGTCAGCGAGACGGCCGACGCGGCCGTGGTGAACGCCGGCGCCTGGACGCACTACAGCCGGGCGATCGGCGACGCGCTCGCGGTCGACCCTGTGCCGACCGTCGAGGTCCACCTGTCGGACGTCGAGAACCGTGAGGAGTGGCGCAAGATCTCCGTCTTCGACGGGCTGGTCGAGGCCAAGATCTCCGGCAAGGGGGTCGACGGCTACCACGAGGCGCTGACCCTGCTCGCGGAGCGGCTCGACGCATGAGCGATCCGATGACCGCGCGCGCCGACCGGCTGACCGGGCTGCTCGAGACCGCGGGCCGCGACGATTCACCGGTTGACGCGCTGCTGGTCACCAACCTGGTCAACGTCGAGTACCTGACCGGCTTCACCGGGACCAACGGCGCCTGCCTCGTCTCACCGGGGCGACGCCTCTTCCTGACCGACTTCCGCTACGCCGAACGGGCGGCCGGGATCGAAGGCTGGGAGACCGAGATCGTCTCCGGGCAGTGGCTGGAAGGTCTCGCTTCCCGGCTCCAGGGCCGGGTCGGATTCGAGGACGACCAGGTCACGGTCCGCACCGCCAACCAGCTCCGGGACGCCGCGGAAGGCGTCGAGCTGGTCGAGGCCGGGGGACGGGTCGAGTCGCTTCGCCGGGTCAAGGACGCCGACGAGATCGAGCGCGTGGCCGCGGCCGCCCGGATGACCGACGAGCTCTACGGGCTGTTGATCGAACGCGGCCTGGCTGGGCAGACCGAAGCCGCGGTCGACGCCTGGCTGACCGGCTGGATGCGTGAGCAAGGGGCCGAGCCGTCCTTTCCCCCGATCGTCGCCTCCGGGCCGAACGGCGCCTCGCCGCACGCCGAGCCCGGTCCCCGGGAGATCGGCCGCGGTGAGCTGGTCACGATCGACATGGGCGTGCGGCTGGACGGCTACTGCTCCGACTGCACCCGGACCTTCGCGACCGGCGAGGAAGGCGAGCTGGACGAGCTTTCCCGAGAGATCTACGAGATCACGCTGCGTGCGAACGAAGCCGGCCTCGCCGCGGTCAGGGCCGGCGCGGTCGGGACCGAGGTAGACCAGGTTTCTCGCGACGTGATCAAGGAGGCCGGTTACGGCGACAACTTCGGGCACGGCCTCGGGCACGGCGTCGGCCTCGAGATCCACGAGGCTCCGCGGCTCGGGCCGAGCAGCAAGGACGAGCTGATCGCCGGCGAGGTCGTGACGGTCGAGCCGGGCATCTACGTCTCCGGTGCCACCGGCGTCCGGATCGAGGATCTGGTCGTGGTCGGCGCCGACGGAGTCGACCAGAACCTCAGCTCGGTCACCAAAGAGCTGCTCTTCATCTGAGCCTCTTTAGGTTGTCTTGACGACAACGCATCATTCGTAACTTTCCTCTATAGTGTGATCCCCGTCACACAGACGACGTTGCTTCTGTCAAGAGTGGGGAGGGGGACTCCGGAGCAATATGGCGAGGGAGTTTTGAGGAGAGAGGTGCAGACGAAAAGACCGGCCTGAGGGGGCCGGTCTTTTCACTGCATGAGGCGGGGCAGCGGGACCCGGATCATGCAACGAAAACGGGGCCCGGATCGGGCCCCGTTTTCGGTTGCTCTTGCTGCCGGTTGGTTACAGGCCGCTCGTGCCGTCCCAGCCGTTGGAGTAGCAGTACGCGTCGCCCGGTGACGGAGTCGTCACCTCGCAGCTGTCGATCGTGCCGTTCTCGTAGAACGACTTGATGTGAGCGTTGGCGTCGGGAGCGCGACGGGGGAATCCGTGCGGATCCTCGCCGTAGCCCCACTCGGGACGCGGCGGCACGTTCTCGAGCGGCGGCACCGCGGTGCCGGGGTCGAGGTTGCCGACGAAGTCCGTCGGGCCACCGTCGTAGTAGACCATGAAGCTCTCGTTCGGGCCGGACGGGAACGTGCTGGTCGGAGGCAGCGCCTCGTAATCCAGATCCCAGGTCCGCTGGGGCTTCAGAGTCGGCGAGTACCGCAGAGCACCGATCGTCCGGGCCTCGACCTCGGCCGCGAAGTTGGTGACCTGGTGGTCACCGAGCGCGAGCTGAAGCAGGACCTCGTGCGGATTGGTGTTCTCCAGCGGCTTGTCGGTCATGTTGTGCGCGTAACCGTTGCCTTCGCCACGGTCCCAGAGGAGCTGCATCAGAGAGAGCAGCACCGGGCGTGTGGCGAGATCCGGGTAGTTCGCGTACAGGCCGACTCCCGGCATCTTGAAGTACTCGTCCGAGTCCACCGAGCGGCGGAGCAGGGTCGAGTAGTTGATGCCGGGTACTCCGAGCACGCCGCGGTCGACGTCAGGCGAAAGCGCGGTGAGCGCGCCGCCCATGATGCCGCCCTGGCTGATCCCGTAGTACTGGCCGCGGGTATTCGGGAAATCACTGGTGTCGATCACCGACTCGGCCGGCTCTGGGCCAGCTCCGTCGGGATCGATCGTGAAGGCCGCCTTGTCAGCGAAGCCATCCGGGTGAGCCATCGCACGCTGCAGGTACATGAAGTTCACGAACCCCTGCTGCATGCGGTCGGCGGCCTTGTTGAAGTTGGACATGTTTCGTAGCGACTGAATGATCGTCAGGATGTCCAGCTCCGAGAAGCCGTCCCAGTTCGCGGCGCAGAACGTCGCGTTGCTCTGGTTGGCGGCCTCGACCGCCGAGTTGATCTGACTCAGGGTCCCGAGCAGACCGTGACCGTAGGTGCCGGTCCCGCCGGGGTGGACTGTGCCACCGGCAACGGCGGACATCGGGATGACGCACCGGAACGGAACGTCCATCGTGTAGCTGCTGTTCCAGGTCAGGTTCCCGTTCGAATCGAAGCTGAACTTCGAGCCGGCCGGGCACCCGTCCTGATCCAGGTAGCACGGAACGTTGCGGATGTAGCCGACGACCGTGCGCTTGATGTCGGTCCCGGGGGCCGGTGAAGTGATCGGCTGATCCGGGTCGAAATCCTCCGGCTCGGTGCGGCCCGGGTAATTGTCGCCGCAGCTCGGGGCGGCCGGATTGTCCACGTCACACCAGGCCTCGACGTCCACGTCCGGGCTGCTGCCCTGGATCTTGCGGTCGGCGAGGTTGGTGTCACCGAGGCGCTTGAAGGCGTCATCGCGG
>JBIQLL010000034.1:0-26390 GCA_044464425.1 Solirubrobacterales bacterium | reverse complement strand
CTCGAGTTCACCGAGGGCATGCAGTTCGACAAGGGCTACATCTCGCCCTACATGGTCACCGACCAGGACCGCATGGAGGCCGTTCTCGAGGAGCCGTACGTCCTGATCGCCAACCAGAAGATCGGTTCCGTCCGGGACATCCTCCCCGTGCTCGAGCAGGTCATGCAGGGCGGCAAGCCGTTGCTGATCGTCGCCGAGGACGTCGAGGGCGAGTGCCTGGCGACCCTGGTGGTCAACAAGCTGCGTGGCACCTTCACCGGTGTCGCGGTCAAGGCGCCGGGCTTCGGCGACCGCCGCAAGCGCATGCTCGAGGACATCGGCATCCTGACCGGCGGTGAGGTGATCACCGAGGAGATGGGCCTCAAGCTGGAGAACACCCAGCTGACCCAGCTCGGCCAGGCCCGTCGCGTGGTCGTCTCCAAGGACACCACCACCATCATCGACGGTGCCGGTGACGCCGACGCGATCAAGGGCCGGATCAAGCAGATCAAGTCGGAGATCGAGAACACCGATTCCGAGTTCGACCGCGAGAAGCTCCAGGAGCGCCTCGCCAAGCTGGCCGGCGGCGTTGCCGTGGTCAAGGTCGGCGCTGCCACCGAGACCGAGATGAAGGAGAAGAAGCACCGCGTCGAGGACGCTCTCCAGGCTGCCCGTGCGGCGCTGGAAGAGGGCATCGTCCCGGGTGGCGGTGTCGCCCTCCTGAACGCTCAGGCCGCGCTCGACGTCGAGAAGTTCGAGGACGCCGACGAGCAGACCGGTGCCCGCATCGTTCACCGCGCGCTCGAGGAGCCGGTCCGGCAGATCGCCGAGAACTCCGGTCTCGAGGGTTCGGTCGTGGTCAACAAGGTCCGCGAGCTCAAGACCGGTGAGGGCCTCAACGCCGCCACCGGCGAGTACGGCGACATGGTCGGAGCCGGCGTGCTCGACCCGACCGTCGTCACGCGCTCCGCGCTCCAGAACGCCGCGTCGATCGCCAAGAACATCCTGGTGACCGAGGCGATCATCGCCGAGCCGCCGGAGGAAGGCGGCGCCGGCGCCCCCGCGATGCCCGACATGGGCGGAATGGGCGGCATGATGTAAGCAGGTCACCGACCTGTCGAGGCTCCGGCCTCAACGAAAAGGGCCCCGGGAAACCCCGGGGCCCTTTCCGTTGCAAAACGAAATAAGGATAGTTGGCAATAGTTGCCAACTATCCTTACCTCGATCGCCTCTGCAGGCGGCGCGCCACAAGTAGTCTGGGTTCCGTGTTGCGTGAGAGGCTGGATGCGCAGGGGCTGACCGGTGACGGGTTCAGATCTCCGGAAGAGGTGGTCGGTCGGCTGCTGGCGGTGCAGGCCCAGGACGGGCGGGGGATGCGCCTGGCGATCCGGTCGCGTTCGCAGGGACTCGTGGCCACCGATGTCGATCGGGCTTTGACCGAAGACAGATCACTGGTGGTCTCCTGGCTGAACCGGGGAACCTTGCATCTGGTCGGGCGCGAGGATTTCCCCTGGCTCCACGCTCTGACGGTTCCCCGGCTCGCGACATCGAACAAGACGAGGTTGAAGCAGGAGGGGGTCAGCCCGAACCAGGCCGAGCGGGGCGCGGACCTGATCGTCGAGGCGCTGCGGGAAGGACCGAAGGGACGGGAGGAGCTCCGCGAGCTGCTCGAGTCGGCCGGGGTGCCGACCGCCGGTCAGGGGATGGTCCACATTCTCCTGTTCACGACCATCCGGGACACGATCCTGCGCGGGCCGGTGGTCGACGGGGACCACAAGTTCGCCCTGGCCGAACAGTGGCTCGGCGGCCTGCCGGAGTTTGACCGGGACGAGGCGCTGGCCGAGCTGGCCCGGCGGTACCTGGCCGGCCACGGGCCCGCGAGCGATCGGGATCTGGCGAAATGGGCCGGGGTGCCACTGGGCCAGGCGCGGAGAGGATTGAAGGCGATCGCGGGCGAGCTGATCGAGGAGAAAAGCGGATCCGAGATCCTGGTCGATCTCGAGGGGCGCGCGGAACCCGAAGGTGATCCACCGACTCGGCTGCTCGGCGCCTTCGATCCGATCCTGCATGGCTGGGAGTCCCGGGAGTGGCTGATCCCCGACGATGAGGCGCGTCAGGTCGTCACCACCAACGGGATCTTTCGGCCGACCATCCTGGCCGGCGGCCGGATCGTCGGCACCTGGACCATGCCGGGCGGGGAGATCGAGCTGACCCCGTTCGGGGGCCTCGACAGGCGGGTGGAGAAAGCACTGGAAGCGGAAGCCGACCGGGTCCGGGACTACCTGGCGGCTTGACGCCACGACTATCCTTGCTCTGTGTTGAGTCGCCGGGGTGGGACATTCGTACTGACGGTCATCCTCTCCTGCCTGCTCCTGCCGGCCTTCGCCCGCGCGGGCTACGTGCCCGGCGAGGTGATCGTCTCGCTGCGGGCCGACGCGCCCCATTTTGCCGCGGCGAACCTGCCCGGGGTCGAATCGGCGAGGCCGGTCGGCCGGCTGCCGGACGTGCGGCTGCTCGAACTGGAACCCGGAGAGACGGTAGCCGGCGCCGTGGCGCGGCTCGGAGCACGAGGTGACGTCGCCTACGCGCAGCCGAACTGGATCTACCGGCTCAAGTCGATTCCCAACGACCCGATGTTCGGCCAGCTCTGGGGCCTCCGCAACCGCGCGCAGAACGTCTATGACACCCCGGACGTGACCGGATTCGGGATCCGGGGGATCGACAGCGGCGCCTGGAAGGCCTGGCGCCTGCGGACCGGCGGCAAGTACACCGTCGGCGTGATCGACTCCGGCATCGCCAGCGATCATCCCGACCTGAACCGGAACCTCGACCGGCGCCTAAGTCGCAACTTCGCTCCGACGTACCCGGGCGGGCCGACGGATCCCGAGGCATGGGACGACCCGCACGGTCACGGCACCCACGTGGCGGGCACGATCGGGGCGGTCGGCAACAACGGCCTGGGGGTGGTCGGGGTCAACTGGCGCACACGGCTGGTCGCCCTCCGGGTCTGCAGCGCGACCGGTGAATGCGAGGCGGATGACATGGCGGCGGCGATCGATTACGCGGGGCGCAAGGGAGTCCGCGTGGTCAACATGAGCATCGGCTCCGAGCCCGGCGACCCCTACTCGGCGAACCGGGTCGTGATCGACGCGATCCGGCGCTACCCCAAGATGCTGTTCGTCACCGCGGCCGGCAATGAGTCCAGCAACAACGATCGGGCGAAGGAGTGGCCCTGTTCGGCGCGGATCCGGAACATGATCTGCGTCGCGGCGATCGACCCGAAGGGCAAGCTGCCGTACTTCACCAACTGGGGCCGGCGTACGGTCGACATCGCCGCGCCCGGCCAGTTCATCGCCAGCACCTGGATCAACAAGGTGTTTCCCCTCGATGATGTCTTCTTCCGCGACGGGCTCGATGGCTGGCGGGCCAGCGGCTGGGTCGAGGCTTCCGCCGGTGGAATGCCGGAGCTTCGGTATCAGGGCAAAGCGGGCCAGGCCTGGGCCCGGCCCGGCCAGAGCTTCGACCTGCGAGAGATGCGCTACTGCCGCGCCGGTGCCTCGCTTGCGGGAATGTTGAGCGGCAACCAGACCATCACGGTCCAGTACCGGATCGATGACGGGGCCTGGATCGACGCGGCCAACGGGATGAAGGCCGATGAGATGACGATCGAGGAGGCCGACCACAGCTTCTACCTGCCGGAGGCCGGCGGCAACCCGCTGGTCGAGCTTCGCGTGCTCTACCGCTCCGGCGGCACCAAATCACCCGAACCGCTGGTCCGGATGAGTTCGATCGACCTCACCTGCGTCAAGCAGATGCCGCCGGGCGGGATGTACCGGCAGCTGGAAGGAACCTCGATGGCCTCGCCCCACGTCGCCGGGGTCGCCGCGCTGGCCCGCGCGGTCTACCCGAAACTGACCGGGGTCAAGCTGAAGCGAGTCGTGTTGCGGACCGGCCGAAAGATGCCCTCCCTCAAGAAGAAGACCGTCACCGGCCGCAGGGTCGACGCCGGTCGGGCGGTGCTCAAGGCCCGGAAGCTGAAGGCCCGTCAGGGCCGCGGGTGAAGGTAGGCGTAGGGCACGTACGCCGGGTTCTTCAGCTTGTTCTTCAGGACCCGCAGTGAGGTCGGGTAGTTGTATGGGTTGTACCGGTCCTCGAGGCCGCCGAAGCCGCGGTAGTAGACGAACATCCTGATCCGCGGCCGCTTGTTCATCCAGTGGAAGAGCTGGCGGACGAAGGTGAAATTGTCGGATCCCGCCACGCCCCACTCGGTGAGAGTGACCGGCTTGCCCCGCCAGGCCTTGCCGCGCATGAAGCGGTTCAGGTCGCGCCAGTGGGGATAGTCCGAGTAGAAGTCGACCCCGGCCCAGTCCACGAACTGCGCGCCGGGCCAGTAGTTGCCCGGCCAGTTGCCCTTCGCTCGGGGTGAGCCGGCCGGCAGCGCGCTCCAGATGATCGAGAGCGGCGCGGCGGCCAGGCGGGTCGGTCGGACCGCCTCGCCCCAGTTCACCTTGCGCATCCTCAGCCGGTTCAGGCGGCGATCGAGATTGTCGGCCGGGAGGCCTCCGCGGGTGATCAGGGCGATCCGCTGAAACGCCTTGCGGTACCAGTAGGTCGTGTGAGCGCCGCCTCGCCGCTGGCCGGAGCAGGTCACCGCGGTGTACGGGTTGAGGCAGCGGTTCGGCTCGCCGAGCGGCCGGATGAAAGCCCGCTGGTTCTTCTCCGCGAAAAAGCGGTTGATCTCGATCAGGTACGCGTCACCGAACCCGCGCGCGATGTCCTGTGGCGTGATCAGCTCGGCCCGGGTCTCGTCATCGGCGGTCGAGATGTGGAGCATCGGCATCGCTTCCGCGTTCTGCCAGCGCCGGTAGGCGAGCTCGAGCCCGTTGCCCCAGGGGTGGAAGGTCTGCAGCACCGCCGGGTGCTTGCCGGTCGCGTCGGCGAAGTTCGTGAACCCTTCCAGGGTGCCGTTGTCGCTCACCCCGGTCAGCTTCTTGCCGAGATGAGGCCCGAAAACGTTCCCTGCCTGGGCGGGGGAGACCAGGACCAGAAGGGCGAGCAAGGCGAGAGGGATCAGCCGATGGGCAGGCTTCACTTCTTCTGGAACAGCCTACGGACGCCGGCGTTGCGGTCCCTCACTCGGTCACCATCTGGTCGGGAATTACCGCCGAGCAGCGTTTTTCCTCGGGGCAGAGGCTGTCGATCACGATTCGCGTCGCGCGGGCGGCGCCGGAGAACGGCTCGACCGAGATCAACTCGGCCGAGCGGAGCGAGCCGTCCGCATCGAAGCGGAGATGGGCCAGGCCGATCTCCTGTTCGCCGGCATCGAACGCACCGCCGGCGCCGATCGTGCCCGGGTTGACGACCACGATCGAGCCGATCTTCTCCAGCTTCTGCTCGTGGGTGTGGCCGGTCGCGATGGTCAGCGGCTCGCTGTAGCCGGCCTTCTCCAGCGCCTCGGCGAAGATGGTCCCCAACGACTCCTGGTGGATCATGAGGACATCGGGCTTGTTCGACAGCGAGTCGAACCAGCGGAGCATTCCGCTGATCCAGCGGGAAGCGACGGCTTCGGGATCGTCCAGATCGCCGAGCGTGACCGCGCGGTCGCCGAGCGGGTTGTCGCCGCCGTACTCGAGCGGGTCGGCCCAGCCCGCCACGGACACGCCATCCACGTCGATCACCGGCGGAGGCTTGAAGGTGCCGTCAGGCCGGAGCGTTCCCCTGCGATCGAGCACGGTCACGCCGGCGTCCGCCAGCTTGCGCATCAGCGCGGCGGAGTCATGGTTGCCGGAGACCGCGACGACCCGGCGGCCGAGCGCCGCGACTCGCGGTGCGAGCAGGGCCGACTCGGCCGGACTGCCTCGCTGGCCGAAATCGCCGGTCATCAGGACCGGCTGATCACCGACCAGCCGGGAGACCGGCCGGATCACCAGTGGGTTCGCGTGGAGGTCCGACCCGAGATACATCTCCTTCCGGGCCGCTTCCGGCTCTCCGCCGGTCGCGAGCACGGCGCCGATGCTGCGGACGATGCTCTCGAACTCCGAGCCGTAGGGACTCTCGACGTCCGACTTGTCGATCACCTCGAGGATCCGCTTCAGCTCGCTCCCGGAAGCGAAGAAGGTCGGGTTGTCAAAGGAGTTGCGGTCCACCGTCGAGCGGGCGAGAAGGCCCATCGCGACGGTGGCGACCACGAAGATGGCCAGACCGGTCAGCGGCAGTGCCCAGCGAGGCCGCAATGACCGCCAGAGCAGCGCCGCGAGCAGAAGCAGGGCGAGCGCGACGGCGAGCGACCAGGCCAGGTTGCGCAGCACCGCGTTCCGGGCGCCGTCACGGAGCTCGGCTTCGGTCGCGTCGATCACGCTCTGGTCGCCGTCCGCGGTGCGGAGCAGGGCCTCGCGGTTCAGGGACCTGAGCTCGGCCCTCACCTTGAACGGCACCGACGGTCCCTCGAACCGCAGGCCCCAGTCGGCGACCGGCACGTAGCCCTCCATCCCGCCGTGGAGCGACGGCTCCAGCTTGATCGCGACTTGACCGAACTCGGTCGAGACCTCGGTCGTGCCGGCCAGGCGGGGACCGAGCACGCCGGCGGCGACGACGATCAGGGCGGCGAGCAGCAGCGCACCCAGCCATTTGAGCGTTGCGACCATGCCCAATCAGTAACAGGCCGGGCGAACCGGCTCAGTGAGATCGAGAAAGTGGCTCGCATAGAACCAATTTCTGGATCTCGCGGGGAAGGAGTCAGGAGTTGCCGAGCACGTCGGCCATGCTGCGGGGTTCGATGCCGAGCGACTCCAGGTCGGCGGTGCCCTGCTTCGAGACCATCGAGACTCGCATCAACTCGGCCTCCTGCCAGGTGGCAAAGGCGTTCTCGCCGACCAGCTTGTGGATCGCGGTGAGACCGAGCCAGACGAGCTGCAGCGGGATGCGGACGACCGGCCGCGGGCGGCCCGCCAGCCGGCCGACCAGTTCGGCCATCTCCGCGTAGGTCATCGTCTCCGGCCCGGCCGCCTCATACAGGTGGTCGCCGGGACCGTCCTCTTTCAGCGAGCGCTCTACCGCACGGGCGACGTCGTCGGCCCAGACCGGCTGGTAGCGAGATTTGCCGTTGCCCGAGACCGGGATCGCCGGCAGGAACGAGAAGCGTCGGAGCAGCGTGATCCAAGGATCGGAGTGATCGAAGACGATCGAGGGGCGGAAGATCGTCGAGTCGAGCTTCGAGTTCGCGACCGCCTGCTCGGCCACCCACTTGGCCCGGAAGAAACGGGTCCGCTGGACCGAGGAGGCGTTGAGCGCGCTGAAGAAGACGAATCGCTTCACGTCAGCCCGTTCGGCGGCCTCGAGTAGACGAACAGTGGCCAGCCCGTTCAGCTCCTCGACCGGATAGGGAGGCTGATCGCGGATCGAGGCGGCGAGGTGGATCACCGTGTCGACCCCTCGCATCGCCTGCCGGAGCATGTACGGGTCGCGCAGCTCACGCAGGTCGCCCATGGTGATCTGGACATCGACCCGGTGGGCTCCCAGCTTGCGGGGCTCGCGGACCAGGCAGCGCACCTGATGGCCATCCTCGATCAGGCGGGGCAGAAGCCGCGAGCCGAGCGATCCTGTTGCGCCGGTAAGAAGAATCACCGGGCGGAGTCTAGAGCCCGACGAGCACGGGGTTGGACCAAGTCAGCCTCTAATATGGGCGCCATGAGTTACGTCATCGCAGAGCCTTGCATCGGACAGAAGGACAACTCCTGCGTCGAGGTGTGCCCGGTTGACTGCATCCACCCGACCCCCGATGAGCCCGGCTACGCCGAGGCGGAGATGCTCTACATCGATCCCGACGAGTGCATCGACTGCGACGCCTGCGTCGAGGCCTGCCCGGTCGACGCCTGTTTCGCCGAGGATCAGCTCCCCGCCGAGTGGGCCCACTTCGCCGAGAAAAACGCCCAGTACTTCCAAAACGCCTAACCGCGCGGGTATCGCCACCAACCGGAGCCGGCCCATCCATTCTTGGATCTCGTGGGCCGGCGGGTTAGCCTGGGAGGGCGGGTCGGACCCCGCCCGACTTCGGTTAAACCATCGGAAGTTCGCGGGCGTTGGCACCCATCTTCGGCGGCTCGGTCGCGGTCGCCTGAACCGTCTGGATCATCGGCAGCTCGCGAGGCGAGGCGGCGATGATCTTGCGGGCGATCTCGTTGATCGCCTGACCGGCGGGTGAATCCGGCTGGGCGACCGCCAGCGGGTTGCCGACGTCGGCGTGCTCGCGGAGCTCCTCGGAGAGCGGCACGCTGCCGAACAGCGGCACCTCGAGCTCGTCGGCCAGCAGCTGGCCACCGCCCTCGCCGAAGACCTGGAAAGTCTCGCCGGTCGGGGTGGTGAAGCCGGCCATGTTCTCGATGATTCCCATCACCTCGAGGTCGACCTTCGCGGCCATCTCGGCCGAGCGCCGGGCGACCGACTGGGCGGCCGGCTGCGGCGTGGTGACGATCGCGATCTTCGCCTGCGGCAGCAGCTGCGCGAGGGTCATCGCGATGTCGCCGGTGCCGGGGGGCAGGTCGAGCAGCAGGTAGTCGAGATCGCCCCAGGCGACATCCTCGAGGAACTGCTGGATCGCCTTGTGGAGCATCGGGCCGCGCCAGACGACGGCGGAGTTCTGCTCGACGAAGTAACCGATCGACATCGTCTTGACGCCAGATTCAGCCGGCGGCGGCAGGATCTTGCGGTCGCCGTTGACCTCCGGCTTCTGATTGACCCCGAGCATGCGGGGGATCGAGTAGCCGTACACATCGCAGTCCAGGGCGCCGGCCTTCTGGCCCTGGGCCTGGAGCGCGGCGGCGAGGTTCGCGGTCATTGTCGACTTGCCGACCCCGCCCTTGCCGGAGGCGACGCAGATCACGTTCTTGACCTCGGCCAGCGCGCCCTCGGGGAGCTTGCCGCGCCCGAGGGTGTCGCGCAGCCCGGCCTTCTCCTGGTCGGAAAGCACGTCGAAGCCGACGCCGACGCCGGTCACACCGTCGAGGGAGGAAACCTGCTTGACCACGGCTTCCTGAAAGTGGGAGCGGATCGGACAGCCGGGGGTGGTCAGCGAGACGGTCACGTTGACCTGGCCGTCGTCCTTGATCTCGATGCTGCGGACCATGCCGAGCTCGACAATGTTGCGGCGAAGCTCCGGGTCGATGACCGCCGTCAGCTTCTCCTTTATCTGATCTTCGGTCGGGAGGGACATGGCCTGATTCTGGCAGAGCGGAGCTCTCGGCCGTCCCTACGGGGCCGCAGGGGGGAGAGTTTCCGGCGCCGGGGGCTTATGGGGGCAGATGACCCCGACCGAGGAGCCCAGAATGGCATTCCGAAATCGTTTCGCCGCCCTGGCGGTGATCCTGCTCGCTTTCGCCCTTTTCGCGATCTCCGCCGTGGCTGCCACCGACGGCGCCGCGGCCGCCAGATACGTGGTTGCCCAGTGCGGCTGGCACGTCGGCCAGGACGCCGGCTGGTTCGACTCCAGCGCCGACAAGTTCGGCAAGAGCAGCTACTGCCAGACCCCCGACTCGGCCGACGCGTTCGATGGCGTCCACCTGATCAGCCAGGTCAAGGGATCGGCCAGAGGGGTGGGCGGCACGAAGTTCGCCTCCTGGCGCTGGCAGGCACCGAACGGGACCGGGATCGTCAACGTCCACGGTCAGCGCTGGCAGTACCTGCGTGACGGCTTCCAGCACCGGCTCGGCGGGGTGCCTCAGAACGGCAGCTTCAGCCCGTTTCTGGAGCTCGACACGAGCGACGGGACCAAGCGGGACTTCTGGCACGGCTTCTCGCCCTACGCCCGGGCTTTCGAATCGAGGCTCGCCTGCCGCCGCCCGTCGAGCAAGAACTGCCCCGTGAACGGGACCATCCTCGCCGGGGTCCGGTCGCTGACCATCTCGATCGATGACGCGGTCAGGCCCACCGCCCAGGTCAGCGGCGCCCTGGCCGGCTCCGCCTGGCAGCGCGGCCCCCGGGCGCTGAGCTTCTCGAACCGGGACACCGGCTCCGGCCTTCGCTTCGCCTGGACGCTGATCGATGGTGCGCTGCGGGCCAGCTCCGAGATGCGCTGCGCCAAGCGGCTGATCTCCGGGCAGTGGCGCGGAACCAAGATGCAGCCCTGCCCCACCGCGGCGAGCGGCTCCCAGACGATCGACACGCGGGCGCTGGCCGACGGCCCGCACAGGCTGCGTCACTGCGCCTTCGATTTCGCCGGCGGCTCCGGCTGCACCCCGGACCGCACGATCCGGGTGGACAACAACCCGCCGGCGGCGCCACGGTCCCTGACCGTGACCGGGGGCGAGGGCTGGCACCGGAGCAACGGCTTTGGCCTGAGTTGGGCCAATCCCGAGCAGGGAGCCGCCTCGCCGATCGCTTCGAGCTTCTTCCGCCTGAGCGGACCGGGCGAGTATGCGGGCGGGCCGTGGGGCCGGGCCGCGACGACTCGGATCGATGGCATCCGGGTGCCGGGGCCGGGCGAGTACCGGGTCAGGGTCTGGCTGGCCGATCAGGCCGGGAACTCGGATGAGCGCCACTCGGCCGAGGTGGCACTGAAGTTCGACAACGTTCCGCCGACCGGGTACTTCGTCGAGCCGTCCGAAGACGATCCGGCTCGGATCGAGGTGCCGGTGGCCGATCGTTACTCGGGCGTGGCCGGTGGGAGCATCTCCTGGCGCTCGGGCGCGGGCGGCGGGTGGCACTCGCTCCCGAGCCGCTATCTCGCCGGCGAGTCGCGGCTGGTCGCGGACTTCCCCGACGACATGCCCCGCGGAAGCTGGATCCTGCGGGCGGCGATCGCCGACCGGGCCGGCAACCTGACCGTGACCGATCGTCGGGCCAACGGCTCCCCGATGACGGTGCGGACCCCGCTCAAGGAAGAGACCAGCCTGACCGTGGGCCTGGCCCGGACCGCCAGGAGCGGTCGCGGCGGCACGGCGATTCCCTACGGCGGGCGTGCGCACCTCGGTGGTCGGCTGACCGGGGTCGAGGCCGGTGGGATCGGCGGGGTCGAACTAACGGTGAGCGCCAGGCCACGGCCCGGCTCCCGGGGCGGCGTCACCTCACGCGCGGTCCGGA
Organism: Solirubrobacterales bacterium; assembly: GCA_044464425.1. Classification (GTDB taxonomy): domain Bacteria; phylum Actinomycetota; class Thermoleophilia; order Solirubrobacterales; family 70-9; genus 67-14. The sequence continues at coordinate 15,338 of JBIQLL010000034.1, read as the reverse complement.
CCGACGCGCGGGGCTACTACGACCTCTGGCTCTCCCGCGGTCCCGGGCGCCGGGTGAGCGTCAAGTTCGCCGGCACGAAGCGGCTGGAGCGGTCGAGCTCGGCCACCATCGACGTGAAGGTGCGGGGCAGGCTGACGTTCAGGGCCAGGCCGAAGCGGCTCAGGACTGGCCGGCGGGTCTTCTTCCGGGGTCGGGTCGCGGCCCGGGGCGCCTGGCATCCGGTTCACGGGAACCTGGTCCAGATCCAGTACTTCGAAGAGTCCGCGCGGCGTTGGCGCCCGGTCGCACTGACCCGGACCGATCGCCACGGCCGCTACCGGACCAGCTACCGCTTCCGCTACATCACGGGCCTGGCACGGATCCGGCTGCGGGCCGTGCTGCTGCCGGCCTCCCGGTTCCCCTACCGCCGGGCGGTCTCGAAGCCGCTCACGATTCAGGTTCGGGGTTAGAGCCCGAGTTTCTCGCACAGGTCACGGAAGTGACCGGGCCGCCTGTCTCTCTCCGGGCGGTCGGGCCTGGCGGCCGCCGCGGATCCGCGGCGGCCGCCCACGCCCGGTCGGTCAGAGCCCGAAGACCTTGACCAGGAGGGGCAGCGCGATGGCAGCCCCGGTGACTGTGCCGACCACAAGGCCAAACGCGGCGCGAACACCGGTCTCCTCGGTCATCGGTCGGACTACATGTCTGTCCAGATCCATCGTTACCTCCTTCTTCTTTACGCCGACGGGGTTAGCTGACGGGCTCGCGCTGAAGAAGCGGCGCTACAGACCGATCGGTCCGATTCGCCCCCGGCGGCCGTTTCACCGGCTGCCATTGGGTCCCCCGCTCCATCGCCGGGGCGACGGATTAGGCACGTATCACTGAACGTCTTCGATGTTACCCGCACCGGTCCCCTCCCGTGCAGATGACTTTGCAATCTTCGCCCGGATCCCGTATCTTTAAGCTGACACGCGTCAACTTTGCTCGGGAGGCAATGTGCTCACCAGAAGAAATCTCTTGAAATCAGCGGCGGCAGGGGCCCCGGCTCTGATGCTGGGAACCCAGGCCCTTTCCGGAGAGGCCGCGGCCAGAAGCGCTGCCGCCGGCAAGAACGTGGTGATCTTCATCACCGACCAGGACCGGAAGGTGATGCATTTCCCGAAGGGCTGGGAAGAAGCCAATCTGCCCGGGTTGACTCGGCTCAAGAAGAACGGGGTCAGTTTCGAGAACGCGTTCTGCAACTCCTGCATGTGCTCCCCGTCCCGGGCGACCATGTTCACCGGCCTCTACCCGGCCCAGCACGGCGTCAAGTACACCCTCGAAGAGGACATGCCGGCGGACGAGTATCCGCAGGTCGAGCTCTCGACCGAGTTCAAGAACGTCGCCTCGGTCATGCACGCGGCCGGCTACGAGGTCGTCTTCAAGGGCAAGTGGCACTTGACCAAGCCCGAGGGCGAGGACTGGGCGCAGTCCGACCTGGAGAAGTTCGGATTCATGCGCTGGGACCCGCCGGACGGTGGTGCCAACCAGGACATCAGCGAGGCCGGGGGCGGGGTTACCGACCACGACGGCCGGTACATGGACGCCGACGGAAGCCCGGAGGAGGGCGAGGGCGTGCTCAAGTTCATCAGCGAGCGCGCCGGCTCCAGCAAGCCCTGGTGCATGATCGTCTCCCTGGTCAACCCGCACGACGTGCTCATGTACCCGGGCCCGGCGAACATGGACCCGCCCAAGTACGTCCAGGCCGGCTACGACGAGTCGTGGCTCGAAGGTGACATCCAGCTGCCGCCGACCGTGAACGAAGACCTCTCGACCAAGCCGGACTGCCACGCCCAGTTCGTCAAGCTCTTCGCCTTCGCCGGCGCGACGAACACGCCGAAGAAGAAGCTCAACTACCTGAACTTCTACGCCAACCTGATCAAGGTCGTCGACGGCTATCTGGTCGAGGTGCTCGACGCGCTCGAGGCGACCGGCCAGCTCGATGACACGGTCATCATCCGCACCGCCGACCACGGCGAGATGGGCGAGTGCCACGGGGGCATGCGGCAGAAGAACTTCAACGCCTACGAAGAGACCCTGCGGGTGCCGATGGTCTTCTCGAACCCGAAGCTCTTCCCCAGGGCCCGGAAGTCGGACCAGCTGGTCTCCCACGTCGACCTGCTGCCGACCCTGGCCGGGCTCTTCGGCGCGCCACGCTCGGCCCGCAATCCGAAATGGGCCGGAGTCGACTACTCGCGGCACGTGCTGGGCAAGGCGAAGAAGCCGACCCAGGACCGGATCATCTTCACCTTTGACGACTGGCAGGCCGGCCAGGTGAGCGGCCCCTACATCCCCGCCCCGAACCACATCGTGACGGTACGTGAGCGGCGCTGGAAGCTCTCCAAGTACTACGACGCCGAGGGCGAGAAGAAGACCCAGTGGGAGATGTACGACCTCAAGAACGATCCCCTGGAACGCAAGAACCTCGCCTACAGGCCGAAGCGGATGACCGCGGTCCAACGGGCCAACTTCGCCCGCCTGCGCAAGCGGATCAAGCGGCTCGAGAAGCAGAAGCTGCAGCCGCTGCCGCAGAAGGCCTTTGCGGTGCGGAAGGTCCGGGTCGAGGGCGCGAAGGTGCTGACCCGGCTCCGGATCCCCGGTCGCGGGTCAGTCGATCAGCGTGTCTTCGCGGTGATCAACGGGCGGCGCCGCAGGGTGGCCAAGCTGAGGCGGAAGTTCCACACGGCCGGCAACGCCAACCTCGAACTCACCCTGAACGACTCGATGCGGAAGCAGCTCCGCAAGTCCGGGGCCGAGCTCCAGGTGGTCACCCGCTTCCGGCCCGACGGCGGCCTCCGCCGCAAGGTCGTCAAGCGGATCCGAGCCCGGAAGCTGAGATGAGCAAGTCGGGCGGGTTCTCGTTGGAGGTCCGATCGGACTCGGACCGACTAAGTTGTTCCTGTGAACCCGCGCGACTTTCTTGAGATCGACCGGCTCCTCACCGACGAAGAGCGGCTGATCAAGGAAACGGTGGCCCGGTACGTCGCCGAGAAGTACCTGCCCGGCGTCGCCGAGCATTTCGAGAACGGCACCTTCGATCGGTCGGTGCCGAAGGCACTGGGCGATCTGAACGTGCTCGGCATGCACCTGAAGGGATACGGCTGCGCCGGGTCCAGCGCGATCGCCTACGGGGTCGCCTGCATGGAGCTCGAGGCCGGCGACAGCGCACTCCGCTCGTTCTGCTCCGTCCAAGGGTCGCTGGCCATGTTCGCGATCTGGAAATGGGGCAGCGAGGAGCAGAAGCAGCGCTGGCTGCCCGGCATGGCGGCCGGCGAGAAGATCGGCTGCTTCGGCTTGACCGAGCCGGACTCCGGCTCGGATCCCGGGTCGATGCGGACGACCGCGAAGCGCGACGGCGGGAACTGGATCCTGAACGGCTCGAAGATGTGGATCACCTCTGGCTCGATCGCTGACGTCGCCGTGGTCTGGGCCAAGACCGACGACGGGGTCCAGGGCTTCCTGGTCGAGCCAGGCATGGAGGGCTTCACCGCCCCGGAGATGCACGGCAAGCTTTCGCTCCGGGCCTCGGTCACCTCGGAGCTCGCCTTCGATGACGTCCGCGTGCCGGACGCGAACCGGCTGCCCGAGGTCCAGTCGCTGAAGGGCCCGCTCAGCTGCCTCAACGAGGCCCGCTACGGGATCGTCTGGGGAGTGGTGGGCGCCGCCCGCTCATGCTTCGAGGCGGCTCTGGATTACGCGATGACCCGCAAGCAGTTCGACGAGCCGATCGCCTCCTTCCAGCTGACCCAGGCCAAGCTGGCTGACATGGCGACCAAGGTCCAGCAGGGTTACCTGCTGGCGCTCCGGCTGGGTCAGCTCAAGGACGAGAGCCGGATCGAGCCGGAACAGATCTCGATGGGCAAGCGGGCCAACGTGCGAATGGCCCTGGACGTCGCCCGCACCGCCCGCGGGATCCTCGGGGCCAACGGCATCACGCTCGAGTACCCGGTCCTGCGCCACGCCAACAACCTCGAATCGGTCTTCACCTACGAGGGCACGGACGAGATCCACACGCTCTCGATCGGCATGGCCCTGACCGGGATCCCGGCCTTCCGCTAGAAGGCGTGGCCAAAACTCTGTCCTCGGTCTGGAGCTGAACCCGGTCAGCGGAAGCGGGGGTAGCCCGGGGCGAAGCTCGGGAACCGGCGCTTGTTGAGGAAACGGGCGAGCATCTTGCGGCCGCGGGGGAAGTTCTGGATGCGGAACGAGTTGGAGCTGCCGAAGTCCTGGTAGTAGACCATCATCCGGACCTTCGAACGCTTACGGGCAAAGGCGAAGATTCGTTTGACGAAACCGGGCCCGTCGCTGCCCCAGAGGCCGAACTCGGTCAGCGCCAGCGGCTTGTTCTTGCCCAGCGCCCACCGGTCGTAAAAGTTGGCGAGGTGCTTCCAGTCGTTGTAGCGGTTGTAGAAGTCGGTGCCGACCCAGTCGACCCACTTCTTGCCCGGCCAGTAGCTCGCGGGCCGGTTCGCGCGGACGGTCGGGGAGCCGGCCGGCAGCGGGCTCCAGATCATCGACACCGGCGCTCGGCGCAGCACCCGGGGCAGGCGTTTCGCCGCTCCCACGTTCTGGACCTTTGGCAGGCCGATCCGCTTCAGCCGGGCGTTGATCGTGCCGCGCTTGGCACCGCCGCGGGTGATGATCGCGATCCGCCGGAAGGCGGAGCGGTACCACTTGAACGCGTAATCGCCGCCGCGCACGTTGCCGGAGCAGTCGACCCCAGCGTAGTAATTGAGGCAGCGGTTCGGCTCGCCGAGCGGGCGCAGATAGATCCGCAGCTTGCGGCGCGCAGCCTGAGTGTTGATCCTGATCAGGTAATCGTCACCGCGGCCGCGCGCGATCTGCCTCGGGGTGATCAGCTCCTCGCCGCTGTCGGCCCGGGTCGTGATGTGAATCATCGGGCGCGCCTTCACCGCCCGCCAGCGGGGCATCGACTTCTCCCAGCTGTTGCCCCACTGGTGATAGGTCTGGATTACCGGCGGATGCTTGCCGACCGAACGCGAGAAGTCCCGGAAATCACCGGCGTCGCCGGTGTCGGTCACCCCGAAGAAAACCTTGCCGGGAGGCGGCTTCAGCACGCTCGCGGAAGCGTCCGAGGCGAGCGCGCAGGCGGCAAGGAGCACTCCGAGGAGAGCACCGAGAAGGAGCCGGGTTGTGGCCTGGTGGGCGCGTGCCATGGTTAACGAGAACCGGGCAGGAGTCGCCCGGTTGCGCTTTCCGAAGATAGGGAGAGCTTCTGGGGGTCGGGCTGCGGCGTGCCCTCGTGCAGCACAGATTTCAGTTCTCCACTGGAGGATGCGGCTGACAGCGAGTAGAATTCGCCGGCCTCGTAAATCAAGCCTGAGGGGGTCGCGGTGAGCGAAGAAGAGATGGGTCCGGTCGATTACGTACTGGTCGAGTGGACGGATGGTCAGCCGACCGGAGAGGCGATCCCGCACCTCCTGGACCTGGTTGACCGCGGACTGATCCGGATCCTCGATCTGGCCTTCATCGTGAAGGGCGAGGATGGCTCGGTCGCCGAGATCGAGATTGCCAACCTGGGTGATGAGATCGCCGTCTTCGAAGGTGTCTCCTCCGGCCTCTTGGGCGAAGAGGACATCGCCGAGGCCGGCGGTGCCCTGGAATCGGGGAGAGCGGCCGCCCTGCTCGTCTACGAGAACCGCTGGGCGGCACCGTTTGCCTCCGCGGTACGTCGCTCGGGCGCCCAGCTGGTGGCGAGCGGCCGGATCCCGGTCCAGGATCTGCTCGCCAGCCTCGAAGCCGCCGGCGAGTAGCCGCGGCTGACCAACCAAGCAGCAAGGAGAACCAGAAATGCCAGGACTACTCAGAGGCGTCGCCCGGACCGCGGCGATAGCCGGCACCGCCACCGCCGTAAGCAACCGCGTCTCACGCCGTCAGGCCTCCCGCTGGGCCGAGCAGGACGGGCCGCAGTACGCGAACCCGCGTGCCGATCTGGCCGCTCAGACCCAGGCCCAAGCGCAGGCGCAGGCCGCCCCCGCGGCGCCCGCCCCGGATCCGATCGCCCAGCTGAAGGAGCTCGGTGAGCTGCACCAGAGCGGCGTGCTGACCGACGAGGAGTTCGCCGCGCAGAAGGCGAAGATCCTCGGCAACTGAGCACCCCGGGAAAACCCGATGGCTCCTGCCCGCCCGGACGGGCAGGGTTCCTCACGCGCGAGCCGGCGGGAGCGGGTCGGCATGATGAGGACATGCATGAAGTGAGCGACGAGGAGTTCGAGGCGATGATCCAGGCGGCGATCGACGACCTGCCAGAACAGTTCCGGGAGGTGATCTCCCAGGTGCCGGTGATCGTCTCCGATCAGGGCCGCGAACGTCGCGCCTACGGTCTCTACCAGGGGGACGGCATCGCCCGCGACAACTACCCGGACCGGATCGTGATCTTCAAGGACACCCTGGTCCGGGACTTCGGGCACGACCGCGAGCTCCTCGCCGCGCAGGTCAGGCGCACGGTCCGCCATGAGCTCGGCCATCACCTCGGCTACGACGAGGGTGGCGTGCGCGACCTCGGCCTCTGAGTGATTTAGCGGCCAAGGGGCGGGTCCGGCGGGCGTCGGCGTGTAGGCTCGCCCCATGTCCAAAGCTACGCTCAACACCACGGCCGGGCCGATCACGATCGAGTTCTTCGACGATGACGCGCCCAAGACGGTCGAGAACTTCCGCAAGCTCGCCGCCGACGGCTTCTACGACGGCCTCACCTTCCACCGGGTGATCAAGGACTTCATGATCCAGGGCGGCTGCCCGCTCGGCACCGGGACCGGCGGCCCCGGCTACACGTTCGAGGACGAGTTCAACGACAACAAGGTGGTTCGCGGTGCGCTCGCGATGGCTAACGCCGGCCCCAACACCAACGGCTCGCAGTTCTTCATCGTCACCATCCCGGCCGCCGACTGGCTCGACGGCAAGCACACCGTCTTCGGCGAGGTGACCGAGGGCATGGACGCGGTCGACGCGATCGAAGGAACCGCCACCGACGGCCGCGACATGCCCCTCGAGCCACAGGTCATCGAATCGGTGGAGCTTTCATAAATAAGTCGGGCGGGGTCCGACCCGCCCTCCCAGGCAAACCCGCCGGCCCACGAGGTTCAAGAATGGTTGGGCCGGCTCTGGTTGGTGGCTACACCAACAGGCTGCCTTTGAGGTACTTCGACCGGAGCCGGCCTATCCATTCTTTGTTTCTGTAGGCCGGCGGGTTGCAGTTGGAGGCTGGCGAAGCCATGCCGACTTATTTATGTGACCCGCCCGACTTATTTATGAGACTCCGGAGTCTTCGGTCTCTTCGGGCTGGGGCTCGGTCTGGTCTATGTAGATGACGTGATCGCCCGCCTGGAGGGTTTCGCAGGCTTGTTCGTTGGGGCGGTAGACGTCGCCGTTTCGGATCACCGCGATCGCGGTCTCCTTGTGGTGCCGCTCCAGATCCTCGCCCTTGACCTTGACCGTGCGCTCGTTGATGTCGAGGCCTTCGCCGAAGGTCAGGAGGTCATTGACGACCCGGGCGGCGTCGGGGGTTTCCGCGGCCATGCCGAGGATGCGCCCGGCCGAGCTGGAGGAGACGATCACCTCGTTCGCCTCCGAGGACTTGAGCAGGTCGACGTTCGACTCCTCCTTGCAGGAGGTGATGATCTTCGCGGTCTTGTTCAGCTCGCGGATGCGGAGCACGGTGAGGATCGCCTGCTCGTCTGAGCTGAGGCCGACGATCACCGTCTTCGCGGTCTCGACCCGGGCCGCGTCGAGCACCTGTGACTCGTAGGACTTGCCGCTGATCCCGGTCACGCCGATGCGGTTGGCTTCTTCCAGCGCCTCGTCGCTCTCGTCGATCACGACCGCTTCGACCTCGCCGTTGTGGCTCTGGATGTAATCGAGCGCCGCCCGTCCCTTCACGCCGAAACCGCAGATCACGACGTGATCTTTCAGGTCGCGCTGCCAACGGCGGAGTTGGAACTGGAATCTCGACTGCTCGGCCAAGACCTGAAGCGTAGTGCCAACCAGCAGGACGATGAACAAAACCCGGATCGGGGTGACCACGATCGTGGTGATCAGGCGGGCGGCCTCGGTCACCGGGACGATGTCGCCGTACCCGGTGGTGGTGATGGTCACCGTCGAGTAATAGAGCGCGTCGACGAAAGTGAGGAGGTGGTCGGGGTGCTCGTTGTCGACGTATCCGCGGCGGCCGAACCAGGTGATCAGGGTGACCACCAACAGCAGGAAGGTGGCCAGCGCGAACCGCTGGAGGATGGCCCTCAGCGGGTCCTGGCGCACCCGCGCGAACCGGAACCGGGCCGGCGCGACCGGCAGGGGCGGTAGCTGTTTGCGCTCCCGTTTCAAGTGGCAGCAGCATAGAGCGGCAACTCGGTGGACGGCTCCGGACAGGTACCCTGCAAGACCCGTGTTTACGTCTCTGGAGTGCCATGACTGAGTCCCTCGCCGACGGTTTCGAACCCGTCTCGACCGAGCAGTGGAGCGAAGCCGCGACCAAGGGCGACGAAAACGTCGCCATGATGACCGTGCTCGAGGACGGGGTCGAGGCCAAGTGGCTCTACACCCCCGAAGACGCGATCGCCGCCGATCCGTCCGGGCTGCCGGGCAAGGCGCCGTTCACCCGCGGCACCCGGGCCGGGCGTCACTGGCAGATCCGCCAGGAGCAGACCAACCCCGACCGGGTCAAAGCCAACAAGGAGATCCTCGAAGACCTGAACGGCGGGGTCACCGAGATCACCCTGCGCATCGGGGACGACGGAATCCCGATCTCGAACCTCGACGAGCTGAGCGAGGTACTCGACGGGGTCTACCTGGATCTGGCCCGCGTCGCGCTGGAGGCCGGCGCATCGGCCCCTGCGGCTGCGGTGCTGCTGGCCGGGCTCTGGCGGGAGAACGGGATTGCCCCGGATGTCGCGCTCGGTTCGTTCCGCTACGACCCGCTGGGTACTCTCGCGCGAACCGGCACGCTGCCGAGCTCACCGGAGCAGGCACTGGCTGCGGCCGGCAAGCTTGCCGCCGAAACCGCCCGCGACTGGCCCGAAGCCAGGGCACTCGCCGTTGACACCGGCATCTATGTCGAAGCGGGAGCGAGCGCCGGTTGGGAGCTCGGCATCGCGGTTGCGACCGGCGTCGAATACCTACGTGCGGCCGTTGCCGCCGGGCTCGATCCAACAGAAGCTGCCGCTCAGATCGAGTTCACGCTTGCGGTCGGTCCCGATCAGTTCCTCGAGATGGCCAAGTTCAGGGCTGTCCGCCGGCTCTGGGCCCGAGTGCTCGAAGAGTCCGGAGTCGAGGAGTCGGCTCGTTACTCGCCCACCTACGGGACCACTTCGGCCCGCATGATCACGGCGGTGGATCCCTGGGTCAACATGCTGAGGGTCACCACCGCCACCTTCGCGGCAGGTACCGGCGGGGCTGACGGCGTCACCGTGACGCCCTTCGACCGGATGATCGGCCAGCCGGGTGACCTCGGCCGCCGGATCGCCCGCAACACCCAGATCATCCTGCAGGACGAGTCCTCGCTCGGCCGGATCGCCGATCCGCTGGCCGGCTCCTGGTACGGCGAGGAGCTGACCGACGAGGTCGCGAAGGCAGGCTGGGAGCGTTTCCGCGAGATCGAGCGGGAGGGCGGAGCGCTGGCCGCGCTCCGTTCCGGCCTGATCGCGACCACCCTGGCCGGTCTCGCCGACGAGCGCGAGGACGACCTCAACCATCGCCGCCGGGTGATGACCGGGATCAACGAGTTTCCGCTGCTGGGCGATGACGGCACCGATCCTCAGCCGGTCGATCGGCCGGAGAGTTCCGGCAATCCGCTCGATGAGCTCGAAGGGGCAGTGGTCGGCGAGATCTTCTCCCTGCCGGCGCTCCGTCCCCGACACGACTCGACCCCGTTCGAGGCTATGCGACGGGCCGCGCTCGCGCACGAGAAGTCCGGCGGCGACCGGCCGCAGATCTATCTCGCCTGCATGGGCACGATCGCCAGCCACGTCAACTACGCCAACTGGGCCAAGAGCTTCTTCGAGGTGGCCGGGGTCGAAACGGTCCCCAGCGGCGCGCTAGAAGGCAACGAGGATCAGGCGAAGACCTTCAAGGCCGGCGGCTTCGAGCTGGCCGCGGTCTGCGCCGGCAAGAACCAGACTCCGGAGGACGTCGCCGACCTGGTGCGCCGACTGCGGGAAAGCGGTGCGCGTTACATCTACATGGTCAACTCGACCCCCGAGCTGAATGACGCGGCGATGGAGGCAGGAGCCGATGAACTGGTCAGGAACGGCGTGGATCTGAACGAGGTGCTGACCGCCACACTCGGCCGGCTCGGCGTGGAGGTGGAGTCATGAGCGGCATCCCCGATTTCTCCGAGGTCGAGCTCGGACCCGTCCAGAGCGGTCCGGCCGACGAGGCCGAACTCGAAGCGGTGCTCGAGCGGTTCGCCGGCGCCGACGGCGACGAGGTCCATTGGGAGACCCCGGAAGGCATCGAGCTCGATCCGGCCTACACCTCGGCGGCGCTCGACGGGATCGATTTCCTCGACACCAAGCCGGGCTTCCCGCCGTTCCTGCGCGGGCCGTACCCGTCGATGTACGTGAACAAGCCCTGGACGATCCGCCAGTACGCCGGCTACTCCACGGCTGAGGAGTCGAACGCTTTCTACCGCCGCAACCTCGCGGCCGGTCAGAAGGGACTTTCGATCGCCTTCGACCTCGCCACCCACCGTGGCTACGACTCGGATCATCCTCGGGTCGCCGGTGACGTCGGCAAGGCCGGTGTCGCGATCGACTCGATCTATGACATGCGCACCCTCTTCGACGGGATCCCGCTCGAGGAGATGTCGGTCTCGATGACCATGAACGGCGCGGTGCTGCCGATCCTCTCGCTTTTCATCGTCGCTGGCGAGGAGCAGGGGGTGCCGCACGAGCAGCTGACGGGCACCATCCAGAACGACATCCTCAAAGAGTTCATGGTGCGGAACACCTACATCTACCCGCCCAAGCCCTCGATGCGGATCGTCGCCGACATCATCGGCTACACCTCGCAGGAGATGCCGCGGTTCAACTCGATCTCGATCTCCGGCTACCACATGCAGGAGGCCGGGGCGAGCGCCGACCTCGAGCTCGGCTACACCCTCTCCGACGGGGTCGAGTACGTGAAGGCCGCCCTCGAATCCGGGCTCGACATCGACAAGTTCGCGCCGCGGCTCTCCTTCTTTTGGGCGATCGGCATGAACTTCTTCATGGAGGTCGCGAAGATGCGGGCCGGGCGCCTGCTCTGGGCCAAGCTGATGCGGGAGTTCAATCCGCAGAACCCGAAGTCGCTTTCGCTGCGCACCCACTGCCAGACCTCCGGCTGGAGCCTCGCCGCTCAGGACGCCTACAACAACGTGGTCCGCACCTGCGTCGAGGCGATGGCCGCGACCCAGGGCCACACCCAGTCGCTCCACACCAACGCGCTTGACGAGGCGCTCGGCCTGCCGACCGACTTCTCGGCCCGGATCGCCCGCCAGACCCAGCTCTTCCTGCAGCAGGAATCCGGCACGACCAGGGTGATCGACCCCTGGGCCGGTTCCTACTACGTCGAGTACCTGACCAACCAGCTGGCCCACAAGGCGCTGGCCCACATGGCCGAGATCGACGAGTACGGCGGGATGACCGAGGCGATCGCCGCCGGCATCCCGAAGATGCGGATCGAGGAATCGGCGGCCCGGACCCAGGCCCGGATCGACTCCGGCAAGCAGACCGTGGTCGGGGTCAACTCCTTCCGGCCCGAGAACGACACCTGGGTCGACGTGCTCAAGGTCGACGGCAACGAGGTCCACGCCGCCCAGGTCGCCAAGCTGGAACGCCTCCGCCAGGAACGGAACGCGGACGACGTCCGGCAGGCGCTGGAACATCTGACCAAGGCCGCCGACACGGGCGAGGGCAACCTGCTCGACCTCGGGGTCAAGGCCGCCCGGGTCCATGCCACCGCCGGGGAGATCAGCGAAGCTCTGGAGAAGGTCTACGGTCGTCATGCCGCTGACATCAAGGTGATCGGCGGGATCTACCAAGGAGAGGTCGGAGTGGAAAACGAGGCTTACGGTGACACCAAGCGCCTGGTCGAGCGCTTCGAGAAGGCCGAAGGCCGTCGCCCGCGCATCCTCGTCGCGAAGATGGGCCAGGACGGACATGACCGCGGTCAGAAAGTGATCGCCACCGCCTTCGCCGACCTCGGCTTTGACGTCGATATCGGACCGCTCTTCCAGACGCCGGAAGAAGTCGCCCGCCAGGCGATCGAGGCCGATGTCCACGTGGTCGGGGTCAGTACCCTGGCCGCCGGCCACCTGACTCTGGTCCCGGCCCTCCGCAAGGCGCTGGATGAGCTCGACCGCCAGGACATCGCGATCGTCGCCGGCGGCGTGATCCCGCCGGCCGACTTCGACGAGCTGAAGGAGCTGGGCGCCGACCTGATCTTCCCGCCCGGCACCGTGATCGGCGAGGCGGCCGGTGAGCTGCTGAGGCTCCTGATCAGCCGTCTCGGTCTCGACGTCGCGACCATCTGAGCGGGCTGCCGTGCGGCCGCGCCAGTCCGTCGAGGAGTTGAAGGAGGGGGTGCTGGCGAGCGACCGCGGATCGCTTTCGCGGGCGATCACCCTGGCCGAGAGTCGCCGGGCCGATGACCAGGAACAGGCCCAGGAGCTGATCGCCGATCTGCTGCCGGAGACCGGGAACGCGATCCGGGTCGGGATCACCGGCGTGCCGGGAGCCGGCAAGTCGACCACGATCGAGGCGCTGGGCCTGATGCTGATCGAGGCCGGCCACCGGGTCGCGGTGCTGACCGTGGACCCGACCAGCGCCCGCACCGGCGGCTCGATCCTCGGTGACAAGACCCGCATGAACAGGCTGAGCGCCGAGGAGAACGCCTACATACGTCCCTCCCCCTCGGGCGGGGTGCTGGGCGGCGTCGCCCGCAAGACCCGCGAGACGATGCTGCTCTGCGAGGCGGCCGGCTTTGACGTGATCATCGTCGAGTCGGTCGGGGTCGGCCAGTCCGAGGCCGAGCTGGCCGAGATGGTCGACTGCCTGATGCTGCTGCTGGTCCCGGGCGCCGGCGACGAGCTGCAGGGGATCAAGCGCGGGATCATGGAGCTGGCCGACCTGATCGTGGTCAACAAGGCGGACGGCGACCGGGTCCCGCTGGCCAAGCGGGCGCGGGGCGATTACCGCCACGCGCTGCGCATGCTCCCGCCCTCGACCCCCGGCTGGGAGACCCCGGTCGAGATAGCCTCGGCCGCCGAGGGAACCGGCCTGGCCGAGATCTGGAGTTCGGTCGAGAAGCACCGCGCCCTGCTGGAGGAGACCGGCCTGCTCGAAGAGCGTCGCCGCCACCAGACCGAGCGCTGGCTCGACGCGATGATCGAGGAGGCGGTGTTGACCGCGATCCACTCCCGTGAGGGGGTCGCGGAAGCGATCCAGCGGGCCCGCGCCGAAGTCGACGCGGAGAAGATCACCGTCCCCCAGGCCACCCAGAAGGTGATCGAAGCCGCCGGCTTGTCGTAGTACTTTGTAGTGGGTAAGATGCCCACTATGGCTTTTATCGTCGCGAAGAAGGATGGAAGCTGGGAAGCTCGCGAGTCGATCCGGACCGAATCGGGTCCCCGTAGCAGGACTTTGGCCAGCTTCCGGGGGATGAGCCCGGAAGTGATCGATCAGATCGTCGACCGCGCTTCAGGGTCCGTGGACGTCGAGGATCTGCGCCGGCGAGCCGCCCGGGCTGGTATCCCGACCGCAACCGAGGTGGATCGTCTTGCGGCGAGAGCGGCGCGGGAGATCGCCCTTTCCGGCCGGCCCTCCAGAAACTTCTCGGTCCTCCTGGCCGACGCCCTGCGGGACGAGCCGGAGCTGCCCCACCATCTGGACCGGATGAAGCTCTGGGCTGGGGCGACCTTGATCGAGCGAGCCGATGCCGTGGTGGACCTGCTCCGGGCCGGCAGCGCCTTTCCGCCGATCGATTGGGAGCGGTACGCCCGGCGGCCGCGGTTCCCGAGGATCGACTCGAATCGATGACCGAGCCGGGTCTGGATCAGAAGATCGTGTCGCTCTACCGAGCGCTGAGCGAAGCCGGGATCCCCGTTGCGGTGGGCGGCGCGGTGGCTCTCGCCTACTACGGGGAACCACGCCTGACTGTGGATGTCGACCTGAATCTCTTCGTCGGGGCCGAGCGCTTCAAAGAGGTGGCCGGGATCCTCGGTCCCCTGGGGGTAGATGTGGCTGCGGACCCGGCGCAGGTCACGGAGCGTGGTCAGGTCCAACTCCGATGGGGCCAAAATCCGGTCGACCTGTTCTTCGCCTACGACCCCTTCCACGAGGCCATGCGCAGCCAGACCAGGAAGGTTCCCTTTGCGGGTGAGAAAATCGAGATCCTCGCTCCGGAACATCTGATCGTCTGCAAGGCGGCGTTTGATCGTCCCAAAGACTGGCTTGATATCGAGCAGATGCTGATCGGGGTGGACCAGCTTGATCGCGAAGAGCTGTTCGGCTGGCTTGACCGGGTTATCGGGTCTGAGTCGGAAGGGGTACAGAGGATTGACCGCTTCTGGTCGGAATACCGATAGCCTCCGGCGCCGATGATCGGTCCCGATGACGTGCAGATCAGGGTGCTCGGCTGCTTGATCGAGAAGCAGCGGACCACGCCCGATCAGTACCCGCTCACCCTGAACTCGCTCCGGCTGGCCTGCAACCAGTCGACCAACCGCGATCCGGTCGTCGATTACGACGAGGCGGAGATCCGCAAGGCGCTCGGCGAGCTCGGCCGGCGCCGCTGGATCCGCGGCGCCTCCGGCCACACCAGCCGCTCGCCCAAGTACCGGCACCTGCTCGACTCCGAACTCGGGCTAGCCGACGATCAGATCTCGGTCCTCGCCGTGCTGATGCTTCGAGGCGAACAGACCCCGGGGCAGCTCAAGGCCAGGACCGAGCGGATGTTCCCCTTTCATGGTCTCGACGCGCTGCAGACCACGCTCGACGCGCTCCAGTCCCGCGAGCTGGTCGAACGGATCGCCCGCCGTCCCGGCCAGAAGGAAGACCGCTATCGCCAACTGCTCGGCGGTGAGGTGGATGAAGCCGAGGATGAAGCGGGCGAGGTGGATGAAACCGCGGCTCCGGAGCCAGCCGAGACGGCTGTCGCCGAGGAGCCGTTGCCGGTGCCGGTCGACACGCCCGAGACCGAACGGATCGAGGGTCTGGAGCGCCGGGTCGGCGAGCTGGATACCGAGCTGGCCGCGCTGCGGGCGCTGGTCGACGACCTGCGCGAGCAGCTCGGCGCCTGAACCGCCGGCCTGACCGGCCGAAAAACTTTCC
>JBIQLL010000033.1:0-29377 GCA_044464425.1 Solirubrobacterales bacterium | reverse complement strand
CACCAAGCACTACTTACCCAATAAAAACCGTCTCCAACAAACCCGGGGCGGTTCAAATCTGATTGGTTACGCACGAGTCTCTACGGAGGAACAAACGCTCGACCTTCAACTTGATGCCCTAACTGAGGCTGGCTGCGCCAAGCTCTACACCGACAAATGCAGCGGTTCTCGGTCTGACCGCCCTGAGCTTGCCAAGGCGCTCGACTACATTCGGGAGGGAGACACCTTCGTCGTGTGGCGACTGGACCGGCTCGGTAGGTCCGTTCGCCACCTGATTGAGACCGTGACTAGCTTCGAGGAGAGGGGTGCTGGTTTCAAGAGCCTGCAGGAGACCATCGACACGACGACTTCGACCGGCAAACTGACGTTCCACGTCTTCGCGGCCCTAGCCCAGTTCGAGCGAGATCTCATTGCCGAACGCACCAAAGCCGGGCTTGAGGCTGCCCGGAGAAGAGGGCGAGTCGGTGGGCGTCGCACTGTGATGTCGCAAGACAAGCTTAAGGTCGTTCGGGATCTCTATGAGGACCCTGAGAACAAGATGACGGTGCAACAGATTGCGGATGCTGTTGGGGTGAGTCGGGCTACGGTGTACAGGCACATCGGCCCTGAGACCAGACGTTAGCCGGTCCAATCCCCGAAACACTCGGCAACGAGTTCGTTCCCTCGAAAGTGGTAGGCGAGAAGACCTCCCCAGACCTCGTGTCCAAAGTCCCCATCGACCCTCCAAAGCTTTCGATAGTGGGTCACCTCTCCTTTGGAGGCAGTGGGATGCTCGAAGCTAGCCTCGTAGGTTTCGCGGGGATAAGCCTTGACTGCTCCATCGATGTGAATCCAAGTTCGTCGGTCCATGTCACGGATGGAGTGCATAAAGCGATTCAAGATGAATCGCTCGGTTCCACGGCCGTTTGGGGGAACGGTCTCCTCGATTGAGAACGTTTTCAGGTTGTTGGCTACGGAGATGTCTACATCTAGGAGCAGCAGGGGATCGACCGCGAGGGGATCGAGCGAAGTGTGTTGATCGAATCGACGGGCGTATTGCAAGTGTCCGCGAACGTGAGGGTCGTCAATGTCCTTCATCGTCACCTTGATGCCGTACCAGTAGTCCTTCAAGCCGATTGAAGGACGATCAGCCTTCCCGAGGAGTCGGTTGGCGTCCAATGCGATCTGAACGTCGTTGCCTTCGTAGCCGAGCCGAGCCAGACTGCCAACGAGTTCCCGGTGTTCACGCACATACGGGCTTGGAAAGAGCGCCCATTCCCCATGAAGAAACACGCGGTCATCTGAGCGCACTTCCGTATCGATCGCTTCTGGGGACAGAGGGAACAAGTGATCTTTGGGCGTTAGCTCCGCAAAGAGACCAGGCACTTGGGAGTAGACGCGACTCGTGGGAACAGGATCGTCCAAGCTCTCCTCATCGAGCGCCCGAACCTGGGTGTACAGCGTTTCTTCGAGGACCCGTAAGGCGGCGAGCCTAGGAGTTAGCTCTTCGACGGGCTTGCCTCCCCGGTACGGGTGCCCACGCATGAACATCGCGTCTTGCCTGACGACAGAGATGAGTTCAGGGTCGGAGTTCCGCCGCTGGATCTCGGCGACCAGAGCCTCCACATCGTCTTTCGTCTCTCGATTCTCGGGGAAGTCGCCGTCATGCTCGTAGATCCAGAACCCTAGAAATCGATCATCTAAGGCTTCTCGTAGGAGGGCAGAGTTTTCCCAAGTGAGGTCGGGCGTCCAAATCCCGGAAAACAGTGTCATCGTCTCAGCGGGGTTGGGGGTCATCCGTTGCTTCGAATACGCCTTGTGGGTTCAACCTCCACCGTGTATCCCGATCACCATTCAAACAGTCGGAGGGCAGGGGTACGGCTGAATCGCTTGCGGTCTCGATCACGTCGCAATAGAGGTAGTCCCCATCTGGTAGTTCCTCCTCATCAAGTCGATTGAGTAGCGCGAACGCCTCTTCGAACGCAGTGTCGTAGTCCCTAGAGGGCGGACCCTCCCGCATCTCCGCAGCGATCTCCGAGATTCGGTCAGCCCGATGCTCACGTTGTCGAAGAAGTGCGAGTGCGGAGATGTACTGGTGATGATTCGTAAATTTGCCGCCTCTCCCGAACTCGAATCGGCCATCCTCAATGCTCCCACTTCCGGTCTCACGGTTGATCGGCAGGCTGTACACCGCTCCGCCGTAAAGTGCGGATAAAACGTTCTCCACTCCGAGATTCACGAGGGCACCTTGCGGGTTCGACAGCACCACTACGAGAGGGATTCCAAGGGTTCGGAGTGGTCTGAGTTGTTCGGACGCGGACTTGACCTGGTTGCGGATGGGTCCGAAGACTTCGTTGTCTGAGGCCGAAAGAGTTCGTTGCTCCGACAGCCGCTTCTCAAGATTCGACTTGCCTGCGGCGAACTCCTTGACCTCGAAAGCGACCCGCAATTCTCCCCGGCTGGCAACGAAGTCGGGCCGTTTGTCGATCCCCGCGCTACTCAGGTCGGGTTCGTGTGGACCCGGATCCCAACCATGCTCCACCAGGTACCGCTCGAACAGCTTGTCTCCCTCGGCTATTGGCATGTCACAGAGAATGGCAGGCAGGGCGTAACCGCGAAGGAATTTGTCTGAGGGACCGCCGAAGCAACCCCTACTCTCGTCTTGTGAAGTATCCGCGAGTGAAACGACCACATGTGGTTCCCAAGTTCGTCCTTGAACGCTTTGCGAAGGACGGACTGATCGCCCTCGAAACTAGGGGTCACAAGCGGGTCGTGTCAACGTCGAAGGCCGCTACCCGCAAGAACTTCTACCGGCGAACTCGACCGGACAGTTCTCGGATCGATGATGTCGAGCACTCACTTTCGGTCTTGGAGAATCAGGTAGCTCCGACCCTAAACAGGGTCGAGCGAGACTGGCCGATGGCGAATGAAGACAAGGCGATTCTCGCTCAACATTTCGGAATGCAAGTTGTACGGGTTCCGAAATGGAGGGACTGGTTCAATGGCTTCATAGCGGACAGGTTGAGAGACACCCACAGTGACCCTTTCATCCGTCTCGACAGTGGGATCGTCCTTCCTATTTCAATGGCAGATCGTGCGGAGGTGGCGAGTCACCTTACGTCTGACACGAATCGTCTTCATCGAATGCTTCGGCTTGGAATCAGGATCGCTTCGATTCTGGGTTCGATGCATTGGCGACTCCTGGTGTTTGACGAACCGATCATCGGGATCTCGGATCATCCGGTTGCTCAAGTCCCAATCTCGTGGACCGTCGCAGCGAAGGAAGCGTCCTTCACTCACGGAGCAGCGAATTGTTTGGAGGTCTATGCCCCTGTATCCCCGTGGTCGGTTGTCCTAATGACCTGGATCAACGAGCCTGACCCGGACATCCCTTGGAGGGCCACCCGAGAACAGGCCGGAATGATCAACGCGAAGGTGAAAGCTCAGGCAGAACACCAATGGATGCACCACCCGGATCACGAACCTGCTCAGTCTGCGGAAACATGGGTACCCATAACAAGCCAGATCACGCCGAGCTACGACCCAGGTATCGCTGAGAACTCACCTCGCAGGGCAATGGTTACCGACATACTGAACCGGAACGACGGGGGTGATTCCGGTGAGATTGAGCTTGTGTTCGCCTCGTGGAAAAGAGATGCGGCATGACCGAGATTATCTCGCCCTAGGCTGAGTCCCGTCGATACTTAGGAGTCCCTGGGTTCACGACTGGGTAGGCAGTGGAGCATGATTCTTCGTCTCACGTGAACACGAGACTTTGCCTGGTTTGCTTGGGCGTTTCCGAACTGTCCCTCTGAGCTACCGAGGGCAGACCCGTCGCAGAGGCGTGGGGCTTCATCCAAGCGTTGCGGCTTTCTTCCGATTGCAGTCTCCACACAGCAACTGAAGGTTGGCGGCACTTGACGAGCCGCCCAAGGCGACGGGGATCACATGGTCGTACTGAAGGTCGAAATCCGTGCCACATTCGACACATTTTCCTCCGTCTCGCCGGAAGACCTCGTACCTGACCTCTTTCGGTATGTGGGATCTGGCGGTTTGAGTTGTCGTGCGATTTCCCTCTAGCTTTTCTCGCTGCTGCTGTACGTCGAGGTAGTCGAATTGCGCTGCCTGAATTGCGTCTAGGTCATTGATCGCTGCCCGAACATTTCCTGACTCGGCGTGGCATCTGCTTCGAAGGTAGAGGGAAGAAAGCGCCGTGACGCCTGTCGGATCGTTCTTCGAAGTCTCTCGCACGAGTTCGTCAATAACGATCTTCGCGGCACCGAGAGACGACATCCTCAGGAGCGCCCTGGCCCGAAAGAAGAGAAGTGCCTCTCGCACTCCGAAATCACCGTCAGCACCTTCCGTTGCTTGAAGTACATCTTGGTCTTCTCCCCTTGCATAGAGCAGGGAGGCTTTCACGGCCTTGGCGAACTGATCGGACGTGGACAGGTCTAGCCAGGAGGCCCACTGAAGAGCCGTATCGAACTGCCCCGAAGCGCATAGATTCGTCACGAGGGTGATCGCAAGGGCGTCAGGATGGCGTGTAGTTCCGAAAACGAGGTCACCGATTCGACAGTCGACGCTAGGCATTTCGAAGGCAGGCGAACTTTCCAAGAGTGCCTGATAGTCGGGTGAGTTCAAGACCCCCGAAAGCCTCGCTGCCGATCCTGGGCGTTGGGCCACCGCGCAGAGTAGCGCCGACGACACTACATCGACTGCACTGTGGCCCGAAAAATCAAACTCCTCAACATCTTCGGAGAAGGAAACTCCCATTTCAGAGTCGTACTCTTCAGATAGTGACGTAGGCGAACGGTGCCGAAATTGGGAAATCCAATTTAGTCGATTGCCGGGGTTCTTGTCGATCCCCGGCATCACTCCAATCCCCACTTCCCATTCCGAAGTCAAATCAATATCCGCCCATGCAAAACCACCTCTTGCTGGCGGTACACATGGAGATCCCGGAACGGGTGACCCGGCACCTAAGGTGATCGACAAGTCCAGACCGAGCACATCAGATTCCTCTTGCTCTTCGGTCGCCAGGTCCTGAGCAGCACAAGAGAGCCTTTCCTTGTCCTGGTGCGATAGGTCTAGCTCCTCAGCCAGTTTGCTCGCAGCCGGAATCCAAGGAATGGTGTTCTGGATTTCATCGTCGGAAAGATCCAAGTACTGCCTAGCATCGGAGATCGCTTGAAATGCAAGAAACGCTTCTTCTAGCTGATCGAGATTGCTGAGCGCAACCCCTCGAAGGAGTTGAATTTCAAATCTGCCAAGGTCGTTCGGGTTCCCTTCGTCGGCGGCAGCAACCAATTCCTCCCAGCGACCTTTGTCTCGCAGAAGCCAAAGATTCAGCGCCAGTAAAGCTTCGGTGCCCGTCAACGTGTACGCCTCGGACGTTAGGTCTATCGCGGCTTGATGGTCGCCATCGACGGCGTAGGCAAAAGCGAGAATGGCTACGGCACCGAGACTATTGATTCGGAACTTCAGCACGGCTTCGTCCGAAAAGCTGAGCAAGATGAAATCGTCATCCGCCAATTGATCGAGAACCGGTGGTCCGGCAAGGCTGTCTTCCAGGTATTTGATCCCCTCTCGAAGACGGTCAGCCTTGAAAGAGATGAGAACGATCCCAAGAAGGAGCTTCGCTACCGGATCACGATCTGCCGTCAGCTTCAGGTAGTCCGCAACGGCAGAATAGTCACCGCTAGCGGCGAGATTGGCAACATCGCCCAACCTGGGGACCCGGTTCAGGTAATTGAGCGAGATCTGGATATCCTCGGCAGAGGGAGTCCGGGGGAGGATGACCGCGCTATCGGCAACTTTTCTGATTTCTGGGTCCAGTTCCATCTCCTGATCGTATTCTGCGTCGGGCGTATAGATCCGCGTCGGGCGTAAAGATCCGTCTTGTTTCGACTTTCAAAGTCGAGTCAGGATCAAAGAATCTGACGTGCGTTCGATACTTGGTCTGTGATCGACGGTCAAACTCTCGGTAGTCAGCTAGCCGCTGGTTCTGTCTCGACTCTGGGGACCCACGAGCAGTGAGTTCCATGCCCTCGCCCGAGGAACGGGACTCCGCTGGATCCGGCCCCACCGGGCCGGGGAACTTTCAGGGAACATCGCACTCAGATCGGGTTATCTTGGTTGATCTGAGATGCCTCTCCCGCGTCGTTTGAAAACACGAGGTTTGCAGGGAATTTAAGTTTACCCGAGACCAAACGGGATCATCGCCTATTGGGCCTGGACTGACTCGTAATGAAGGGGTCACCGGTTCGACTCCGGTCGTCGGCTTTCAAGGCATCCTCCGTAGCCAGCCGGGAGGGACTGCCCGCGACGAGAGGTTTATGCGCAAGTAGCGCGAATAAACCTTCTCTCGATGCTTGGGAGACGAGCTCAGAGATGGTCGACCGTGTCTCCCACGGCGGTTCCGTAGCCGCCGATCCGGTGCTGGTGGATCACCGTGCGGAGGCGGTTGAGGCGACCCTGTCTGAGTAGGCGACGGAGCTTCGCGGTCTTCGGGGCGAGCTCTACGAAGCGGTAGGTGTCCGGGGTCTGCTGGAAGCTCTTCTGGCCGACGGTCCGGCCGCGGAGCTTCAGAGTCACCCGGGTCTGGCAGTGGCCGCTGACCGGGCAGAGCACCCGCACCCGAACCTTGCCGCCGGCCCGCACCGCCGAGTCGGCGCTGCGCCGGCTCGCCTGCTTCAGGTTGAGGCTCTTCGGCGGGGCGAGGCGGAACCGTCTGGTCCCGGTCCTGCCCGGCACGCCGTCGACGTTCAGGGCCTGGACGTTGGCGACCGCCCAGG
This sequence comes from Solirubrobacterales bacterium, assembly GCA_044464425.1. Lineage (GTDB taxonomy): Bacteria > Actinomycetota > Thermoleophilia > Solirubrobacterales > 70-9 > 67-14. The sequence continues at coordinate 22,604 of JBIQLL010000033.1, read as the reverse complement.
AACCGCCTGGGTGCGAGGGGATCACGATCTTGGTCCGCTTCGGACCGACCACCCGGCGGTAGGAACTGAGCCGCCGGCCGTCCTTCATGATCGCGATCTCGGCCACGTAGCCGCGGGCACCCGGAACCTTCTTCCAGGACGCGGCTGCCCGGTATACGTTCCGCCAGGCTCGGACGATCCGCGGTGCCTTCAGCTTGGCCGGCCGCCGGACCGTGTAGCGATCCTCGATCGTCACCTCACGTGGCGTGCCGCCGTGGATCACGTAGGCGCGGAGGCGGCGCTTCCCGTAGTTGACCCCCCTTACCGCCTTGAACTTGTACCGGCCCCGCATCTTGTCGGTGGTCAGGATCGGCTGCTCGGACCCGTCCTTCAGCACCTCGGTGAAGGCGAGCCGCGTGTGGGGATTGCCGGTCGAGTCCCAGACCAGGGTGCGGTTCAGGCCACGGCCCTCGACGTCCGCCTCGACCCGTTCCGGCGGCAGCGCCTTGCCGGTCTTCACGCCTAGGATCGGGACCGAGCCCCGGTACGGGGTCAGGGTCCACTTGCCCTTGGCCAGGCCGCCGGCCGCCACGTGGGTGACCTTGTTCTCGCGGTCGACCACGATCATGTACTTCCTGGTCCGGACCACGTCCTTGCCGCGCGGCACCTCGAAGCTGCGGCCGTCGGGCGAGGTCAGCTTGAAGCGCGGCGCGTCACCATCGCCGCGGGCGCTGAGGATCACCTCCCGCGGGCCGGTGGTCAGCTTGCGCGGACGTTCGGCCGAGGCGGCGGCGAGCCCGCTGGCCGCGGCGGCCGGGTACTTCTCCTTGTAACGGTCGAGGCCGCAGCTGACCCCGAAGGTCTGGACGTCCTTGTGGCCGTACTCGTACACGGCGCCGCCGTCGAACCAGGTCACCTTCCAGCAGGCACCGGCCGCCCGGTTGTTGATCATGATCCGCCCGTCGAAGATGTCGAGCCCGATCAACCGCACCTTGCCGCGGCCTTCGAACTGGAACTTCTGCTTGGCAACCCAGCCATCGACCTTCGCGCCGATGTAGAACGGGTCATTCGGGTTGTTCGAGTAGCTCGGGAAGCCGACCCCGATGTTGAACCCGAAAGCGACCCCGCTGTTGGTGTGGATCTTCAGGTAGACGCTGCCTACGGGTAAGCGGAAGACCTTCACGCCACCGTCGAAGAGGAAGTAGAAATCCTGGCCCTCCTTGCCGATCTTCAGGGCCGAGCTGACCTCCAGCGGCACGACCTTGCCCCAGGGCGTGGGAACCTCCGGGCCGAACTCCGCCGTCGCGGCCGCGTTCAGGTTGAGCACGAAGTAGTTGTCGATCTGCTTGAAGCCGAAGCCGCCGCTGAGTGCGGTGATGAACCCGGCCGGCGGCGCGCCAATCGGGACCTTGATCCCGGAGACTCCGACGTTCGCCTTGGTCAGGATCATGTTCTCGACCTCGAAGCCGAAGCTGACCCCCTTGCCACCCATGAAGGGCAGCGAGAAATCGGCGCCCCCGCCGAGCTTCTTCTCCTCGGCGGAGTACTCGGCCTCGAAATCCGTGATCTTGATCAGCTTGATCCCGTCGATCTCCTGGAGATGGATGCTGAAGCCGTCGATCTTCGCCCCCTCGCCCACGGTGGTCGGGATCTTGATCGTGACCGACTGTGGGCGCCCCTTCAGGGTGAAGATGCCGGAGAGCTGAACCGTGAAATCCATCGAGCCCTTGCCACCCTCGGTGATCTTGGCCGGGGTTTCGGCGTCGCCGATCGGGGAGAAGCCGTCGAAGACCTTGGACCAGGCCGCGTTGGATCCCAGGCGGAAATCCTCGATCAGCACCTCACCGTGGCTGGGGGCGGTGAAGTTGAGCGCCACCGGGGCGCCGCCGAGCAGGACTGGCTTCTTCGGGTCCGGCCAACCCGCCGAGTAGAGCGCCACCTCGGCCTTGGAGCCGTCCCCGATCTGGATCGAGCGGACCGACTGGGCCTTGGTGTTGACCTGAATCGCCTGGTCCTTCTCCCAAGCTCCGACGAGAAAGCCGTTCATGTCAACCGCGCGGATCGGCTTGTCGCCCTCGCTGTAGGCGGGCTGGGCATCGAGCCGGGCCGTGTAGACGTCACCGCCGTCCACCGTGGTCTTGGTCCAGCAGCCGATCAGCTGAGCGATTCCGGTCGTGACCTTGGCCGGGTCGCTGCCGTCCTTGCATTTGAGGGCGGGTTGGTCGCCGCTGGCGGCGGTCGCCATGGTCACCATTCCGGTCAGGGCCACGAGCAGCGCGGCCAGCATCAGGATCTTCTGCTTCATCTCGTTCGTCTCTCCATCGGTGTCGATTCGACGAGAGATCCTGCAGCCGACTTGTTTCAAGCCCGTTACATCGCCCCCAGCCGAATCTATGCGTGCCTGTAAGCGGAACCGTAACCCCGCTGAAACATCGCTGCTCGAATCTGACGCCACCAATTCCACGGAAGGGTCGTTTGCCAGCCGAGAACCTCTTTTTGGTGGAGGATGCAGCCATGCGCATCCTGGTCATCGAGGACGAAGAACCGATGCGGAAGAACCTCAAGCGAGGTCTTTCACAGGCCGGGTTCACGGTCGACTCGGCGGCCGACGGCCAGACCGGCCTCGAGAAGGCCGCGCTCAGCGAGTACGAGGTGATCGTCCTCGATCGGGATCTGCCCCGCCTCCACGGCGACGAGATCTGCCGGCGGTTGAACGAGAACGGGAGCGAGTCTCGGGTGATCATGCTGACCGCGGCCGCCTCGCTCGAGGACCTGACCAACGGCCTGGGTCTCGGCGCCGACGACTACCTGACCAAGCCGTTCCGGTTTCCGGAGCTGATCGCCCGCATCCACGCCCTCGCCCGCCGCAGCGGCAGGCCCTCCCCGGTCACACTCGAACGAGGCGACCTGAGCCTCGACCCGACCCGCGGGCTGGCGAGGCGAAACGGCGAGAACCTCAACCTGACCCAGCGGGAGATCATGGTGCTCGAGGTCCTGCTCCGGGCCGAGGGCGGAGTCGTCTCCGCCGATCGACTGCTGGAAGAGGTCTGGGGGCAGGAGGCCGATCCGTTCGGCTCCTCGGTACGGGTCGCGATGTCCCGCCTGAGGCGCAGTCTTGGTGAGCCGCCGGTGATCGAGACCGTAGTTGGCCGCGGGTACCGCATCTGATGCGGCGCCCGACGATCCGACTGCGGATCGCGCTCGCCTGCGCCGCCCTGGTCACGATCACCGGCGCCCTGGTCCTGACCGGGATGCTGTACCTGACCCAGCGCACGATCGACCGGAACTCGCCCCAGGTCACCCTCAACACCCGCACCGACAGCCCGGCGGTCCTGCGTTCCCAGACCTTCGCGCTCTCGGTCCAGAACCAGAAGCTGGTCGACGACACGGTCTCCGACGTGAGGAAGATCGGGATCATCGGCCTGCTCCTGCTGGCCGCCGGATCCCTGGTCGCCGGCTGGTTCGTCGCCGGGCGGATGCTCCGACCGGCCACCGACCTGGCCGAGTCGGTCGAGGAGATCTCGGCTGCGAACCTCGATCACCGTCTGGCCCGCGAGGGCCCCGACGACGAGCTGAAATCGATCGCCGACGCCTTCGACCGGATGCTCGAGCGACTCGACGACGCCTTCGACCGGCAACGCAGCTTCGTCGCCGACGCCTCGCATGAGCTGCGCACCCCCTTCGCGACGATGCGGACCCAGGTCGACGTGGCGCTGGCCGACCCCGATCTCTCCGAGGATGACCTGCGCGAGGTGCTGACCGAGATCGGCGACGTGCTCGACAGTGGGGGAGAACTGGTGGGCGCGATGCTGGCACTCTCGCGGGCCGAGGTCGTGGCCAATCGTCAGCGGGTGGACCTGGCGGAGATCGCGGCCGAAGTGATCACCGCGACGACCGGGACCGATTCCCTGGAGCTGCGCGCCGAGCTGAGCGAGGCCGGGGTCGAAGGCGACCCGGTGCTGCTCGACCGGCTGATCTCGAACCTGGTCCGCAACGCCGCCAATTACAACCACCCCGGCGGCCTGCTCGAGGTCGAGGTCCGCGCGAGCGGCGACCGTGCCCTGGTGGCCGTGCGCAACGACGGGCCGCGACTGCGGCCGGGCGAGATCCCGCTGCTGTTCTCCCGGTTTCATCGTCACGAGTCGGCTGCCTCGGAGCGCGGCTTCGGGCTGGGCCTGCCGGTGGTCGAGGCGATCGCCCGGGTCCACGAGGGGACGGTCACCGCGACCGCCCGGCCGAACGGCGGGCTCGACGTCCGTTTCGAGATGCCGCTGGCCGCCTGATCTTCCGGCTCAGGGGGAGCCGCAGGGGCCGATGCCGTACGCGGTCATCTCGTCGGTGACCTCGTCGAAGGGGCCCTGGCTGGCGACGCCCGGATCGGCCTCGACCCGCTCGGTCGCCCGCTCGTGCTCCTCGAGCATCCGTTCGATTTCCGGCCGGTCCTCTTCCGGCCAGTCCAGCTCGCGGAGATCCTCGTTCTGCTGGCGCAGGTTCGGCACCCAGACCTTCCGCGTGAAGCGGATGCCGGTCTCGGCGTCAGGCTGCTGGTCGGCCCCGAATGTCTCGACCATCGCCTGCCGCAGGTACTCGTTGTTCTGATCGCAGATCTCGTTCGCCTGCTCGATGAACGCGGTCCTGGTCGGCCCCGGCTCGGAGTCGGAGCCGCAGCCGGCAAGACCAAGGACCAGCGACAGAGCGAGAGCGCATAGGAGGTTGGTTGCTCGTCGTCGAAGGCGGTTCATCGGCCGGCCAAAGATTCTCAGGTCGACCGATATCGTGTGAGCCGCGGCGCCCAGACAGTCGCGCAACCGAGCCGAGGGGTAGGGAATAGACCGTGACCGCAGGACCGATTTCATCTGGCCGGAAGCTGGCGACCCTTACCTTGCTGATCCTCGCGGCAATGCTTGGCCTCAACGTCGCTTCTTCGGAGGCCACAGGGCCGCTCTCCCCGGTCAACGACTGGTCCGAGCTGTCTCCGCAGCAGACTCCCCCGGCCGCGTCCGACGGAAGTCTGGCCTTCAACGAAGCCTCCGGTGAGATGGTCTACTTCGGCGGCAGTTTCTCCGGACCGGAATCCGGCGGGACCTGGACCTGGGACGGCAGCACCTGGACCAAGGAGAATCCGGTCCACAGTCCGTCGCCTCGGACGGAAGCGTTCATGGCCTTCGACCCCGCGACCGGCACGGTCCTGCTCTTCGGTGGCTATGACGGCCTTCAGTACTTCGATGACACTTGGGCTTGGGACGGTGAGGACTGGACCGAGCTCACGCCGACGACCAGCCCTCCCGCCCGCTCCAGCTCCAGCATCGCATTCGACGCCTCCACCGGACGGATGCTGCTCTTCGGGGGATCGAACTCCGGCGGCCTCTTCGATGACACCTGGGCCTGGACCGGCACCGACTGGACCCAGCTCGCGCCAGCCCATCACCCGCCCGCTCGCATCGGGAGCGCGATGAGCTTCGACCAGGCGAGCGGCAAGACAATGCTCTTCGGAGGGCGCGCGGGAGGGGGAACCTACCTCGGTGACACCTGGACCTGGGACGGCACCGACTGGACCCAGGAGACACCGGCTCACACTCCGCCCGCCCGCGCATTTGCCACGATGGACTTCAACCCGGCGCTCGGCTCAACCGTGCTGTTCGGCGGCGGATCGCCTGGCGGCTGGACCAACGTCACCTGGGCCTGGGACGGTGAGGACTGGACCGAGCTCGAACCGGCCACCAAGCCAAGCCCCCGCCGCGGCCCGGCGATGAGCTTCGACCCCTCGATGGGTGACCTGGTGATGACCGGAGGGGTTACGAACGAAGGCGTGCTCAGCGACACCTGGACCTACGGCCCACCGCCCGAGGTGACGGCAAACTGGTCCGAGATGTCCCCGCCCCACCGCCCTCCCGGCCTGAGCAGAGGGTCCATGGCGTTCGACCAGGCCAACGGCGAGATGGTTCTTTTCGGGGGAAATACCGGTTCTTCAGACTCGAACGAGACCTGGGTCTGGGACGGCTCCGACTGGACCCAGAAGTCGCCTGCCCACAGCCCGCCGGCCCGGGAGCGGGCCGTGATGACCTTCGATCGGTCCAGCGGCGAGATCGTTCTCTTCGGTGGACTGGACGCGGACCAGAACCGCCTCGGTGACACCTGGGTCTGGGACGGAAACGACTGGACCCAGAAATCACCTGCGAGTTCGCCCCCGCCGCGATTTTCGGCAGCGATGGCCTTCGACCCGGCCTCGGGTGAGGTCGTGCTTTTCGGCGGGGCCGACACGTACCGCTACAACCAGACATGGACCTGGGACGGATCGAACTGGAGCCAGGAGTCGCCCGCGACCATTCCCCCGAGGCGGGTCGGAGCGGCAATGACCTTCGACCCCACCGACGGTCAGATCGTGATGTTCGGGGGCCAGGGCGGCGCCAACGCCGCCGACAACCACATCCTGGATGACACCTGGGTGTGGGACGGCTCCGACTGGACCCAGCAAACGCCCGCGACCAAACCTGACGCCCGGCAAAGAGCCTCAATGGACTTTGATCCGGCGCTCGGCAGAGCCATCCTCTACGGAGGTGACGGTTATTACACCTCCTTCCAAGACACCTGGGCCTGGAACGGCACCGACTGGGAACGGCTGACTCCGTCCGCGAGTCCGAACGCAAGGACGGAAACGAACATGGCCTTCGACCCTTCGTCGGGTTCGATCGTTCTGTACGGCGGCAGCGGCAATCCCATCCTCGACGAAACCTGGGTCTTCCAGCTCGAGGTGGGGCCACCCACCGCCGGGATCACTGCCCCGGCTGACGGGCAGAGTTTCACGGTCGGTGAGGCGGTAGCTACCGAGTTCGAGTGCGAGGAGGCCACGGGCGGCCCCGGGATCGCGAGTTGTGAGGACTCGAACACCGGATCAGCGCCAGCCGGGACCCTTGACACCTCGACCCTCGGTCCGCACACCTACACGGTCACCGCGACCTCCGAGAACGGTCTGACCGGCACGGCCCAGATCGGCTACACGGTGGAGCAGGCCGAACCGACGGTCACGACCTCGGGCGCGGTCGCGGAGGCGGCGATCGGCTCGGGGCTCGAGGTGGATGCCGAACTCACCGGTGCCCACGGTCCGACCGGCGGCCTCGTCTTCCGCGCCTACGGCCCCGACGACGCCGACTGCTCCGCGGCCCCGGCCTTCGAATCAGATTCGGTGCCAGTCAGTGACAACGGTCCATACTCCGGACCGACTTTCACCCCGGAAGCGGTAGGCACCTACCGCTGGGTCGCGAGCTACAGCGGCGACCCGAACAACCAGGCGGCGACCAGCGACTGCGGGGAGACCGGCTCGGTCTCGACCATCACCAAGACCCCCACACCCCCGACACCCCCGCCGCCTCCGCCTCCACCCCCGCCCGGCTACAAGTGTCCGCAGGCCCGGCCGGGCCTGAAGCTGAGCGGCTTCGGCCTCAAGCCCCCGTTCGGCAAGGCGAAGCCGGTGTTCGGCATCCGAGCGGCGCTCAAGTCGAGGAACGTGATCGTGAAGCTCACCCCTTCCATGACCTATCGGCTCGCCGGCAAGAGCCGGACCGTCAAGCTGAAGACCCGGACGCTGAAGGTAAACGGCCGCCGTTACCTCAGGTTCCGGGCTCCGGGCAAGCTGAAGCGGGACTTCCGCAAGGCCGGCGTCTCGATTCGCCGGGCCCCGGTCACCTTCAAGGTCAAAGCGAAGATCCGGCCTCAGGGCAGCCGGGCCAAGTGCTTCCGGGGGCTCGGCACCCGCAGGCTGAAGACCCGACTGGTCAACGTCTCGGGGCGGGTCGCGCTGAGACGCCACGGAGGATTCCGAGCCGATGCCTGATCGCTTTTCGGTGGGTGACCATGTGAGGTGGAACTCGGAGGCCGGCCACGTTTCCGGGCGGATCACGAAAGTTCACACCGAGGATTTCGATTACAAGGGCCACACGCACCGGGCCTCGGAGGACGATCCTCAGTACGAGATCAAGAGCGACAAGACCGATCACATCGCGGCTCACAAGGGCTCGGCGCTTCATCTCATCGACGACCGGTGAGCGCCCCGTTCTTCACGATCGGGCACTCGGACCGCAGCCTGGAGGAGTTCACGGGTCTGCTGCGGCATTCCGGCATCGAGGCGGTGATCGACGTCCGTCGGCTGCCCGGCTCCGAGCGATATCCGCAGTTCAACCAGGACACGCTGGCCACGGCCCTGGCCGGGGAAGGCATCGAGTACGCCCGCTCGCCCGGCCTGACCGGCCGTCGGTCGAAGAGCAAGACGGTTCCCCCCGAGGTCAACGCCTGGTGGGAGAACCAGAGCTTCCACAACTACGCCGACCACGCGCTCTCGGAGGAGTTCCACGGGGCCCTGGCCGACCTGCGTGAGCGTGGCGGCCTCCGTCGATCGGCCGTGATGTGCGCCGAGGCCGTGTGGTGGCGATGCCACCGGCGGATCATCGCCGACTACCTGATCGCCGCCGGCGAGCCGGTCTTCCACATCATGGGCGGCAGCCGGGTCGAGCCGGCCGCGCTGTCCACAGGCGCGGTCGTGGGTACCGACCTGAGCGTCACCTATCCGAAGCTGTAGGCGCTTCCTCCGTCAGGGGCGGACGCCCATCCACGAGACGCCGACCTTACGAAACTTCTTCCCCGCTGCCGGCCGCTTGGCGAACCAGATGAAGCGGACCTTGAACCCTTGCCTGATGCCGCTGATCACAAAGGGGATCGCCTTGTAGCGGAGGTACATGCGGGTCGTGCGGCAGGCGTGGCCGCCGCCGAGCGGCGGTCGGCTGTAGATCCGGAAGCAGGCCTTCATCTTGGTCCGGCCGACCTTGCTCTTGAGGACGAAGGTGCCGCGGAAGCGCCGGCCGTCGTCGTACCGGCAGTGCCGCCGCGGCGGCTTGAACGGCTTCGAGTTCCGGCAGGTTCCCCACGAGTTGAAATAACGGCCCTTGGTGGAAGCGGTGGCGGCCGGGTCCGAGGCGCCGTCCAGCGGGTCCGCGTTCGCCGTCGTCGAACCGACGAGCAGCAGAACTGCTCCGATCGCCGTGGTCAAGATCCACTTCGTCACGCTCATGCGGGGAACCTCCTCTTCATGTCTGGCCCCGGAGTCCCCGACCCTCTCGACGGGCAAACAAACCGGTGAGCAGAAAGATCCCGTCGGGTAATTTTGATTCGTGAGCGCCAACCGGCACATCGGGATCGTTCTGATCGGCCTGTGCACGGTGCTCCCCGCCGCCTTCGCGCCCGCCGCTTCGGCTCGCGTCTCGGTCTATCCCTCGCCGGGCACCCCGGTCGCCTCAGAGGCGACGAGCTTCAGCTTCCGCGGGGTGAGTCCGGCTCACCTCGGGGCGGTCAGGATCATCGGCTCGGTGAGCGGCCGCCACGGGACCCGGCGGGTCAGGCACTCCGATGGTCGCGGGGTCAGCCTGCTGCCGAAGCGGCGGTTCGTCGAAGGCGAGACCGTCCGCGTGCGCACCCACCGGAAGATCAGACTGGCCCGTCACGGTGACTTCCGGGTCCGGATCGGCCGGTTCACCGGCGGCGCGAAGAAGACCTCGCGCCCGCCACGGCCGGTCAGAAACGGCCTCCGGTCGCGACCCGACCTGAAGCCGCCGCGGATCAGGGTTTCACGGACCTCGGACCAGGTCGCTCCCGGCAGCTACTTCCTCGGCTTGAGAAAGGGCGGCCTGACCATCCTCGACCGCCTGGGACGGGTCAGCTGGTTCAGACCGACCGCCTTCGGGTTCAGCAACTTCGAGCCGCAGAGCCTGAACGGCCGGCCGGTCCTCACCTACTTCCGTCCGCCGACCCCGAATCGGGACGCCGCCTACGTGGTCCTCAACCGCCGCTACCGCAAGATCGCCGAGGTCACACCGGCCAACGGCTACAAGGCGGACATGCACGAGTTCCGGCTGACCGGCCAGGGTTCGGCCCTGATCCTCGCCTACCGGACGGTCCGGTGGGACCTGCGGGCAGTCGGAGGCCCGGCCTCTGGGAAAGTCTCTGACAACGTCGTCCAGGAGATCGACCTGAGAACCGGCTCGGTGCTCTTCGAGTGGCATTCGCTCGGCAAGATCGGCCTGCGCGAGAGCCGCGAGCCGCGGCCCCGCTCGGGCTCTTCCTGGGATGCGTTTCACCTCAACTCGATCGAGCCCGACGGCGACTCGTTCCTGGTCTCCTCCAGGTGGGCCAGCGCGATCTATCGGATCGACCGGGCGACCGGCCGGGTCCGATGGGCGCTGCGCGGCGACGGCGGTCATTCGGATTTCCGGGTGGGCCGGCGGGCCCGGTTCAGCGGCCAGCACGATGTCCGCCGCCTGCCGGACGGCAACATCTCGCTGTTCGACAACGCGGGCGCGCCCGGACGGCGAGCGGCGAGCGTGCTTGTCCTGAAGCTCGAAGGGAAGGGTGCCAGGCGCCGGGCGGTCCCGGTCGCGCGATACCGCGATCCGAGCGGGCGACCCAGCGCCGCGACGGGCGGCGCTCAGGTGCTGCCGAACGGCAACGTGCTGGCCGGCTGGGGCAACTCGAAATCACTGACCGAGTTCAGCCCGGACGGCACGGTGCTGTTCCACGCGCAGCACAGGTCGCCTTCCTACCGGGCCCGGAAGGCCGAGTGGAGCGGCAGGCCAGGCGGCCGGCCGGCGATCGCCAGCCGGCGCGGGAAGACCGGGTCCGTGACCGTCTACGCGAGCTGGAACGGCGCCGGAGAGATCGCCCGCTGGGAGGTGCTGACCGGCCCCACCCCCGGCCAGCTCACCCCGGCCGGAAGCGCCGCCTGGGAGAACCTCGAGACCGCGATCCCGCTCACCGCCGCCGAGGGCAAGGTCCAGGCGGTCGCCTACGACGAAAGCGGTCGGGAGCTGGGCCGCTCCGCTTTGACCCCGGTCGGCGGGCGGTCCCGTTGATCCGAAACGATCCCGGTCCGATCGTGTTCTGGATTCAGTCCCCTCCAAGGAGAAGCCCCTCTCGTGCCTAAGCCGTCTCGACCCAGCCTTGAAATCCCCCTGCCCGGTGCCCTCGCCGCGGCCGCCGCGATCCTGTCGCTCCTGCTGATCGCCGCGCCCGCGGCCGGGGCGAAGAGCATCGCCGACGGGCTTTTCGCCTCCGTCAAGAGGGGCGCGCTGGTGCTCGACCAGCCCGGCGGGCAGACGGTACGGGTGCCGCTGAAGAAGATCTCCTTCACCGACTCGGGTCAGCGGATCCGGGCCACCGGGGTGACCGGGATCAAGCGAAACGCGAAGGGGCTCAGGATCGGATTGAAGACCGGCGATCACGGCACCGCAACGCTCGAGGCCAGCCACGCCGGCCAGGGCTCGGTGATCCTGAAAGCCCGGCGAAACTATGGCGCGGCCTCCAGCGCCTCGGTCTCCTTCAACTCGATCCGGGGCGAGAAGTTCTTCGGCTTCGGCGAGCGTTCCGACTCGGTCGCGCAGCGGGGAACCTCGGTCGAGAACTACGTCTCGGACGGTCCTTTCAGCGAGAGCAGCAAGAACGTGGTCAAGGCGACGATCCCGCCGGCCGGTTTTCGCGACCGTCCCGACTCCACCTACTACCCGGTGCCGTGGATGCTCTCCTCGAAGGGGTACGGCGTGCTGATCAGAAACGACCAGACCAGCTACTGGGATCTGCCCGAGCGCTCCGGCGCCTACACGGCCCGGGTCGAGTCACCCGCGATCTCGCTGCAGGTCTTTCCCGGCCCCACCCCGGCCCGGGCGCTCTCCCGCTTCACCGCCACGACCGGCCGGCAGCCGAAACCGGCAGCCCCCTGGGCTTTCGGCCCCTGGCTCCAGACCGGGCAGCCGAACGCACCGGCGATGGACGAGCAGATCGCCGATCTGCGCAAGCTCCAGGCCGCCGACGCTCCCGTCTCGGCCGCGGAGACCCAGCTTCGCTACCTGCCCTGCGGCCTCGACCGCGGCTACGAGGAGTACGAGCGGGACCGGGTCTCCTTCTATCACCGCAACGGGCTCGCGGTCCTCACCTACGTGAACCCGATGGTCTGCGCGATCTACGAGCCGTTCTTCTCGAAGGTCCGCGAAGCGGGCGGGCTGCTGCAGGACCAGTCCGGCGGGACTTCCCTGTTCGACTCCTTCGTCGGCGGGGTGGGATCGGCCGGCTTCTCGATCCAGCGGGTCGGTGAGTTCGACTTCACCAACCAGGCGGGCCGCGACGCCTACCGCGGCATCGTCAACAAGATGCTGCGGTCCCGGCACGACGGCTGGATGGAGGATTTCGGCGAGTACACGCCGCTCGACGCCAAGTCAGCCAACGGGCCCGCCGGATCCGCGCTCCACAACGTCTACCCGAGGCTCTATCACTGCGCGGTCCACCGGATGGTGAAGAACCGGCCGGTGGTGCGCTTCCAGCGCTCCGGCTGGACCGGCGCTGCAAAGTGCGCCGACGACGTCTGGGGCGGTGACCCGACCACGGAATGGGGCTTCGACGGCCTCAGCTCCGCGATCACGCAGGCACTCTCGATCGGCCTGTCCGGGGTCAGCCGCTGGGGCTCCGACATCGGTGGCTACGACACGATCGCCGGCGACAAGCCGCTCACTCCCGAACTGCTGAAACGCTGGATCCAGTTCGGTGCCGTGTCCGGCGTGATGCGGATCAAGAAGTCCGGCCTGGCCATTCCCGCCTACGAGCGGCCCCAGGTCTGGGACCCGGACATCATCGACACCTGGCGCCGCTACACCAAGCTGCACACCCAGCTTTATCCCTACATCCTCGCGGCCGACTCCCACTACCGGAAGACCGGCATGCCGCTGATGCGATCGCTTTTGCTGCTCCATCCCGGCGACCGCCGGGCGGTCGCGGCCGAGGACGAGTTCATGTTCGGCCCCAGCCTGCTCGCCGCGCCGGTGGTCACCGAGGGGGCGAAGCGCCGCCGCCTCTACCTGCCGAAGGGCAGGTGGATCAACGCCGCCAAGGCCCTTACCTACGCCGAGCGTTCGGGCGCGTTCGGGGCCGGTGAGGCGAAAGCGATCAAGGGTGGCCGACGGGTCTCCGTCGTCGCCCCGCTCGAGCGGCTGCCGCTCTTCATCAAGGCGAACTCGGTGATCCCGATGCTGCCGGCCGACGTCGATTCTCTTTCGAGCTACGGCGGCAAGCAGGTCGTCAACCTGAAGGACCGCCGCCACCGGATGCGGCTGCTCGCCTTTCCCGCGAGGGGAACGAGCAGGACCACCATGATGAACGGCGAGCGGCTCGTCTCGAAGGCCGGCCGGGGCAGGTGGCGGCTCGAGATCGACGGTAGTCGCAGCCGCGCCTACTCGATCGAGGCTTCGACTTCGAACCTGAAAGGTGCGGCCGGCGGTTCTTTCAAGGTCTGTGCGGTGAAGCTCGGCCGGCGGATCTTGCCGAAGAAGAAGTGGAGCCAGGAGGGCTCCGGTGGCATCCTCGAGATCGCGGTCAAGGCGAAAAAGGCGCGCCTGGAGGTCACCGCATGCAGCGGCCGAGCTTCGAGCTCGTGAAAGCGCCGCCGCCCTTGAAGTACTTGAGCGTAGGCAGATAGGCGCCCATCACCTTCTTTTCGTCTCCCGGCGTCCTGGTCAGCTGGATCGCGTGCTTGAAGCTTCGCGACGGCAGCATGTTGCGGATCTGGAACCAGCCGAAATCGCGGTCCCGGTAGCCGTCGCCGTCGGGGCTCCACTCGACCCAGGCCTTGCCGCAGGACCGGCGGGCGGTCTTCGGCCGGTCGGCCTTGCGACTGACCACGATCGTGTAGATCCCCCGGCGATTGGTCGGGACCTGCTCGTCGTACACGCAGTCGGTCACCCTAGTGGTCACCGGGGCCTCGTTCATGCAGAAGCTCGAGTAGCGAACCTGCCCTCCCCGAAGCCACTTGTTCCCGTTGTGGGTGCGGGGCGCGGTGGGAAGCTTGCCTCTGAACACAGCGACCTTGCCGAACTTCCGGTTGATGACCGTCCGCACGTACGCGTTGTGGATGTTGGGGAAGAAGCCGCCGGAAGCGCCTCGCGCGGGCGGAGTCAGCGAAGCACCAGGAGCGTCGTCTCCGGTCCACTGCTGCAGCAGGTAACGGCGGTCGTACTGTGCCCGCCACTCGCCCCGGCGGACCGCGGGAAAGGTCGCGGGTACTTCTCTCGGCACCGAGGTCAGGCTGCCGAGAACGCTGTAAGGGGCGGTGAGCTCGTTCGGGTAGCGCATCGCCGCGTAGGTCTTTTCGCTGATCAGCAGGGCGGTCGGATCCGGCACTCGGGTGTGGCCGACCGCCTTCGACTCCGAGTCCACCGCGTCGCAGAGCGCCTGACCCTTGAGGACCGTGCCGTCGGCCAGCGTCAGGATCGGCTTCGGCAGGCCGACCCCGCCGGTCAGGTTCCGGCCCTTGTCGGGAACGTAGACGCGCATCATCAGCAGTTCGAGCTCGTACTTGCCGGTGCCGTCGGTCTCGATGATCGGGCCTGAGTCGGGGACCGCGTAGAGCCGGTTGCGGGAGGGCTCGCCGGCGTAGGCCTCAAGCGGGAAGCCGGGGTTCTTCTCGTGGAGCAGGCTGACCGTGTAGCTGCGCTTGGCGGTCGTTCGCTTGACCCCCTTGCGGAAGGGATTTTTCGATCCCGGCCGTGGGTCGATCTGATAGTCGGCCAGCGCGTCCGCCCCCCGACCCAGCAGGTCGTAGGTCTGCATCGACATGAAGCGGGCGTGCGGATACTTGCCGGTGAGAGTCAGCCTGGAGCCGGGCGGCCGCCGGAATCCGGCCACCCAGTAGGCCGCGCCGGCGTCGGGATAGGCGATGTTGTAATCGTTGACGCCGAAGGCGCCGTAGCGCCAGAAGCAGTCGCTGAAACGACCGCCGACCAGGTCGCCCTGGGCCGCACTCGTCCCCGCGGGCGGCGGTGCCAACAGGGCGAGCAGCCCGATCAGCAGCGCGACGATTGCCCCGGCTGTCGCTTTCGCGACGACGCCGTTCTCTTTGCCACGGACGGTCATCTCCAGCTCAGGCCTTCTTGCAGCCGAGCTTCTGGAACGCGGCCTTGGACGTGTAACCGGAGCGCGGGAAGTACGGCCCCATCACCCGCTTCTCGGTCCCGGGCACGGTGACCCGCTGCGGCGCCTGCTTCCAGCCTGGCTCGGCCCCCATGAACCGCATGTAGAGGGTGCCGACGTAGTTGCGGGAAGCGGGGTCGGGATAGTTCTCACCCCGGCCGAAGTTGATCCACTGATAGCCGCACTTGGGCCGGGCATTCCGGGGCCGATCGGCGGGCCGGCTGATCACCAGCGTGTACCTGCGGCCTTTGCGGAGCGGAACCTGCTGGTCGTAGACGCAGCTGTAGCCCAGCCCGGTGACGGCGGAGGAGCCGGTGCACAGAGACCAGTAGCGGACCTGGTAGTTGCCGGGCCACCGCTTGGCCCGCGGCAGTGTTTCCGGGACTCTCGGGAGCTTGCCCTTCACGGTGATCACGGAGCCGAACTTGAGGCTGACCGGCGTGCTCAGGTAACGGGTGTCGGGATTCGACTGGAAGCCGCCGGAATCGGTCGGCGGGAAGGCGGCGGCCCGTGCGGCGGGGTCGGCGGTGAAGATCCCGGCGACGCTGTAGAGCGCGTTCCAGAATCGCTCCCAGCGAGGCGGGTTGGCGGCCGGCGCGTTCACCGGGTCGGCGGATTTGGCGACGTAGCTTTTCCAGAGAGCCGGCGGGAAGGTGGAGGTGCTCTTGTCGTAGACCGGGTCGAGCCTCTCGCAGGCGGCCTTGCCTCGAAGCTTGGTGCCGTCGGCGAGGTTGAGGGTCAGCTTGGCGAGGCCGACGCCGCCGGTTCCGTCACGGCCCCTGTCCGGCAGGTAGTTGCGCTGGCTCATGCCGAGCCGGTCGGCCGGATCGGTCTGGCCGGTGTAGATCGTGTTCTTGGCCGGATCGGCCGGGACCTCCCCGCGGACGATGTGCACCGTGTAGGAACGGCGCTTGAGGTCGCGGCGGTGGGGATGGACGAAGGGATTGATCGAGCCCCGGTCGGGGATGATCTCCTCGTCGCGGATGTTGTCGCCCGGCCCGATCTGCCCCCCGGACAGCGGCCTGAACATCGTGAAGGACATGTACCGCTCGTGGGGGTATCTGCCCCTGAGCGTGATGCTGGCGCCTTCCGGCAGCACGAACTGGCCGACGAAATAGGTCGATCCGACGTCGGGGAACAGGTTCGGCCTCTGGATCGGGAGGGCGCCCGGAAGGTCGGCGTAGTCCATCCCCTTCGGTGGCGCCCAGAAGCAGTTGTGGCCGTACTTCTGGTTGGTCTCGACCGCGGTCTTCTTGGGCAGGAACTTCATGCCGGCGCTCGCCGGGATCGCCACGGCGGCAAGCAGCGCGACGACGGCCAGCAGTGCTCCGCCGAGCCTGAAGGTCCTGACCGAGGCCCGCTCGCGGCGAGCCCTCTCCGTGAAATGGCGGCCGTGCCGGGCCAACCTGGCGATGAGCATCCGGATCCCCTCTCGTCTTGCTTCGGAAGCGATAGCGAGTCCATCTAACACCACTATTGGCAAGTTGTCAACTTGACACTCTGGAAATAAGGCCGGTCTTCGTAGTACGATGGGCCCCGTGCCGCAGCAGGTCTCCCCCACCATCGACCGAGCGCCGACCGCCACGGCCGACCGCTCCCCGCGCCGCCTGACCCGGGACGCGCGTCACAAGCAGCTCGTCGCCGCCGCGACCCCGGTGCTCGCGGCCCAGGGCTTCTCCGACTTCTCCCTCGACGAGATTGCCGCCAAGGCGGATGTCTCGCGCAATCTCCTCTACCACTACTTCCCCCGGGGCCGGCTCGACGTCGTCCTCGCGGTGGCGGAGCAGGCCGGGCACCAGCTAACGGACGACTGGCTGGTCGACGAGTCGATCCCGGTCGCGGAACGGCTCGCGGTGAACAACAGCCGGATGATCGAGCACGCGATGAAGCCGACCGAGGCGTGGACGATCTATCAGCACGCCCAGGGATCAAGCGATCCGGAGGTGAAGGAGAAGATCGATCGCTTCGTCGAGGTGGTGATCACCGCCATGTCGGTCAACCACCTCGGCAACGACGATCCGCCGCCGCTCTACCGCCTCGCCATCAAGGGGTACCTGGCCTTCTTCGGCTCCGTGCTCGACGAGTCACGCACGGAAGAGACGCCCACCGAAGATCTGCTGAAGCTGCTCGGCGAAACTCTTTTTGCGGCGCTCCGCGCGGCCGAGTGAGTCTCAGGAACCGAGCAGGGCCGCGACCGCGAGAGCGATCTGGCGGCCCCGGTCGGTCAGGGCGTACTCGGTGTAGGGCGGCCGGCCGGGCACGGTATGCCGTTCCACGATGCCGGCCTCCTCGAGCTGTTCGAGGCGGTCGGAGAGGGTGGTCGGCGAGACGCCCGGCAGGGACTGACGGAACTCGTTGAAGCGGGTGGCGCCGCTGGAGCAGGCGTAGATCGTCGCCATGGTCCAGCGGCGCTCGAGCACCACCGCGGTCTCCCGCATCTCCGCGGGGACCGGCTGGCAGTTGTTACATCGGTGCGACATCCGCGGTGCTCCCGGCCGGCTCGAGGGCCAGGTCGATCACCTCTTCAACGCTGGAAACCGGGTGGAAGGTCATCGCTTCGCGGACCTCCTCCGGCACGTCGTCGAGATCGGCCTTGTTCCTGAAGGGGAGGAACACCTCGGTCAGCCCGGCCGCGTGGGCCGCCAGCACCTTCTGCTTGAGTCCGCCGATCGGCAGCACGCGGCCCTGCAGCGTGACCTCGCCGGTCATGCCGACGGTGTGCTTGACCGGTCGACCGGTCAGCAGCGAGATCAGGGCCGTGGTCATCGCGGTGCCGGCGCTCGGACCGTCCTTGGGGATCGCCCCCGCCGGGACATGCACGTGGAACTCTCGGTCGAACGCCTCCGGGTCGATGCCCAGCTGGTCGCTATGCGACCTGATGTACGAAAGCGCGATCCGGGCGGACTCCTTCATCACGTCACCGAGCTGGCCGGTCAGGACCATGCCCTTGTCGCCGTCCATGGCGGTCGCCTCGATGAAGAGGACGTCGCCACCGGTGCCGGTCACGGCCAGGCCGGTCGAGACCCCGGGGATCGCGGTCCGTTCGACCGATTCCTGCCAGAACTTCTGCTTGCCCAGCGCCTCGCGGAGGAACTCTTCGTTCACCGCCACCGGCACGTCTGACTCACCCGAGGCGATCCGGGTCGCGGCCCGGCGCATCAGCTTGCCGAGCTCCCGCTCGAGCTGGCGCACGCCGGACTCGCGGGTGTACTCGGCGATCAGGTCGGCCAGGACCGCGTCCTCGACCGCGACCTCTTCCTCGGTCAGACCGTTCCGCTTGACCTGCCGGGGCAGCAGGTAATCGCGGGCGATCGCCCGCTTCTCCTCGACGGTGTAGCCGTCGAAGGGAATGATCTCCATGCGGTCCAGCAGCGGAGCCGGGATCGTGTCGAGCATGTTCGCCGTGGCGAGGAAGACGACCTGCGAGAGGTCGACCTCGACGTCCAGGTAGTGGTCCCGGAAGCTGTGGTTCTGAGCCGGGTCGAGCACCTCCAGCAGGGCGGCCGAGGGGTCGCCGCGCCAATCGGCGCCGACCTTGTCGACCTCGTCCAGCAGGATCACCGGGTTCATCGTCTCCGCGTCGCGGAGCGCCCGGACGATCCGGCCCGGCATCGAGCCGATGTAGGTCCGACGGTGGCCGCGGATCTCGGCTTCGTCGTGGACCCCGCCGAGCGAGATCCGCACGAACTCGCGGCCGAGCGCCTTGGCGACCGACTCGCCGATCGAGGTCTTGCCGGTGCCGGGCGGCCCGACCAGGGTTAGGATCGCGCCGTCAGCACGGCTGTCGGCCTCGGCTTCGCGCTCCTGGCGGAGCTTGCGCACCGCCACGAACTCGGTGATCCGTCGCTTGACGTCATCGAGCCCGGCGTGATCGGAGTCGAGCACCTCACGGGTGCGGGCCGGGTCCAGCTTCTCCTCGGAGCGTTTGCTCCACGGAACCGCGATCAGCCAGTCGAGGTAGCTGCGGATCATCGAGCTCTCGCCGGACTGCTCGCCCTGGCGCTCGAGCCTGCGCAGCTCCTTCTCGGCCTGCTCCTCGACCGCCTCCGGCATTCCCGCGTCGGCGATCTTCTGCTCGTACTCCTCGATCAGATCGGCGTCGTCGTCACCCAGCTCCTTGCGGATCGACTTCATCTGCTCGCGCAGGAAGTACTCGCGCTGCTGCTGCTGGGCGCCGGATTCGACGTCGTCGCGGATCTTGCTGCGCACCTGGAGCTCGGTCAGCCGCTCGCGCTGGAACTCGACCGCCTTCTCGAGGCGGGCGGTCACGCCGAGGGTGTCGAGCAGCTCGAACTTCTGCTCGAAGCTGAGGTCGGGGCTGAGCCCGGAGGTGTCGGCCAGCTCGCCCGGCTCGGTCACGTTGCGCAGGAAGGCGGCGATCCGCCCGTCGGCGCCACGGAGCTCGAGGATCTCTTCGACGATCGCCCGGTACTCGCGAACCAGCTCCTTGGTGTGCTCGTCTTCGGGGTGTCCGTCGTGGATCTCCTGGACCTCGATCCGGAGCGCATCCGGGTCGAGCTCGTCGGCGTGGGCGACCCCGGCCAGCCCACGGCGCAGGCCGACCACCGTGGCGGCGGCGTCACCGCGCGGCGAGGTTCCCTTCTCGACCACGTCGGCGATCACGCCCACCCGGGCGAACTCGCCCTCGCGGCGGGGCAGCAGGAAGACCTGTTCCTCGTCCCCGACGTCGATCGAAAGCGTCGCCGTGACCGAGGGGAAAACTATTGCGTCATCGAGTGGAACCAGCAGAAGATCCATTAGTAAGTCCAGTTTCTGTAGTTAGTCCTGCCCACAGGATAGCGCATGTGGTTGCGCTGTCAACCAAACCGGAGAGCTCCCGGACGCGAAGTCGGAAAAGTTGGCAACTATTGCCAACTTTTCCTACTTCGGCGTCTTTCGGGCCGGTTGCCTATAACTGTGGGCATGCGGGGATCGGGACACTGGCTGATCGGCTTGATGGCGCTGCTCGTCGGCGTGGTCGCGGCGGGGCCGGCCGCTGCCCAGGAGATGCCGCGACCGTTCGACCGGAACGTCGGGCCGGCACCGGCCACATCGGCCACGCGGGCGCTCGATCGCGAACTCGGGCGGGAGGGGCGGGTCTCGATCTCACGGGCAACCGGCACGCCGCGACAGATCGTCCGCACGGACCGGGCGCTCAGCCCCCGGGACCAGCGGCCCGCGGCGAGGATCGCGCTCGATTTCGTGGGCCGGCACCGGTCGCTGTTCGGGCTCTCCAACCGGGAGCTGGCGGCCCTCGGAAGGCCGCAGGTGACCGTCTCCCCCAACGGCACCCGACACCTCCGCTGGCCGCAGACGGACCGCGGCCGGCTCGTGGTCGGGGCCGACCTGCGCGCCCACGTCACCGACGACGGGCGGATCCTCGCGATCCAAGGCGGGCCGCTGACGGAGATCCCCGCGCGATTCACCGCACCGGAGCTCGCCGCCCGGCAGGCACTGGCCCGGGCCCGCCACTCGATCGGTGCCATCGGCAACACGCCCCGACTCGACTCCCGCGAGGACGGGCCGGGCCGCACGGTCGCCTTCCGGGACGGTTCAGAGGCGGAGCTGGTCGCCGCCGCGACGTCTGGTGGACCCCGATCGGCCTGGCTCGTGGTGAGCCCCGACGACGGCGCGACCGGAGCCTGGGCGACCCTGGTCGACGCCGGCGACGGAACCGTGCTGGCCCGCCGATCCCTCACCCATGGGGTCAGTGGCCAGGCTCGCGTCTGGGATGCACGGCCCACCGATCCGCGCACCTGGGCCGAGTTCCCGGACCGCTGGGTCAGCACCGGCTCGGCGCTCCGCGGCGATTTCGCGCATGCCTTCGCCGACGTCCTCGGGGAAGGGGTTCCCAGTGTCGACGATCACGGCCACGGCGGCGAGATCCCCGCCACCACGCACGAACCAGGGGAACCACCGGCCTGGGACGAGCCCTATCAACCGATCGCCGACCCCTACGACCCGGTGGAAAGCCCGTCGGGCGGCCTGGGCTGCTCGATCCTCTCCCCCTGCTCGTGGTCGAGCTTCCAACCGGACAGCTGGGCCGACAACCTGAGGCAGGCGACCGTCCAGGCCTTCGTCTACGCCAACCGCTTCCACGATCACCTCGCCGCCGACCCGATCGGCTTCGACCCAGCCTCCGGCAACTTCGAGACCGACACGCCCGGCGGCACGGACGGGGACCCGGTCCGGGTCGGCACCTTGGTCGGCGCCGCCAATGACGGTGGCCTGCCCTGGCCGAACACGCTCAACAACGCGCGGATGAGCGTCTTCCCGGACGGGGATCCGCCCCACATGCTGCTCTACCTGTTCGGCGGCGAGGACGGGTCCTTCCCGGCGATCGACGGCAACTCCGCCGAGCACGCCGCGATCGTCTACCACGAGTACGGGCACGGCCTGCTCGGGCGCCTGGTCACCGACTCGGCCGGGATCGGGGCCATGAACCTGATCCAGGCGGGCGCCCTCAACGAGGGCTTGAGCGACTTCTACGCCCTGGACTACCTCGAGGCGACCGGGGCGATCGAAGACGACCCGGCAGTCCCGGGGGAGATCCTCGCCGGCGGCGATCTGACCGGCAACCGGCTCGGGATCCGCGAGTCGGCGATCGACTGCCCGGTCGGCGCCCGGGCGGCGCTCTGCCC
Organism: Solirubrobacterales bacterium; assembly: GCA_044464425.1. Lineage (GTDB taxonomy): Bacteria > Actinomycetota > Thermoleophilia > Solirubrobacterales > 70-9 > 67-14. The sequence continues at coordinate 990 of JBIQLL010000033.1, read as the reverse complement.
CACGGAGGGCGGCTTCACCTTTGCCGACTTCGGGCGGATCTTCGAGCAGGAGGGCGAGCCGTCCTTCGAGTACCACGCCGACGGCGAGATCTTCAGCCAGACCGCCTGGGACCTGCGCACCGCGCTGATCGCGGCCCATGGCCGGACCGAGGGCATCCGGCGAGCTCGCGAGCTGGTCACCGAGGCGCTCCGGATGGCGCCGGAAGAGCCGTCCTATCTGGACCTTCGCGACGCGATCCTGCTCGCCGACCTCGCCGCCCGAGGCGGTGACCGCGACCTGATCTGGCGGGTCTTCGCGGCGCGCGGGATGGGGCTGCGGGCGTCCGGCAGCACGGTCACTACCTCGCCCCAGGCCGATTTCACGGTGCCGGACCCCGATCCCGGCCCGCCCGATCCTCCGGATCCTCCCGGCTCGTCGGATCCCCCTGGGGATCCCGATCCGCCCGAACCACCGGACCCCGAGGTAGATGACCGGGGTCGCCCCCGCCTCCGACTGGTCCTGCCCCGCCGTTCGCTCCGGCCGCTGCTCCGTCGCGGTCTCCCGCTGCGGATCTGGGCCGACCGCCGCGTCCGGGTGACCGTGACCCTCGACGTTCCCGCGGCGGAGGCGCGCCGGCGCGGCCTGCGCCGCCGGGGCGGCCGGATGCGGATCGCCCGAGCCGGCAAGCGGCGGCTGTCCCCAGGGGGGACCGTGATTCGACTGCGTCCACGGCCCGCCATCCGCCGCAAGCTGCGCCGGGCCAGGACCCTGCGCGTGAATCTGAGGGTGGTCGCCGTCGATCGTGACGGCCGCCGCGGCTCCCGCCGCCTGAAGGCGCGGCTGACCCGGTCGCGCTAGAGGGTGTGGCCAAAACTCTGTCCTCGGTCTGGAACCGTGTGCCGGCGGCCTGCTTCACGTAAGGGCAACGCCGGGCAACCAGCCCGTCTTTCGCCCCTCCGCTCGCATCCCACCGGCACACGGCCCCACACCTTCGGGACGTTTTGGCCACA
>JBIQLL010000032.1:0-30133 GCA_044464425.1 Solirubrobacterales bacterium | reverse complement strand
CTACTGGGGCCACGTCAACCCGATCGGCCCGCGCGGCGTCTACGACGAGGCGAAGCGCTACGCCGAGGCGCTGACCATGGCCTACCACCGCCAGCAAGGCGTCAACACCTCGATCGTGCGGATCTTCAACACCTACGGTTCGCGGATGCGGGCCCATGACGGCCGGGCCATCCCGACCTTCCTGCGGCAGGCCCTGCAGAACCAGCCGCTGACCGTCTTCGGAGATGGCTCCCAGACCCGTTCCTTCTGCTTCGTCGACGACCTGGTCCGCGGGCTGATCAGCCTCGCCGAGTCCGGCGAGCACCTGCCGGTCAACATCGGCAACCCGGACGAGTACACGCTGCTGCAGCTGGCCAACGCGGTGATCGAGGCCTCCGGTGCGGAATCCTCGGTCACCTTCGAACCGCTGCCAACCGATGACCCGCAGGTCCGCCAGCCGAACATCGACCGGGCGAAGGAGCTGCTCGGCTGGCAGCCGAGCGTGCCCCTGGCCGAGGGCCTGCGTCAGACGATCGAGCAGTCCGGCCGGGACCGGCTGATCGGCAAGACCGGCTGAGGCTCCCGGGGCGGCCCGGACCTCTCGCGATGGGTGGAGCCAGGAAAGTCCTCGTCCTCGGGGCGACCGGGTTCTTCGGCAGCTGGATCGCCCATGAGCTCGAAGCAAGCGACCGGAACGGCGGAAGCCGGTTCGAGGTGGAACGGGCCTCGCGCCCGACCGGCGACCTGCTGGACCCGGAGGGGCTTCGCCGGCTGATCGCGGCCAGCCGCCCCGACGCGATCGTGAACGCGGCCGGGCTGACCTCTCCCGCCGCCGCGAAGGCCGACCCGCCCGGCTGCTTCGCCGTGAACGCGGGAGGGATGGCCAACCTGCTGGAAGCGGTCCGGCAGGAGTCCCCGGAGGCGCACCTGATCGCCCTCTCCTCGGCCGCCGTCTACGCCGGGGCGCCGCCCTTCGACGAGAACTCGCCGACCGCGCCGGACACCCCCTACGCCGCCTCGAAGCTGGCCATGGAACTGCTCTGCGCGCAGTACGCGCGGAGTCCCGGCCTGGCGGTCACCGTGCTGCGCTGCTTCAACCTGACCGGCCCCGGAGAGCCCGCCGGTCAGGCCACCTCGGAGTTCGCGCTCGCCGCCCTGGACGCGGGAGCCGACGGTCGGGCCGAGGTCAGGGTGGGCGATCCTTCCACCGCCCGCGACTTCACCGATGTCCGGGACGCGGCGAGGGCGGTACGGCTCAGGCTCGAGCAGGGAGCCGGTCGAGACGACGCGAAGGCGGACCTCTTCAACCTCTGTTCCGGCGAGGCGCGAAGCCTCAGCGAGCTGGCCGCGAGGATCGGCCGACTGGCCGGAGTCGAGCTGGTCCTGCGCGGTTCCGGGAGCGGCCGACCGGCCTCCGGTCTGCCGACCGTGCGCGGTCTGAACGCGAAGCTGCGGCAGGCGACCGGCTGGCGGCCCGAGATCCCGCTCGAGACCAGCCTGGGCGATCTGATCGCGAGCCGCCGGGATCCCGGGTGAACGGTTCGCCTCGAATACCCTCCGGCGCGTGAGCCTGGCCCGAAACCTGATCCGCAGACTGGTCGGCGACCCCGACCAGGGCACCGCCGGACGCAAGGCGAGACTGGCCGGGCTGATCGGAGTGCCGGTTGCCGGGGCGTTCGTGCTCGGAGTCGTGGTCGGGGTGATCGGCCAGAGCGTCTCGGCCGGAATCGCGGTGATCCTGCTCGCTATCCCGGTCGCGATCATCGGCGGCACACTGGCCGGTCGGGGGATCCTCGACGGGGCGATGAGCCTGCGCGGCAGCCAGAAGGCCGGCTGGATCAGCGAGAAGCTCCAGCCGCTGAAGGTGGAGGCCGACCCCGAGCAGCCGGTGCGGGTCGAGATCATCCATCCGGCGGTCGACCTCACCCACTTCTTCGGCGGCTTCATCGCGATCTTCAACCTCGCCCGCCGGCTGGGCGAAGTCGGCTACCGGGTCCGCGTGGTGACCCTCGAGCCGCTCGACCTGCCACCCGAGTGGCGCTCGCGGGTCGCCGCCTACGAGGGGGTGGGCGACTCGGTCCGGAACCTGGAGGTGATCGACGGAAGCGACCGGAGCCAGGCGATCGCGATGAATCCGGAGGATCGCCTGATCGCCACCCACTGGACCGCTGCCCACGTGGCGGCGGCCGCCGCCGACCACCTCGACCGGGGGAGTTTCACCTACCTGATCCAGGAATACGAGCCGCTGACCTTCCCGATGGGCAGCGCCGCCGCCCTGGCCGAGCAGAGCTACGACCTCGATCACAGCGCGATCTTCTCGACCGAGTTCCTGCGCGACTACTTCCGCGAGCAGGAGCTCGGCGTGTACCGGCCCGACGGACCGGGCGAGGAGGCCGCAGTGGTCTTCCGCAACGCGATCACGCCCTCCGCGCCGATCACGTCCGGCGAGCTCCAAGGCCGGGACCGGCGCCGGCTGCTCTTCTACGCCCGCCCGGAGGCGCACGCGGAGCGGAACCTGTTCGAGCTGGGGATCATGGCCCTGGACCGGGCCCTCGCCGCCGGGCACTTCAAGGGCTGGGACATCGCCGGGATCGGCAACCTGGAGGGTTCCGGCGAGTTGCTCCTCCCGGTCTCCCAGGCCCGGATGCGGATGCTGCCCCGGGTGCCGCAGAAGGATTACGCCGACACCCTGCGCCAGTTCGACGTCGGCCTGGCGCTGATGTACACGCCACATCCGAGCCTGGTGCCGATCGAGATGGCGGCGGCCGGCCTGGTCACCGTGACCAACACCTACGCGAACAAGGACCGGGCCGGGCTGGAAGCGATCTCCGCCAACCTGATCGCGGCCGAGCCGCGGATCGACCAGCTCGAGGAGGCGCTCGATGCGGCCGAGGTGATGAGCCGGGACTTCGAGGCTCGCGTCGCCGGCAGCGAGGTCGAGTGGCCGGACGGATGGGACGAGGCCCTGGACGAAGCCGTGATGGAACGGATCGCGCAGTTGCTCGATTGATCTAGGGTTGCCCGGCGATGGCAAGCGCAGGGAAGAGCACCGACGAGAAGATCGCGAAGGTACGCGAGGCATATGAAGGCTCGCTGAGCTGGCGGGTGACCCGGCCGCTGCGGTCGCTCGGCAACGCGGCCCGCCGGCTGCGCGGCCGCGAAACCACGGTTCCTTGGACGGGATCCTCCCTCGAGGTCGAGACCGGGGACTACGGCTCCTGGCTCGAGACCTTCTTCGGCCAGGAGCTCGAACGGATCGACGCGGCCTGCGCGACGACCCCGCGAGACGAGGCCTGGACGCTCTTCCGCGAGCTCGACGACGATCTCTGGGCCGTCCTGCTGACCCGCGAGTACGACCTCTACCCGAACATACGGGCCCTGCTGCCCGGCGCCCCGGAGCCCACCCTGCAGTGGATGTGGAACGGGGCGCTCGGCCTGGAGCTGCTCGGGCAGAGCAAGGACTTCTACGCCCGGGTCCGCCAGCTGAACGAGCGGCACGGGCGGGTGCCCCTGGATCAGGCCCGCATCCTCGATTTCGGCTGCGGCTGGGGGCGGCTGACTCGCTTCTTCGCGCGCGACGCGATGCCGGGCCGGCTCTTCGGCTGTGACCCGACCCCGGAGATCCTCGAAGTCTGCGCCGAGACCGGCGTGCCCGGGGATCTGCGCCAGACCGCGTTCACGCCGGAAAGCCTGCCCTTCGGGGAGCTCGACCTCGCCTTCAGCTTCTCGGTCTTCACCCACATCTCCGAGCCGGCCCACCGGGCCTGCCTCGAGGCGATCCACGCCTCGCTCGCCCCGGGCGGGCTGGCGGTGATCACGGTCCGGCCGCCGACCTATCTCGACAAGGACCCGCTGATGAAGCCGGCCCGGGCGGAGCTCTCCGCCGACTACCCGAGCCGCGAGCTGAAGGAGCCCCGCTACATCTTCGTGCCTCACTCGGTCGAGGACGGCCACCCCCAGTACGACGAGGGAGAGATGACCTACGGAGACACGGTCATCAGCTACCCGTACATAGAAGAGAACTGGACCGACCTATTCGAAATAGCCGAGGTGGGAGTCCAAACCGCCGACATGTACCAGGTCCCAATAGCCCTGAAGAAACGCTAACCAGAGCCGGCCGAACTCCTGCCTAAAGCTCCTCCGCGATGCGTGGGGCTTCTCGGCTGAAGACCTTGACGCCGATCACGCAGATCAGGATTCCGATCACCAGGGCCGGCATCAGCGCCAGCCAGCTGCTGGCCGTCTCCAGGGCGCCCGGGGCCGAGGGATCGATCACCCACTTGCGCAGCTCGATGAAGATCGGGGTGAGCGGGTTGATCATCACGATGTCATGGAAGCGCTCCGGGACGATCCCGATCGGGTAGAGCACCGGGGTGCCGTAGAAGAGAGCGGTCGAGGCGACGCCCCAGATGATCCCGACGTCCCGGAACCTGACGTAGAGCGATGAGACCAGCAGGCAGACCGCGGTGGTCAGCGCCAGCAAGGCGGCAAAGGCGAATGGAGCGAGCAGCCAGGTCCAGTGGGGGGTGACCCCGAAGGCGAGCAGGAAGACCAGCACCACGATCAGGTTCGCGACCAGGTTGAAGAGCGCGGTCAGCACGGTCGCCAGGGGGATGACCAGGCGGGGGAACTGGGTCTTGCGGACGATCCCTTCCTGGGCGACGACCGAGCCGACGGCGGCGAGCGTGGCCTCCTGGAAGAAGCCGAAGACGACGATGTTGAAGAGCAGCAGGACCGGGTAATGCTCGACCTGCGAGCCGATCCGGAAGATCTGGGTGAAGACGAACAACAGCACCCCGAAGAGGATCAGCGGCCGGGCCAGTGACCAGACGTAGCCGAGCACGGTGTCGAAGTACGTCTTCTTGAAATCGTTGACCGCGATCAGGTAGAGCAGGTCCCAGGCCCGGCGCAGGCCGCCGCCGAGCGGGGTCGGGCCGGGTGCGTCCTGAAGCTTTACGGCCTCGTCACTCACCGTCGCCCGCCTTCAGTTCGAAGGTGGTCTCGAGCGACGCGTCCGCTTCGACCAGGCCGGGGGAGCGGTTCATCCCGTAGACCATGAACTCGAACATCGGGATGCCCTGGACCACCCGGTCCGGGGCGCCGCGTTTGGTGGTGAGCCAGCAGGCGAACACGTACTTGCCGGGCGCGAGCCGGTTCTCCACCTCACCTTTGACGGTGACCCGGCTGCCCGCCGGCACGACGTCGCCTTCCTCCGGGTCGATCGTCTCGGTGAACCCGGCGACCTGGACGTGCTTCGGGTTGCTGATCTGGAAGCTGAGCAGGGGGCGCTCGAGATCCCTCGTCGCGTCGATCGTCAGGCCGATCCGGAGCGGCGTCCCGACCTCCACGTTGGTGACCCGCTGGCCGGAATCGTCTTCCAGCCAGGCGTCCACCCGGCGGCACTGGAACTCGATGTCGGGGCTGAACTCACCGGTCACCTCGCCTTCCTCGGTGAACCCGAGGCTCTCGATCTGGGCGCTCTCGGCGGCGAAGTTCTTGCGCAGGTAGGAGCGGGCAACCTCGCGCGGCTCCCCCTGCTCGATGATCCGCCCCTCCTCGATCAGCATCGCGCGATGGCAGAAGCTCTCGACCGCACCCATGTCATGGGTCACGAGGACGATCGTCTTGCCCGCGTCCCGCATCGCGTTGAAGGCGTCGGCACATTTCTGCTGGAAGGAGGCGTCACCGACCGCGAGCACCTCGTCGATCAGCATCAGGTCGGCGTCGGCCTGCATCATCAGCGAGAAGGCCAGGCGGACCATCATCCCGGAGGAGTAGTTCTTGAGCTTCAGCTCGGTGAACTCCTCCAGCTCGGCGAACTCGACCACCCGGCTCAGGCGCTCGGCCGCCTCCTGCCGGCTGAGGCCCATCATCACGCCGTTCATCACCACGTTGTCGAAGGCGGTCAGGTCATAGTTGAAGCCGACCCCGAGCTCGATGAAGGGCGCGAGCCGCCCGGCGATCCGGACCCGGCCCGAATCGGCCTTGTAGATCGAAGCGAGGATCTTGAGCAGGGTGCTCTTGCCGGAGCCGTTGCGGCCGACGATCCCGAAGAACTCTCCCTTGCGGATCTCGAAGTCGATGTCCCGCAGCGCCGCCAGCTCCCGGAACTGCTGCTTGCGGAAGGGATGGACCGCGCGTTCCTTGATCGACTCCACCTTCTGCAGCGGGATGTGGAAGGTCTTGTTTACGCCTTCGACGGAGATGACGACCGGGCTGTCCGAGAAGTCGGGTGCCTCGTTCTCGGCAAGCGGGTCCAGTGTGGTCATCTCAGCAATCCTCGAGGAAGTCAGTGACTTTTCGCATGACTTCGGCGTTCAGGGAATCCTCCCAGTCGCTGCTCCAGTTTACGGACGATCCGGCCACCCGACGTTCGCCGTCGCCGGCCGCCGCGGCCGCCTCGGCCAGGGCGGCGACCACGCCGGGCACGGTCGGCGGCGCTGCGATCAGGTTGGGGGAGATCGCCGCCAGCTTCGCCGGAGTCTTGTTCTCGCAGCTGTTGGTCACGGTCAGCATTCCGGCCGCGGCCATCTCGATCGGCGGCAGGCTCGGGTGCGGGGTCAGCATCAGCGAGAGACCGAGGTCATGGTCGGCCAGCAGCTGCCCGTAATCGGCCTGCCCGGTCCGGGGAAGGATCTCGAGGTCCACGCCGTCGGCCAGCCGCAGCCGGTCCCCGCCGGCGACGGTGCCGATCCCGTGGAAGCTCCACTCCGGTCCGAAGACACCCTGCTCGACCGCCTGCTGCAGGGAGATCAGGCCGAGCTCGAACATGTTGCGGGCGGCGTGGGCCTCCGGCCGGGCGTAGAAGAGCAGACGCCGACTGCCGCGAGTGGCGAGCTCGGCGGCCGGTGGGGAGCTGACCGGCGTGATCGCGTTCTGGAACGAGACCGAGTTCCGGTCGCCGGCCTCGGGCCCCTCGGCGAAGACGCCGTACCCCCGGTCGCGGAAGAACTCGCGGAGCAGCTCGGTCGAGAACAGCGCCCGGTGCGGAAAGTCGTAGGTGGCGTCGGCCATCGCGTACCAGGAGCCGGTCACGAAGGTGAGCGGCTCGTACTCCTGGATCAGATAGAGGAACCGGTCTCGCCCGGTCTTGGCGAGCGCGTCGCTGGCGAGGTGGGCGGTCCACCAAGTGGTGGCCACGAACCGGTCCCGAGGACTGATCTCCAGCGCCTCGCCCTGATCGCGGGCAAAGGCGATCTCGATGTTCTCGAAGGCGCCTTCGAGTCCCTGGTAGGACTCGACCTGCTGGCGCCAGGAGCGCGGCAGCGGCGGGGTCGGGTCGACCGTGACGATCCGGGTCCGGTAGCCGGCCTCGGCCAGCTTGCGGGCCAGGTTGAACTTCGCGATGTAACCGCCGAAGAGATGTTTCAGGTCGAAGGTCGGGATCAGCAGGTTGACCCGCTCCGGCGCCCGCTCGGTGACCGCGAGGTCGAGCGGACGAACCATGCGCTGGATGTGGGCGGTCTCGGGGTGGTTGTGGGCCGGCGTCTTCGCGGCCCGGCCGGCCGGGGGCAGGCTGGCGTCATAGACCGAGCCGCCAGGTTTCTCGAGGCCGCGATTGCGCCAGGTGATGATGTAGCGCCAGAGGATGCCCTGGATCAGCAGGCGCTCGACCCCGAGGGTTTCGTTGCGGCCGAACAGCTCACGCACCGGCCGCAGGGCCAGCCAGCCGAACCCGACCGGTGAGCGTTCGGCCGAGACGAACCGCCTGAGGGTCCGGCGCTGGCGGCGGGTCAGCCGGTCCGAGCAGCGGGCGAGCAGCACCCGTGAGAGCACCGAGAGCCTCAGATAGGCGTTGAAGTATGCGGAGCGCCAGCCGGAGAAGAACTGCCGGACGGCGCCGATCGAGAGGCGGGTCGGACGCTTCCTGCCGGACCCGATCCCGGCGTTTGCCCCGGAGTGGCCGAGCACCGCCGAGCCGTGCTGGACGTAGTCGTAGAGCGGGCGGTCAACGTAGGCCAGGCCGCCGGTCGCCATCCCGACCAGGCCGAGCCAGTGGTCATGGAACTGCTCTCCGGGCGCCTCCGGGAAGGGCAGCGCGTACTCGAGCATCTCCCGGCGGAAGAGCGAGGCGGCGCCGGTCACCGTGTTGGCGATCAGCATCGAGGCGAAGTTGGTGTGGTTGTTGCGGCGGACCGCCCAGTAGGTGTCGGCGATCACCTCGCCCTCGGTGGTGACCAGGCGCTGATCGCTGTAGACGAGCTGGTTCTTGCCGAGCTCCGCGATCAGGGTCGCCAGCTTCTCCGGGTACCAGCGGTCGTCCTGGTCGCAGAGGGCGACATAGGCGACATCGTCGGGAACCATCTCCAGGGCTCGTTCGAAGTTCCGGTAGAAGCCCAGCCGGCGTTCGGACCGGGAGATCGCGAAACGCGGGTCATCACCGATCTCCGCCTGGATCCGCGCGAAGCTCTCCGGCAGCGAGCAATCGTCGCTGATCAGGCAGACCCAGTCCTCGTGGGTCTGGGCCTTGAGCGACTCGATCTGCTGGTGGAAGAGTCCCGGGTCGGGGTTGTGGGTCGCCATGCAGACCGCCACCCGCCGGTCACCTGGGTTCGATTCAGGCGGGCTATATCCACGCAACTCGAACCCGTCTGGGCCTGTCCGATCGGGCGATACCACCTCGACCCTGGCCAGCTCGACGCTCTCCTCGCCGCCGCCATCCAGGGTGAGAACCGCGTCCAGCGCGAGCTCACCCGGGGTCTGGGCCGGCACGTCGACGGTGACCCAGAAGCCGGAGCGGAAGCTGCGCAGCTCCGGGTCTTCCAGCGAGCCGGCGTCGTGAGTCTCGGTGACCTCGCCTTCGCCGATCAGCGGATGGAGCGACTTGAACAGGTCGAGCCGCGGCATGCCGCTGACCGCCTCGTAGCGGCGTCCGTTTACCGCCACCTCCAGCTTTTCCACCGGCCGACGCCGGTGGAAGCAGGAGCCATAGATGAAAAGCGCAGTCGGCTTGCCGGCCGGGAGCGTGGCGGGAAGTCGGGACTCAACCTCGACTTCGATCTCGGTCGGATCCGCCAATCGAATCTCAGAACGCGATCGGCGCGTACTCCTCGGGGAAGGCCGAGGGGCCGAAGAACCAGCTTTCGATCGCGTACCTGGGGTTCGGCATGCTCGGGTCCGAGCCGGTCTGGTGGAGGAACAGCTCGTCGAAGAGCAGCACGTCACCGGGGTTGAAGATCGGACGCACGATCTCGACCCCGCCGGACTCCGCGGCAAGCTGGGCGTTCTCGGGTGAGACCTGGTAGTCGAGGTCGATGTCCCGGACTCCGGCCGCGACCATCTCGTTCAGGCGGGTCGGGACGATGTCCATGCTCGGAGCGACATCGCCGCAGCGTGAAAGCGAGACCCAGACGTTCATCGCCCGGACGTCACCGAGGAACTTGCCGTCCTGATGCCAGCCGCCGGTGACCTCCGGCGAGGCCTTGCGGAGGGTGCACTTCTGGGCGGAGATCGCGGCCCGCTCGCCGAGGTACTCCTCGATCACGTCCCGCAGGCCGGCCTGCTCCAGCGAGTCGACCATGCGGAAGAACATCTTCGGCGAGTCGGCGGCGAACACACCGCCGGCGGTTGCGACCCAGCCGCGCTCCTCACGGTGGACGATGAACGGATCGTCCGGCTCGAACTCCTCGTAGATCGCGGTGAAATCAACCGGCTGGAGGTCACTCAGCTTCTGGCGCACCTCGAAGGCCTCATCGATCTCCTCGGCCAGGCGGGCGGCGGTCTCCTCGTCCATCACCGAGTTGACCCGCAGGCAGCCGTGCTTGAGGATCGCCGCGCGGAGGATCGGCGCGGTGAGCTCCTCCGGAGTCACCTCGGGCACGCCGTCGGTCAGGCGGAACTCGAAGTCCTCGGCCGGCTCGGGGAAGCTCGGGTTGCCCGGGTTGCCGACCAGGTGGGCTCCGAGCCGGTGCCGCATCGCGCGGATCTCGCGCTCCAGTTCAACGTCGCGGCTGCCGCGGTTGGCGTCCTGCAACACGGCGATCGCTTCCACGGCCTTGCCCTCGGATTCGAGCGCCCGCGCCTGCTGAAGTTCAGGCCTCGCCTCCTGCTCGGCGACTGCGGTTGCTGCACTGCCTTTACGACGAAATATGCCCATGATTTATCTGCCTCTCGCTGATTCGTTCCTGGTTCTGCCACCCAGAACCCGAGGGACGCTAGCAGTCCGGCAGCCCTTCCTACCGGCGAAACTCAATCGCCGCCGACCTGCCGGGCGGGAATGCCGACCACGGTCGCGCCCGGTGGCACGTCCTTGACCACGACCGCGTTGGCCCCGACCCTGGCGTGGGCACCGACCTCGAGCTCGCCGAGCACCTTGGCTCCGGTCCCGATCGCGGCCCCCTCGTGGATGGTCGGGCCGACGATGTGCCCGGCGACCAGCCCGATCGAAGTCCAGGGGCCGATGATCGTGCCGGAGTGGATCTCGACCAGCCCGTCGATCACCATCTGGCCGTGGATCAGGTAGACGCCCGGGTGGATCACCACCGGATCCCCGATCGTGATCTGCGAGAGGGTCATCATCAGCCGGTGACAGAGGCGAGGCAGGATCGGGACGCCGCGCCGCTGCATCGCGGCCTTTGCCCGGTAGAGGACCTGGGCCAGAAACGCGTCACTCACCCAGCAGAGCCGGAGGATGTTGCACGCGGCATCGAGCCGTGACCTGAACTCGAAGCGTTCTCCCCGATTCAGCGAGGTGACCCGCAGGTCGGCGAAGACAGCGTTTCGGAACCCGGGGTGGCGGGCGCGGATTCCGTCCATCACCCCGCGGACCTTCGGATCCCTCTCACGAAACCAATTCATCGAGGCGTGAATCTATACGCTTGCCGCTCATGGCCCCCGGCAAACGCGTTACCGATCCCCTGCAGTGGGGCTACTCCCTCAGCAACGTCTTCGAGTTGCTCTCCGCCTGTCTCGACGCCGCCGAAGCGAAGACGGTGCTGGAGATCGGCTCCTACCAGGGTGAGCTCACGGTCGAGCTGCTGGACTGGGCGGCGGAGTCCGGCGCGAAGATCGCCGGGGTCGACCCGGTCCCGCCGGAACCGCTGGAGGAACTCGCCAAGGCCCGCCCGGAGCTGGAGCTGATCCGCGAGGTCAGCCTCGACATCCTCCGGACCCGGGATTTCGATGACGCGATCATCATCGACGGCGACCACAACTACTTCACCCTGAACTCGGAGCTGGAGCTGATCGGGGAGCGAGCGCCCGGCGCCGAGATGCCGCTCCTGATGTTCCACGATGTCTGCTGGCCCCATGCCCGTCGCGACACCTACTACGCGCCGGACCGGATCCCGGAGGAGCACCGCCAGCCCCTGGCCCATGACGCCGGCATCGCGCCCGACGAGCCGGGCATCTCCCAGTGGGGCCTGCCCTTCGTCTGGGCCGCCGAGCGCGAGGGCGGGCCGGGCAACGGCACCCTGACCGCGATCGAGGACTTCATGAAGGACCGAGACGGGATCGAGTTCGTGATCGTCCCCGCCTTCTTCGGCTTCGGGGTGATGTGGCACCGCGACGCGCCGTTCGCCGACGCGGTGGCCGAGGTGATCAAGCCCTGGGACCGTCACCCGGTCCTGGAGCGCCTGGAGGCGAACCGGGTCGAGCATCTGGTCGCCGGCCAGGGCCGCGCTCGTCAGCTGGTGATCCTCGAGGAGAAGCTGGCCCGGCAGGAGGACCTGCTGCGCCGGCTGCTCGGCTCGAGCGCCTTCACCGCCGCGGAGAAGCTCTCCGCCGTCAAGCAGCGCGGGAAGCCGATGTTCACCCGCCAGGAGATCCAGGACCTGCTCGAGGAGTAAGAAGCCGGTCGGCGAGCTTCGCCCCGCCTCCAAGGGAAACCCGCCAACCCACGAGATTCGGGGATGGTTGGGCCGGCTAACGCCGGAAAAGTCTCATCAGGGCGCGCAGGGGGGCGGTCAGCTTCCAGGAGGTGCTCTCTTTCATCTCCCTCAGCTCGGCCTCCGTGTCATCCATCCGGATCTGCCAGATCAGCTCGCCGGCGCCGGACATGAGCCGGGTCGCAGAGAGCTCCGCTTCGGCCCGCCGAGCCCGTTCCTCCCAGTCGCCCGAGAAAGCCTTCTCGTCCGGGATCAGATGGGCCCACTTGCGGGCCAGCTTCATGTGAACCTCGACCCAGGCTTCGCCCTCGCTGATCAGCTCGAGATCATGGTGGTGGACCACCCGCATGTCCTCGACCACGATCTTCTTGCCGGCCTCCTTCGCCTGCATGCAGATGTCGAAGTCATAGCCGTGGAGAGCGCTGCCGACCGACTCGTCGAAGCGCAGGTTCTGGATCGCCCAGGGCGAGAAGGCCATCACGAAGCCGTCGAGCGAGTCGGCCTCGCCCGGGGTCGTGTAGGAGGGGGTGCGTTCCGGGATCCAGGTCAGGCCGGGAATCTCGCCGCCGCCCCATTCCGGGTACTTGTGGGTGTAGGCGGCCCAGGTGACCAGCCCCTCCCACCAGGCGATGCTGCGGACCCCGAAGGCACCGGCGCAGCCGACGATCGCGACCTCCGGATCCTTCAAGGCATCCCGCACCTTGGTCAGGAACTCCGGGTCGATGATCTCCGCGTCCTGATGGACCAGGACCACAGCCTCGAGATCCTCGATCTGCGCCGCGCGCTCGAGGATCAGGTTGTACGAACGGAAGATCGAACCGGCGGCCGGGAACACCAGCAGTTCGGTGTCCTCCTCCCGGATCAGCTCGAACCCGGGCCGGGCGCACTTCTCATAGACCTCGTCCTGCGTGACGGCGGACGCGAGCGCGATCATGAGTCCGGCCCGCCCTGCACTGCTGAATTCATCGTGGGCACGCGCGGAAGCCTACGGAAAACCCGCCGCCCAGGCCCGCGACCGCGTGGCGACCCTTCCCGCGAGCGCGTAGGCTGCCCGCCATGTGGGGCGACAAGTCCGTCACGGTGGTGCTCATGACCTACAACGAGAAGGACTCGATCCGACGGGTGATCGAGGACTTCGAGGCAACGGGCCTGGTCGATGAGGTGCTGGTCGTCAACAACAACGCGGCCGAGGGGACCGTCGAGGAAGTCGAGGCGACCGGTGCCCGGCAGGTCTTCGAGACAAGCCAGGGCTACGGCCACGCGATCCGGCGGGGGCTGACCGAAGCAACCGGGGATCTGGTCGTGCTGGCCGAACCGGACGGCACCTTCCTCGCCTCCGACATCGTCAAGCTGCTCGCCTACTCGGCCGAGTGCGACGTCGTCTTCGGCACCCGCACCACCAACGAGTTGATCTGGGAAGGCGCCAACATGGACGCCTTCCTGCGCTGGGGCAACTGGGCGGTCGCGAAGATGGTCGAGCTGATCTTCAACACCAGCCACCTCTCCGACATCGGCTGCACCTACCGGCTGCTCAGCCGCGAAGTCGCCCGCCAGTTCGCGGCCGAGATGCAGGTCGGCGGCAGCCACGCCGGGCCGGAGATGCTGATGCTGACCATCCGCGACCGGATCCGCTTCGTCGAGATCCCGGTCAACTACCTGCCCCGGGTCGGCAAGTCATCGGTCACCGGTTCCAAGGTCACCGCCTTCTTCCTCGGGCTGACCATGATCAGGCTGATCCTCAACTTCCGCTTCGGCCGCCGCTCCAGTCCCTAGAACCCGTGGCCAAAACGTCCCGAAGGTGTGGGGCCGTGTGCCGGTGGGATGCGAGCGGAAGGGCGAAAGACGGGCTGGTTGCCCGGTGTTGCCCTTACGGGAAGCAGGCCGCCGGCACACGGCCCCACACCGAGGACAGAGTTTTGGCCACGGGTTCTAGCGGCGCTCGATCTCGGTCACGGTGAGCGGCGCGTTGCCCGGGAAGGTCTTCGTGCGAACGATCCTCCAGCCGCGCGGCAGGCGGGCCCCCTCCTCGGACGTGAAGAGGGAGTCCTCATCTCCGGGCGCCACAGGAGCACGGCTGGTCAGGACGAAGAGGCGACCGTCACCGGTGGCCGCGAGCGCTCGGTCGAGCACCTTCTGGTCCTGGCCGACCGGGCCGGCGGCGATCAGGAAGGGCGGCTCGTCGGAGGGGATCCGGGGCCTGAACTCGGGTCGGCCCTGCGGCAGGTAGACGTCTAGGGCGGTCAGCGGAACCGGGCTGACGAAGGTCGCGTCATAGACCGCGTCGCCCGGGCCGGCCTGCCGATCGATCCACTCGGCGGCGTCCCGGAACCTGACCGACCCGGTGTCCGGATCGGCGACCTGGGCGGTCCCGGCCCCGAAGCCGGCCAACAGCAGGGCCGCGCCGGTCAGCCCGAGGGCCGGCGAACAGATCGCCGCGAGCAGTCCGAGCAGGGCCGGCAGTCCGGCCCAGGTGGCAGCCAGGTTGCGGGCGCCGAAGGTGTCGGTGCCGACCAGCGCCAACAGCGCCTCGCCGACCGCGGTGGCGAGCGTCAGGCAGATCAGCAGGGCCAAGCCCTGACCCGGGGTCACCACGGCGTCTTCACCGGCCGAGGCCGCGTCCCGGCGCCGCCGCAGCAGACCGATCGCCAGCAGGATCGCGCCGGCGGCGAGCAGCAGCAACGGCAGCAGCACCGGCTCGAGCAGCGGCTGACCGGCGACGAGCTGCTTCACGCCCAGCCATTTCGTGGAAAGGCCGCTGCCCTGGATCGCCTCGAGGATCGGCAGGGTCGGTGAATCCAGGTCGTCCGCCATCGAAGGCAGCCAAGGCAGGTAGAGGACGATCGCGCCGGCGGTCGCCGCCAGAGCGGCCAGCCGCGAAGGCGGTGAGACGACCAGGAGCCAGGCGAGCTGGGCGGCGAGGAAGTAGACCGCCGTGTAATGCGCGTACATCGCCAGGCAGGTGAGCAGACCGAAGGCGACCCACCAGCCGGGCCGGCCGCTTCGGAGCGCCGCGAGCATCGCCAGGGTCGAGCCGATCAGCAGCGCGACCATCAGCGAGTAGGCGCGGCCGGTGGCCGAGAAGGCGACCATGAAGGGACTCAGCGCCATCACTGCGGCGGCGATCAAGCCGGCGACCCGGCCCGAGAGGCGGAAGCCGAGCCGGTAGCTGAGCGGGATCGCCGCGACCCCGGCAATCAGGGCCGGCAGCCGGATCAGTTCGGGGGCGGAGCCCAGCTTGGAGGCGAGCCAGGCGAGAACGAAGTAGAGCGGGGGGCTGATCTCGGCGTCCGAGGAGACCTCCCGCACGGTGCCGGTCAGGTCGAACTCGCGGACGATCCAGAGCGTCGAGAGCTCGTCCCCGAACATCGATTGATTCCAGGCCAGGAGGCGCACCGCCAGTCCGACCGCAGTGATCAGCAACAGAGCCCAGCCGGCGGCGCGGGCGGTCATTGTCGCTGGGCCAGCACCACGTTGTGCGCGCAGAGCCGCCGGGCTCCGGGAACCTTCTCGATCAACCTCTCCGTCCCGGCCGCCAGCCCGAGCAGCCGTGGCGGCACGAAATCCGGCACCAGCCCGAGCTGATCGCTGCGGACCACCTTGGCGCCGCCATCAGCGAGCCCGGTCAGGATCTCGACTTCGGGGATCAGCCGCTCGGTGCCGTCATCCTGCGGCACCCGGGCCATCAGGTTCTTCCAGTACAGGTTGCGGGGGTTGTGGTCCCAGACCAGGATCAGACCGCCCGGGCGGGTCACCCGGACCATCTCGCCCAGCGAACGGTGGACAGCATCGGGCTCGGCGATGTGGTGCATCACCGCCACGCACATGGTCAGGTCGAAGCTGCCGTCGGCGAAGGGCAGCTCGGTGGCGGATCCCTCGCTCACTTTCACGCGGGGCGCGTGCTCCTCGACGTAGGCGAGCATCCCGGCCGAGGGGTCGACCCCGGTCACGTCATACCCGGCTTCGGCCAGGCGTCCGGCCACTACCCCCGTGCCGCAGCCGACGTCGAGTACCTTGCCATCGGGCAGGAGACGCTTTACGTAGGCGACGCGTTTCGCAAGGTAGTGCTCGACCACATGCGGCGGCAGCGACTCGTCGTACTGGTCCGCGATCTGGTCGAAATGGACGTGCTGGTGATGCTGGTGGTCACCCATCGGAGCTTCCCTGGCCACCGGAGGTCCGGACGAAGGTGGTTACGGTCAGGGGTTCCAAACCCTCGTAGCGAACCTGATCCTGCTCGCGCCAGCCGGCCGGGATCCGGATCTTGTCGAAGCCGGCCAGGAAGGTGAAGCCGCCCTGACCGTCGGGCACCGGGTCCGCCCCCTCACCCACGGTGACGAGCTGGACCGGCCCCGGAGTGTCGAACGCCTGGTCGGCCGCCGGCTGCGGATCGTACTTGCGGAAGATGTCCTTGATGAAGTCCGGCCGGTCCTCGAGGTGGGTCACCCGGATCTCGGGCAGATCGGTGTCGAGCAGGCCGTCGAGCGGCGAGAGTGGCGCCGGGCTGATGATGCTGGCGTCCAGCACCACCCCGCCCTGGTCCTCGCGGGACTCGATCAGGTCGGCCGCCTTGCCGTAGGCGATGGTTGACTCGGCCGGGTCCAGCAGGCGGGCCGTGGTGATCGAGAACCCGGCCACGATCAGGACCATCGCCACGGCGCCCCAGCGCGGCCCCGCCGCGGCGGCGCCGGCCGCGATCAACAGCGGCAGCCCGGCCCAGGCCGGGGCCAGGTTGCGGGCTCCGAAGATATCCGTCCCCAGCGCGAGCAGGAGCAGCTCCGCGCCGAAGACCGTGACCACCATGAGGACCGCCAGCCATACGCCGCGGGCTCGCTCGCCGGTGGGCCGCGGCAGGCTGCCGCGGGCCAGCCGGGCGATGACCGCGACCGAAGCGACCAGCACCCCGGCCAGGCCGACCAGCATGTCGGGCCGGTCGAGGAAGGAAGGCTTCCGGAGCGAGAACCAGAGGAAGAAGAAATCCTTCAGCGCGTTCCACTTGCGGTCGAAGCCCGAGCCTTGGAGCGCCTGCAGGATGTCGGTGGTCGGTGAGTCGAGGTCGTTGCGCAAGCCACCCAGCCAGGGCAGGAACAGCAGGACCATCAACCCGGCGAAGGCGAGGCTCCGAAGCCTCAGCTTGGGGAAGAACCAGAGCACCCAGAGCAGCTGGCCCGCCACCGCGAGGGCGGCCGTGTAATGGCTGTAGACCGCGAGGCAGCCGGCCACCGACCAACCTACCCAGTGCCAGGTCCGGCCACGGTCGGAGACCGCGCAGAGCAGGCACCAGGTCGAGAGGACCAGCAGCAGGGTCATCACCGAGTAGGCCCGGGCGTTAGACGAGAAGAAGACCAGGAACGGCGAGACCGTGGCGATCGCGGTCGCGTAGAGCGCCGCCCGCCGGCCCAGCATCTTGACCCCGATCAGGTAGAAGGCCGGCACGGTGAGCACGCCGGCGACCACCGAGGGCAGGCGGATCGCGGTCGGCGACTGGCCGAAGACCCAGGAGCTGACCTTGGCCAGGATGAAGAAGAAGGGCGGGCTGATCTCGGCGTCCGAGTTGACCATCGAAACCACCCCGGTGAGGTCGTTGCCGCGGATGATCCAGATGGTCGACATCTCGTCTCCCCAGGCCGGCTCGCGCAGCATCAGCACCCGCAGGACGAGGCCGAGCAGGAACATCGCCCCGACCAGTACCCAGACCCAGCCACCTGTCAGTCGTGAGCCGTTCACCGAACCGGCAGCCTATTGAAGGTTCGCCATAATGCGCCCGGATGAGTGACAGGATCACCGGCGAGCGGGCGAGCGAGAAGACCGGGGGCTTCAATCCCGCCTGGCAAAGACATGTCTTCGCGTACGCGGTCGCGGGCCGGCGGCTGGACGAGGGCCGGGTCCTCGATCTCGGCTGCGGCACCGGCCACAGCTTCGATCGGCTCGCGCCGCGCGAGACGCTCGGGGTCGACATCTCCCCCGAAGCGCTGGCCGGCCAGGACCGCGAGACCCTGGTCGCCGACATCCGCTCGGTCCCGTTGCCTGACGGTGAGTTCCCGTCGGTTCTCTCGTCGCACTCGATCGAGCACGTGCCGGACCCGGAACGGGTGGTGGCCGAGGCGGCTCGGCTGCTCGCGCCGGGAGGCCAGGCGATCTTCGTCACCCCGAACCGGCTCACCTTCGGCCGCCCGGACGAGATCATCGATCCCTTCCACTTCATCGAGTTCAGTCCGGACGAGTTCGAGGCGCTCTGCCGACAGGGCTTTGCCGAGGTCGAGCTCGAAGGCGTCTACGGTTCCTCCCGGTACATGGAGCTCTTCGACGAGGAACGCCGCACGCTCGATCGCCTGCTGAAGCTCGACCCGCTCCGGCTGCGGCGCTTCGTCCCGATGAAGCTGAAGCAGCGGCTCTACGACTTCCTGCTCAACCACTTCCGGCGGGAGTCCGACCCGCGGGCCGAGGCGGTCGACCAGAGTGATTTCGAGATCCGCGGCGGAAAGATCGACGACTGCCTCGACATCTTCGCCTTCTGCCGCCGACCCCTGAAGGAGACCGCGTGAGCGAGGAACGCAAAGCCAAGGTGGTCGTGGTGATGCCGGCCCGGCAGGCCGCCCAGACCCTGGAATCGACCTTCGCCGAGATCCCCCAGGACGCGGTCGACGAGGTGCTCCTGGTCGACGACTCGTCCACCGACGCGACGGTCGATCTGGCCCGCTCGCTGGAGATCAACGTGGTCTGGCATCCGCACCAGGTCGGCTACGGCGGCAACCAGAAGACCTGTTACCTCGAGGCCCTGCAGCGCGGCGCCGACGTGGTCGTGATGCTGCACCCGGACGGCCAGTACGAGCCGGGACTGATCCCCTCGATGATCAAGCCGATCGTCGACGGCGAGGCGGACCTGGTGCTCGGGTCCCGGCTGGCGGTCGAGGGTTGGGCTCTGGCGGCCGGGATGCCGAAATGGAAGTTCCTCGCGAACCGCTTCCTGACGACGATCGAGAACCGGATCATGGGCACGAACCTCTCCGAGGCCCACACCGGCTATCGCGCCTACTCGCGCGAGCTGCTGCTGACCGTGCCCTTCCTGCGCAACTCGCTCGACTTCGTCTTCGATTCCGAGCTCCTCTACCAGGCTTCGTACCTGGGCTTCCGGATCAAGGAAGTGCCTGCCCGCTGCCGCTACTTCGACGAGATGTCCTCGGTCGGCTTCAAGACCGGGGCCGTCTACGGGATGAAGACCCTGTGGGCCGGATTCCGGCTGGTCCTGCACCGCAACCGGATCCTGCCCTGTCGCAAGTTCATGGCCTGAACGGCCGGGTTGGCGGCCGCATCACCGCCGCGGCACCAGCTCCATGACCACGAGGCCGTCGCGGCCCCGGGCCACCGGTTTCAGGTCGTAGTGCTCGCCGATCACCTGCAGCGCCTGGCTCTGGACGATCGAGAGCCGGTACCTGGGCAACAGCGGCCGATCGGCCAGGGACGGATCCCGGCGCAGGCGGTGGAAGACCGTGAGCGCGCCCTGATCGAGGAGGATGCGGTCGCCCGCCTTCAGCTGCGCCGCCGCCCGCCGGACCACCGGGATGTGGGGGCCGGGCACCCAGCCGTTCTCCTTGGCGTCGGTGATCCCGAGCGAGTTGTCCCGCTTGGCCCGAACCAGGATGTTGACGTCAAGGTCATAGCTCACGATGACCGCGCTGGCGTCCTCGCCCGGCATGTAGGTCTCCAGCAGCCGCTCCCCCTCGTCCGCTCCCTCGACCACGGGTGGCATGTTCCCGAGCCGGTCGAGCCCGCCACGCAGCGACTTGCCGCCGGGCAACCCGTAGGCGAGCATCGAGTCGGTCGCCCGATGCTGGGCGACCGGCCAGGCGACCGCCACCGCGATCGAGGAAAGCACCAGGGCGAAGGCGAGCGAGCCGCCCTTGAGCAACCGGGAAGCGCCGCTGTGCTCCAGCAGCCGGTCGAGCCAGATCGAGACGAGCAGGATCAGCGGGAAGGTGACGAAGGGGATGACCACCCCCAGCGAGCGGTTCGCGAAGTAGCTGTACTGCACGATCCCGTAGGCGGTCAGCCCGCCGGCGGCGATCATCGCGAGGCGATTGGCGACCAGCCAGGCCCGCTCGCGCCAGGCGATCAGAGCGAGCAGGACCGCGCCGGCGGCGTAGCCGAAACCGATCGCGAGCGCCGGGGTCCAGGTCGGGTAGTCGTAGGTCAGATCACCGATCCGACCGGTCAGGAACTCCTTCAGGTAGGTGAGGTACATGCCCCAGTCGGGCAGCTCCCCGGAGGCCACCAGGGTCGCAACGGCGAAAACCAGGTGGGCGATCAGCCAGGCCAGGATCGCCCAGCCGGCCTGGCGGAGGATCCAGCGGAGGGGTGAACCTTCCGGCCTGGCGAGCGCGGTCAGGAGGACCAGTCCGACCAGGGTCGCGCTCGTGTAGAGAAACCCTTCCAGCGCCCAGATCGCGGAGATCCCGACCACGATCCAGGCCAGCGGCCCGGTGACCTTCGCCGTGCCCGGCCAGCGTTCACGGGCGAGCCAGAGCGCGAGCAGCGAGAACGGCAGGAAGCCGAAGCGGATCGAGCCGTTCTGCAGGATCGCGCCGATCGGGAAGGCGATGCCGTAGACCAGCACCAGCACGGTGACGACCAGGGCGACGATCGCGATCGCCCGCCGGATGCCGGCCGTCCGCATCACGAAGTAGCCCGCCGCGAAGACGACCGCGGCCAGGATCCCGTCGAGCAGGGAGAGCGTGCCGTAATCGATCGGCACCAGCTTGAACCAGCCCGCGATGAAGTAGAGCGAGCCGACCCCGTACTGGGCGACGGTATCGACCAGCAGGTAACGGCCGTGCAGGATGGCGTTGACCGGGCCGAGGAAGAGCGAGGCGTGGAACTGCATCGTGTTCGCGATGTACGCGTCGCTGGCGCTGGTCGCGAGCTCGTCGATCCGATAGATCGGGATGTCGGGGACAGCGACCAGGATCAGGATGAGCACCAGCAGATCCAGCCCGCGCCACCAGCGGCCGGTCGCTCCGGGCCGGGCGCCGAAGCGGACCCAGGCGAGGACCAGCAGGGCCGCCGCCAGGAGGCTGACGATCAGGGCGGTGACGCTCAATCCGTCGAAGGTGACGAAGGCGAGGCAGGCCGCTGCGGCGAGCACTCCGGCCGCAGCCCAGGCAGCTCCCGCCTTCCGGCGGCCATCGGAGCCTCGCCTGGCGACGAGTCCGAGCACGCCCGGCCGAGTCAGCACGAGGAGCGCGAGGGCAGCCCAGAGGACCGCCAGTGCGAAGAGGATGGCCAGGCCGTCGCGGTCCAGCAGGTGATCGACGAGCCGAGCCAGCACGAAGACGACTCCGAGGGCGCCGCCGAGCAGCGGCACGACCAGACCGGCCCGGTCCGGGTCGCGAGCCGCGAGGCGATCGGCGATCCGCGGGGCGAGCAGCACGGAGCCGGGGACCAGGATCAGGAAGAGCGCCAGGTAGAGGATGTTCTCGGCCGATTGGTGCTGGGGCGGCAGAGGGTCCGGCAGCACTACGGTCGGCGCGAAGTGGTAGACGACCGGTACGAGCAGCGCGAAGGCGCCGACCATCAGGCAGATGGCGAGTCCGGCCACCGACGGGAGCGATGCCCGCTCGGGGGATGCGGCTGGCTCTTGACTCCCCGGCACGGCCGCTGCCGCTACTTCTCGTCGACCAGAGCCTGGAGGCGTTCGACCTCGCGCCGGAGGTTGAGCTCGTCCTGGGTCGGGATCCAGGCGCCGGTCTGGCGGGGCACCGTGCGATCGGCCTGGCGGCTGCGGGTCGGGGCCTCGCCGGCCGCCGGGTTCGCCTCGTCCGCCTTGCGCCAGCGCGCCCCGGTCCAGTCGATCTGCTCGATCGGTTCGGTGATCCCGTTGGCCTTGCGGTAATCCTCGACCGCGCGGCTGCACTCGGGCAGGGCGCCGAAGTCGTCGATCACCAGGTAGCCGCCCTTCGAGAGGCCCGGGTAGAGCTTCGACAGCGTGATCATGGTCGCTTCGTACGAGTCGCCGTCGAGCCTGACCAGCGACCAGGTGCCGGATTCCATGGTCGGCATCGTCTCCTCGAAGAAACCGGGCACGAACTCGATCCCCTCGGCACAGCCGTACCGCGCGAAGTGCTGCCGCACCTGTTCCTCGGGCACCGCGATGAAGTCGCGGTCGCTGAAATCGATCCGGCGGTCTTCCGGGTAGGCCTCGCGGTCCGGCTCCGGGAAGCCGTTGAAGGAGTCGGCCAGCCAGACCGTGCGTTCCGTGTCACCGAGCGAGTTGAGCGTGGCACGCATCAGGATCGAGGCGCCGCCACGCCAGGTCCCGGCCTCGATCACGTCGCCGGGGATCTGGTCGGCGACCACCTGCTCGACGCAGGTCTGCAGGTCATCGAGCCGGGCCAGCCCGACCATGGTCATCGCGTGGGCCGGCCAGTCGATGCCGTTGATCCGGTACTGCATCTCGTTGTCACCCATGTACCGGGTGAAGAGCTCGCCGGTCTCGGTGAAATGAATGGTCTGGGTGCGGACCCCGAGCAGATCCACCAGCGCCAGCTTGAGCAGGCTGAGATAGGACTGTCGCATCTGGTCCGGCCCGGTACCGGCGGAAAGGGCTTCAAGGCTGCGCTCGACGAGTCGGTCGGTCTCCATCGGCCACATCGTAGGGAAGCGCCGGACCGCCGGCCGTGGGCAACATCGTCGCGCGGGCCGTCGCGCCTAGACTCCCCTGCCGTGAGGGAGTCGGAAGCGAGACCGGAAGACCACCTTTCCGATCCGGGCAAGGAGGCGCGCCGCGAGGCCGGTCTTCCCGTCGTGCCCGCCTTCGACGGCTACCGGGCATTCGCGATCCTCGCCGTGGTCATGCTGCACATGACCACCATCTCGGGCGTCGCCCAGGTCGGCACCCACACCCCGGTCGCCCGAGTGGTCTGGGGAACCCTCGGCCACGCGGTCGAGATTCTCTTCCTGGTCAGCGGGTTCGTCGTCTTCCTGCCGACCGTGGCCCGCGGGGGGCGGTTCGGGAACCTCTTCTCCTTCTCGATCCGCCGTGGCGCGAGGCTCCTGCCCGCGTACTGGGCGATCCTGATCGTCTCGCTGGTCGTGATCCTCCTGTTCGACCCGCCGATCGCCGACTTTCCCGGGCTTCGGGATCTGTTCTTCAACTTCTCCGGCTCGATGATCCCGGCCGGTCTCTTCATACCCGGGATCCCGCTCGGGTTCGGGCTCAACCAGCCGCTCTGGACCCTTTCGGTCGAGATCTGCTTCTACATCGTGCTGCCGTTCGTAGCCGGCGCCTTCTTCCGCCGGCCGGTGCTCGGCCTCGCCCTGGCCGCCCTGATCACGATCGGCTGGACGATCGCCTTCGACCACGTCAACCGCCTGACCGAGCTGCTCGGCATGAGCCCGGATTTCGGCGAGCTGGTCCGGATCAAGTTCTCCTCGGCCCTGCAGCTCCCCTCCTGGGCCTACTCCTTCGGGCTGGGGATGGCCGGCGCCTGCGCCTGGGTCCGCATCTCGAGGGCAGGCAGCGCGGACCGGGCGGCGGTCTGGCGGCGGAGAGCGCCGGTGATCACCCTGGCGGCTGTCGTGGCCCTGCTGGTCCTCGCCTGGCTGATCGGCGGCGATTACGACCAGACCCGGGAGTCCCTGCCCCTCTCGATGATCTTCTCGAGCGTCCTGGCCACCCTGATGGTGTTCCTGGCCCTTTGCCCGCCCAGCTGGCAGCGCCCGGTCGCCGCCCCGTTCGTCCGTCGCCTCGGCGACATCAGCTACGGGATCTACCTCAGCCACATGGTCATCGCCCTGACCCTGGCGAGCGAGTTCTCGATGCCGCGGGAGGGTGGCCTGAAGAGCCTCGTGATCTGGACCCTGGCCGTCGTTCCCGCGTCGGTCCTCTACGGCTACCTCTCGGCCCGCTTCCTCGAGCAGCCGATTCGCCGCTGGGCCCGGAAATACGGCCGCCGGGAAGCCGCCCAAGCGGCTCGCTCTGTTTGAGAACCGCTCAACGGTCAATTAACGAGACCCGGGCACGGCAGCCGCCCGGTCCAGCCTTCCGACGATCGAGAGCGACAGATGCGAACCACCATGCCGACCGGAAGCAGCGCCGTCCGAACCGCTGTTTTCTTCCTGTTTGCCGTCACCTTGGCTTTCACCGCCTTCGCGACCACGGCCGCGCCGGCCCACGCCTCGCCGGTGACGCTCACCTTCGACAACGGTCAGCTGAGCGCCGGGTTCTTCCGGGACCGCGTCGTCCTGCCCGCGAGCAGCACCTTCCCCTCCCCTGACCTGCCCACCCCGCAGCGGACCGACATCCAGCTGAACGGCGATCTCGCCAACGGCCAGGTCACGATCCCGGCCACGACCAACACCGGGGCCCAGTTCCCCTACATGCAGCTCGAGCACCCGCTCGAACCGGGACTGATGATCCCGATCACCCTTCGGCTCAACGCCCCCGGGCTGAGCGGAACCTGGGATGCGGCGACCGGGGCGATGACGCTGGCGGGCAAAGTCGACATCGTCGTCGTGACCGGCAAGGGCGCCAGCTTTCCGCTGCCCGACTCCTTCAACGATGCCGGCGTGCCGCCGCTCGGACTCTTCGCCCGTTGCCGCTTCAACGACGTGCCGATGTCATTCTCAACCGCGAACCAGAGTCCGATCACGGCGCAGCCCTTCACTGGAGGCTTCGGGAAGAACGGCGCCCTGACCGCCAGTTGGGACTCCCTCGCGGACTCCGTTTCGGAGAACGGTGGCGACTGCGGGCAGCTCAACCAGATCACCACCGCCGACGGGGGCCTCTGGCTTTCGAACGGAGTGGTCGAGCCGAAGCCGCAGCCGGTCGAGGAGCCAACCTGCGAAACCGACCTCAGTCTCTGCCCGCCCCCGACCTACACGGATATCGACGCGGTGCGCCTGCGCCCCGGCCGGAAGAAGGTCAGGCCCGGCCAGAAGGTCGTGCTCCGGCTGCGGGTCCACAACTCGGGCAACATCGCAGCGAAGAAGGTGAAGATCAGGATCAGGAGCACCAACAAGGCCTTCAAGGTGCGCAAGAAGATCACCATGACCATCCCGGCCGGCCGCTGGGCCAAGAAGAAGCTCGTGGTCAAGGTCAAGCGGAACGCGAAGCGCTTCGCCCTGATCAAGGCGTCGAAGAACGGCTGGACCGCCCAGACCTACCTGAAACTGAAACCAAAGCCGAGCAAGCGGCGCTAGACCCCGCCCGACTTAATTTATGAGAGGCCGGGGCGACCGCATACTGCCCGGGCAAATAAACTGCCTCGGCCATGCGTGAGAAGAACCCCGAGACCCACGAAGAGAAGCTCGAGTACCTGCGCGAGCTGCGCGACGCCGCGATCAACTCCGCCTCCGCCGAGGCCGTCGAGAAGCACCATGCCAAGGGCAAGCTGACGGCCCGCGAGCGGATCGAGAAGCTGCTCGACCCCGATTCCTTCGAAGAGCTGGACACCTTCGTCCGGCATCGCACCTATGACTTCGAGATGAACAAGCGCCGCCCCTGGGGTGACGCGGTGGTCACCGGTTACGGCACGATCGAGGGCCGCAAGGTCTTCGTCTTCTCCCAGGACTTCACCGTCTTCGGCGGTTCGCTCGGCGAGGTGATGGCCGAGAAGATGTGCAAGGTCATGGATCTCGCCGCCAAGGTCGGCGCCCCCGTGATCGGGCTCAACGATTCCGGCGGAGCCCGGATCCAGGAGGGCGTCGTTTCACTCGGCGCCTACGGTGACGTCTTCGCCCGCAACGTCCAGAGTTCCGGGGTGATCCCCCAGATCAGCGTGATCATGGGTCCCTGCGCCGGCGGTGCCGTCTACTCGCCCGCCATGACCGACTTCATCTTCATGGTCAAGGAGACCTCGCACATGTTCATCACGGGGCCCGAGGTGATCAAGACGGTGACCGGCGAGGAAGTCGAGTTCGAGGAACTCGGCGGCGCGATGACCCACAACTCGAAGTCCGGGGTCGCCCACTTCGCGGCCGAGGACGAGGAAAGCTGCCTCGAGGACGTGCGCTACCTGATGAGCTTCCTGCCGCTCAACAACATGGAGCAGCCGCCCCACTTCCCCTCCGCGGACGACCCGGAACGCGAGGACCCGGAGCTCGACACCTTCGTCCCGGACGACCCGAACAAGCCGTACGACATGCGTCAGGTCGTGACCAGGGTCGTCGACGACGAAGAGTTCTTCGAGGTCCACGAGCACTTCGCCAAGAACATCATCTGTGGCTTCTCGCGCCTCGACGGATTCCCGGTCGGGATCGTCGGCAACCAGCCTTCGTTCAAGGCCGGCGTGCTGGACATCGAGTCCTCGGAGAAGGCGGCTCGTTTCGTCCGCACCTGTGACGCCTTCAACATCCCGATCCTCACCTTCACCGACGTGCCCGGCTTCATGCCCGGCACCGATCAGGAATGGAACGGGATCATCCGCCACGGCGCCAAGCTCCTTTACGCGTACACCGAGGCGACCGTCCCGAAGATCAGCCTGGTCACCCGCAAGTCCTACGGCGGCGCCTACGACGTCATGGCCTCCAAGCACATGGGCGCCGACTTCAACTTCGCCTGGCCGACCGCCGAGATCGCTGTCATGGGCGCGGAAGGTGCCGTCAACATCGTCTACCGCAACGACATCAGGAACTCACCGACCCCGGAAGAGCGGCGTGAAACCCTGATCAGCGACTACAAGGCTCACTTCGCCAACCCGTACGCGGCGGCCGAACGCGGCTACATCGATGACGTGATCGAGCCCCGGCACACCCGGAAGAAGATGATCAAGGCGCTCCGGACCCTGCAGACCAAGCGCGTCGCCCAGCCGCGGCGCAAGCACGGAAACATCCCGCTCTAGACATGCGGAGGCTCCGGGCAGCCGGTCTCAGCCTGATCGTCGCCTGCTGTGCGCTCACCCTGGCCGCCTGCGGCGACGACGACGCCGGAGCGACCCCCGAGTCACCCGCGATCTCCACCGATCCCGGCCTGACCCCGGCCTTCAACTGGAGAAAGAGCGACTACGTAGTGCGCTGCGAGAACCGTGGCGTGACCGTCTCGGTCGACTCGCCGGACGGCTGGCGGGCCGCGGTCGGCCGTGGCAAGCAGCGCTCGGGCTCCTTCGAGGTCGAGCGGCCGCTGGGAGCCGACCGGTCGTTCCGGGTCACGTTCACCAGTGCCGGCGACGGCCAACGGCAGTTCCACGTCCGCTGCCTGCCGAACGACTTCCCGGGTTGGAAGACCACCGGCCCGTGGCGGGCGGCGCCGCGGCTGACCGTGATCGAGCTGGACAATCGCTACGCGGTCGCGGTGGACCGGCACGGCACTCCGGTCTGGTGGTATCAGGCGCCGGACGGCGATCCCGGCGACGTCAAGATCCTGCCGGACAACACCATCGCCTACGCCCCGATCAGCGGCTTCATCTCGAACCATTACGTGATCCGCACCCTCGGTGGCCGTCACCTCCACAGCCTGTATGCGGGCCCCGGCCTCCGGACCGACTCGCATGACGTGCAGCTGCTGCCGAACGGCAACTACATGATCGGCTCCCACCGCAAGGTCCCGGACATCGACACCAGGAAGTTCGGCGGCTCACGGCACTCGACCATTGACGCGGCCCGGCTCGAAGAACTCACCCCGACCGGCAAGGTGGTCTGGAAGTGGGATGCCTTCCCGCGGATCGCCCTGCGAGAGACGGGGCGCTGGTGGAAGATGCTGGCCGGGCGGCCGGAGGCTCCATATGACGTCAACCACTGGAACTCGGTTGACGTGCGGGGCAACCGCGTGCTGCTTTCCTTCCGCCACCTCGATGCCGTGTACTGCATCGACCGTAGAAGCGGCCGGATCCTCTGGAAGGTCGGCGGCGTGAAAACCCCGAAATCACTGAGGATCTTGGGTGACGATCGCCCGTACTCGCTCGGGGGCCAGCACGACGCACGTTTCAGCGGCCGCAACGCGATCACCATCTTCGACAACGCGACCAACCTGAAACCGGCCCGGCCGCGAGCGGTGCGCTTCCGGATCGACACCCGCCGGCGGACCGCGACCTTGACCGATCAGGTGAGCGACCCCCGGGTGAAGTTCTCGGTCGGCTTCGGCTCGGCCCGGCTGGCCCGCGACGGCAGCTGGACGATCGGCTGGGGCGCGATCGGCAAGACCGGGGTGGTCGGGGTCTACGACCGATCCGCGGCGCCTTCCCGCCTGATCAATCCGACCGGCACCAGCTACCGGGCCAACACGGTCGTCGGCCCGGCTCCCCCGATCCGCCGCCTAAGAGCGGCGATGGACCAGGCCGCAGCGCGCCGAAAATAGCGACCCGCCGCTATCCTGTCCTGCTCGGATGCGAAGGACACGCGGGAGAATCCGGGTCGCCGGGACATTGGTGGCGACATTGATCGTGGCCCTGCTGGGCTACGTTCTGCTGGTCGGTCCCTCGCGGGACTCGGCCGGAAAGCCCGCGCCGGACGCGACATCGGTCCTTTCGGCCTCGCCCGAGCTCTACCCCGCCTTCGCCTGGAACAAACAGGATTACGTCGTCCGCTGCTCGGACACGGATGAGGAGCCCCTCGCCCAGGTGATCCTGCCGCAAGGCTGGCGGGCGCGGGCCGGCGACGCGGCTTTCCGCCCGGAGAGCTTCGCGATCGAGCTCGACCAGGACGGAGCCCAGACCGAGATCTCGATTCGGCGGCCGGGTGGCCGTACGGCGGACTTCCACATTCGCTGCCTGCCCGAGGATTTCCCCGAGTTCGAGTTCGAACGCTACGCCCCCGGGGGCCCGCGGCTGACCTTCACCCAGATCGCCGGCAACTACGCCGCCTTCTTCGATCGCAACGGGACCCCGGTCTGGTGGTTCAAGAACAACCTTCCTCCGCTGAACCCGCAGGTCCTGGGTGACGACACCCTCGCCTGGCTGGTCAAGCAGCCTGGACTCGAGCGACTTACACCCCGCGAGGCCAAGGGGCGATACGCCTACGGGATCAGGGACCTCGACGGCAAACCGATCCGGTACGTGAAGGCCGCCGACGGGGCGCTGACCGATGCCCACGAGCTGCTGCTGCTTCCCAACGGCAACTACCTGATCGGCACCTTCGACCAGAACTCCGACCTCGACGTCTCAGCCTTCGGCGGCTCGCCCCGGGCCCGGGGCCTCGGCGCCCGGGTCGAGGAGCTCACCCCCGAGGGCCGTCTGGTCTGGAGATGGAACTCCGACCAGCACATCAAGCTGGCCGAGACCAAACGCTGGTGGGAAATGGTGACCGGGCGGCCCCAGCCGTACGACTACATCCACTTCAACTCGGCCCAGCCGGACGGAAAGGGCATGGTCCTCTCCTTCCGCCACCTCGACGCGGTCTACAAGATCGACCGGGCGAGCGGGAAGATCCTCTGGAAGCTCGGCGGGACCAAGACCCCGGAGAGCCTCAAGGTGCTGGACGACCCGCAGGGCGCCTGGCCGTTTGGCGGTCAGCACGACGCGCGGATCGACGACCGCGGGATCCTCAGTGTGTTCGACAACCAGACGAACCTCGATCGACCGCCTCGCGTGGTCCGCTACCGGATCGACCAGCAGAAGGGCACCGCCACCCTGGTCTCCTCTTTCACCGACCCGGAGATCCCCCTCTCGAGCTGCTGCGGCTCGGCCCGGCAGCTCCCCAACGGCCAGTGGCTGGTCGACTGGGGCGGGCTCGGTGACATCCGCGACCCCGACATCGAGAACGTGGTCGGCGCGTACGGCCCGAAGGGCAGGCCGATCTTCCGGCTGCGGACTTTCGGCAAGCACATGTACCGAGCCCAGCCGATCACCGGACCGTTTCCGTCGCTCATCGAGCTTCGAAGCGCGATGGACCGGATCGAGGGCTGACGGCCCGCGACAAGGCCGGAACCATAGGATTCGCACGCGCATGACCGAGTTCACGATCAGCCAGCCCGCCTCCGCGCACGAAGCAGCCGCGATCGCAGCCGCGATCCAACGCTTCACCGGTGACACGGCGCTCGCCCCGCCGGCCGAGCCGACCGGCATGGATCCGTGGCTTCAGGCTGCGCTCGAGGAGGGCGTCTCGGCCAAGGACCCGTTCGGTCCAGGCCAGCCCTTCGGCGCCTTCTGAACGGTCCCCGCGGCCCCGCCGCAGGCCGCCTCTCGGGACCGGCCGCCCCTCGCACTTACCCAGCCGAGCAAATAGCATCGGGGGAAACCAACCGAGGAGGAGTTCATGGCGGTAGTGAAGATCATCGAGCTGGTCGGAAGCTCACGGGTTTCGACCGACGACGCGGCTCAGCAGGCGCTCAAGCAGGCCCAGGATTCGCTCCGGAACATCCGTGCCGTGGACATCGTCTCGACCGGCATCCGCGGCGAGAACCT
>JBIQLL010000031.1:231-30346 GCA_044464425.1 Solirubrobacterales bacterium | reverse complement strand
AGGGCACGGCTTCCACCCTGACCCGCGGCGAGGTCTCGATGACCACCGCCAAGGCCTGGCGCCAGAAGGGCACCGGCCGTGCCCGGGTCGGCGCCCTGAGCGTGCCGAACCGCTACGGCGGCGGCGCCGCCTTCGGCCCCAAGCCGCGTCACTACACGGTCAAGGTCAATCGCAAGGCCCGCCGCAAGGCGATGCGTTCGGCCCTCTCGGTCCACGCCGATCGCGGCAGCGTCGCCGTGGTCAAGGCGGCCGACTTCGAGACCCCCTCGACCAAGGACGCCGCGGCGGCCCTGGAGAAGTGGGGCGCCAAGCGTTCGACCCTGGTCGTCGTGCTGGCCGAAGAGACCGGCCTGCTGAAGAGCTTCCGAAACATCCCGCGGGTCTCCGTGATGGAGGTCGGTGCGACCGGAGTCGTCGACGTGATCGGCGCCGCTTCGATCGTGGTCTCCGAAGGAGCCCTCGAGGTTCTGGCCGCCCAGTCGGCCGAGCCGACCCGCGGTTCCGAGACCGAAAAGGACGGTGAGTGATGGATCCCCGCAGCGTGATCATCCGTCCGGTCATCTCCGAGAAGGCATACGCCCTGATCGCGGCCGGCAAGTACACCTTCCGGGTCGACGACCGGGCTCACAAGTTCGAGATCAAGGACGCCGTCGAGCAGGCGTTCGGCGTCGAAGTGGTGAAGGTCCGGACCTCCAAGGTCCATTCCAAGCCGAAGCGCCGCGGCCTGCATCAGGGCCGGAGCCGCTCCTGGAAGAAGGCAATCGTCGAACTCGCCCCCGGCGACACGATCGAGCTGTTCGAAGGCGCAGCGGTCGAGTAAGGGCTCAGAGGAACTAGCTAATGGCAATTCGCAAGACAAAACCGACCAGCCCCGGACGCCGCTTCGCGACGTACCAGCTGCGTGAGCAGATCACGGCCAGCGAGCCGGAGAAGAGCCTGGTCGAAGGCATCAAGAAATCCGGTGGGCGTAACTCCAACGGCCGCATCACCTCCCGCCATCGCGGCGGCGGGGCCAAGCGCCGCTACCGGAAGATCGACTTCAAGCGGACCAAGGACGGGATCCCCGCCAAGGTCGCGACGGTCGAGTACGACCCCAACCGCTCGGCTTACATCGCCCTGCTGCACTACGCCGACGGCGAGAAGAGCTACATCCTCGCCCCCTCGCAGATCGAGGTCGGCAACGTGGTCAGCTCCGGCCCGGGTTCGGACATCCGCCCCGGCAACTGCCTCGCCCTCGGCGAGATGCCGGTCGGCACCACGGTCCACAACGTGGAGCTGAAGGCCGGCCAGGGTGGCAAGCTCGGCCGCAGCGCCGGCACTGCGATCCAGCTGGTCGCGAAGGAGGGTGAGATGGTCACCCTGCGCCTGCCGTCTTCCGAGATGCGCATGGTCCGGGCCGAGTGCCGTGCCACCATCGGCGCGCTTTCGAACTCCGAGCACCAGAACATCAAGATCGGCAAGGCCGGCCGCAACCGTCACAAGGGCAAGCGCCCGCAGACCCGCGGTATCGCGATGAACCCGGTCGACCATCCGCACGGCGGTGGCGAGGCCCACAAGACCCCCGGCGGCCACCCGGTCACGCCTTGGGGCAAGCCGACCCTGGGTTACCGGACCCGCAAGAAGAACAAGCCGTCCAACCGTTACATCGTGCGCGGCCGTCGTCGCGGAAAGAAGAAGGGTAGGTAGACCGTGGGTAGGTCAACCAAGAAGGGCCCGTACGTGGAAGAGCGGCTGATGAGCCGGATCAACTCCATGAACGAGGCCGGCAACAAGAGCATGGTCAAGACCTGGTCGCGTCGTTCGACGGTCTTCCCGGAGATGGTCGGGCACACGATCGCCGTCCACGACGGCCGCAAGCACGTGCCCGTCTTCATCTCCGAGTCGATGGTCGGTCACAAGCTGGGCGAGTTCGCCCCGACCCGTACCTTCAAGTCGCATACCGGCGGTAAGGACTGATGGCCGCCAAGACCAAGAAGCAGGAAGAGGCGGCCGAGCCGGTGCTGGTCCGGGCCACCTCCAAGTACGTGCGCGTGTCGCCGCGCAAGGCCCGCCTGGTCGCCGACCAGGTCCGCGGCAAGCACATCGACGACGCCCGCTCGCTGCTGCAGTTTTCACCGCGTTCGGTCGCTGACGACATCGCCAAGGTGATCGAGTCGGCCGCCGCCAACGCCGAGGCCAACCACGACCTGATCGGAGACGAGATGATCGTCGCCGAGATCCGGGTCGACGAGGGCCCCACCCTGAAGCGGTTCCGGCCGCGGGCGATGGGCCGGGCCACCCCGATTCACAAGCGCACTTGCCACATCTCCGTGGCGCTGACCCCGGAAGACGAGGAATAGAAGACCAATGGGACAGAAGATCCATCCCGAAGGCTTCCGAGTCGGCTACATCCACGACTGGAAGTCCAACTGGTTCGCCGACAAGGAGTTTTCGGACCTGCTCATGCAGGACCTGGCGATCCGTGACCACATCGAGAACAAGCTTGCTCACGCCGGCCTGTCGGACATCACGATCGAGCGCCGCGGCGAAGTCGCCGTGGACATTCACACGGCCCGCCCGGGCATCGTGATCGGCAAGTCGGGCAGCGAGGTCGACGCGCTCCGCAAGGACCTTCACAAGATCACCGGCTCGCCGGTGAAGGTGAACATCCGCGAGGTGAAGCGCCCCGAGCTGGACGCCAAGCTGGTCGCCCAGTCGATCGCCGAGCAGCTCCAGAACCGCGTCGCCTTCCGCCGCGCGATGAAGCGGGCCCTGACCTCCGCCATGCGCTCCGGCGCCAAGGGCGTCAAGGTCCAGATCTCCGGCCGCCTGGGTGGCGCCGAGATGGCCCGCACCGAGGGTTACTCGGACGGCCGCGTGCCGCTCCACACCCTGCGCGCCGACATCGACTACGGCTTCGTCGAGGCGAAGACCGGCACCGGCCGCATCGGCGTCAAGTGCTGGATCAACAAGGGCGAGGTCATGCCCGAGGGCTTCGAGTCCTCCCGCACTGCCGACGAGCCGCCGGCCGACAGTCGCGATCGTCGCGGCGGCCGGGATGACCGCAGGGGAGGTCGTCGCTGATGTTGATGCCGAAGCGGGTCAAGCACCGCAAGGTCATGCGTGGCCGCCGCAAGGGCAACTCGAAGGGCGGCACCGCCGTGACCTTCGGCGAGTACGGGCTCAAGTCGCTCGAGCGCGGCTGGATCACCAACCGCCAGATCGAGGCCGCTCGTGTCGCGATGACCAGGAAGATGAAGCGTGGCGGCAAGGTCTGGATCAACGTGTTCCCGGACAAGCCGATCACCAAGAAGCCGGCCGAGACCCGGATGGGTAAGGGCAAGGGCAACCCGGAGGCCTGGGTCGCCGTGGTCAAGCCCGGCCGGATCATGTTCGAGGTTTCCGGCGTGCCGGAGGAGCTGGCCCGCGAAGCGATGCGCGTCGCCGGTCACAAGCTTCCGCTCAAGACGAAGTTCGTCCCGCGGGAAGGAGTCGGAGAATGAAAGCCGCCGACGCCCACAGCATGAGCGACATCGAGCTGGTCGAGAAGCTGAAGGAAGTCCGTGAGGAGTCCTTCAACCTCCGTCTCCGCCACGCCACCGGTGAGCTCGAAGACACGGCCGCTCTCGGCCGTGCCAAGAAGGATCTCGCCCGGCTCCTGACCATCGCCAGGCAGCGCAATATCGATCTCGAGCGCGAGTCGAGCCACAAGTAGGAACCCATGTCAGAAGAAGAAACAGAAAAAACTGAAGAGACCCCGGTCGAAGAGACCCCGGTAGAGGAAGCGCCCGAGGCTGCGGCTGAAGAGGCTCCGGCCGAGGAGGCTCCCGCCGAGGCCGCTGAAGCTCCGGCCGAAGAGGAAGCCGCGGAAGAAGATCCGCTGGCCGACCTTCCCTGGAAGGAACGCCGCCGGGTCCTCAAGTCCCGCGAGTCCGGCGAGGCGAAGCCGGCCCGTTCCCCCGAGGAGCGTCAGGCCGAGCGCGATGCCGCCCGGGCGAAGAAGGCCGCGATCCGCCGCAACCGCCGCGAAGAGATCAAGGCCGCCCGGAAGGGCGACGGCACCGGCAGCCCGCGGGCCGAGAAGACCCGTACGGGCAAGCCGAAGGAGCGTCAGGGCACGGTCGTATCCGACAAGACTGACAAGACCATCACGGTCCGGATCGATACCGCGCGCCGCCACCCGGTCTACGAGAAGATCGTCCGCCAGACGCACAAGATCCACGCGCACGACGAGCGGAACGAAGCGCATGAAGGCGATGTGGTCCGTGTGATCGAGACCCGCAAGCTTTCGAAGACCAAGCACTGGCGCCTGGTCGAGGTCGTGGAGAAGGCGAGGTAGACGGTGATTCAGCAGGAATCCAGACTCCGCGTCGCCGACAACTCCGGCGCCCGCGAGCTCCTCTGCATCCGGGTCAAGGGTGGCTCGCACCGCAAGTACGGCTCGATCGGTGACGTGATCACCGCGACCGTCAAGCAGGCGAGCCCGCAGGGCAACGTCAAGAAGGGCGAGGTCGTCCAGGCGGTGATCGTGCGGACCAAGAAGGAGCTCGGTCGCTCCGACGGCACCTACATCGCCTTCGACGAGAACGCCGCCGTGCTGATCGACGCGCAGAACAATCCGCGCGGGACCCGCATCTTCGGACCGGTCGCCCGCGAGCTGCGCGACCGCGACTTCATGAAGATCATCTCGCTCGCCCCGGAGGTGCTGTGATGCGTATTCGCACCGACGACACCGTGCAGGTGATCAGCGGCAAGGAGAAGGGCAAGCAGGGCAAGGTCCTCAGGACCGACCCGAAGGCCGGAACCGTGTACGTTGAAGACCTCAACATGATCAAGCGCCATCAGCGCGCCCAGCCTTCGCCCGACGGGCGCGGCCAGGGCAAGGAAGGCGGGATCATCGAGATGGAGGGTCCGATCCACGTTTCCAACGTGATGCTGGTCGACCCGACTGACAACCGGCCGACCCGAATCGGCATCCGCACCACCGACGAAGGCCAGCGCCAGCGCTACTCGAAGCGCACCGGCGAGGCCATTTAGGAACCCATGGAAGCAGCAACCACAACCCAGCAGGCAGTGCCGCCGCCGCGGCTCCGGGACACCTACAACAACGAGGTGCTCCCGCAGCTGATGCAGAAGTTCGGGTACACGACCCCGATGCGGGCGCCGCGCCTCGAGAAGATCACGCTGAACATGGGCCTCGGCTCTTCGGTCGATTCCAAGGCGCGCGAGAAGGCGATCGGCGAACTCGCCACGATCGCCGGCCAGATGCCGAACACCCGGGTGGCCAAGAAGTCGATCGCATCGTTCAAGCTGCGCGAGGGCATGCCGGTCGGTGCTTCGGTGACCCTGCGGGGTGCCCGGATGTGGGAGTTCCTCGACCGCCTGACCTCGATCGCGATCCCGCGCATCCGTGACTTCCGTGGCCTCAAGCCGACTTCGTTCGACGGCCGTGGCAACTACTCGATGGGTGTCCGCGAACAGCTGATCTTCCCCGAGATCGATTACGACTCGGTTGACGAGACCCGCGGTCTGGACATCACGATCACCACGTCCGCTCCGACGGACTACGAGGCTTTCGAGCTGCTGCTCGGCCTGGGCATGCCTTTCGCGAAGGAAGGCCGCCCGGTTCCCGAGGGTGCTGGAGAAAGCACTGAAGAAGCAGCAGAGGAAATTGAAACCCCGGCGGCCGAAGCGCCATCTGAGGAAGCATCCGAGGATGCCGGGGACGACGAAGAAACGCAGGAGGACTAGGCCCCTATGGCCAAGACGTCACAGAAGGTGCGCCAGCAGCGCAAGGCGAAGTTTTCGACCCGCGAGTACAACCGCTGCCGCCGGTGCGGACGCCCCCGGGCGTACTACCGGAAGTTCGGCATCTGCCGGATCTGCCTGCGCGAAGCCGCCCACGAGGGCTACATCCCCGGCATGACGAAGTCGAGCTGGTGATCTGATGCTTACCGATCCCATCTCTGACTACCTGACCCGGATCCGCAACGGCCTCAGCTCGGGGCTGGCCACCGTCGAGGTGCCTTCCTCGAAGCTGAAGCTGGAGGTCTCGCGCATCCTCACCGAGCAGGGCTACATCTCGGGCTTCGAGAAGAGCGCTGCCGATGTGGGCGAGAAGATCACGGTCCAGCTCAAGTACACGAAGGACCACCAGCCGGTGATCACCGGCATCGAGCGGGTCTCCCGCCCCGGCCGCCGTCGTTACGTCGGCCACAGCGAGGTCCCGCGGGTCCACGGCGGCACCGGCACCGCGATCATCACGACCTCCCACGGCGTGATGACCGGTCACGAAGCCAAGAAGGAAGGCGTCGGCGGCGAAGTTCTGGCCTACGTCTGGTAACGAGGAACTGATGAGTCGAATTGGAAAAAAGCCGATCGATCTCCCCGCTGGGGTCGAGATCGACATCAAGCCCGGCCTGGTCACGGTCAAGGGCCCGAAGGGTGAACTGGCCCAGGAAGTCTCGACCGACATGACGGTCAAGACCGAGGACAGCCAGGTGACCGTGGAGCGGCCGACCGATCGGCCGAACCACCGTGCGCTGCACGGCCTGACCCGGAGCCTGATCGCCAACATGGTGGTCGGCGTGACCGACGGTTACACGAAGGTGCTCGAGATCCAGGGCGTCGGCTACCGTGCCGCCGCCAAGGGCAAGAACCTCGAGCTTGCCCTCGGCTACTCGCATCCGGTCAGCATCGAGGCCCCCGAGGGCATCGAGTTCGAGCTGCCGCAGCCGACCGAGATCGTGGTCAAGGGCATTGACAAGCAGAAGGTCGGCCAGGTCGCGGCGAACATCCGCAAGAGCCGTCCGCCGGAGCCCTACAAGGGCAAGGGCATCCGTTATCGCGACGAACACGTCGCCAGGAAGGTCGGTAAGCGAGTATGACTGTCATCACCAAGAGACAGCGACGGCAGCGCCGCCGTTACCGGGTCCGGGCCAAGGTGTCCGGCACCGCCCAGCGGCCCCGGCTGTCCGTCTACCGTTCCAACCGCGGAGTGTTCGCGCAGCTCATCGACGACGTCGATGGCAAGACGCTGGCCGCCGCGAACTGGACCGAGCCCGAGCTCAAGGAGCTGCGGGGAGCCGAGCAGGCGAAGAAGGCCGGCGAGTTGCTGGCAGAACGTGCAAAGAAGGCAGGAGTCGAGACTTGTGTCTTCGACCGAAGCGGCTACCGCTACCACGGCAGGGTCAAGGCCCTGGCCGAAGGTGCGAGAGAGGGTGGACTGGAGTTCTAGGAACTCCGGTACGGTGAAGAGCTGAAATGAAGGGAATGGATACAGCCCACATCGAGATGGTCAGTCCCAAGGGGCTCGACCTGCAGGAGCGTGTGATCGAGATCAACCGCGTGGCCAAGGTGGTCAAGGGCGGTCGTCGTTTCTCGTTCACGGCCCTGGTCGCTGTCGGTGACGAAGAGTCGGTCGTCGGGATCGGCTACGGCAAGGCGCGCGAGGTTCCGCTCGCGATCCAGAAGGCCGTCGAGAACGCCCGCAAGAACTTGATTCGCATCCCCAAGTACGGGGACACGATCACCCACAAGATCATCGGCCGCTACGGCGCCGGTCACGTCGTGCTGCGTCCGGCCAGCCCGGGAACCGGCGTGATCGCCGGCGGCGGCGTCCGCGCGGTGCTCGAGCTGGGTGGCGTGCGCGACATCCTCACCAAGTCGGTCGGCACTCAGAACCCGATCAACCTGGTCAAGGCGACCATGGACGGGATCATCCGTCTGCGCCGGCCCGAGGAAGTCGCGGAGCTGCGCGGCCTGACGATCACCGAGGTGCTCGGCATCTACCCGGAGGACAAGGCCGAGGAGGCCTCGACCAATGGCGATGCGCCCGACGCCGCGAGTGAAGCTGCCGTGGAAGAGGCGGCGGACGCTGCCGCCGCGACGGCGACAGAGGCTCCGGCCGAGGAAGCCGCCGCTCCGGAAGCGGCTGAAGCCCCGGCTGACATCGCCGCAGTCGAAGAGAAGGCCGCCGAGGAGAGTTCTGACGCCCCGGCTCCCGAGCCGACCGAGCCCGCTGCTTCTGAAGTAGAGGCCGAGGTCGCCGCCGAAGAGGCGCAGGCCGAGACTGTGGTTGAAGCCGCCGAAGAGGTCGAGAAGACCGAGGAGCAGGCCGAAGAAGCCGAATCCAAGGCGGAAGGCGAAGAGTCCTGATGGCCAAGCTCTCGATCACCCAGATTCGTTCTGACATCAATACGAACCCGAGCCAGCGCGGCACCCTTGCCGCCCTGGGCCTGGGCAAGCGCGGCCGCACGGTCGAGCGCGAGGATTCTCCCCAGCTCCAGGGTCAGCTCAAGGTGATTTCGCACCTGGTAGAGGTGGAGGAGGCCTGATGGCTGACAAGCAGGAAAGCCGCGAAGAAGAGATCGGCCTTCACAACCTGAGCCCGAAGCCCGGCTCGCGCCGTCCCAAGAAGCGGGTCGGCCGCGGACCCGGTTCCGGGACCGGCAAGACCTCCGGCCGCGGACACGGCGGCCAGGGCCAGCGCTCGGGCAACAAGCGCAAGGTCAACCTCGAAGGCGGCCAGACCCCGATTCACATGCGGATGCGCAAGCTGCGTGGCCCGCACATGAAGAAGTCGATGCCGTTCGAGAACTTCCGGACCGCGACCCAGCCGGTCAACCTCGGCGATCTCGAGGATCGTTTCGAGGCCGGTGCCGAAGTCACTCCGGAGACCCTCAAGGCTGCCGGTCTCGCCACCCGCAAGGATCCGGTCAAGATCCTCGCCAAGGGTGAGATCACCAAGAGCCTGACCGTCAAGGCCCACGGCTTCTCGGCCACGGCCAAGGAGAAGATCGAAGCCGCCGGCGGAAGCTGCGAGCTGATCGGCTGATGCTCGCAACGGTCGCGAAAGCCTTCTCCGTCCCGGAGATCCGCCGGAAGGTCCTCTTCATGGCGGCGATGCTGGCCCTGTACCGGCTCGGCGCCTACATTCCCGCTCCGGGCATCGACGTCGATGCCGTCAAGGAGCTGGAGGAGCAGCTCACGGGCTCGAACATCCTCGGGTTCCTGAACCTGTTCTCGGGCGGCTCGCTTTCGCGACTGTCGTTGTTCGCGCTGGGCATCATGCCCTACATCACGGCGTCGATCATCCTGCAGCTGCTGACCGTGGTGATGCCTTCTCTCGAACGCCTCCAGAAGGAGGGCGAGGTCGGCCAGCAGAAGATCACCCAGTACACCCGCTACCTCACGGTCGGGCTTTCGGCGATGCAGTCCTTCGCCTACGTCTTCCTCTTCAACTCGATGTCGACCGGCAGCACCCAGGTCGTCTCGAACATGAACTTCGGCAACGTGCTGCTGATCGTGATCTGCCTCACCGCGGGCGCGACCCTGCTGATGTGGATCGGCGAACTGATCACCCAGCGCGGGATCGGCAACGGCATGTCGCTGCTGATCATGGCCTCGATCGTCTCCGGCGTCTTGCCGGGCATCCAGACCTGGTGGAACAACCCCGATCAGGTCTTCGTCGTGTTGCTGCCGTTCATCTGCCTGGGCGTGATCGTCGCGATCGTCTTCGTCCAGGAAGGCCAGCGCCGGATCCCCGTCCAGTACGCGAAGCGGGTGGTCGGGCGCAAGATGACCTCGGGCGGTTCGACCTATCTGCCGCTCCGGGTCAACATGGCCGGCGTCATCCCGGTCATCTTCGCCGCCTCGATCATGGCGCTGCCGCCGACCATCGGTCAGCTGATCAACACCCCGGCTGCTCTCGACTTCGCGGCCTTCCTGAGCCCCTCCGGCTGGCCATATGTGATCGGCGAAGTCTTCTTCATCATCGTCTTCACCTACTTCTACACGGCGGTCACCTTCAACCCGGTCGATCAAGCCGACAACCTCAAGAAGTACGGCGGGTTCATTCCCGGCGTGCGTCCCGGGCGGCCGACGGCCGAGTACCTGGACCGCGTCCTTTCCCGTCTGACCTTCCCGGGCGCCCTGTATCTGGGTGCGGTTGCGGCCTTCCCGACCATCCTCTTCAACAACATCGGGGGCGGGTTCTTCTTCGGCGGTATCTCGGTGCTGATCGTGGTCGGGGTCGCGCTCGACACCGTGAAGCAGCTCGAGGCGCAGCTGATGATGCGCAACTACGAGGGCTTCCTCAAGTAGTCCGGCCGCCCGGCGATGGCTGAACTCAACCTCATACTGCTCGGCCCGCCCGGGAGCGGCAAAGGCACCCAGGGCGAGCGCCTGCAGGAGGATCTCGAGTACCCGTACTACGCGACCGGGGACATTCTCCGGGCGGCGGTCAAGGAGGGGACCGAGGTCGGCCAGGCGGCGAAGCAGTACATGGACCGGGGTGACCTGGTCCCGGACGAAGTGATCATCGGGATCATCGCCGAGCGCCTCGAGTCCGGTGAGGCCGACCACGGCTTCATCCTCGACGGGTTCCCCCGCACCGTGCCGCAGGCCGAGGCGCTCGACAGGGAGCTCGGCGAGCTGGGCCGCCAACTGACCGCCGTGATCCTGGTCGACGTCGATGACGAGGAGATCGTCAACCGCCTCTCCGGGCGCCGGGTCTGCCAGGAGAAGGGCCACGTCTACCACGTCGAGTACAACCCGCCGGCCGCAGAGGGAGTCTGTGACGTCGACGGCTCCGAGCTGATGATCCGGGATGACGACAAGCCGGAAGTGGTGCGTCACCGCCTTGACCAGTACCACGACAAGACGGCGCCCCTGGTCGATTACTACCGGAAGCAGGGGCTGCTGAACTCGATCGACGGGGCCGACGATCCCGACCGGGTCGGTGAGAAGATCCGCACCCTGGTCTCGACTCTCAGCCTCGAAGAAGGCGGCTGATCCGTACCCGATGATCATCCGCAAGACGGAGGATCAGCTCGAGAAGATGGCCGCCGCGGGCGCCGTCCACGCCCGTTGCATGAAGATGCTGACCTCCAAGGTCAGGCCCGGCGTGACCACGGCGGAGCTCGACGAAGCGGCCGAGAAGTTCATCCGCTCACAGGGTGGAGTGCCGACCTTCAAGGGCTTCCGCGGCTTCCCCGGCTCGATCTGCGCCTCGCCCAACTCGATGGTCGTCCACGGGATTCCCGGCCCCTACAGGCTCGAGAAGGGAGACATCATCTCGATCGACATCGGGGTCACCCTCGACGGCTGGGTCGCCGACGGCGCCTCCACCATCCCGGTCGGCGGGGTCGACGAGACCACGGAGAAGCTCCTGGCCGTGACCAAGGAGTCGCTCGATCTCGCCGCGGCCCAGATGGTGCCTGGCAACCGGGTGGGAGATATCGGCCATGCGGTGCAGGCCCACGTCGAGGCGAACGGCTTCTCGATCATCCGCACCCTGGTCGGCCACGGAGTGGGGCAGGACATGCACGAAGAACCACAGATCCCGAACTACGGCTCGCCCGGCCGTGGCCCGGAGATCGAGGAAGGCATGGTCTTCGCGATCGAGCCGATGGTCAACGTCGGCGGCCCGCACGTCTACATGGACGACGATGGCTGGTCGGTCTACTCGGAGGACGGCTCGATGGCCGCCCATTTCGAGTACACGGTCGCGGCCACGGCCGACGGCCCCCGAATCCTTACTCCCTGGGACAAGGCATGATCAACCCTGCTATTGTTTCTCCTCGGCCAAAATTGGCCGTTTTTCCACGCCCGGAGCCCGTTTACTGGGGCTTTTCGGGAGATCTCTTCCAAAGGAACGAAGGACGATGAAAGTCCGAGCCTCGGTAAAACCGATGTGTGAGAAGTGCAAGATTATTCGCCGGCGCGGACGCGTCCTGGTGATCTGTGAGAACCCGCGACACAAACAGAGGCAGGGTTAGTTAGATGGCGCGTATCGCCGGGGTCAACATCCCCCTGAACAAGCGGGCCGTGATCGGCCTGACCTACGTTTACGGGATCGGTCAGTCGACCGCCCAGGACATCCTCGACGAGGTCGGCATCGATCCCGACACGCAGGTCAAGGATCTGACCGAGGAAGAAGTCATCAAGCTGCGCGACGCCGTCGAGAACCGCGACGTCGAGGGTGACCTGCGCCGCGAGCGCTCGCAGAACGTCAAGCGCCTGATGGAGATCGGCTCCTACCGGGGCCTGCGCCACCGCCGCGGCCTGCCGGTCCGGGGTCAGCGCACCAAGACCAACGCCCGGGGCCGCAAGGGCCCTCGCCGCATGAATGTTGCGGGCAAGAAGAAGCCCGCGAAGTAAGGAGCTAGAGACTTTCCATGGCAGCCAAGAAACC
This sequence comes from Solirubrobacterales bacterium, assembly GCA_044464425.1. Lineage (GTDB taxonomy): Bacteria > Actinomycetota > Thermoleophilia > Solirubrobacterales > 70-9 > 67-14. Next base: position 18,171 of record JBIQLL010000031.1, on the reverse strand, counting down.
GGCCAAGTCCCGCACCCGCCGTCGCGTCCGCAAGAACATCGCGGTCGGGCAGGCGCACATCAAGACCTCCTTCAACAACACGATCGTCACCCTGACCGACCCCGAGGGCAACGTCATCGCCTGGGAGTCCGCCGGCAGCGCCGGGTTCAAGGGCTCGCGCAAGTCGACCCCCTTCGCCGCCCAGGTGACCGCTGACGCCGCCGCCAAGAAGGGCATGGAGCACGGCCTCCAGAAGGTCGAGGTCTTCGCCAAGGGTGCCGGTTCCGGCAAGGACACCGCGGTCCGCTCGCTGCAGGCCGCCGGCCTCGAGGTGACCAGCGTCAAGGACGTGACGCCGCAGGCCCACAACGGCTGCCGCCCCCGTAAGCGCCGCCGCGTCTGATCCGCAGCGCCGCCAGCCTTCCCCTCCCCGCAACGCAAAGGATCCAATGAGCACAGATTTTCAGGTACCGACCATCTCGTCCGAGCAGGTTGACGAAAACAAGGGCGTTTTCACGATCGAACCGCTTGACAAGGGGTTCGGTTACACCTTCGGTTCGAGCCTGCGTCGCGTGCTGCTCTCTTCGCTGGGCGGTGCCGCGATCACCAGCGTCCGGATCGAGGGTGTCTCGCATGAGTTCTCGAACATCGCCGGCGTGAAGGAGGATGTCACCGACATCGTCCTGAACCTCAAGGATCTCGTGGTCCGCATGCACACTGACGCCGACGCCGTCGAGGCGCCGATCGTGGCCACCGGTCCCGGCAACGTGACCGCTGCCGACATCGACCTGCCGGCCGGGGTTGAGATCCTCAACCCCGACGCCCCGATCGCCACGCTCGAGAAGAAGACCCGCCTCGAGATGTACGTGACCATCGGCCGCGGGCGCGGCTACCGCCCCGCTGAGGAGAACAAGGACGACGATCAGCCGATCGGAGTGATTCCGATCGACTCGATCTTCTCGCCGATCCGCCGCGCTTCCTACACCGTCGAGGCCGCCCGCGTCGGTCAGCGGACGGACTTCGACAAGCTCACCCTCGAGCTCGAGACCGACGGCTCGATCGAGCCGAACACGGCCCTGCGCGAGGCCTCCGAGATTCTGATCAAGAGCCTCGCCATCTTCAGCGACCCGGACCGGGTCGAGGAGCTGACCGCGCGTGAGCCGGTCGTCGCCGAGGGCGTCGCCGCCGTCGAAGGAGTCCCCGCCGCCACCGGTGGCGAGAACGACATCCTGATCGACGAGCTCGAGCTCAGCGTCCGTTCGTACAACTGCCTCAAACGGGCCGGCATCGAGACGATCGGCCAGCTGCTGGCCAAGTCCGAGTCCGAGCTCGCCGCGATCCCCAACTTCGGTCAGAAGTCGATCGAAGAGGTGATCGAGAACCTGCAGGGCCGCGGCCATCAGCTGCGCCAGGACTAGCCTTACCGAGTAACCCAGAGGAGAAACGATGCGCCACGCAAAGAAGAGGAACAAGCTGGGCCGGGACTCGGCTCACCGGAAGGCGCTGCTCAGCAATCTCTCCAAGGAGATCATCGAGCACGAGCGCATCAAGACCAGCCAGGCGAAGGCCAAGGCGGCCAAGCCGGAGATCGAGAAGCTGATCACGCTCGGCAAGCGCGGTGACCTCCACGCCCGCCGGCAGGCCCTTTCGGTCCTGCGTCAGGACAAGTTCGCGGTCCACAAGCTGTTCGAGGAGATCGCCCCGCGTTACGCGGAGCGTGAGGGCGGCTACACCCGGATCGTCAAGATCGGTCCCCGCAAGTCCGACTCGACCGAGATGGTCTTCCTCGAGCTCGTCTAGACGCCTGCGGCTGAAGCAGACCTTGGAAAAGGGCGCCTCCGGGGCGCCCTTTTGCTACCGTGACCGTCTACATAACAGGCTTGTAGGGGGTTTCTTGGTGTTGGCTTTCGAGTCCAAACGGCTGGCTTTGAAAGCGTTCGGCGTCGCTGTCGTAGCTGCGCTTTGCATTTTCCTGGCGGCCACGGTCGCGCCGTCGAGCGCGCGTGCCGCCTGGGGAACTCCGATCTACGGCAACGGGCCCTACGGCGTCGCGACCGACAGCACCGGCAATCTGTTCGTCACCGAACGGATCGGCAACCGCTTCGTCAAGTACAGCCCGACCGGCACCCAGCTGATGGCGGTCGGCACGGCCGGCGACGGCCAGGCCCAGTTCAACTCACCCGGCGGTATCGCGGTCGAGTCCGGCGGGGCGATCTTCGTCGCCGACACCGGCAACAACCGGATCGAGCGCTTCTATCCCAACGGCAGCTACCAGACCGAGTGGGGCAGTTTCGGGTCGGGCCTCGGCCAGTTCAAGCAGCCGGCCGACGTGGCGGTCGACGGCGGCGGCAACGTGTACGTCTCCGACACCGACAACGACCGGGTCGTCAAGTGCAACGCCTGGGGCTGGTGCGGATCCGCCTTTGACTTTGCCACGGCGGGCGGGATCTCGGCCCCGGCGGGAGTCGCCACGGATTCGGGCGGCAACCTCTACGTCTCCGATTCCGGCAACAGCCGGATCATCAAGAGCGACTCGGCCGGAAACGTGCTCGGGGTCTGGAGCACCTTCGGCTCGGCCCAGGGGCAGGTCAACGATCCCGCCGGGCTGGCGGTTGGGGCCGGCAACACGCTTTTCGTCGCTGACAGGGGCAACGCCAGGGTCCAGCGGCTCTCCTCGGGCGGTGCCTTCCTCAGCGAGTGGCTGGTGCCCTCGCCCTTCCTGACCGCGCAGCCGACCTCGGTGGCGATCGGGCCCGGGTCCACGATCAACGTCGCGAACTACATGAACAACCGGGTCGACCGCTGGGATCCGCCGACCGGCCCGACCGGACCCACGGGGCCAACCGGCCCGACCCAGCCGACGGGTCCGACCGGCCCGACCCAGCCGACCGGCCCCACGGGCCCCACCAGCCCGACAGGACCGACCAGCCCGACTGGTCCGAGCGGACCGACCGGGACCACCGACGGTCCCGTCATCAACCCGCCCAACAACGGTGGCGGCGGTGGCGGCGGCAGTAACGGCGGCGGTGGCGGCGGCAACAGCGGCGGTGGCGGCAAAAACAACCACAAGGGCAAGACCAAGCAGGCCATCATCAAGCCGGTCAAGGTCTGGAAGGAAGGCGGCGGCCGCGTCGTCAGGCCGGGCAGCTCCGTCAACATGAAGGTCTCGGTCAAGAACAGCGGCGATCTCACCGCCCACAACGTCTACGTCTACATGGGCAAGAAGGCGATCGGCAAGCGCTCCAGGCCGAGCGTCCGGGTCAAGCGTGGCTTCATGATCCGCACCCTGACCCCGGGCTGGACGGTCACGGGAACGGTGACGATCTTCTTCGGCCGCAAGGCCCGCGGCAAGGTCAAGATCACCGGTCAGGCCTGGGGCAACTGGGGCCGGAAGACCCTGGTCATCAACCGCCGCTAGAAGGCGTGGCCAAAACTCTGTCCTCGGTCTGGGGCCGTGTGCCGGCGGCCTGCTTCGCGTAAGGGCAACGCCGGGCAACCAGCCCGTCTTTCGCCCTTCCGCTCGCATCCCACCGGCACACGGCCCCACACCTTCGGGACGTTTTGGCCACGCCTTCTAGTGCTCAGACCCGAAAGCCCGGCCTTTCTGTGATCCTCCGCCTGTGAACTGGCGGCTTGACATCGAGTACGACGGCACCGCGTTCCGGGGCTGGGCCAAACAGGAGGGCGGGGTGGACACCGTGCAGGCCCGCTTGGAGGAGGCGCTCCGGATCGCGCTTAGGGCTGATCGGCCGCTCGAGCTGACCGTCGCCGGCCGGACCGATGCCGGCGTGCACGCCCTCGGGCAGGTGGCCAGCTTCGAGTTCGAGGGAGAGATGCCGGCGACGATCGTGCGCAGCCTGAACGGGCTCACGCCGCGTGGCATCGCGGTCCGGGCCGTGACCCCGGCGGCCGGCTTCGACGCCCGGCGCGACGCGGTCTCCCGGACGTACTGCTACCGGGTTCTGACCCGACGCCCGGACAGCCCATTCGCCGTCAACCGGGCCTGGTGGGTCTCGCGGCCGATCGAGGTTGACCTGCTCCGGGCCTGCGCTGAGGCCTTGGTCGGCCGGCATGACTTCACCGCCTTCACTCCGACCGAGACCTACCACAAGCGTTTCGAACGGATCGTCCACTCGGCCCACTGGGTCGAGGAGGAAGGAGTGATCGATCCCGCGACCGGACTTTCGGTCGGTGGCGACACGCTTCGCTTCTGGATCACCGGGGACTCGTTCATGCGGAACATGGTCCGGATCCTGGTCGGGACGATGATCGAGGTGGCGGACGGCAGCCGCAGCCTGCGGAACTTCCAGGCCCTGCTCGAGGGAGCCGAGCGTCCCGCCGCCGGAGTCACCGCACCCCCACAGGGTCTGTACTTCATCCGCGTCAATTATTGACCGCCTTCTGGGTTTCATATCCTTGGGGCAGATGAGGATTCTTCTTACCAATGACGATGGAATCGGTGCCCAGGGGCTGCAGGCTCTGCGGCGCGAGCTGCGACAGATCGAGGATGTGACCCTGGATGTGATCGCTCCCGACTCGAACCGCAGCGCCTCGGCCCGTTCGATCACCACCAGGACACCGCTTTCGGTGGAGGAGATCCGCTTCGAGGACGGTGACCTCGGCCACGCGACCGACGGGACCCCGGTCGACTGCGTGCGCTTCGGCTACGTCGGCCTGGTCGGCGAGCCACCCGACCTGGTCGTCTCCGGCATCAATCACGGCCTGAACCTCGGGGATGACGTCACCTACTCCGGAACGGTCGCCGCCGCGCTCGAAGGAGTGCTGCTCGGGTTGCCGGCGATCGCGGTCTCCCAGCAGTCCCAGCGGGGCGAGCTCGGGTACACGCCGCAGAAGAATTACGAGTTCGACCTTGCGGCGAAGTTCACCGCCGGGATCGTGCGCGAGCTGATGGACCATCCCCTGGAGCAGGGTTCCCTGCTCAACATCAACGTGCCCGGCGGGGAGGTCGAAGGGGTGGACGTGACCAAACTCGGCAAACGGCTCTACCGGGACGAGCTCGAGAAGGTGGAGCGGGACGTCGATGACGGTCGGACCAGCTACCGGATCTACGGCTATGAGCCCGGCATGGATGACGAGCCGGGGACCGATATCGGGGCGATCGCCCGCAACCGGCTCACCCTGACCCCGCTGAGCCTGGACTGGACGCACCACGAGGAGATCGAAGGCCTGAAGGGTCGCGATTTCGACCGCCTGCTGGGGGTCGCTTCCTCTTGAGCGCCGAAGCGTCCGACCGCGACGAGGCGCAGCGAATCACCGAGCTCCGGGAGGAGCTCAACCATCACATCTACCTGTACTACGAGAAGGACGATCCGGAGATCTCGGATGAGACCTACGACGAGCTCTTCGCCGAGCTGCAGGAACTGGAGCGACGTCACCCGGAACTGATCACCGGGGATTCCCCGACCCAGCGGGTCGGGGCGCCCGCCTCGACCAGCTTCGCCCCGGTTCAGCACGCGGTGCCGATGCTCTCGCTGGCCAACGCACGCACCGAGGAGGAGCTCGTCGCCTGGGAGGCCCGGGTCCGCAACCATCTCGCCCGTCGTGACATCGACCCGGGCGAGATCACCTACGTCACCGAGCCGAAGATCGACGGCCTGGCGATCTCGCTGACCTACGAGGACGGGAAGCTGGTCCGCGGCGCGACCCGCGGGGACGGCCGGGTCGGCGAGGACGTCACCCCGAACATCGCGACGATCAAGACCGTGCCGAAGGAGATCGAGGACGCGCCGCCGCTGATCGAGATCAGAGGTGAGGTCTACCTGCCGATCCCGGATTTCGCGGAGCTGAACCAGAAACGGGTCGACGCCGGACTGCCGGCCTTCGCCAACCCGCGCAACTCGGCCGCCGGCTCGATCCGCCAGAACGACCCGCAGGCCGCTGCCGAGCGTCCGCTCGCGGTCTGGGCCTACGGGATCGGCGCCCTGGACGGGACCAGCTTCGCCAGCCACTCGGAGGAGATCCAGTGGCTGCGCGACCACAAGTTCCACGTCAATCCCGACATCGCTGTTCAAAGCTCGATCGAGGAGGTCTTGGAGCGTTGCCACTGGTGGCTGGACCAGCGCGAGAACCTGGACTTCGAGATCGACGGCGTGGTGATCAAGGTCGATGACACGGGGCTGTGGGCCGAGCTGGGCAACGCCGGCCGCGAGCCGCGCTGGGCGATCGCCTGGAAGTTCCCTCCGACCACCGCCACGACCAAGCTGCTGGACATCGTCTGGAACGTGGGCCGGACCGGCCACATGGTCCCGTTCGCGATGCTGGATCCGGTCCGGGTCGGCGGGGTGACCGTGTCCACCGCCACTCTCCACAACGAAGAGGACCTCGAACGCAAGGACGTCAGAGTCGGCGACGAGGTGGTCGTGCTGAGAGCCGGCGACGTGATCCCCCAGGTGGTGTCGGCGCTGCCCCAGAAACGGCCCGAGGGGGCCGAGAAGCCGTCGGTGCCGAAGGTCTGTCCGGCCTGCGGCACCGAGATCGTGAAACCCGAGAACTCGGTCTTCTCGATCTGCCCGAACCGGGCCGGCTGTCCCGGGCAGATCTTCCAGCACATCAAGCACTTCGTCTCCCGGGGGGCGATGGACATCGAAGGAATCGGCGAGAAGCAGGTGCTCCGGTTCCTCGACGAAGGGCTGATCAGCGACGTCGCCGACCTCTACGAACTCAAGCAGGAGCAACTCGAGGCGCTGGACCGGATGGGAGAGACCTCCTCCGGCAACCTGATCGCCGAGATCGAGAAGTCGCGCGAGGTCCCCTTCCCGCGGGTCCTCTACGCGCTCGGGCTGATCGGGGTCGGTTCGGTCACCGCGGAGGTGCTGGCCGACGAGTTCGGCTCGATCGACGCGCTGCGCGAGGCCGATCCGGAGCGGATCGAGGAAACGGAGGGGATCGGCCCGGTTATGGCCCGTCAGGTGGCCGAGTCGCTGGCTGACGACCGCACCTGGGAGATCATCGAGCGCCTGAGGCAGGCTGGTCTCAGACTGGAGCTCGCCGAGGAGGAGCGCCGCCCCGAAGGTGGCGTGCTGGAAGGCAAGACCGTGGTCCTGACCGGGACCCTGCCCGACCTGACCCGCGACGAGGCCGGTGCGATGATCAAGCGGGCCGGTGGCAAGGTCACCGGCTCGGTCTCGAAGAAGACCGATTACGTGGTGGCCGGGGAATCGGCCGGCTCAAAGCTGGAGAAGGCCGAGAAGCTCGGAGTCACCGTGCTCGACCGCGAGGGCCTGGACCGGCTTTTGGCCGGCGACCTTTGAGGCACCCCAGCCAGAGCCCCCGCCCGCCCCTCGATCTGCCACCGACCGGAGCCGGTTCATCCATTGTTTGTTTCTGTGAACCGGCGGGTTTCACTGGGAGGGCGGGTCGGACCCCGCCCGACTTGCAGATATCAGAGCCGCGCGATCAGCGCGGCGATCCGGTCCTGGGCCAGGCGGGCGCGGGTGACGTTCGTGACCCGGTTCATCAGGATCGAGAAGGCGAACTCGCGGCCCGAGGCGTTGAAGCAGTAGCCCGAAAGGGCGGTAACGCCGGTCAGGGTGCCGGTCTTCGCGTGGCAGCGGTGCTGGGCGGCCGAGCCGCGCATCCGGTCGGCCAGGGTGCCGTCGACGCCGGCCGTGGGCAGGGAGAGGAGCAGGTCCCGGCTCCAGGGTTGGGCGCGGGCCTTGAAGAGCAGCTTGACCACATCATGGGCGGTAGACCGATTGCCGAAGGTGAGACCCGAGCCGTCGATCGGCCAGACCTTCACCCCGAGCGAAGCCATGGTCCGGCGCACCACCTTCACGCCCTCCGCCGTGGTTCCCTCCTTCCCGACGTAGGCGCCGAGGTCCTTGAGCAGCATCTCGGCCCAGAAGTTGACCGAGTTGAGGTTCGTGATCCGGGCCATCCACGGCATGTCGGGTGAGTTCTGCCAGGCGAGCAGATGCTGACCGTTGAGGAAACGGGCCGGGGTCCGGTGGGTGCCGACCGCCAGTTTCACCTTCACCCCGCGGGCGCGAAGGGCGCGGGCCAGCGTCCTGGCGGCCAGCCGGGCCGGGTCCGAGCTGAACCGGGTCATCGTGGCGGAGGTGAAGCCGGCGTTGAAGGAAAGACCGGAGAGCGGGCCGATCCAGGGGCTGGTCGCGTAGCCGGAGTCAGCCACCCCGCGGAGCCGGTCAAAAATCGTGTCGTCGGCGAGGACGCGTCCGGTCACCCGCTTGATCCCCCGCTTCCGGAGCTGGGCGGCGAGACGCTCGACCGAGGTTCCCTCACCGGCCAGGTAGCGCTCGAGGAAGGCGCCGGTTCCGAAGCTGGGGTCCCCGCCGCCCTTGAGGTAGAGGTTGCCGTTCAGCACCCCGTTCCTGACCTGCCCGGCGTAGACCCGGGTGCGGAAGACCCGGTCGCTGCCGAGGCGCTCGAGCACGGTCGAGGTGGTGAAGAGCTTGGTGTTCGAGGCCAGCGACCGGCGGGCGAGCGAGTTCAGGGTGCAGACGCTTTTCCGTGTCTTCAGGTTCATCACCCGCAGCCCGACCGCGCCGTTGCCCTGACGGGCAAGACGGCGCAGGGCGGGGCAGATCCGAGCCGCGCTCGCGGTGGCCGAAGCCGACGCCTCGGTGGTGTCGAAGACCGGCGTGACGGCCGGACGGTCCGGGTTCGGAAGCGGTTTCGGAGGGGATGCCTGGGCGTTCGTCGCGAAGGCGAGGAGGAGGGCCGCAGCCAGGGCCAGGGAGGCGTGTTTCATCGCATGTTGCAACAAATCGCAGCCCGAAGGTAGCGGAAGGCGACGTCGATTGCTGACATAATCGGAGCTTCGTGGGCAAAGTCGTAAACATCGAGGAATCTCAGAAACGGCGTCGTAGCGCCAAAAAGAAGGAGCGTTCCCGGACCGCTCTGGTGCTCGGCGGCGGCGGTTTCACCGGTGGCGTCTACGAGATCGGCACCCTGCGGGCCCTCGATCTCCTGGCCGTCAATTCCACGGTCAATGACTTCGACATGTACGTCGGCACCAGCGCCGGCTCATTCATCGGCAGCATGCTCGCCGCCGGGGTGACCCCGGAGGAGATGATGCGGGTGCTGACCGACGATGACAGCAGCCCGATCGACCGGATCAGCCAGGACACGGTCCTGCGCCCCAACCTTGGTGAGTACGCGAGCCGGATCGCCACTCTGCCTTTCCACGTCGCCGGGATGGTCAAGAGCATGGTCCCGCGGTTCCGGGACCTTTCCGTGATCGACATCGCCTACGGCCTGGCCGAGCACCTGCCGAGCGGCATGTACTCGAACGCCGGCATCGGCGCCTACGTGCGGGAGGCCCTGGCGACCAAGGGAGTGGTCGACTCCTTCGACGCCCTCTCGCGCGAGCTCTACCTGACCGGCACCGACCTCGACTCCGGCGAGCGGGTCGTGTTCGGCGACAAGGACGGCGACTGGGCGGGGATCCCGGTCTCCAAGGCGGTCGAGTGCTCCACCGCCCTGCCGCTGGTCTACGAACCGGTCGAGGTCAACGGCCGGACCTTGATCGACGGCGGCATCTACTCGACCACGAACGTCGACGTCGCGGTCGAGCGTGGGGCCGAGTTCATCGTCGTGATCAACCCGCTCGTGCCCTACCTGAACGATCGCAACGTCGGGCTGCCGACCGTCTCCGGCAGCAAGGTCCGCCGGATCGGGGACATGGGCCTGCCCGCGATCGCCAATCAGGCCTTCCGCCTGCTGCTCCACCAGCGGCTGGCGATCGCGGTCAATTCCTGGAAGGAACGCTACCCCGGGGTGGACATCCTCCTGTTCGAGCCGGAACCGGACGATGAGCTGATGTTCGGCACCTCGATCATGGACTACTCCCGCCGGCTCGAGATCGCCACGCACGGCTTCGAGACCGTGACCGCGCTCCTGGCCGAGGATTACGCCTGGTACACGGAGGTCGCCGAGAAGCACGGGCTCGAGATCTCGCCGACCCGCCTGCGCCGCGTGGTCCGCAAGGTCAAGGAGCAGGAAACCACCGACGCCTCGGTCTGGCGCCGAATCTTCGAACAGACCACCGGGGCGCTCCTAAGACAGACCGGCACGTCCTAATCCGGGGCGGGCTGGTGCCTGTTACGGGGTAGCAGGGTTCGGACGTCTCATAAATTAAGTCGGGCGGGGTCACATAAATAAGTCGGCGAGCTTCGCTCCGCCTCCAACTGCAACCCGCCGGCCTACAGAGACAAATGATGGATAGGCCGGCTCTGGTAGAGGCACATGGGGGGGTGAAACTGATTTCCAGTCATCACGCACGGTTTTCAGTTTCACCGTTCGTCGGGCGGTGACTGGTTGGCGTAGCCATAAGCGCTGGGCTACGACGCGTAGAGGTCTTCGATTTCGCGTTCGTACTTGGTGGCGACGACCGGGCGCTTGATCTTCAGGGTGGGGGTCAGCTCGCCGCCCTCCTGGGTCAGGTCGTGCGGCAGGATGTGGAAGCGCTTGATCTGCTCGACCCGCGCGAAGTTCCGGTTCACCTCTTCGATGTGCTTCTCGATCGTCTCCCGGACCAGCGTGCTGTTCGCCATCGCGGCCGGCTCGTCGAGCATCCCCTGCTCGGCGGCGAAGCGGGTCAGCGCTTCCTGGTCGAGCGTGATCAGGGCGATCAGGTAGGGCCGGCGGTCGCCGATCACCACGCACTGCGAAACCAGGGAGTGGCGCTTGACTTCCTGCTCAATGTTGACCGGGGTGATGTTCTTGCCGCCGGCGGTGATGATGATCTCCTTCTTGCGGCCGATGATCGAGATGTAGCCGTCCTCGTCGATCGAGGCGAGGTCGCCGGTGTGGAGCCAGCCGTCGGTGATCGTCTCGGCGGTGGCCTCTGGGTTCTTGTAATAGCCCTGGAAGACGTTGTCGCCCTTGAGCAGCAGTTCGCCGTCCTCGGCGATCTTCGCCTCGATCCCGGGGACCGCCCGGCCGACCGAGCCGATCCGGTTCGCGCCCGGCATGTTGGTGGTGCCTCCGGTCGAGGTCTCGGTCATGCCCCAGGCCTCGAAAACCGGAACGCCGGCGGCGTGGAAGAAGCGCAGGATCTCGGGGTCGATCGGTGCCGCGCCGCTGATCGCGACCCGCAGGTTGCCGCCGAAGATCGCCCGGATCTTCGAGAAGACCGCCTTGTCGGCGAAGCCCATCTGCTTGGTCAGCAGGTAGCCCGGCTTCTTGCCCTGGGCCTCGACCTTGCGGTAGCGCTTGCCGATCCGAACGGCCCAGCGGAAGATCGCTGCCTTGAGGCCGCCCTCGGCCTCGGTCGCCGCGATCGCCGTGTCGTGGACCTTCTCGAAGATGCGGGGCACCGAGGGGAAGGACTCGGGCTTCACTTCGGCCAGGTTCGGCACGATCTTGAGCTGATCCCGCTCCCAGTAGGCGATCCGACCGCCGATGTCGATCATGCCGTACTGGATCAGCAGGGCGAAGACGTGGGCCAGCGGCAGGAACAGGTAGCTGGTCTCGCCCTCCTGGATGATGTTCACGGTGTCCGCCATGTCGAGCATGGCGCGGTAGTTGCCGTGGGAGATCATGCAGCCCTTGGGCGGGCCGGTGGTGCCGGAGGTGTAGACGATCTTGCAGAGGTCGGTCGGCTCTACCGCCTCGTAGCTGGCCTTGTACTCGTCCGCGGTGCCGGACTCGCCCATCTTGCGCAGCTCGCCCATGCTGATCGCGCCTTCGGACTCGCCGATCATGATCACGATCTGCTCGAGGGCCGGAAGCTTGTCCTTGATCTCCAGGATCTTGGCGAGCTGGCCCTCGTCTTCGACCACCACCGCGCGCGACTCCGAATGCTCGAGCACGTACTGGCACTCGGAGGGGGAGTTGGTCTGGTAGATCGGGACGACGGTCGCCCCGGTGCTCATCACCGCGAAGTCGAAGAGGGTCCACTCGGGACGGGTGTTGCCGAGGATCGCGACCTTGTCATTGCGCTGGATCCCGAGCTGCTTCAGGCCCAGGGTGAGAGCCTGGACGTCGGCCGCGACCGCTTCGTAGGACGCTTCTTCCCAGTTGCCGCTGTCGTTCTTGAAGAGGAAGGCTCCGTCGGAGCCGTGCCGGGCGGCTGCGTTCGGCAGCAGGTCGGCGAGGGTACGGGAACGATTCGTCGGCTTGTAGGTGTCGGGCAAGTCTCTCTCCTGGTGGCTATGCGGGTGGGCCTATGTGCCTTAGCGAAGCGAATTGATCGATTGATCCTGCCACATCAGATCGGATTGGGCAGGTCGAGGAACTCGTGCTCCACCCCGAACTGCCGCGAGACCAGGTCACCGAGCTCGCGGATACCGCAGATCTCGGTCGCGTAGTGACCGGCCGCGATGAAGTGGATCCCGCCCTCCTGGGCGTCGGCCATCACGTGCTCGGCGGGTTCGCCGGTCAGGTACGCATCGAGCCCGAGCGCGATCGCCTCGTGGATGTCCGAGGCGCCGGCCCCGGTCACCACGCCGATCGTCGAGATCATTTCCGGGCCGGCGTCGAAGACCAGCGGCTCGCGGCCCAGCTCCCGGCCGATCAGGTCGAAGAACTCGGCCGAGGCGATCGGCTCGCCGCGGCGGCCGACCGCGCCGATGTGGCGGCCCTTGGCCTCGCCGATCTCGCCCGGCATCGGTTCGAAGCCGAGCTGTCGGAGGATCAGCGCGTTGTTGCCGATCTCCGGGTGGCCGTCGAGCGGCAGGTGATAGCCGGCCAGATTCAGGTCGGCGCCGAGAGCGAGCCGCAGACGGGCGGCCATCGCCTCGGTCAGGGCCCGCCCGTGGAAATCCCAGAACAGGCCGTGGTGGGTGAGCAGCAGGTCGGCGCCGGACTCGACCGCCGCCTCGATCGAGGCGAGGTGGGCCGAGACCGCCGTGGCGACCCGGTCTACCTCGGTCCGACCCGGCACCTGGAGCCCGTTCGGCCCGTAATCGCCGAAGCGGTCGATCTCCAGCAGCTCGTCGATATAGGCGATCATTTCGTCGCGGTCAGCCATCGCCTCACCATATAGGCGTTGACGGGGAGCCAGTCCTTCTAACATGTGCCCGTGGCCGAAGAGTCGAAAACCGAAGTCCTCGCGCCCGGCGACGCTTTCATCGAATCGCTGATGGACACCGATCTGTACTCGATGGGTGCCTATTTCTCCGATCGCAATCCCGAGCTGATCGACGAGCTGATCGATCGCAGCGTGGCGATCGAGGAGCGAGGGCTGGTCCGCTACTCCGAGGAGGAGGGCGTCGGACTCGAGGAATCCTTCAAGACCTTGCTCACCGGCCTTGCCGTGCGGTATTACAAGTCGGTTACGGGCTGATTTGGAAGCAGCCATCTGATGGGCAGAGTCAGGCAGCGCCGTCCCGGTCAGTTCCGGACGCTGATCATCCTTGCCGTGGCCGTCGGGGCACTGCTGATCGCCCTGATCGGCATGTCGACCCGCGAGGCCAGCGACGAGTACGCCGACGTCCAGGGCAAGCAGGAGATGCGCCAGATCTTCGGCGGCGAGCGCCAGCTGGACGACCGTCTCGGCGCCGATGACGCGCCGGTGCAGATGCAGGTGTTCCTCGATGCCCAGAGCGCGACCTACCGGGACCAGTTCCTCGACACGATCCCGTCACTGGTCAACGGGCCGGTGAGAAACGGTCAGCTCAAGCTCCTCTACCGCAACCGCTCGCTGACCCGCAACGCGACCGAGCTCAGCTTCTACGGGATCGAGGCGGCGATGAACCAGGGGTACGGCTGGCAGTTCGCCTACCTGATGTTCCAGAACCAGGACCTGGCCAAGAAGGAGGGCCTGGACGAGGATTTCCTCACCAAGCTGGCTGAGTCGATCGAGAACATGGACATCGAGGAATGGAAGCAGGACCTCGATGACGGGCTCGAGAAGGGCAGCACGATGAACGCCGAGCTGCAGGCACAGGACCAGTTGGCGATCAATCTCGAGATCCGGGACGCGCCGGCCGTGGTGGTGAACGGGCCGAACGGCACCGAGATCGTCCAGGATGCGCCGGACCTGGCCGAGATTCAGGCGGCGATCGCGGCCGTCCAGTGAATCAAGCCGGGACGGTTTCCCGACCCGGTTTTCTGTAGGCTCACTTCTCCTCGGGGCGTGGCGCAGCCTGGTAGCGCGCACCGTTCGGGTCGGTGAGGTCCCCGGTTCAAATCCGGGCGCCCCGATACTTCTTCGCCAACCCGTGTTGAAGGGTGTGTCCTCTGTCAGACTTGCTTTGACGGGGACACACTTTTCTTCGTATTCAGGCCGAAGCAGCTTTCAAATCCCTGGGGGGACCGGTTGAAGACCGGAACAACAGAAAGAGTGAGTCGCAGGATGTCGACAACAGGGGAAGGAACCGGCCGGGACCGGCGGCGGGTCTGGTTTGCGTTCTTGGGGGCGATGCTCTTCACCGTCGCGCTGGCCGCGGGGCTGGGGCACGCCGGTGACTCGCTGGCCCTGACGCCACCGCCCGCCGACCAGGCGGAGATCGTCTACTCGAACGGCGGTCGCCTGCTCAAAGTCAACGCTGACGGGACGGACCGAAAGGTCCTCACCCGGCGTGGCGAGGTAAGAACGCCGGGAGTGAACGGCGGGATGGGAGACCGTTTCCCGCATGTCTCGCCCGATGGCACCCGGGTTCTGTTCACCCGGCACACCGGGTCGTTCGCCCCCGACAACGAGTTCCTGTTCAGCGGCCAGAACATGCTGCTGAACCTCGGGACGGGCAAGGCCAGGGAGGTCCTGCCGGGAACCGAGCGAGTCACCTACGAGAACCTCGCCTGGCTGCCGGGCACGGATCGGATCCTGGCCTCGAAGACGGTGAGTGGTGCGGTCAGGAAGCGTTCCGTCGTCTCGGTGCGGCTGGACGGCAGCGGTGAGCAGACAATTCTCCGCTTTCGGGGATACCGCGGTGGCTTTCCGAAGCTGAACCTCAACTTCGAAGCGGCCCGCCTCGATGCCTCTCCGGATGGCAGCGCGTTCCTGATGACCCGGATGGACTCCTGGAGCGAGTACGGGTACACCCTGGAGCTGGTCGATGTCGCCACCGGAAAACGGAAGGTGATTGCAAAGAAGGCCCACTCGGGGTCATGGTCGCCCGACGGGGAGCGGATCGTCTTCGTCAAGGACCGCCCGAAAACCGAAGTCTGCGGCTGGGACTTCGACTGTACGCCGAGCGGCGACCTTTACCTCGCGGATGGGGACGGGGCGAACCTGCACCGCCTGACCAACACCCGGCGCGACGAGGAGAACCCTTCCTGGTCTCCCGACGGAAGCCGGATCGCGTTCAGCGGAACGATCGGGCGTCCGGACGATCGGTCGACCTCGGAGCTCTTGTCACTCCGCGCCGACGGAAAGTGCCTGGCCGGACTGACCAACGGGTCGCCGGCCAGCCTCGACCCAGATTTCGTCGCCGATTCCGGCACCCTCCAAGGTCCCGGAACCTGCGGGCTGACCGAACGGCCCGCCCTGGCGGAGACGCATCTCAACCCTCGCATGAACAAGGGTTTCGGCCGGCGACTCTGGCTGGGTCCGGATTCGAGCCAGGGGCTGCTCTCGTTCGACGCCGACATCGGCTTTCTCTCCTTCGCCGTCTACGGTGACTGCGGCACGTTGGGGGCCCGCTGCCCGACGGGAACCACGGTGGGGACCCTGCCCGTGTGCGGCATGGTGGGCAACTGGGCCGAGATGATCGCCGGACTACCCAGTCTCGGCCAGAAACGGCGCGGAGTCTGGCTCGCCGGCGCGGCCCGCGGCAAATCCTCGTCGCTGATGGTCTTCTCGGGCCCGCAGATCACGATGATCGAGGATCGGACCTCGAGCCGAGACACCAAGACGAAGCCCCTGACCCGGCGTGAGCAGCTCGCCCTGGTTGACGAGCTGCGCCCGGTGGGCAAGAAGCTCGAGCCGAAGCTGCCCAGGCTTCTGCTTCCTCGTCTCGACTTCAGGGTCGCCCGTTTGGTCACGCGGTACGTGCGGCGCCACTCGGTCGCCGAGACAATCAGGGATTTCAAGATGACTCGTCGAAAGGTGATCGCCCAGCTCCGGTTTCGCCAGAACGTCAAGCTCCTCGGTGCCGGTCGCACCAAATGCCCGTCCTCCGTGGTCATGTGAGGCCGGGGATGGCAAGCCGCCCGTTCTTCATTCTCATCGCGGTCCTCGGTCTCGCGCTGCTCGGCGTTGGTCCCGCGGGGGCGCTGTCGCCACCGTCCGCCGCCGATCAGGCCGAGATCGTCTTCGCCAACGGCGGCCGGATCGTCTCGATCAAGGCCGATGGTTCGGACCGGAGGGTTCTGACCAGGAAAGGCAACTCAGCCGGCGTGCTCTGGACAGATCGTGACTCGGCTCCCACGGTCTCGCCCGACGGGCAGGTCATCCTCTTCAGCCGCGGGTGGACGGCGGACAGTTCCCGATCGGGGATCTTCTCGGTTAGCCGCGAGGGGGGCCGACTGCTCCGGTACTGATCGATCGCAGGCGGAAAGGGCGGCTGATCACCTACTTTCCGGTCGACTGGTCCAGCGATGGTTCACGGGCCTACGGGATCAGATACGAGCAGACGGATCTGAAGAGAAAAGACCGTGTCGTTCTGAGGGCTGGGCTGGTCAGCTTTGAGCCCGACGGCAGCGGCATGAGAGTCCTCACCTCTTCGTCTATGACTTTGGTCGACGGAAAGTTCGGGTCGGGGGATCCGTGGATCCCCACCGGGGCGTCGATTGCACCGAATGGGAAGTTCGCCGTCATCGAGTACGTCTCCTTCAAGCGTGCGCGGATCTCTCGGACGGCGCGTATGAAGCTCGCCACGGGCGAGCGCTCCTGGTTCAAGGGTGACGTTTCGATGGCCGATTACTCGCCGGACGGCGAGAGCCTTGTCTTCGCTTCCGAGCGGGAGAAGTTGGACGAGACGTGTTACGACGGCTTCTGCAGGTTCGAGCCGAAGCTCTACGTGATGAATGTCGACGGGACTCACGTGAGGTCGGTCTTCAAGGGGCGACCCGCCGGCAACTACTACGACCCCGACTGGTCTCCGAATGGGGATCGCATCGTGTTCTCGAGTGATCGCGAAACGCTCGGGAACTGGTCTGCTCAGGAACTATGGTCAGTCAGCTCGGATGGTTCCTGTCTGACCCGCCTCACCAACGGTTCGCCGGGCAGCGATGCGCCGGCCTGGGGTGCCGGGTCGGTCACCCGTCCCGGGACCTGCGGCGAGGCTGACCTGCGACCGGTGGTTGACGTGACTTACCCACGGCGGGCCAAGCGGCTCAGGCCGGTACCGATGTGGCTGGGTACTGAGTTGGATAACCGTCTGCTGGTCGAAACGTCGATCAACAGGAACACACTCAGTTCCCTGTATGACGACTGCAGCGCGCTCGATCCGGACGATTGCTCCCCGGACATCTCGGTCACATCGGCAGCCGTGTGCGAACGTGCCTTTTCACAGGAGTTGATTGACGGAAACTACGGCGGCATGGAGCGATACAAGGGTGGTCTCGTGATCCACCTCGATCGCCGAGGAGCCATGAGTGTCGGCGTCTCGACCTATCTGATCAGTGGTCGCCGCGAAATCGGCCTGTACTCGAGTCGCGACCGATCAAGCGATCGCGGGCTGACGAACTGGCACATGCGAGCGATTGGCTCGCTGCGTCCGGTTGGGGCCAACCAGCCTCCGAAGAGATTCAACTCACCGGTCCTGGCGGCGAGTACCGTCAGGTTTGCCCGTCGTCTGCTCAGTCTCTACCGGAAGACCGGGTCGCTGAAGCGAACCGCGATCAAGATCGGTCTCTTCGGCGGACACGGGAGATGGCAGGTGCAATTCAATTACGAGCGCCAGGGCGCTATCTCCTGGCTCAGGTTCGCCCGCGACCTCAAACGACTAGGTGGCATCAGGACGGTCAGGTGTGGGAACAGAACGACCGGTGCGGATGCTTTCCATCCCTGATCGGATGAGCCGAACGATGAAAGTCCGCCCGTTCTTCATTCTCATCGCGGTCCTCGGTCTCGCGCTGCTCGGCGTTGGT
>JBIQLL010000031.1:0-131 GCA_044464425.1 Solirubrobacterales bacterium | reverse complement strand
CCCGCAGGGGCGCTGTCGCCACCGTCCGCCGACAAGGCCGAGATCGTCTTCGCCAACGGCGGCCGGATCCTCTCGGTCAAGGCGGACGGGAGTGGGCGGGAGGTGCTGTTCGGTGCGGGGCGGCGTCCGGC
>JBIQLL010000030.1:0-32487 GCA_044464425.1 Solirubrobacterales bacterium | reverse complement strand
TCATCGGCGACGACATCAAGTCCCAGGTCGGCGCGACCATCGTCCACCGCCAGCTGGCCCGTCTCTTCCATGAGCGCGGGGTCGAGATGCAGCACACCTCGCAGCTCAACGTGGGCGGCAACATGGACTTCTTCAACATGCTCGAGCGCGAGCGCCTCGACTCGAAGAAGATCTCCAAGACCAACGCGGTCACCTCGATCATGGGCACCGAGCTCGAGTCGCGTGACGTTCACGTCGGCCCCTCGGATTACGTGCCGTGGCTGACCGACCGCAAGTGGGCGCACATCCGCCTCGAAGGCAAGGCCTTCGGCGACGTGCCGCTCAACGTCGAGCTGAAGCTCGAGGTCTGGGACTCGCCGAACTCGGCCGGTGTCGTGATCGACGCGGTGCGTCTGATCAAGCTGGCCCTCAACAACGGCATCGCCGGTCAGCTCGACGGCCCCTCCTCGTACCTCATGAAGTCACCGCACAATCAGCGTCCCGACGCCGAGGCGCGGCAGCAGACCGAGGACTTCATCAGCGAGAACGCCCGGGGCAAGTCGCCGCTCGGCGGCGCCAAGCCGGTGGCCGAGGCGGCCGAGGATTCCAAGTCCGAAGCCTGATCCCCTGGCTCCTCTTTCGATAGTCCAGTTCACCCCGTTTCCCGCCTCCGAGCGGGGCGGGGTGAACGAGTACACGCGCCGGGTCAGCGACGAGCTGGCCCGGCGCGGTCATTCGGTCCTGATCGCGGCTCCCTCGGGCGGCCGCGGCGGGGTGGCTGACACCAAGGCGGCCCTGGCCGATCTGAAACAGGACCCCGACGCACTCTTCGCCCCCGGTGAGGAACCCCGGGTGCTCTCGATGGGGGGTGGCGTGAAGATCCCGCGGACCGGCAAGCGCCAGGCGCCGGTCTCGGTTGACATGGGCAAGCGGGTCGAGGCGCTGCTCGGCTCGGGCCGTTTCGACATCGTCCACGTCCACGACCCGTTCGTGCCGGGTTTCTCGTCGAACGGGCTCCGGCACTCCTTTTCGCTCAACGTCGGCACCTTCCACGAAACCGAGGAGCGGCCCTTCGCGACCCAGTTCGCGCGGCCGCTCTTGGAGATCTTCTTCGGCCGGCTCGATGCCCGGACCGTCTCCTCGCGGGCCTCGGCCAAGCTGCTGGGCCGCTACTTCCCCGGCTCCTACGAGATCACCCATCCCGGGATCGACCCGGTCGAGCCGGCCCAGTCCGCCGGGACGCCGCTCAAGCTCGCCTTCTCCGAACGGGAGGAGCCGGGGGCGCTGCGGCTCTTCCTCCGGGCGCTGCGGCGATTGCCGGCCGACCTCGACTGGACCGCGACGATCTACGCCGAACAGCCCGGCGAGGTCCAGTTCCGGGTGGCCAGGCAGCTCCGCGAACGGATCAAGGTGATCGGCCCGGACCAGGCTTCGCTCGGCGAGCTGCTCTCGCACACGGATGTCTTCGTGGCCGCCTCGAACGGCCCGCGCCCGGACCAGGCGGCGGTCCGCCAGGCGATCGCCTCCGGGGCGATCCCGGTGACCACCACGATCAGCCGCTACGTGGAACTGGTCGGTGACGGCCAGCGCGGTCTGCTGTTCCCGGCCGGTGACCCGGTCACCCTCGCCGGCCAGATCGAGCGGCTCGGGAGCGATCCGAAGCTGCGTGACCGGTTCCGGCGAACGGACCGCGAGTTCGAGGTCGAGACTTGGCCTGAGGTCGCCGCGCGGTTCGAGGAGATCTATGAGCGGCTGGTCTCGCGCCGCCACGACCCGACCGGCAACGAGGCGCTCCGCCGGAAGCTGCGCGACCGGCCGCTGATCGATGTCGACCTGCACATGCACACGGACCACTCGAGCGATTGCGCAACCCCGGTCAAGGTGCTGATCGAGACGGCTCGTGATCGCGGCTTCGGGGCGATCGCGGTGACCGATCACAACGAGGTCTCCGGTGCGAAAGAGGCCGCTGAAGTCGCGGGCGGGATGGATGACTTCCAGATCATCGTCGGCGAAGAGGTGATGACCGGCGACGCCGGTGAGGTGATCGGGCTGTTCCTGAAGGAGAAGATCCCCAAGGGCACGCCGATCAAGGAGACGATCGCCGAGATCAAGCGGCAGGGCGGCCTGGTCTACGTGCCGCATCCCTTCGACCGGCTCCACTCGGTCCCGGATTACGAGAACCTGCTGGAGATCGTCGAGGACATCGACCTGATGGAGGTCTTCAACCCCCGGGTCGCGATCTCCTCGTTCAACGAGGAGGCCGAGCGCTTCGCCCGCAAGTACAACCTGATCCCGGCGGCGGGCTCCGACAGCCACGTCGCCCAGGGCCTCGGCGCGGTTCGCAACCGGCTCCATGAGTTCGAGGGGCCGGAGGAGTTCCTGGAGGCGATGCGGGAGGCCGAGATCACCCGCCGCCACAAGAACCTGGTCTACGTGCAGGCCCTGAAGTTCATCCAGACGACGGGGCGGCCGAAGGCGGCCAAGCGGCAGGTCGATGATCCCCGGGCGGTGAAGGGGGGCCGGCGCAAGAGCCGCGGCTCGAAACACCGTGGTTCAAAACCTGCAGCAGGCAAAAGCTGATGCATGGCCCGGGCGATCACCGGGAGCCGGCAGGAGCGCCGCCGGAAGCGTCTAATAAAGCATCAGCGATGCCTGCGACCGAGAACGAGATCAAAGAGAAGTATCTGGAACGAGCGATCCGCGAGCTGAATCAACTCAGCCGGGATCTGCAGAGCTGCGACGCCTGCCTGACCAGCCGGGTGATGCCGGTGCTCGGCTCCGGCCACCCGCAGGCCGACATCATGCTGGTCAAGTTCGCGCCGAGCACGGCCGAGGTCGAGGAAGGCGTCGCCTTCTACGGCCGGGCCGGCAACGCGCTGATGAAATCCTTCAAGCGCCTCTCGATCGACCCGACGGTGATCTACGGAACGGTCTGCGCCAAGTGCCCGGTCGAGGACCCGAACCTGGCCGACCCGGAATGCGTCGCCCGCCTGGCCGATGAGATGAGCATCGTCCAGCCCCGCATCGTGGTCGTGATGGGCGAGCCCGCCTTGGAGACGATCAACGGGCTGGCCATGCCGCTGGCCCGGACGCTCGAACCCCGCGAGGGCGAGATCCAGGCCTTCACCCCGGCCTGCGACGCGCTCTTCACTCCGGACATCGATGGCGCCCTCGACGAGGAAACCGCCAAGCGCCGCTTCTGGCGAGCCTTCCGCACCCTAGGCCGCTGGCACGACGACCTCCCGCCTTACTAGCCCGCCTCCACCGCGAGATCGACGAATTGGTCACATACGAACCATTTTCTCGATCTCGCTGACCTGATACTAGGCCGCTAGTCGCTCCACCAGCCGGGCGTGACGCCGCCGTCTCTGTCGAACTTCTGGCCCGTAGCGATGTAGACCAGGCCGTCCGGTCCCGCCTCGAAGCAGCGGGTTATCTCCGGCCCGACCCGGAGCATGCTTCCCTCTTCGAGATCGACGATGTCGTCGTCCAGCTTCACGCGGCCGGAGCCGGAGACCACGAAATAGACCTCCTCGGCGCGGTCGTGGTAGTGGCCGAACGGCTGCCGCTGGCCGGGATGGACCCTGAACCAGGTGAACCCGGCCTGCCTGGTCTCCAGGGCCTCGTTGGCGAACCTCGCCTCCTGGATCTCCGCGAGTCCGTGTTCCTTTGCCGAGTCCTTGACGTCGGCGGCCCGGGTCAGCGTGTAGCCGGGCGTGGGGGTCGCGGACCGCGGGTCATCGAGGCGGGCCTCGATCCCGCCGAGCGGGACCAGCTCGATCAGCTCCAAGTCCTCGACCAGCTCCTGGCTGCGGGCGATCCGCTCTTTGTTTCCCGGGTCCTCGAGCGATGCCTTGACCGCCGCCTGATCGGCCCAGGTCTCGGTCACCCAGACCGTGTCCGGGTCGAAGACGGACTGGTGCACCTCGTACTGCAGGCAGCCCTCGAAGGCACGATTGGCCTCTGCTGCTTCGAGCAGGACCTCCGCCAGTTCACCTCCCTTGCCCGGCTTCGCGGTTGCCTTGGCGTAACGGGAGATCTTCGAGCGGTCGGCCATATCGGGACTCTACCCGGTGGGTTTCGGCCGCAATTCGCGTTCCGGACCGTGCTCCGGTTTCGGTGAGAGCCAACGGTCGATGAAGGCCAGGCCGATCGCCGAGAGGACGAAGACCACGTGGATGATCGTCTGCCACATGACCTCCTCGGAGCTCAGCATCAGGTAGGCCGGGGTCCGCTCCGGGTTCTGGGTGCCGTACTCGATGAAGGTCTTGAGCAGGTGGATCGAGGAGATGCCGACGATCGCCATCGCCAGCTTCACCTTGAGCACGTTGGCGTTGACGTGCGAGAGCCACTCGGGCTGATCCGGATGGTCGGAGACCTGCCGGATTCGGGAGACGAAGGTCTCGTAGCCGCCGATGATCACCATGATCAGCAGGTTGGCGATCATCACCACGTCAACCAGCCCGAGCACGATCAGCATCACCTCGTTCTCGTCGAAGTGGCCGAAGTCGGTGATCAGGTGGACCAGCTGCTTCCAGAACTTGATCACGTAGACCGCCTGGGCGAGGATCAGGCCGAGGTAGAGCGGGGCCTGGATCCAGCGGCTGGCGAAAATGGACCACCCGATCAGCCCGGCCGGGCTGCGGTCTCCCTTCGGGGCGGGTGCCATCTGGGACTCGGTGAGTTCGCCCTCGGGGGCTTGTGGTGCCTCTGACATGGACCGGGAATCCAATCAAACTGGCTTCGCGGGCGATGCCGGGAAGCGTCGGACCCTGGGGTCCGGTTACGGTTTGTGGCTCTGTGCCCGTTCGACTTCAAAGGATTTGATGGACACCTCGATGGATACTCCGCCGGCCTTCACCAGCATCGATCCGCGCCTCGAGCCCGTGATCGAATCGGTGCTTCGGCGAAACCCCGCCGAGAGCGAGTTCCACGAGGCGGTCTGGCGGCTGCTCGGCACCGTCGGGCCGGTGATCCGGGACCATCCGGAGTACCTGGACGCGCGACTGGTCGAACGGATCTGCGAGCCGGAGCGCCAGATCATCTTCCGGGTGCCGTGGACCGATGACGCGGGCCAGGTCCAGGTCAACCGCGGCTACCGGGTCGAGTTCAACGGCACTCTGGGACCGTTCAAGGGCGGCCTCCGCTTTCACCCGTCGGTCACTTCCAGCATCGTCAAGTTCCTGGCCTTCGAGCAGGTCTTCAAGAACGCGCTGACCGGCCTGCCGCTCGGCGGCGGCAAGGGCGGATCGGACTTCGACCCGAAGGGGCGCTCCGAGGGCGAGGTGATGCGCTTCTGCCAGTCCTTCATGACCGAACTCCATCGTCACATCGGCGAGCACACCGACGTGCCGGCCGGTGACATCGGGGTCGGCGAGCGCGAGCTCGGCTTCCTCTTCGGCCAGTACCGCCGGATCACCAACCGCTACGAGCCGGGCGTGCTGACCGGCAAGGGCCTGGCCTGGGGCGGGGCCCGCGTGCGGAAGGAAGCCACCGGCTACGGCTGCGCCTACTTCGCCCAGGAGATGATGCGGACCATGGGCTCGTCGCTCAACGACCGCACCGTGACCGTCTCCGGCTCCGGAAACGTCGCGATCTACGCGATCGAGAAGGTTCACCATCTCGGCGGCACGGTGATCGGCTGCTCCGACTCGGGTGGATACGTGCTCGATCGGGGCGGGATCGACCTGGCCCTGCTCAAGGAGATCAAGGAAGAGTCACGGGAAAGCCTCAGCGTCTACGCCGATCGCCGGCCGGGGGCGGAGTACGTGCCCGGGGCGAAGGTCTGGGAGATCCCGGCCGAGGTGGCGTTGCCCTGCGCGACCCAGGGTGAGCTCGACGGGGAGGACGCGGCCCGTCTCGCCGACGGCGGGGTCAAGGCCGTGGCGGAGGGGGCCAACATGCCCTGCTCGATCGAGGCGGTCGAGGTGCTCCGTGACCGCGGGGTCCTGTTCGGTCCGGGCAAGGCGGCCAACGCGGGCGGCGTCGCGACCAGCGCGCTCGAGATGCAGCAGAACGCATCCCGCGACTCATGGACCTTCGACCACACCGAGGCCCGCCTGGTCGAGATCATGAAAGACATCCACGATTCCTGTTACTCCATGTCCGAGCGCTGCGGCGCGCCCGGCGATTACGTGATCGGCGCCAACAACGCCAGCTTCGTCAAGGTCGCCGACGCGATGCTCGCGATGGGCGTGGTCTAGATCAGCCCCGCTCAGGCCGGGGCGGCGGCGCGGGCGAGCTCGACCATCGGCTCGATCCGGGCCGAGGCAAGGCCGCGGACCACGATCACGTCGAGCGCTTCGTAGGCCGCCAGCTGCCGCTGGGCCTCGACTGAATCAGCGGCGGCCACGCCGACCGTGCCCTCCGGCTCGCCGAGGCGGGCGAAATGGTTTCGGTAGCCGTCGTGCAGGTCGCGGTAGAAGGATTCCTCCTTGGCCAGGCGCTCGCCGGCGTCGTCGCCGACCGCGGTCCGGACGTAACCGAAGACGGGCGGCACATCGTGACCGGCTTCGGCCGCGCCTTCCTCGACCTTGGTCCGGGCGCCGGCCGCGAACTCCGGTGTCATCCAGTTGAAGAAGGCGCCGTCATACTCGGCTCCGGCCAAGGCACACATCTTCGGCCCCATCGCGGCCATGATCACGCGGATGCCGGGCAGCTTCTCGCGGAGCACGCCGATCTGCTCGGTCATGAAGGTGAGCGGCTTCTTGGTGAACCCGGCGCCGACCCCGATCCAGAGGCGGGACGGGTCCAGCCCCAGCCGCTCGATGTCGGCGGCGATCACTCCCGGGTCGTGCCGGTCGAGCGCGATCACGGCCACTCCGAGCTCGATCCCGTCGGCACCCTGAGCGAAGGCGGCCAGGGTGTCGAGTCCCTTGGCCATCGGATGATCGTTGGCCCAGATCGAGGCGTACCCGGCCTCCTCGCAGGCGGCGGCCAGCGGCCCGCAGACCTCCTCCGGCAACCCGGCGGCAACTCCGAAGGCGCGCTTCTGATCGGGACGGCTCACTGGTCTGCCTCCTTCGCGGCCTGGCGCCGCTCTTCTCGTTCGCGACGCTTGCGGTCGCTGGGGGATTCGACGTACTTGACCTCGCCGACCAGATCGAACTGGGCGACGCACTCGATGTGCGGGGTCTGGGGGAACATGTCAACCGGCCGGACCCGGGTCAGGCGGTAGCCGGCCTCGACCAATTGGGCCGCGTTCGGGGCCAGCGTGGTCGGGTTGCATGAGATGTAGACGATCCGGCGCGCCTCGCACTCGATCAGACGGCGCACGATCTTGGCCGAGAGCCCGGCCCGGGGCGGGTCGATCGTGACCACGTCCGGCCTGCCCGCCTGCTCGATCAGCGGTCGCATGCCGGTGCGGGCGTTGGCGGCGACGAACCGGGCGTTGGTGATGCTGTTCGCCTTCGCGTTCCGCTTCGCGTTCTCGATCGCCTCGGGCACGATCTCGAGGCCCCAGACCTGGCCCGCTTCGCGAGCCATGCTGAGCCCGATCGTGCCCACCCCGCAGTAGAGGTCGAACAGCTTCTCGCTGCCGGTCAGATCCGCGTACTCGGCGGCCAGCCCGTAGAGCTTCTCGGCCATCTCGGTGTTGGTCTGGAAGAAGGCATCGTGGGAAAGCTCGATGTCGAGATCGAAGATGCGCTCGCGCAGGAACTCGTCACCGAGGACCCCGGTCGGCCCCGAGGTCGAGCCCGAGGGGCCGTCGATCACGGTGTGAAGGTCGACCGGAGGGCGGGGGAAGTTCGCGCGGGAGGTCACCAGACGGGTCTGGATCTGACCGGTTCGGCGTCCTTCGCGAATCACCAGGTTGCGCAGGATGCCGCGGTGGTCGTGCGGGTCGTACGCGTTCAGGCCCTCGGCCCGGGCCCAGGCGAGAACCTCGTTGCGGGCCTGGTTCGTGGCCTCGGAGGAGAGGTGGCAGTCCTCGATGTCCAGCACCTCGTCCCAGCGGCCACGCGGATGGAAGCCGAGGACCAGTTCGCCGTCCTGCTCGCCGAAGGAGTACTCGACCTTGTTGCGGTAACGCCACTGCTGATCAGCCCCGACGATCGGGTCGATGTTGACGTCCCCGAGCTTGCCGATCCGGGTCAGGGCGTCGGCGACGTGCTCCTCCTTGAAGGCGAGCTGCCGCTCGTAGCTCAGCGCCTGCCAGGAGGCGCCGGGGCAGGGCTCCCCCTGATGGAGGTCGGTGTCCGGCCGGCGGTCCGGGCTCGGCGAGAGGATCTCCAGGGCGTTGGCCTCGGCGTAGCCACGCTTCGATTTGGTGATCTCGGCTCGGACCCGGTCGCCGGGCAAGCCACCGGAGACGAAGACCACGTAGCCACCCGGCCGGGTGATGCCGCGGCCCCCGTAGGCGAGGGTTTCGATCTCACCTTCGAAGGTTTCACCGCGGCGCAGGCGGGCCGGTGGCGTGGTGGGCTTTGTTGCAGTCATTGGACCCTCAACTATCTCAGGCCGGGAGCGGCCTTAGTATTCCCCTCTTGAGCGAAGCAGCGACCACAGGCATCAGGCATTACCTAGACGGCCGGGAAATCTCGGGCGGCCGACTCGTCCAGCTGATCGACCGGGCGGAAGAGCTGCGGGCGGGAAGGCCCGACGAGGGCAGTTCCGCGCTGGTCGGAAAATCGATCGCGCTGATCTTCGAGAAGCCCTCGACCCGGACCCGGATCTCCTTCGAGGTGGGTGTGGTCGAGCTCGGCGGCCACCCGGTGATCCTGCGCGGCGACGAGATGCAGCTTTCGCGCGGCGAGTCGGTCGAGGACACCGCCCGGGTGCTCTCCCGGTTCGTCTCGGGCGTGGTGATCCGCTCCGGCTCCCACGAGAACGTGGTGACGCTGGCCGAGAACGCGAGCGTGCCGGTGGTCAACGCGCTCACCCCGATGTACCACCCCTGCCAGGCCCTGGCTGACCTGCAGACGCTGAAGCAGCGCTTCGGCGGGCTCGAGGGCCGCAAGATCGCCTACGTCGGTGACGGCAACAACGTCGCCCGGTCGCTGGCCGTGGCCGGCTCACTGACCGGGGTCGACGTGGTGATCGCCGCGCCGGACGGGTATCAGCTCGAGTCCGAGGTGCCGGCGAAACTGACCGACGATCCGATCGAGGCGGTCGATGGCGCCGATGCGATCTACGGCGATGTCTGGGTCAGCATGGGCGATGAGGAAACCGCCGAACAGCGTCGCGCCGACCTCGCTCCGTACCGGATCGACGGCCACCTGCTCTCGCACGCGAAGCGCGAGACCATCGTCATGCATTGCCTGCCGGCTCATCCGGGCGAGGAGATCACCGCCGACGTGCTCTACGGCGACCGTTCCGCGGTCTGGGATCAGGCCGAGAACCGGCTCCACGCCCAGAAGGCGCTGCTGGAATATCTGCTCGCCGCCTGACCCCGGTCCCAGTCGAAGTAAGGAAAGTTGGCAATAGTTGCCAACTTTCCAGCTTTCGGTGAATCGGGAGGTCGGTCGAGCGCCGATCCTGAGAGAATGTCCGCCGCGCGGCCCCGTGGTGTAACGGTTAGCACGCCAGGTTTTCAACCTGGAAGCGCGGGTTCGACTCCCGCCGGGGCTACTTGCGTCTCTCGCGTGGAGCGCCGGCTCCCGAATCAGGCAGGCACCGCCGCCTGGTGACGCGGGCGCATCGGTAGGGTCCGGGGCGTGATTCCGGAGATCTCGATCGGCCCGCTCACCCTGCAGACCTTCGGTCTGGCCTTCGCGGCGGCCTTCATCGTCTCCGGCGCGATCGTGCACCGCCGCCTGGGCGAGATCGGCAAACCGCCGGACTGGGCCTACGAGATGGTCTTCGCGGCGCTGCTCGGAGGTCTGATCGGCGCCCGGCTCTACTTCATCGTCGACAACTACGACGCGGTCAAGGACGATCTGCTCGGCAACATCTTCTCCGGGTCGGGCCTCACCTGGTACGGCGGCGCGGTGGGCGGCGCCCTCGGCGTGATCCTCTGGGCCTGGTGGCGGAAGTTCCTCAACCTCTGGCTGCTCGACGCGGCCGCACCGGCACTGGCCGCCGGCTACGCGGTCGGGCGGATCGGCTGCCAACTCTCCGGCGACGGCGATTACGGCAAGCCCTGGGACGGGCCCTGGGCGATGGGCTACCCCGACGGCACGGTGCCGACCCCGCCCGGGGTCACGGTCCATCCGACGCCGGTCTACGAGACCCTGGTGATGGGGTTCGGGGCCTGGCTCCTCTGGCGGCTGCGGGACCGCTTCCGGCTCGGCATCCTCTTCGCGATCTACCTCATGTACGCGGGGACGGAACGCTTCCTGATCGAGTTCCTCAGGCGGAACACGGACACCTCGCTCGGCCTGACCGCGGCCCAGTTGGAGAGCCTGGCGATGGTGATCGCGGGCGCGGTCTGGATCCTCGTGGTGAGGAATCGGTACGGCACCCTTGCCCGTCCCGCTGACCAGGTCAGCGCCGCGGCCGACGTGCCCGCCTGAGTCCGCCGGCCAAAACTTCGTCTCGGTCCACCTGTTAGCTTCACCAGATGGGAATCAGGCGAGGGATCACACTGGCCTGCGTCGCAATCGGCGCGGCTTTCACTTTGTCGACTCAGTCCGCCGGGGCTGACGAGCCGCTGAAGCTCGCGGTGCCGGCGCTCACCGGACCGGCCAAGGTTGCGACGCGTTCGTTCGAGCTGGTCGATCGTTCCCGACCGGCCGGGTTCGACCAGACGGGCAAGCGGCGGCTGATGGTGCAGGTGACGTACCCACGCCGACGAGGCGCGGGTGCCTGTCGGCCCGCCCCCTACCTGCCGAAGGGGGTCCAGGACCGCCTGATGTCCTACCTCGCCCTCGACGGGCCCGCCGAGGGCGACACGCGGACCTGCTTGGGCGGGCCAGTGGTGAAGAAGAAGCTGCCGCTGATCGTCTTCTCCCACGCCTACACGGCCAGCCGGGGGGTCTACACCTCGCTGATCACCGACCTGGCCAGCCGCGGCTACATGGTCGCCTCGCTCGATCACACCTCGGACGCCTTCGCCGTCCAGTTCCCCGGCGGCAAGGTCGTCGACGGGGTCTATGGCAGCCCGCTCGCCTCGAAGTCGATCACCGAGCCCGAACTCGTCCATCTGGTCAACGTGCGGACTCGGGACGTGCGCTTCGTGACCACCTGGCTCCTGAAGCAGAACCGCAAGAAGAAGTCCTGGCTGAAGAAACGGATCGACCCGAAGCGGATCGGCATCTTCGGCCACTCCCTGGGCGGCGCGACCGCGGCCCGGGTCGCTCAGGTAGACAAGCGGTTCCGGGCGTCGGCTGACCTTGACGGGTCCCTGTTCGGCCAGTGGCCGCTGACCGCGAAAAGCAAGAAGCCCTTGCTGTTCTTCATCGCCGAGGACGGTCTTGGTCAGGTCATCCCGCCCGGCGTTATCGAGGGCTTGCCCGAGGACACCACCGTCTTCCAAGCGGACAAGTCCTGCCCGTTCTTCAACGCGGCGCGTCAGCCGAAGCTGGTCTGGGAGCTCACCGGCGCCATGCACCTCACCTTCAGCGATTTCCAGGCACTCGCCCCGCAGATCGCCGCCCAGAAGCCGGACTGGCAGTTCGCGTCGCTCTACCCGCTGATCATCGGCAAACTGGACCCGGCGGCCTCGATCCGCTCGCAGCGCAACGCGATCGCTCGCTTCTTCCAGGCGTACGTGAAGTCGACCAAGAAGCGCTCGAAGGTGAAGGCGCCCGCCCCGCCGGCCGGCGTGGTCCCGGTCACCGGCCAGCAACTCACCTGCGTCGAGGCGAGCGGCTGATCACCGGACGGACCGCCTTTCCCGACAGCAGGCATAATCCTCGTTCCGGTCGGCTGCGGTCGACCACCGGTCCACGCTGTGGAACCCCGGGCGGCTAGCTCAGTTGGAAGAGCACCTGCTTTACACGCAGGGGGTCACAGGTTCGAGCCCTGTGCCGCCCACTTTCATCGATGCGGGTAGGTCGGAGCGGGGGCCTGACTCGGCCTGATCCGGCGGATCCGGGGTCCTGAATCTTCACGTACGGGCAACGCCTCGGTGATCGACCTCAACGTCAAGGTCGGCGATGAGGCCGTGCCCGGTGCCACCAACACCGCCTCGGTACAGGGTGGAGGCGCGGTCGCCCAGGCGATCTCCTCCGACCCGACCAAGGTCAACCCGGCCCCCACGCCGAAGCTGACCGCGGTCAAGGTCACCCCGAAGACCAAGAAGGTGAAGGCCGGCAAGGCGGTCACTCTCAAGGTCAAGGTGACCAACGGCGGCACGGCGGCCGCAAGCGGTGTCTCCGTTTGCGCCAAGGTGCCGAAGAAGAAGGTCAAGAAGGTGGCCTGCAAGAAGATCACGGTCGCGGCTGGTTCCAGCAAGACCGTGAAGCTGAAGGTCAAGACCAAGAAGAAGGTCAAGGGTAACGCCAAGATCAAGGTGACGGCGAAGTCCGGCTCGGCCGGCAGCCGCTCCGGATCGGCGACGCTGAAGATCAAGAAGTAATCCTCGGGTTACAGCGTCAAGCGATACCGCTGAGTGAGAGGGCGGCCTTCGGGCCGCCCTCTTCTCGTCTTCGCCCGGGGTGCCGCCGACCCGCTGGGATCCTGCGCGCGGGGGATAATCCCCGCCTTGGAAGACCGCACTAAGACAACGCGCGGGCAGTGGGTTTCGGTGGCCTGCTGGAGCCTCGCCGGCCTTTTCATGCTCTGGGCGATCCTGCGGATCGGCGGTCTGGAGCGTGGCTACGCGCTGGTCCAGCTGGTCGCGTACACGCCCTACGTGCTGATGCTGTCGCTGCTGGCGCTGCTCTTCGTCGTGCTCTGCCGGCGCTGGCTGGCGGTCGGGTTCCTCGGCCTGGCGATCCTGGCCTTGGCCCTGGCGGTCCTGCCGCGAGTGATCGGCGGGCCGGAGTCGGTCGCGGGTGCGCGGCCGGTCCGCGTTCTGAGCTTCAACCTGGCCAAGTCGCGAGCGGACACGCAGGCGGTGGTCGACGAAGCCGCGACCCGAGAGGCGGACCTGGTCTTTCTGCAGGAACTGACCAGGGAGAAGGCGGCCGAGCTGAACCGGGCCGGCCTTGATTCGGTCTACCCCCACCAGGCCATGAGCTTCAGCGCGAAGTACGGGAACGCGATCTGGTCCCGCTGGCCGCTGATCCGCCGGGCGCCGCTGCCGGTAAAGGAGCAGCCGAGGGCGGACGTTCAGGTGCCGGACTCGATCCCGATCGAGGTGGTCTCAGTTCATCCCACCGCGCCTATCCATCGGTCAGACATGGGCTTGTGGGAGCGTGACTTCGCGGCTCTGCCCCCGGCCTTCAGTGCCAGGATCCCGCTCGTTTTGGCCGGTGACTTCAACGCGACGCTTGACCACGCGAACCTGCGGGAGCTGATCGGGACCGGCTATCGCGACGCCGCCGAGGTGGTCGGCGACGGCCTGGTGCCGACCTGGCCTTCGAAGGTTCAGTTCCCGCCGCCGGTCACGATCGATCACGTGCTCGCCGAGAAGGGGATTTCCTTCTCGCAGTACGCGGTGGTGAAGCTCCCCGGCTCGGATCACAAGGCGGTCTTCGCCGAGCTGCTCCTGCCGCCGGTCCCGGGCGAATCCTGACTCAGGCCCGCTGCGGCCGCGGGCCGTAGCCGCACCAGATCGAGAAGGCGATCACCGCGAGCAGGGTGCCGAGCCAGTGGAGCCCGGTCACGACTCCGAGCAGGCCGGGGATTGCGGCGACGAGCACGCCGAGCAGGGTCCGGCCGGCTGGCAACCCGAGGATCCTGGCGGTGCCGAAGGCGCAGAGGAACATCGCGGCCGGCCCCGAGAGCCAACCCCAGCTTTCGAAAAACGATTTCGGCAGGAGCACGGCCAGCAGGATCGCCAGGACGGCGACCAGGGCCAACATCACGAGGCCTGACTTGAGGGCGGTTGAGGGGTTCATCGTCGTTGGCCGGACCGTTCGAGGGCCGGAGCTGCGCCTATACTCGCAGGTCCATGACGGCTGGGAGAAAAGGCACGATCCGGTCGCCGGGCCGGGTTCGTCAGCAGCTCGCCCTGCTGGCCTTTTCTCTCTTGGCGGTCGGTCTCGCGGTCCTGATGCCGTCAAACGCGACCAGCGCCAGCCAGGGTCCGATCCAGTCCGCGAAGCTGAGCCAGAAGGGCCGCTCACTCATCCTCCAGGTGCGGACCAGCGAGGAAGTCAACCTCGGCAAGCTCGACCGGCGACCGAATTTCGCGGATACCAACCACCGCTATCTCTGCCTCCAGATGAATCCGCGTGGCGGCACCAGCGTCGTACGAGTCTGCTTCGGCGGCAGCAAACGGACCTACCGCGCACTCGGGGTTTCGCGAACCGCCGAATCCGGCGCCGTGCGTTCGAGCAAGGTGATTCCGGCCGAGATCAAGAAGGTGGACGACCTCAAATTGGTGGCCACCTTCGATCCTCGCGATGCCGGTCTACCGGCCGGGGCCTGGGCCTGGCGGATCGCCAGCCGTGCGGGCAACTGCCCCCCGGCGGGCACTCCCGTGAAGAAGGTCGACTGCCTGACTTACTTCCCGGCCAAGCGCCGGGCGGTCTATGACCTGCGCCCGGTCCAGGCCGTGGGTTGCACCGGCGGCAACGGCGAGCTGGTGACCAGCGGCCCCCGGGCCGGCCGGCGGGTGGCCCTCACCTTCGACGACGGCCCGAGCGACTACACCCCGGACGTGCTGCGGGTACTGCGGCGCAAGAAGGCCCGGGCGACCTTCTTCATGCTCGGCATGCAGGCCGCCCGGTACCCCTCCTACGCCCGTCGGGTACTCGCGCTCGGACACGAGATCGGCAACCACAGCTACGACCACTCGCTCCTGCCCAGCGGCTCGAACATCCGCCGCGCGACCCGGCGGATCCGGCAGGTCACCGGATTCAGGCCCTGCCTCTTCCGCCCTCCTTACGGCGCGGTCAGCTCGTCTCTGCGCCAGGCGGCCCGGGACAACCGGGTGAAGATGGTCAACTGGGACGTCGACACGGTTGACTGGAAGCTGCCCGGCTCCGGTTCGATCCGCGCGACGATCGTGGGTCGTGCCCGTCCCGGCTCGATCATCCTCATGCATGACGGCGGCGGCCCGCGCGGAGGCACCGTCGACGCTCTCGCGAGCGCGATCAGTGGCCTCCGTCACCGCGGTTTCAAGCTGGTTACGGTTTCCGAGCTGCTCGGCAACCAGATGATCTACCGCCCCGTCCCCTAGGGCAGGCTGCCGTCCCAGGCGTCGCCGTAGCAGGCGTTTGGCGAGCAGACGTCGGAGATGTAGCCGTTGGGAGTCAGGAAGGTCGAGGTCAGGGCGACCGCGACGCTGGCCCCGCCCGGGGCTCCGTGCGGATCCTGTGCGACCCGGTTTGGCTGGTTCACGAACGGCGGCGGGTCGGTGCCGATCACCTCGTCCGGGTCGCCCGGCTCGGGCCGTGGCGGGCCGCCATCGAAGTAGATGATGTTGTTGCCGCGGAACGGGTAATCGGCGGCGGTCAGGCGCGACACGCTCCAGAGCACGTCGTAATCGGGCCAGCGTCCGGGGTCGATCGGCACCTGATTGGTCTTCATGCCGAGTGTGCGGGCCATGTTCTCCGAGGCGAAGTTGGTGACCTGATGGTCACCCAGCGCGATCTGCAGGGTGACCCGGTGCCGCGGCGTGTCCGGCGGCGGGTTGTCGGTCATCACGTGGGCGTAGCCGTTCGGCTCGCTGCGGTCCCAGAGCATCTGCATCAGCTCGAAGAGCAGCGGGCGCGAAAGCTCGCTCGGGTACTGCGGGTACATGATCGACGCGTAGATGTCGAAATCGATCGAACGAGGCAGCAGGACCGAGTAGTTCATCGCCCCGACCAGCAGCGAGGACTGGACGAAGTCGGGCGAAAGCGCGGTCAGCGGCCCGCCGAGGATCCCTCCCTGGCTGGCCCCCATGTAATAGACGTGATCGGTGCGGATCAGCGAGTCACCGGGGGTGGAACCGTCACCGTCCTGGAAGGCGGGAACGGACCCGAGGCCGTCCGGGTGGTACATCAGGCGAGCCAGGTACAGCTCGTTGATCAAGGCCTGCGCGAGCCGGTCGGCGAGCACGTTGAAGTGTGAGAGATCCGGCAGGGCGCTGGACATCACCTGGACCACGTCGCCCTTCGACATGCCGATCTCATCCGTGGCGCAGATCGTCATCCCGGTCTGGGCGAGCGGCCCGTTCGGCCCGCCGTCGACGCCGGAGGCGTCGCCGAAGAGCCCGTGGCCGAAGACCATCGGCCGGGTCTTCTCCGCGCCCGGCGCCACCGCGACCTGGGGCACGATGCAGACCAGGTTCGCGACGTAGTTGCCGTTGCGCGACGGCAGGCCGTCTGCGTCGAGGTTCATCGTGCCGCCGGCACCGCAGGTCGGCTCCAGGAAGCAGGGGACCGTGTAATGCCCGGTGATCTTGCGGGCCACCTCCGCGTTCTGGGCGGGGGTGAAGGCCTTGACCTCGTCAATCGTGAACTCGGGCGCGTGGCCCTGCACCACCTGGTCGCCGAGCTTCGCGTCTCCCAGCTCGGCGAAGGCGCGGTTCCGCATGCTCAGCGTCCGCTTGTAGTTGTTCTCGTTGCTGGCGGTGGTGAAATCCCAGGCCAGGTAGAGGTCGCCACGCCTGATCCCGGCCTTCTTCAGGGTCTTGAAGATCGACTCGAAGTGGGCTCGGCGCGCTTCGATCTGCTTCTTGCCCGACTTGATCTGGTCCCGGTAATACCGGAAGGCGTCGGGCGCCTCGAGGCTGTTCCCGTCCTTGTCGGTCAGGTTCCGCAGGACGACGATGTAGCGGGTCTTCTCGTCGTAGTTCTTCGAGGGCTTGATCTCGAGGGTCCGGTTGCGGTCGAGCCCGGCGTTCGAGTCGACCTCGGCCCAGATCGGGTGGCGCTCCCCCGTTCTGGTGTTGATCACGAGCACTCGCTGGCCGGGATCGGCGTAGCGTCCGAGATGGTTGATCGGCACCAGGTCATTGGCCTGGGCGGCGGCGACCGAGTCGAGGCCGGGGATGCGGACCACCGCGCCGGCCCCCTGGCTGAATCCGTCGGAGAGGTCGTACCCCGCGGGGTTGATCGGCACCCCGTCCTTGTTGACCGGCATCGCCCCTTCGGTGAAGCGGATCCGCTTGCCGGTCGGGCTGGCCGGGTCGTTGACCGTGTAGTAGTCGTCCGGGAAGGGCAGCATGCACATGCCTTCCTTCGGCTGGGCGATGAAGTCGCACTCGGCGGCGCGGCTGAGGTCAACCGGATCGAGCCGGCAATCGGCCTGGTTACGGACCACGCGCTGCTTCCGCGATGAGCGGCGCTTGCCGTTCCTGGCCTTGACGGTCAGGGTGCGGAGCTGGCAGCTCCCGATCGAGCGCTTGACCGCGGGAACGATCTTCAGGCTGACGATCCTGCTGCGCTTGCGCCCCAGCTTCACCTTGCGTGGCCTGAAGAGAGCCCGGTTGCCGGAATCGAAGCTCCAGGTCGTGGCCGACAGGCGGATGCGAGCCCCCTTGTTCGCCTTGATCCGAAGCTTGACCTTGCCCCGTGCGAGCTGGGTCGCTTTCGGATTCAGGATCTTGACCTTCGGCTTGACGGCCTTCGGCCTCTTCTTTGCCTTCGACTTGCCGGCCGAGGCACTCGCGCCTGTGGCCGAAGCAGCCGAGCTGACGGGGCCGGCGATCACTGTCCCGGCAAACAGAACGACCAGCAGAACGACGTAGCGACGCATCCTTGACTCCTCCCAAACGAATGAACTTCTCCCTGGCCGGCAGGCTACAGGGGAAAGGGGCATCTGTGTGTTCGGTCACACGGGCTGGCCGGATGAGGCGGCTTCGCCTATCCTGGTAGGTGATCCTCACGGATCCCGGACGAGACGCGCCGTACCCGGCAAGGACGACGACGCAGGTTCATTCAAACCTACGTCAGGAGTGCACCATGTCATGGGTACTGATTTTCATCGCCGGTCTGCTTGAAGTCGTCTGGGCGCTCGCCCTGAAGGAATCGCAAGGGTTCAGCCGCGTGATGCCCACCGCGGTCTTCATCCCGGCTTACTTGGCCAGCGCGGTACTGCTCGGGGTCGCCCTGCGAGCGCTTCCGGTCGGCACCGGATACGCGGTCTGGGTCGGCATCGGGGCGGTGGGCACGGCCTTGGTCGGCGTCGCCCTGCTCGGCGAGGCGCTGACCGCGAGCCGGTTGGCGGCGATCGGGCTGATCGCGGCAGGCGTGATCTGGCTGGCGGCGGGTGAATCAGCCAGCGGCTGAAATAAACCTTGCCGGGAAGCCCGGAAAGGGCCCGCAACACGCGGGCCCGTGCGACGCTCTCCCGGAGTCGGGGAACCCGTGAACCGGGAAGGCCAGAGTGCAACCCGCTCCGATTCACGCGCGAACGTGTTCCAGAGAGCGATGACAAAGACCTCCCCCCGGCGCCTCGGGCTGTTTTTCCTGCTGCTGCCGGTCTTCCTCATCATGCTCCAGTCCGCCGTACCGCCGGCCCAGGCCGGCCCATTCGGCCGTGCCGGCATGTGGATCTGGTACATCGACTCCTCGAACGGGGGCAACCTCGGTTCGATCATCCGCCAGGCCAAGCGGGCGAACATCGGCACGCTCTACGTCAAGTCCGGCGACGGCGACGGTACCTGGAGCCAGTTCAACCGGAACGTGGTCCGCCGTTTCCACCGGGCCGGGCTGAAGGTCTGCGGCTGGCAGTACGTGTACGGCAAGCGGCCGCTGGCCGAAGCGAGGGTCTCCGCCGCCGCGAAGCGGCGCGGGGCGGACTGCTTCGTGATCGACGCCGAGGCCGAGTATGAGGGCAAGTACGCGGCGGCCGACTGGTACATCCGCGAGCTGCGGCGCCTGGTCGGGCCGCGGTTCCCGCTGGGCCTCTCCACCTTCCCGTACGTCCACTACCACCCCGGCTTCCCCTACTCGGTCTTCCTCGGCCCGGGCGCCGCGACCGCCAACGTGCCGCAGGTCTACTGGCACACGATCGGTGACTCGGTCCGCACCTCGCTCGCGATCACCTGGGAGCAGAACAGCATCTACAAACGGAAGATCTTCCCGGTGGGCCAGACCTACGAGAATCCCGGCAACCGTGAGCTGCTCGCCTTCCGGCGCTTCATGCTCAACTACGGGACCGCGCCCAGCTGGTGGTCCTGGCAGGAGACCAACGCGGCCGAGTGGACCGCGCTGGGCAAGCCGGTCCGCCGGATACCGGGGTACCGGGCCTACGCCGGGCATGTGACCCTGGAGCAGGGCAGCCGCGGCGACCAGGTGGTCTGGCTGCAGCAGCATCTGATCGCGGCCGGCTACTCGATGCAGCCAACCGGGATCTTCAATCGTGGCACCTACCGAGCGGTGCGCCGGTTCCAGGCTTCCCGCGGCCTCGTCGCCGACGGCATGGTCGGCACGCAGACCTGGAATCGCCTGATGAAGATCAGGCCGGTCCGGGTCCGCTGGTCGGCTGCCCGCAAACGACGTGGCCCAGCCGGTGCCTCGGCTTCCAGCGTCGCCCCGAGCGCCCCGCTTTCCGCCGACCTCCCCATGGTCAGAAACGAACTCGCCGGCGCCAAGAAGCCCTGATCAGCGGGCTATCGTGGTCTTCAGACTCCCCAGCTGAGGCGACCCGACTATTAGCTCGTCGCCGTCTTCGAGCCAGACCCGCGGGTCCATCGCAAGACCGACCCCGGAGGGGGTGCCGGTCGAGACGATGTCACCGGGTTCCAGGGTCATCCAGGTGGAGAGGGTCGCGATCAGCCCGGGAACCGAGAAGATCAGATCGGCGGTCGATGAGCTCTGGCGCTCTTCGCCATTGACGTGCATGGTGATCCCGATGCCGTCGTGAGGGCCGGCCTCATCCGGGGTGACCAGGGCCGGGCCGCAGGGAGCGGCACCGTCGAAGACCTTGCCCGGCATCCACTGCAGGGTGAGGCCCTGCAGGTCACGGGCCGAGAGGTCGTTGAGCAGCGTGTAGCCGGCGACGTGGTCCATGGCGTCCTCGATGGCGACGTCTTTGGCGCGGCGGCCGATCACGAACGCGACCTCGGCTTCGTAATCGACCTTGCGACTTGCCGCCGGCAGGGTCACCGTGGTCCCGTCCGGGACCAGGGCGTTCCGGTACTTGGCGAAGATGGTCGGGGCCTTGGGGATCTCGGCTCCGGTCTCCTCGGCGTGGGCGCGGTAGTTGAGGCCGATGCAGATGATCTTGTCCGGGTCCGGCACCGGCGCGAGGATCCCGCCCGGGCTGAGCATCAACGTCTCGCCGGAGCTGGCCTCGAGCGCGGCGCGGACCTCATCGAGGCGACCGGTGGCGATCAGCTCCTTGAGGCTCGTCCCGGATTGATCTTCGAGGAGGTCCCAGGCGTCGATCACGCCGGCCTCGGTCTGGACTCCGGCCCGCGGGCCCCGGTCGGATGCGTAGGTTACGAGTCTCATGGGCCCGAGTCTAGAGCCCGAAACGAGCCCGGGGCGACGAGTAACGGGAGCGACGGGACTTGAACCCGCGGCCTCTGGCGTGACAGGCCAGCGCTCTAACCAACTGAGCTACGCCCCCGTGAGGCGATCGATCGAAACCGACCGGGCGGGCATTATCGCAGTCTCGATCGAATCGCGACCCCTGACCCCGCCGGTGCCACGTTCCGTGGCGACCACATCGCGCCGGTCACCGTGGTCTCCTTGGTTTAGCGGCTGCTCGGACGGGGCAGGGTGAAGCAGAGAAAGGAAGAGCGGCGGCCATGAACCCAGCCAAGACGCGACACCCGAGCGCCCCGTCCCGGGCGCTGATCCTCGCCGCCGCGCTGGCGATGCTCGTGCTCGTCCCGGCGCTCGGAGCCCACGCGGCGCGGGCCTCCTCGCTGCGTTACTTCGGCTACTTCGCGGCGCGCCTGACCGCCGCCGGCGGCAATCACCTGCCCGAGGTGAGCGGCCGCAGCAACCTCAACTGGGTTCAGATCTCCGACCCCGACCGCTACGCGCCCGAGGTGCTCGACTCCTGTGCGCCGGGCGGCTGCGTCGTCTCGACCGGCAACGAGTTCTTCCGGGGCTGCGACTCGGCGCACAGCCCGAGCTGCGAGCTGTATCCGAACTACGTCGAACGCTGGGAGCGACTGGCCGATGCGGTGCGTTCGCGGATCGGCAAGGTCGGTGCCTTCTACCTGCTCGACGAGCCGCAGTTCCGCGGCGCCACGGTGGCGGAGCTGGAAACCGCGGCGCGCACGATCAAGAGAACTTTCCCCGGCGTGCCCGTGATGATGGTCGAGGCCGAGCCCCAGATCGGCCCGTCGCTTCAGGTGCCGGCCGCCGTCGACTGGGTCGGCTTCGACTGGTACTGCCACGCGTTCTCTGAAGTCGAGTCCACCCTGGCCACACTCACGAGCCGGATCGGGCCGGCGCAGTCGCTGTTCATGGTGATGGAGTCGGCGCCGCTGAAGGAGTGCGGCGACAGCAAGGGCCACGCGACGGATGCTGAGATCGCCGCGCTCCAGTACGCGTACCTGCACCTCGCGAACAGCAACCCGCGGGTGATCGGGCTGCTTGCTTTCGGCTTCTGGACCAGCGGCCACGACTCGGCGGATCTGCCGCTCACCGTGACCGCCCACGAACACATCTGGTCGCAGATCCGGCACTCGACTCCGTCGCCGCCCCCGCCGTCGCACGGGCCGGCGGCGCGGATCCTCGGCAAGCGGCTGACGGTCCGCCGTCGCGGGCCGCTGACCGTGGCTCTGCGCTGCCCCAGGGCCAACCTCTCGGCCTGCTCCGGGCGCGTGTCGCTGCGGTTGGTCGGGCCGAAGCGGAAACGACGCTTGATCGGCGCCAGCCGCTTCTCCATCGAGCCGGGCCGCCGCGTGAAGGTCGCGGTGAAGGTCGGACGCCGGATGCGGGGCTCGCTGCGGCGCCTGGCACGACACGGTCGCGGGCGGGTCCGCGTCAACGCCGTCACGGCGGCGGGGAAGTCGAGCCGGGTCCTGAGCCTGCGCCTCAAGAAGGCGGCTGGGCGCCACGCCGAGCCCGTCTGATACCCCATCACCAGGGTGAGGTCTTGTAATCCTTGAGGAAGACGCCGTGGATGTCCTCGCCGGCCTCACCGCGGACGATCGGATCGTAGACGCGGGCGGCTCCGTCGACCAGGTCGAGCGGGGCGTAGGCCTCGGGGGTCCGGCGCACGGTCTGGCAGGCATTGTTGATCAGCACGTCGAGCGGGCCCTTGGCCGCGATCGAGTCGGCCAGGTCGACCACCTGCCCCGGATCGC
Organism: Solirubrobacterales bacterium; assembly: GCA_044464425.1. GTDB lineage: Bacteria > Actinomycetota > Thermoleophilia > Solirubrobacterales > 70-9 > 67-14. The sequence continues at coordinate 10,316 of JBIQLL010000030.1, read as the reverse complement.
GCAGGTCGATCCCGACGATATGCAGGCGGTCGAACCACTCGTCGGAGTCCTCCATCTCGCGGAACCGGCGGATCGCATCGTTGGGAAAGCGGGTGGTGATCGTCGTGTCGGCCCCGTCCCGGAGCAGCCGCAGCGCGATGTACATGCCGATCTTGGCTCGGCCCCCGGTCAGCAGGGCTCGCTTGCCCGTCAGGTCGGTGCGGGCGTCCCGTCGGGCGTGGTTGAAAGCGGCGCAGTCCGGGCAGAGCTGATGGTAGAAGGCGTCGACCTGGCGGTAGCCCTGTTTGCAGATGTAGCAGGCGCGAGGTTCGATCAGGGTGCCGGCGAGCTCTCCTTTCGCGGTCGAGGTGAGCGGCAGGCCTTCGGTCTCGTCGTCGATCCGGCCGGGCGCGGCAGTTGCGGTGCGGGCGGTGATCTCCGCGTCGTGCTCGAGCACCTGCCGGCGCTTGGCCAGCTTTCGCCGCTTCTTGACCGACTTGTAGAGCCCGGCCGCGGCCTCCTGGACGGTGACCGAATCGGGATGGTCGGGCGGCAGCCGGTCGAGCTCGGCGATCACCTCGAGGGCCGTTGCCAAGTCCTCGGGATCGATCCGCTCATCGCTCTGGGGTCGGGTTCTCTGGTCCATGGTCGGGGCCCAATCGTCCCTGATCGGCCAGGTTTCCCGTAGTGAGGCTCGGACCGCTCCGCGGACGGGCTCAATAGGCTCGGCCGATGATCAATCTTCTCGTCACCGTTGCCAGCGTGCGGCCCGGTCGGGTGGGGGAACCGGTCGCTGACTGGTTCGTGCCCGTCGCCGAAGCCGACGACCGCTTTCAGGTTGAAGTCATCGACCTGCTCGAACTGGGCCTGCCCCTGATGGACGAGCCGAACATGCCCGGTCGTCGCGAGTACACCAAGGACCACACGAAGCGCTGGAGCGCGATCGTCGACCGGGCCGACGCCTTCGTCTTCGTCACTCCCGAGTACAACGCCACTCCGGCCCCGGCCCTGAAGAACGCGCTCGATTACCTCTACCACGAGTGGGCTTACAAGCCGGCCTCGTTCGTCAGCTACGGTGGCGTCTGGGCGGGCGCCAGGGCGGTTCAGGCGCTCAAGCCCACCCTGACCCAGCTCTCGGTGATGCCCATCCCCGAACAGGTTCCGATCCCCGCGGTGGCCGGGCTGATCGACGAGGAAGGCAATTTCCAGGCGGAGGACCATCACCGGCGGAGCGCCGCCTCCATGCTCGACTCGCTGGCCAAATGGGCCGGAGCGCTGAAGACGCTTCATCAGCCCTGAAACTGAAAGCGCCCCGGGGATCCGGGGCGCTTTCGTTTCACCGTGCTGTGTCGGCGATTCTCACCGCTTGGTCCGGAGCGTCACCCTCTTCTTGGCGGACTTGACGCCCTTGGCGCTGAGAACGATCTGAGGCTTGACCTTGGCCTTCGCCTTGCGGGCCGTCTTCAGCTTGAAGGTCACGGTGCGGTTCTTGCCGACCGCCAACTTGCCGAGCTTGCGGCAGGCGGGCTTCGCCTTGACGCCCTTCTTCGCCTTGACGCCCTTCTTCGCCTTGCCGGGAACCTTGACGCAGACCTTGGCTGAGTTCGCCACGGCCTTGCCGTTGTTCCTCACGGTCACCTTCAGCCTGGCGGTCTTGCCGCGCCTCACCTTGCCGGGCTTCACCTTGGCTTTGACGATCTTCAGCTTCGCGACCGGCTTCGGCGGCGCCTTGCCGACCTGGACCGAGGCCTGGGCCGTGTTGCCGGCGCCGTCCACCGCTGTGACGGTGGCGGTCCCGGCCTTGGTGCTCGTGCAGACCACCTTGATGCCGTCGACCTTCGAGCCGTCCTGGCAGGTCCACCGGGCCGCGATGATCTTGCCCGAACCGCCGCTCACGCTCGCCTCGAGCGTGGCGCCGTCCCACGCCCGCTGAGCGACCTTCGCCGCCGCGTTCAGGGTGGGGTTGATGACGATCTGCTGTTCCCAGCTCCTGGTCTTCGCGTTGTCGCCGGTGACCGTTGCGACCACGTCATAGGTTCCCGGGTTCTGGAAGGTGTGGTCGAAGCGTTCCCCGCCGTCGGTCGTGTCGGTGGTGCCGTCGTCGAAATCCCAATCGATCGTGGCGGGCTCCGGCACTGTCCCGTCCTGGGACTTCGCGACCGAGCCGAGGATGTTCACGCTCCGATTCGCGGTCTCCAGCTCGGTCGGGTACCACTGGATCCCTGGCCGGTCTTCGACATCCGCGTTGAACGGCGCGTGAACCGTCTGCGGGGCGGTCGTAAAGCCGATCGCCCGAGCGCCGGCCAGCGAAGCGGTGACGTTGTCGTCGGGCAGGTTGGGACCGACGTTGTAGGTCTCGAAGTTGCTCGAGCCGAACTGCTGGTCGGTGTAGTCGCTGCGCTCGTAGTAGTAGCCGAGCATGTCACCGGACTGGCTCATGGTGTTGACGTGCCTGGCGCCGCTGATCCCGTTGCGGATCGCGAAGTTGACCTCGGCGAACGCCTCGCCCGGGTTGGTCGTGTAGACGACGTCGCCGATCCGGACCGTCTCCACGTGGGTCTGGATTATCTTCGTGTCCTCGTCAGGCCCGTCGGTCATGTACGGCGGCTCCTTCGAACGGGGGATCGTGCAGAACTCCTCGCTGTCGAGGCAGATCCCCTGCGGCCGCAGGTGCAGGCTGATTCCAGTGAGCAGCTTCTCGTTGTCGGCCAGCGTGTTCACGGTCTGTTCGCTGCCGGCGATGGTGTCGTCGGTCAGCGGGGTCGACCGGGCCAGGGTGCGCTGGATCTCGTTGGCGACGATCTTGCCCTGCGGAATGACCTCGTCATAGGTGTTGACCGATCCCGGAGGCTCCTGCTTGCCCAGGGTGCCCGGTCCGATCACGGTAGTGCCGCCATTGAGCTGATCGAGGGCGCGGCGGGCGTAGCCCGGCCAATCGGCGGAGAACTCGTTGTTGGCGCCGCCGTTGAACTGGTCGGGATGGTTCGGGACCGAGGCGTAGATGGCGTTGGTGGCGCCGGTTTCCGGATCACGTGCCCACATCACGGGGACCTCGTTGTCATAGGGGAACCCGTCCGGGTGGTTGGTGCCCTGACCGTTCTGCCAGATGAAGGAGCGAAGGTTGCCGACCCCGGTCCAGATCTCGGAAGGCCGGGTGTTCGCGGCGGCCTGGGTGGCGGCGGCCACCGCCTGGTCGCTGAGCTTCTTCAGGTAGTCGGTGTCGATCTCGCCCCAGATGCCGACCACGGTCGGCGCCGCGTGGACATGGGTGGTGGAGACGATCACGTTGTCCCGGGAGATCTCATAGCCCTGCGCGTTCAGGGCGTCAGCGATCTTCTGGCGGGTAGCGTCCGCCCCGTAGGGAGCGTTGACTCCGTCGTAGGCAGCGAACCAGCCGGTTGAATCGACCACGACGAAGACGTTCGCCTGCTTGCCTTTGCCGACCACGAACGCGCGAGCCTCGAGGTCGTCGTGGGTGGCCTTGGTCGGCCCGTCCTTGTATCCGTAGCCGCCGATGTACTGAGGCGTGTCCGGGTTGATGTTCGCCGTGGCGGCGCCGACGTCGAAGACCGCCGGCTCGGCCGCGGCGGACCGGCCCACCCCCGCGCCCAGGCAGAACGCGATTGCCGCTACTGCGGCGCAGGCCGCGATGACAGTTCGCTTCCCCACGAAACGAATCCCCAAAGACATGGACTCCTCCTCTCCCGGCTGAAAGCACCGGACTCCCGTTTCCCGAGCCGGCGGACCGGCTCCTCCTGCGGGCAGCATAACGGAGCACCCAGGAGCTGCCCACGAAAAAGGGCCACCCGGAGGCGGCCCTTTCCGATCAGAATCATGTCCAGCCGGACCCGGATCAGGCGCCGCCGGCCGGGGGCGGGGCGGTCGGGTCCTCGGACTCCTCACCGAGGCTTTCGCGGGCGATGTACTCCTCGGCCAGGAGCAGGTTCTCCTTCGATCGCTCGACCACGTTCAGGAGGTCACCCATCAGCGCGACCTCCTCGACCTGTTCCTTCACGAACCACTGCATGAAGTGCTCGGCCCGGTAATCCTTTACCTCGCGGGCCAGCTCGAAGAGGCCGAAGATCTCGTCCGAGACCCGTTCCTCCTGGGCCAGCGCCTCCTTGACCGGGGTGATCCCGTCCTCGTACTTGGTCGGCTGCGACTTGATGTCCGGCACCTCGACCTCCTCGTCGACGTCGAGCAGGTACTGGATCATCATCATCGCGTGCTCGCGCTCCTCGAGCGCCTGGCGATAGAAGAACGCGGCCAGACGCGGGAGGGTCTCGCTGTCGTAGTAGACGGCCATCGCCACGTACTGCTGCGAGGCCGCGAACTCGTTCGATATCTGGGCGTTCAGCGCTTTCGCGAAACTCTTGTTCTCAGCCATGCCGGCTCCGTTCATGAGGGGATTTGCTGGACCTTGAGGCAACCGTAGCGCAGAATCCGAGTTCGGTCTGCCGCAATGAGAGTTAGACCTCTCTAACTCTCATCCGGCTTTCCGAAGCCGTTTCCCAGCACCTTCATGGGGCTGGTGGGCAGGCCTGGCTCGGGTTCGGCGGCGTTGTAGCCGACCGGTGCCGTGTCATTCGGGGTGTCCGGGTGGAAGAGCGCCGCCAGGTACTGGATCTGCTCGCGGCCGACCCCGAGCTCCCATTGCCCGCCTCCGTAGGCGCCGATCCCCTCGGCCTCGCAGTAGTCGTAGGCGTCGAAGGTCGATTTCAGCCCGCCCATGCGCGAGGGCTTGATGTTGATCACGGTCGGCTTGTGCTCGAGCGAGGCGATGTCCTCGACCGAGTGGATCGGCGCGTCCCAGGTGACCCGGTGCCAGTCGTCCTTCAGCGCCTCGCGGGTTTCCGGAGTCACGTCCGGGTCCTCGATCCAGGCCTCGGGGAAGGCGGCCAGCAGCCGCCGGTAGAGCTCCGGGTCGGTCTCGATGTCGACCACGGTGCCCTTGTACTGGCCTTTCAGGTCGAGCGTGTTGACCGCGCCGGTCTCGACCAGCTCGCCGATCAGCCGGTCGTCCCAGTCGAGCGAGGGGTCGAGCTTGAACTTCAGCTCCGGGTAGCGGTCGAGCTTGACCCGCAGCCGGCCGACGTCCGACTCGGTGCCGCCCGGCCCGCCGGTCAGGCCCATCGAGGCGACGAAGCTCAGCGGCCGAAGCGGCCGGCCCAGGAACTGGGCCAGCGAGGTGCCGGCCTGCCACAGCGCGAGGTCGAGCGCGGCTGACTCGAAGGCCCAGCGGCGGTAGAAACGTGAGGTCTCGCGTTCGGGCGGGGTCGGGAAGAGGTCGAGCGACCCGATCAGCTCGCAGAACTCACCGACCGTCCTCGCTCCGGTGAAATCGTGAGTTGGCCCGGCGTCCTGCAGGGCGATCTGGTCTAGCGCCTCGTAGGTGATGTCCTCGCCGAGACCGGTCAAGCCGTTGCCTTCGATCCGGATCACGGTGGTCAACCGCTCGAAATCGGGGGCCGGCCTGATCGCCAGGCCCTCCATCGACCAGGACTCGATCTCGACCGGCAGCTCCGCGACGCGCTCGTAGGTGCTCATGAACGTCAGCCTAACGAGCGGCGTGGGTCCGGCCGGAAAGGATCTAGAATCGGCGCCGGTCGAGTGCGACGGCGCCGAAGCAGGGGAGCTGACCAGACGTGACACGCAGGATCAAGGCAGGGCTCGCAGTGCTCTGGGCCGCTCTCTTCGGGGCGGTCCTCGCCAGCGTGCCGGCATCCGCGGACCCTTACATCTCGATGGGCGACTCGACCTCGACCAGCTCGATGTACCCGAGCCTGCTCTACGGCGGTCACGATGACCACGCGGGCTTCGCCCAGACGCTGGGCGCCGACGAGCACGTCGCCCTGGCCCAGGGAGGTCAGGTACTGGCCGGCTTGAAGATCGAGCAGTTGCCGGCTGCCCTGACCGCGATCAACGCTCCCGATGACACCAGGGCGGTCACGATCGGGATCGGTGGCAACGACGCCCTGGGGGACGAGGGATGCTTCGGGAGCGAGTCCGGCTGTGCCGCCTGGCGTGCCAGCTACTTTGATCTGGTCGGTCAAGTCCGGGCCGCCTTGGACCGCGATCCTGGTACGGAGTACTTCGGCCTCCTCTCTTATTACAACCCCTTCAAGTGGGACGGCTCCGGAGTATCGCCCGACGATCAGGCGAACACCGACTTGAAGCTGTTCGGCGCCAACCTCACCGCCGATCAGTGTCCGCTCGAACCCAGTACCGGGTTGAATGACGTGATCCGCCAGGCCGGCTCCGAGTACGGCGCCGTGGTGGCCGACCCGTACGACGCCTTCGTCGCCGCTAACGGGACGTTCCTGGCCGACTCGATCCACGCCAACGCGGCCGGCAACGAGGCGATCGCCGACGAGTTCCTCGACCCCCTCCGGCCGATCGACTGTGATCCCCCGCCGGAACCGACCTGCGAGACCGACGCATCCCTCTGTCCGCCCGAACCGAGCTGCGAGACGGACGCCACGCTCTGCCCGCCGCAGCCGACCTGTGAGACGGACGCCACGCTCTGCCCGAAGGATCGTCTCGCACCACAGACCCGCCTCCGCTCGATGAAGCGCCGCGGCCCTCGAACGATCGTCTTCCGCTTCAGGTCGTCGGAGCCGGGCCGGTTCCGTTGCTCGATCGACCGGCGGGCCTTCACCCGGTGCCGGTCGCCGAAGACCTACCGGAAGCTGAGGCGGGGCAGGCACGTGTTCCGGGTGCGGGCGATCGACCGGGCGGGCAACCTGGATCGAACTCCGGCCCGTCGAGTCTTCCGCATCCGGCGCTGAACCGCCCGGACTTCGCGTGTCCGGGGGCCCGGCCGGGTACGGTGGGGACATGTCATCGCTGATTCACACCTGCTACCGCGTCTTTGACCTCGATGAGTCGACCGCCTTCTACGAGAAGCTGGGCCTGAAGGAGCATCATCGCCAGCCGATCGGCGACGAGGCGGTCAACGTCCACATGGGGCTCGAAGGTGACGGGCCGAGGCTGGAGTTGACCTACAACTATGACCAGGAAGAGCCGTACGAGATCGGTACGGGCTACGGTCACATCGCGATCCGGGTCGACGATCTCGACTCGACCCTGGAGCGGCTCGCCGGCGAGGGGATCGCACCGGAAAAACCGCCGTACACGGTCAGCGAAGGTGGTTCGCGCCTCTGCTTCGTGCGGGACCCCGACGGCTACCGAATCGAACTGATCGAGGGTGATCCCGGCCGCGCCGGCTAGAAGGCCGGCAGGGCGTCTGGGTTGAAGTTATCCGCTCTATTTGCGGATAACTTCAACCCAGGTGCATCAGTCGACCAACAAGCGGGCGCGAAGCGTGTCGAGGATCTCCTCGTCGAGTTCGAGACCTTCGCGCATGTACCCATCGATTGAGCCGTAGGTCTCCTTCATCAACTCGATCGCGGTCTCGAGATACGAGCGGTCGACTCCGATCACCGGCCGCAGCAGGTCGAACTCGATCCCGGCCTCTTCGATGTGACCCAGAAGCGGCTTCAGGGCCGGCAGCAGCTGGTCGTTGGTCAGCAGGTAATCGGCGTAGACATCCTCCTCATCCACCCCGAGCGAGAGGAGGGTCGCGGCGGCGGCCCATCCGGTGCGGTCCTTCCCGGTCGTGCAGTGGAACAGGGCGGGAAGGGAGTCGCTTTCGGCGACGGTGGTGAAGAACTCGTTGTAGGAGCGATTGGCGGACGGAAGTTCAACCAGCTCGCGGTAGGCAGTCCGCATCATCTCCGCGCCTTGGCCTGATCCCAGTGCCGTCTTGATCGCTTCCGGATCGTTCATCTTCGCCAGCAGGCTGGTCGGACCCTCACCGGTGCGATCGGCGAGCACGTCCAGGTTGACGGCCTTGGCCCCGACGTCGGGGTCCGGGGCTGACTCGGACTCGACCGAGGTGCGGAAGTCAAAGACGGTCTTCAAGCCCATCTCCACGACCTTGCTGGCGTCCTCATCGCTCATTCGTCCGAGTAGCACGGACCGGTAGAGCTGGCCGCGCTTCACTACTTTGCCGCCGGCCGCAGCGTAACCGCCCAGATCGCGGAGGTTGGGCAGCGTTCTGAGCGGGATGTTCGCTCCCGGGGCGGATGTGTTGGTGCTCATTCTGTGATGACCCGGAGGGTGGTCAGTTCCCGGTCGGCCGCCCCCCGGACGTACCCGCCGTGATCGACCGAGTCCGTGATGTAGTCGAGGGTCGCGCGGGTCAGCCGCTCGCCGGGAAGCACGTTCGGGATCCCGGGCGGATAGGTGGCCAGCGGCTCGGCCGCGATCCGACCCTCTGCCTCGGCGAAGGGCACCACTTCCTGGCGGCCGAGGAAGGCATCGCGCGGGGTCATCGCCGGCTCACCCCAGAGTGGCGGCGGGGCGAACTCCGGCTTCTCGGTGACCGGCTCGGACTCGATCGCCTCCAGGGCGGTCAGGATGCCGTCGACCAGGCGGCGGGCCCGGGGCGGGGTGCCGGTCCCCATGCCGAAGACGGCGACCGCGACCGTGTCCGAGGCGAGCTCGAGGTTGACTCCAGCCAGATCCCGCGCCAGTTCGGCGATGTGGTAGCCGGTGCTGCCGGTGCCGCGTACGTCGATGGTGAGGCGGAGGGGATCCCAGCCGACCACGCTGTCGGCCTCGAGCAGGCGCTCATCGAGGACGTCGAGGCCCGGGATCGCCCGGATCTCCTCGCGGGTCTCGGCCAGCACCGAGATCGTCTCGCCGAGCAGGTGCTCACCGTTCACGGCCGCCTGGCGGCGGGCCGCGTCGAGCGATCCGCAAAGCAGCGAGTTGGGGCTGGTCGACTCGGTCATCGAGATGCAGCGGTCGATGATCGATTCATCGAACCGATCGGTCGCGAGGTGGATCATCGCCGACTGGGTCAGGCTGCCGACGATCTTGTGGGTCGAGGAGATCACCAGGTCGGCGCCGCTCTCGATCGCGCTGGGCGGCAGATCCGGATGGAACTTGAGATGGGCTCCCCAGGCCTCATCCACGACCAGCGGCACCCCCCGGCCGTGGGCCACCTCGGCCAGGCCGGGGATGTCGGCGCAGGCCCCGAAATAGGTGGGGGAGACGACGACCGCGGCGGCCGCGCTCGGGCAGCGATCGAGAGCCTCGCCCAACGCCCCCGGGGTCAGGCAGTGCGCGACGCCGAGCTCGGGATCGAGTTCCGGTGCGGCGAAGGTCGGCCTGAGCCCGGCCATGATCATGCCGTCGATCACCGACGAGTGGACGTTTCGCTGGACCACCAGCTCGCCGCCCATGTGGGCCACGGCCAGGCACATTGCCTGGTTGCCCTGCGAAGCGCCGTTGATCAAGAACCAGGTGCGCTTCGCGCCCCAGGCCCCGGCGGCCAGCTTCTGAGCCTCCTGGAAGGGGTTCGGGTCTCCGACGTCGATCCCCTCGATCAGTGCGGGAATGTCATCGGTCAGACCGGTCTGGCCGACCAGCAGGTGAAGCCGGTCATCGGCGCCGATCCCACCCTGGTGCCCCGGCACGTTGAACCGTCCGGGATCGCTCTGGGCGAACTCGAGCAGGGCATCGATGTACGGAGTTCGATCCTGATCGGAAGGCATGAAGCGAGTCTATCCCCGCACGTTGGGCGGTCCCGGAGATAGGCTGCGCTGCGATGCGAACCCGTCAGATTGCCTCCCGGCGTGGCCGTGGCCGCAACCTCGCTGTTCTCGCCGCGCTGTTCACGGCCGGCCTGGTGGCTGGGTGCGGGGGTGGCTCTGGTGACGAGGATCTGAGCCGGAGCGATTACATCGTCAAGGCCGATGCCGTCTGTGCGCAGTACGCCGGCAACTCGGCCACGCTCGAGAGCCAGTTCGATCAGGCGCTGAAGAGCAGCGACCTCGAGAGTGCGGCGCAGGACTTCGAGGACCAGGCTTCCGATGTCACGGCGATGCTCGATCAGCTCGAAGAGTTGACCCCACCGGTCGCCGACCAGACCACTGTGGACGAGATCATCTCGCTGGGGCGCCAGCGGGTGCAGAAGGCGAAAGAAGCCGCTGACGCGATCGCCTCGGGAGACAAGGACGCGATGATCGCGGCGGGCAAGGAGGGCTCGGTTCTGGCCGGCAAGTACTACCAGCTGGCCGACGGCTTCGGCTTCGAAACCTGTGGCAGCGGCGGCGGAAGCAACACCACCGGCGCGACTGGCAACACCGGCACGACGGGTGCTACTTAAAGAAGTCGGGCCCCGCCCGACCTAGTGGTCTAGATAGGTATCGAGACGGCGGGTTTGTTGGCGATTTCGTCGGGGCGCATCGCCGCTGCCTTCTCGGCCCGGCGTTGCTGAAGGATCACCGCCACCATGGCCAGTACGGTGACCGCGAAGAGCATGGTGG
>JBIQLL010000029.1:0-33276 GCA_044464425.1 Solirubrobacterales bacterium | reverse complement strand
CGTGCCGTGGGCTGGGTCAACCGACACATCGACAAGTTCGGAGGGGATCCGAGCCGGATAGTCCTCGGTGGCGAATCGGCCGGTGCTCAGATCGCCGCCTTGTTGGGAACTCGGCCTGCCTTTCTCAAGGCAGAGGGCGTAGCCCACCGCCAGGTCAAGGGGGTTGTGTCGCTGGATGCGGTCGGATTCGACGTTCCTCGCATGATGACGCCGAAATATCGTCGGCAGAACGCCGGCTTTCAACGGATGATGTTCAACGCCTTCGGCTCTCCAGCGGAGGAGAAACGCCGGCCACGCTGGTCAGCAGCATCGCCGATCAACTACGCGGACCCGACCGACCCGCCCTTCTTCTTCCTGGTTTCGACCAAGGCCACAGATCGTTGGGCGGAGGCTTTCCAGATCTCGGTCAAACTCGACCAGAACCTCACCTTGACTTCTCGCGCGGTGCCGGTCTCGCATCGGGAAGGCGTGGGCTCGTTGCTAGGAAACAACGTGGACGACAGGGGCGTGAACAAGCCGGTGATCCGATTCGCCGGGGAGGTAGTGAACCCGGTCGCCCGGGAGATCACGATTAGTGGAAAGCGGGTGGTGCAGGCCAAAGGGGCTGCGACTGCGACGGTTCGGTTGGACGTCGCGGCGAAGCCCGGCGCTCGCCAGCTCTACTGCCAGATGGACAGGCACCTGACAGGGCTTTGCCCGCCCACTTGGGAACTTGGGGTCGGCCTTCACAGCCTCCAGGTGGAGGCCTACGGATTCTCCGGGCGCCTGGCAGGAACGAAGACCTTCAAGATCCGGGTGAAGAAATAGGACGAACCTGCCTGCCCCTCTCCCGTCGGCGCGGGGAGGGGCAGGCCGAGGTCGTTAGAACCCGTACTGCTCCTTCATCTCAGGATCCTTCTCGGCCAGCATCTCGGCCAGGCCGACCATCACCTTGCACTGCTTCCAGGTGGCGTCGTCCTGCATCTTGCCGTCGATCATGTGGACGCCACGGCCGTCGGGGATCGCCTCGATCACCTTCTTGGCGAAGATGACCTCGTCGACCGGCGGTGAGAAGACCTTCTTGGCGACCGCGATCTGGGCGGGGTGGAGGGACCAGGCGCCGACGCAGCCGAGCAGGAAGGTCGAGCGGAACTGAGCCTCGCAGCCCTCGAGGTCCTTGATGTCACCGAAGGGGCCGTAGAAGGGCAGGATGTCATTGGCGGTGCAGGCGTCGACCATGCGGGCGATCGAGTAGTGCCAGGGGTCCTGCTGGGCGCTGACCCGGGGCGCCTCGGGGTTCTCGGCGTCGGGGTCCTCGAGCGAGCGGTAGCCGGGGTGGCCGCCACCGACCCGGGTGGTCTTCATGCGGCGCGACGCGGCGAGGTCGGCCGGGCCGAAGCTCATGCCCTGCATGCGGGGGCTGGCGGCGGCGATGTCCTCGACGTTGGTCACGCCCTGAGCGGTCTCGAGGATGGCGTGGATCAGGATCGGGCGGCTGACGTTCCCCTTCGCCTCGAGCTGGGCCAGCAGCTGATCGACGTAATGAATGTCCCACGGTCCCTCGACCTTGGGGATCATGATGACGTCGATCTTGTCGCCGACCTCGGTCACCAGCGAGGTCAGGTCGTCGAGCACCCAGGGGCTTTCCAGGGCGTTGACACGGGTCCAGAGCGGAGTGTCGCCGAGATCGGCCTCCTTGGCTACTTTGAGCAGCCCCTCACGGGCGGCCAGCTTGGCGTCGACCGGCACCGCATCCTCGAGGTTGCCGAGCAGAATGTCGGCCTGCTTGGCCATGTCCGGCACCTTGGCGGCCATCTTCTCGTTCGAAGGATCGAAGAAATGAATCATCCGCGAGGGGCCGAAGGGGACCTCGGTGATCGGGTCCGGGGCGCCGATCGCCTTGGGCTTGAAGAAGTTCCGGGGATTGCGCAAAGGTTCTCCTTGAGGGTCGTTGAGAGAAGTGAATCTGGCGCGAAAAGCGGTATCAGCGCCATCGGAGAGCGTATCTGGAATCAGCGGCAGACGGCTTCCAAAGGGGAAATCCCGATATTCTTGGAGTCCCTTCGCCCGCGCCCTTGCGCGGGCCTTTTTCCGCGCCGCAGAGCGCTGTTTCACCCACCTGCGCCACCAAACCCCAAGAGGAGCCATGTCAGAAGCTGCCTACCAGGAGATGACCGAGGACCAGAAGGCCATCATCGAGATGGTCCACCAGTTCGTCGACGAGCAGATCATCCCCAACGCCGAAGAGTACGACCACGATGACAAGTTCCCGGAGCCGATCGTCGAGCAGATGAAGGAGCTGGGTCTCTTCGGGGTGACCATCCCCGAGGAGTACGGGGGAATGGGCCTCGACCTCTCGACCTACGAGCTGATCGTCGAGGAGCTCTCGCGGGGCTGGATCTCGATCTCCGGCGTGGTCAACACCCACTTCATCGGCGTCTATCTGCTGCTGCAGTTCGGCAACGAGGAGCAGAAGCAGAAGTACCTGCCGAAGATGGCGACCGGCGAGATGCGCGCCGCCTTCTCGCTCTCCGAGCCGGAGGTCGGATCCGACGTCCAGGGCATCAAGACCGGCGCGAAGAAGGACGGCGACGCCTACGTGATCGACGGCCAGAAGATGTGGGTCACCAACGGCCTCGGTTCCAGCCTCGTCTTCCTGCTCGCCAAGACCGATCCGAAGGCCGAGAAGGCCCACAAGGGCATGACCTGCTTCATCACCGAGAAGGAGCCGTGGGTCGAGGAGAACACCGGCGAGTACGAAGGTCTCAACGTCCCCCCGAAGATCAAGAAGATGGGCTACAAGGGCGTCGAGTCGACCGAGCTCGTCTACAACGGCTACCGCTGCCCGGCCGAGAACATCCTCGGCGGCGAGGAAGCCGGCCTGAACAAGGGCTTCCCGCAGATGATGGACGCGCTCGAGGTCGGTCGCGTCAACGTCGCCGCCCGTGGCGTCGGCATCGCCCAGCGCGCCCTCGAGCTCGCCCTGCGTTACAGCCAGGAGCGCAAGACCTTCGGCAAGCCGATCGCGGGGCATCAGGCGATCCAGTTCAAGCTGGCCGACATGGCGACCAAGCTCGAAGCGGCCCGTCTGGTCACCCGCAAGGCGGCCAACATGAAGGACGCCGGCATCCGCTCCGACCTCGAGGCCGGGATGGCGAAGCTGATCGCCTCCGAGACCGGCAAGGAATGCGTCGAGGAGTGCTTCCGCATCCACGGCGGCTACGGCTACTCGAAGGAATACGAGATCGAGCGCCTCTACCGTGACGCACCTCTGCTGCTGATCGGCGAAGGCACTTCCGAGATCCAGCGCATGGTGATCGGCAAGAAGCTGCTTCAGCGCCACAAGATCTGATCTGAACCAACGAAGGGCCCGGCTTGAAGCCGGGCTCTCTTACCTGTAAACACCTTGCCATGGCTACCACCGCGCAGATGATCGAGCAGGCCGTCACCCACCTCCAGGAGGAGGTGCCCGCCTTGAAGAAGCTGAAGCTGGTCTTCGGACTCGATCTCCGCGCCAAGGGCGACATGCAGACGTACCGGGTCGAGGTGCCCGGGCCGAAGGTGAGTAAGGGAAGAGGAGAGGACGAACGCTGCCGGGTCGAGATCGACCGGGCGCAGTTCAATCAGCTGGCCGAGGAGAAGAGCACGATCGGTTCCTACCGGCGTGCCGCGGAAACGGGCCACATCCGGTTCGAGGGAGATTCGAATGTGGCCAAGCTGGTCATCCGCGTCATCGAGGCGCATGAGCAGCGGGCCAAGCTGAAGAAAGTCCACTGACGACTGCGTCCGGCCAGGTCCGGACCGATCGTCCAAGTCCCAACCAAAGGAAAACCCAACCAACCATGAGCGAAGAAAACACCGAGTTCACCACCGACGCCGCCGAACGCGAAGCGTCGGGCTCGCACCAGTACGGCCGCTACCTCGAGGAGTTCGAGGTCGGCGCGGTCTACAAGCACATGCCGGCCAAGACGGTCACCGAGGCGGACGACCACCTGTTCTGCCTGCTGACCATGAATCACCACCCGCTGCACATCAACGATGTCCACGCCAAGGCTTCGCAGCAGGGCAAGAACGTGGTCGTCGGCCCGCTGGTCTACTCGCTGGCGGTCGGCATGACCGTCTCCGACTTCACCGGCAAGGCGATCGCCAACCTCGCCACCGATGAGCTCAACCACCCGAACCCGGTCTTCCACGGCGACACGCTGTTCTGCGAGTCCGAGGTGCTGGAGGTCCGCGAGTCCAAGTCCAAGCCCGACCGCGGCATCGTCAAGGTCCACACCCGGGTCTACAACCAGGACGGCCTCCTGGTCGCTGACTTCAAGCGCACCGCACTGATCCCGAAGAAGAGCGCGGGAACGGTCGTCGAAGCCAACGACGTCGACTAAGTCGAGTCTTCAGCGATCTAGAAAGGGCCGCCTCCGGGCGGCCCTTTTCGTTGGCCACTTCACCGAGGGCGGAGTTGTCAGACCTATTTGCTGACAACTCCGCCGTCGGTGAAAGATTCGACCGATCCGGGTACCGTGAAGCCATGGATTTCAAGAAGCTCGGACAGCAGGTGGGGCAGCTCAAGAAGCAGGCCGAGGAAAAGCTGGGGGACCGGGCGGAACCCGAGAACCTCAAGCGGGACGCGAAGGAGCTCCGCGAGATCCTGGCCGGCGACGGCTCGCTCGCCGAGAAGGCGAAGCAGGCGAAGTCAGAGGTGATCGACCGCGACAAGCCGGAATCCGCAGACAAGCCCGAAGCTGAGCCCAAGCCGACGGACCCCGGCCAGTAGGGGCTAGGTTCGATTTACACGGATATAGCGCCTGCAAATCGAACTTAGACCCCCTTGGACGGCCGCGACCGCTTCGCCCGGTCCGGTTGAGGGCGGATCAGCGGTCTTCACCGTACGGCTCGTATCGCACGGCGAGCCAATCGTTCGGGATTGAGGGGAGATCTGGTGCCGTGCTGGAGGTCTTGAAGACTTCGACTTCGTTGAACGCCAGCGGAACCGTCAGGATCGAGGCCTTCCCGTCCGGCGCCACCCGTTCACACACCTCGCCATTGACGGCTTTCTGCGCATAGGACCGTATCCCCAGCCCCCAGAATCTCGCGGTGAACCTGGAGTTGGCCTTCTTGGTGAAGCAGGCTCCGAGGTTCCCGATGGCACACCGAACCCCCTGGGCGCCGATCCAGGCTGAGATGCGTGCGGCCTCTGGGTTGGCCGGGATGAAATCGGCCCGATAGCCGGGGCCCCCGACTGCCAGATCCGGCGCCACGACGGGTTCAGAGGCCAGCGCCCTCCGCTCGAATTCGTCGGCGAGCATCGATCGGACCAGCTTGACGATCCTGCGGTGTGCCTTCTGCCCATCCTTCAAAAGCCGTTTCCTCTGCCATCGGTGGAGCTCGTCTCCCCTGTGGCCTCTCGATCCCGCTGCTCGAGCCAGTCTGCCATCAAGCGTGCGCAGCATCGTCTCGGCCCCAGCTCTTGTGTCTTCATCGAGGTCAGGCAGTAGTTCGCGAACCGTTTCGGAAGCCTTGGGATCGAGGAAGAGGCCAAGATGCAACACGGCGTCACTGCGGATCCTCGGCGTGATCCCGTTCTTCGCCTGGGCTGCCAGCCCTTCCATGACCTCGTCTTCGTGGTCGCTGCAGAACTGAGAAAGGAGCGACATCGCATCCAGAGTTCTCGCTTCGGACTCGGTGCTCGTGCACAGAACACCCAAGGCGTGTTCGAACGACCACGGTCGAGGAACCGTAGAGGTCAACTAATGCGTGTCGCCGGAGGCGTGGGCGGGAGGGCGTGACTCTTCCGCGAGAGAGGTGATCTCGATCGTGCCCCGGGCGGCGTCGTTCAGGACCTCGCTGGCCTCTTCCGGGGAGCGGGCGTAGAGCTCGACCAGCAGGTGGACGGCGATCTCGTCGTCGTGGTGCTTGTGGAAGCGGACGTGGGTGAAGAACTCGCGGGTGCCGGCGTCACCGAAGGCGCCGAAGGTGAGCGACTCGACCGCCTCCGGTCCGGCGCAGGCCTCGACCTGGTCGGCGTCCACCGTGACCGTGCAGGAGGCCACCCAGGGGGTGCCGGCCACCATGCGCTCCCAGCGGTCCTCGATCGGGACCACGCGGTCACGCTCGAAGGTGAGGTGAGGCTGGTCGTGCATGCAGTCGAGGCACTGGACGACCGATTCCTGGATCTCGTCGGCGCCGTCGGTCGGGATCCCGGTTTCCGGGTCAACCGGCCGGATCGCGTCGTAATGGACCTGGACCTCGAGGTTCCGGGACCAGCAGCGATAGCACCTGAGCCATGAAGAGATGCGCGATTCCATGACTGTAGTTTTACCCGGGCCGCCACCTCGGCGGCGCGGCCCGGGTTTCAGATCACTTGTTGTTGCCGTTTCCGCTGCCGGATCTCGCCTTCTTGGCGGCCTGGTTGATCGCCTTGATGATCGCGTCCGAGGACTGCGTGTCATCGAGCCTGGTCAGCGAGCCATCGGCTTCGCGGATCGCGAAGGAGGGGGTGCCGGTCATGCCCAGCTGGGTGGCCTGGTTGTCGATCTTGATCAGATCGTTCTCGAGGTTCGGCTTGTCCCGATCGCTGTTGAACTTGTCCATGTCCGGGATGCCGGCGTCCTCGGCGATCTCGTTGATGAAGTCGTCGGTCACGTAGCCCGTGTTCTCGACCCCCTGGTTGGCGTAGAAGGCCTCGAGGAAGTTCCACATCTTGTTCTGCTCGCCGGCGGCGAGGGCGGCCTTGGCGGCCACGGTGGAATCGGGGCCGAGGATGGCCCAGTTCTCGAACTCGAAGTTCGCCGTGCCGTCCTTGATCGGGCCGCTGATCACGTCGGGGAGGATCTCCTCCGCGTACTGGCGGCAGACCGGGCACTGGAGATCACCGAACTCGACCAGGGTGACCGGGGCCTTGGCGTCACCCAGCCGGTTGCCCTGCTGATCGAGACCGGCCAGCTGCGCTTGGCCGTTGCCGCCCTTGCCGCCGCTCGAGCTGTCGTCGCCTCCGCTCAGCGCGACGACCGCAACGATCGCCGCGACCACGACCAGGAAGGCCGCGATCCCGATGATCTTGAACAGGTTCTGCCGCTTGTCGGCGGTCTTCGAGGCAGCCTCTGCCTGAAGGCGCTTCTCGCGGAGTTCTTTTCTCTTCTGCTGCGGTCCGGTAGCCATTGCTGCGAGATGGTACTAGGAGCCCGCTTTGCGCGACGGGTCCTGACCGGTCTGATGCTCAGTCAGCCGGGACCGGATCTGCCTCGTCCGGAAGCAGTGGTCCCTCATCGGGATCATCGGTTCCGTAGAAGACGATCAGGCGACAGGTGTTGACCACGAACAGCATGGTCATCGCAACCGCCGAGGAGACGCACCACTGGCAGACCGCGAGGATCTCCCAGAGTTCGAGATAAGTGAGATAGAGGCTGAAGCAGAAACCGAACAGGGCGAGGAAGAAGGCGGCCATGCGCGCGTAATCGCCCCTCCAGATGGTCGCGAGGAGAAGCATGCCGTAGCCGATCAGGCCGAAGATCGAGACGTGGATGCCGGCGATGTGCGAGTACTTGCTGTGCTCGACCGCGCCGCAGCCGCCTCCGCCGCCGACGCACTGAGGGATCTCCCCCTGGATCACCGCGGTCCAGACCACGTAGCCGGAGATCACCAGGCCGATCAGGCCGAGGATCCCCGCGGTGATCCGCAGGATGTTCTCGCCGCCGTCCAGGCCCCGGCGGATGCCCCAGACCGATCCCGTCACCCCGATGATCAGGAACACCACGAAGACCCCGGCGATGATCCCCGGGATCCCGTGAGTCAGCAGATGGATCTGGTCGCTCATCTGAGCGGGATCCTAGAGGCTCCTAGGCGGTGGCCGGTTCCGAGCGCCGGTGATTCTCGGCGACAAGATCGACGAACTCGCCCATGATCTCGTTCATGTCGAAGTCCTTCGGCGTGAAGACACCGGCCACTCCGGCCTCCTTCAGTCGGGCCGCGTCCTCCGGCGGAATGATGCCGCCCGCGACCACGGGAACTTCGACGCCCTCCTCCTTGAGCAGGCGCACGACCTCCGGGATCAGCTCGAGGTGGGAGCCGGAGAGGATCGAGAGGCCGATCAGGTCGACGTCCTCCTGTACCGCGGACTCGACGATCTGCTCGGGAGTGAGCCGGATGCCCTGGTAGACGACCTCCATGCCGACGTCGCGGGCTCGGAGCGCGATCTGCTCGGAGCCGTTCGAGTGGCCGTCGAGACCGGGCTTGCCGACCAGCAGACGGACCCGGTGGCCGATCAGCTCGGAAACGTCGTTCACCTTCTGGCGCGCGTCGGTCAGGGTCTCGCGGTCCCCGGCCGGAGCGGCGCCACCGACGCCGGTCGGGCCGCGGTAGGCGCCGAACACTTCGCGCAGGGTGGCGGCCCACTCGCCGGTTGTCGCGCCGGCCTTGGCGGCGGCGATCGTCGCCGGCATGATGTTCTCGTCATCGGTTCCGGCCACCCGGGCGACCTCGGCCAGCGCCGCGTCCACCGCCGCCTGGTCCCGTTCGGAGCGCCACTGGTCGAGCGCGTCGATCCGTTCCTTCTCGACCTGCGGGTCCGGCTTCATGATGCCGCCGTCGGCGCTGGCGGTCAGCGGCGAATCCTCGGTCTCCGTGTACTTGTTGAGCCCGACCACGGTCTGCTCGCCGTTCTCGATTCGGGCGAAACGCTCACGGTGGGACTCGACCAGGCGCGCCTTCATGTACGGCACGGCCTCGACCGCGCCACCCTTCTCGGCGACCACGGCCATCTCGTCCTTGGCCCCGGCCATGAATTCCTCGACCAGGCCTTCCATCACGACCGAGCCCTCGAAGATGTCCGGGTACTCGAGCATGTCGGTCTCGAAGGCGAGCACCTGCTGGATACGGAGGCTCCACTGCTGGTCCCAGGGGCGGGGCAGGCCCATCGCCTCGTTCCAGGCGGGCAGCTGCAGCGCGCGGGCGCGGGCATCCTTCGCCAGGGTCACGGCCAGGGCTTCGACCACGATCCGCTGGATGTTGTTCTCCGGCTGGGCCTCGGTTAGGCCGAGCGAGTTGACCTGGACGCCGTAGCGGAAGCGCAGCATCTTCTCGTCGGTCACGCCGTAACGCTCGCGGCCGATCTCGGTCCAGAGCCGGCCCATCGCCTTCAGCTTGGCGATCTCCTCGATGAAGCGGACCCCGGCGTTGACGAAGTAGGAGATCCGGCCGAAGACCTTGGGGAAGTCTTCGTCGGAGACCTGGCCGCGGGCCTTGACCTCGTCCAGGACGGCAATCGCGGTCGACATCGCGTAGGCGATCTCCTGGACCGGGGTCGCGCCGGCCTCCTGCAGGTGGTAGCTGCAGATGTTGATCGGGTTCCAGCTCGGGATCTCGTTGACCGTGAAGGCGACCATGTCGGCGATCAGTCGCATCGACGGCTCCGGCGGGAAGGCGTAGGTGCCGCGGGAGAGGTACTCCTTGATGATGTCGTTCTGGGTCGTGCCCTTGAGCTGGGCCCGATCGACCCCGGTGTTCTCGGCGGCGGCGACGTAAAGCCCGAGCATCCAGGCGGCGACCGCGTTGATCGTCATCGAGGTGTTCATGTTGTCCAGCGGGATCTGGTCCAGCAGGGTCTCCATGTCACCGAGATTGGCCACCGAGACGCCGACCTTGCCGACCTCGCCGCGGGAGAGCGGGTGGTCCGGGTCGTAGCCGGTCTGGGTGGGCAGATCGAAGGCGATCGAGAGGCCGGTCTGGCCCTTGGCCAGATTGCTCCGGTAAAGCTCGTTTGAACGGCGGGCATCGGAGTGGCCCGCGTAGGTGCGCATCACCCAGGGGCGATCGCGTTCGGGTAGACGGTGGTCGCTCATGGAGCCGATTCTACCGGCGAGGGATGGTTCCCGGCCCCCGGGAAGTGCAGTGTGAATCGGTCACGCAGCATTTGAAACAGGACCCCGGGGGCGCACCATTCGGGGCCTTTCTGTGTTTAGGCTCTTCACATGCGTTCCCTGATCAAGAATCCCCTCCTGCGTGCCGCCCTGGCCGCAGCATCCCTCGGTGCCCTCTTCTTCGCTGCCAACGCTTCCGCAGCGGGCATGCTGAACATCTACAACAACAACCTGGACACGACCGATGCCCGGACTCAGATCCACCAGATGGCACCGAACGCGAACTGCGAGCGCGGCGGTTCACCCAAGGCCTTCCGTTTCCAGCTCGGCAAGAAGGCGAAGGAATGCTTCTACCGGGTTCCCGTGGTCGGGCAGAACCTGCAGGTCACCGCGGTCGCCCGGATCTTCAAGTCGACCCCGCCCAAGGTTCTCCGCCGGGCGTACGCCGGGGTCAGCCTCCGGCAGAGCACCGACGGTAGCCGCTACCAGTTCGTGGTCTGGCCTTCAACCCGCCGCTACGGCCTCCGCAAGGTGGAGCCGAACGGCCGGATCATCAATTTCGGCAGCCGCAAGGCGGGCAACAAGGTGAAGGGCCCCGGACTGGCCAACCGCCTCACGCTCCGTGCCTTGACCGGTCGTGAAGGCAACACCCAGCTGGTCGGCTTCGTCAATGGCAGCAAGGTCGTTGCCGCCCGCGACCCGCAGGGCAACTCGCTGCTCGGCCGCGACACCGGCTTCTCGATCGGCGCCAAGAACTCGGCTCGCGGCGCAATCGGATCCTTCGTCGGCATCCGCGTCGCGATGCCGGATCCGTACTGACAAATAAGTCGGGCGGGGCATAAGGAGTCGGCACCGCCTTCGGCGGGCCTCCCAGTCAAACCCGCCGGCCTACAGAAACAAAGAATGGATAGGCCGGCTCCGGTCGGTGGTTACGCGGTGGTTGCGACGTAGCAGGTCCGCGAGAGCAGGGTTGTGTGCGTTATTTGCGCATAACCCTGCTCTCGTGCCACCTTTGTCGGATAGGTCGGCTCGTCTTTGCCTTGCTGTGGGAGGCTCTTTCGTTGGTAGGCATCTCGGTGTTTGAGCTTTTCCGACTCAGTCCGTTACGGCTGACCAAGGAAAAGTCAAACACCGAGGCCCAAAGCAACAGGGGATATCCGTTAACCAAAAGGGCCCCGGGTTTCCGGGGCCCTTTTGCGTTCTCTTGGTTCTGGTGGTCTCAGCTGGCTACGACCCGGGAGCACCAGATGGGGAGGAGGGGCTTGTCGTAGAGGTCGACGACCTCCGCGCGGATCGCCGAGATCTCCTCCGAGTACCAGTAAGCCTCGAAGTCCGACTTCTTCTCCCAGCGGCTCACCTGCCGGAAGAGGAGCGGATCCTCGTCCGATCGGTAGATCTCCCACTCGGTGGCACCGTAATCGGTCGCCTTGGCCGCAGCCGGCTCCCAGCGGTCGATCCAGCGCTGTGACCGGAAAGGGGTCACATGCCAGGAAATCTCTGAGATGTAAGTCATCGGTCTTCCTTCTTCTGGTTGTTGAAACTAGGCCCCGACCTCAGCCCGGATCGCGCCCGGACCTTCCTCTTCGCGCCCCTCGTCTTCCGAGGTGGCACCGACCAGGATGGCGATCTTGCCAAGGTGGCGGTTCTCATGCATCATCTGGTGCGCCTCGGGCACACCGTCGAAGCCCATGGTCTTCCACAGCACCGGCTGGACCTTGCCTTCGGCCATCAGCTGGTTCGCCTTCATGCACTCGTAGGCATTGGCGAAGTGCGAGCCGATGATCCGCTTCTGGCGCATCCACAGGTAGCGCACGTCGAAGTCGAGGTTGTAGCCGGACGTGGCGCCGCAGATCACGACCTTGCCGAATGGCTTCACCATGTAGACCGAGGTCGGGAAAGTGGCCTTGCCGACGTGCTCGAAGACGATGTCCGGCGAGTCGCCGAGGATTTCCTTGGCGCGGTTCGCGAACGCGCGGGAAACGTAGAACCGCTCCTTCTCCTCTTCCTTGGTTTCCTTGCCGGTCCGCATCATGCCCGCGAACTCGTTGCGGTTGATGTAGTCGACTGCGCCGAGCTGCTTGACCAGCTCGCCCTTTTCGTCGGAGGAGACGACACCGACCGCGTTGGCGCCCGCTGCCTTGCAGAGCTGGGTCGCGAACACGCCGAGACCGCCGGCGGCACCCCAGATCAGCACGTTGTGGCCGGCCTGGAGCTCAGCCTGGTGCATCAGCATCCGGTAGGCGGTGAAGTAGGTCAGGCCGTAGGAGCTGGCCTCGGCCCAGGACAGGTTCTTCGGGCGCGGCAGCAGCTGCTGGGCCTGAACCTTGGTGAACTGGGCAAACGATCCCCAGGTCGACTCATATCCCCAGATGCGCTGGCTCGGAGCGGCGAGCGGGTCGAGGCCGTGGACCTCGACGTCCTCGTAGGAGGCCTGGTTGCAGTGCACCACGACCTCGTCGCCCGGCTTCCAGCGGGTCACGCCCTCGCCGACCTTCCAGACGATGCCGGAGGCGTCGGAGCCGCCGATGTGGTGGCCGTGCTCGGGGTGGTCGCCGTACTTCCAGACCGGCACCGGCACACCCAGCGCCGCCCAGACATTGTTGAAGTTGACGCCGGCCGCCATCACGCGGACGATTACTTCGAACGCACCCGGTTCGGGCGTCTCGATGTCCTCGAGCTGGAAAGCCTCGGTCGGCTCACCCTGCGTCTCGGGACGGATGACCCAGGCGGCCATCTTCTCGGGGAGCTCTCCCGGCTCCACGTCAAGCTTGCTCACTTCAGCGAGGTCTACGGACACATCGCTCCTCTCGGGGGTTGTTCAGGGACCTGAAAGTTCCGAGGGATGGTACTCACATTCTGCATCTCATCCGGTCTTCGCCGGATGAGCACGGAAACCCGTCCGATCACGGAAACAAAGAATGGATGATCGGACTCCGCACGGTGGTAATGCACATTCCGCGCTGGGCTTGCCTCAGGGGAGGAGGACGTCGCCGCTGGAGGAGACGCGGTTCATGCCGACGTTCAGGCGGGCGCTGCCGGTGCTGGCCGGCGAGGTGAAGAGGTAGATGCCGCTGGGGAGATCCATGCTGAACGAGCCTGATCCGCCTGGGGTGAGCGCGACCCTCCGCTCGACCGGTCCCTGCATGCGCAGGACGGTCGCCCGGTCGGTCAGGTTGGCGATCGCGAACCTGACCACGGCCGGGGCTCGTCGGTCGGCCTGGTTCTGCGGCGCGGTGCGATTCTGGTTCAGGTACGGCTGACGCGCACCTGGCTCGCCGACGCCGCGTCCCGCCGCCACCTTCGCTCCGATCGAATCCTCACCGACCGAGAGGCTGACCGCGGTCGGAATCGGCGGACGCGGCTCGTTCTCGTGGGTGGTCGCGCCGCAACCGGCGAGCGCGGCACAGATCGAAATCAGGGTGGCTGTGACCCAGGTTCCCCTCACGGCCCGAAATCTACCCTAGATGCCTGACGCCACGGTCTCGGGGTGCCGGTCATCGGTTTCGGGAGCGTCAACCGGTCCAGACCGATTCGCGGGTGGCGAGCATCCCGTCGAGCTGATGCTGGATGCGGGTCCGGATCCGCTCGCTGATCAGCTGGATCTCGGCCGGGTCATCGATGGTCTCGACCGGATACTCCGACATGTCGACCGGCTCCATGAAGCGGATCTTGAACTTCGACGGTAGATAGAGCAGCGGCGCGGCGAGGCCGAAATGGGGAAAAGAGGGGGTCAGCGGAAAGTAGATCAGCCCGGAGAGCTTCTGAAGCAGCCGGAGGTGAGCGAAGATCGGCATCGCCTCCTCGGCCCCGATCACCGCGACCGGAACGATCGGCACCCGAGCCCGGATCGCGGTCCGAACGAACCCGCCCCGTCCGAACCGGCGCAGCCGGTAGCGCTGCCAGTAAAGCTTGCGAGTGCCCTTCTGGCCTTCCGGGAAGACGACGGCGAGACGGCCCTCGTCGTGGAGTAGCCGCTGGGCGTTCTCCCGGTGGGCTGGGACGAGGCCCATCTTGTTGACGAACATCGAGACCCCCGGGTAACCCTTGAACCAGTGCTCGCCCAGCATGTAGAGCGGACGCGGGGCGGGGTGCTCATTGCGGATCGCCTGCATGATCATCGGTGCGTCGGGCGGCAGGGCACCGGAGTGGTTGGCGACGATCAGGGCGCCGTCGGCGGAGGGAATGTTCTCGATCCCCTCCACCTCGACCCGGAACCAGTAGCGGTAATAGAAGTTGAGGATCGGCTCCATCAGGGAGACCACGGTCTCCGAGCGGCCCCAGTCGTCGAGCGCCCGGTCCGGCTCGGCGGCCGGCAGCAGGTCCCGGAGGTCACCGAACTTCAGCAGCTCCTCGGCGGCGCGTCCCGCCTCGGCTGCCGCCGCTTCCCGGTCATCGGCGAAGTCATCGGGGCGGGTCGCCCAGGCCGGCGCTTCCGGCGGGCCGTCGGACTCGTGTGCGTTCGACCGTCCCGGGGTCCCCTCTACGGCCGTGCCGCCGAACAACGGGCTGTCGGCACCGAGCCGGCCGCCGCCCAGGCCCTGGCGGCGGGCTTCGCTCACGCCTCGGGCCCCTCGAGGAAGGGAAGTTCAGCCACTTCGGCTTCGATCTCACCGGCCTCCGTCTCGACTGTGACGGTGCCGCCGGGCTCGGCTTCCTTGCGCAGGATAGCCAGTGCGATCCGTCCCGAGGCGGGGGAGAGGGCGGCGGTCCCGATCTGACCCAGTTGCTTCTCGCCGAGCCGGACCGGGTCGCCCTGGGCGACCGGCCCGGTGGGCCTCAGCCCACGCAGGTGCCGGTTCGGACGACCCTTGTAATGGAGCCGGGCGACCGGCTCCTGGCCGATGTAACAGCCCTTGGTGAAGCTCACGGCGCGTTCGACGATGCCGGCCTCGGCCGGCATGTTCGCCCCGGTCATCTCGAAACCGAACCGCGGCCGCCCGTGCTCGACGCGCAGGATCTCGCCGGCTGCGGCGGAGACGGGCACGGCCCGGTCGGCCTCGAGCTGGGCCTGGACCGCATCCCGGTCACCGGGAGCGCAGATCACGTCGAGGCCGAACGGCGTGACGACCACCAGGCAGGCGGCACCGGCGATCGTTGCCTCGGCGAACTCGTTCTCGTCGCCGGGGGCGAGGCCGGTCACCTCGATTGCCCCCGGGCCGACCAGTGAAAGCAGCGCCCGCTCGGTTTCGGCGACCTCGACCTTGCGGCCGATCTTGTACATCGTGAGGTGCTTGAGCAGGGCCGGAGCGGCGGTCTCCTCGGTGTCGATCAGAAACGAGTCGTTGGCCTGCCGGAGGATCCGCATGTCGGCCTGGAGATGGCCTTTGCGGTCGAGCAGAGCCGCATAGACCCCCGCGCCGACCGAGAGCTCTTCGGTGTCATTCGTGACCTGGCTCTGCAGGTACTCGGCCGCATCCGGGCCGCTCACCTCGATCCAGGTGTGATCGCGGCGGTCAATCAGCCCGCACTCTTCGCGGATCTGCCGGTATTCGGCGTCGAGGTCTGGTTCGGTCACCGGGGACATGGATCGATTCTACGACGGGCAACCTCCCGCCGGAGCAAGGACAGAGTTCTGGCCAGAACCTCTAGGCTACGGACCGATGGCTCTCGCGCAGGACTTTCAGGAAGTACTCGACTCGCTCCCGTCCGACTGGACCGACCTCGCCTTCGATCTGCGGATCGACGATGAGGACCGGTACATCGACGCCTCGGTTCACCTCAGCATGATCAACGCCCAGCCTTACTCCAGGGCCGAGTGGCACTGGCGGGTCCCGGTGGCCCACAGCTTCGGCAAGGCGGCCGCTCCGGAGACCGTGCTCGGCGTTCTGAGACGCCTCGACGGCGAGGGCTTCGGCGGCGAGCTCGCGCTGCGCGAGGTCCGGGAGGGCCGTTCGGAAGTGGTCCAGATGTGGGGCCGCCCGGAAAGCGTCCGGGAAGAGTTCCGCCAGCGCCGCGCGATCTGAGGCTCCTTGGCTCGGGTACTGGCGGTCGTCCCGGACCTGATGCTCTCCAGCAAGGTGAGCGGCATGTTGGGTGCTGCGGGCCACGAGGTGAAGGTGGTTCCGGCTCCGCCCGACCCGGCGGATTTTGATTTCGATCTGGTGGTCTGCGACCTCGAGGCGACCGACCCGCACGCGATCGCCGCGCTCCCGGCCCCGGCGATCGGCTTCTACTCGCACGTTGACGTTGAGACCCGCGATCGTGGCCGGGAGGCCGGGCTGGAACTGGTGGTCCCCCGCTCGCGGATGGCGCGCGAGCTGCCGGACCTCGCCGCCCGGCTGCTTTCCTGAGGGTTTCAGCCCGCGGCAGGAATCCGGCGTCGACCGGCGTATATTGCTAGAGCCCACAGATCGTCCGGGTACCGGGATGATGCCGGTAGGTGGCGAGCTGTGGTTAGACTGGCCCGGCTCGCCGTTAGCGGCGGGGTGCAATCGATCCAAGCCTCGGGAGGTTTGACTTCATGCAAGATCGCGGTCTCGCCGCATATATCGCTGAACTGCTCGGAACCTTTTTCCTTGTGTTCGCAATCACTCTGGTCGGCGTGCTTTTCATCGCCGTGGGCGACAACGCGTCGTTCGGCTCTGACTTCGCAGTCGTCGGCCTGACCTACGCGTTCATCCTCACCGCGCTGATATTCGCCTTTGGCGGGGCCAGTGGCGGTCACTTCAACCCGGCCATCACGGTCGGCGCGGCGCTGATGAAAAAGATCGCCCCGGTTGACGCGGTGATCTACATCCTGGCCCAGCTCTCCGGTGGTGTGCTCGGCGCGCTGCTGACCAAGGGTCTGCTCGAGGACGAGGGCCGTGCCGCCAATTACGGCGCGACGACGATCAGCCCGCTCCTCAGCGGCAACTTCGCCGGTGCGGTGGTCGAGTGCCTCGGCACCTTCCTGCTGGTCCTGGCCGTGCTCGCCGTCGCCCTGGGCGTACGCGCCGTCAAGGACTGGGCGCCGCTGGCGATCGGCCTCACGCTCGGCGTGGTCGGCCTGATCCTGGTACCGCTGACCGGTGGTGCGGTCAACCCGGCCCGCTGGTTCGGCCCGGCCCTGGTTTCCGGCGAGTGGGGCGGTGTCTGGCCCTACCTCGGCGGTGAGCTCGTCGGTGCGGTTCTGGCCTTCGTGGTCTACAAGTTCATAATCGCGCCCGGAGGCGGGTCCGAGGAAGGCAAACCCTCAACGGTGCCTTCGCCTGAGGCCTGAGCCTCAAGCAACCTGAAGCTGAAAGGGCCGCCCGGAGGGCGGCCCTTTTTCTTGGGTCAGCTCGTGATTGCGTGTCCTACAGTGACCGCGGCCAGGCCGAAGACGAGAGAGATCGCGATGTTCAGCCAGGCCAGCTTGGCGAGATCCGCGGAGCTCAACAGGTGGGTGTCGAGCACCCAGGTCGAGAAGGTGGTGAAGGATCCGATCACGCCACCGGCGACGATGATCAGGGCATCGCCGTCCAGGGTGCTGCCGGCGATCAGGCCGATCAGCAGCGCTCCCAGCAGGTTGACCGCGAGGATCCCGATCGGGAACGGGGTGTCGGAAAGGCGAGAGATCTCGGCGTCGAGCAGGTAGCGAGCCCCGGCGGCGAGCCCGCCGAGCAGCCCGACCGCGACCCAGGTGGCCGGGTTCACCGGTACCTCCCCGAGCCCGCACCGGGCCGGCTCATGCCCGGACCTCCGGCCGCGCGGACTCGGCGGCGATGCCCAGCCGGAGCGCAACGTAGCCGAGCGTGAGAGTGACCGCCACGTAGCCGGCGGCCAGCCCCGCCTCGCCGGCATCGATCATGTTGAACAGCTCCAGCTGCATGGTCGAGAAAGTGGTCAGGGTGCCGCAGATCCCGGTCGCGAAGAACGGGTGATGGAGCTGATCTGGCGTGTGGTCGCGAAACGAGGCGAAGAAGTACCCGATCAGGAAGGCGCCGACGATGTTCACCGCGAAGGTCGGCCACGGCCAGGCGTCGGCGGGGTGCGGAAAGACCTGGGAGAGCGCGACCCGCAGCAGCGCGCCGACTATCCCGCCGACGTAGATCGCTCCCAGCTTCCGGAGGGGATGACGATTGAAGATCATTCGATGCAGCTCCTGACTGTTCCGTGGTGGTGACGGGTGACAGGAGCCATCAGCGGAGTTCCGCGGTTATGAAGGAGCGAGCCCCATCGCTCGGCGGCGATTCTAGCCGGTCCGGATCCGGGGCAAAGCGCTCCCGGTGACCCGAAAGTCCCCGGGAGCGCGCCGCCGCGTCTACTTGACGGTCAGAGTCCCCTTCATGCCGCCGGCTTCGTGGCCGGGCACGGAGCAGTAGAAGGTGTAGGTACCGGGCTTGGCATCGAACTCGGTCGTCTTGCTGCCGCCGGTGAAGGTCGGTGTCGCGGCGACCTCGTTGCCGTTCGAGTCTTCGACCACCACGTCGTGAGCGAGCGGAGAGTCGTTGGTGAAGTCGATCTCGACCTGACCGGACTTCGCACTCAGGTCGCTCGGGTCGTAGGCCAGGGCACCGCCGGGGTCGGCAGCCAGCTGAAGGACCTCGGTCTTGCCGGTGCTGGCGGTGTTGCCGCCGTTGGCCGTGTCGCCACTGGCCGGCTTTTCGGTCTGGGTGGCGGTGTCGGGATTGTCAGATGAGTTGTCGGAGTCACTGCCTCCGCAGCCGACGACGAGTGCGCCGATCGCGAGTGGCAGAACGAGGAACCCGGCAGAAGCCTTCATGGTGTTCTCCTTGCTTTCGGAAGGTTCTCTGAGCTTTCAACCTTACTCCGCGCTCCGATCCCGCAGACCGACCCTACCTCTGCGGTAGGTTGAACCCGGATGCGCAGGGTCACCTTTTCCCGGAACTACACGATTTCGCTTTCGCGGACTTGTCAGTGCTACTGCAAGTACTGTGCGTTCGCGACGCATCAGGCGCATGTCCATCCGCCGGAAGAGGTTGAGCGGATGCTGGACGAGGCGGTGAAGCGGCGGGCGAAGGAGCTGCTGTTTTTGACCGGTGAGAAGCCCGAGGTGAACCCGGTGGTGAAGGAGCAGCTGCGCTCCTGGGGGCATGAGGATTTCACCTCGTATGTGGCCTGGGCCTGTGAGCGGGCGATGGAGCGGGGAATCCTGCCGCACACCAACATCGGCGCGATCGGGGAGGAGGACCTGGCCCGTTTGCGCGAGGTGACGGCTTCGCAGGGCCTGATGCTGGAGTCGTCGTCGGAGCGTTTGATGGAGACGGTCCACGCGGGTTCGCCGACCAAGCACCCGGCTCACCGGTTGAAGACGATCGAGGCGGCCGGGAAGCTGAAGATCCCGTTCACGACGGGGATCCTGGTCGGGATCGGCGAGACCCCGGAAGAGCGGATCGAGTCTTTGGAGGCCCTGGCGGCGCTTCAGGCGAAGTACGGTCACATCCAGGAAGTGATCATCCAGAACTTCGTGCCGCATCCGCGCTATTACGGTCAGGAGCCGGCCGAGATCGCGGCTGAGGCCTCGGACCGGCGCTGGAAGGAGTCGGGGACCGTGGTCGGCCTCGACTCGGGGATCGAGCCGGACTCCGGGGGGCCGGAGCGGGACGAGCTCGGGAGGCCGACGATCCCGTTGCCGGACTGGGCCTGCCCGGTCTCGATCGATGATCTGAAGTATCTGATCCGCGAGACCGCCAGGTTGATGCCGGACGTCGGCGTGCAGGTGCCGCCGAATCTCTCCGACTGGTGGTCGGAGCTGGTCGAGGCCGGCGCGACCGATCTCGGCGGGCTTTCCGCCAACGGCGATCACATCTCGCCCGAGCATCCGTTCCCGAGCCCGCACCAGGTACGCAAGGAGCTGCAGCCCCAGGGCTACGCGCTGACCGAGCGGCTCTGCGTCTACCCGCAGTACATGAACGCGGAATGGATGGAACAAGGCGTCCTCGACGTGATCAAGCTCAAGTACTGGAGCTTCATCCCCAGGCTCGGTTCCGGCCGGGTGAGCGAGGAGAAGCTCGATCCGGGGCTGGCGATCGAGGCGATCGCCAAGGGCCGCGAGGGGGCGGAGCTGACCGAGGATGAGCTGACCGCCCTGTTCGCCGAGACGCGGCCCGAGGTGATCGAGCAGATGCGGGTCGCGGCCGACGATCTGCGGGCCGAGCTGGCCGGGGACACCGCCACCTTCGTGGTCAACCGCAACATCAACTTCACCAACATCTGCACGGTCGGCTGCGCCTTCTGCGGCTTCGGTCAGGGGCGCCGCTCACCGGATGCCTACGAGTCGACCGAGGAGGAGTTCGTCGGTCGGGTCGAGGAGGCGCTCGAGTTCGGGGCGACCGAGCTCTGCATGCAGGGCGGGATCCACCCCGAGCTCGACCTCGAGGCGTACGGCAAGTGGCTGAAGCTGGCCAAGCAGGTGGCCCCCGAGATCCACCTCCACGCCTACTCGCCGATGGAGATCAATCACATGTGCGAGGTGTCCGGGCTGCCCCCGTCCGAGGTCTTCGAATACCTGATCGAATGCGGTCTCGGCTCGACCCCGGGCACCGCCGCGGAAGTGCTCGACGACGGGGTCCGCCAGCGGATATCCCCGAACAAGCTGCCGGTCGATCGCTGGGTGGAGATCATCGAGGCTTCACACCGCTCCGGCCTCAGATCGACCTCCACGGTGATGTTCGGCCACATCGAAGAACCCCGGGAGCTGGCCCGGCACATGAAGGTGGTCCGTGACCTCCAGGCGCGGACCGGCGGCATCACCGAGTTCGTGCCGCTCAGCTTCATCCCCTTCAACACGCTGCTCGGCCGCACCCACGGGGTGGAGGAGATCTCGATCGAGGAGAACCTCAAGCACACCGCGGCGTTCCGGCTCGCGCTCGGGCGCTCGATCACCAACCTCCAGGCGAGCTGGGTCAAGATGGGCCTGCCCGGTGCGACAGAGGCGCTCAGCTGGGGAGTGAACGATCTCGGCGGCACCCTGATGGAGGAGAGCATCTCCCGCATGGCCGGCTCCCAGCACGGGGTCAGGCTCGAGGTGGAAGAGCTGGTCGAGGCCGCTCACCGGGCCGGTCGCAAAGCCGCGCAGCGCAACACTTCCTACGAGATCCTGCGCGAGTTTCCGGACCCCGTCGCCTCGCCGCCGCCCGAGCTGTTGATCGACCTCGCGCATCCCGGCGAGGAGCCCGCCGCCGACTTGGCCGGGCCGGCGGCGGCGTGAGGCGGGGAGGGCCGGAGCGATGCGCGCCATGGTCCTCGAGAATCAGCCGGGCGAGCTTCGACTACGTGACGTGCCGGTGCCGGTTCCCGACGCCGGCCAGCTCCTGATCAGGGTCTCGACCTGCGGGGTCTGCCGTACCGACCTTCATATCGTCGACGCCGACCTGACCGAACCGAAGCTGCCGCTCATCCCCGGCCACCAGATCGTCGGGACGGTGGAGTCGCTCGGACCGGGGGCGGAGCGGTTCTCGCCGGGGGCGAGGGTCGGCGTGCCCTGGCTGGGCTGGACCGACGGCGACTGCCGTTTCTGTCGTGAAGGTCGGGAGAACCTCTGCGAGAACGCCCGCTTCACCGGCTACGACGTCGACGGCGGCTACGCGGAGCTCACGGTCGCCGACGAGCGCTTCTGCTTCCCGTTGCCGGACTCGATCGACGATGCGCATGTCGCCCCGCTGCTCTGCGCCGGGATGATCGGCTACCGGGCGATGTCGATCGCCGGGGACGGCGAGCGGCTCGGGCTCTACGGCTTCGGGTCCTCGGCCCACATCCTCTGCCAGATCGCGGCCGGCGAGGGCCGGCGGGTATTCGCCTTCACCCGGCCCGGCGACCGGTCCGGGCAGGACTTCGCCCGCTCGCTCGGAGCCGCCTGGGCGGGAGGCTCCGACGAGCAGCCGCCGGAGCCGCTCGACGCGGCGATCGTCTTCGCCCCGGTCGGTCCGCTGATGATCGACGCGCTGAAGGCGAGCGGGCGTGGCGCGCGCGTCGTCAGCGCCGGGATACACATGAGCGACATCCCGTCCTTCCCCTACGAGCTGCTCTGGGAGGAACGCAGCCTCCACTCGGTCGCCAACCTGACCCGGGCCGACGGCAGCGCCCTGCTGGAGCTCGCGGCCCGGCACGGGGTCGAGCCACAGGTGGAGGTCCGGCCGCTCGCAGAGGCGAATGAGGCCCTCGAAGGCATCCGCAGCGGCGCTCTCGAAGGCTCGTCCGTGCTCAGCGTCTGACTGCGGTCACCGCTTGACGGTGTATTCCAGCGCAACGGTGCCGCCGGGGAAACGCTGGAGATCGGTCAGCTCCAAATCGCGTCGGGTCCGGCTCTCGCGAAAGTACGGCTTGCCGCCGCCGAGGAGGACCGGCAGGAGGTTGATGCGGTAGACGTCGATCAGCCCGGCGGCCTCGACCTGCGAGGCCAGATCGATGCCGCTCACCTCGATGTCGCCGTCGGTCTCGGCCTTCTTGCGGGCGATCCACTCGATCGCGTCGCCTTCGATCAGCTCGCAGGTCTCATGGACCTCGGTCAGGGTCCGCGAGGCCACGAACTTCGGGATCTCGTCCCAGACCTGGGCGAACTCCTGCTCGATCTCGCCGCCTTCGCCCGACTTCAGGAGGTCGTGCCAGTACGGGATCATCATCTCGTAGAGGCCGCGGCCCATCACGATGGCGGCGTGGTCTTTGACCTGCTGGTTGGAGAGCCGGTGAACCTCTTCTTCCGGTTGTGGCGCCCATCCAATCCCGCCGTCCGCGTCTGCGAAGAAGCCGTCCAGCGTGACCGACATCGATCCGTATATCAGTCGTCCCATGGGTTCAGAGTCTACCGAGATAGGCTCTCAGCCTACCCGGGTCGTTCAGCGGAACAGATCGTCGCCCGCGTCGCGGAGCTGGACGGCGCAGCCGGGGCCGTCCTCCTCGGTCACGTAGCGGTCGAGACCGCGGACCACCACGGCGGGAACGCCGTCGGTCTTGGTCCGGATCAGGTCGGAGGCGGCGGCCACCTGGTCGGCCACGGCGATCACCGTCGCGGTCAGCTCCCGGCCGCGTTGGTCGGTCTGGCCGCGCCAATCGTCGAGGGGGTCGATGCCGGCACAGCCGATCGCGACCTCCGACTGCCCGTGACGCCAGGCCCGCCCGAAGCTGTCGGTCACGACCACCGCCGCCCTGATCCCGGCGGCGGTCTCGAGCTCGACCCGGATTCTGCGAGCCGAACCGTCCGGATCCAGCGGCAGCAGGATCGCCTGATCCTCGTCGGCCGTGTTCGACTGGTCGATCCCGGCGTTGGCGCAGACGAATCCGTGATGGGTTTCGGTGATCAGGATCCCTCTCGCCTCATCCACCCGGACCAGGCCGCGGCTCTCGTCGAGGATCAACTGGACGAGGCGCGGGTCCTTGCCGGCCCGGCCCGCCAGAGCGACGGCCTCCGCACCGGGATCCGTCTGATCGAGGCGAACCATCCGTGCCTCGGACTTGGAGACCACCTTCTGCGAAACCGCGACGATGTCGCCGTCGGCCAGCGCGACCCGCTCGGCGATCGCCTTGCCGAGATTGAACGCCTCGGTCACCTCGGGCAGACCTTCGACCGGCGTGATGATCGCTCCGTCCATCTCAGATCCCCAATGCGGCAGCGGTTCGCGGCGAAGGATTCTCGCCCGAGGCGCGCGCCATCTCGATTCTGGTGGTCAAAGCGACGATGTCGGCCGGGGTGTCCAGGTCGAGTGCGAGCCCCTCGACCTCATCGGTCGCGTGGGGGATCCCCGCCGACCGGGCGAGGCTCAGATGCCGCTCGCAGCTGCCCTCGCCGAAAGACGGTTCGATCGCGTTCGGCGGGCGCATCGCGATCGCATTGGTGCCCGTGCCGTGCCGGTCGGGGACGACGGCGACGAACGGCTCGGGCAAACCGCTGATCAGGCTGTCCAACTCTCGCGGGGCGAGCAACGGGCAGTCGCCCGGCAGCAGGGCGACCACGTCTGCCCCCAGCTCCTCCGCCCGGGCGACCCCCATCTTCGCGGCGCCGTTGTGGCCGGCGTCGTCGGGATCGTGGATCACCTCGGCGCCGAAGTCGGCTGCCAGGCCGGCGGCGGCCGCCTCCCCGGTGACCACCACGGTGGCGGTCACCTGCCGGGCCCGGGTCACCGCTTCGAGCACGTCGCCGAGCATCGCCTCGACGAGAGCGAGGCGACGCTCTTCCGGCACCGTCCCGGACAGGCGCTGCTTGGCGGCGGTGAAACGTTTGGCGGTGACCACCGCCACCGCGTTCAAGCGGTCCCTCCGCGGTCATCGGTGGGGGTTCCGGCCACGGTCCCGCCGACCTTGATCACGGCGCGGGCCACGGTGGCGCGGCTCTCCGCGCTGTGCATGAGCGTCGCCGTGGAGAAGGAACGAACCTCGGTCGGCGGCGGGTCGGGGTCGTCGGCGTCGTTGATCATCGCGTCGATCACCCCTTGATAGAGCGACGCGACGCCGGCCGCGGTGGTGGGCCTCCCGATCGCCTTCATGAAAAGGTCGGTCGGTCCCTTGATCACCTTGCCGGCCACGTACGGGCTGACCGCCACCACGGGAACCTCGGCGGCGACGATCGCCTCCCGGATACCGGGCACCGCGAGGATCGGCCCGATGCTGATCACCGGGTTCGAGGGCCCGATCACGATCAGCTCGGCGGCGGCGATCGCGTCCAGCACTTCCGGCGTGGCCCGGGCGGTCTCGATGCCTTGAAGCTCGACTCCTTCCACCTCCGCCTCGCCCCCGTCGAGGATCAGGTACTCCTGGAGCCCGCGCCACTCGCCGCCGCTCATGATCCGGGTGTGAACCGGCTGGTCCGACATCGGCAGCACCCGGGCCTGGATTCCGAGCCCACGGCCGATCTGGGCGAGGGCGTCGGTGAGCCGGCCGCCGGAGTCCATGAAGTCCTTGCGGTAGAGGCAGGCGGCCAGATCGAGGTTGGAGAGCGAGAACCAGTCGGGCGCGCCGAAACGCGCCATTCGCTCGAAGACGTCGAAGCCGTCGTCCTTTATGCCCCATCCTCGAACCTCGTCGACCTGGCCGGCCAGCCAGTAGGTGACCAGGTCGGGGTCGGGAGAGACGTGCACGCCAAGGGTCTCGACGTCGTCGCCCGTGTTGGCGATCACGGTCAGGTCCGCTCCGACCAGCGCCTGCATGCCGGCGGCGAGCTTCGCCCCGCCCGTGCCGCCCGCGAGCAGGGTCACCTTCATCAGAAGGTTTCGCCTTCGGGGAGGTTCGTGAACTTGAGTCCGGCGTGGGTCTTGTAGCGGATGTTCACCGAGATCATCAGGGCGGTCAGCTGCTCGACGATCCGCGACATCTCGAGCGCGCCCGCGTTGACCGGGCGCAGGCCGTCGATCCGGGCGATCAGCTCGGCGACGCGGGCCTTGTCGGCCTTCTTGTCGCCGCAGATCGGCACGTCCTCGTCGAGCTGGTGCGCGAGGTCGGAGAGCCCGGGGGCGCTGACCGTATGCAGGGCCGAGACCACGGTCACCCCCTCGGGGGCCATCTCCTGGGCCTGCTGGGCGGCCGAGCCCTGCCATACGCCGATCGTCCGGGTCGCCTTGCCGCTGATCGCGGCGGCCAGTGGGACCGAGCAGTCGACCAGGATCTGACCGGGTGACAGGACGTCCTTCAAGTTGGTGAGGTACTCGGACTGGTTGCGGAAGGGAATGGTGAGGAAGACGACCTCGGCCGCCTTCGCGGCATCCTCGTTGCTCATGCCCTCGGCGACGCCGCCGCTCTCCTCGGCGATCTTCGCGGCCGCCTCGGCGGCCCGCCCGGCATCACGTGATCCGATCACGACCTTGGCGCCGCTCGCCGCCCAACGTTTGGCGAGGCCGGAGCCGAGCGCTCCGGTGCCGCCGATTACAGGAATGACTGGTGCCTGGCTGTTGTCGCTCACAGGGCCGGATTCTAGGACTTGTCGGTGGCCGTCGGCGCCGAACCGTCCAGCGCATATTCTTCGCCCATGTCAATCGCAGAGAAGGTCGGGATCGAGCGTAAGGACGACTTCGTCGTCGAGGGGATGTTGATGACGGATGTCGGCGGCTTGCTCGAGACCGGAGTGCTCTCGACCCCGGGGATGATCGGGATGATGGAGCGCAACTGCGCGATCCTGGTCCAGGAGTTTCTGCCCGAGGGCTCGGCCACGGTTGGTTTCGAAGTCAACGTGAAGCATGTGTCCGGAGCCGGCGAGGGTGCGGAGTGCGTCGCCTGGGGTCGGCTGGACGAAGTGATCGACGACCGCAAGTTCAGGTTTTCGGTCGAGGTGCGGGAGGGCGAGCGGGTGCTCGGCGTCGGCACCCATGAACGTCGCGCGATCAGCTTCAACGTGGCCTGACCATGGGCATCGTGAAACTCCCCGAGTCGGTTCGTGTCCGCGAGGTCGGGCCTCGCGACGGTTTCCAGAACGAGCCGGAGATCATCGGTACCGCCGACAAGATCCGGCTGGTCAACCTGCTCGCGCGGACCGGCCTGAAGCGGATCGAGGTCACTTCTTTCGTGCGACCCGACGTGATTCCACAGCTTTCGGACGCCGACGAGGTTCTGGACGGGATAGATCGCCCGGACGGCGTCTCCTACTCGGTTCTGATCCCGAACCGGCGGGGACTCGACCGAGCCTTGGAGCGGCGGGACCGTTTCGATGAGACGAACTTCTTCCTCTCGGCTTCCGAGACCCACAACATGAAGAACGTGAACCGCACGGTCGAGGAGTCGATCTCGGGCCTGGAGGAGACGATCCCGGTCGCGGTGGAGGCCGGTCTGCGCTGCGAGGGCGTGATCTCGACCTCGTTCGGCTGCCCGTACGAGGGGGATGTGCCGGTCGAGAACGTCCTCGCCGTCGCTCTGCGGCTCGCCCGGGCGGGCTGCGTCGAGGTCGGTTTCGGGGACACCACCGGGATGGCCAATCCGGTTCAGGTCCGCCGGTTCTTCACCGAGGTCCGCACGCGCTTCGAGTCGGAGGGCTTGGGGGACGTGGAGTTGACGGCGCATTTCCATGACACCCGTGGGCAGGGGCTCGCCAACGTCCTGGCGGCGCTGGAGGAGGGGGTCGACTCGTTCGAATCGAGCTTCGGCGAGCTCGGCGGCTGCCCGGTGCCGGCCGGGGCGACGGGGAACATCGCCTCGGAGGACCTGGTCTCGATGCTGGGGGAGATGGGCATCGAGACCGGCATCGATCTGCCGAAGCTGGTCGAAGCCTCGGCGGAGGCCCAGAAGGTCCTCGGCCGCCCCTTGGGCTCCCACGTCCTCAAAGCGGGGCCCGTCGACTGGCACCGGTGAAAGCGGGGTCACGTCGACGATGAGCAGTGGTTCTGGCTGGCACCGGTGAAAGCGGGGTCACGTCGACCTAGCGGACCTTGGTTCGTCCTCGCAGCGCCGCCACCGTCTTGTCCGAGCGTTTCACCGTCGCCACCACCGTGGCCTTGCCCCCCAGTTCGATGCTCCGGGCCGCTCGGCGGGTTCGCAGCGGCCGCAGCTTCAACGAGAGCTTCGAAGCGCGGGCGGTTCCGCCGGCGCGCGCGACGAGCTTCCCTCTCAGCTTTGCCCGGACGGTGATCCGATCTCCCTTGCGCAGCCCGGAGAGCGAGACCCACGCTTTCTTCTTGCTCAACCTGAGCTTGGCCGGGAGCTTGAGTCGCGGTCGTGCGTTGCCGCCGTCGCCATCGCCGTCGTTTCCGTTGTCGTTGCCTTCGTCCTTGATCTTCCCGTCGTCTCCTCCGCTCTTGGCCGGGAACACGAAGAGGTTTATGTAGGCCCCGCTCTGCGGGGAGGAGCTGCTCCAGGTGAATCCGGGCTCGGGAACGCTGGCGCCGTTCACGGTCGTGATCGATGCGACCGCGCACACGCAGCCATCGGGATCCCCGATCCCGTTCATCGGCCGGTCGGAGACGACCGGGACCTGGATCTCGATCTGAGCGCCCTGGGGCAGGTACCACGCCGGCGAAGCGGGAGAGCCGGGCTCCGGGTCGAGCGAGTACCAGGGGCCGAGCGCGGTGTGGTTGGTCGTTCCCGGGCGGAGCTGGCTGGGGCAACCCTGCTGGGCGGTGACTGTCTCGAAACCCTGGTTGGAATCCGCCCGGATGTAGCAGCGGACTCCCGGCGAGCCGCTTCCGGTCGCGGGCTTCACGCCCGGAGGCAGGGCTATCTCGAGGACCGGCCTGGTGCCGCTGCAGTTGTTGCCCAGCGTGGCGACGACGAGATGGAGGTCGAACACCTCCCCGACCACGGGAGAGGCGTCGTCCACGTACTGCCCCATGTAGGCGCCGATCTCGTACTCGTAGTAGGTCGGTGGGAAGATCACGGAGGTGCAGTTGGGGTTGACGATGTCATTCGTCAACGGCCCGTCCGACCAGCGGGGAGCGGCGTCGGCCACGGCCGTGGGCAGCAGGACGAGAGCGAGAACAACGAGAAGTCGGCGCATGTCGGCGAATCTAGGTCGTCGGCGTGTGCCGGCGACAAAAGTCCGGGGTGTCGCTGCTGCCGGTGGGTGGGCCCGGCTTTGGGCCATACCCCGGACTTTTGTCCCGGGGCGTCCGTTGGGCTCTAGCCTCCCGGAACTGGAAAGTCGGCGGATCTGATCGGGGAAGCAAGTGAGCAAGTACAAGGACAGTCCCGTGGTGGCGGTCGGGATCGGTGCGCTGGTCCTGCTCCTGCTGGGCGGCGGCGCGGCCACGGCGGCGAAGTGGATCGACGGCAAGCGCATCAAGCCGGGATCGGTGGCCACCAAGCAGTTGCGGAACAAGTCTGTCAAGACCGCCAAGCTGGCTCCCGGCGCGGTCGGGCCGAAGCAGCTGAAGAACGGCTCGGTGACGGCCGCGAAGCTCGCGCCCTCGGTTGGTTCGAAGGGCCCGACCGGTCCGACCGGGGCTACGGGCAGCACCGGGTCGACCGGCGCTAGGGGGCCGGCCGGACCTTCGGGCAGCAGCACGGCATTCGGTCTCAGGGATCAACCGAACTTCTTGATCTCCTCGAGCAGCGCTTCGATCATCTCCGACGAGGCGTATCCGCTCGGCCCGGCCGCGTACCTGTTGAGCGGATACCTCGAGGTCCGCCGCGCCGACCCGGGCGAGGTAAGCGTCAGCTGCGAGATATCACGCGTCTTCGTGGATTCCGGTGGGCTACAGACCGGTGCGTCGAAGGTGATCGGTACTCCTGCCGCGACGGTGTCGGGCGGCGGCACGGCGAGCGTGCCGGCCGGATCCGCGATGATCCCCCTCGATGCCGTGGCGGACCTGTCTTCGCCGCCGCCGGGGGCCGTTGCGGTCGAGGCCAGGGTCGTCTGCCAGACGGTTGCCGATGACGTGGTGGTCGCGGAGCGGCAACTGATCGCCGCGCCGTTCGATCAGCTGAACCCGAGCTGACCCTTCCGGGCATTCGGGTGACTGCTCGTAGGTGAGAGGAACTTCGAGGGGGACTGGTAGCTTTCGAGCGGTGGGAGCTGAGCGAGACCGTGGATCCGTGCCCGACGGTGATCAGGCGGCGCTTGGAGCGGTTCGCGAGCTGATCGCCGCCTGCCGGCAGGGTAGGGGAGGCGCTCTTCTCTTGAGTGGGGCTCGGGTGCTCGAGATGGTCGAGACGGAGGCTCGCCGCCGCCGGGTGCCGGTGGCAAGGGCCTCGGCTCGAGTTGAGGATCGGGAGTTCGGTTTGGTCAGAAAGCTGATCGGGCCGCTGGTCTCCGGCAGGAGCGATGACGATCCGATCTTCGCCGGGGTGGGCGGATACGCCTGGGAGCGGGTCGATCGGGTTTCGGACGAGATGGGCTCCGAGGATCGTGAGTCGCTCGTCTATGGCTTGGCCTGGCTTCTGATGCTGCTCTCCCAGGAGGCCGATCCGCGGATCCTGCTGGTCGAGGGGGCGGACGCGACGGATGCCGGGTCCCGGCGCGTGCTGCAGGTTCTATCTCGCCAGGCGCGGGATCATGGTCCCGCGATCGTCGCCGTGGCCAAGGCGGTCCGCCCCGTGGGCATTCCCGGTCTCGAAGGCTTCGATTCGCTTGATGGGGAGCCCCCGGAGGGCATGCCGCCGTCTCGCGGGGTGGACCTGCCCGGGGCGCGTGAAGAGCTCGACCGGACCGTCGACCCCGACTCGAGGGCGGAGATGCTCTTCCGCCTCGTGGGCGGCTTGATCGAGGTCGGACAGGCGGACTTGGCGGCCGACCTGGCCGAGGATGAGATCGCACGTTGCCGGACTGGCGGCCGAGAGCCCGACGTCAGGGTTCTCGTCGCGGCGGCCCGGGCGTCGAGGCTGCTCCTCGGTCGTCGCGAGCGCGCGGTGGAGCTGACCGACCGGATCGCCGCGATGCCGGTCGCGGACAGCGGCCCCGGTCGAGATTTTCTGGGTGAGGTCGCCCTCGAGATGGTCAACACGGTGGAGGTGGGGCGGGAGCGGGTGGTCGTCACCGGTCTCGCGGCATTGGATCAGGGTGACCTGCCGGACGAATCTTTCGCGGAGGGATTGGGCTGGTTCTTCGGCTGTTACTCGCTCCACCTCGCGGAACGCAATCGCGACGCCCTCTTGGTCCTGGATCGGGCGGTTGCCGCGGCTTGCCG
The DNA here is from genome assembly GCA_044464425.1 of Solirubrobacterales bacterium. Lineage (GTDB taxonomy): Bacteria > Actinomycetota > Thermoleophilia > Solirubrobacterales > 70-9 > 67-14. The sequence continues at coordinate 2,987 of JBIQLL010000029.1, read as the reverse complement.
CAGGCAGTCGCTCCCCGAGTACGTGCGGGCGGTGGCGTTGCGGTCGGGCCCGCTCTTTCATCTCGGTTACATGAGGGAAGCCGCCGTCGATTGCGAGCTCGCGCTCGCCGCGGGCATAGGCGAGCTGGAGCTTTGGCTGCCTGCGGTTCGTTCGACCTTGATCCAGGTCCGCACGTACATGGGTGATCTGGAGGGTGCCCGGCGTATCGCCGACGGGCATGTGCAGGCTGGAGAGGAAACCGCCCCCTCGATGCTCTTCCGCTTCGGTCGGGCCTGCCTCAGACGGTTCGAAGGCAGGCCCGAGGAGGCGCTCGCCGATCTGCGTGAGGCGGGCAGCCTGATGGTGGTGGGGCGGGGGGACAATCCGGCCCAGATGCCTTGGCGGGCGGTTTCGGCGGTTGTGCTCGCGGGGCGGGACGGTCCCGGTGACCGCGAAGAGGCGGTCGCTCTCGCGGAGGAGGAGGGCGCCTTGGCCGAGCGCTTCGGCAGTCCCGGACCGATCGGTACTGCCCGCTGGGCTAGGGCGAGCTGCGAGGAGGACCGCCCCGTGAGGCTGGAGATGCTGCGCGAGGCGGTTGAAGCTCATCGGCAGGGCGAGAGGATGGCGGAGCGACTGGAGGTGGAGGTCACCCTCGGGGTCGAACTGTCGGCCAACGGATTCGACCGGGACGCCAGGGAGCTGCTGCGCGGCACGCTCCACCTGGCGTACACGGCCGGCGCGGACCTCTTGGCGGAGCGGGCTCGATCGGCGATGGTCGCGGCCGGAGGCAAGCCGAGGCGTGAGGCCACCAGCGGCCCCGCCGCCTTGACTCCCTCCGAGCGGCGTGTGGTCGATCTCGCCGCGCAAGGCTTGACCAATCGTCAGATCGCGGAGGTGAGCTTTCTCACCGTGAAGACGATCGAATGGCATCTGACCCGCGCGTACGGCAAGCTCGGGATCTCCGACCGGAGCCGGCTCGCCGAGGTTCTCGGCGGCGCCGCGAGGGGGTTCCGCGACCCGGCGGGACGTGACCCGTTCGTGGGGTCGGCGGTATAGTCGGACCATGAGGAGCGACGGTTTCAGGGCGGCGGCAGAGGCGAAGGATTTCGAGTCGGGTAGGGAGTTGTTCGCGGAGGATGTCGTCTTCCGCAGCCCCTTCGTCCACAAGCCGTACGAGGGCATCGACGCCCTCGCGTTCCTGCTCGGCCATGTGGTCCAGGTGTTCGAGGATTTCCGCTACGTCGCCCATGTCGAGACCGGCGATGTCGCGGTGCTCGAGTTCGAGGCCCGGGTCGGGGACCGCGAGCTGCAGGGGGTGGACATCCTCAAGTTCGATGACCGGGACAAGATCTGCGAGATGACCGTGATGGTTCGTCCCGCTTCGGGCCTGGAAGCGCTCGGCAAGGAGATGGGTCGCCGGATCGAAGCGGCCGCCGCTTCTTGAGCGGGTCCGGGTCGGTGTCTCCTCTGAATCAGTTCCTGATCGAATAGGCTCCGGGGCCGGTCGCCTCCGCCGTCCCGGGGGCTCTTACGAACTTCGCAACAGGAGGAACGCCCCAGATGGAGATCAAGAAGGTTGGCGTCGTCGGCTGCGGTCTGATGGGCCACGGCATCACCCAGGTAAGCGCCGAGGCCGGCTACGACGTGGTCGTCGCCGAGGTCGATCAGGGGACGCTGGACAAGGGCATCGGCAAGATCACCAAGCAGCTCGGTAAGGCGGTCGAGAAGGGCAAGCTCGAGCAGGCCGACGCCGACGCGGTCCTCGGCCGGATCGACGCCACCACCGACCTGAATGATTTCGCCGACTGCGATCTGGTGATCGAGGCCGTCACCGAGAACCTCGACACCAAGCTCGGGCTCTGGAAGCAGCTTGATGGGATCGTCAAGGCTGACGCCTACTTCGCGACGAACACGTCGTCGCTGCCGGTGATCAACCAGGCCGCCGCGACCACCCGCCCCGGCCAGTTCCTCGGCCTTCATTTCTTCAACCCGGTCCAGCGCATGCCGCTGCTCGAGGTGATCCAGTCCGTGACCACCTCGCCGGAGGCGATGGGCGTCGGCCTGGCCTACGGCGAGAAGCTGAGGAAGACCACGGTCGAGACCAAGGACAAGGCTGGTTTCATCGTCAATCGCCTGCTGGTCCCGTATCTGCTCGATGGCATCCGCGGCCTGGAGGAGGGCATCGGCACGATCGAGGAGATCGACGCCGCGATGAAGGCCGGGGCCGGCCACCCGATGGGCCCGTTGACCCTCTCCGACTTCGTCGGCCTGGACACCCTTCACTCGATCGCGGACGTGCTGTTCGACGAGTTCCGCGAGCGCCGCTTCGCCGCACCGCCGACTCTCCGCAAGATGGTCGCCGCCGGTTTTTACGGCGTCAAGTCGGGCCGCGGCTTCTACGACTACTCGGGCGAGAAGCCGGTCCCGGTCAACCCGGGCCTGTAAGGCGGGCTTGCCGCTCGACCCCACCCACCCAGCTACGGTGAAACTCCCTTCGGGTCGTTTCGACCACGACGGAGTTTCACCGTTGAGGAGAGAGTTGCGATGACCAAGGTTGATCTCGATCCAGCGCTCAGGGCCGCCCTCGGGGGTGGCCCGGAGCGGCATCACGCCAAGACCGCCGAGCAGGGCAAGCTGCCGGTCCGCCAGCGGGTCGACCTGCTCCTCGACGAAGGCAGCTTCGTCGAGGAGGCCCTGCTCGCCAACTGGGACCAGGAGGGTCTGGGCGCTGACGGCGTAGTCACCGGCACCGGCCTGGTCGACGGCCGGCCGGTCGCCCTGATGGCGAATGACCCGACGGTCAAGGCCGGCTCCTGGGGGCCGAAGACGGTGGAGAAGATCCTCCGCATCCAGGAGCGTGCCCTCAAGCTCGAGATCCCGATGGTCTACCTGGTCGATTCGGCCGGGGCCCGGATCACCGAGCAGGTTCAGATGTTTCCCGGTCGGCGCGGCGCCGGCCGGATCTTCTACAACGAGGTGAAGATGAGCGGCCGGGTGCCGCAGATCT
>JBIQLL010000028.1:0-34318 GCA_044464425.1 Solirubrobacterales bacterium | reverse complement strand
TGTGGGTGGGGCGGGTTGTTTGTTGAGCGAGGGCGGTAGCCCGCGCGACCCTTTTTTTATGAGACGTCGTTCCCCGCCACCCCGTAACAGGCACCAACCTGGCGACGCCCTGATGGTTTGCTCAGACGTCGGAACTGAGATACTGGGTCCTGACAGAAATCAGAGAAAGAGGACGAGGAGAAGTATGTCGACCGAACAGCAGACCGAAGCGCCCGCGGAGGACGACGGGGGTGGAGTAGCCACCGGGGCTGAGACCCTCACGGTCACCGACAACCGCACTGGCCGCACCTACGAACTTCCGATCGAGGACGACACGATCAAGGCTCTCGATCTGCGCCAGATCAAGGTGCACGAGGACGACTTCGGGATGATGTCGTTCGACCCGGCCTTCACCAACACGGCCTCCTGCCGCTCCGCGATCACCTACATCGACGGCGAGGCAGGCATCCTTCAGCACCGGGGGATCCCGATCGAGCAGCTCTGCGAGCACTCGACCTTCCTCGAGGTCGCCTACCTGCTCGTCTTCGGCGAGCTGCCGACCCGCCCGCAGCTGGAGGACTGGGTCCATGACGTGACCCACCACACGTACGTCCACGAGGACATCAAGAAGTTCCTGACCGGCTTCCGCTACGACGCCCACCCGATGGGCATGCTCGAGGCCTCGACCGGCGCGCTCTCGACCTTCTACCCGGACTCCAACCAGATCCTCGACCCGATCGAGCGCTACCTGGCCACGATCCGGCTGATCGCCAAGATGCCGACCCTGGCGGCCTTCGCGTATCGCCACAACATGGGCCTGCCCTACGTCTACCCGGACAACGACCTCTCCTACCCGGAGAACTTCCTCTCGATGCTCTTCAAGATGACCGAGACGAAGTACGAGCCGGACCCCCGGGTGGCGAAGGCGATCGACGTGCTCTTCATCCTGCACGCCGATCACGAGCAGAACTGCTCGACCAGCGCGGTCCGCGGAGTCGGCTCCTCTGACGTCGACCCGTACTCGGCGGTCGCCGCCGGCATCGCCGCCCTCTACGGCCGGCTCCACGGCGGCGCCAACGAGGCCGTACTGCAGATGCTCCGCCGGATCGAGACGATCGACAACGTCCCCAGCTTCCTCGAGGCGGTCAAGAGCCGCGAGGAGAAGCTGATGGGCTTCGGCCACCGGGTCTACAAGAACTACGACCCGCGGGCCCGGATCATCAAGAACCACGCGGACGAGGTCTTCGAGGCGACCGAGTACAACCCGCTGGTCGAGATCGCGCTGGAGCTGGAGAAGCACGCGCTCGAAGACGAGTTCTTCATCGATCGCAAGCTCTTCCCGAACGTCGATTTCTACTCCGGGATCATGTACGAGGCGCTGAGCATTCCGCCCGGCATGTTCACGGTGATCTTCGCGATCGCCCGCACGGCCGGGTGGATCGCCCAGTGGCTGGAGATGACCGATGATCCGGACAAGAAGATCGCCCGGCCGCGCCAGATCTACACCGGCCCCCGCGACGCGGATTACGTGTCGATCGGCGAGCGCACCGGCGAGGATCGGATTTCCGGCCCGGCCACCCGGCCCTCCTGATTCGGACGGCCGGCCGACCGGGGCGAGCGAGCTTTGGCCAACTGGAAGCTGACCATCCGGCACGGCTCCGACGTCAGCCGCCGAAGCTTCGACGATCTCGAGGACGCGCTGGACGCGACCCGGGTCGCCGCTGAGGAAGTTATCGCCGAGGGCTCGCTGGACACGGTCAAGGCGATCCGCGACTACGAGCCCTCGCAGATCGTGAACGCCCGTCTGGAAATCAGCGGCAAGGGCCTGTTCCGGCCGCCGACCGCGGGCATCGACATCCAGGGGGACCTGTCATTGATCCCCTACGCCGGCGGGGTGCGCCGCCGGACGCTGGGCGGCTCGACACTCCCCCAGGCGATCAAATCGTTGAGAATGTTCCTCGGCTCATGAGCGACAAGACAACCACTCAGAAGATTCCGAAGGGCTCCTACGCGGCCGGCCGCCGGGTGACCCTGCCCGAGGGCGCGGAGGCGCCGGTCGTGGTGTTCATCAACGGCGTCGAGCAGACCGAGGGGGATGATTACGTCCTCCGGGACGGCAACATCCTCTTCACCCGGGAAATCCTCAAGGAGAACAAGTCCGGCCGCCGCAAGCTGGTCATGCTGCTCGGCGTGGTCGGCTTCTACACCCCGAACGAGACCGTGGACGTCCAGTACCAGCAGAACGGCCGCACCCAGCTCGCCAGCGACCTACCGGTCCAGAAGTAGGCGTCTCGGGCAAGAAAGAAGCCCCGGCCTTTCGACCGGGGCTTCTGGCTCCCTGGTAGTGATTCGGCGGGCTAGCGCCGGCCGACCTTCACTACGTTGCTGGTCCCTCCGGAAATTGAGAGGCGGGCCTTCCGGGCCTTGCGCTTCTTCAGGATCTTGTGGCCGGCGCCGGTCAGCTTCAGCCGGACCTGCTTAGTGCTGGCCCGTCCGAAGCTGTAACGGGCCTTGGCGAGGACCGTCCCCTTGCGGTAGCGCTTGCCGCCGACCTTGACCTTCTTCACGCTCGTCAGACGGGCGATGCCGCGAGCCTTGCCGTGCGACTTGATCTTGATGATCACTCCGCCGGCCTTCACCTTGGCCCGCAGCAGGGTCACGCCGGGACGGTGGCTGGCGTTGTCGGTCGGGTTGTTGACCGAGGGCTTGCCGTCGCCGTTCGGGATGTCGTCACCGGGCGCGCCGCTGCCGGGTGTGGCAGTGATGGTCGCCGAAGACTCGTTGTTGGTCAGATCCGAATCGACGGTGGTGCTGGTCACGCCAGCCGTGTTCACGATCACCCGCGGCTGGGTCGGCGCCTGGCCGTCACCGGTGCGATCACCGAGACAGAGCAGGCTGTAGCGCACCTTGAGCGGCTGGCCGGTCGGGTTGTAGATCTTGAAGGCCCTGGTCACCGGCCGCGGATCGTTGCCGAGCGGGATCAGCCCCTCATCGGCATCCCAGCCACCGACGATGCCCTTGCTGCCGTCCGGGCAGATCAGCTGAACTTCGTGAACCTGGCCGGGCTGGATGACCGCTTCGGCCCAGATCCGTTCGAGGTACAGGTTGTTGCTGTGGCCGTTGGCCTGGGCCACCTGGCGGTTGAGGCAGCGGATCGAGAAGGTGACGTCGTCACCGGACTGGTCGGCCTCGGTCACGTAGTTGAACTTCCAGCCGTTGCCCTCGGGCTGCGAGTAGACCAGGTGGCCGGGCGAGTCGGCGATGAAGCCGGGCTGAATCGCCACGGTACCCGCCGGGCACTCGAGAACGGCCTGGTTGCTGCCCGGCTCGAGCGAAACGGTGGTGCTGACCGGAGCCGTGACCTGGAGGTCATGGCCGGTCGTGTCCGGGCTGGTGGTCTCGCGGATGCAGACCGCGAAGATCTTCGCCTGGGCGCGACCGGACGCGGTGTTCCGGACGGTGCCCTGCCAGGTGCGGTTGTCGCTGGCCCGCGACTCCAGCACCTGAGGCGCGGCCCAGCTGCCGGTGCCCTGGTCGACGTGGTCGATGCGGACCGAACCGTCGGAGACGAAGAAGCCGGTCGGGCACTCGGCCTTGATGGTCTTGATCTCACCCGGGTTCAGATCGATCTGGGTCTCGACCTTCTGGACGTCCAGGCCGTGAGATCCCTCAACCGGCGGGTTGGTCCAGGTGTTGACCTTCACCTTGATCTTGAACGAGGCTTCCTCACCGGAGGCGAGGTCGCCGGCCGGGCAGGTCACTTTGCCGTTCAGCTCGGTGCAGGGAGCGTCGGCCGAGACGAAGGTGACGCCGCTGGGCAGCTGATCGGTGGCGACCACTCCCTTGGCGACACCCGGACCGTTGTTCTTGACGGTCAGCGTGTACGTGATGGTGTCACCGGCCTGCGGGTCCGCGTTGTCCACGGTCTTGACGATCTGGACGTCGGCGTTCGCCTCGACGACCGGATTCTCGATGGTCGAGGTGTTGTTGTCCGGGTTCGGGTCGGGAACGTCGCTGCCGACCTTGGCGGTGTTGGCGACGGAGTTCGCGTTGCCGGTGTACTTGACGCTGATCCCCGTCTGGCCGGAACCGCCGGCCGCGAGGAAGTTGATCGTGCAGGTGACGACCTGCCCGACCGCGTTGCATCCCGGGGCGCCGTCGACATAGGTGAGGCCGGCGGGCAGGGTGTCGGTGACCGTGATCCCGGTGACATTGTCGGGCCCGTTGTTGGTCACCTTGAAGGTGTAGGTGAACTCTTCACCGGGGACGATCTCGGCGACACTGGCCAGCTTCTGGATCGCCAGATCGGCCTGCGGCGTGACCGGGGTGGTCACCTCGTCTTCGTTGTCGCCCGGGTTCGGGTCGTCCTCGTTGCCGGTGGCGGTGGCCTTGTTGACCAGCTCGTCCTGGCCCGGCTTGACCTTGCCGGTCACTTCGACCGTGTAGGTGGCGCCGTTGGCGAGGTCGCCGATCGGGCAGGTCACCGCGCCGCCGCTGACGTCGCACTCGGCGTCATTGGCGCTGACCGCGGTGAGGCCGGCGGGCAGGGCGTCATAGAGAACCACGCCGGTGGCGTCCGAGGGGCCGTTGTTCTCGACCTTGATCTCGTAGACGACGGTGTCACCGGTCTTGACCGGGGCGCTCGGTGACTTCAGGGTCTTGGTGACCTTGAGGTCGGCGCCGCTGGCGTCGACGGTCTCGTCATCCGAGTTGTTGCTCGGGTCCGGATCGTTCTGCTGGGCGCTGGTCGAGGCGTGGTTGGTGATCTGACCGGCCGCATCGCCGTCGACCTGGACGGTGATGTTGACCGTCTTGCTCACCCCGTTGTTCAGGGTGCCGATCGCGCACACCACGGTGCCGTTGACCGGCTCGTACGTGCAGCCGGGATCGGCCGAGACGAAGCTCAGGCCGGCCGGGATCTCGTCGCTGATCGCGACCGAGGTTGCCTTCGACGGACCGTTGTTGGTCACCTCGAGGCTGTAGCTGAAGGTGTCGCCGATCTTGACCGAGTGCTTGGAGGCGGTCTTGACCAGAGCGAGATCCGCCACACGGGAGGCGGGGTTGGTGCTGCTCGAGGTGTTGTCCCCGAGGTTGGCGTCGCCGCCGCCGGAGACGGCCGCGGTGTTCTCCACCTCGTCGGCGACCGAGTCGTCGATCGCGACGGTGACCACGATGTCCGGCCAGCTCTGGCCGGCAGCCAACGCATCGCTGCGGGTGCAGGAGAGGTGATCGGCGGGCAGCGTGTTGCAGGTCCACCCGGGGGCGTTCACCGCCGTGGCGGTGAGGCCGGCCGGCAGGGCGTCATTGACGGTCACCGGACCCTGGGTCTTGGCGTCGCCGTGGTTGCCTACCGAAAGCGTGTACTCGCTCGAGCCACCAACCGTGAAGTCAGCGCCGCTGCGGACCTTGGTGATCTTCAGATCGGGTGACTTGACCGTGATGTCGGTGTCTGAGTCGACGGTCAGCGGGGTGCCCCCGATCTTCGAGTTGAAGGTCGCGGTCGCCTCGTTGTGGATCTTGGTCAGGTTCGGGACCGGCGGAGTGGTGCCGTTCACCTTCACCTTGAAGGTGACCTCGTACTCCTGTCCGGGGGCGATATCGCCCCCGACCGTGCCGTTCGAGCCCTGGCCGAGGCGGGCCACGACGCGGTAGTTGGAAAGATCGATCTCGGCCCGGTCGTCGCCGGCCGCGTCGGTCTGCGCGCCGGTTGCGGCACCAGCGTTCTTGACGATCTTGATCGAACCCGGGACGTAGGTCGTGTTGACCGGAATCGGGTCGCGCAGCACGAAGTTGGCGGTGCCGTCATCGCCCTCGTTCTTGCCCTTGATCGTGTAGGTGAGGATGTCGCCCTGCTCGAGATCGCCGCCGTTGTCGTCGACGACCGTCTTGGTCTGCTTGATCTTCGGTGCCAGGATCTCGACCTGGAAGGTCATGACCCCGGGGACGAAGGCGTCACCGTTGGTGTCTACCTGGATCTTCGCCGAGGTGGCGTTGTTTCCGATCGCGCCGGCGGGCGGAGACATCCAGGCCGCATCGAAGCCCAAGTTGTTGGAGTAGGTGGGGTTCCGGTTGGCGTCCGACGCTCCGTCGTGAGAGACGCTGGAGTTGAAGAAGTTGCTGCCCGGGTGGCGTGCGTCGGAGATCGTGTGGCCGTTCAGCTTGGCGCTGTCGCCGACGATGCCCATGTCGCCTTCCCAGGTGATGAAACCGGTCTTGGCGTTGATCGTGCCGGCGGGCGGCGTGAGGAATCCGTTTACGTTGATGGTTGCCGAGGAGGAACTGTCGACCGCGACGAGGCCGTCGAAGATCGTAATGTTCTTCATCGATTCCGAAGCGTTCTTGTAGACCACGATCAGCGACCACCCGGCCATCATCTTCGAACCGGTCGAGCCCTGGATGTTCCCGACCGCGTAAGTGCCGTTGCCCGCGTTCGGCAGGGCCTGGACCAAGCCGGTCACGTCGGCAAACGCCTGGTAGATGCCGCTGTTGTTGCCACCGTTGATCGTGTCCACGGTGCTGGCCGTGACCGTCTGGTACGACCCGCCCGGCAGCTTGAACTTGACCTGGTTCTTGTTCGAACCCGCGTCACGCCCGCCCCAGTACAAGGCCGCGTACTGAATCGTCGATCCGGCCGGGACCGCCAGTTTGGAGGTCGAGGAGTTCGTGGTCGAGTTGTCGCCGTCGACGTCAACCCAGGTCATGTCCCAGTTGTCGTTGTTCAGCGAGCTGTTCGCCGACGTAGGCGGAACCCCGTCACGCGCGCTCGAGCAACCGTTCGAACTGGTCGGACAGGTCATGTTCGAGTTGCTGATCCCGACCAGGCTCCCGGTCTCGTTGGCCGAGTAGCGAAGGCTGAAGCTACGGTCGGCCTGAGCCGTCGAAGCGGCTGCTAGACCCGTGGCGAGCACAGCGAGGACAAGGGCGAGGCGAACAGCGACACGCAAAACTGGCTTCAAGATTTTCTCCGAGACTTTGTAACTGGGTCACCGATTTCGGTACCCGGGCAATTTCCAATTGGCCTGGTGCGAACGGTGGGAAAGCCTCGAAGGCCCGGACATCTGCCGCGTTAGTTGTCGAGAAAGGCAGATGACAGGGTTTTTAGTCAGAGTCCCCAGCTTCCAGCCGGTTCTCGATCGGACTCCGAACCCGTCTCCCTTGTTCTATGGGATCGCGAACAATACATGCTGGACTCCGACTGTCAAGCCGGCCGCCCGCTGCGGCCCCATCCTGCAGACCCGTTCCGGGTCGTTCAGTCGAAGGCGTAGAGCACCAGCAACGCCACCGCGACGAAGACGGCGCCGGCGATGATCACACCGCGATCTTCGGCCACGATCGCCGCGGTCGAACGGTCGTCCGAGCGGTCGTAGATCAGGTAGAGGTAGCGGAAGATCCCGTAGACCACGGGCGGGATGGTCAGCATCATCTCGGAACCGGCCAGAGGCGAGTTCACGGTGTAGATCGAGTAGCTGACCACCGTGCCGGTGGTCACCATCGCGACCATCTGGTCGAGGAAGGGCAACGAGTAGTGCTCGAGCACGGGACGGCTGCTGGTGCCCTCGTGAAGTTCGGAGACCGCTTCCTGGCGGCGTTTGGTGAAGCCGAGGAAGCAGGCCAGCATGCCGGTGCAGAGGATCAGCCATTCCGAGGCGTGCGCCTCGACCGCTTCGGCACCGGCCATGACCCGCAGAATGAAGAGCGTGGCGAGGGTCATCACGTCGATGATCACGACCTGTTTGAGGCCGAAGCTGTAGGCGACCTGGATCACGCCGTAGCCGGCGACCATGCAGCCGACCTGCCAGTTCACGACCAGGAAGGCGACCGCGATCGCGCCGACCGCGAGCACGACCGAGACCACCCACGCGGTGCCGATCGAGAGCTGACCGGCAGCGATCGGGCGGAACCGCTTCTTCGGATGCTGACGGTCGAGCTCGACGTCGTTCAGATCGTTGATGAAGTAGCCGGCGCTGGAGATCGCGCAAAAGCAGGCGAAAGTGATCAGCGCCTGCCCGATCGCCCAGGTGTCATCGAGCTGGCCGGAGAAGATCACCCCGGCGAATACCAGGACGTTCTTGACCCACTCCTGGGGCCGGGCAGTCTTCAGCGCAGCCCGAAAGGGGCCGCGCTCAGTCAGTTTGTACTCGGGGGAAGCTTCCATCGGTCGGGATCCGCACCCCGACAACGGGACACGGCCGCAGAAGGCTACCGGCTAAGAGACTCGGACACCGCCTGATCCAGAAAGTGAGCGCTATCTGGCCGTTTCTAGGATCTCGTACCGGCCCGGGCGATGCCGATGATCAGAAGTTCGCGAGGAAGCTGAGCCGGACGCCGGTCCGGAAGAGCTCGTTGCCGTCCGCGTCCAGGCCGATCAGACGCACATCCTTCAATTCCAGGTTCCGGACCTCGTAGACATTGTCCGAGACCGGGATCGCGGGGCGATCGCTGCCGGCGACCCTGACCGCCGCCACGCCGTCGGGAACCACTGAATACAGGCGGGCCAAGTGAGGATGGCGCCGTTCAGGGGTGCTCCAGACCAGGTCACCGGACTCGACCATCTCCAGCCGACCGCAGTTGCTGGTGAACGCGCCCCAGTAGGCGCACATCTGATCGTTCATCACCATCAGGGTCACCTCGCTGTCGGCGAAGTGGCCGTAGCCGATCGCCGAGATCAGGCCCGGGTCATCCGGCAAACGGTGCCCATGGCCGTCCTTGGCCGGCGGCAGGCCGCGTGCGCGCCGCTGCCGGCGGTTCGCGAGCCGCTTGACGAAGCTCTGCGTCGACGCCGACATGGCGACCAGAGAAGCAATGGGGCGCTTCATCTCATCGAACCGCTCCTGCGTCATCGGCTCCAGGATCGAGAAGGAGTCGAGTCCGACGGGCGATTCGGCCACCTTCAGATCCTTCTTCAGAGCGGAGGCGATCGGATTGACCCCGCTGGCCGCCCAGGCGACACCCGTCCCGACCACGACGATCGCCGCCAGGGCCAGCAGCGCCTGCCCGCAGCGACGCAGCACCGAACGGCGCGGAGTCGCGGTCACCGGCTCCACCGGCTCGGGGTTGGCCTGTCGCATCCACTCGATCAACTCTGATCTCTTCATGCCCGCTCCTCGATCGGCCGGATCGGACCAGAGGTCGGCCCCGGGTTCTCCAGTTGTCTCATCAGCCGGTGACGGGCTCGGTGGAACCGGACCCGAAAGGTGGCCGGCCTTATCCCCAAGGACCGAGCCGCCTGGGCCGGAGTCAGGTCCTCCCAGGCGACCAGCAGCAGCGCCTCGCGATCGTCGGGCCGCAGCCCAGCCAACGCCCGGTCCAGGTCCGGGTTGAGGGATTCGACCTCGAACGCCGGCTCGGAGCGCGAGTCGAGAGCCGCCAATCTGGCCGGATCCATCGGCTGCGAGCGGCGGCGGGCCCGGTACTCCTCCATCAGCAGGTTGCGGGCGGTCGCGATCAGCCAGGGACGCGGATCAGACAGCTCGAGGCCCTCTCGTTGCCGCCAGGCGATCGCCATCGCTTCCGCCGCGATCCCTTCCGCGTCGCGGCTGCCTCTCCGCCGACAGTAGGCGAGGACCATCGGTCGGTGTCGGAACACCGGTTCGAAATCGCTTGCCTGGTGGTCGGGGATCGTCATAGCTGCAAGAACAGATGATTCCGGACACCCCGAGCGTTACAGGCGACCGCGGCAAAGCGCGACCGCGCGGACCGACTTTTTCATTTCCGGCCAAGGTCCCGGTCGCCTCGGTACTTGACTATGCAGTGCTGCATAGGTTATGCATAGGTGCATAGTCGGCCAACCACAAGGAGAAACCAATGCCGCTGATGGAACTGACTTACCAGGAAGGGGCGATCTCGCCCGAGACCCGCGACCAGCTGGTCGAGAGCCTGACCACCAGCCTACTCAAGGCCGAAGGGGCTCCCAACACCGAGTTCTTCCGCTCGGTGACCTGGGTGATCGTCAACGAGCGGCCGGCCGAACTGGTCTACGCGGGCGATCAGCCCGGTGCCGGGGTGGTCAAGCTCGAGGTCGCGACTCCGGAGGGCGCACTCAACGACGATCGCCGCGCTCAAATGATCGAGGCCGGAACCGCCGCGATCCGCGAGGCCTTCGGCATCACCGACGAGGACGCACTGAAGGTCTGGGTGCTCTGTCGCGACGTGGTCGACGGCGGCTGGGGCGCGGGCGGCAACGTCATCCACTACAAGGAGCTGGTCGAGATCGCCAAGGCCCAGCGCGAGGCCGCGGCCACCTCGGCCTGACCGATGGCGACCGGCACCCGGGAGGCGATGCTCAGCTCGGCGATCCGGCTCTTCCGCGAGCGAGGAGTCGGTGACACCTCGTTCGCTGACGTGCTCGAGGCGAGCGGCGCCCCCCGGGGATCGGTCTACCACCACTTCCCCGGCGGCAAGAAGCAGCTCGTCTCGGAAGCGATCGAATCAGCCGGCGGCTACGTCGCCGCCAACTTCGAGCGCAGCGAGGACGGTCCGGCCGAGATGGTCGACCGCTTCGCCCGCTTCTACATGCGAGAGCTCGAACGCACCGATTTCCGCGAGGGCTGCCCCCTGATGGCGGCCGCGGTCGCCGGAGCCAAGGAGGAAGCCGCGGTCCCGGCCGCCCGAGCGTTCAACCAGATCCAGGCCAGCCTCACCACCTCGCTGGCCGAGGCGGGAGTCGAAGAACCCCGCGCCAGCTCCCTCGCCACCCTCGCCATCTCGGCAATCGAGGGCGCCATCGTCCTCAGCCGCACCGAAAGATCAACCGAGCCCCTGAACCAAACCCGCCAGGAACTCCACGACATCTACGCCACCGCCCTGCGCCCGAAGTAAGGAAAGTTGGCAACTATTGCCAACTTTCCTGACTTCGGCCGCTAATCGATCAGGGCGCCTGGGTTGAGGAGATTGTCCGGGTCGACCGCTGACTTGGCTGCCTTGAGGGCGGCGGCGAACTGGTCGGGGCGCTGGCGGTCGTACCAGGGGCGGTGGTCGCGGCCGACCGCGTGGTGATGGGTGATCGTGCCGCCGCCCTTTTCGATCGCTTCGGAGGCGGCGGCTTTGATCTCGTCCCACTGGGCTACCTCGCTGCCGCGCTTGGCTGGGGCGAGAACTGTGAAGTAGGGGGCGGCACCGTCCGGGTAGACGTGGGTGAGGCGGCAGCTGACTCGTGGGGCGCCCTCGCCTTCGGCCGGGGCACCGGTCACTTCGGCGACCGCACGGCGGGTTGCTTCAATCACGCCGCGGTGGAAATCCTCGAAGCGGTCCCAGGTGATCGCCGTCTCGAAGGTCTCGGCGATCACGCCGCAGGCGACGAAGGTGTCGCGCATGTACGGGGCCATGAGGAAGGCCGAGCGCCACCGGTCGGAGCCGGCCTCGTCGTTTGTGTCGCCGTCACCCTCCCCTTCAATGCCCTTCCCGACTTTCGGGGTCGACGATGTCCTCGATGCGACCCGCCCACCTTCGCCTTCGGCGATCGCCACCGCCTGATCCATCCGGTCCTCGACCGGCTGGCCATGCGACTCGAAGCCGATGATCAGCAGCGTCGCCGAGCCATCGCCGGCCATCGTGGTCCGGGCCTCGGAGGAGTCGATCAGCCGCAGATTGCTCGGCATGAGCCTCGACTGAGCGAGCAGGCGGACCGCGCCCCGGGCCGCGGTGGAGAAGGCCGCATCCCCGGGCGGGAACTCAACCGTGGCGGTCGCCTTGTGGTCGGGCCGCGGGCGGACCCGCATCCAGGCCTCGGTCACCACGCCGAGGATCCCCTCCGAGCCGAGCAGCATCCGGTCCGGCGAAGGGCCGGCGCCGGAGCCCGGCAGGCGGCGGCTCTCCCACTCGCCGGCCGGCGTCATCGCCCGGATCGACTCGGTCAGATCATCGATGTGGGTCTCTCCGGTCGCGAAGTGGCCGCCGGCCCGGGTCACGATCCACCCGCCCAAGGTCGCGTACTCGAAGGACTGCGGGAAGTGCCGCAGGGTCAGGCCGTGGGCCTTGAGCTGCTCCTCCACCCGGGGGCCGCGGGCGCCGGCCTGGATCCGGGCGACCAACGAAGTCTCGTCCAGCTCCAGCATCCGATCCATCCGGGTCAGGTCGAGCGACACCACCGGCCGGTCCGGGTCGGCCAGCCGCGGCTCGACCCCGCCGCAGACCGAGGTGCCGCCGCCGAAGGGAATTACCGCTGCGCCCCACTCGGCCGCCCGCTCAAGTACCTCGACCACCCCGGCCTCGTCCTCCGGAAAGGCGACCAGGTCGGGCGGGGTGTCGAACTGCCCGTAGAAGCCGCGGACGATGTCGCGGTAGGCCTTGCCGAGCGCGTGGACCGCCCGCTGGTGCCGCTCGTCGGTGAAGATCCCACCTGGTGAAGCCAGCCGGGGAGCGCGAAGCTCGACCTCGTCGAGCGGGACGGGCCGCAGCGGGTCCTGGCCGAAGCCGAGCATCGGGATGATGCCTTCGGCCGCCGCGACAGTTTCCTCATGCGGCCGCTGCTGGTCCTCGTACCCCCAGCCCCAGTGCTTCAGCCTGCGGTCCCCGGCCATCGCCGCCCGCCTCGCCTACCAGTGGACGCCGCGGAGCAGATGCGCGAAGGCGACCGCCTCGGTCGAGGGTGCCTTGTCCGATTCGCCCTGGCCCTCCTTCTCGCCCTTCGCCGCCTTGGAGTCGGGGAAGAGCTTGTAGCCGGTGTTGAGGATCGCGTCCGAGGCCTTCGGGGAGATGCTGTACATCAGCTCGCCGAAGTTGCCGAGCTTGGTCGCCACCTTCTTCGGCTTGCGGATCATCGCACCGGTGATCATCTCCGCCGCCTCGTCCGGGCTGATCGTCGGGAAGGCGTCGTACATCTTGGTCGGAGCGATCATCGGGGTCCGCACCAGCGGCATGTGGATGGTCGTGATGTGCACCTTGTCGTCGATGATCTCGGAGCCGATGCAGCGGCTGAACGCGTCCAGCGCCGCCTTCGAGGCGACGTAGGCCGAGAAGCGCGGGGTGTTGGTCTGGACCCCGATCGAGGAGATGTTGATGATGTGGCCGGACTTGCGCTCCCGCATCCGCGGCAGCAGCTTCAGGATCAGCTTCAGCGAGCCGAAGTAGTTGAGCTGCATGGTGCGCTCGTAATCGTGGAAGCGGTCATATGACAGCGCCACCGAGCGGCGGATCGAGCGACCGGCGTTGTTGACCAGCACATCGACGTGACCGTGCTCGGCCAGCACCTCGTCGGCCATGCGGTCGATGTCCTCGGGGTCGGAGAGGTCGGCCGTGTGGATGAACGCCTCGCCTCCCTCCTCGGCGATCACCGCCTGGATCTCCTCCAGCTTGTCGCGGCTGCGGGCGACCAGCAGCACCTTGGCGCCGGCCGCGGCGGCCTTCATCGCCGCGGCCTCGCCGATCCCCGAAGAGGCGCCGGTGATCATCACGACCTTGCCGCCGATCGCGCCGCCGAGCGAGCGGTCCTTGAACAGGTCCGGGTCGAGGTTCCGCTCCCAGTAGTCCCAGAGCCGGTCGGCGTATGAGGCGAGCGGCGGGACCGCGATGTCGGTGCCCTCCAGCGCCTCCAGCGTGTTGGTGCAGTCGAACTTGGTCGGGTAGTTGACGTAGACCAGCACCTCGCGCGGGATCCCGAGGTCATCGAGGACCTGGTCGGTGATCCGCTTGACCGGGGGCAGCATCATCAGGCCGCCGCGGACCGCCGGCGGCACGATCTCCAGCATCTGCGGGTCGAGCCGCATCGACATCTGCGGCGCGTTGGCCGAGCGCGCGAAGAGATTGATGATCTGACCGGCCCGCAGCGGGTTCGGGTCGGTCAGGTGGAAGGTCATCCCGTCCTTGCCGTCCTGATGGCTGATGTGGTCGATCGCGTCGGCGACGAAATCGACCGGCACCACATTGATCTGCTTGCCCTCGATCCCGACCGTCGGGGCCCACGGCGGCAGCACGTTCCGCAGCCGTTGGATCAGCTTGAAGAAGTAGTAGGGGCCGTCGACCTTGTCCATCTGGCCGGTCTCGGAATCACCGACCACGATCCCGGGCCGGTAGATCCGCCACGGCACGGTCAGGCGCTCGCGGACGATCCGCTCCGACTCGTGCTTGGTCCGGAAGTAGGCGTGCTTGTCGAGGTTCTCGGCCTCCTCGAAGAAGTCTTCGCGCCACGTCCCCTTGAACAGTCCGGCCGCGGCGATCGAAGAGGCGAGGTTGAAGCAGCCGACCTCGAGCTCGTTGGCGAGGTCGACCGCGTTGATCGTGCCCTCGATGTTGCCGGCCCGGATCGCCTCCTCGTCGGCCTCCATGTCATAGATCGCGGCCAGGTGGTAGAAGGCGTCGATCCCCTTCAGCTCGGCGATCTGTTCCGCGCTGAGACCGAGATTCGCCTGACCGAGATCACCGACCACCGGCACCACGCGCGCGCCCGCTTCACCCCAGCCGGCCCGCATTTCCTCGAGTCTCCCGCGCGATCCCTCCCGCACCAGGACGTACACCGTTCCATCCCGCTTGAGCAGCCTCTCGATCAGGTAGCGACCGATGAATCCGGTGCCTCCGGTGATGAAGTAATCCATCGCTCCTCCTCCGAGCTTCAGTTACTGGGACGGCCCCGATGGGCGGACCTGCCGAGACCCTACAACCACCGGCAAAACGGGGTATCGGAAGCCCGTTTTGGAATTCCTCATCCGGCTTGTTCAGAGGTGGAGGGCCTCGCTTGACCGAATCCATACACTTGAACCAGACATGGCAGAAGCAACGGCTGTTGAAGTGACGATGCCCGAGATGGGCGAGTCGGTGACCGAAGGGACCGTGCTCGAGTGGCACGTGGCGGTCGGCGATCAAATCGAAGAGGGTTCAACCCTCGTGGAAGTCTCGACCGACAAGGTCGACGCCGAGGTTCCCGCGCCGGTCACCGGCACGGTCACCGAGCTGCGTGCAGCGGTCGATGACGAGGTCGCGATCGGCGCGGTACTGGCCGTGATCGACCCCGATACCAGCGGTTCCGGGCCGGTCGCCGCGACCACGCCGACGGTCGAGGGCGACGCCGACCTGGGCGACAACGTCACACCCAAGGCTTCCGGCTCCCCCAACGGCAGCGCCGCCACCGAGGCCGAGGCCGAAACTCCCTCCGAGCCGATCGAAGTGACCATGCCCGAGATGGGCGAGTCGGTGACCGAAGGGACCGTGCTCGAGTGGCACGTCGCGGTCGGCGATCACGTGGACGAAGGCCAGACGCTGGTCGAGGTCTCAACCGACAAGGTGGACGCCGAGGTTCCCGCCCCGCAGGCCGGCGAGATCACCGAGCTGCTGGTCGAACCCGACCAGGAGATCCCGATCGGCGCGGCGCTCTGCCGGATGATCCCCGGCACCGGCTCCGCCGACGGTGCCGCCCCCGCGGCCGCACCGGCCGAAGCCCCCGCCACCCCAACCGACGTCGGCGACGGCCGTGCCACGCCGATCGCCAAGCGGGTCGCTGCCTCGAAGGGGCTGACTTTGGGCCAGGTGACCGGTACCGGTCCCGGCGGCAAGGTGACCAAGGCGGACGTGCTCGCAGCCGGCGACGGTGCCGGGCCGGCCGCCGACCGCGAAGAGAAGGCGCTGCGGGGACCGGCCGGGATGCTGGCCAAGGCGATGGACGAGAGCCGCTCGATCCCCACCGCCACCTCCTTCCGCACCATCGCGGTCGACACCCTCGACGCCAAGCGCAAGGGGCTGAACGGTGCCCTCGCCGAGCGCGGCATGAAGGTCTCCTTCACCCATCTGGTCGCCTGGGCGATCGTGCAGGCGGCCCGCCAGTGGCCGGTCATGGCCCGCCACTTCGAAGAGAAGGACGGCAAGCTCTTCTCCGTCTCCGACGGCCGGATCAACCTCGGCATCGCGGTCGACGTCGAGAAGAAGGATGGCTCCCGCAGCCTGATGGTGCCGGCGATCAAGGGCGCCGACCAGATGGATTTCCCGGCCTTCCACACCTACTACGAGGATCTGATCACCAAGACCCGCGAGAACCGACTCACCCCGGATGACTTCGCCGGGACCAACGTCACCCTGACCAACCCGGGCGGGATCGGCACCGTCGCCTCGGTGCCACGCCTGATGACCGGCCAGGGCACGATCGTCGCCGCCGGCTCGATCGCCTATCCGCCCGAGTGGTCGCACGCCGACAAGGAGAAGATCGAGGCGCTCGGGGTCTCCAAGGTGATGACCCTCACCTCGACCTACGACCACCGGATCATCCAGGGCGCCGAGTCCGGCAACTTCCTCAAGACGCTCGACGGGCTGCTGGCCGGCGGCAGCGAGTTCTATGAGTCGGTCGCCGACGACCTCGGCGTGGACCGTACGGTACTCACCGCGGCCCAGCCGAAGGCGAGCCTGGCCCCGCCCCTGGCCGCCGCCGGTGCGGCGGCCCCGAGCGCGATCGCGGAGGCTCCCAGCCCCGAACTGCTGCAGGCGGTCCAGGCCGCTACTTCGCTGCTCAAGGCCTACCGCACCCACGGCCACCTGGCCGCCCATCTCGATCCGCTCGGGGCCGAGCCGAAGGGCGATCCCGCGCTCGATCCGGAGACGGTCCACCTCACCCCGGAGCTGATGGCCCAGATCCCGGCCTCGATCCTCCGCATCGGGGTACCGGGCGAAACGCTGCTCGAGGCCCTGCCGCGGATGAAGGCGGCCTACACCGGCTCGATCGGCTACCAGTTCGAGCACATCTCCTCCCACAGCCAGCGGGTCTGGCTGCGGGAGATGGTCGAGACCGGCGCGCACCGAAAGGCGCTGAGCGCCGACGAGCAGAAGCGCCTGCTCGACCGGCTGATCGACGTGTTCGAGTTCGAGCGCTTCCTCGAGAAGGCCTACCTCGGCCAGAAGATGTTCTCGATCGAGGGCCTCGACGCGATCGTCACCATGCTCGACGAGCTGACCACGCTCGCCGCCCGCGGTGGCGCCAAGGAAGTGGTGCTGGGCATGGCCCACCGCGGCCGCCTCTCGGTGCTCGCCCACACGGTCCGCCGCCCGGCCGAGGCGATCTTCGCCGAGTTCGAAGGCGGAAAGCGGATCGAGGACGTCAAGGCGGTCGCCGCGATCCCGCACGGCGGGACCGGTGACGTCAAGTACCACTACGGCCACCAGGGTGTCGCGGAACACCACGACGGCACGAAGATCAACGTCCACCTCTACCCCAACCCGAGCCATCTCGAGTTCGTCGACCCGGTGGTCACCGGCGCGACCCGCTACTCGCAGAGCAACATCGAGGCCGGCGACCTCAATCACGACTCGACCCTGGCGGTCCCGGTCGTGCTCCACGGAGACGCCGCCTTCCCGGGCCAGGGAGTGGTCGCCGAGACCTTCAATCTGCAGTCGCTCGACGGCTACGCGGTCGGCGGCACCATCCACATCATCGAGAACAACCAGATCGGCTTCACCACCGATCCGACCGACGGCCGCTCCACCCCGTACGCGGCCGACATGGCGAAGGGCTTCAACGTCCCGATCCTGCACGTGAACGCGGATGACGTCGAAGCCTGCTCGCAGGCGATGCGGCTGGCCATGGCCTACCGCGATCGCTGGCACCGAGACATCGTGATCGACGTGATCGGCTACCGCCGCTTCGGCCACAACGAGACCGACGAGCCGGCCTACACCCAGCCGCTCATGGCGGCCAAGATCAAGGCCCACAAGCCGGTCTCCGAGATCTACACCGAGCAGCTGCTCGAACAGAAGGTGGTCACCCCGGAAGAGGTGGAGGCCGCGGCCGGCGAGCGCCGCTCCTTCCTCAAGCAGACGCTGGACACCCTGCGCGAGAAGATGGACACCGGCGTCTACGAGGACCCGACCGTCACCAACGTCGGCACCGGGGAGCTCGATCGCTCGGCCAGCCCGCCGGTCCAGACCGCCGTCCCGGCCGACCGCCTGCGTGAGCTCAACCAGGAGCTGCTCGAGGTGCCGGCCAGCTTCACCATCCATCGCAAGCTCCGCAAGCCGCTCAACCGCCGGATCGAGGCGCTCGAAGAGGGCGGGATCGAGTTCGCCCACGCGGAAGCGCTGGCGCTCGCCTCGCTGACCACGGAAGGCAAGCACGTCCGCATGACCGGCCAGGACACCGAGCGCGGCACCTTCTCCCAGCGCCACCTGGTGCTCCACGACGAGAAGACCGGCATCAAGTACGCGCCGATCCAGCACCTGAAGGATGCCGCGGCGCCGTTCGAGCTGTACAACAGCCCGCTTTCCGAGAACGCCTGCCTCGGCTTCGAGTACGGCTACGCCTCATCCAACCCGGATGCGCTGGTCCTCTGGGAAGCCCAGTTCGGCGACTTCGCGAACTCCGCCCAGGTGATCATCGACAGCTTCATCGCCTCCGGCGAGTCGAAGTGGGGCCTGACCTCGCGCCTCACCCTGTTGCTGCCGCACGGCCACGAGGGTGCCGGGCCGGAACACTCGAGCGCCCGCATGGAGCGCTTCCTCTCGCTGGCGGCCGAAGGATCGATGCGGGTCGCGAACCCGTCCACGGCGGCCCAGTACTTCCATCTGCTGCGGCGCCAGGCGATGATCAAGAAGGCCCGCCCGTTGATCGTCTTCACCCCCAAGGGGCTGCTGCGCCAGTCTGCCGCGACCGCCTCACTGGACCAGCTCACCGACGAGCACTTCCACTTCATCCTCGACGACCCGCGCGCGGTTCAGCGCCGCGACAAGGTCGAACGCCTGGTGCTCTGCTCGGGCCGCATCTACTACGACATCGACTCCGCCACCCCGCGCGAGGATGCCGAGAAGGTCGCGGTCGCCCGGGTCGAGCTGCTCTACCCGTTCGCGCGCCAGCAGCTGGCCGAGTTGATAAAGGCCTACCCGAACCTGAAGGAAGTCGTCTGGGCCCAGGAAGAACCGGCCAACATGGGTGCCTGGAGCGTGATGCGCCGACGGCTGCCGGACCTGCTGCCCGAAGGCGTCCGGCTGGACTACATCGGCCGGCCTGAACGCTCCAGTCCCAGCGAGGGCTACTCGGTGGCCCACATCCGGGAACAGGAACGCATCGTCCTCAGCGCGCTCACCCCGTGATTCGGCGTCCCGCAACGGCTTAATCGAACAATGTTCATGAGGCGCCCGTCCGCATCAGGACTGGGAATTGACGCGCGTCCGCAATAGGTGTATAAAGTCGTTTGCAGGTCCGTATTGGAAGTAGGGAGAAACGGGAAGGAGCAGGATCGGACCGAGCGCCCCGAACGGGTCGCAACCCACATGAAATTTTCAAAGCCCGCTTCCGGCGGTTTATCCCCCGGAGGCGTTCGCGTCGGCATCCCTCCCTGGCTACCGACGCGCAGGCGTGGTGAGGGTCGCGCGGACCCCCTGCCTCCCGCGACCCTCGCCCGCCGATATTGATGTGACGGATTGACCGTTGTTAGCGTAGGAACGACATGGACCGTCTTTTGAGAGTTGTTTCTTTGGCCGGAGTAGTCGCTGTCGGGCTGTTGATGGCCGCTGTCGGGACCGCTTCGGCGAAGCCGGCCGGCGGCCAGGTCCCCGAGGTTTCGTCCCTGCTCGACCACAGCTACCGTTCGGTCAAGACCAAGGGCCTCGCCCAGGTCCGCCCTCGTGGGTTCAACATCAGTTTCTTCGAGCACGCGAGCCACCCCGACCAGGCGGCCGTGCCGACCCTGGTCTTCGGGGCCGGCTGCAACTCGAACGGCTCCCGGTTCAGGATCCGCGGCGGCCGTCTGATCGCCTTCGGCGGATTCGAGGGAACGCTGATGGGCTGCCAGATCGACCCGGACCCGCGGATCAGGAAGCTGCTCGAGAAGGGCATGAAGGTACGCGAGGTCGGCAATCGCCTCGTCCTCACCGCTCGAGGCGGGCGCGTGAAGATCGTCCTCGTCGAGGACTTCCCGGGCCGGCCGGCGACCATGGAGTCCCTCGACGGCAAGTCGTTCCGGTCCACCCTCATCAAGGGCCGGAAGGTGAAGCGAGACAACATGACCCTCGACTTCACCACCGGCCCGCTGCCGCAGCACGACGATCAGGACAGGCAGGCCCAGGGGCCGCTGATGCTCGCCTCGATCGGCTGCAACTCGATGGGCGGCGAGTACGCGGTCCGGCAGGGGCGCCTGAGATGGGTCGGCGAGACCTACTCGACCGCGATGATGTGCTTCCCCTTCCACGACGGCTGGCTCAGCCGCCTGCTGACCAAGGGGGTCAAGGCACGTATCGCCGGCCCGGTTCTCACCCTGACCAGGGGCAAGAACCGGATCGTCCTCCTACGCTCGGGAACCTGACTTACTTGTTGAGGTCCCTCAGGACCGTCTGCAGGATGCCGTCGTTGCCTATGTAGCGGACCTCGTTCGGGGTGTCGAGCCGGACCGTCGCCTCGAAGGTGATCGGCGCGGCGCCCTCACGTTCGGCGGTCACGGTGACCGTCTTCGCCTCGCCGTTCTTCAGGTCACCGACCGTGATCACCTCTTCCCCGGTCAGGCCGAGAGATTCGGTGCTCTCGCCGTCCGGGTACTGGAGCGGAACCACGCCCATGCCGATCAGGTTCGAACGGTGGATCCGCTCGTAGCTCTCCGCGATCACGGCCCGGATGCCGAGCAGCCGGGTGCCCTTCGCGGCCCAGTCGCGAGACGAGCCGGAGCCGTACTCCTTGCCGGCCAGCACGACCAGCGGCACGCCCTCGTCCCCGTAGGTCCGGGCGGCATCGAAGATCGACATCTCGACCCCGGTCGGGAAATGCGTCGTGTAGCCACCCGAGCGCTCGACCAGCTGGTTGCGAAGGCGGATGTTGGCGAAGGTGCCCCGCACCATTACCTCATGATTTCCGCGGCGTGACCCGTAGGAGTTGAAGTCGGCCGGGCCGACGCCCTGCTCGATCAGCCAGGCGCCGGCCGGGCTGTCCTTCTTGATCGCACCGGCGGGCGAGATGTGGTCGGTAGTGATCGAGTCGCCCAGCTTGGCCAGCACGCGGGCGCCCCGGATCGGATCCAGGCCGGGCGGGTCGGCCGGCATGTCCTCGAAGAACGAAGGCTTGCGGACGTAGGTGGAGTCGGGCCAGGTGTAGCGGTCGCCTTCCGGGACCGAGACTTCCTGCCAGTTGGTGTCGCCCTTGAACACATCGCCGTAGTTCTTCTCGAACATCTCGCGGCGGATCGAGTCCCCGACCACCTGCGCGACCTCTTCCGGGTCAGGCCAGATGTCATCGAGGTAGACCGGCTCGCCGTCCGGATCCTCGCCCAACGGGTCGTTCTGGATGTCGATGTCCATGCGGCCGGCCAGGGCGTAGGCGACGACCAGCGGCGGCGAGGCGAGGTAGTTCGCCTTCACGTCCTGGCTGATCCGACCCTCGAAGTTCCGGTTGCCGGAGAGGACCGAGCAGACGACCAGATCCTTCTCGTCGACCGCGGCCGAGATCTCCGGGGCGAGCGGCCCGGAGTTGCCGATGCACGTGGTGCAGCCGTAGCCGACCAGGTTGAACTGGAGCTCGTCAAGGTACTGGGTCAGGCCGGCCTGATCGAGATAATCGGTGACCACGGTCGAACCCGGGGCGAGCGAAGTCTTGACCCAGGGCTTCCGCTTCAGACCCTTGGCCAGCGCGTTGCGGGCGAGCAGCCCGGCCCCGATCATCACGTACGGGTTCGAGGTGTTGGTGCAGGAAGTGATCGCGGCGATCACCACCCGGCCGTGATCGAGGTCGAAGCTGGTGCCGTCCTCGAGCGTGACCGGGATCTTGTCCTTGGTGCAGCGCTCACCCTGGACCGCGGCGCCTGACGGTGCCCCGGCCGGCTTGCCGAGCTCACTCCTGACGTGGTCGTCACCGGGGGGGTCCGAGGCGGGGAAAGACTCGTCGAGAGCCTCGTCGTAAGCGCTCAGCTGGCTCGATGCTTCCTCGTCGAACTCGTTCAGCGCCTCGAGGAAGGCGGGCTTCGCGTCGCTCAGCTTGACGCGGTCCTGAGGCCGCTTCGGGCCGGCGATCGAAGGTACGACCGAGTCCAGCTCCAGCTCCAGTGTGTCGGTGAAGACCGGGTCCTCGGAATCCTCCGTGTGGAAGGTTCCCTGGAGCCGCGCGTAGGCATCGACCAGTTCGATGGTCTCGGTCGGGCGTCCGGTCAGTTCGAGGTAGCGGAGGGTTTCCGCGTCAGGCGGGAAGATCGCACAGGTCGAACCGAACTCGGGCGACATGTTGCCCAAGGTGGCGCGGTCGGCCAGCGGCAGGTTCGAGAGACCCGGGCCGTAGAACTCGACGAACTTGCCGACCACCCCGCGCTCGCGCAGCATCTCGGTCACGGTCAGGACGAGGTCGGTCGCGGTGGCGGCGGCCGGAAGCCGTCCGTGCAGCTTGAAGCCGATCACCTGTGGCAGCAGCATCGAGACCGGCTGGCCGAGCATCGCGGCCTCCGCCTCGATCCCGCCGACGCCCCAGCCGAGCACGCCGAGGCCGTTGACCATGGTGGTGTGCGAGTCGGTGCCGACCAGAGTGTCGGGATAGGCCTGGAGCACACCGTCGTTCTCGCGGGAGTAGACGACCTGGGCGATGTACTCGAGGTTGACCTGGTGACAGATGCCGGTGGCCGGCGGGACCACACGGAAGTTGTCGAAAGAGCCTTGGCCCCACTTGAGGAACTCGTAGCGCTCCTGGTTGCGCTCGAACTCCTTCTCGGCGTTGATCTCGAAGGCCATGCCGTTGCCGAAGGCGTCGACCTGGACCGAGTGGTCGATCACCAGGTCAACGTCCACCAGCGGGTTGATCGCCGAGACGTCGCCGCCGATGTCGGCCATCGCGTCACGCATCGCGGCCAGGTCGACCACGGCCGGCACCCCGGTGAAGTCCTGCATCAGAACCCGAGCCGGCTGGAAGGGGATCTCGACCGACGGCTCGGCCTTCGCGTCCCAGGAGGCGATCGCCTCGATGTCCTCGGCGGTCACCGAAACGCCGTCCTCGAGTCTGAGCACGTTCTCGAGCAGAACCTTGATCGAGTAAGGCAGGCGGGCGACGTCGAACTTCGCCTGCAGTGCATCAAGGCGGAATATCTCGTAGCTCCGTCCGCCTACTTCAATCTTGTCTTTGCTTCCGAATGAATTGCTGCTCATGTCTTTCTTCTCTCGCTTGAGTGTGTGAGGGTCAACGTTTCTCGGTCTGTCCGCGGGCGACCGAATCGGCGGCCTTCTGGCCGGCCGGGCCGGACTGGATCCGGTGGGAAAGATGGGGGCTGATCAGGCCGAGGTGGGCCATGGTGCGTTGGACGATCGGGGCCACGGAGATCTCGACCCGCTCCGAGCCGATCGCCTTCAGCACCGCAGCCGCAACCCGGTCCGGGGTGGTGGTTCCCATTCCGGCCGGCGCGGCGGCTCCCGAGTCGGCGAACATGCCGGCCTCGCGAACGAACCCGGGTGCGACCAGGGTGGCGCTCACCCCGGTTCCCGCGAGGTCCTGGGCGAGGCCGAAGACGAACCCGCGGAGCCCGAACTTGGTCGCGTTGTAGATCGAGGAGCGGGGACTGCCCGCCTTGCCGGAGAGCGATCCGATCATGACCAGCTTGCCCCGGTTCCGCTCCAGCATCCCGGGCAGCAAGGCCTGGGCGAGGAGGATCGGCGCCTCGAGGTTGATCCGGAGCATGCGGGAGACCTGCTCGTCGGTCAGGTCGGTCAACCGGCCGGTGCTCGGCAGGGCCGCGTTGCCCACGGCGATGTCCACCTCGCCGGCGGTCGCCGCCAGGTCAAGCGCGGCACCCGGAACGCCGAGATCAACGGGCAGGGTCGCGTGGCCGCCACCCGGCAGTCCGCGGGCCATCTGCTCCAGCGCCTCGGCCGATCGGGCGGTGAGAATCAACTCCGCACCGGCCCCGGCAAGGGTGCCCGCGATGGCGCGGCCAAGACCTCCGGTCGCACCAGTCAGAAGCACCTTCTTACCAGCAATTTCCACCAGTCAAACCTAGCCGACACAAGGAGTCGGCGAGCTGCGCTCCGCCTCCCAGTTCAACCCGCCCCATCTGACACCCCAACCAGAGCCGGCCTATCCATCAATTGTCTCTGTAGGCCGGCGGGTTTAACTGGGAGGCCCGCCGAAGGCGGTGCCGACTCCTTATGTTGGCGGGTCGGACCCCGCCCGACTCCTTGTTCTATCCCGGAAATTGCAGGGATAAACGGGGGGAATCGAGGGTTTGTTAGCGAATGACATGCAGATCGTCTATTATCTCGCAAGTTCAAAACCGAGACGCCGAATCCCGACTCACTCTGTGACCGGGAGCGGGGGAACCAAGTTTCTGGGGCGAACCCACTGATTCAGGTGGGAGCGCTGCTCCTAAAGCGCCAGCCCGACAGCTAACCCCGTAGGCCGACAAAGGAGTTCGGTATCAACCCGTACAGCAAAGTTCAGTCGCCTCGCAATGTCGCCGCACTTCGCGCCCTTGCACTGGCCACCACCCTGGCCGCACTGACCTTCCTCACTCTTTCCGCCTTCGCTTCGCCGGCCGTGGCCGGCTGCAAGGACGCCTCGAGCGGCGGCCTGACGCTTGCCCCGACCAAGTGCAAGCCGTTCAAGAAGGCCCGGCTGATCCGCGGCATCGCCTACGCCCCGGACACCGCTCCGGCCGCGGTCAAGCGCGTGATCGCCGCCGCGAACAAGATCCGCCTCAAGCGGTACACCTACGGTGGCGGGCACAATCTCCGCTTTCGCGGTTCACCCGGCTACGACTGTTCCGGTTCGGTCAGCTTCGCGCTTCGCGCTGGCGGCTTCGTCAGGTCGCCGATGCCCTCCGGCGGTTTCATGCGCTGGAAGCGGCCGGGCAAGGGCAAGTGGATCACCACCTACGCCAACGGCGGCCACATGTACATGGTCGTTGCCGGCCTTTCCTTCGACACTTCGAACATGAGCTCCACCGGCGGCAACCGCTGGAGCACGGCGATCCGTTCCCCGCGCGGCTTCAGCGTCAGGCATCCCGGCGGCTTCTAGGCCAGCCGAAGCAGCAACTGAGTAAACGCCCCGGGTTCCGGGGCGTTTTTCTTGCACGGCTGCCGGTCCGGCCCGGGGCAGGCCGATGCCGGGCCGGTTCTATGATCGGCTGATGGAAATTCGCAAACTTGGCAGCGTTGGGCTCGAGGTCTCCGCGATCGGGCTGGGCTGCATGGGCATGTCAGAGTTCTACGGTGAAGGCGACGAGGCGGAGTCGATCGCAACGATTCACCGGGCCCTCGAGCTGGGGGTGAACTTCCTGGACACGGCCGACATGTACGGCCGGGGCGCCAACGAGGAGCTGGTCGGCCGGGCGATCGCCGACCGCCGGGATCAGGTCGTGCTGGCGACCAAGTTCGGGATTGTCCGCGGCGACAACCCGCGTGAACGCAACGTCAACGGCCGCCCCGAGTACGTTCGAGAGTCGATCGACGGCTCGCTGAGGCGGCTCGGGCTCGACCACGTTGACCTCTACTACCAGCACCGGGTAGACCAGACGGTGCCGATCGAGGAGACGGTGGGCGCCATGGCGGAACTCGTCGAAGCCGGCAAGGTCCGCTACCTCGGCCTTTCGGAAGCCTCGGCCGAGAACATCCGCCGGGCGAACGCGGTCCACCCGATCTCCGCCCTGCAGACAGAGTTCTCGCTGTTTGAACGCGGCGCCACCGACAAGGTCATCCCGACCCTGGAGGAGCTCGGCATCGGCTTCGTGCCTTACTCCCCGCTCGGCCGCGGATTCCTCACCGGCCGCTTCCGCTCCGGCGCTGACTTCGGCTCCGGCGACTTCCGCGAGCATGACCCCCGCATGAGCGAGGAGAACATGAGCGCCAACCTGAAGATCGTCGAAGCTCTGGAAACGCTGGCCGAGAAGCACCAGGTCACCTCGGCCCAGATGGCGATCGCCTGGGTGCTCGCCCAGGGAGACGGCTTCGTGCCGATCCCCGGTACGAAGAAGACCCATCGGGTCGAGGAGAACGCCGCGGCGGCCGGGGTCAAGCTGAGCGAGGAGGATCTCGCCGAGCTGAACGCGCTGCCGCAGCCGCAGGGTGACCGCTACGCCAACATGAGCTCCATCGATGAGTGAGGCCGGGGCGGCCGGCCCCGGCATTCCCCCGCCCTTCGAGCGGGAGCACGAAGAGCTCAGGGAGTCGGTCCGTCGATTCGTCGTAAACGAGATCGCCCCAAAGGTCGACGAGTGGGAAGACGCCCGGCTCTTCCCACGCGAGCTTTTCGAGCGCTGCGGCGAGCTCGGCTTCCTCGGCCTCAAGTTCCCGGAAAGCTACGGCGGTCAGGGCGGCACCTACCTGCACGATGCGATCTGGGTCGAGGAGCTCTCCCGGCGCGGCGCTTCGGGCGGGGTTGCCGCGGGACTGAACGCCCACGCGTCGATCGCGATGCCGCCGATCTTCAAGTTCGGGAACGAGTGGCAGCGTCAGCGCTGGCTGGTTCCGGGCATCCGGGGCCAGAAGATCGGTGCCCTCGGCATCACCGAGCCCGGGGCCGGCTCGGACGTCGCTTCGATCCGTACCACCGCCCGGCCGGTCGAGGGTGGCTACGTGGTCAATGGCTCGAAGACCTTCATCACCAACGGAGTCCGGGCCGACTTCCTGGTCTGTGCGGTCAAGACCACCGAGGAGGGCGGCCACAACGGCATCTCCTTCCTGGTTATCGAGACCGACTCGCCCGGCTACGAGGTCGTCTCGAAGCTGGAGAAGATGGGCTGGCACGCGTCCGACACCGGCGAGATCGCCTTCACTGACGTCGAGGTGCCGGCGGAGCACCTGCTCGGCGAGGAGAACGGCGGCTTCCAGCTGATCATGGCCAACTTCGCCTGGGAGCGGCTTCTGATGGCGATCGGCGCGGTGGGCGCCATGGATGGCCTGATCGAGACCGCGCTGAGATACGCCGACGAGCGCCGGGCGTTTGGCCGTTCGATCGGCTCCTTCCAGGCGATCCGCCACAAGATCGCCGAGATGGCCACCACGGCGGCTGCCGCGAAGACCCTCACCTATGACACGCTGCGCCGATTTGACCAGGGTGAGGGGGTGATCCGCGAGGTCGCGATGACCAAGCTGATGACCCAGCGCGCCCTGGTCGAGGTCGCCGACCAGGCTTTGCAGATCCACGGTGGCTACGGGTACATGAAGGAGTACGGGATCGAGCGGGCACTCCGCGACGCCCGACTCGGACCGATCGGCGGCGGCACCGACGAGATCATGAAGGACATCATCGGCAAGACCTTCGGCCTCTGACCGCCCCGTATTTGGCAGACGGCACAAAGCGCTGTTATGGTCCGGTCACAGCACCTTTTTTGCCGCCACACAAGCCACATAGGGGGATCACATGGTCGTTTCAGGCCGCAGTCCAGTCTGCCGCGCAGCAATCCTGCTGCCGGTCGCCGTCATTCTGTTTCTCGTCGCGACACTGACGCCGCAAAAAGCCAGCGGCTCAGGCGATGTGCCAGCCGGATTCGAGGTTCCGAATGCGCGATCGCCGCAGATCGTCGGTGGCAGCGAGACCACCTTCAGCCAGCATCCCTGGCTGGTCGAGATCACGCTCAACGGACAGCACTTCTGTGGCGGGGCGCTGGTGCACCCGATGCTCGTGTTGACAGCGGCTCATTGCCTCTACAGCGCCGAAAACGGGGACTACTGGGGCAACCTGGGCCCCATGCAAGCCTTCACCAGCCGCAGCACGGCAGCGACCGGCGGTGAGGAACTGAACATCGCCGGCTGGGGAATCGCCAACAACTACCAGCCGCTGGACGGCGGCGGCACCGGCGAGAACGACTACGGATTCATCGCGCTTCAGACGCCCTCCTCTCGGCCGGTCCTCAAGATTGCCGGTCCCGATGAGGCAAGCGTCTGGAAAACCGGCCGCACGGCGCTGGTCGCCGGCTTCGGCAACATCCAGCAGGGCGGTCCTGCCAGCCCGGTCCTGAAAGCGCTGAGCGTCCCCGTGCTCGCGGACTCGGTCTGTGGCGCCGCCGACTCCTACGGTGCCGCCTTCAACGCCAGCAACATGCTCTGCGCGGGTATCACGACAGGCGGTTCCGGCACCTGCCAGGGCGACAGCGGCGGTCCGCTCACCGTGCCAGTCGACGGCGGCGGCCGCCGGATCGTGGGCGTGGTGAGTTGGGGTGACGGCTGCGCCAAGCCGAACAAGCCGACCATCTATACGCGGGTCGCCGCGCCGTCGGTCAGCACCCAGGTGAATGCGCTCGCCAAGCTGATCGCCACCCAGGCCAACTTCCCCGGCGTCCACGCAGACTCGAACTTGCTCGGCTCCGGGGCCAAGCCGGTCGGCTGCAGCGCCGCGCAAACCGCTGCCGCCCAAGCCCAGTCGGCCCTGAGCGTCGCCAACGAGAGGTTGACCAAGGTGAGCAAGACCGCCACCAAGGCGAAGAAAACTGCGACCAAAGCGAAGAAGGCCGTAGCCAAGGCGAAGAAGGCCGTGCGCAAGGCACCGCGGAAGAAGAAGGCCAGGGCCAAGAAGAAGCTCAAGCAGGCGAACAAGAAGCTCAAGCGAGCCAAGAAGAAGCTCGGGCAGGCCCAGACGACGGTCAAGAACCAGAGGTCGGCCGTGGCTGCCGCCAAAACCGACCTGGAGGCAAAGAGCGCCCAGGCAACCGCCGGGTGCAGCTGACCTGACGGCCGACCACCGCAGACAACCGGCCTCCCAGAGCCTGGCCGGGATACTCGTGAAATAACCACGAATATCCCGGCCGGACTCGATGGCAACGCGATCGAGGCCGCGAACACCGCTATCCGCAGCCCCGCCTAGGTTCACTCGTCGCGAGCGGTGCACTACGTTGTTGCACCTGTAGAGCCACGTGTGAGCACTTCTCCTGAACCATCAGGAGATGGTCGCGCAGCCTGTCCCATTTCGCAGCCAGTGCCTTGAGCTCGCCCGGCGCCAGCACGGCGTCGTTGCGAGGTCCCAACTGATTGGGATGGGCGCACCGAGCGAAGCCATCGATTACGGCTTGCGATCCCATTTGCTCTTCCGCCTGCTGACCGGGGTCTACTCGGTCGGCAGGCCCGAATTCTCCGTGCATGGGCTTTGGATGGCCTGCGTGCTGGCGTCCGGTTCGGGTGCGGTTCTCGCCGGGCGGACCGCCGCGATCGCCTGGGGTTTTCAGGACAGACCCCAGTCTCCCGTGTTCGTGATCCGCCCGGGCAATGACGGGCGCCGGGAGAAGGTCCGGCTGAAGGCGCAGGGGCACAGCTCGTGCGCGCGTCTTCAAACCAGTCGTTGCCGCTGGCTCCGGGACGATCACACCACCCGGTTCCAGGGAATTCCGATCCTTCACGTCGAGCCGCTGCTGCTGCATCTCGCCGGCCAGTTGAGCGAAGAGAGGTTCCAGCACGCCTTCTGGGAAGCGGACCGGAAGAAGGGACTCGATGACCGGCGGCTCGAAAGCTGCGTCGAGCTCAGCCACGGCTTGAAAGGAGGCGCGACCTTCCGCCAGTCGACCGATTGCCGTCTGCCCCACATCGAGGATGCACTGTCACTGCTGGAGGTTCTCCTCATAGATCTCACCGAGCGGAG
Source organism: Solirubrobacterales bacterium (assembly GCA_044464425.1). Classification (GTDB taxonomy): domain Bacteria; phylum Actinomycetota; class Thermoleophilia; order Solirubrobacterales; family 70-9; genus 67-14. The sequence goes on along the minus strand of JBIQLL010000028.1, from coordinate 4,914 downwards.
AAAGGTCCCGCCGCCGGAGGTCAACCGCGACACGCAAGGGCACCTGGTCGACTTTCGCTGGCCGCTTCACCGGGTGGCGGTCGAGGTCGACGGCTACGAGTTTCATCGCGGCCACGGGTCGTTCGAGCGAGACACCGAACGGAACAATGACCTTCGCGCGAACGGATGGATAGTCCTCCGTTTCACCTATCGGATGCTCAAGTACCGCCCGGACTACGTGATCAGGAGGATCCTCGATGCCCTGAGGAGCCGCTCTCCGATCATGGCCGAGATCACCTGACTGCGAGCTGACCGCGACCTCGGCATCCTGGCCGGCATTTTCGTGGTTATTTCACGAAAATGCCGGCCAGGCGCTTGTCGGGGCCGGTCCCACCGGCCGCAGGCGGGGCGAAGCTCGCCGAATCTGGTTGCTCCGGCTACTGATTGTTGATCATCACGTGCTTGACCTGGGTGTAGTCCTCAAGGGAGTACATGCTCATGTCCTTGCCGTAGCCGGACTCGTTGTATCCGCCGTGGGGCATCTCGACCGCCATCAGGATGTGGTCGTTGACCCAGACCGCGCCGAAGCGGAGGGCATTGGTGACCCGCATCGCGCGCCCCACGTCGCGGGTCCAGACCGATGAGGCCAGCCCGTACTTGGTGCCGTTGGCCCACTTGATCGCCTCTTCCTCGTCGGTGAAGCGCTGCACGGTCATCGCCGGGCCGAAGATCTCGTTCTGGATCAGTTCGTCATCCTGCTGGAGGTCGGCGATCACGGTCGGCTCGACGAAGAAGCCGGGAAGATCGGCCTGCTTGCCGCCGGTCACCACCTGGGCGTGAGAGGGGGCCCGATCCATCAGGCCGGTCACGTGCTGGAGCTGCTTGGCCGAGTTGACCGGGCCCAGGGTCGTCTCGGCGCTGTCGAGATCACCCATCACGTAGCCCTTGGCCTCGTTCGCGAGGCCGTTGACCACGTCGTCGTACACCTTCGGGCCGGCGAGGATGCGGGTCGCCGCGGTGCAGTCCTGACCGGCGTTGAAGAGGGCCGTGCCGGCGATCGTCTCGTAGACGGCGTCCAGGTCGGCGTCGTCGAAGACGATCACCGGTGCCTTGCCGCCCAGCTCGAGGTGAACCCGCTTCAGCGAGTCGGCCGCCGCCTTGGCGATCCACTTGCCGGTGCCGATCGAACCGGTCAGCGAGACCATCTTGATGTCCGGGTGGGTCACCAGGGCCGACCCGGCCGGGTCACCGTGGCCACCGATGAAGTTGGTCACGCCGGGCGGGAAGACCTCGGCGCAGATCCGGGCCAGGGTCTGGAGGGTCGAGACCGGGGTTGACTCGGCCGGCTTGAGAACCAGGGTGTTGCCGGTCGCGAGCGCCGGGCCGAGCTTCCAGGCCGCCATCATCAGCGGGTAGTTCCACGGCGTGATCTGAGCCACCGGGCCGACCGGCTCGCGACGGATGAAGGAGGTGTGGCCCTCCAGGTACTCCATCGCGGCCTTGCCCTCGAGGTTGCGGGCGGCGGTCGCGAAGTAACGGATGTGGTCGGCCGTGGTGTCGAGCTCCTCCTCGATGAAGGCCTGACGGGGCTTGCCGGCATCGGCCGACTCGAGGTCGGTCAGCTCGTCACCATGCTCGATGATCGCGTCAGCCAGGGCGAGCAGTCGGTCGGAGCGCTCGCGCGGCGTGGTGGTCGCCCACCCGTTCTCGAACGCGGCCTTGGCGGCCGCGACCGCGCGGTTCACGTCCTCCACGCCCGAGAGCGGCGCCTCGGCGATCACCTCACCGGTCGCGGGGTTGATCACCTCCTCGCTGCCGCCATCGACCGGGTCGACGAATTCGCCATCGATCATGTTGCGAAGTTTCAGCTTCTCCGTGATTGCCATCTCGCTCCTGTGGTTGGGACTTGACTGGTGTTTTGACCGGGTCAGACCCAGCCGAGTGCTTCCTCGACGGGCACGTACTGCTGGCCGGTGCCCTCGGCCACACTCTCATGGGTCACCTTGCCGGCCGCCACGTTGATTCCGGGTCGGAGCCCCGGATTGCGCTGAACCGCCGCCTGGATGCCATTGTCGGCCAGGGCCAGGGCGTACGGAAGAGTGGCGTTGGTGAGCGCCTGGGTCGAAGTGATCGGCACCGCGCCGGGCATGTTGGCGACGCAGTAGTGGGTGATCCCGTCGACCTCGTAGGTCGGATCCCGGTGCGTGGTGGGACGCGAAGTCTCGAAGCAGCCGCCCTGGTCGATCGCCACGTCGACCAGCACCGCGCCCGGCTTCATCAACTTCAGCTGCTCACGCTTCACTACCCAGGGCGCCCGCGCACCGTGAACGAGAACCGCCCCGATCACCAGGTCCGCCTTCGGGAGCAGCTCCTCGACCGCGAGGGTCGTCGAGTAGACGGTCGAGGCCTCGCGCGCGTACAGGGTGTCGAGCTCGCGCAGGCGATCGATCGACCGATCGAGGATGAAGACGTCGGCGGCCATGCCCATCGCGATGAAGGCGGCGTTGGTTCCGACCACGCCGCCGCCGATCACCATCACCGTCGCCGCGGCGACCCCGGGCACGCCGCCGAGCAGGACGCCGCGGCCGCCCATCGGCTTCTCGAGCATGAAGGCGCCGGCCTGGGTCGCGATCCGGCCGGCGATCTCGCTCATCGGCGCGAGCAGCGGCAGGCGTCCGTCCCCGTCCTCGACCGTCTCGTACGCGACGCAGGTCGCGCCGGACTTCATCAGGTTGACGGTCTGCTCCGGATCGGGGGCGAGGTGCAGATAGGTGAAAAGCAGGTGCTCGGGCTTCAGCCGCTCGATCTCGGGCGCCTGCAGCTCCTTGACGTGGAGGATCATCTCCGCCGCGTCGAAGACCGCTGCCGCATCCGGCAGGATGCGCGCACCCTGTGCCTCGTAGGACGTATTCGAGATCGAACTGCCTTCGCCGGCGCCGTCCTCGATCAGGACCTCATGTCCATGCTCGACGAACTCGCGCACCCCGGCCGGCGTGATCGCCACCCGGTACTCGTCCTGCTTGATCTCCTTGATCACGCCGACCTTCATTTATTACCTCGCACTCTCTGTTGGCCCGGGGCGGTTGTGCCGACGGGTCAGTTCCTCATCATCTGAGCAGCTTCGGTCAGGACTGGCCTGAGCACATCATGGATCTCCTCGAACTGCTCGGTGTCGCAGATCAGGGTCGGAGAGAGCTGGATCACGGGGTCGCCACGGTCGTCGGCGCGACAGATCAGGCCACGATCGTAGAGCGCGCCGGAGAGGAAGCCGCGCAGCAGCTTCTCCGACTCCTCATCGTTGAAGGATTCCTTCGTGTCCTGGTCCTTGACCAACTCGATCGCCTGGAAGTACCCGGCGCCGCGCACGTCGCCGACGATCGGGATGTCCCGCAGTGACTCGAGCATCTCGCGGAACTCGCCTTCCTTGGCCCGCACGTGGCCGCAGAGATCCTCGCGCTCGTAGACCTCGATGTTGGCGAGGGCCACGGCCGAGGCGATCGGGTGACCGGCGAAGGTGAAGCCGTGGGCGAAGGAGTTGTTGCCTTCCATGAACGGCTCCGCGACCTTGTCCGAGGCGATCATCGCGCCCATCGGCACGTAGGAGGAAGTCAGCGCCTTGGCGGTGGTGATGATGTCCGGCTGGTAGTTGAAGCGCTCACAGCCGAAGTAATGGCCGAGGCGGCCCCAGGCACAGATCACTTCGTCCGAGATCAGCAAGACGTCGTACTTGTCGCAGATCTCGCGGACCCGCTGGAAGTAGCCGTCGGGCGGGACGAAGCAGCCACCCGCGTTCTGGACCGGCTCGAGGATCACCGCGGCAACCGTGTCCGGACCTTCGAACACGATCCGCTCTTCGATCGCTTCGGCGGCCCAGAGCGGGTCGCGGTCTTCGGGCCAGCGGTAGATGTTGGTGTTCGGCACGTGACAGCCACCGGGCGCGAGCGGCTCGAACTGCTGGCGCAGGTCGGTCACGCCGGTGGCGGAAAGAGCGCCGAGGGTGGTGCCGTGGTAGGCGACCTCACGGGCGATGTGCTTGAGCTTGCGCCCGTTGCCGCGCAGCAGGTGGTAGTTGCGGGCGAGCTTGAGGGCCGACTCGACGGCCTCGCCGCCGCCGCTGGTGAAGAAGACCCGGTTGAGATCACCGGGGGTCATCGAGGCGATCTTCGAGGCGAGCTCGATCGCCCGCGGGTGGGCATAGCTCCAGATCACGAAGAAGTCGAGCTCCTCGTACTGTCGTGCCGCTGCCTCGGCGAGTTCGGGACGGCCGTGGCCGGCGTTCACGCAGAAGAGACCGGAAAGCCCGTCGAGATACCGCTTGCCGTGATCGTCATAGACGTAGGCACCATCACCCCTGGTGATGATCGGGATCTCATGCTCGTCGCTGTACCCGCCCATGCGGGAAAAATGCATCCAGAGGTGGCGGCGCGCCTGCTCCTGAAAGTCTTCTACGGTCGATTTGCTGGGGGTTACGGTTGACACGCGCTCCTCCTTTTTCGGGGAGAATGAGGTTTGCTGTGGCTCCACCTTATGTCGGCGCGGTCACACTGACAAGCCGACGAAATGTCAGAAGCGGCACTCGATACTTCACATCCCGTCGGGTCTGACTCTTCGCGGCGGCAGATCGAGCGCCGATCGGTCGCGCCGGACCGGATCGGCCGTCGGGCTGCCAGAACACATGCATCTGGACAACTTGTGGTTGCGGAGCACCCCCGGTTTCGCATACGGTTCAAACCGAAAGACCCCCGGGGGCCGCGTCCACGTCTCCGGATCTATCCACCTGAGAGAGGGGTTCGATGGAAGGCTCGCCAGATCTATCGCCGATCGATCCAAATGTGGATCAGTCGGAGGGAAACGCAGGAAAGGCCGCGAGATCTGGGAGCGGAGGTGTTCGTCTTGAGGGTGTGACGAAGCGGTTTGGTGATTTCACGGCGGTTC
>JBIQLL010000027.1:0-39255 GCA_044464425.1 Solirubrobacterales bacterium | reverse complement strand
CCATGTAGGGCGAGATGTAGCCCTTGTCGAACTGCATGCCCTCGGTGAACTCGAGCTCCATGCCGAAGGTCTGGCCCTCTTCGACGTTGACCACGCCGTCCTTGCCGACCTTGTCGATCGCGTCGGCAATGGTGTTGCCGATCTCGTCGTCGGCGGCCGAGATGGCGGCGACGCGGGCGATCTGATCCTTGCCGTTGACCTCCGCGGACTGCTTCTCGCGCAGGTTCGAGACGACCTCGTCGACGGCCTTCTCGATGCCGCGGCGGAGCGCCAGCGGATTGGCGCCGGCGGCCACATTCTTGAGGCCCTGGCGGACGATGATCTGGGCGAGCAGGGTGGCGGTGGTGGTGCCGTCGCCGGCAACATCGTTGGTCGCGGTCGCGACCTCGCGGACCAGCTGGGCGCCCTGGTTCTCGAAGACGTCCTCGATCTCTACCTCACGGGCGATCGTGACACCGTCGTTGGTGATGGTCGGAGCGCCGAACTTCTTGTCGAGCACGACGTAGCGACCCTTGGGGCCGAGGGTTACCTTGACCGCGTCGGCGACGGCGTCGACGCCGGCCTGCAGTGCGCCCCGGGCTTCTTCTGCGAACTTCAGCTCTTTGGCTGCCATTTCTTTCCTTTACCTCCTGGAAGTTGGTTGTGCGTCGGGCGCCTAGGCGACCTTGGCGAGGATGTCCGACTCGCGCAGGACGAGCAGGTCCTCGCCCTCGACGGTGATGTCGGTTCCGCCGTACTTGGAGTAGAGGACCTCGTCGCCCTCGGCCACGTCCAGCGGACGGCGGGTGCCGTCGTCAGCGACTGCGCCGTCGCCCACGGCGACGACCTTGCCCTTCTGCGGCTTTTCCTTGGCCGTGTCCGGGAGCACCAGACCGCTGGCGGTCGTCTCCTCTTCATCTACCGGCTTGACGATCAGCCGGTCCCCGAGGGGCTTCAGCTTCATTGATTACCTCCGATGGTGTGTCTGTTTCTCAGTCTCTTGGCACTCTATGGAGGAGAGTGCCAGCGGTCGAGACTTTACAGGATTGAACCCGTCGGTCAACCCCAGAATGTGAAAAATCTGAGTGTTTGCCACTCAATCCTGGCGTGGAGGGAGCTGGTGCGGCGGGGTCCGAAAAAAGATATCGCTGCGCTCACTATCCATCTTTTTTCGGACCCCGCCGCACCAGCTCTATGAACCAGCTCAGCGGACTGAAGCCGAAAAGTCCCGTAAATCGCAGGAAAGATGGTTAGCCAAGCCCTCGGCGCCCTCTTTCATCACGTGATCGTGGCCAGAGACGAAGAGGGGGCGGGCGACGGGCGCCAGGGCGACCATCCAGCGTTTGTTGGCACGGACATTCCAGTCGAACTCGATCGAGGTCCAGGAGTCGTCAGTGGTGCCCAGAGTCCACTTCCCCTCACCGACCACGTCGCCGGTCGCGAGCCCCTTCAGATACTCGGGCCGGACCCGCTCGACCGCCTCGATCGACATCTCCAGCGAGTACCCGGCCGGGCCCCGCCAGGTCGCGGTCGCCCGCTGGCCGATGCCGTCGGGCTCACCGTGGATCGTCTCGATCACCTTCTTCAGCGCCGGCCACCAGACGGGCCAGTGATTGAAGTCGACCAGGGCCTCCCAGACCGCCAGCCGCTCGGTCGCCAACTCCCATCGTGAGACGAACTCGAAGGACGCCGGGTCGTCCACCCTCGGCATCTAGTTCGGCGAGGGAACCGTGCCGTAGCCGGTGAGGCCGGGCTCGACGATCTGCGAGAAGTGGACCACGGTGACCAGCGCGTCTTCCTCGACCGGCCGGTCGTAGATCTTCTCGAGGAAGTCGCGCGTCTCCTCGACCCGGCGGAACTCGGGATTGTCGCGCTCGATGTCACGCGGCGAGAGCTCCGAGAGCCGCTTCACCTCGACCTCGTCGATCACGGCGGAGAAGATCTTCTCCCTGCGCGAATGGCGAGAGCCGACCGTGACCCACACGATCTGGCTGCGTTGGTACTTGCCCGACTTGTTGCCGAGCCGGATCGTGGCGGTCTTGCGGCCGCGCTTCAGCTGGTCGATGAAGAGCGGCGAGTAGAAGTTGAGAGCCAGAAGTCCAGACATTTCGCCGATCTAGAATATGTAGTTGCCGAGCTTCGCGGGTTCGAGGATCGTGACCTGCCCGCGGCCGGCCTTGACCACGCCCGAGCGCTCCAGGTCAGCCAGGAAGCGGCTCACGCTCTCGCGCGAGGTGCCGGCCAGCTGGGCGAGGTCGGCCTGGTTCATCCGAATCGTCACCTGGCGCCCGTCTTCACCCTCCTCGGCAACCATCTGCGAGAGGACTCCCGCGACCCGGGAGGGAACCGTCTGGAAGGACTGCCGCGAGATCCGCTCGTTGGCGGCCCGCAGGCGGCGAGTCAGCGCAGCGACGAACTTGACCGTGATCTCGGGGTGCCGTTCGAGCAGGGATCGCACGTCACTGGCCGGCAGGGCCAGCAGCTCACCTTCGCCGCCGAGCGTTTCGACCGAGGCCGAGCGCACCTCGCCGTCGAGCATCGCCAGTTCTCCGACGATGTCGCCCTCACCCAGGGTGGCGAGCGTAATCGCCCGGCCGTCCGGGTGTTCGCGGGTCACCCGGAAGGTGCCGCTCTTGACGATGTAACAGGCGTCCGAGTGGTCCCCTTCGTGGAAGACCCTGGTTCCTTCAGGGTATGAGCGCGGTACCGCGACACGCGAGAACCGCTCGAGTTCCACGTCATCGAGCTCGGCAAAAAGCGGCACCTTTCTCAGCAGCCCGACCGGGCTCTCCTCGACCGAAGTCACCGGCTGAGTATTTCGCATCCCGCCCGAAAAACAAAACGTTATTGACCAATTGGGGTCAGAAACGCTTCAGGACTGGCAGCGAGGACACCAGTAGGTGGTGCGATTCTCGTCTCCCTGGCCCCTGGATTTGATCGCGGTGGCGCGGCAGCGGGGGCAGGGCCGGCCCGCCTTCTTGTAGATCCGCCCCGGCCTTCGCCCTGTTTCGACCGCCTCCAGCATCTGGTGCCGAGTGATCTCGATCAGGCGTTCGGCCTCGTCCTCAGCCAATGAGGCGACAGGACGCCAGGGATCGAGCTGCGCGTCGAAGCAAGCCTCCGACTTGAAGATGTTGCCGATCCCGCAGACCACGGTCTGGTCGAGCAGAGCGACGCCGACCTGATCGGGGCCGGCCCGGAGCCGCGACGCGGCCACCACGAAGTCGAGATCGTCGGCGAGGATGTCCGGGCCGAGCGAAGCCAGCCGCGGATCGCGGGCGAGCTCCACGGTGCGGACCAGTCGCAGCGTCGTTCCGCCGAACTGGGCGATACGAGCGCCGTCCGTCTCGAGCAGCAGCCACGCACTCCGCTCAGGCCTGCCGAACCCGCCGTCGTCGATCCGCCAACCGCCGTTCATGCCGAGATGGGAGTGAAGCGTGAGGCCCTCGTCGAAATGGATCAAGAGGTGCTTGCCCCGGGTTTCGATCCTCGAAACCCGCCGGCCTTCGAGCCGGCTAGCGTGGGCGCGGAGCGAAGAGCGGGCGTTTGGCGCCGAGGCCGACACAATCGTCCGGTCGAGGAGCACCGGCCGCAGCTTCTGAGCGATCCGGACGAGCGAATCTCCTTCAGCCATCAGGCGGGGGCGACGAGGCGGCGGGGTTGGCGGCTGAAGCCGGCCGCGACCATGAGCTGCTCGAAGGCGGAGCCGAGGATCGCCTCGCCGTCGAATCGCTCGACCTTGAGCTGACCGAGACGGCCGGCGTTCGCCTCCTCGGCCAGCACGGTGAGCGCGGTCGCCAGCTCCTGCCCTTCCAGTGAGGGGTCCAGGCGCAGGATCCCCTTGCCGCCGCGCTCTACGTAGAGCAGCGGGTGACCGGCCCGGGCCAGGACGTAGGCGCCGGAGGCCCGGGCCGCCTTGCGGCCCGACTCCAGCTTTGGCCAGGGCAGGGTGGAACCCCAGGGGCTGGCCGGGTCGGTCGCCGCCAGCAGGGTGAAGGTGTCCGGGCCGTTCTCCTCGGCCGGCAGGGCTCGCAGCCGCTCCACCGCCCCCGAGAGGGCGAACTGGGCGCCGCCGAGCCCCTCCACGAAGTAGCCGCGGCGGGCGGTGCCGAGCACCTCCAGGTTGGAGAGCTCGGGGTAAAGGGTCGAGAAGCCGCCCGGGATACCCTCGGCCAGGGCCATCTCGCGGGTCAGGATCCCGTAGCGCTCCAGCATCAGCTCGGCCTGGGCCCGCAGCCTGGGGCCGGCGGCCGGCGCGTTCCGGAACAGACTCTCGGTCAGCGACCAGCGCCCCTGGACGGTCGGCCCGGTCGCGGCGCGGCGGCGGGAGAACCGACGCCCGCCCGGCTCGTAGGTCGGGACCGAGCGCAGACGGGGCGCCCGCAGGGGCGCGAAGGAATCATTGGTGATCTCGCCGGCGAAGGCCAGGTCCCAGAGTGCCGAGTGGAGCTCCTCGGCCGGGAAATCGAGCTCCCCGACCAGATCGAGCCAGAAGGCCGGCCCGGCCCCGAGCCGCTCGCGGATCGCGTCGAGGGCCTCCCCCTCGGGCGGCGCCAGCTTCGCGTTCGCGGGCGGCGGGCCGGCCAGCCGCACGTCCTCGCGAAAGTAGAGCGCGACCCGGCCGTCGGTGCGGCCCACCGCTCCGGCCCCGATCCAGACCACCTCACCGCTGGTGCAGAGCTCGTCCAGCCAGGTCGGGCTGTAGGAGCCGAGCCGGCGGGGCAGCACGTCGTTCTCCCAGACCGAGCGGGTCAGAGCGACGCCCTGAAGCGGAACCAGGATCTCGCGCAACCGGTCCGCACCGGCGCCGGGGCGGGCGTCCTTGCGGAGCGGGCGGTGGCGGTCGATACCCTGCCAGGAGGAGAGGAAGCGAGCGTAGGCGGCGCCGTCGGCCGGTTCCACCTCCTGCCTGAGGTGAGCGAGGCTGGCCCGCCGGACCCGCCGCAGGACCTCGGCCTCGCACCACTCCCGCTCGGTCCCCTCGGGGCGGATCTCGCCCCGGACCAGAACGCCGTCGGACTCGAGCTCCTTGAGGGCCGGGGTCGGATCGACCCCGTAGCGCTCCCGAGGCCAGGCGGTCGGGAAGGGGCCGTGGGTGCGGGCGTACCGGGAGAGCAGCGTCACCATCGGGTCCGATCGTTCCTCGAGGAAGTCGGCCGGCAGCCCGCCCGGCGGTGAGACGCCGAGCGCGTCGCGATACAGGCCCGCGTCCTCGGCCGCGATGAAGCGCTCCTCGCCGTTGATCCGCACCCTCGCGACCCGGCGCTCGGATACGAGGTTCTCCAGCATCGAGCCGGCCGAGTACCCCTCGGAGACCCGGGCCTCCGCCTCCTCCGCGGTCAGGTCGCCGAGCCGGCGGAGGATCTGCTGGAGGCCGTCCCGGTCCGAGGCACGTCCCCCCTCGGTCAAATGTTGGAGCGACGCTTCGACTTCATCCAGCGCCTCGGCGTCGATCAGCTCCCGCAGCTCGTCCTGGCCGAGCAGCTCCCGCAGCAGCTCCCGGTCCAGCGAGAGGGCAGTGGCCCGGCGTTCCGCGTTCGGCGTGTCGCCCTCGTACATGTAGGTCGCCACGTAGTCGAAGAGCAGCGAGGAGGCGAAGGGCGAGGCGGTCTGGGTCTCGACCTCGACCAGCGAGATCTCCCGCGAGTGGATGCCGCGCAGCAGCCGGTCCAGGGCCGGCAGGTCGAAGACGTCCTGCAGGCACTCGCGGTAGGTCTCGAGGATGACCGGGAAGCGGGGGAAGTCCTGGGCGACCTCGAGCAGGCTCTGGGCCTTGAGCCGCTGCTGCCAGAGCGGCGTCCGCTTGCCGGGGTACGCCCTCGGGATCAGGAGCGAGCGGGCCGCGTTCTCGCGGAACCGAGCCCCGAAGAGAGCCGAGGAGCCGAGCTCGCGGACAACCAGATCCTCGAGCTCATCGGGCTCGACCAGAAGCAGCTCGGCCGAGGGAGGCTCGTCGGCGTCCGGCAGGTGGACCGCGATGCCGTCGTCGGAGTGGATCGCGTCAGCCTCCAGGCCGTGATCGTCGCGGAGCTTGCGGGCGATCGCGAGGCCCCAGGCGGCGTGGACTCGGCCGCCCCAGGGCGAGAGCAGGACCAGCCGCCAGTCGCCGATCTCGTCGCGGAAGCGCTCGACCACCACGGTCTGATCGGAGGGCACGACCCGGGTCGCGTCCTGCTGGTCCTTCAGGTAGGCGATCAGGTTGCGGGCCGCGCGTGGATCTAGGTCATGCGATTCCTCCAACTCGGAGGGCTCAGCGTTGACAGCCTCCCGGGCGAAGGCGCCGATCGCCTCCCCCAGCTCAGCCGGGCGGCCGATCCCGTCACCGCGCCAGAAGGGGATCGCGCCCGGCACCCCGGGCGCCGGGATCACGATCACCCGGTCGCGGGTGATCTCCTGGATCCGCCAGCTGGAGGCCCCGAGCAGGAAGACCTGGCCGGCCCGAGCCTCGTAGACCATCTCCTCGTCCAGCTCGCCGACCCGGCGACCGTCGGGCAGGTGGACCCCGTAGAGGCCGCGGTCGGGGATCGTGCCGGCGTTGGTCACGACCAGCGAGCGGGCACCCTTGCGGCCCTCGATCGTGCCGCCGGTCCGGTCCCAGACCAGTCGAGGGCGCAGCTCCGCGAACCGGTCCGAGGGGTACCGGCCGTCGAGCATGTCGAGCACGTTGTCGAACTGCTCCCGCGAGAGCTCGGCGAAGGGCGTGGTGCGGCGGACCAGATCGTAGGCCTCGTTCGTGTCCCACTTGTCCAAGGCCGCCATCGAGATGAGGTGCTGGGCCAGCACGTCGAGCGGGTTCGCCGGGATCACGGTTTCCTCGATCAGTCCTTCGCGCATCCGCCGGGTGACCACGGCGCTCTCCAACAGGTCACCGCGGAACTTGGGGAAGATCCGCCCCTTCGAGGTCTCGCCGAGACCGTGGCCGGCCCGGCCGATCCGCTGCAGGCCGCGGGCGACCGACTTCGGCGACTCGACCTGGACGACCAGATCGACCGCGCCCATGTCGATCCCCAGCTCCAGCGAGGAAGTGGCCACCAGGCAGGGGATCAGCCCGGACTTGAGCTGCTCCTCGACCTCGGTCCGCTCCTCGTGGGAAAGCGAGCCGTGGTGAGCCCGGGCCAGCGGCAACTCCCTTTCCTCGCCGTCCTCCTGGTCCAGGTCGTTGAGCCGCTGGGCGAGGCGCTCCGCCGCGCGGCGGTTGTTGACGAAGACGATGGTCGAGGTGTGAGCCCGGACCTGCTCCAGCAGCTCGGGATAGATCGCCGGCCAGATCGAGCGGATCGGGGCATCGTCGGCCGATCCGTCGTCGTGCTGATCTGCCTCCGGAGCGGTCATGTCCTCGACCGGGACCACAATCTCCAGATCGAGCTGCTTGCGCTGGCCGGGATCGACCACACGACAGTTGCGGCCCGGCCCCGAGAGGAAGCCGGCGATCCGCTCCAGCGGCCGCTGGGTGGCCGAAAGGCCGATCCGCTGGATGCCGTCAACTCCCGAGCCCGCACCGGCTCCGTTCTCCCGGGCCAGCTGATCGAGTCGCTCCAGAGTCAGGGCCAAGTGGGCTCCGCGCTTGGTCGCGGCGACCGCGTGAATCTCATCGACGATCACCGTCTCGACCCCGGTCAGGATGTCGCGGGCGCCGGAGGAGAGCATCAGATAGAGCGATTCCGGGGTGGTGATCAGGATCTCCGGCGGCTCGCGTCGCATCCGGTTGCGCTCGCTCTGGGGCGTGTCACCGGTCCGGAGCCCGACCGAAAGCTCGACCCCGATGCCCTTCAGCGGCGCCCGCAGGTTGCGCTCGATGTCATAGGAGAGCGCTTTCAAGGGCGAGATGTACACCAGCTTCACACCCGGCTCCGGCGGCGGGACCTGCCCCGCCGCGACTGCTTTCCGGCTCCGGGCGAGACGGTCGATCCCCCAGAGGAAGCTGGCCAGGGTCTTGCCCGACCCGGTCGGCGCGCAGATCAGGGTGTCAGACCCGGAGGAGATCGAGTCCCAACCCAGAGCCTGAGCCGGGGTCGCCCCCTCGAATGAGGCCGAAAACCACCTCCTCACCTCCTCGCTGAACGGAGCGAGAGGATCCTCGGGGAGTGTTTCCATGGTCGAAATCGCGGGCATCTTTAAACCCTGGATGCTAGACCCCCGCCTGCCTGGCCCACGAAATCCCGTTCCGCTCCCGCGCCTTCTGGGAAGATGAGGGGTCGAGTGAGTCACTCTGGACCAAGCACCGAAAGTGAGGATCCGGCCACCACCGGGGTGGCCGCGACCGAGCCTGCCAGTCCGGCGGTTCAGGATCACGTGCGGCAGCTTCAGCGGTTCCGGCGTTGGGGGCTGGCCCTGGCGGATGCCTCGTCGATCGCGATCGGGGTGCTGATCGCCACCCAGGCGCCCTCGCTGCAGATCGGCGAGACCACCTGGGCCCTTCTCGCCATCCCGATCTGGATCCTGGTCGCCAAGATCAACAACCTCTACGACCGCGACAGCCGCCGGATCCGTCACTCCACCCTGGACGACCTGCCCGAGATGTTGGCGACGGCGGGGATAACGATCGCGGCGGCCTGGGCGGTGACCGAACTGCTCGGGGCTGACCTGACCAGCTCGCTGATGGTCGTGGTCGGGGCGATCGCACTCTTCACCTCGTTCTTCCTGCGCAGTCTGGTGCGGTGGCTGTACCGGCAGACCGCGCCGCCCGAACGGACCCTGGTCGTCGGCTCGGACCAGAAGGCGCGGCTGGTCGCGATGCGGCTGCTGAACCACGGCGGCGACCACCTGGAGCTGGTCGGCTACATCGGTGACACGGAAGGCGGCGAGGTTTCCGGCCCGGCCAGCACCGGCGCCCGGTACTGCGGGTCGCCGGGCGAGTTGGCCATGATCGCCTCGGCCGAACGGGTGAACCGGGTGGTGATCGCCGATGACGGGCTCACCGCCCGGGCGGTCGGCGAGATCATCGCCACCTGCCGGAGCGCCCGCCTCGCGGTGACCATGGTGCCGGCCAACCAGGCGGTCCTCGGTCCCGGCACCGAGCTGAACCGGATCGCCGAGGTGCCGATGCTGGACTTCCAGTTCGGCGATCCGCCCCGCTCGACCATGGCGATCAAACGGACGATGGACCTGATCGTCTCGGTCTCGATGCTCACGGTCACCGCTCCGCTGCTGTTGATCGCGGCACTGGCGATCCGGCTCGACACACCCGGCCCGGTCTTCTTCCGCCAGGTACGGGTGGGCCGCGACGGCCGGCGGTTCACGATGTACAAGCTGCGGACGATGACCGCGGACGCCGAGGAGCAGCTCGACTCACTGATCGACCTCGACGCGCTGGACGAGCCCGCCTTCAAGATCGCCGACGACCCGCGGGTGACCCGGGTCGGGCGGGTGCTGCGGCGCTCCAGCCTCGACGAGGTGCCGCAGTTCATCAACGTGGTCACCGGCAACATGTCGCTGGTCGGTCCGCGGCCGGAGGAGGAAGCGGTGGTCGCGCTCTACGACGAGCGCCAGCGCCAGCGGCTCCGAGTCAAGCCCGGCCTGACCGGGCCGATGCAGGTCGCCGGCCGCGGTGGCCTCACCTTCGAGGAGCGCCTCGCCCTCGAACGCGATTACGTCGACAACCTGACCATCACCGGTGACATCAAGATCCTCCTCCGCACGCCGCGCGCCGTGATTCGTGGTGACGGGGCCTTCTGACGCATAACCTCCCTGCCTCCATGGACCAGATCGAACTGGAGGTAGTGATCGTCAGTCACGGAGCGACGAACCTGCTCCGCAACTGCCTTGCTTCCTTGCGGGAATATCCAGCCTCAGTGCCGACCCGGGTCACGGTGGTCGATTCCGGCTCACCCGCAGAGACGCCGGAGATGGTCGCCCGTGAGTTTCCGGAGGCGCGGCTGATTCAGCTCGGCAACGTCGGCTTCTCGGCCGCCAACAACCGGGTGCTGGCCGAAGCCTCAGGTGATCGAGCCGCCACCCGGTATCTGCTGCTCAACCCCGACACGGAGGTCCGGGCGGGCACGATCGACGCCGCTCTGAAACGGCTCGATTTGGAGCCGCGGGTCGGCATGGTCGGGGTGCGGCTGGTGACCTCCGACGGCTCTTTCGACCACGCCGCCAAGCGATCCTTTCCGACCCCGCTGGCGGCGCTCGCCCACTTCTCCGGGCTGGGGCGCCTGCCGGGGGCTCCGGAGCGGCTGACCCAGTACCGGGCGACCTGGCTGGGTGAGGACGAGCCCGGCCCCGTGGATGCCGTCAACGGCGCCTTCATGCTGGTCCGCCGGGAAGCGGTCCTCCAGGTGGGACCGCTCGATGAGGGCTACTGGCTCTACATGGAGGATCTGGACTGGTGCCGGCGCTTCGCCGCGGCGGGCTGGACCGTCTTCTACGAACCGGCCGGCACGGCGCTCCACGTGAAGGGTGGCTCCAGCCCGGACCGCCGCCGGGCGCGGCAGGAGATCGCCTTCCATCGCGGCATGGGCCGGTTCTACCGGCGCTTCGACGCACCAGGCAATCCGGGTGCCGTAAACCTGGCCGTCTACCTGGGTATCGCCGCGAAGCTGGCCGTGAGCCTGCTGATCAGCTGCTCTTGCCGCCGACGGCGGACTTGAGCTTCTCGCGGGTCTCGTCGTCCGAGCCGCGGTAACGCTGCCAGAGGTAGTAGCCACCGCCACCGATCACCGGCACGCCGATCACGATCGCGATGATCCAGGGCAGCGGTGACCCACCGTCCCCATCGTCGCCGCCGCCGGAGGCCGGGGCCGCCGCAACGGTCGAGTCATCGTCATCGCTCGAATCGCCCTGCTTGGCGGTCTTGTCCTTGTCCGAGTCCGTAGCCGGGTTGTAATTGCCGTCGCTGTACTTCTTCGACGAAGTCGCGTCATCGCCGGAGCCGGTTCCGGTCCCGGTCCCGGTTCCGTCGTCACCGGAGCTGCTCGTGTCGGTACCGGTGCTGCCGTTGTCGTCACCCGACTGGTTGCTGCCGCCGTTGTTGGAGCCGTTGTTGCCGTTGCCCTTGTTGCCGCCGTTGTCGGTCGGGGTGGGCGGAGGCGGCTGCTCGGTGTAGACGTCTGTCGCGGAAGAAGCAAGTACCGTGCCCGGTGCCACACCGCATGCCAGGACCATCAGCCCCAACATCGATGCCGCAAGGCAGAGCAGGCGCCGCGCGTTCGGAAGGTGAGTGGCTCGAACGTCCATACGCAGGCAAGATAGCCGATTGGGTCGCATTTCTATTCCCTTTCCTGTTACTGGCGGGTCTGGCGCTCGGCGGAGGCGGGTATGACCTGCTGTCCCGGCACCTGGCCGGGATCCTCTCCTGGGCCCTGGTCGCCGTCCTGCTGATCGGGCGCTGGCCCGACCGCATCCGCCCGGGGAGGTCCGTCGCCCTGATCGGCGGGATCCTCCTGTCGCTGGCGTTGTTTTCGGCGATTTCATCGTTCTGGTCGAGTTCCGTCTCACTGAGCCTGGCCGAAGCCGAGCGGGTGGTCGGGTACCTCGGTTTCTTCCTTGCCGGTTACCTCACGATGAGAACCCCGAAACAACGGGAATGGTTCGTTCGCGGCATCGCTGCGGGTTTGGCGGCGATGATCGTGCTCGCGCTGGGCGACCGGCTGATCTCCGGGGGGGAAGCCGGCGATGGGGTGGCGATCGCCCGGCTCAGCTTCCCGCTCGGCTACTGGAACGCGGACGGGATCGTGTTTGCGACCGCTCTCGTCCTGTTCACCTGGTTCGCCGCCACCTCGACCCGAAAGGCGTGGCAGGTCGGCTCCCTGGCGGTCGCCTGCCTCGCCGCGACCAGCCTCTACCTCACCTACTCCCGCGGCGGGATCCTGGCGGTCACGATCGCGATGATCCTGCTCTTCTTCCTCACCCCGCGCCGCCTGCGACTCACCGCGACCTTCGTGATCACCGTTGCGGCGTCGGTGCCGATCCTGGCCACCGTCAACCTCTATCCGGCGATCTCCGGGGACGCCGGCGGTGACCCGACCGTGACCCAGAGCCTGATCGTGGTGCTGGCGACGATCGGCGCGATCACGCTGGGCGTTCTGGCCCTGCAGGCGGTTTTCGGCCTCGCCAGGCGAAGCGGCGAACGCACCCGGCGGGCCCTGGCGGTCTCCAAGGATCGCCGCACCCTGCTCACGGTCGCCGGCGCGGGTGCCGCGCTGATCCTGATCAGCGTCCTGGTCTTCGGCGGCGGCGCCTGGGACCAGTTCAGCGACAGTGACGTGCCCGCACCAACCGATGCCCAGTCGCGCTTCACCGAGCTTTCGGGCTCCTGGCGCTACGAGTTCAACCAGGTCGCGCTCGACGCCTTCGCCGACCACCCGGTGCTGGGCGCCGGGGCCGGCACCTACCCGATCGAGTGGACCCGGCGCCGCGACATCCCGGTCGTCACCCAGGACGCCCACTCCTTCTACCTCGAGAATCTGGCCGAGCTCGGCGTCCTCGGCGGTCTGCTCGCGCTCGCCTTCGCCCTCTCGCTGCTCGGTCTCGGCGCCCGGGCCTGGCGGCGCGGAATCGGCCGCGACGCCCCGCTGGCACTCGCCCTGGCCGCCGGCCTCCTCGTTTCCCTGGCCTTCGACTGGTTCTGGAAGCTGGGCGCGACCGCGGCCCTGCTCATGTTCCTGGCCGCCTGGATCGCCTCGGCTGAGACGGTCGACCCGCGTCGCCGTGACGCCGCAGCCGGGACCGGGCTCAAGATCGGCGGCCTGCTCGCCAGCTGGCTCGCGATCGTGGTCCTCGCGGTCCCGGCGGTCACCGACCGCTACGAGCGGGCCAGCGCCGACTCGGTCCGGGCCGGCAAGATCGACCAGGCGATCGATCAGGCGAAGACCGCCTCCCGCCTCGAACCGTGGGCGGCCTACCCGCACATGCAGCTCGGGACCATCGCCGAGAGCCGGGACCAGTTCCGGCTGGCTCGGGCCGAGTACGACCGCGCGATCGAGCTCGAACCGGACAACTGGCGGGCGGTGCTGCTGCGGTTCGGCCTCAACTACCGGGCGGGCCGGATCACCGACGCGCGACGGGATTATCAGCTGCTGCGCCAGATCAACCCGGCCTATTTCGGACGGCTCTCGTTTGACGGAGTTCGGGCGCTGGTCTCCTGACCAACCCGCCCGGGGCCACCCAGATCGCCCCGGTCCGCTACTTTTGTTCGCTACTTTTCGCCCCTGGCGATGTTCAAAGAGACGAGCGCCACCTGAGGTGCCGTACCCCCGGACGGCATTCGACTCTCCGAAAGGACCCCTTGCCCGCAATTTCGAACCGCGTCCTGCTGCTCGCGGCACTGCTGACCAGCATGCTCGGCCTGGCCACCTTCACGGCCCAGGCCGAGGCCGCCCGCTCCTTCAACACGGCGATCATCGACGCCGATGCCTTTGAGGAAGGCACCGACGCCGCCTTCCAACACGCCGCCGCGTCCGGAGCCAAGTACGTCAAGAACAACCTCTACTGGAGCCTGGTCCTCCCTGACAGCGAAGCTCCCGACCGTCCTGGGAGCGAGGCGCAGCCCTTTGACGCGACCGACCCCGCCAGCCCGTACTACGTCAACTGGAGACCCTTTGACCGCCTGGTGCGCCAGGCCGACGCGCACGGTCTGCAGGTCGTCTTTTCGGTCGTCGCAACGCCTCGCTGGGCCCGGATCAGCAGCTGCAAGAGCGTCGGCATGTGTTCACCCAAACCGGCTGACTACGCGGATTTCGCGACCGCGGCGGCCCGTCGCTACAGCGGCACCTTCGACCCCGGAAACGGTGAGGGAGTGCTGCCCCGGGTGCGCTTCTGGCAAGCCTGGGTCGAGCCGAACCTCTACCTCTTCTACCGGCCGATCTTCAACGGCAACGGTTCACCCGCGGCGCCGACCGTCTATCGCGGCATCCTCAACTCGTTCTACGACGCGGTTCACGCGGTCAACAACTCGAACTTCGTGATCTCGGCCGGTCTCGCGCCGAACGCGGTGCCGGGCAAGGCGATCGCGCCGCTCGACTTCAGCCGCCGTGTGCTCTGCATGGGCGGCAACTGGAAGAAGCCGCGGCCGAAACGGGGCTGCCGCACCAAGGTCAAGGCCGATGCGTGGGCGGTCCACCCGTACACCACCGGCTCGCCGATCCACAAGCCCTCGAAGCCGGACAACATGTCGATCGCCGCCCTGCCGCGGATGAACAAGCTCCTGAAGGCGGCTCACCGAGCCGGCCGGCTGAACGGCATGAACGGCAAGACCCAGCTCTGGGTAACCGAGTTCAGCTGGGATTCCCGGCCGCCGGATCCGGGCGGAGTCCGCATGAAGCTCCTGACCCGCTGGGTCTCGCAGGCGATGTACATGATGTACAAGGCGAACGTCCAGACCATGACCTGGTTCGGGCTGCGGGACCACCCGCACCAGGGCAACCAGAGGTGGAGCGACACCTTTGAGTCGGGCCTCTATCTGCGGGGTGACACGGTGGCCAACGACAAGCCGAAGCTCGTGCTGAAGGCGTTCCGCCAGCCGTTCTACGCGGAGAAGACCCGCGTCGGTTTCCGGTTCTGGGGCCGCACGGCCGACAGCAAGCGAGCCAGGGTCGACATCTTCGCCCGGCGTCGCGGCTCCGGCAGGTTCTTCCGCGTGAAGTCCGTCCGCGCCAACGCCAACGGCGTGTTCGCGGGGGCGCTCCGCAAGCGCGGGTTCACGCGGCGCGGCGCCGTCTACGCGAAGCCGCGCGGGGCCAGGGCCTCGGTCGCCTTCGGCCTCTGGAAGACCAAGGACTTCTACCAGCCGCCCTTCGGCTGAGGGCCTATCCCGGTAGGCCCTGAGCCCGAACTGAATCAGGCCGGCGGCTCGCCTACCAGGGCAGGCCGTCGGCCACTTCGGCCAGGCTCGGCGCCTCGACGTCACGCTGCGAGAGCAGCGGCTCGGTGACCGGCCACTCGACCCCGACCTCGGGGTCATTCCAGCGGATCCCGGCCTCGGTCTCCGGGTCGTAGAGGCTCGAGACCAGGTAGGCGACGTCAGCGACCTCGGAGAGCACGCAGAACCCGTGGGCGAAGCCGACCGGCACGTAGAGCTGGCGGTGCTTCTCGTCGTCGAGCACGTATCCCTCCCACTTTCCGTAGGTCGGGGAGTCTCGCCGCAGGTCAACCGCCACGTCGAAGATCTTGCCGCGCGGGCAGCGCAGCAGCTTGGCCTGGCCGGGCGAGGTCTGGAAGTGAAGACCGCGCAGGGTGCCCCGCGAGGAGCGCGAGTGGTTGTGCTGGACGAAGTCCGCCTCCACGCCCAGCTGCCGCCAGGCATCCTGGCTGAAGGTCTCGACGAAGAAGCCGCGATCGTCACCGAAGACCTGCGGCTCGATCAGAGCCAGGCCTTCCAGTCCGGTTTCCAGGCGCTGGGCCACGGTCAGCCCTTCCCGGCGTTCATCAGGAGAGAGCCTGCCCGTACTGGCGCTCGTAGTACTCGCGGTACTCACCGGAGCGGAGCGGCCCCCACCACTCCTCGCTCTCCCGGTACCAATCGACCGTGCGGGCGATCCCCTCGCGGAAGTTCACCGCGGCCTTCCAGCCGAGGCCCTCGGTCTTCTTCGAGGCGAGCGAGTACCGGACGTCGTGGCCGAGCCGGTCGCCGACGTACGTGATCAGCGACTCGTCGCGCCCGGTCAGCTCGAGGATGGTCCGGACCACCTCGATGTTCGGCAGCTCGTCCGGCCCGCCGACGTTGTAGACCTGTCCGGCTTCGCCCTGGTCGAGGACCCGTTCGATCGCCGAGCAGAAGTCCCGCACGAAGAGCCAGTTGCGGACCTGGCTGCCGTCGCCGTAGACCGGGATCGGATCGCCGTGCAGGGCGTTCAGGACCGCCAGCGGGATCAGCTTCTCGGGATGCTGCTGCGGACCGTAATTGTTCGAGGCGCGGGCGATCAGGGTGTCGGCGCCGTAGGTGTGCTGGAAGGCGCCGACGATCAGGTCGCCGCCGGCCTTCGAGGCCGAGTACGGAGAAGAGGGGACGATCGGCGAGGCCTCGGTGAAGGAGCCCTCGTCGATCGATCCGTAGACCTCGTCGGTCGAGATCTGCAGGTGGCGGATGCCGGCGTCCCGAGCCGCTTCCAGCAGCACGAAGGTGCCGAAGACATCGGTGGTGATGAACTCGCCGGGCGACTCGATCGAGCGGTCGACGTGGGACTCGGCCGCGAAGTTGACCACGGCGTCGACCCGGCCGACCAGTTCCCGGACCAGCTCCCGGTCGCAGATGTCGCCTTCGACGAACTCGACCCCGAGCCCGGCCAGGTTGTCGCGCCGGCCGGCGTAGGTGAGCTTGTCCAGCACCACCAGGCCGTCGCCGCGGCCGGATTCGACCATGTGGTGAACGAAGTTGGAGCCGATGAACCCGGCGCCTCCGGTGACCAGCAGTTTCATGACTCAGATCCTTCCACGCTGCGGCGCTGCTCGAGGTAGGCGGCCAGGCCCTGTTCCCAGGCGGGCAGGGTGATCGCGTGCTCGGCCCCGCTTTCCAGCACGGACCAGGCGGGACGCGGCGCTTTGGCGTTGAACATCTCGGTGGTTGCCGAGAGGGTGGTTACTTCCATGTTCGAAAGCTTGAAGATTTCCCGGGCGAAGTCGTACCACGAGCAGCGACCGCCGCCGGCCATGTGGTGGATCCCGTAGGCGTCGGAGTCCAGGAGCCGGACCAGCCCGTAGGCGAGGTGCCAGGTGTAGGTCGGGCAACCGACCTGGTCATTGACCACCAGCACCTGCTTCTGGGTCGAGCCAAGCCGGATCATCGTGTCGACGAAGTTGCCGCCATTGATCCCGAAGAGCCAGGAGGAGCGGACCACGAAGGCTCGCCGGTTCGCGTTCAGGGTCGCGACCTCGCCGGCCAGCTTGCTGGTGCCGTAGGCGGAGATCGGACCGGTCTGGTCGGTCTCCAGATAGGGGATCTTCTTGCTGCCGTCGAAGACGTAGTCGCTGGAGACGTAGAGCACCTTTGCGTCGACCGCGGCCGCTGCCTCGGCGACCACACCCGCCCCGGTGCCGTTGACGGCCAGGGCACCCTCGGGCTCGTCCTCGGCCCCGTCGACGTCGGTCCAGGCGGCACAGTTCACCACCGCGTCGGGCCGATCCAGCCGGAGCCGCCGGCCGACCTGCTCGGCGTCGGTGATGTCGACCTCGGCGTGGCCGTAGCCGTGGACCTCGTGGCCTTCGTTCTCGGCGGCCAGCATCACGTCGTGGCCCAGCATCCCGCGGGCTCCGAGCACGGTGATCCTCATCAGACGATCTCGATCTCGGCCCGGTCGCCGACCAGCAGCCGCATCGTCCTCGGCAGGGAGTCGCTGCGGGTAAGTTTCACGTCGCGCCCGAGCAGGCTCGCCTCGATCCGCGCCCCGAGGTTCTCGACCGAGGAGCCGGTCAGGAGGATCGAGTGCTCGATCTCCGAGTTCAGCACCTTGACGCCGTCGCCGATCGAGGTGTACGGGCCGATGTAAGCCCCTTCGACGACCGCGCCCTTGCCGATCACCGCCGGCCCCCGGACCACCGAGTCCCGCAGGGTGGCGCCTTCTTCGACGATCACTCGGCCCTCGACCCGGCAGTCCTCGATCGTGCCGTCCAGCCGGGTCCCGATGTCATCGAGCACCAGGCGGTTGGCCTCCAGCATGTCGGCCAGCTGGCCGGTGTCCTTCCACCAGCCGTTCACGACCTCGGAGCGCACTTCGCGGCCGTCGTCGATCAGCACCTGGATCGCCTCGGTGATCTCGAGCTCGCCGCGGGCCGAAGGCTCGAGCCGGCGGGCGGCGTCGAGGATCGCCGGCGAGAAGAGATAGACGCCGACCAGGGCCATGTTCGAGGGCGGGTTCTCCGGCTTCTCGACCAGCCGCACCACCCGCTGCCCTTCGAGCTCGGCGACCCCGAACGCGCTCGGGTCATCGACCTCGGTCAGCAGGATCATCGCGTCCGGCGACTCGTCGCGGAAGCGCTCGACCAGGCCAGGGACGCCGTCCCGCAGCAGGTTGTCACCGAGGTACATCACGAAGGGAGAGTCGCCGAGGAACTCCTCAGCGGTCAGAACCGCGTGCGCGAGGCCGGCCGGCTCCGCCTGCTCGATGTAGGTGACCCGGGCGCCGAAGCGGGAGCCGTCGCCGGCCGCCTCGCGGACCTCGTCCCCGGTCTGCGGCGCGATGATGATCCCGATCTCCTCGACGCCGGCCTCGACCAGCGCCTCGATCCCGTAAAAGAGCACAGGCTTGTTGGCCACCGGCACGAGTTGCTTCGCGTAGGTGTGGGTGATCGGCCGAAGTCTCGTACCCGAGCCGCCAGAAAGAATCAGGCCTTTGATCCCGGTCATGAAACGCCAAGGTTATCCTGATTGGCTCTGGCTACCGCGACCGTGTACATCCCGACCCTGGACGGCGGCGAGCGGCTGGCGGCCTGCCTCGACGCGCTCGCCTCCCAGAGCGCGGAAGCGGCGGTGGTCGTGGCCGACAACGGTGCCGGCGAAGGGTGCCGCGCGATGCTTGAGTCGCACTTCCCGAAAGTGACCAGAATTGGCTTCGCAGGGCGAAATCTTGGCTTCGGCCCGGCCCTGAACCGCGCCGTCCGCGCGCATGGCGAAGGGCCGGTGATCCTGCTCAACGACGACGCGCGGCCGGGCCCGACCTTCGTTGAAAATCTCCTTGCAGCGTGGGACCGGGGCCGGGTCGCGATGGTCGCCGGCGTGCTGCTCCGAGCCGACGACCCGGGCCTGATCGACTCGGCCGGGATCCTCTGCGACCGGACCTTGACCGCCTGGGACTACCTGACCGGCCGGCCGGCGAGCGACCTGGAGTTCGCGCCGCCGCCGCTCGGCCCGACCGGAGGCGGGGCGCTCTACGACCGCGGCGCCTTCGAGGCGGTCGGGGGCTTCGACGAGCGGATCTTCCTCTACTACGAGGATCTGGACCTGGCCCTGCGCATGCGCCTCGCCGGTCATGAGTGTCGTCTGGCGGCCGGCGCCCTGGCGCTCCACGAGAGCTCGGCCACCCTGGGCCGGCGAGCGGCGGCCAAGTATCGGCGGACCGGCTTCGGACGTGGCTATCTGCTGCGCAAGTACGGGATCATGAGCCGTCCGTCGCTGGCCCTGAAGACGCTGGTCAGCGACGGCTCCGCCGCCCTGGCCCAGGCCGTCGCCGACCGCACCCTGGCCGGCACCCGCGGGCGCATGGAGGGCTGGCGCGCGGGTGCGGGCAGCGAGCGGCTGGAGCCGCCGCTCGGAGCGCTCGAGCCGGCCAGCCTGACCCGCCAGTTCCGGGTGCGCATCGATCGTCGCCGCCGGTGACCCGGTCGGCCGTCCACGAGGTTCGACGCGGCGCTCAGCCGAAGGGGGCGTGGCGGAAATCCCTGACTCGCTTGAGCGAGAAGGGCAGCGAGGTGCGGCCGAACCGGGCCGTGAGGAACCCGCGATAGTTTCGCCCGAGCCGGGTCCTGACGAACTTCTGGAACACTCCGAACCGGTTGGTGCGCAGGACCGCGATACGCCGGTTTACCTTCCGGTAGCGGCGACCGAACCGGATCGTCACCCGCCCGGGCTTCGAGTTCGGCGTACGGCCCCAGACCATGATTCCCCGCCGCTGCCTGAACGCGACGAACGGGAAGTGGAAGGCCTTCAGGATCCGCTTCGGACGGTCTTTCCCAACCGTGCTGCCCCGCAGCCAGAGCCCCGAGTCGATCGTTTCGTTGAAGGGTGTGCCGGGGTCGCGCTGCCAGTCGCGGAGGGAAAGCCAGAAGAAGTTGTCCACCCCGGCACGCCAGCTGCGGAACATCGCCTCGGCAGTCCAGCGACTGAGCAGGCCCATCGGCAGGCCGTGAGGATCCGGAGGCTTCGAGTCCCAGCTGAACTCGGTGACCCAGACCGGGATCTGGCGGCGCGCGGACTTGACCTTGCCGTACTTCCTGGCCGCGCGGATCAGCCTCACCATCTCACCGACGTCACCGAGCTGGACATCGTCGGGATGGATCGCCTTGTGGGTCGGTCCTCCCGTCGTGTACGGGTGGAGGGCCCAGATGTCGAAGCGACCGACCCCGTCACAGCCGGGAATCGGCCGGGGATGCCTGCGACCCTTCATGCAGAGCAGGCGCCTCGCGAAATCGAGCGGGTGGGTCGAGTCCTCCCCGCCGAGCGGGGCCAGGCCACCGCCGATCACGAGGTTGTTCGGGTCGCTGCCCTTGACCACGGCGGCGAAGCGGTTGAGGAGGTCCCGGTAGAGGACCGGTGCGGGCCGTTTGTTGCCGTCCCGCTGCGGCTTGAAGAAGATGCTCAGGTTCGGTTCGTTCCAGGGATGCCAGAGTCGAACCCGGGGCAACCCCGCGAAACCGCCGCTGTATCGGGCGACTGCGGCACGGGTAAAGCGCTCAAATGACACGGGGTTCGGGTTGCAGATGCCGGGCTGGCCCGCCGCGACACAACGTTCCGCCCATCCGGGGGCCGTGTTTATCTGGATGATCGGAGTCAGGCCGGCTTCCACGGCCCGCTTGACCTGTTCATCGGGGACGCCCCATGCGTAGTGCGGATCGGCCGGGTCGGCCGGGTCCCACTTGGTCGGCTTGCTGGCGGGCGCGACCTGTCTCCACACGATCGAGATCCTGGTGTAGGTGGCCCCGGCCTGCCGGATCCGGTTGTAGGCAAGCTGGTCCGGGAGACCGGTGTCCGGGACCGTGACACCCGTAGCGAGGGGCCGGGCCGCTGCGGCACGCGGCGCGTCCACGGCGAGAGCGCAAAGCAGCATGAGCGCTGCCATCAACGGGGTGAGATATCGGGTCAGCACGAAAGGGTTGACATACCCCTCAACTGACTTCCCTACTCAGAGTTGCGATATCCGCCCGGACAATCCCTCTGGCTGAGCGGTTCCACGGGACCTCGTTTAGTAGACGCCGCCGAGCTTGCGATGGTCCCAGCTGACCGTCCGCACCGGCGCGAACTCGAGCACCACGCGCTTTGGCGCCTGCTTGCGGAAGGCCTCGATCATCTCCGGGGTCGGCTCGGTTCCCTCCGGCGCATAGCGAGCCGAGACCTTGGCCGCGTAATCCAGCACCGTGTCGAGATCATCGTGAATGACCGTCTCCGCCTCGTACATCACGCCGCGGAGCTGCTCGTAGGTGTCATACCCGGCCTCGACCAGCACGGTCGCCCGCGGATCCCGCTCGAGGTTCTTGACCTTCTGGGACTTGCGAAAGGTCCAGGCACGGATCCGGCCACCCTCGACCACGAACCAGAGCGGCATCGAGTGGGGCCAGCCGCGCGGTCCGAAGCTGCTCACGATCGCGACCTTCTCCTCGGCGAGGAAAGCCTGGATCTCTGGTTCGGTCAGTTCGATCTGGCTGCGTCGGTTGGCCATCGCCAGACCAGCCTACGGTCAGTAGGCGCCGCGACGGCCGAACACCGCGTTGGCGGTCCGCAGGAGCAGCTTCATGTCCTCGGCCATCGACCAGCCCACCGCGTAGGAGTAGTCGAGCCGGATCATGTCCTCGAACGGGATGCTGCTGCGGCCGTAGGCCTGCCACGGGCCGGCCAGGCCGGGCTTGACGCTGGTCCGGGCACGGAAGAGCCCGGTCGCCTGATCGGCCTCGTCAAACGGCAGCGGCCGCGGCCCGACGATGCTCATCTCGCCCTTCAGCACGTTCCAGAGCTGAGGCAGCTCATCGATCGACCACTTGCGGAGAGTGCGGCCAGCTTTGGTGACCCGCGGATCCTCTTCCAGCTTGAAGAGGATGTCGCCGTCGCGTTCCTCCTCGGAGGCTTCCCGCAGCTTGGTCCGCATCCGGTCGGCCCCGTCCACCATGGTCCGGAACTTGACGACCTCGAACGGCCGCCCGTCAAAGCCGCAGCGGACCTGGCGGAAGAAGACCGGCCCGGGAGAATCGAGCTTGATGCGGATCGCCGCCCAGAGCAGGATCGGCGAAACGGCCATCAGCGCGAAGCCGGAGACGGTGATGTCGAAGAGGCGCTTGACTCTCAGGTCGAGGGGCCGCAGGCGCGAGGAGCGCACGCTCATCACGGGCAGGCCTTCGAGGTCATGCAGAACCGAGTTGGAGTAGAGCGATTCGGCTCCACCCGAGACGAGGTCGATCATCAGGCCGCGATCGACCAGCAGGCTGACCAGTCGGTTCCGGTCGATCAGACCCTCGGTACCGCCCACGATCATCACGCGATCGATCTCATGGGCGCTGATCCGGTCGGCGAGTGACTCCAGTCCGGAGGCGTCGTCGCGGCCGAACTCGAACTCGGCTTCGATCGCCAGTCCCCACTCGGGATGACGGTCGACCCGGTCACGGATCACGTCCGCTTCGGTCGGCCAGCCGACGATCGCGACCCGGTTCGGGTGCCAGAACCGCCGACGGGCGATCTGACGGGCGATGGAGCGGCCAGCCACGACCATGACGATCACCAGCAGCCAGAGGAACGTGGGCCCGAACATGCTCTCGGGGAAGACCGAGAAAAGCGTCTTGCCGATCAGCAGCATCCAGCTCCAGGCGGTGACCGCGATCGCGACCTTGCCGAGCTCGTCGATCGCGCTGTGGCTGATCCGCAGCTCGGCCAGGCTGTAGAGGCCGGCGGTGTAGGCGACCAGGAACCAGGCCGGCAGCACCAGGACGGCGGTGACGCCGGTCCGGACGAGGTTGATTTCCCGGCCGACCAGGTGCAGGGCAGCAACCGTGAGGAGCAGGCCGATCACGATCGCGATCGTGTCGGAGAGCGCCAGCAGCCGCGGGTAGGCGGAATCGACCCGAGGATCTCGGCGGATCACCGGGGTCTCGACCAAACGTGGCCGCGGCGTCACCTCTTCGGGCAGCGCCGGCGCGTGGCTGGGCATGGCCTCAGCGGTATTCGCCGACATTTCCACCTGAGAGGTGCTTTGCCGGATTGACTGGATTTCGGGGCGACTCACGTGGCTCCTCTTGCGCCGTTCGCGTGACTGGTTGAGATTTCAGGTTTGCTGTGTCTGATCCTGAAACACAGGGATTTGGCGGGGGATGCGGTGAACATCACAATTCCCGCCGATCATCCGAACGGCCTTGCGGGACGGTCCTTGAACTTCTTCAACGAGAAGGGCACGGATACCTGCCGGCGGAACACAGCTCGCACCGTTCCGGCGCGATTGGTCCCCTTCGGAACGCGGATCACGCGGCGGAAAAGTCCGCCGGCATCGGCGCGGGCCGGGGTCAGCTTCTGCCAGCGACCGTTGCGGAAGCGCTGGATCGAAACCCAACCGCGCTTGGCCTGTGGGTTGCGGCCCCAGACGTAGATCGCGCGCCGGCCCTTGGGGAAGGCGACGAACGGGAACCTGAAGGCCTGGAGGATCGGCTTGGCGCGATCCTCTTCGACCGTGTTGCCGCGGAAATACAGACCCGCCTGGGCGGTGGCGCTCCACGGCAGCCCGTTCTTGGCCTGATCCCGCAGGCTGTACCAGAAGAAACGCGCCACACCGGCCCGCCACGCCTGGTAGGCGGCCTGTGAGGTCCAGCGTCGAAGCAGGTTCATCGGCACGCCGCCCGGGTCCGGGCCCTTCGAGTCCCAGGACATCTCGGTGGTCCAGAGGGGCGTTTTGCGGTACATGCCCTTGATCCGACCGGCCTTGTCGGCGGCGGCGAGCAGCTTCTTGAGCTTGCCGAGGTCGCCGAGCTGGATGTTGTCGGCACCGGTGGCCTTGTGGGTCGGCCCGCCCGAGGTGTACGGGTGCATATCGAAGATGTCGAGCTTGACCTGGCACCTCGCCTTGGTCGGCTTGGGCTTGGCCCGGCCGGTCATGCAGAGCAGGCGGCGGGTGAACTCGAGCGGCGGGACGGCCGAGGAGTTGCCGTTCGGCGCCAGCCCGGCCGAGAGCACGATGTTCTTGGAGTCCACGGACTTGACCGCGGTGTAGAAGCGGTTGAGCAGAGTCCGGTAGAGCCCGGGCGAGATCGGCTTCCCGTTCTTGTTGAACTGGGGACCGAAGAAGACCGCCAGGTTGGGCTCGTTCTGGGGCTGGAAGAAGCGGACTTTCGGCAGGTTCAACGTGGTGCCGTCATAGCGCTTGGCCAGCGCGTACCCGAAGTCGGCCATCGCCGCGGGATCCGGGTTGCAGGGCGGATTGGTGCTCGCGTACTTCGAGCTCGTGGTGCAACGGTTGACCCAGGTCGGGGCGTAGTAGACCTGGAGCAGGGGCACGAGCCCGGCCGCGGTGGCGTTGACCACCCAGGTGTCGAGCGCCTCCCAGTTGTAGTTCGGGTCCTCGGGATCACGCGGGTTCCAGGACCCCGGCTTCTCGGCCGGGGCGATCTGGTTCCAGCGCACCCAACCGTGCACGGTGGTCGCCCCGGTGCTCTTCACACGATCGAACGTGGTCGAGTCACTCTCCGAGACGTACGAGATGCCGGTCAGGAACCCGGCCGCCGATGCGGTGCCGGCCAGCGCGCTGCCGCCGGCGACGATCGCGGCCGCCACCAGGATGAGGGAAGTTAGGCGTCTCAACTGTGCTGAGCTCCACGACCGCGCCGCAGCCAGGCGGTTGCGCCCATCGCTACGGCCAGCAGAACCACGAACAGGAACAGCGGCGCGTTGATGCCGGATGCGCCGGCCGCGGCCGTCAGTGACTTGGCCGCGCTCGGGGAGTGGCGCTCGACCAGCTGACGATCGACCGAGGGGTTCTGGGCTTTGGTTCCGCCGGCCTTCGGGTCACTGGGACCGTTGCCGCCGGAGCCGGTGCTGTTGGCGAGCGCCAACAGGCTCTTGCCGTCGTCACCCTGGGCTTCCAGCTGTCGGGCCCGGTCGGAATCGACGCTGGTCGATTCAGTGCCGTTGTTTCCGTTGCTGCCCTTGTCGGTGTTGCCTTGGTCGTTGTTGACCGTATCCTTGTCGGGCTGATTGTTGTCGCCGTTGGTGTTGGGCACGTCCTCGACGTACTGGTCGAGAGCCGAGTTTGCGTTTGCTGCCGTGGGGGCGGCCGCGCCGAACATGGCGCAAAGAACCACGATCAGGGCCGCCTTCATTGCGTTCCTGCTTGACATTTTCTTCCTGAGGGGAGGTTGAGGGGAGTACTGGGTGGCCGTTCCGGACGACCTACGCTGGATGGCTACCCGACCATCCGCGAGAGAAACAGTGACTGGGAATACTATAGAGCGTCGCATGAAGCAAGAAACCAGCCCGAGGACCGGAAGTTCCGCTCCTGCACAAAAAAGCCCGATCGGGCTGAGTCCCATCGCCAGCTGGATCCTCGGATTCGGACTGGTCGTCTTCGCTGCTGCAAGCGATGGTGCATTCGAGATCGCCGACTTCGGCCAGATCGGGGTTTTCGCCTGGCTGCTGCTCGCCTTGGGCCTGCTGGTCGGGCTGTTCCCGGTCGACCGCCCCTGGCCGGACGGCTGGACCGCGGTCGGCCTCTGGGTCGGCCTGGCGGCCTGGGCCGCTCTGGGGCTGCTCTGGACCGACAGTCCGGACAAGACCTGGACCGAGGTGGCCCGCCTCGCGACTTACTCCGGGGTCTTCGCCCTGGCGCTGTTCAGCCGGGGCCGCGACTGCCTCGGCAGCCAGCTCGGCAGCGTCGCCGCCGGGATCACGGTGATCGCCGGGATCGCGCTGCTCTCTCGGTTTCAACCGGACATCTGGCCTTCGGCGGCCGATACGGGCCAGACCCTCACCTCCGAGGCGGCCCGGCTCTCCTTCCCGCTCGATTACTGGAACGGTCTCGCGGCTTTCGTCGCGATCGGGCTGGCCCCGCTGCTCGAAGTCGCCGGGGGCGCCCGGCGTCTGATCTTCCGTGCCCTCGCCACGGCGGCGATCCCGATCCTGGTCCTCACGATCTACTTCACCTTCTCGCGGGGCGGGATCCTGGCCGCTTCGCTGGCCCTGATCGTCTACTTCTGCCTCACCTCGAACCGCCTGACCAGGCTGCTCCCCGCGGCGATCGGCCTGTTCGGCGGACTGGTGCTGGTTCTGATCGCGATGACCAAGAGCGACCTGAAGGACGGGCTGATCAATTCCGCCGCCCACAGCCAGGGCGACTCGATGATGATCCTGACCATCGTCGTCTGCCTGGTGGTCGGTGCGGTCGCCTTCCTGATCCTCGACCGGGTCGGCGAGATCACGGTTCCCGACCGCCTCCGGCCGAGCCGGAAGCAGGCCGGGATCGGACTCGGCGCCGTCGCCGTGCTCGCCATCCTGCTGCTCCTGCTCGCCGGGGCGCCGGGCAAGATCTCGAACGGGTGGGACGACTTCAAGTCGGCCGAGCCTCCGGCCCATGGCAGCGCCCGCCTCGAAGCCGCCAACGGCAACGGCCGCTACCAGTACTGGTCCTCCGCGGTGAAACAGTGGAAGACGGCCCCGGTCAAGGGCCAGGGCGCGGGCACGTTCGAGTACTGGTGGGCCGAGAACGGCGACCGGTCCGGGTTCATCCGCGACACCCACTCCCTGTACTTCCAGACCCTCGGTGAGTCGGGCCTGATCGGCCTCTGCCTGCTGCTCGCGATTTTCGGGCTGGTCATCGTGGTCGGCTTCCGCCGGGCCCTGGTCAGGGTGCTGGGACGGCGAAGCCCCCGGGCCGGCTGGCTGGCCGCGGCAACCGCCGGCTGCCTCGCCTTCATGCTCTCGGCCGGGCTCGACTGGTCCTGGCAGCTCCCCGCCGTCGTCTTTCCCTTCCTGCTGCTCGCCGCAACGATCCTCGGCCAGGCGGGCGATCACGAGGCCCGGGTCGGCACCCGGGTCCGCTTCGGGATGGTCGTCGTTCCGCTGATCGCGGTCATACTGATCACCATCCCGCTCGCATCCTCCCTCACCCTCGAGAAAAGTCAGCAAAGAGCCCGCGACGGCGACCTGGAAGGTGCCCTGAAGGCGGCCCGCTCCGCCCACACCATCAGCCCGTCGACCGCGGCGCCACTGCTGCAGGAGGCCGGCCTGCTCGAGCAGCTCGGCTATCCGGACGAGGCCATCGAAGCCGCCCGTGAAGCCACCTCCAAGGAATCGGTCAACTGGCGCAACTGGCTTGTACTGTCGGGAATCGAAGCCCGGCACGGCGAAATCGAGCAGGGTCTGGACGACTACCGAGAAGCCCGTCGCCTCAACCCGCGTTCGCAAATCTTCGCCCAGGGTAATACCGACTGAACGTGCGCCTACTTCCCGAATCGCTGGACCGGGGCTGGTACGCCCGCGCGATCCTGATCGCCGGTCTGGCCGTGCTCTTGGCAGGGCTGCCGGTCCCGGTTCCCCTGCGGGCCCTGATCGAGGTGGGGATCATGGCCGCCGCCACCGTGGTGACGATCCTCGGCCTGGCCCGACGCTCGAGGATGCTGGTCGCCCGAATCGCTTTTCTCCTGATGCTGGCGCTGTACGTGGCCCTGCTCAGCAAGTCCAACGTGCCCGACATGAGCTCGGGCCTGCAGGGCATCCGCTACACGATGGTGGCGATCAGCGGACTCATGCTCGGGCTCGGCCTGCCCGACCGCGAGGGCGACCCGGTCGGGCTGATCAAAGTCGTGTCGGTGCTTCTTCTCGCCGGTGCCGCGGCCTCGCTCGCCGTTCACGCCCTCGCGCCCGATTACGAGGAGTCGCTGAGCCGGAGCGCGGACGTCTCGACCGCGATGCTGGGCGGGGAGATGCGGATGCAAGGTCTGCTTTCGGGACCGTTCCACGTTTCGATGCTGGGCTCGTTCCTCACGCTCGCGGGCGCCTGGATCATCCCCCAGACGCGCCGTCGGGGGGCGTGGTACTTGGCGGCAGGACTGACTTTCCTCGCGATCGGGATAGCGCTGCTCCTGCTCGCTCGCGTCCGGACCGGAATGATCGTCACGGTGCTGGGCCTGCTCATCCTCCTGGTGATCGGGATCCAGCAAGGACCGGGCTTCGGTCAGTTGCTCCGTTCCCTCAAGCCGTCGCGGCTCAGGGACTGGCTGGTCGCCACCGCGGTCGTGATCGTTCTGGTCGGGATCGGCGCCTTGGCCAGCCAGAACGTCGCAGTTCAGGAGGTCGGGCATCTTCCGAATGACCACCGCGTGGACTCCCGTGTGGACGCGATCGAGGCGTCCTGGGACATCGTCAAGGAATCGCCGCTCACCGGATGGGGGCCCGGCAGCGCCTCGAGCGGCCTGAAGCAGGAGTTCGTCGACGCGGGCAAGACCTACGAGACGCCCCACAACGGCGCTCTCGGCCTGCTGATCGAGGGCGGGATCGGCGCCCTGGCCTGTTTCGTGGTGATCTTCGGGACCACGCTGGTCAACCTCTTTCGCGAGTTCAGGCGCGGCCGCCAGAAAGCGGCCACCGGACTCGCGGTGTCGGCGATCGTCCCCGTGCTCGGGTTCTGGGTTGTCGGTGACGCTCTCGCGGCCATCCCGATCTCGCTCTGCCTCTGCCTGATCACCGGGATCTATCTCGCCAACGGGATCGCTCTGGACCAGCGTGAGGAGCCCGCCGGTGGCTGAGGGGGGCCTGGTCGCCCTGCCGATGCACGGCGAGGTGAAGCTACGCAAGGAGGGTTACCGGACCCGTGACGGCCACGTGCTGGAGTGGATCGAGCGCCTGCGCCCCGACCTGCCGGTCACGGTGCGCAGCCGGCCCGAGCCGTTCCCTCGCGTATCGCTGGCCCGCCGCCACGGCCGCACCAACCCGAGCTGGGAATGGCAGTCGCCTCAGCCGCTGACCTTGCCACCGCTGAAGGCGAAGCGCGAGTGGTGGGTGAAGAGCCTCCGGTTCGAACCGGGGGCCGAGGTCGGCTACGACGCGGCGATCGTCTGGAACCCGATCGCCGGAGCCCACCTGCTCGGCCGCACGATCCAGGCGAAACGGCTGGTCGTCGACCTGCTCGACGACTGGTCGGTCCACGTGGCCTTCGAGCCGATCCATCCCGAGCTCGAAGAGGCCTATGCCCGGGTCTTCGAGCTGGCCGACGTGATCACCGCCAACAGCGAGGGCACGGTGAAGCTGGCCGCCCGCTTCGGCCACGAGGCCGTCCTGCTGACCAACGGCGTCGATGCGGAGCGCTTCGAGGCGGCCGGTGACCGCCGCGGCGACGATTCCCCGCTGACCGTCGGTTACGCGGGCAAGCTGAGCGAGCGGCTCGACCTGGAAATGGTGACCGGCACCGCGGCCCGCCTTCCCGATGTCCGTTTCGAGATCGCCGGCCCGCTCACCTCCGCCACTCCCCAGGCCGACCGGGAGATCCGCCGGACCCTGGAGCGGCAGCCCAACGTTCACCTGCTCGGCGATATCCCCTACGAGGTGCTGCCCGATCTGATCGGGACCTGGGACCTCGGCTGGGTCCCCCACCGGATCGGCAAGTTCGAGGTCGGCGGTGACGTGATCAAGACCTACGAGTACCGGGCGGCCGGTCTCCCGACCGTGATCACTCCGATCATCGGAGCGGACCGCTCACCTGATGGCGTAACCGTCGTCGAGAGCGTCGATGACGCGGTCAGCGCGATCGAGGCGATCGCGGAAACCGGGCCAAGGCCGCCCCGAATCCCGGCCGATCTCCCCGACTCGATGTCGTGGCGCGAGAAGACCGGTTATCTGCTGGGCGCGCTAGATCTCTGAGCCCGCTGCCGGGCGGCAGAAGACCAGCGGTTCTACCGCGCCCCGCTTGGCCAGCCGGTATCGCTCGACCGCCGCGGCACCGAATTCCGTCTCCGGACGGACAACTTCCGGTTCGAGTCCGGCCTCGCGCAGCCGGTCCAGATAGTCCCAGCCGTAGCGGCGCACGTGGTCGTCCTGGCCGAACCAGCGCAGACGCTCGGCCGGGTCGCTGATGGTCGGATCCTCGTCGGTCGTCTGGCTGGCCGAGTCGCCCTCCAGATCGGGGACCAGCAGCAGGGCCCAGCCATTCGGCTTCAGGACGCGGCGTATCTCGGCCATCGCCTTGCGGTCGTCGGGCACGTGCTCCAGCACGTGGTTGCAGACCAGGATGTCGATGCTGGCGTCCGGAAACTGCAGGTCGGTCACGTCGATCCGCTCCGGCCCGAACTCCGCCGTGAGATCGCCGCCGTGGTACTCGGCGTCCGGGATCGCTCGGAGCCGGTTGCCCAGCACCCGCTCCGGCGCGACGTGCAGGATCGCCGCGCCCGGGGTGAGCATCTCCGGGTGGCGGTCGAGCTCGAGCCAGACCGATCGATGGCGTTCCATCGCTCCGCAGACCCAGCAGATCCGGTCCGGTCCCTTGAAGGACCGGAAGTGGCGAAACGAGGAGTCGCAACAAGGGCAGTGAACCCGGTCTCCCCGCATCAGAACCCGCATCAGGGTCCGGCCGGCCGCGGTATCCCGGGCCGCCCGCGCAAGCTGTCTCGCTGATCGCACCGGCAGAGGGTAGCGGCCGGCGCATATCATCGGGACCACCGCGCGTCCCGCGCCGCGCGCCTCGACCTCCCTCCGATGAGCCAGACCTCGACCACATCCGCCGATGCTCCCCTGCGCCCCGAGGGGCTCGACCGGATCGCGATCCTCGGCAGCCGCGGCTTCCCCAGCACCTACGGCGGCTACGAGACGCTGGTCCGGTACCTGGTCGAGGACTGGACGAAGCGCGGCATCGAGGTCACCGTCTACTGCCGCGACCGGCCGGCCGGCAAGCGAGCGTGGACCCACGACGGGGTGCGATGCCGCTGGACCCCGGGGATCGAGTCGGTCAGCGCTTCGACCCTCTCCTTCGGGCTGACCAATCATCTCGACGCGAGCTTCCGCGACTTCGACGCGGCCCTGGTCGTCAACGTCGCCAACGGCTACTTCCTCCCGTTCCTGAACATGCGGAACATCCCGGTCGCGATCAACACGGACGGGATCGAGTGGGAACGCGGCAAGTGGGGCACGGTCGCCCGCAAGGTGTTCCGCAACGGCGCGGTCGCCAGCGCCCGGTTCGCCGACGTGCTGATCGCCGATTCGGTGGTGATCGCCGAGATCTGGCGAGACACGTTCGGGGTGGATTCGGAGTTCGTGCCCTACGGAGCGCCGGTCCTCGAACCGCAGCCGACCGACCGGATCGAAGAGCTGGGCCTGGAAGCCGGCAAGTACCGGCTGGTCGTCGCCCGGATGGTGCCCGAGAACAACGTCGACCTCTCGCTGGACGGCCTGCTGGAGACGCCGGGTGAGAACGTGATCGTCGGCACCGGCAAGGGAGGCACCCCGCTCGAGAACCGGCTCGCCGAGCTCGATGCCCAAGGCAAGATCCGCTGGCTCGGACACGTGGCCGACCAGGAGCAGCTGAACCAGCTCTGGGCCCATTGCGGGCTGTACCTGCACGGGCACTCGGTCGGCGGCACCAACCCGTCGCTGCTGCAGGCGATGGGCGCGGGAGCGCCGGTGATCGCGCTCGACACCCGGTTCAACCGGGAAGTGATCGACAACGAAGCGCAGCTCTACGGCGCCGAGGCCGCCTCGCTGATCGAGCTCATCGAGCGCGCCCAGGCCGATCCCGAGCTGAAGGACGGGTGGAGCCGGCGCGGCCGGGAAACGGTCTCGACCCGATACTCCTGGGCCGATGTGTCACAGGGCTACCTCGACGCGCTCGCGCTCGCCGCGGAGCGCCGTCGACGTCGCTGATTCGCCCCGAACGGCCCCGGCTCACCCGGCCTAAGGCTTCGTGAGCCGGTACAGGTTCTGGTAGGTGAGAAACGGGCGAAGCGGCCCGTGTGCGAGGTACTTGGCCAAGCCGTTTCCCCGCCGGTTCGGATCGTCGAACAGCCTCGTGTTGCTCGCGGCTTCTTCCACGCGGAAGCCCGCCTGGGCAAACATCTCACGCGCGTCCCGGTCCGTGAACCAGCGCAGATGGGTTGCGTCGTGGACACCGCGGGACCGGCGCGGCCAGCGGCCTCGCGCCCCGACCTCCCAGAACGTGGTCCAGAACCTAACGTTGGGCAGGCTGACGACCATCTGGCCGCCGGGCTCCAACATGGTTTCTGCGTGCTCGAGAACCGCTTCCGGCTGTGCCAGGTGCTCGAGGATGTCGGCGCAGATGATCAGGTCGAACCTTCGGCCCATCCGGCCGAGTTCACCGGACAGCTCGACAGCATCGCCCTCGATGATCTCCCCCAGCCGACCGGCCGCAGCCCGGGCCAGATCGGGATCGAGCTCGATGCCCGTCGTTTCGGTTGGGCCTTTCAAGGAGCCGAGCAGGCTGCCGTCGGAACACCCGATGTCAAGTGAGCGTTTGGGTGTTCCTCGCACCAGAGCGAGGACATCGCTGCGCTGACCGGTGTATGACTGGAGACGCTGGTCCACGACGCCAGAATAGGAGACCCGGTGCCGGCGAGCGATCCGGCCCTCAGGCCCGGGTGAGAAAAGCCCGCAGTTCCGGCACCTGGGCCTCGATCGAAAGCTCGCGCTCGAACCGGTCTCTCGCCTCGGCGCCGGGAATCGAGCCGGCGGCGAGGCTCTCCCGGAGCTGCCGTCTCACGTGCTCGGTGTCATCCCAGTCCTCGACGTAGACCAAGGTGTCTCCGGCGACCTCGGTGATCGCGCTGGTCGGAGTAGCCAGCACGGGAACGCCGAACCGGATCGCGTCGAGCAGCTTGGCCGGGAGCTGAACGTCGCCGGCCGGGCCGCGCTTCTGCGGCAGCAGCACGAGATCGACGCTGTCGAACTGCTGGGCCTGCGGCTCGTCGATCGGGTGTTCGACGATCTGGGCCCGGACCGCCTCCAGCCCGGTCGGGTCGTAGCCGGCAAACAGGTGCAGCCTCAGGTCCGGGTCCGACTGGATCAGAGCGGCGATGGACCGGATCCCCTTGTGAGGTCGCACGGTCCCGAAGAAGCCGAGATGGACGCTGCCCGACGGGTCGGGTTCTCTTTGCCTCGGCTGGGCCGCGATCGATCTCGAATGAACCAGGCGAAGGGTCTCGGACCTAGGCAGGTCGCAACGATCGGCCACCGCGTGGCTGGCCGCGGTGAAAGCGGCCGCTTCGCTCAATGCCCGGCGACGGGTGCGAGCGATTGAGCCGGGGAGCAGTTGACGGCGAGCGGATGAGCGGATCAGCCGCAGCCAGTTGAGCGGGGTCTCGGCGAGGAACTCCCGCGACAGACCCTCATCATCGTC
Source organism: Solirubrobacterales bacterium (assembly GCA_044464425.1). Lineage (GTDB taxonomy): Bacteria > Actinomycetota > Thermoleophilia > Solirubrobacterales > 70-9 > 67-14. The sequence goes on along the minus strand of JBIQLL010000027.1, from coordinate 6,331 downwards.
ATCGACATCGAGGATGAACCGCGCCTCGGGAAATGCCCGCATCGCCTGACGGGCCGCCCTGTGGCCGTCGCCCAGCGGTTTGACCAGCCAGATCCAGCGGACTTCGTCCGGGTCGAGATCCGAGTAGGTCCGCCCCGGATCCCCGCCCCGACGGATTTCCGTCTGCCACCGGGACGCGGGCTTCCACAGCGGCCCGGTGTCGGGAGTGAACACCGAAACGCGCTCGACCGCCTCCTCGAGAACCGCGGCCAGCGAAAGGGCCCGGCCCATCAGATTGAGCTGCCCGGAAGGGGCGATCACGATCGCCGTGCCGTCGAGCCTCATGTGGCCGCCTCGGGGATGCCCTTGGTGCGCATCAATCCCCAGAATCGGAAGGAGGCGTAGAGATAGCTGATCAGCATGCCGGCAGCGGCCCCGGGGAGTTCGAAGAGAGCCGCGAGCAAGGGGACCAGGATGATCATCACGACCAGACCCTCGAACGCGATCCGGGTGTAGAGCCGAGCTCGCCCGGTTCCCACCGCATACATGCTGCCGAGCGTGACGATCGCGAATGGAATCAGGGAGAGGCCCATTATCCGGATCGTCTCTCCCGCCGCATGCTCGTATTCGGAACCGAAGAGCAGACCGATCAGCAAAGGCCCGAGGCCGACCAGGACCACGGTGCCGAGCGCGCTGAGGATGAGGCTGATCCGGAGGTGATCGCGCGGGTCGTAGCCCGAGCCCTCCAGCGACTCCATCTCGGCGCTCGAGTGAGCGAGCACGACCCGGGCCAGCGCACCGGGAACCAGCCTCGCGACCTCGATCAGCTTGTAGGCGACCGTGTAGGCGGCGAGCGCGGCCGGCCCCAGGACGGCCTGGACGATCAGCGAGTCGGCCCGCCCGAACACGACCATGACGATCGTGCCGACGGTGACCGGGGTCGTCTCGACCTCCTCCTCCGCACCCTCTTCCGGGTGGTCCGCCCAACGCTCGGATCGTCGCCAGACACGAAAGGCCGGGTACAGCGCCACGCTGTAGGCGAGGGTCGAAGCGAAGGCGATCCAACCCGGGCTCTTCAGATCTCCGTTGATCAGCAGCAGGGTGATGGCGACCGTTCCCAGCGCCTGGATGAACCGCACCAGCGCGTCCGGTTCCATGATCGCCGCCGACCTCGCCGGAGCGAGCATCAGCTGGCCCGTGAAATCAAAGAAGTACGCCAGCGACATCAAGGCCACCGCGATCGCGGCCGCATCGTGATCGCCGATCACATATCCGAGACCGGCCAGGGGGAACACCAGGACAAAACCCAGAATCACCCTTGCCTTGACCCGCCGCATGTGCCCTCGCAGCATTCCGCCCGATTCCGAGTAGTCGCGGATCAGCATCTGGGTGAGCCCCGCATCGACGATGACGTAGGCCGGCATCGCGATCGCGTTGGCGAGGGCCACGATGCCGAGGCCGTCGACGCTCATCACCCGGGCGAGCAGAACCCAGTAGATCGCCATCACGCCCTTGTAGGCGAAGTCACCGCCCGCCAGCACCAGCCAGGGACGCGCGCCGGCAACCTTTCCGGCTGCCGTGGTCGGTCTGGATTCCGAGTCTTGCACCGGACGATCGTATAGGCCGAACGCCGACTCGGACCCGGCTACTCGGCGAGATCGTCGGGCAGGCGGCCCTCGGTCTCGAGCTTCTGGAGGTGGGCTTCCATGACCACGTTGGCGGCCGGGCGAAGCTGCTCCGGAACATCGGCCCAGACCTCGTCGAGCAGGGCCATGCGGGAACGCTCACCCCGTGCCATGGCTTCCAGGAGCGCGCCCTCGCGGGCTTCGCGGTGCTCGATGTACTCGTTCACCTTGGCTGCCGCGGCGGTGATCCAGGGGCCGTGGCCGGGGCAGATCAGGGCCGGGTCGCGGGACTGGACCAGGCGCAGCGAAAGCATGTAGGCGGCAAGCGATCCCCCGTCCGGCGGCACGTAGGTCGAGCCCCAGCCGAGGATCAGGTCGCCGGAGAAGCAGACACCGTCGCCGGTGAAGAAGCAGATGTGGTCGGTGGCGTGACCGGGGGTCGCGACCGCCTCCAGGCCGCCCCGCACCTCGCCGTCGGCCACGGCGGTCGGATCGATTCCGAGCAGCTCCACCCCGCCCGTGTGATCGGCATGGGAGTGGGTCAAGAGCACGCCGCCGATTCCACCGCGCTCCTCGGCCGCCCCTCTCACCGCCTCGATGTGAGCGGGATCCTCCGGTCCGGGGTCGATCACCCAGCAGGGGTCACTGCCGTAAAGGTACGTGTTGGTGCCGGTCAGGGTCATCGGACCGGGGTTGTCGGCCATCACCCGCCAGATCTCCGGATGTCCAGGGGCAGGCCCGTCTGTCATCTCATTACTCATTGATCAAGACCCCGATCCATTATCGCTGTGGTCCGCTTGTGACTGCCTGCGAGCCGTTCTCAGTGGTCGGTCGGTCAATTCCCTGCGACGTTGGAGCGGACCCATCCAACGAACGCCGTCTCGGTGATCGTCCCCGCAGCGAGTGCTTGAACGGTCAGCACCGCGTCGTCCTCGTTCGGAACTAACCAGGTGAGGCCAGCTCGCTGGAGCTGGTACTTGAGGGCGAGGTAACCGGTTCGCTTATTGCCGTCAGGCAAAGGGTGGTACTGGATGATCCTGGAGCATGTGATTGCCGCGCGTTCGATGGGATCGGGGAAGAAGAGGGATTTTTCGTAGCCGCGAAACGCAGCAGAGGTTGCTGCTTCTGCTAGAGCGATATCCGAAACTCGTTTCAGGACGTGCGGATCCTGGCCTGTGACCACGGCGCCTAGGAGGAAGAAATCACCGATCTCGATCTGCTCCAGCATGGTGGCATGGTATCAAAGCGTCTTGACAGGAATCGTCTTTTTTGCTTTCATACTCGTATCTTGGGGTGAGTTCTTGACATTTGTTGCCCCAGTAAACGTGAGGAACGGATCATGGGTAAGACAATGACCCTCCGGCTCGACGCGAGCAAAGCGGCCGAGCTTGAGGCAATTTCACGGGCAGACAAGGTGTCGATCTCGGACGCTGTCCGAGACGCAATCGATCACCACATCGAGGCTCGCAAGAACGACGCGGAGTTTCAAGACCGGCTCAGGAAGCTGGTCGAAGAGGAACAGGGCGTGTTCGACCGCCTCGCCAGCAGCTGACGAGATCCAACCAAGAAAGCTGAAAGGACGGGGCTTTGAGTCCTGACGCCCCGGCGTCTAGTTCTCAACCACGCGGCGCGAGTGCCCTACCGTTCAGGATCAGAACCTCCGGTCGTCCGAGCTCGACGCCATCGGGGCCCGAAGTCTCCAGTTCGAGATCTTCGACCCGTTCCCCTGCAGCGAGAGGAATAACGATCTCGTCGAGCGTGCCATCCGGCACCGCGGTCTGAGCGCAGGGCCGAGGCACGCCCTCGGGAACGACGTTGACCACAGGCTCGGATCCCTGGTCATCCGGGAGGTCCCGGACCGGGATTCGCAGCAGTCGTGGAACGTCGCTGTGCTCATCCTTGAAGCGGACGCGCGCCGGTGTCGCGCTGGTCAGTCGTCGTGCCGGGTTTCCGTCAGCCCAGCGTGCCGGGAGCCCCTTGACCGTGGAGGCCAGCTCCGCGACCGGCCGCCGGCACATCGCCTCGAGCAACTGGAAGTTTCGGGCCACCGACTCGAACACAATCGTGTCCGCGTCGGCCATCGCATCGGCGCAGCCGTGCTCCTGGAACTCGCGCTGGTCGCAGACCGGCTGGCCGGGAAAGACGTGCTCCAGCACCGTCTTGCCGTCAGCCCCGGGAACGTCGATGGAGTTCCAGAGTTGGGAGTCCCCGCTGATCAGTACCTCGCCCGGCCCGAATCGGGTCTTGGGGGAGCGGGTCACCGTGGTCAGGCGATCACGGTCGACGCGCTTCTCACCCAGCAGAGGCCCGATGTCGCCCGAGTGATCGATCTCGTCGAGCGCGCGAAGCCTCACCTGGGCGGCGAGGCCGGGACGGACCCCGTTCAGCACCGTACTCAGGAAGACCCTTCGACCGACGTAGTTCCAGTGGGTATCGCTGCGCAGGAAGGTAGGGTGTCCTGCCGCTTCCAGCGCATCCAGGCCGGCCTGGATGCTGTACGCGCCGGGGACCTCTTCGAGCCGCTCCTGCACTCGCGACTCGGCATCCCTGAGACAGGCGAGGTCTTTCTCCTCTACCCCTTCCAGATCCTCCGGATGGGTGACGATCTTCGATCCGACCACGATCACCACCGGACGTCGTCCCGAAGCGGTGATCGTCCTCGTCAGCACTTCGACCACATCCTCCGGGGGAACCTTGGGCCTGCCGTTCGGCTCGCAGATCAGGAGCTCGGGCCGGTAGTAGAGCCAGTCGTCCTTGCCGAGGATGACTTCGGCGTTGGTGCTGTCCCCGAAGATGTCGGTCGCGACATGCCCCCGGATCTTGATCGCCTCACCTCGCAGCGGCAGCCGCTCGCGGATCGCGTCATCCATCTGGCGGAAGGTGACGTCTTGCCGAATCGCACCCTGGCTGAGTTCGGGAAAGGCCGTCTTGCCGCGGTTCTCCAGCAAGGGCTGGCGGACCCCGAGCAGATACGCAGTCACCGGCAGGAGGAGCAGCGCCATCAGCCAGAGGATCGGGAGCAGGGTGCGAATCCGTCGGGTCATCGTCGTCAGAACTGGAAGTAGAGGAAGGGGGAGTAATCGCCGGCGAACGCCATCACCAGAACCAGCGGTAGCAGCAGCATCACCGCGACCCGCGCGAAATCCGCGCGGAGGCCGAGACCGTCGATCAGGAAACGGCCCCCGCTGCGGGTGCCGGGCAACAGGAAGATCCCGCAGGCGATGATCAGAACGGTCAGGGCCTGACCGGTCAAGGCGAGCTTGACGGCCGGGGTCATGCCGCCTACCGGCACGATCATGGCTTCGTAGTAATGGAGCGCGTCACCGAGCGTCTCGGCCCGGAACAGCACCCAGCCAAGGAAGACGATCAGGACCAGCGAAGCCCGTCGCACCCACCGCCAGCGCACGGGCCCCTCGAGCCCCCGCCAGCCCATCCTCCGTTCCACCATCAGCCAGGCGCCGTGGTACAGGCCCCAAAGCACGAAAGTCCAGCCCGCGCCGTGCCAGATCCCGGTCAGGAGGAAGACGATCAGCAGGTTCCGCGAGGTCTTCTCGGCGGTCCCGCGACTGCCGCCGAGCGGGATGTAGACGTAGTCCCGGAACCAGCGCGAGAGGGTCATGTGCCAGCGTCGCCAGAACTCGGTGACCGAGATCGACGAGTAGGGCCGGTCAAAGTTCTCGGGCAGGCGGAAGCCGAGCATCATCCCGATCCCGATCGCCATGTCGCTGTACGCGGAGAAGTCGAAGTAGAGCTGGAGCCCGTAGGCGAGCATCCCGAGCCAGGCGCTGCCGGTCGTGAGCGACCCGTCCTGCACGGCGGCGAAGGCGGCATCGGCGACCGGTGCGATCTGGTCGGCGATCAGCACCTTCTTGGCGAGGCCATGGGCGAAGCGAATCGCACCGGCCTGGACCTGGTCGACCCGCGGCTGGGGACGACGCAGGTCGTCCTGGATCTCCCGCAGGCGGACGATCGGCCCCGCAATCGAACGGGGAAACAGCGAAACGAACAGCAGCACGTCGAGCGGATCCCGCCTGGCCGCAACATCGCCACGCCAGACGTCAACCAGATAGCTGATCTTCTCAAAGGTGAAGAAGGAGATGCCGATCGGCAGCAGGATCTCCAGCGTCCCGGGGCTGGAGAGGCCGAGCAGATCAGCGAGTCGATCGAACTGCCAGGAAGCGTAGGTCGCGTACTTGAACCAGGCGAGCAGGCCGACGTTCTGGAGCAGCCCGACGATCAGCAACGTACGCCTGAGACGCGTCCGGTCCTGCGATCCGGCCACCTCCATGCCGCGCGCCAACGCCCAGTCGACCAGCGTCGAGGCGATGATCACTACGACGAATTCCTGGACTCCCCAGAAATAGAAGAAGAAACCCGCGCCGAGCAGAATGAACCGGCGCAGCCAGACCGGCGACAGCCATACGGCGATCAACACCGCAGGCAGGAAGAGGAACAGGAACGTCGGCGAGCTGAAGATCATCTAGATGAGTAGGTCCACGGTCTCGGGCGCCGACCCGTCGGCGATCCCTTCGTTATCGGCCAAGCCTAGAGAGGATCCCCAAAACCAGCGAGACCCGGAAAGTCGGCAATCGTTGCCGACTTTCCGGGTCTCCACGCTGGTCGTGCGTGGGCCGAGGCCCGAGCTGTCAGCCTCCGTTGGAGGCGAGCTCGAAGTCCCGGCTGGGCTGGCCGCGGAGAGCGGTCGGGGGCGGCAAGGGGGTACCCTC
>JBIQLL010000026.1:0-40800 GCA_044464425.1 Solirubrobacterales bacterium | reverse complement strand
ACCACCGCGCCGTGGGTCATCATTCCCCCGACCTCGGTGATCAGCCCGCTGATCCCGATGAAGACCGGCGCCCAGCTCGGGTCCGTGAAGGCGGTGACCAGGATGTCACCCGGCTCCGGATCGGCCGCCGCCACGTCGGCGATCACCCGGGCCCGGCCTTCGACGATCCCGGCCGAGACCGCCAGGCCGGCCAGGGCACCGGCCGGCATGTCGTCCCGGCGATAGGCGCCGGACACGGCCTCGCCCTCCGAGGTCATCACGCGGGGCGGCACCAGCGGCCCGTATGAGTCGAACTCCTGCTGGCGCCGCCGGATCAGACCGTGGTCGGCCTCGCCGGTTCGCGCCACCGCTTCGAGCTCATCGAACCGGAGGAAGAAGATGTCCTCCCCGTCCTCCAGCACATCGGCCTCCACCAGCCGGCCCGCTTCCTCCAGCAGCGCCTGCTTGTAGACGAAGTAACGGCTGACCATGCCGTACTTCGGGTACTCGCGATATCCCGTGAAAGCCCGCACCAGGTCGATGTTCCGACGGGCCTCCGCGACCTTGCTTTCGCCGTCGGGCAGCTCACGCAGCCGCTCCATCAGATCTCGCTCTCTCTGGGCTACTTCCCGCAGGCCTTCGTCATATCGACGGCCGGCCTCGCCCGGCCTCGCGTTTCTCACGTTCTGCAGGATCACCGGCAGCAGGGTCTCAGGCCGTTCGCTGAAGCGGGGCCGGGTGATGTCGATCTCACCGGTGCACCTCATCCCGTACCGCTCCAGATACGAGCGGATCGCGCCGGCCGCCTCCGCGCCTCCCTCCTCGATCTCGCTCAACCGGCCTAGAAAATCTCGCTCCGCGCCCGGGCCGTCCGCCTCGACGCGCTCGAGAAAGGAGATCACCTGCGGGTGAGGCCGGATCTGATCGGCGACGTCGAGCAGATCCATCCCCATCTCGGCGCTGACGTCCCCCGGCGCCGACCGGGTGAGGGCGTCTCCGGCGTTTCGCTCCCCGATCCACTCTTCGATCCGCTCGTTGAGCCACCAGGTCGCCTTCATCGTCTCCCGGATCACCTGCTGGCTGCGCGGCCGGAACAGGTTCCGCCGGAGCTCCTCGATATCACCCCGGATGAACTCGAGCAACTCCGGTCCGGACCGAGCCCGGATCTCGCGCTTGAGGGTCGCGAGCGAGGCCTCGCTCAGGGTGATCAGCTGGTCGGTGACCGCGGGGTCGGCCGGGAGCGGCCCGCAGGAATCGCCGGCTGACATCGGATCCGGCACCGGCATGCCCTTCTCGTCGGGAAGCGAAGGAATGAATCCGCGCTCGACGATCTTCTCGAGCGCGTCACCGATCAACGGGTCGGATTGGCCGAGCGCCCCGATGATCGTCTCGCGGCCGGACGGCGTGGCCAGCGCGGCGGCCACGTCAACGAACAGCCTCCCACCCGCTTCGCGCATCGGCCGCGGCGTGGTCATCTGCCAGAAGGAGAGCCCGAGCGGCTTCATCGCGTCGGTCATCATCTGCTGGTGACCGACCGAGACGTAGACGTGGTTGTCCCCGTCATCGACCTCGGGGATCGGGAACAGGGTGGTGATCGGCCGGCTCTGCACGAACCAGAACCGGTCGTCGGCCAGGCACCACTCGATGTCCTGCGGCCAGCCGAAACGGGCCTCGATCGTCCGTCCCGCCTCGGCCAGCCGGACCGCCTGCGCCTCGCTCAGCACGTCGCCGTCCTGCCCGCTTCGCTCGATGACCTCCCCGCGCCGCACCTTCCAGGATGCCGGCTGGGCCCGGCCGGAGACGAGGCCTTCGCCCAGACCGGCGACCGCCTCGATCGAAGCGACCGTCCGGTTCGAGTTGACCGGGTCCGCCGTGAAGAGCACGCCGGCCGCCTCCGCCGGCACCATCTTCTGGATGACCACGGCCATCGCCACCTCGGATCCCTCGATCCCGTTCCGCTGCCGGTAGGCCACCGCCCGCTCGCTGAAGAGCGAGGCCCAGCACTCCCGCACGTGCTCGAGAATCGCCTGCTCACCGACCAGATTCAGGAAGCTGTCGTACTGGCCGGCGAAGGACGCTTCGGCCAGGTCCTCCGCGGTCGAGCTGGAGCGCACCGCCCAGGCACCGTCACGGCCGTGCCGGCCGAGCCCGGCGGAGACCGCCGACACCACCTCGGCGGGGATCTCGATCTCGTCGAGGGCCGTGGCCCCGGCCCGCGCCAGCCGGTATGCATCGGTCGTCACACAGAACCCGGCCGGTACCGGGATGCCCTCGATCCGCGAGAGCTCAGCCAGAGACGCGGCCTTGCCCCCGACCAGACCGATCTGCTCATGACTCGTCTCCTGGAGGTCCAACACCAAGCTTTCCATCTACTCACCTTCCCCGGAATCGACCCGGTCGATCCCGCGTCCGTTTGACCCGCGATCGGCCAGTATGGGGTATGGATCAACCGCTCATGAGCGCTCCGCGGCTGGTATAAATTGGAGGTGGGGAGAAGTGCTCAGGCCGGGGTGAATCGCGCCATTCGGATCAGGGCGGCGACCGTGGTCACGGCCGACAGAACGAGCAGTATCCGCAGCAGACTCTCGTCGAGAGGAATGGGGCTGATGCCCTAGAGCAACACGACCGGCAGGTCGAATCCTGCGCGTGGTCCAGCTGGCAGTCGCCTCGAAACGCCCGTTCAGCAGCGTCCCGTTGCCTTGCGTGACGGCCAAGAGGCGGCTTCCCTCGTCTACACGTACGAGCGACGCCTCCGCCCAACAACTAGCCACCTCCCTGAGCAGTCCCCGCTGGACCAGCCACTCGAGAACTCTTGACCATTCTGACTCGCATCGATACCCTTGCCGGCAGAGGATGGATTCTCCAACCAAAGGGAGGTTTAGCTATCGACCCACGAAGGCGTCAAACTCAACCAAGGCCAGGGATATCCCGCCGGGTTCTCTTCCAGAAGACGGGAGCCACCGCCGTGTCGACGTTTCTCGGGTCACAGCTTCTACTCACCGGCCACGCCGCCGGTGAGACCCAGGCCACTCCCAATATCAGCAGTATCAAGACTTAGAGCCAGATCGGAAGGTCTGGATAACGGAAACTGGCGCGTCCAGCAGAAAGCTCACCGAAACAGGTCAAGCAGATTTTCACGATCGCCTGGGAATTATGGCCTGGTTCATGCATCAGAATAATGATACGAGGCTTGAGGGAATAACAAACTTTGGCTTCACGGATCTGGATCCAATGGCAGATGATATCGATACTGCGTTTTATCGATTCGGTGTGATATCGAGCTACGATGCGATAACGAGGAAGGAAGCAGGTGTGGCCCTTGAGGATATATACACCAACTTGTGGCCCTGAGTCGCGATTCTGGACCATGGCATCTTTGTCTGGCATCAAGAGGATGCTTCTACTTCTACTTTTCGGCTGCGCATTAGTGCTTGCCATCGCCGCCGGCAACGCGCAGGCAACGGTACCGGGTATGAACGGCAGCTTGCTGATCTCATCTCTTTCCGGACCGTACGATGACGACCCGATTTACATCTCACACCTCTACGAGCTGGGACTGGATGGCTCTCAACGCGAGTTGGTCATGCCGGATAGCAACTATTCTCCGGCTCTGGCTCCGGGAGGGTCGCGGTTGGCGTTCGTGAGAAACCCGAGTGAGCCGTTCAGCCAGCAATTGTGGGTCGGGGATGTTCACAGGCTTGATGCCGCCCGACAGGTGACGTTTGACACGGTTCTGGATCCCATGTCTATCCGGGATCCTGTCTTCGCGCCAGACGGCAAGTCCATTGTCTACTCGACGAGTTACGTCGGAAATTTCCCTGGCGTCGACGATTGGAAGTTGGGTCGATACTGGCTGAAGTCAGGTAGATCGAGCGAAGGCCCAGTCATCGTGAGCAACTATCCTCGCCCCGACATCTCGCCGAACGGACGGACTATTGCCTTTTCGACAGGGTCATTGTCCTCGTCGAGAATTTGGTTCATCAAGGGGATAGGCGCCGCGAAGACGTCTTTTCCGACGACCGTTCCTGCCCGGGCCCCGAGTTTTTCGCCAGATGGGAGGAAGGTCGCGTTCCTCGGCTACGTTGACGGTCTTTGGCAGGTCTTCATCAGCCGGATCGACGGGACCCACCAGCGGATGGTCACGCATGACGCCACGTCCATCTTCAGCGTCGTGTTCTCGCCTGACGGATCAATGATCGCGTACCAGCGAGGGATGGAGGAGAGCGCCCAGCTGGTAATTCGCTCGCTTCGGTCAGGAGTCGAGAGAACCCTGACATACCCGGGCACGGATCCCGAACTCACCGAGTGGTCACGGCGCAAGCTATTTGAGGTACTCGTCTTCAAACCCCGGTCCCGGCTGGTCAAGGTCCGCGTATTCGGACCTGGAGTCATCCTTGCGCGATCCGGGAAAAGGATTCTCGGACGCAGGAAGGCGCCAGGCGCCGGCATCTACAAGGTGCGCCTTGACCGTAGGTTCCAGCGTCGGACCACTGGAAAGGTGGTGTTTCGTCCCCGAGGCGGACTCTCGGGCTCGAAGCCGCTTCGTTCCCGAGTGAGGTAGCTGGCCGACGGGGGATTTCGGTCGCGCCGGCCCGGGAACAGGGAGACGAGAAGCACCCTCGACATCACCCGAAGCGGGTGAGGATTAGCCCGGATCCGGGCGCCCCGCGCGGTTGTTTTCGGTGACGAGGGGTATGGTCCGCCAGTAGATGGCCTGGCAGATACGCGAACGGGAGGGAGCGCTGTCCGCGCTGTCGGGGCGGCTCGACTCGGCGCGCGCAGGCGACGGCGGCTCGCTGTTCCTGGTCGGCGAGGCCGGGCTCGGCAAAACGACCCTGTTGGATCGCGCGGCCGATCAGGCGGGCCGGTCGATGCGGATCTTCCGCGGCCGGGGCGAGCCGATGGAAACCAGAATCGCCTTCGGCCTGGTCGACCAGCTGTTCGGCCCGGAAGCGCGAGGTGACGCACCCTTCATCGGCGTCCTCACCCACATCACCGAAGAAGCTGAACGAAGCCCGGTGCTGGTCCTCCTGGATGACCTGCAGTGGGCGGATCGGGACTCGCTCGAGCTGATCGCCTTCCTGGCCCGGCGCCTGGAGCCCCTGCCCATCGCGCTGGTCGGCGCCCTGAGGCCGTGGCCTCCCGAGGCCGCCACGGTGATCCGGGATCTCGGAGCGGAGCGAGCCCCGACCGAGCGCCTCGCGCCATTGGCGCGGGAGTCGACCGATGCGCTGCTGACCGAGCGGGCCGGCCGCGAGGTTCCGGACGAGACGCTGAGCCTCGCCTGGCGGATGAGCTCCGGCAACCCGCTCCTCGCCGACCAGATCGCCGTGATGCTGGACAAGAGCGGGGAGCTTCCCGGCGTGCTCGACCTGGACGACGCCTCCTCGGATCTCCTGCTCGGCCGCTTCGCCGGCCTCGACGAGTCAGCCCTGGACCTGGCCCGGGTGGCGAGCGTGGCGGGCGTGCGATTCCGGACCGGTCTGATCACCCGGGTCGCGGGCGCCGACCCCGAGACGGCCGACACGGGCTACGAGGCTCTGTTCAGAAGCGGCCTGGTGATCAGCGATGGAAAGGGCTGGCTGCGTTTCGTCCATCCGCTGCTCAGCCAGGCGATCTACGACAACATCAGTCCCCCGTCCCGGGAGCGCATCCACCGCGAGCTGTACCTGGAGCTGCTGGGCGCCGGCTTCGAGACCGAGGCTGCGGAGCATGCGATCGCCGCCGGCCTCGAAGGTGACCCGCAGGCCGCGGAACTGCTCGAAAGGGTCGGCCATGCCGCCCGAGCGGCCGGCGCGGTAGCGGTCGCGGCCAGGATCCTCGAGTACGCGGTCCGGTTCCGCGGCGAGTCCTGCCGGCCGGAGCTCCGGATCGAGGCGGCGAACTCACTGCTCGCCGCCGGGTTGGCGGCCGACGCCGAACGGATCATGGAACCGCTCGTCTGGACCGACAAGACCTCGCCGGCGCTCCGCGCGGAGGCCCTGCGGGCGATGGCCAGGGCGAGCTACCTGCTCGGCTCGGGCGACCGCGGCGACCGCCAGATGGCCGAGGCGGTCGAGCTGGCGATCGAGACCGATCCGGCCTCGGCGGTCAAGCCCCTGCTCGAGCTGAGCGCGATCGTCTGGCTCGCCTCCGGCCCGCAGAAGTCGATCATCCCGGCCGAGCGCGCGGTCGAGATCGCCCGAGAGGAGAGCCAGGAGCTGCTCGAGCTGGCGCTGGCGGTCTGGGGGCACCTCGCGGTGGAGACCGGCGACCCGGCCGGGCTCGAGGCCTTGGGCCCGTACGACCGGAGGATGGCGACCGGCGACACCGACCATCTCTTTGACCTGGCGGAACTGGTCTGGGCTCCGGCCGCGATCTACGGCTACTCCCACACGCTGAAGTACGCGGAGCGCTTCGATGACTCGCTGGCCGCGATGACCCGGGCGCGGGAGACGCTCGAAGAGGCCGGCGCGATCGAGGGAATCACCACCGTCACGCTTTTCATCGCGAACCATCTCGCCCGGCAGGGCCGGCTCGAGGAGGCGCTGGTCGAAGCCGACCGGGGCGAGGAGTTCCTCGACCTCACTCCCTGGGCGGTCGCCTGGGCGCCGTTGATCCGCGCCGAGTGCTTCGTCTGGATGGGGCGCTTCGAGGAGGCCGACGCCCAGCTGGCCACCGCCAGGGAACGGGCCATCGACCCGGAGAACTGGCTCTTCCGGCTCTGGTCCTCGCATGTGGGGGCACTCGGGATGCTCTGGCGAAGGGACCTTTCCGCCTCGGATCTCTACCTGGAGATCGAAGAGCTGGGCGAGCGGGTCGGTATGCGGGAACTCTCGAGCCAGCCTTGGGAAGACCATGCCGTCGAGGCCCACCTGGCGGCCGGCCGGCTCGAGGACGCGGAGCGGATGACCGTGGTGATCGAGGAGAGAGCGGCGGCGATCGGCACCGGCTGGCCCCGTTCCATCGCCCACCTCGCCCGCGGCCGGATCCAAGCCGCCTCGGGTGACCCCTCGGCCCGCGAATCGTTCGAGCTGGCGGTCGCCGCGATGGCGAACACCGACATGCCGCTCCACCGAGCGGAGGCGCTGCTGGCGCTCGGTTCCTGGCTGCGCCGCAACCGTGCGACGGTCGAGGCCCGTGCGCCTCTGGCCGAGGCACAGTCACTCGCCGAGTACTGGGGGTCCGAGTACCTCTCCTCGCTCGCCACCGAAGAACTGCACCTCGCCGGTGGCCGACGCCGGAACCGCTCGAACGAGACCCGGGACCACCTCACTCCGGCCGAGCTGAGGGTCGCCCGCGAAGCGGCCGCCGGACGCACCAACGCCGAGATCGCCCGCCACCTCCACATCTCTCCCAACACGGTCCAAAGCCACCTCAAGCGGGTCTTCGCCAAGCTCGAGATCGGCTCCCGCCGTCGCCTCTCGGAGAAACTCGAAACCCTCGAACAGGATCAAAAGTTGACGCACGTCAATTAATTGCTACGGTACGGGCGTCGACCGAGGAGAGGCATGTCCGAGAACCCAGGCAACAGAACCGATTCACGCCAGATCGTGGCACTGTCCATCGCCGCCGTCACCGCCCTCCTCTCCCTGACCTGCCTGTTCCAGGTCGCCGGAGCTGCCGCACGGACGCTGTATGTGGCGAACGGTCTCTCGGCCGCTCCGGGCACCCTCGGCGAGTTTGATCTCGGGGTCCGCGGAAAGCCCGCCCCACTCGATCCCGCGACCGTCGATACGGGTGACGGCCCGCAGCACGTCGCGTTCACTCCCGATGGTCGCTTTGCCTACGCGACCGCAGCCGGGAGCGGTCAGCTCTTCGCCTTCAAGGTCGAGCAGTCCGGCCGCCTCACCCCACTCGAGCCGCCGGCGGTGACGGCCGGGCTCGGCGCCCACGGGGTCGTGGTCAGCCCCGATGGCCGTTCGGCCTACGTCGGCAATCAGGAGGCCGGCAGCGTCACCCAGTACGACATCGCCGCCGATGGCGGGCTCTCCCCCAAGAGCCCGGCCGGCATCGTCTCCGGTTCCGGCGAGTCGGGCGTCGCGATGGCGCCGGACGGCCGTTCGGTCTACGTGACCAACCTGAGCGACAACTCGGTCGGCCAGTTCACGGTGGACCGTGAGAGCGGAGCCCTGAGCCAGAAGCCTCGGAGCAAGGTGATCGTGCCCGCGGCCCCCAGCGGGCTGGCGGCCGCTCCGGACGGCGACTCGCTCTATGTCGCCACGCTCGGCGGCAACATCTTCCAGTTCACGATCCTCGGCAACGGTGGCCTGAAACGAAAGAGCCCGGCGAAGGTGAAGGCCGGGCTGGGCGCCTCCGGGGTCGCGATCACCGCCGACGGCAGGTTTCTCTACACCCCGAACAGCGGCCGCGACTCGGTCTCTCAGTTCCAGATCGAGCGGCGGAGCGGCATCCTGAGGCCGCTGCGACCCGCCTCGATCCCGGTCGGCGACCGGCCGGAGGGCGTCGCGGTGGCACCCGATGGCCGCTCGCTCTACGTCGCGATCGCCGGAGCCGACCAGGTCCGCTGGCTGACCATCGGCCGGGCCGGGCGCCTCGGCGGCGGGTCGCGCGACCCGCAGGCCTCGTCGCCGGGGCCGCACGGAGTGGCGGTAAGCCCCGACCAGAGTCCGGTCGCCTCGCTCGACGCGGTGGGCGGCGCGGTCAAGGGACGGAAGGTGACCTTCCGGGCCGACGGCTCCTATGACCTCGACGGCCGGGTCGCCAAGTACCGCTGGCGCTTCGGCGATGGCCGGCACGCGGTCACCTCCCGGCCGAAGGTCACCCATCGTTTCCGTCGGCCAGGCTCTTATGTGGTGCGGCTCACCGTGATCGACAACGAGGGCTGCTCGAGCCGGCTCGTCTACACCGGCCAGTCGGCGCTTTGCAGCGGCGGCCCCTCCCGGGCCCGGACCAGGTTGCGGGTCCGCCGGCCCGACCGCAGGCCAACTCCCCGCCCGGACGGGGCACTCAAACAACTCCGCGGCCCGGCCGGCTGCGTGGTCGACGTGTCAGCCGCCGCCCGGCGCTGCCTGAGTGCCCGCGCGCTCGAGGCGCCGGGACCGTTCCTCGGCTCGCGGGGCATCGCGATCAGCCCGGACGGGCGAAACGCCTACGTGGCCTCCTCGGGCAGCGACGCGATCGCGATCTTCGCACGCGACAAGAGGACCGGAGTCCTCACCCAGCCCGCGGGCGAGTCGGGCTGCGTCTCCGGGGATGCCGCGCTGGGCTGCGCCCCGGCGGTCGGCCTCGACGGGCCGGCCTCGGTCGCGGTCAGCGCCGACGGCTCGACCGTCTACGCGGCTTCGGTTGACAGCGATTCGGTCACCGCCTTCGCCCGGGACGGCGGCACCGGCGCCCTAGCCCAGCTCGCGGCCGGCGGCTGCGTCAGCGAGCAGGCGATCTCGGGCTGCGCGCCCGGCCGGGGCCTGGACGGCGCCGACACGGTCGCGGTGAGCCCCGACGGCAAGAGCGTCTACGCGGGAGCTTTCCGGGGCAACGCGATCGCTGCCTTCGAGCGCGACGGGTCGGGCGCCCTCACCCAGCCCGCCGACGAGAGTGGATGCGTGGCGGCGATCGCCGCGCCAGGCTGCGGCCTCGCGGTCGGGGTGAGCGCGGTCGAGAGCCTGACCGTCGCCCCGGACGGCAGCCGGGTGTTCGCGGCCGGCGCGGCTTCGAGCGCGGTCACCTCGTTCGAGCGCGCTCCGTCGGGCGCACTCGCCCAGAGCGCCACCGGGTGCATCTCGATTCCCGCGCCGACCGGCTGCTCCCTGGGTCGCGCGGTGCTCGGTGTGAACGCGATCGACACTTCTCCCGACGGTCGGGATCTCTACTCGGTCTCGGCGATCGGCAGCAGCCTCGCCGTCTTCGACATCAATGCGCGGGGAATCGGGCAACGCCCGGGCAAGAACCGCTGCCTAGGCCCGACCGTGAAGCCAGGGTGCCCGGCCGGCAAGGGGATGGAAGTGCCGGAGGCGATCACCGTCTCACCGGACGGCCGGAACATCTACCTGGCCTCCTTCGAGTCCTGGGCCGTGGTCAGCCTCGCCCGGAACGGCAACGGCAGCTTCCGCCAGCTGCCCGGAAGGTCGGGCTGCCTCTCGCCGGCAAGCGACGGCTGCGCCACCGGCCGGCGGCTGGCCGGGGCGGCCGGCATCGCGATCAGCCCCGACGGCCGTTTCGTCTACGCCACTTCCTCGCTGTCTGACGCGGTCACCGTCTTCCGCCGCTCCGCCTAGAACCCGACTTTCTGCCTGACCAGGATGAGGTGGATCCGCTCCGGGTCCTCTTCGCGGATCTCGAGCAGCTTGCCGGCCCGGCTGTGGCTCCCGTACGTCTCCAACGCACGCGCGTCTTCCAGCGCCAGACTGTGTCGGTAGACCCGCTCTTGCGCGGCCTCGAGGTCGGGAACGAGCTTCTGCGCGCCCGCCACGAAGATCACCCGCTCGGCTCCCCAGGCGTGGGCTGCCAGCTGGCTCCCGAGCGCGGATGCCAACAGGAGAGTGCCGTCCCGCGTGATCGCGTGGACGCTGCCCAGGGCGAAGTCGGGCAGGACCATCGACGCCTTGATCTCACGCATCTGCGTCACCCGGTCGAGCCCCGTGACCTTCGCCCGGACCGAGTCGTATGTACCGCTGCCGTCGATCGCGTCGGTGATCCCGGCCTCCTCGAGGGTGACTGACGGGAACGTCATCACCGATGCACCCTCGGGGATGCGGGCAAGCGTCACCCGGCGCGCTTCGTCCAGGTCTTCGACCGACTGGACGCTCATTCCGTGCGCTTCGAGCGCGACGATCGTCGCCGCGAGGGTCTCGTCATCGGGCAGCCGGTCGAACCGATCCCGGCTCGGGTCCAGGCTCACCGCTCGCTCTTGGCTCGTTTCCATGTCGGGCATCTCCTTCGAGGTTGGAACTCATCGATGCCTAAGAGACAGGCCAGCCCGCCGCAACGTGACAGCCGGGATCAGCGGCGCGCTTCGATGACCCAGCCGAGGTTGCCGACCGTCCCCAGGTGGGAAAGCTTGTCGGGATTGGCGATCGACCTGATCGCCTTGATCTCTCCGTCGGCGATCTCGAGCGCCGTCACGCCGATGATCCGGTCCCGATCGTCGAAGACGATCACGCCCGGACCGCCATTGATCTCGACCCGCCGCATGCGGATGCCCGGGAGGCGGCTCGACTCGCTCAACCAGCCCACCAGAGTCCCGGCGACGCGGCTGCGCCCGCGCTGGGTCTGCGCCAAGGCCGGCGCTTTGCCTCCCCCGTCCCCGGTCAGCTCGACGTCATGGGCGAGCAGCGACTCGAGGCCGGCCAGGTCGCCCTTCTCGGCGGCCGCGAAGAATCGCTGCGCCAGCCGGTCACGCTGCTCGCGGGTCGTCTCGAAGCGCGGCTTGGCCTGCTCGACATGGCGCCGGGCGCGGCTGGCGAGCTGACGCACATTCGGCTCGTTCTTGCCGACGATCGTGGCGATCTCCGGGTAGCTGTAGTCGAAGACGTCACGGAGCAGCAGGACCGCACGCTGCTCCGGCGAGAGGCTCTCGAGCAGCACCAGCATCGCCATCGAGAGTGAATCGGAGGTCTCGACGTGGCGCGCCGGATCGTCTTCGCCGTCGGTGACGATCGGCTCGGGGAGCCAATCGCCGACGTAGCGCTCACGGCGGGCCCGCGCCGAGTGCAGCTCGTTGATGGCCAGCCGGGTGGTGATCGTCGAGATGAAGGCACGCGGTGATTCGATCTCCTCGCCGTCCTCGAGCGTCTGGTGCACTCTCAGCAGCGCCTCCTGAACCACATCCTCCGCCTCCGAGACGCTGCTCAGCATCCGGTAGGCGATCGCGAAGGAAACCGGTCGCAGCTGGTCCAACATCCGCTCGTTCTCGTTCACGGCACCCGTCCTCGTCTGGTTGCGCATCTACCCGATTGACAGGATTGCGACCAAGGCTGTGACACCGTCGCCGCCAGCTCGGCTCTACGTCACTGCCCGCCCGCCAAAGATCCCGGGCGGTGGGCCGCGCCGGGTATGGTGGGCCAATGCCCGAGAACGACTCTCCCCTAGTCGCGATCGTTGGCTACAAGCGCCGGAAGATCACGCCGCTCGGGCGGGTGGCGGTGCTGGTCGTTCGCGACTCGGAACTTCGCCTGCTCGACAAGCAAGGCGGGGTCGAGTTCGAGTGCGCGCTCGGGGATCTGAGTGCGAGGCTGACCCGGACGAAGACGGCCGAGCTGCGCACGCCGGCCGGTTCGGCCTTCGTGTTCGGGGTCACGGAGGAGACGAGGCTGGATCCCGGACTGGAAGCGCTCGCCGTCCGTGAAAGCGAAGGAGCGGAGTTGCTGGGGCCGACGCCGACCGGGGCGCTCGGGGTTCTCTCACCGAAGGCGGCCACCGGGCCGGCCGGTGTGAGCCGCGCGATAGTCGAAGCCCTCCACGAGCGCGGCGCCCAAGCCGGCTAGGACTCCTGTGGGAGTCCGCGTCCCTCCCGGCCGGGCCTCGGCCAGAGCCGGTTGATCGCCAGTGCTGCCGCCCCGATGCCGACCGCGTCGATGCCGACGTCGACCGGGCTTCCGTTTCGCCCTTCGATGAAGCTCTGGTGCCACTCGTCGCTGATCGCGTAGAGCAGCGAGATCGCCACTGCGATCACCAGCGGGTGACGGGTGTGGCGGACCAGCGCCCGCCACCAGAGGAAGGTGAGCAGCGCGTACGAGCCCATGTGGGCCATCTTCCTGAGAATCAGGTCCCAGAGTCCCAGGCCGGTCGAGAGGTCCGGCTGCGCCGAGAGCAGGAAGATCACCCCCATCAGCGCCAACGGGGGCAGAAAGTTGATCACCTTCATCAAAGGTGCGGTTCGGGCGCCCGGCCTCGGTCGGCGAGGACCGGCAGTGCGGCGCCGAGCAGGATCAGCCCGGCCGAGATCGGGTAGAGCGGCCACCACTCTGGCACGACCGTGAGCACGAACGAGCAGACCATCCCCATCCCGAGGAATGCTCCGGCTGACTGCCGGGATGAGCGGTCGCCTTCGCGCCCGGTCCAGAGCATCAGCGGCAGGGCGACCATGAAGACCGGAAGCAGGAAAAGCCCGAACGAGAACCCGGCGAAGAACGAGAGCAGCCCTGACGCCCCGACGAAGACCCAACCGAGATACCTGATCCAGAACCTCTTCATGGACCCAGTCTAGATCCAGCCGGTCCGACCGGCGCCTTCTAGCGGCCCGTCACCCGCGAACCAGTCCGCCGGTGACGGGCTCGAGCCCCTCGTCGGCGAGGACCTTCTGTACCTGCTCGTCCTGCTCGAACCGCTGCAGGTACGCGGACAGGTTCGGCTTGAGCTCGATCTTCAGGTTCGTGGCCCAGCGCAGGGTGATGTAGAGGTACGCGTCAGCCGGCGAGCGGAACCCCGCCAGCCACTCACGGTCGGCGAGCCGATCCTCAGCGAACTCGAGCGTCCGCGTGATGTTCGCGACCGCGGCCTCGCGGACCGGCGCCTCGCAGTCCCCCTCCCCGCCGTAACGCGCGGTCGCGAACAGCGGCTTGAAGACCGGGTGGAGATCCGAGCTCACGTACGAGATCCACCGGTTGGCCTCCGCCCGCTGCTCGGCTGACCCGTCGCCGAAAAGCCCGCAGCCGGGGTTCTTGTCGTCGATATAGCCGTAGATCGCCGGGTTCTGAGTCAGGACGAAATCGCCGTCGATCAGAGTCGGCACGACACCAGCGGGATTGAGCGCCAGGTACTCGGGCGTCTGCTTGAACTCTCTCGTGATGATCTCCACCTCGTAGGGGCCACCGGCCCACTCGAGAACGATGTGATCAGACGTAGAACAGGCGCCAGGCTGGCAGAAGAGTTTCATCGAGCCATCGTATAAATCCACCGCCGTCGACCAGCGAGGCGATCCTCAGGAAACTCGGGTTCGGTCACTGCCGTGGCCTCGCCCGCCTCGTGCGGTGGCGGCCTTCTTGACCAGCCTTACCCAGCGTGCCTTGGTCCGGGGGAGGCCGCCGGTGGGAGTGAACGTGACCTTGGCCCTGACCTTCGCGCTGCCTCGCCGGTTGAGCTTCCTCGCGGCCTTGCCTCTGGCCCTGATTGTCAGCTTGACCGTCGCGGCGCCCCGGGGAGTCTTGCCCTGTTTCTTCACCGTCCTGGTGCCATTCAGTCGGAGCTTGCCGGCACCCGTCACCCGGACCTTCAGCGTTGCCGTGCCTCGTCTCTTGTTCAGCTTCACGCCTCGAAACTGGAACTGATTGGAAGCTCGCACGGTCGGTGGATCATCCGGATCCGGACGCGTATCCGGAGGTGGCGGCAAGACCCGCGGGCAGGCCGTCTGCGGACCGACCCCCGGGATGGCGAGGTCGTCCGGTGGCGGGACCGGCTCCGAGCCCTCCGGTTCGTAGGCGATCGCGATGGTCATCACGAACGGACCGCGCGGCAAGGGCTTGCCTTCGCACATCTCGACCTCCTGGCCGAGCGCCAGGTTGCCGTTGACCGTCGAGTCGGCCTGGCCGTCCACCCACCGGTAGGGGCTCGGGTTGCCGACGATCGTCGAGCGGTTGTCGATCAGCTGGGTCCCCTTCACCGGCCGGCCCAACACGCTGGTTCGGTACGGGGTGCCGACGATGACCGCGTACTGACCGCCATCGGGGCCGCTGAAGCTGTTGCCGATCACCTTCGTCTCGTCGTCTTCGACCCGCACGCCGTAGGTCACATCGCTGAAGACGTTGTCCCTCACCGTGTTGTCCGCGGCCCGGTCCAGGATGATCTGCGTGAGGCCGTCCTCGAAGTAGGGCTCGTCGCCGCATTCCATCGGCAACAGGCTCTCGCCCATTCGCGCGCCGACCCACACTCCGCTCACCCCGCCGGTCAGGCGATTGCCGATGATCAGGTTGCCGGTGGCCCCGTACCGGCGTGGGAAGTAGTTGCCGGGCTTTGACGTGGCGTACTCGCCGCAGTTGGTGTACAGGTAGATGCCGCCGGCCGAGTTGCCGGACAGGGTGTTGTCACTCACGACGTTGCGCCTGGAGCCGTCGATCGAGATCCCTTCCCGGCCGGTGCCCCAGTAGCGGAACCGCAGGCCGCCGAACTCGGTCGTCTGTCCGTCCGGACCGTTCTCGCGGAAGCCGTTGTCGATGATCTGGTTACTGGCGATCACGTTGTCGGCCGAACCGGCTTCGAGGTAGACGCCGCTGCTGCCCGCCCCGGAGATCGTGTTGTCACTCACCGTCGTCTCGGTCACGTATCCGTCGACGTAGATGCCGACTCCTCTGGTGCCAGACACCCGGTTGCCCTCGAGTTTCACGTCCTTGAGCGCGTGGTCGTACTCCTCCCCGGCCGCCAGACCGCGGAAACCATCGCGGGTGACGCGAATGCCGTTGGTGAAGCCGTCCACCACGCAGTTGCGCACGACGACCCCGGACATGTCTTCGTCCACCGGCGTGTGAACCTTGATGCCGGCGCCCTTCTCGGCCTCGGTCTCCACCGGGACGCCGCGACAGTCGAGCGTGACGTCGGAGGCCGTGATCTCGACACCGCCGCTGTAGTCGCAGGTCGGGTCCAGCTGTCCGCTCTCGGTCAAGACGGCGACCTCCCCGGCGCCCGGGCACGGAACCAAGGGGAACCCGGGGTCAGGGTATGGCTCGCTCGCACCCGCCGGGGCCGCCATCACTGCCAGCGTTCCGGTCAGCGCGATCGCGGCGGCCAGTCCCGCGCGCCAATGTCCCACACCGTTCCCCATCCCGTACCTCCCGCTCCTCGCATCTACCGACGGATGGGGACAAAGGCTATCGGCCTACTGGACCCGTAACCCGGAAGTGATCGCGAACACCACCAGCTGGGCGCGATCGCGGGCACCGAGCTTGACCATCGCCCGGCTGACGTGGGTCCGCACGGTGTCCGGGCTGACCACCAGCTCGGCGGCGATCTCGGCGTTGGAGCGTCCGGTCGCAGCCCAGGCGACGATCTCGCGCTCGCGATCGGTCAACTCGTCCAGGTTCGGGTGCGGCTTGACGGCGCGCGGACCGGTGCCGAACTCCTCGATCACGCGCCGGGTCACCGAGGGCGCCAGCAGCGATCCACCCTCGGCGACGACGCGAATCGCGTCGAGCAGCCGGGTCGGATCGGCGTCCTTGAGCAGGAAGCCGCTCGCGCCGAGACGCAGCGACTCGAACACGTACTCGTCCAGCTCGAAGGTCGTCAGCATCACCACCTTCACGTCCGACAACTCGTCGTCGGCATTCACCTCTTCCAGCAGGCCGAGCCCGTCCATCCCGGGCATCCGGATGTCACACAGCACCACGTCCGGACGGGTGCGGCGCAGCAGCCACAGCCCCTCGCGGCCGTCGCCGGCCTCACCGACCAGCTCCAGGTCGGCCTCGGCGCCGATGATCGTGGCGAGCCCGGTGCGCACCAGCGGCTGGTCGTCGACCAGGGCGACGCGGATCGGCTCGCTGCGAGTCATTTCACCACTCCGGCCGGGACCGGGATCGTGGCGCGCACGCGGAAGCCGGTCGCTTCGGGGCCGGCGTCCAAGGTCCCGCCCAGCCGCTCGACCCGGGCTCGCATCCCGGCGAGACCCATCCCGGTGCGCGGCTCCTCGGCCGAGGCGACCGGGCCCTTGCCGTCGTCGCTCACCGTCACGACGACGCTCGCGCCGTCCCGGCCCACGGCAACCTCGGCCCGGGTCGCGGCGGCGTGACGCAGCACGTTGGTCAGTCCCTCCTGGGCGATGACATACGCGACCCGGCCAACTTCCTCGGGTAATGGCCCGCCCACCTCGACCTTCAAATTGACGTCGAGTCCGCCACCCCGCACGCGATCAACCAAAGCCGGCAGCTCAGCGAGCCCGGGGGCCGGCATCCGCGGCGCCTCATCACCCGAGAGTCGGGCGAGCTCGCTGCGCAGGGCATCGAGCGACTCCCGGCTGGTCGCCCGGATCACCTCCAGGCCTTCCCGGGCCGAGGCCGGGTCGCTGTCGAAGACGTGGAGCGCCGCACCGGCCTGCATCGCGATCACCGCCAGCCCGTGCCCGACCCCGTCGTGCAGATCGGCGGCGGTCCGCAGACGCTCCTCGTTGGCGGCGTTGCGCGCGCGTTCGGCGGCCACGTCGCGGCGGGAACGGACCACGGTCGCCACCGCTCCGGCCGCCGCGGTCAAGGCGACCAGCCCGAGCGCCTGCCACGAGGCCGGGGCGTCCACCGGCCCGTGCAGCTCGGGACGCAGCACCAGGCCCAGGACCGCCAGTCCGGCCGCCGCGGCCGCCGGCCAGGGCCAGGCCTTGGGCGCGGACCTGAACGCAGCCACGAAGGTCACCGCCGGCAGCGCGAGAAAGATCGGTCCGTCGCCATATCCGGCGGCGAAGTAACCACCGGTCATCGCTCCGCTGGCCAGCAGCAGGGCGACCGGAGGGCCGTTCAGCACCACTGGCAAGAGCGCTCCGACGGCGAGCAGCACCGCCAGCCAGCCCACGCCGGATTCGTGGTTGGCGCCGGTTCCGAGCGCCATGACGACCAACGCCACCGAAAGCCCCCACGGGCCGTGGAATAGGTCCCGCGGTTTCACCATGACACGAGGCTAACCGCCCGCCGCGCCCGGGGCATACGGCAGGCGGAGGCTGGGATGTACGCGATCCTGCGTACATCGAAGCCGCCCCCGGGCCGACGCGAGAGAACACGGCGATCGAGATCGTGGGGCCATGAGCGATTTCGTACTTCAAACCGACGGACTGACCAAGCGCTACGGCGACCGCGTCGCTGTCGACCGGGTAAGCATCTCGGTGCGACGTGGCGAGGTGTATGGCTTCCTCGGCCCGAACGGCGCCGGCAAGACGACCACCCTCCGGATGGCCCTCGGGCTGGTCCGGCCCGACGCCGGGTCGGTGACCGTCCTCGGCCGGCCAGGAGGGCGGCCGGATGTCACCGCCCGCGTCGGCGCGCTGATCGAAGGACCGGGGTTCTACCCCTACCTTTCCGGCCGCGACAACCTGCGCACCCTGGCCCGCTACCGACGCCTGCCCGAGACGGAGATCGACCGGGTCCTGGAGCTGGTCGACCTGACCGGTCGCAGCAGCGACAAGTACAAGGGCTACTCGCTGGGCATGAAGCAGCGGCTCGGCGTGGCCGCCGCGCTGCTCGGGTCGCCCGAGCTGATCGTGCTGGACGAACCGACCAACGGATTGGACCCGGCCGGGATGGCCGACATGCGCCGGCTGCTGCTGGCACTGGCGGCCGAGGGCCGGACCGTGGTCCTGTCCAGCCACCTGCTCGACGAGGTGCAGGCGATCTGCGACCGGGTCGGCGTCATCGACGACGGCCGGCTGCTGCGTGAGTCGACAGTTGCCGAGCTGCGCGGCGAGGCGGCCCTGCGGGTCCGGGCGCAGCCCGAGGCCGAGGCGGTCGCAGTCGCGATGCGCCTGGCCGATGACAACGACGTCCGAAGGGTCGGCGACGGGGTCCTTGAGATCCGGCTGCCGACCGCGGCGGCCCCGGAGCTGACCAGAGCCCTGGTCGGAGCGAACGTCGACGTCCACGAGATCACCGCCAGCGAGCGAACACTCGAGGAGGTCTTTTTCGAGATGACAACCAACCACGACGAGAAGGAGCCTGTGGCATGACCGCCTCTACGACCGCACTTTTCAACAGTGCCCGAGCCGAGCTGCTGCGACTGCGCAAGTGGCCGGCCGTGTGGATCACGATCGGTGCCTGGTTGGCGCTGACCCTGAGCTTCGGCTATCTGTTCGACTACATCTCCTACGCGACCGGCCAGGAGAGCTTCACCTCGGAGGGCCTGAGCCGCGCCCAGGTGCTCGCCCAGCTCCTGCCGGCAGGCGTGCCGGAGGTTCTGGTCGGCGGCATGCCGATGTTCGGCGGGGCCCTGGCCATGGTGCTCGGAGCGCTGGTGGCCGGCAACGGCTTCGGCTGGGGAACCTGGAAGACCGCCTTCACCCAGGGCCCCTCCCGGCTCGCCACGATCGGCGGCTCGCTCCTGGCGCTCACCACGTTCGTCGGATTGATCGTGGCGGTCACGCTCGGCCTCTGCTTCCTCGTGTCCTTCGCCATCGCGCTCGCGGAAGGCGCCCCGATGGCCTTGCCCGCGATCGGCGATCTCAGCCAGTCGGTCGGCGCCGGCCTGATGGTCCTGGAGATGTGGGCCCTGCTCGGCTACGCGATCGGGATCCTGGCCAGGGGCCCGGCGCTCGCCGCCGGCCTCGGCCTGGTCTGGGCACTCGTAGTGGAGAACCTGCTCCGCGGCGTCGGTGACCTCCTCGCCCCGATTGAGCAACTCACCCGGGTCCT
This sequence comes from Solirubrobacterales bacterium, assembly GCA_044464425.1. Lineage (GTDB taxonomy): Bacteria > Actinomycetota > Thermoleophilia > Solirubrobacterales > 70-9 > 67-14. Next base: position 21,571 of record JBIQLL010000026.1, on the reverse strand, counting down.
CCCCGGCACCGCCGGCGGCTCCCTGATCGGCGCGGTGATCGGCACCGTCGGCGACACCCCCGGGGTCCTCGACGCCATCTCCGGCAGCCGAGCCCTGATCACGGTAGCCATCTATGTGGCCACCCTGACCACCGTGGTCCTGATCATCGTGCGCCGCCGTGATCTGGCGTAGACAGAGCGCGAGATGCCGGAAACGTTCTCGAGCCCGTTCGAATGCGTTTACCATCGGTGGTAAAGCGAGGAGCAGGAGGTAAAGACGATGACTGGACGCGTGGTGCACTTCGAGGTTCCCTACGACGACGCGGATCGGGCCAGGTCGTTCTACTCGGAGGTGTTCGGCTGGAACATCCAGCACATGCCCGAGTTCGACTACGACTTCGTCCAAACCGGTCCGACCGAGGAAAGTGGGATGCCGAGCGAGCCGGGTTTCATCGGCGGCGGCATGTTCCCGCGGCAGGAAGATGTCGGACGGCCGATCGTCACGGTCGAGGTCGATGACATGACCGCCGCCATCGCCGCGGTGACCGACCACGGCGGCGCTGCGATCGGCGACCCGATGCAGATCGGCGAAATGGGAATAGCCGGCTACTTCAAGGACAGCGAAGGAAACCTGATGGGTCTCTGGCAGTCACTCGGCACGGGCTGATCGAGGCCGGCCCCGCGCCCGCCGATGAGTTTCCGCGAGGAGGCACGTCTCAACCAACATGAGCGACAGAAAAGTAGTTCTCAAGATGGTCATGTCCCTCGATGGTTTCGTCACCAGCCCCGACGGGACCCATGAATGGATGTTCGAGTGGTTCGGGGACGATTCCGGTGAGTGGAGCCGCCGTGCGCTCGAGGAGGCCGGGGTCCACGCGATGGGCCGCCGCAGCTACGAGATCATGGGCCCGCATTGGGCTGCTTCCGAGGGACCGATCGCAACCGCGATGAACGAGAAGCCGAAGGCTGTTTTCTCGCACACCTTGGAGAAGGCCGAATGGGGACCGGCCGAGATATTCGGCGGGGACCTGCGCGAGAGCGTCGCGGAGCTGAAGGCTCGGGATGACGAAGGGACGATCCTCGCCCACGGAGGCCCCGGCTTCGCCAAGTCGCTGACCCGCCTCGGTCTGGTCGACGAGTACCAGCTGACAACGGTCCCGATCGCGATCGGCGCGGGTCTCAGTCCGTTCGCCGAGCTGGAAGAGCACCTGAAGCTGGACGTCGTCGAAGAGCACCGATTCCGAAGCGGGGCTCTCGGTCAGGTCTTCGTGCCGAAGCGATGAGCGACCCGCCGCGCCAGGCCTGCGGTCCCCCGTCACCGTTGTCGCGGTGAGGGGGCCGCATCACTCATTTCCTCACGGCGCGTAGCGCCTGTGGAGCATCAGCGCGTTGCCCTCGGTATCGCTGAAGAAGGCCATCTTGCAGACGCCGGTGTCCTGCTCGCCGCTGAAATCCACCCCGCGCCCTTCGAGCTCCCGTTTGGCCTCGGCCACGTCAGGCACCCGGAGAGCGATCGGCGCCGTGTGGGGCGCGAAGTCGGTCCCCATCACGGTCGGATCGACGAGGTAAAGGGACACGTTGCCAGTCTCGATCTCGGGCCAACCCTCGTCCCAGTCCGGACTGTGCAGCTCGAGAACGTCACGATAAAACTCTTTCGCCCTACCCATGTCCTGGACGGGCACGGAAACAAAGTCAGTGCGCTGAAATTCCATACCCACATCATCGCATCCAGCGCCCATCCTTCAACCCAATGCCCAACGACCGATAACCGACCCGGCCATCGCGAAGGCCAGCGTGGGGCCAGACGATGTGCCGCCAGCGGTTGTGGAGGTGGTGGCAGGGTGTCGCCCCGGCGACCATAGCGGGGGCCAGCATCGGCCCCAATGGCGTCCCGCCGGTGGTTGTGGAGATGGTGGCGGACTTCGAGCCCCCGAGAAGGCGGCGCGAAACGAGCTCATAGTAGGAACTTGGTCAGCTTCCAGCGGTACCTGGCGTCGCCTCGCGGCCCCGGACGCTAGATGTATGGTCATCTCATCTTGAGGGAGATCCAGAATGAGTCCGGTCGTCATATTCATGCCTGGGTGACCAAGGTCATGGGCTCATGACCTCTGACCTTTCGAGATCTGAGCTTTGGCTACACCGTTTGTCCTTTGGCTCAATTCGGCGTTGGGCCGAGTACCGGAGTCTCGCCGAGCAGGGCCTTGGTCCCGTTCGGTGTTTCGTTAATCCAATCGAGAAGGGCCTTGAGCGATTCATCGGTCGGCACGAATTTTTTGTCACGGCGGTCGTGTTTCTGGGGCTCCTTGCCCTGCCGGTCAACGTCTGCGTTCTTGTCTTCGGTGATGCGACAGACTCGAGTGAATGGCTTAAGACTCTGTGGCAGGTTGTGCGGCAGCGCTCGCTCTCTCGCTCACCATCATGGTCTTCGCTCTCGAGATTTTTGGTCGCTCAGGGGCAGTGCGTTACGGCGGAACGCTTAACACCTTTGCTGAAAGGGCGGGGTTGGCACGCACGTTTCGTCTAGGTGTGCTGGCACTCGTGATCGACGGAGTCGTGCTTGCCGGGGTTGGCTACGGCGCTCCGGGGGGATGGGCCGCGCTCGTCGCATCTGCTGTCTCGGCCACGGCGATCGTGAGTCTGCCGTTCGTTCTGAATCGAGTGCTACAGGAGACTGGCGAGAATCAAGTACGGGAAGCTCGGACTACCGCCATTCGGCAGGCCGTCTCCGCGACAGTTCACACCCAGGTAATCGAGACACTTTGCCACGCTGAATTGAGGCGCTTGAGCGAAGAACATGAATTCGATGTACAGCCCTTCTTGGCTCCGGACATCGGACCCGACGACGTAGTGATCAGCGCTAAGGGTGAGGGCGTCGTCCAAGACGTCAGTACTAGAAGACTCGCCAAGGTCGCGAGCACTTCAAGCAAACTGGGACGGGTAAGCCTCCGAGTCCGTATCGGCTCCTACGTTGAGGAAGGAAGCGCGTTGCTCGTCCTTCCAAACGGCACCGGCGACGACGTGGCGTCCACCGCTGAACAGATCGTGCGGTGCGGCGCGAGGACGCGAGACGCGCTCAGCGACCATCTCAATCAGCTTCACGATGAGGCGCTTGACGCGATTCGCCGAAGCCAGCCGGCCGTATACGACGGCATCGCCGATACGTACGTGGCAGCCCTGATGGAGTTCCCGACGATCTGGGCGACGTACAAACAAGAATACGACGCGAATATCGCTTCGGGACACAGTGTGATCCCGATCGGTCCGGTTGATCAGGTGCAGCGAGCGATGTACGAGGAACTCACTCTGGCCGCCGAAGGTAACCGGGAAATCATGTTCACCGCTGCAGCCCTGCCAATGCGGGTAGCCCAACTAGCCATAGACGTGCGTGCAAGCGGGCTCGTGACGAAAATGCTTGCGCTGTACCCCCAAATATACGCGATCGGCGCCAACACCCCTGGAGAAGTGGCAGATCTGCTGAAAGAACGCAGTTGGATCCACCTCAAAGAGACTCTCCGCTTCCGGATTCGACCCCGACTCGAAAACCTGTCCGAGGCGATTCGAGATCGAGCAATAGACGACGCCAAGCACGTGTACAAATATTTCGCCAACTTGTTGCGACTAGCTGTGGACCGAGGAGATCTCGACAGCTTGAAGAAGGCCGACGAGGCGTGGGAGAGTTCGCTTCGTTCGCTCACTTTGAGCGAACCCGACCCTGCCGAGGTGAAGTTCTTGGAAGCAGAAGCCGCCGATGGCGCAGACGTTCAGGCTGAACTGGCCTCTGCCCGTTCAGCCCTGGCGACCGCAACCGCGGCGAAGTCCCTGGCCGACTACCGGACCGCTGCTCGACTCTCCTTGTTGGCGTGGATTTGGCACAAAGGAGATGAGCTGGATCAGGCTGATGCGATCGAGCTGTTCACTTATCTTGCCGGGAGGCTCGGCTCAGTCGCCTCCGCCAGCAATGCGACCACCGCCACGCTGGCAATCGAGCGTGACACTCGCCACACCGACTTGCTCAGCGATTGGATTCTCTACGAACAAGGCGAGGGAGCTCATGCGGTTCCCTTCGAGGGTCATTTGTTTTCGGCGTTCGTCACGGTCAGCCTGATGAGGATCAAGAGCGATGTGCCGATTCCACCGCTGGAAGCCACAAGTTGGATGACCCAATTCGAGGATCAGCTAAAGCGGGAGATCGACACGGTGATCAAGGATCACCGACTTGAAGAACTCGGCGTGAAGGACGCTCCGGAGCGAGCGGCGTTGCTCAAGGACGCACTCGCCGCCGGCGCATCCGCTTGGCGAGATGCCGAAGCCGCTGACGTCCGAGCCGCAAAACTTCACCAGCCCTACGTGGATGAGTTCGAGGCGTTTGCTCTCGAAGCGTTGGCCGACGCACGCTTTATCCCGAATCTTCTTGAGTACGGAGGCGCTACCGTCCACGAAGAAACTTCCCCTCCCGTCCCAGAAGACTTGACGCTCGAAACCTTCCTTCCGAAGAAGCTATTCATCGAGAACGAACGGATGTTGGGCCGGGATTGGGTAGCTCGCGACTTTGGCCACGGAATCGCATTCCGCGAAACTCGACGATTCCTTGATCTGCTTGCCGAGGGTAGCGAAGCGATCACATTCGACGACACCTTTGACACGGCGGTTCGCTCTGCAATAGTGACGATGGCCAAAGATGGCTACTCGCCCTCTATCGCACTTTTTCCGGTGAACTTCCGTCTACTCCGGGAATTGAACCTTCCCTACCGTGCGGACGCTATCCCCCTCCCATCCGGTCTAGCCCTAGGCGAGTCAGCGCGAAGCGGTTTTCGGGGGTTCCTAGAAGAGGTGGCCGTATTCCAGCTGCCCGACGTGCCAGATGATCGCCTGTGTCTCATAGATGTACGGACAGTCTCAATGGGCCAAGTGTGGCGCGTCGCGCGTCCGGACCGGATGCATGTGGCCGCGATCGATGAGAAGAGCGCGCAAGAGATCATCGCAAGGCAAGCGCCTGCAGAGACCGATGACTCAGAAAGCTCGCGGATCCAGAACTTGATGGACCATGTGCGTGTTACTGCCTGTCTCGATACCACGTTCGATATCGACGACAAGGACGCCGCGCGATGGGTGGAGATACCAGCCAACCTGAGACGGGAATGAGTTGACGCTGACTCAAGTGCGACTGACCCTATGGGCTAGAACGATTTGAACGGTCCTTCTCGCTTACTGGTATCAGTTACCAGGGCTTATCTCGTGGTAGGTGCTGGAAGATCGCGACGCGACCAGAGCGGCTGCACCCGGCGCAGGGTTCGGCTCAACGGATCCCCTGAGATGGCTGCCACCGATGTTGTATCGAACCCGTTGGCCCAGCGGACCCTTGGGAACGGACTTCATCACTCATCCGGAAGATGATCCGATATCAGGCGTTTGGCGAAATCGCTTCCCTTCGCAATCTTGTCGAGTGGTTGCCCTGTTTCTTCCATCATCGATTTAGCCGTGGTTACGACCTGAGAGATCGCGGCCCCGATGTCAGAATCTTCGAAGGTGGTCGCCGTTAGTTTGCCGAGCTGACTCGGAGCGTAGACCTGAGATCCGCGCAAGCTGGCAACGAGAACCATCGCGACGTGAAAGCGGAGATTCGTCTGCTCGGACCTAGAAAGGCCTGCCGCCTCAGTCCTCATAAATTCGTCGACCCGACGTTGCGTGGCCGCGCACCATCTGAAGATGTCGAGATCAATCGTGGGGTCAAAGATCTTTTCGTAGTCGCTATCACGGTTGATCAGTGAAGAAGGCCGCGCCCTTGAATTTCCGGGCTGACTTAGGCCCATCGCCATAATCGCCTGCGCGAGGTAGGGAATCGAGATTATTCGGCTGGCAGCCTCGCCCTGATTCTTATAGTAGTTCTTGCGGCGATCATAGAACCAGTTTGACTTGAGCAAGTAGTGCTCGATGTCACGCTGAATTTGATCTGTGGCACGCAACGACGATTCAGGAACTGATGTTTGGCGGTTGGTGGCACGAATGACGCGATCCCTCACCGCCAGGTCCTCGGTCACAATCAAACGGACCAGGACAGACCGGTCCAACGCGAAGTGGTCCTCGTCAGCATCCTTCAGGAAGTTGAATATGGTGACGGACGTCTGCAGTCCATTCACAATCTGGACATCATCCAGAGAGAATGTCTTCCCCGTGGCAGTAGCTTTCGAGCAGATGACGGTCACTCCGTTATTGAGCCACCAGAACTCGGGTCCATCTGGATCCTCGAGAGACGTCCTAATCTCAGCATTCACGGATACGTCGCCTGCCCAATCGCGAACGTTCCAGTCGAATATGTACTTGCGGAGCTGACCGGCCTCATCCCTCAAGAATTCAAAGTAATCCCCCAGCCTCACCAACGCGATGTAGCTGTTGTCGGCCGTACCACTCTCGATGTAAGGAAGTTCCAGCGTGTAGGATTTTTCTCTTTGGTGCAGCTCAATCAACTCTCGAGCGCCCAACAATTCATATCTAACTGACGAATGTGGGACATCTTCTTGGATCTGCTTGATCAGGAGATCGCCCCTTGCCCTGACTTTCGGATCGATCCCTGCAGTAGCTCCTTTCGTTGCGTAGACGAACGAAATACGAATCTCTGGGTGCTTCACTTCAGGCGACTGCCAAAGACTCCTGAAGATTCCAAACTGTTGGATCAACTCTTCCGAGAACAGATCTCGAAAGTCATCCTCGGACTTCCCCAGGTTCAAGAGCTCGCGCAAAGTCGATGAAGCCTTCTCGAAAGCCGTCTCCCCAAAAGAATCGGACTGCTTGGACTGAATCAAAACGAAGTCAATAGTGGAGTTCTTACGCACCGCTTTCGACTCGGCATCGGGGTCTAAGATCGGAGAGTCGCTCTGGACGAGGTTGCCGTTCAAGAATGTGAACGCGCCGTCAATGCCCCCATCGTTGCCGCCCCCAGTCTGTCCAGATTCGAGTTCGTCACCGGAGAGATCGTTCTCTTTAAGAGCTTGCTCGAATGTGAAAAGCTCGAACGCTACATCAGGAGCGAGAGGATTCTCGCGCGAAGCTTCGATCCCTTCTAAAGCCTGGTCCAGAAGTACCTTTGCGTTATCCGCCACCAGAAGCTCCTCCCACAATCGTTGCTGCACCCGACTCCGAGGCCAGACTATGAAGATATCGACGCTCTTGGACTGACCGTTGAGTGAGTCGCTGTCACAGGTTACCTTGCTTCGGTGGCAGACACCGCGGAGTGTCTGGCAGTTCTCGGCCATTCTCTTTCTACTCTTGTGCCAGGGAAAATGCGGCCCGCATCCAAGTCTTGAAGCTTGAAGATGTAGCCTCCTTCAGCTTCCCGACGGTCTGCATGTCGCTCATGGTCGTACAGGCGAACGAGACGGTCGGTCATGGAAAGTTGCCACCACCTCGGAATTATGGACTACGCTTTGCAGCGCGATGAATCCTCCGATGGACAACTTCGACTTCGACAAGCGGGCAAAGGAGAAACGCCAGTCTCGGCTCGCCGACGAACGAGCACTGGCTTCAGGGTCCAAGCCGTGAGCGCGTCCGTTCCGTTCTGAATCTGAACGAACGAATCTTCAAAGAGTGCCTCGCCGACAGAGATTTTCGGGCGCCCTACCGTGAGTTCCAAATCGATCCATTCGACGCAGTGCTCGATCACGAGGATCTTCCTGAAAAATTCCGCGCAGTCCGACTGCCTCAAATGCGCGACGAACTGAAAACACGACGAACCCGTTCGTAGGACAAGCGACCTAGCAACACGGATGGACAGCTATGACGAGCCTGCTAAGCCGCATCCTCTAGGAGAGCGTCAGACTCAGGGTCGTTCTCTGCCCGGGTGAGCATCGCGTGTGGCCCCCAGCTCATGAACCGCCACTCGCCCTCCCGGTGGCCGGGAATTGCCGGCTCGCCATCGTCGGTCTCGCGAATCCAGCGGATGCGCCCTGGCTTGGTTTCGCCGCCGATGGTCAACTCGGCGTCGATTTCGCAGATCACCGGGGCTTGGAAGTCGAGCCGAACGATGCGGAAGTCCTCTAGCTCAACGAGCGTGTATTCGCTTCGGATTCGGCCCGCGCTCTTGCGAGGCGTGTCTTCGCGGGTGAGAGATGCGAGCCGCGCGGCCATCTGGCCGTAGTTCTTCGCCTTCCAGGCCTCAAGGACTTCGGTCGCGGGTCCGTGGATCGCCTCATCCTCGAAGCCCGGATTCTCCGGCGTCAGCGTCCGGGGCTGCCAGTCACCCAGCGCCTGCTGGGTGCGCTGGTTCTCGGCGACCCCACCGAAAAGCTCGCGCAGGGACGGTCTCGGCTCGAGCGGAGCTGCCTGCTTCTCGCGGCTGAGCGCCCAGTCAGCGACGGCAAACAGACGGTTCCAGGCCTTCGTCGCAACGACCACATTGTTGAAGTTCGTGAGCATCCCATGGACGATCCCGTTCCGATACAGCTCGTGCACCTCTTCGTCGGAGGTTTTCTTGAAGGTCTTCGTGAACGTCCTATGGACACTGGCGAGACCTTGGTGGTGCCCGACAACGCTGTTCCAAGCCGCCATTTCGTCCTCCTCACGCGCGTGCAGCCCGCGACGCGGATCCGTCTCGAAATCATTGACGAAGCCGTCCATCACCGCGATCAACAACAGAGCCGTACTGTCATACCGCTCGGCTTCGTAGTCCTCACGGGCGCGTTCGATCATCTGCCACCGCACCTGCATCTCGGGAAAGCGCCCGAGACCGCGCGTCAGGAAGCGCAGCGTTTCGGCGTCCTGATAGTGCGCGATCAAGTGCTGCTCAGCCTCATCGGATGGCCGCTCGAGCAAGCCCTTGGCGAGGTCCGTACTCAGGCTCTCGTGGAAGATCCAGTGGCGGTCGCCCAGCAAGTCATAGAAGCCGTCGACCGTGACGACGAGATCGTTGAGTTGGCCCTCGATCGCTATCAGTGAAGCCCGCTGATCACGGGCAACGACGCGCGTCAACAGTTTGCCGCCACGAATTTGCTCCAACATCTCCGCGACGACGGGAAGGTCACGGGCAGACTTGTACGGGTCGGGCGGCGAAACGGCGGCCATGCATCGAGTCTAATCGCGTGGACAGTCACTGCTCCGGCAGCTAAGGCTCGTTGCTGTCAGAACGGGATCTGCCCGAGCCGAGGATCAACGGCGACGAGACGGACGAGTTCCATGCTGGCGGGTCAAGTTTCCGCACGTAAGCCGCAAGCAGCGTTCAGAGTCTCATCACCGATGGGGTCATAGCGCTATAGCGGGCAGGATTCGTTTCTCGGGATGACCCCAGAATGGGAAGCGTCGTCGGGTCTGAATGGCCTGCCAGAGGGGCGTTCCCTCGGAACCGCGTCTCCCCGAACCTTCCCCTTCGTTCGCTCAGTACTTATTGACTGCGGTGACCACGCCGTCGGAGAAAATCAGCTGAAAGATGTTGTCTTGGAGGTCGTAGTACCAAATCACGCCAACACCAGAAATATCTTGATCACGGTCGGGCCTGCCGAGCTTTTCCTTTACTTCAGCGAAAGTCATTCCAACTACCTTCTTTCCAGGCAGGAACTTCGTTTTCGCTTTGAAAATCTCATTCGACGTAACAAGTTGGGCCATGAACTTCAACGCTCGCTGGAGCGTTTGACCTGTGTCGATCGTGGCGAATACACCGCTGGACGTGCTGTCGTTGGCCTGCGCCACCAACGCCGCGCTCTTCACCTTTGGGAATCTGCGCCCGAATCTCACCATGAACTCATCGACCACTGCCGCTCTTGTCGAGCCATCGAGGCCGCTCCACTTCATCTCTGGCCCGGCGAGCAGTTCCGCGGCTGTCAGCAGTGATCCAGCTCGACGTTCATCGTCACCAAACCCATCTTCGGAGGTAGACGATTCTCTTTCGCTCGGAAGGTCAACACAGGTCTCAAGTGATGCAACGGCCTCAGCGGGGAGGTCATTCGAATAGGAAACCGTGGCGGTGGGAGTTTCTGAGATTCGCGACACAAACCCGTAGTCTTGGTCAAACTCGGGGTCCTGTACGAGCCGCGCCATCCTCTCCGATCGGTAGAAAGACAACACGACGCGATGTTCCTTCGAAGGGTATGGGTAGTAGCCGATGAGGTCAGCTTGAGGTTTATCCAGGTCCGTCGACTCGGTTCGGTCGATCCGAAGATCCGTCGAGTCGAGACACTCTGCGACGCTAGATGGATTGATGGCAGTCTCGGCACTCGAGCCACAGCCGACCAGGATGAAGCCTAGAGCTACGACCGAGACTCTTATCTTGGTGTGCATTGGTCTTCCTTGATTGGCGAAAACACAAATCGGCTCAAACTGCGGGTGTCGCCACTTGGGTTCGAATAGTCACAACTAGTCCGACAGGCTCACAGAAGCGGGTGCCTGCGACACTTCAAAGTCCGAAACGTCCGAGAATCGAAACCGGACTATCTCGTCGTCGGCAGGGACTAAGTAGATCCACTTCATCTGGTCCCGGAACCCGGGCTGCAGTTGGTCATTGCATTCTGGGTTGCCCTTAATCTGAGACAAGCCGTCGATAGGCGAGAACCGCTGATCGTCAGAATTCAGGATCGAGGCGTCAATGGGCCAGCCGCAGGTCAGATCAATGGGTCCCTTAGTTTCGTTGGCGACCTCCGTGTCTACCACGAAGAACGTTGCGCCAGCTTCTGCATCAACTTTGCGTCGATTCCCATCTGGTGTCTCTTCGCTCGAAACTCCGCCCTCGTATACCACCGAAGGCGATTCACTGACTCCCGTGACTTTGACGGTTATGCCACCCGAAACCGCCTCGTCACCTACAGAAACCGAATCGGTGCCGGTCGACTCGAGTTGTTCGGAATCGACAACATCTATCGGCTGACTGGTCTCGCCGGAATTCGACGCAGAATCGCTAGACCCACACCCGACCAGCAGAAACAAAGAAGCAAATCCAAACATCAATAACTTGGACACGTTCATCGTGAGACTCCCCAATTTGAGACCATGATCCGCTGCCGGATCGCTCGACATCGATCTCATCATATTCCAGCGCCCGTACGACGGCATGGCGATAACGCGTCACCGTCCACGCCTCAGCAGGCGGTCGATCAGAGATGGAGATCGAAGAGCTATCGGGGTGTGAGAACCGGGTATTGAGCTTCTCCCTCAACCGCCAGAGCCACAGATAATCGTCTTCGGGGTCTGGCGTGATCGGTGGTCCAGCTCTCGGATCAGGAGCACCAAGGCACCTTCCTTGGGGCCGTCCGCATACTCCGTGACTGCCTCTGGATCGATCCGTGACGCAACTCGGGTGCTCATCCGACAAAGGAGTATGGAGCCAAAACGAAGGACCCCGCCTAATTCCACGCACATCGACCTACCACCCCGAGTTCTCGGCAGTTCGTGTCGGAGGCCGAGCACCGGGCCGCCCGCGGGGCCTGCCCCTGGGGCGCTGGGCAAACCATTTGAGATCGACGATTCCCCACCGCGTCTGGGGTTCGCGGCTTGCCAGCTCGCCGACATATATACGCCTTTCCAAGGTCGTCACCCTTCGTTCGCTCAATGCTCTGAGTTGCGGGCCTTTGGTGGCGCCCTCCATTTTGGTGATTTCCCGATCGCCTCCGCGCTGGCTACACAACGCTTTTGCCTCGGTCCCCGCGTGCTTTGTCCCCGTGCTGGGACGCCGGTTGGCGTTGGGGAGGTTCTGCCCTCCGGCCCTGAGCCCCGAGCTCAGAGCCACAGCGATGGAGGCCGCCGGTGACTGGCGCTGACAGACGAAGACCAGCTCTCAGCCAGACCGGGATCGAAGTGGTCGCCTCGCTCGCCGAGCACCGGGTTCTCTCCACCAACCAGGTCAACACGATGCACCTTCCTGGTGGGAGCCGGCGATGGACCCAGAAGGTCCTGGCCCGACTGTCGGATCTGAGACTCGCCGGCCGCGTCGACTCGGGACGTTCGCCACGCCGCCTCTGGCATGCGACCGAGCGAGGCGCGGAGCTCGCGATCGAAGCTCACGTACTGGAACGGGTGCCTCGGGTGGTCGGTGCAGAGCAGGCGGCCGGGCCACTTCAGGCCCATACCTTCGCCTTGAACGAGGCAGCAATCTGCTTCCTCGAGGCCGCTCGCGAGCGAAATGATGAGTTCGGGCCGTTTGCCTGGCGCCACGAGATCTATCACCCGATGAGCCGGGGGCGCGGCCGGCAGAAGCGGTGGCTGACTGCTGACGCCACGTTCACCTACCTGCGGGAGGACGATGACGGGATTTCGATCGAGCAGCGCTTTCTGGAACTGGACCGGGCGACGCTGTCGGTCGATCGGCTCTTTGACGAGCTAGCCCGATACGGCGAGCTTTACGCCGCAACCGACCACGACGGCGAGCCACTCTGGCGAGAACGGTACCCGGCCTTTCCGCCAGTTCTATGCGTACTAACCGGAGCCGAACGAGCGGTACTGGAGCGAAGGCGTGCCAGCGTAAATGCCCTTCTGCGAATTGATCCGCGCCTCACCGCAGCAGGCCAACCTCAGATCCTGACCTGCCTCTTGGAAGACCTCAAAGAAGGCGGCCCGTTCGCGCCGGTTTTCCGCGACATTCGCAATCCGGCCCAGCCCGTCAACTGGGTTGGTGAGACGACGAGCGGTGATGACGATGTCTGAGAGCCATGAGACTCGCCGAAGGTGTCGCACCGCCCGAGGCCAGCGCATGCCACGACGCCGCGGCCAGTGTCCGATCAATGAGCTCAAGCCGGTCGTCTCCGTTGAATACAGCCAGCCCGGAACCAGCCTGGACGCGCAGCTTCGACGCGAACAGGCTCGGGCGATACTCAACTTGCTCTCAGGAACTCCGTAATGAACGGCTCGACTTACCTCATCTGGAGGTCACGAGTCCCCGCGCCAACGCTCTATTTCCGTTCTGTCAGTATTTTTAGTGGTAAAATATCTCAAATGTCTGACGTAGATCACGACGGGCTTTATCGGCTAGCCGAATCCCAGGCCGGGTACTTCACCGCCCGACAAGCGGTCGATTCGAACATGGATCGCAGCACCCTGCGTCACCACGCGCGCCCCGGCGGACGCTATGAACGAATCAAGCGCGGCCTGTTTCGCCTGCGCCACTTTCCCTCCAGCCCCCACGAACACGTGATGGCCGCCTGGCTACCGCTCCGCGATGCCGGCGCCGTGGTCTCGCATGAGAGCGCCCTCGAGCTGCTCGAGCTTTCGGATGTGATCCCCAATGCCGTTCACCTGACCCTCCCCCGCTCGGAACGGGGCCAGAGACGCCGCGACGGGATCCAACTCCACTTCCCGAGCAACGACCCCGCAGGAAAAGAGGTCCGCCAGCTACACGGACTTCCTGTGACCAGCCCGGAGCGAACCATCGTCGATGCGCTCAGAGGAGGAACCCAGCCGGAACAGGTCGAGATGGCCATCCATCAGGCCCTCGAACGAGGAATGACGACACCCCGGCGATTGCGGGCCGCGGCTTCATCCAGCTCGGAGCGGGTACGCAGGTTCGTGGAGCTGAACCTGAAAGCAGGTCGTAAGTCGTGAGCGAGATTGCAGGGTCAAAGCTCGACGGGTGTGACCACGAAGCCGAGCCGATCGGCGCCGCGGCGCAAAGCGCCGTCGAGCGTCACGAGCTTGCAACCGAGGATCTTCGCCAGCGCGACGTACTCGGCGTCCTAGGTTCGACCCCAGCCGAACTGCTCGGCGAGCCTCCAAGCCGTCTTGCCCAGGTCCGGACTTTCGATTCGCCGGACGGGACACGTTTCCAGACGGTCGTGCTGAAGGCGCGCGTGCTCCTCGGTGACCTTGCTTTTCCACAAGGCCAGGTGCAACGTCGAGCGAGCCTCGGACCACATCAACGGCGGTGCGACCAGATCCGGATCACCAAGTGCATCGAAACCGCCTTCGCGGGCGAGGGCCGCGATTACGACAGTGGCATCGACGACGAGGGTCAACGCCGTCCGCGGCGCGACTCGTGGAGCAGCGCCACCCAGTTCGGCTGCGGCGTGCCGTCGTCGAAAGTCTTCCAGGCGTCGGGCATGCCGACGAGGTCGTCGCTTTCGTCTTCGAGCACGACGATCCGAGCCTTCGAGACCTCGGGCGGTGTCAAGGCATCCACTTCTCGGTGTAGTTGCTCACGGGTTGCCATGCCCTCCAGCTTACCGGCCGCTCGCCACCCAACCAAGAGGAGGATCTAATGCGCAACTTCGCCTGGTACGGCCGCCTTTCGACCAAGGACAAGCAGGACCCCACGATCTCTTTCCCTTCGCAGCGGGAGGCCTGCGAGACGAAGGTGGCGGAGCTGGGCGGGCAGATCGTTTGCGAGTTCACCGATCAGGAGGCCGGCCGCAGAGACGATCGGGCCGGGTGGGCGGAGCTGGTCCGGGAAGCCAAGGAGCCGGACGCGCGGCGCTTCGACGCGGTGATCGTCTACGCGACCTCGCGGCTCAGCCGGGATCTGTTCCACGCCTTGGCCTACGAGCGAGAGATGAAGCGGGCCGGGATCGAGCTCTTCTATGCGCTCACCGCCGGTGATCAGACCAGCCCCGAGGGCCGACTGATCCGACATATGTTCCAGGCGCTCGATCAGTTCGAGGTGGAAAAGCTCGGCCGGGAGGTTCGTCGCGGGCAGACCGAGAACATCCGGCAGGGCTACCGCAACGGCGGGCGAGCCCCCTACGGCTACCAGCTGAAACGCGAACCGCATCCCGACCCAGCCCGGGCCCGCGCCGGGGACACGAAGTCCCGGCTGGTGATCGACCCCGAGCAGGCGCCGGTGATCGCGGAGATCTTCGCCCGGTTCCTCTCCGGCTACGGCTACAAGCAGATCGCCGACCATCTGAACCGTCCCGGTGGCCCGCCCTCTCCTCGTCACGTCGACCCTTCCCGCAACCTCGCCGGCAAGTGGTCGAAGAACACGCTCAGGTCAATGCTCACGAACCCGGTCTACACCGGCCGACTGTTCTGGAACCGGCTCGACTTCCGGGCAGTCAAGCAAGGAGAAGGAGGCGTCGTGAAGCGCGACCGCAAGGACTGGATCGAAGCGGCCGAGCGTCACGAGGCGATCATCACCGACCAGCAGTTCGAACAAGTCCAAGCCGAGATGAGCAAGCGCTCCCGAAACGAAGGCTCCCGCCGCCGTGGCAAGCAAAAGCGCTTCTACCTCCTGCGGGGCTTCGTGCACTGCGCCACCGGCCACAACCCCCTGCGCATGCACGGCCGCAGCCGCAAAGGCAACACCTACTACGCCTGCTGCTACCGGATCAGCTACGGCGACAAGGCCGCCGAAGCGCTCGGCCACGGCAAATGGCAATACGTCCGCGAAGACACCCTGCTCGAAGCGATCGACGATTTCTTCGCCACCCGGATCTTCGGACCGGAACGTATCGCCCACTTCCGATCTCAATACAAGGCTCTCGCGGCCGAGCTCCAGACCGGCGACGGCGCCGACCGCCGCCGGATCGAATCGGAGGTCGCCGAGATCGACCAACGGATCGAACGCCAGCTCACCGCGATCGAGAACGGGGTCGACCCGACCGTGGTCGGCGAGCGCATCCGAAAGCTGAAGGACGAACGCGAGCATGCCGAGGCCGCCCTGGCCGAGACCGAGTCCGACCTTCACGAACAAGACGGCATCTCCCAGAGCTTCGAGCAGGCCTGCGAGGTCCTCGACAACCTGCCCGACCTCCGAGAGGCCCTCGCCAAGGCCGACCCGAAGACGCGCCGGGCGGTCTACGAGGCATTCCGCCTCTCGGTCGAGATCGACCGCAACGCGGGCGAGATACGAATGAAGGCGCTCGTCTCGAGCGCCTTCCGGAACGTCCGCGACCTGGAGGGCCTGACCGGCCTGGTCGCCAATGGAGGAATAGCGGGGGCAGGATTCGAACCTGCGACCTTCGGGTTATGAGCCCGTATTCAATCCCGACAGCGGAGCAAAATGGTGCCAGATTGGCTTGAGATAGCGGATTTAGACTCAGGTGGTCTAAGCCAAGATCAGTCAGATTTGCTCCATGGCTGCTCCATCGGGGGCTCGGGAGAACCACCGACGTAACAGCCCAGCCTCGCTTCATCCCAACGCATCGAAGGGATGAAGACATGAACCAAAACGCACCCGCAGGAACCGTTGTCGTGTACGCAACCAAGGCCGGCGAGCCAATGTACCGGGCCAAGTGGAGGGATTCGTCCGGACGTCAACACGGGCCGACGATCGGGCGAGCCTGGCTCGTGTCTGGTCGCGACGGATGGACTCCCAGGCCCGGCCGGGTTCAGCCTGGATACTTCGACCAGGTTCGAGCCCACACGCGACTGGCGGAGCTCGTCTCAGCACAAGAGCGATCGCTGACCGACCCTACGCCCTCTTCGGCGCCCCCAGCTCCCGACTCACCCATACTCATCGAGGGTCTGGCCGAGGGATACCTTGCCTACCTCGAACGCGGTGGTCGCGCGAAGCCCTCGACGCTCCGCGACCACCGATCGGCACTAGCCACGCCAGACAAGTGCAAGCTCGGCTCAGATGAACGCCGCGCTCGTATCATGCGGCAATTCGGTGGCCGCGAGGCCACCTCGATCACCACGGCCGAGTTCACGGCCTTCCTAGACGCCCTGGCGGTAGAGGGCCTTGCGCCGAGGACTGTGAACAAGTACCGAGAGATCCTGCACGCCATGTACGAGTTCGGGAAGCGACCCGGAGCTTTCGGCTTCACGGATAACCCTGTGTCTGAGACCGAGAAGCAGCGGACCGACGGGGCACCGCGGGTCGAGACATTCGCTTTGGACGAGCTGGAGGAGATCGCCGAGGCCGCCCGCCAAGGCCTCCACCACGACCGGCCCGAGGGGAACTTCGGACCGGCCGTTCTTCGCGAGTGGCAACGGCGCGACGAGCAGGACGCCGCGATTTTCCTCTTCGCCGCATTCACCGGCCTTCGGCGCGGCGAGCTTCTTGCTCTTCGCTGGCGCAACGTCGACCTCGACTCGCGACTGCTTGTCGTTGATGCCGCGGTCTCGGCCGGAGAGATCTCGACCACGAAGACCCGCCGCATCCGAACCCTTCCTCTCACCGAGGCAGCGTGTCGTCAGCTGGAGATCGTCGCAGCCCGCGGGCGTTGGTGCGGTCGCGACGATTTCGTTTTCTGCGGGTCCGCCGGCGACTTCATGGACGGCACGATGCTCTCCAAACGCTTCCGCCGCGCTCAAGAGGAAGCCAACGTCAGAGTCCGCCGCTTCCACGACCTGCGTCATACGTTCGGGACCACCGCTGTCCGCAGGTTTGATCTACCGAAAGTCAAGGAGTGGATGGGCCACGCGAATCTGACCACGACACAGCGATACCTCCACAGCAAACCCCGTCCCGACGACGCCAACAACCTCGGCGCAGCGTTCGAGTCCACCCGAGAGACCGACGAGTTCGCCGATCGACATGGCACACCCGCCTCTTCTTCGGCCCCGACGGGCGGAGGTCGATTCCCGCGGCGCTCGATCCGAATCTCCGGAACCATGACAAGAACGACGACCGCAAGGAGTTCGCGATGAAACACCAGATCGCCCTCATACCGAACCGCAGCGGGTACCGTTGGGATATGGCACAGGTGACAGAGAAACGCCCCGACGGCACAGCCGTCGTTGTCGTTCCGCCAAACGGCGCGGCCGACCTTGAGGTCGGCGAAGTCGTCAACCAACGTGCGTCCGGCCGGCAGCAACGAGTCGCTGCCGCCGCCGTTCGGTATCTGAGCTGGCAAGCACGAGAAGCCCTTCACGATCGAAGAGATCAAGACCGCCCGCCAAGACGCCCTCAGCGGCAAGACGATTAACTGAGCGTCCGCCCGAGGCCCTCATCAACACCCCGCTCAACGAGCGCGCCATCTGGGGATTTAGAAGCACTCCCTGCCGGCCCCATGATTCCCCGCGTATCCGCTCCCCGGCCTCGGTGATCTCAACGACTACGCCCGTCTCGTCCAGAGCGGCAAGTAGAGTCACCCGCGTGATTGAACGAGTCAGGATCAAGGGATTTCGTTGCTTAAGGGATGTCGACTTCAAACCTCGACCAACTCGCAACATCCTCGTTGGCCCAAACGCAAGTGGCAAATCAACCGTCCTGGATGCCATCGGGCTCGCCCTTACCGGGCGCTTGAACGGGCGACCCGCGGCTGAAGCCCTAAACCCGTTTTGGTTCAACTTGGAAGTTGTCCGTGATTTCTTCGCCAAGAGGAAAATAGGGGAGGCGTTGGCTCCCCCCACGATCAAGATCGAACTCTTCCTGAAAGACCGGGACGAGCTGCAGCGGCTAGTTGGTGTGCATCACTCCCTTGCCGATTCGACTTCCCAGCCGGGCATTTCCTTTGAGGTTGTCCCGAACCCGGAATTCAAGGATGAACTTGAACAGCAGATAGATGGCGGAGAGCTACTGCCGACGGAGTACTACATGACCATCTGGAGGCATTTCGGCGATGGCCTCCTCTACGGACGTCCCAAAGCGATTTCGACAGCCATCATCGACGGCCGAACCATCCGCTCCCTCGCCGGCATTGACTTCCACATGAAGCAAATCCTCGATGAACACCTGAGCGCCGAAGACAAGGCACAGATCGCCGTGGATTTCAGGACAGTGAAGCTCGGTATGGAGAAGCAGCACCTGAGCGAAATCAACGAATCGCTCCGCAAGGACGACTTCACACTCGGTCCAGAGAACTTCGGTCTGGGAATGGATCAAACGCGAGGGACAGCCTGGGATGCCCACGTAGTACCCGTCGTCGATCAGGTGCCCTTCGCCCAGTCTGGACTCGGCATGCAGGCAGCCGTCAAAGTCACGTTGGCGGTCGGAAGAAACGCCGACGAAGCTCGAGTCCTCATGATCGAGGAGCCCGAAAATCACCTTTCCCATACCACCCTAAATCAGCTCCTTGCCCGAATCGACCAGGAAGCCAGCCCGGAACAGCAGTACTTCGTCACTACGCACAGCTCATTTGTCCTGAATCGCCTTGGCCTCGACTCACTGGCGTTCGTCACTGACGGAGACGTTCAGAAAGGCTTCGAGATCTCGCCCGAGTCGATCTCCTACTTCCAGCGTCAGCCAGGCTACGACACCCTCAGGCTCGTCATAGCGCCCCGGGTCATTCTCGTCGAGGGACCCTCGGACGAGATGATCGTTGAACGGATCTTTGCCGACAAGTACGGCAAGGCTCCCATCGAGATGGGCGTGGATGTGGTCTGCCTTCGAGGCACATCATTCCGCCGCGGTTTGGAGGTCGCAGCGGGCCTCGACAAACCATGCGCCGCCATCCGAGACAACGACGGCGAAGACTACGGCCACTGGGCAGATCCGCTTCAGGAGTATCTATCGAACAAGAGGAAGCTTTTCGTCGGGGTCGCCGACGAAGGTGCGACCCTTGAGTCCCAGGTTCTCTGGGTGAACGATGAGGCCGAACTTCGTGGCCTTCTCGATCTTCCGGCAGACAAGGACATCGGGAGGTGGATGACCGACAACAAGACCGAAGCGGCATTCAGGATCGCGAGTTCATCGAATACGTTCACTCCGCCCGAGTACCTGAACGAAGCCATTGAGTTCATCCTCCAGCAGTAACCAACTCACCCTCGCCGTCGCTGGATCGGGCAAGACCACTCAGATCGTTGACGAGTGCGCCGCGAGCGACGACCCGTCAGGCATCCTCGTCCTGACGTACACGCTCACCAACCAAGCCATCGTCGCGGATCGCCTTCGCCAGACGGCCGGCAAGCACGGCACTGTCCGTGTCCAAGGGTGGTTCAGTTTCTTGATCTCGGAGATTGCGAGACCATTTGTACCTGTGATCTTCCCCGAAGCTAGGGTTCTGGGATTCGACTTTAAGAGCGAACCGCAGATCTATGTCTCTGCCGACGACCAGAATCGTTACTTCACACGTGGAGGTCAAGTTCGCCGGGTTCACCTCGCCCAACTCTGCTTCAAGATCCTCCAAGCCTTCGGCGACCAAGTGATTGACCGCCTGTCTCGCATCTACCACCATATTTACATCGACGAAGCCCAAGACCTCTCTGGATACGATCTTGAGATCCTTGAGGTCCTTTTCGCATCACCGATCGAAATGCGACTAGTTGGGGACGTACGCCAGGCCATCATCGCCACGAACGAACGCGAGGCCAAGAACAAAAAATACAGGTACATGGGGATCTGGACCTGGTTTCAGGAGCAGACGCGGACCGGGCGCCTTCAGATCACGCAGCGGAACATGACCCGTCGATACCCGCCCGACATCGCTGAACTCGCAGACTCCCTGTTCGACTCCTCACATGGTTTCCACGCAACCATCTCCAAGAACCACGCCGAGCTCGATCACAGTGGAGTTTGGCTGGTAAAGGAATCGGACGTTCCTACCTATGTACGTCGGTTTTCGCCTCTATTCCTCAAGCACCCCAATTCCGCAAAGGGCGAACCGTACGAGTTCATCCACTTCCGTCTTTCCAAAGGCATGGAATCGGACCATGTGCTCATCTGGCCTACCGGAAATATCAAGAAGCTCCTGAAGAAGGGGACACCTCTCGATGATGGCCCAGCCACCCACCTCTATGTGGCCGTGACCAGAGCACGGCAGAGCGTAGCGTTCGTGCTCGACTCGCCCGGTCAATGCACGTTCCCGCATTGGAGCGAGGAGTGAGATTCGACGACGCCCGCCGCCTTGGCCGGGATGGTTATCGGCTCTCCCGCCAGGTGGCGCTAACTCCTGAGATGCCGCGACCGGCCGGGCTGCTTTGCTTGCCCAAACAACCAATCAGGAGGATCAAATGGCCGATGTCAAGTGCCGAGTCACAATGACCAGCGGTGAAACACACAGCCTCGCGATGACGCTAGAAGACTTGGACGACGAAATTCTCAAGGTCCTCAACGGACCGAGCACCGAGCCAGGATGGAGGTTCGCCTACATCAAGGACTCTCGGGGCCGGAACCTCCGACTCAATGTCGATCACATCGAGTCGATCAGCGAGAACCACCGCAGCGGGACAGCTGCCTTCTAGGCCGCTGAGAACGTCTTCGGTCACCACGACATCTTCAGGGTCGCTTGAAGATGTCGTGGGAGCCGACCCGCCGCCAGACGATGTGAGTCTCCTCCGGCTTGATCTCATCCCCATAGCTGAAGGTCGCTCGTCCATCTGGCGCGAACGTCATCTCGAACACACCTGGATGACCTTTGACTCCCTTGATCCGGAGTCGAGGTGGCAACTCAGATCGGCCGCTTGCTTGCAGAGCCTCCACGAGGACTTGGACCGCATCCCGAAAGGCCTTCTGGTCTTTCCGAGATAGCTTCCGAAACTCCCGGTCGAAAGACCGGGGAAACTCAAACGTAGGACTCACTTTGAGTCAGTCTCGATCCGACGGCAACGCTGAAATCCGGTCTAGACTTTCTAGAAGCTCTTCGCCCGTGAGTTGACGGTCGGCGCGTTCGGCCTCGATCCGCTCCATCGAGTCGATCGACCGGTAACTCACCTGGTCGTTCTCGATCCGCACCTCGACCGGCGTGTCGGCCGCGATATGCGCACGCTCAAGCTCATCCGCAGAAGCGGGAAGATCGCGACCCCTGAGATCGGTTGACGTTTCGACGGTTGCTGCCATCACGACTGATTGTCGCATCCAGATCGG
>JBIQLL010000025.1:0-42275 GCA_044464425.1 Solirubrobacterales bacterium | reverse complement strand
GCAGGTTCTGACGGAACCGGCCCTGCTTGCCCTTGAGCATGTCGGAGAGCGACTTCAGCGCCCGGTTGCCCGGCCCGGTGACCGGACGGCCGCGACGGCCGTTGTCGAACAGGGCGTCGACCGACTCCTGCAGCATGCGCTTCTCGTTGTTGACGATGATCTCCGGCGCGCCGAGGTCCAGCAGCCGCTTGAGGCGGTTGTTCCGGTTGATCACCCGGCGGTAGAGGTCGTTCAGGTCGGAGGTCGCGAAGCGGCCACCGTCGAGCTGGACCATCGGCCGCAGCTCCGGCGGGATCACCGGCACGCAGTCGAGGATCATCCACTCCGGCTTGTTCTCGGACTTGAGGAAGGCCGAGGCGACCTTGAGGCGCTTGACCGCGCGGGCCTGCTTCTGGCCCTTGGCGGTGTTGATCTGGTCCTCGAGCTCCTCGCAGGTGGCTTCGAGGTCGATCTGCTCGAGCAGATCGCGCACCGACTCGGCGCCCATGCCGCCGCGGAAGTACTCGCCCCAGCCGAACGGGCTGCCGAAGCGGTCCTTCAGCTCGCGGAAGACGGTCTCGTCGTTGATCACGTCCTTCGGCTTCATGGTCTGGAAGATCTTCCAGACTTCCTGCAGCCGCTCGATCGCCTCTTCGATGTACGCCTCGGTGTCGCTGATCTCGGCCTCGAAGTTCTTGGTGAGTTCCTTGATCTGCTTGGCGCGATCGTCGTCGCTCAACTTCTTGAGCTGAGTGGCGGTCAGGCCGAGCGAGTCGGCCCAGAGGTGATCGTCGTCGTTGAACTTGGTCTGGGTGCCGTCCTCCAGGTACTTGGTCCGGCGCTTCAGCGCCTCGTCGAGCTCCTGGGTGGCGGACTGCCGCTCGGACTCGTACTCGGCGATGACCTGCTCGACTTCCTTCTCGAGCGTGCCCATGTCCTTGGCCCGGGCCTCTTCGTCGACCCAGGTGATCATCGAGGCGGCGAAGTAGAGGACCTTCTCCAGCTCCTTCGGCGCCATGTCGATCAGGTAGCCGATCCGCGAGGGCACGCCCTTGAAGAACCAGATGTGCGAGACGGGGGCGGCCAGGTCGATGTGAGCCATGCGCTCACGGCGAACCTTGGACCGGGTCACCTCGACGCCGCAGCGCTCACAGACGATGCCCTTGTAACGGACCCGCTTGTACTTGCCGCAGTAGCACTCCCAGTCCTTGGTCGGACCGAAGATGCGCTCGCAGAAGAGGCCGTCCTTTTCCGGCTTCAGGGTCCGGTAGTTGATGGTCTCCGGCTTGAGGACCTCGCCCCAGCTCCAGGACCGGACCTTCTTCGACGAGGCGAGACCGATCTCGATCGCGTCGAAGTTGTTGATGTCAATCACGTTACTCATCAGTTAGCACCTGCTTCCTCGGTGTCGCCGGCGCCATCGGCAGCGGCATCACCGCCCTCGGAATCAAGGGATTCATCTGCGGCACCGTTGCCGGAGCTCACTTCGGTCAGGTCCATGCCGAGGTCCTGGGCGGCCTGCAGCAGGTCGTCCTCTTCCTCGGCCAGGTCGCCGACGCCTTCCTCGGACACCACGTTGGCGTCGAGCGAGAGCGCCTGCATCTCCTTGAGCAGGACCTTGAACGACTCGGGGATCGACGGCTCGGGGATGTTCTCGCCCTTGACGATCGACTCGTAGGCCTTGACTCGGCCGACCGTGTCGTCGGACTTGACGGTGAGCATCTCCTGCAGCGTGTAGGCGGCGCCGTAGGCCTCGAGGGCCCAGACTTCCATCTCGCCGAAACGCTGGCCGCCGAACTGCGCCTTGCCGCCCAGCGGCTGCTGGGTGACGAGCGAGTACGGGCCGGTCGAACGGGCGTGGATCTTGTCGTCGACCAGGTGGTGCAGCTTCAGGATGTACATGTAGCCGACCGTGACCTTGCCCTCGTACGGCTCGCCGGTGCGGCCGTTGTAGAGCTGCTGGGTGCCGGAGCAACGGGCGCCGGGGCGCTCGTCCATGTCGACGCCCATGTCGATGCCACGGGCCTCGCCGTGCTCCTTGGCCCACTCGACTAGGGCGTTGTCCACGTCCTCGACCGAGGCACCGTCGAAGACGGGGGTCGAGACGTAGACCCGGTCGCGGGTCTCGGCCTTGTTCTTGTAGGACTCGGAACCGTCGTCGTACCAGCCTTCGCCGGCGGCCCACCCGAGGTGGGTCTCCAGGATCTGGCCGATGTTCATACGGCTCGGAACGCCGAGCGGGTTGAGGATGACGTCGACCGGGGTGCCGTCGGCGAGGTGGGGCATGTCCTCCTCGGGCACGATCTTCGAGATCACGCCCTTGTTGCCGTGGCGGCCGGCCAGCTTGTCGCCTTCCGAGATCTTGCGCTTGGTCGCAACGTAGACGCGGACCAGATCGTTGACGCCCGGAGGCAGATCGTCACCGTCATCGCGGCTGAAGGTCAGCACGTCGATCACGACGCCGCCCTCACCGTGCGGGACCTTGAGCGAGGTGTCGCGGACCTCGCGCGCCTTCTCCTTGAAGATCGCGCGGATCAGCTTCTCCTCGGCGGTCAGCTCGGTCTCGCCCTTCGGCGTGACCTTGCCGACCAGCAGGTCGCCCGAGGTGACCTCGGCGCCGACGCGGACGATGCCGCGCTCGTCGAGGTTCCTGAGGCTCTCCTCGGAACGGTTCGGGATGTCGCGGGTGATCTCCTCGTCGCCGAGCTTGGTGTTGCGGGCGTCGATCTCGTACTCCTCGATGTGGATCGAGGTGAGTTCGTCGTCCTTGACCAGACGCTCGGAGAGGATGATCGCGTCCTCGAAGTTGTAGCCCTCCCAGGACATGAAGGCGACCATGCAGTTCTTGCCCAGCGCCACTTCACCGCCGCCGGTCGAGGAGCCGTCCGCCAGGACGTCGCCCTTCTTGACCTTGTCGCCGGTGCTGACGATCGGCCGCTGATGGATCAGCGTGCCCTGATTCGAGCGCATGAACTTGAACAGCGGGTACTTGTCGGTGCCGTCCTTGTGCTTGAGCTCGATCGCCTCGGAGTCGACGTAGGTGATCTCGCCGTCGTTCCCGGCCAGGATCACGTCACCGGTGTCAACCGCGGCGCGACGCTCCATGCCGGTGCCGACCAGCGGCGGATCCGGGCGCAGCAGCGGCACGGCCTGCCGCTGCATGTTGGAGCCCATCAGGGCGCGGTTGGCGTCGTCGTGCTCGAGGAACGGGATCAGGGCGGTCGCGACCGACCAGATCTGGGTCGGCGAGACGTCCATCAGATCGACCTCGTCCGGCTCCGCGCTCACCCATTCGCCCTCGCCGGCCCGGCAGAAGACCGCGGGGCCGACCAGCTTGTTGGTCTTGGGGTCGAGCTCGGCGTTCGCCTGGGCGATCACCTTGTGCTCCTCCTGAGTCGCGTCGAGGTGAACAACCTCGTCCGTGACCTTGCCCTTCTCGACCACCCGGTAAGGAGTGGTCACGAAGCCGTGCTCCGAGATCTGGGCGTAGGAGGAGAGCGAGCCGATCAGGCCGATGTTCGGGCCTTCCGGCGTCTCGATCGGGCACATGCGACCGTAGTGGGTCGGGTGGACGTCGCGCACCTCGATCGGGGCGCGCTCGCGGGTCAGTCCGCCGGCACCGAGCGCCGAGAGGCGGCGACGATGGGTGAGGCCGGCCAGCGAGTTGTTCTGGTCCATGAACTGGGACAGCTGCGAGGAGCCGAAGAACTCCTTCAGCGCCGCCACCACGGGACGAATGTTGATGATGGTCTGCGGGGTGATCGCGTCCGAGTCCTCGGTGGTGAGGCGCTCGCGGACCACGCGCTCCATGCGGTAGAGGCCGATCCGGAAATGCTCCTGGATCAGCTCGCCGACCGTGCGCAGGCGGCGGTTGCCGAAGTGCTCGTACTCGTCGAGGTGGTCGGAGACGTTCTCGCGCGGGTAGGTCAGAGCCTCGGCGGCGTAATCCTTGATCGGGTTCTCTTCATCGATCTCTTCCGGCATGCCGAGCAGCTTCGGCAGGCTGACCAGCTCCTTGATCAGGGAGATGATGTCGTCGTGCGTGAGCACGCGGTTGTCGAGGTCGATGTCGAGGCCGAGACGCGCGTTCAGCTTGTAGCGGCCGACCCGGGTCAGGTCGTAGCGCTTCGGGTCGAAGAAGAGCTGGTCGAGCAGGCTCCTCGCGGCGTCCACGCTCGGCGGCTCGCCCGGGCGCTGCTTCTTGAACAGCTCGATCAGCGCGCCTTCCTCGGTCAGCGTGGCCTCGGTGTCGGCGGCGATCGTGTGCTGGATGTAGACCGAGTTGTCGAAGAGGTCGAGGATCTGCTCGTTGCTCACGTACCCCATCGAACGGAGCAGGACGGTGATCGGCAGCTTTCGCTTGCGGTCGATCCGCACGTAGACGCGGCCCTTCTTGTCGATCTCGAGCTCGAGCCAGGAGCCGCGGGCCGGCATCAGGTTCGCCGTGAAGACCTGCTTCTCCGGATCCTTCGGCGCCATCACGTAAGCACCGGGGGAACGGACCAGCTGGGTCACGACGACACGCTCGGTGCCGTTGATGATGAAGGTGCCGCGCTCGGTCATCCACGGGAAGTCGCCCATGAAGACGGTCTGCTCGCGGATCTCGCCGGTCTCCCGGTTCTGGAAGGAAACGGTGACGTTGAGCGGACGCGAGTAGGTGAGATCGCGCTCGCGACACTCTTCGAGAGTGTGAGCGGGATCGTCAAATTCGAAATCACCGAAGACGATGGCGAGATTGCCGGTGTAGTCCTCGATGGGTGAAACGTCGTTGATCGTCTCCCTCAGCATGCCGTTCTCGGGATCGGTGAGATCCTCAAACGAGCGACGCTGGATGTCGATCAGATGTGGGGCTTCGAGGGGGGTTTCGAGTCGGGAGAAACTCCTGCGGACAACGGGGGCAGAGATCGGGCGTGCCAAGGTTGGCAACTCCTCACAAGGGGTCAGAGATTCACGTGATTAGGGCGCGGAAGCGGTGCAAATCGGCCGAAACTTCGCGCAACGACAAACAATAGCACAGCTTACGAGGCACCTAACAGACTCCCCGGACGTAACCCTGCCCCCTCGCGGGTTCGGTCGGTTCACACTCCTAGTCCCACTGAGCTTGAAGTTCCCGCCACATGGCGCTCGATTCTTCAACCTCACCGCACCTCGGTTCAGCAATAGCCCATTTCGTGGGCGATCCGATCCACTTCTCCGGCCGGATCCCGCTCGAATACCCGGTAGGGCAATCGCTCGACGTGCAGGCCACGAGATTCCAGATACAGCTGCTTCTCCCGGTCGATCCTCATCTGGGCGGGATCGCTGTGGAAAGCATCCCCGTCGAGTTCCAGGGCAAACCTGCGTTCCGGACAGTAGATATCGACCTCCAAGCCGAACACCTTCTCATTCACCCGTGGGACTGGATAGCCACGCTCGATCCAAACCAACAAGAACCATCCTTCATAGACCGATTTCGTCCGCCCCAACTCGGGCACCCAGAGCCTCAGGAATGGTCGAAGCTTCCTGGCTCCCCGACGATGGGCGAGGCGGGCGTAGCAGTACTGGAGGTCTGGCTCGGCGAAATGCCTCAGGCGGCATGCTTCGAGGAATGCGAACCGGACTTCTCGCGGCGAGGCGTTAGCGGCGAAGTCGGTCAGAGCAAGAGCGGCCCTCGCCACCACGAGCCCGTTGGCAATCCGTAGGTCACCTGGTTCGAAGTCACGTCTCCCAACCTTGATGACCGTGTTTCGCAATGCCGGTGACAGGCCCTTGAACTGTCTTGCTTGCCCCGACGGGCTACCCACCTCGACGACTCCAGGCAACCCCTGCTTCGCCCTGACGAGGTCGAGCGATTCACAGGCGCTTCGACCCGTCAGCGCAGAGCCGGGTCCGGCCACGAGGAGACCGGCCCGCCAGACGGCATTCGAATCCCGTACGTCAAGACCATATGAATAGACGGATCGGACGATCGTGATGAGCCGACCACCGCGAACCCAGTTCTTTATCCGTGAATCACTGAACCCATTCGCGATCAGCTCTTCCCTGCTGGCAACGAACTCGCGTCCGGCCATGAACCCGTACAGCGCCCGGACTTGGTCGGTCGGTGACCCGGTTACTTGCGTTGCGGCTTCCATGGCACCAGCCTGCCCGAGATTTGCTCACATGTGGCTCGACAGGTGCAACGATTTGCAACGCCTGGACGGAGCGTTGGCTTCCGGATTTCGCGGTGAGGTTGAAAAACCGAGCGCTATATGGCGAGAAGTTCAACCTCATTGGCGGGGTCGAACCGGTGCATCAAAAAAGGGGACCGCGAGCGGTCCCCTTTTTTGATGCTTGTGGTGCCTCTTACTTGAGTTCCACCGAGGCGCCGGCTTCTTCGAGCTCGGCCTTGAGCTTCTCGGCCTCGTCCTTCTCGATGCCTTCCTTGACCGGCTTGGGAGCCTCGTCGACCAGAGCCTTGGCCTCCTTGAGGCCGAGACCGGTGGCGGCGCGGACGACCTTGATGACCGGGACCTTCTTGTCGCCGACCTCGGTCAGGACGACGTCGACGGTCGAGCCGCCCTCGTCGCCACCGTCTCCACCGGCGTCACCGCCGGCAGCGGCGGCCGGAGCGGCCGCGGCGACGGCCGTGGCCGAGACGCCGAACTCCTCTTCGAGAGCCTTGATGCGCTCGCTCAGCTCGAGGACGCTGATGCCCTTGAGCTCTTCAATCCATTCTTCGGTGCTGGTTGCCATTCTGGTTACTCCTCGTTCTTGTCTTCGTCCGAAGCCTCGGTCTCTTCGGCAGCTTCGGCACCATCAGATGCCTCTTCAGCCGACGCCTCGGCGTCTACGTCTTCTTCAGCGGGTGATTCAGCTTCTTCCTCGACCGGGGCCTCAGCCTCGGCTTCGGGCGCCTCTTCGGCCGGTGCGGCCTCCGAGGTGCCCCCGACCAGACCCTGATCGGCCACCTGCTGGAGGGCGATCGCGAGGCCGGAGACCATCGATCCCAGGCCGCGGGTAAGGGTGACCAGCGGGCTGGCGACGATGCCGGCCAGCTGACCGTTGAGGGCATCACGGGACGGAAGCTTCGAGATCTGGATGAAGCGACCCTCGTCGAGGATCGTGTCGCCCATCACGCCACCCTTGTAGGTGAGGACCTCGTGTTCCTTGTTGAAGCTGGTGATCGCCTTCGCGGCAGCGGCGGTATCGCCCTTGACGAAGGTGAGCGCGGTCGGGCCCTGGAGCAGATCATTCAGCTCCGTGGCGCCGGCCTTCTCAGCCGCGAGCTTGGTGAGACGGTTCTTGACGACCTTGAAGGTCGCGTCCGCTCCCCGGAGCCCCTGGCGCAGCTCAGCCGCCTGGGTCACCGAGATTCCTCGGTAGTCCACGGCGAAGATCGCTTCGGATGATTCGATCTCGGCACCGATCTCTTCGATCAGCGCGGCTTTTTCTTCACGGTTCATGTTTGCCTGACTTGTCTTTGTCTGACTAATCGTCTGTCGCAGACAACCCGGGCAAAAGAAAAACCCGCTCACAGGCGGGCACGGGGATCGACTGATGGTCTTTCCGGCTCACCTGCGCTGGGAATTACGGGCTATCGCCCGACCAGCGGTCTACGGCAGACGGGAAACCATACCGGAATCGGCCGCCGACCGGCCCACGCGAGCGGGAGTGCCTGGGGATCCCGCCCGCGTGAGCTCGAGTCGACCGCCGGACTTGCGTCTACCTGCGGGGCTTGCCCTTCAGGACGAACGTCCGGTTCACGACCTTTCGCTTGCCGTTGTTCGAGGTGACCACGATCTTGACCCTGGCCTTGGTCCGGCCGCCGCGGATCGCGCGTCGCGCCCGGGCCGGCAGGACCAGCCGCACCTTGGCGGTCTTGCCCTGGCCGATCCGGGAGGGCGCCTTGACCTTGACCCGGTAGACCTTGCCCCGGATCTTGACCTTGACTCGCTTCGGAGCCTTGATCCGGCACTTGCCCGACGGGCACTTGACCGCAAGAACCACCACCTTGCCGGAGGCCGGCACGGTCACCTTCTTCTTGGGCTTGAGGACCGGCGGCTTCACCGGCGGCTTGGCGGGCCGGGTAACGGTCACGGCCGAGCTTTCCGCCGAGGCCGAGCCGAACTCGTTCGCGGCGGTGACCCGGCAGGTGATCCGGGCTCCGGCGTCGGCGTCAACCGGCACGTAGGAGGTGCCGCTCTGACCGTTGATCTCGGCCCCGTTGCGGAGCCAGCCGGTCGTCTCGGAAGGCGCCGGAAGCCCGCCCACACCAGCGGCGGCACAGGTCAGCGGCTCGCCGACCAGGCCCGAACCGCCGAGTCCGGCGGAGGAGACGGTCGCGGCCTCGCCGACGAACAGATCGGCGCCCTGACCCGCCCCGTCAAAGGTGGCGGTCACGGTTGCCGGGCCGACCGCGGTCGGCGACGTGTACTTCGCCGCGACCGAACCGTCGGTGACCTTTCCGGTGCCCGGAGCGACCGAACCCTGGTCGGCGCTGAACGAGATCTCGCGGCCCTCGAGAACCGGCAGGCTCACGGACTGCCCGGCGCTGTTGGTGTTGACGGTTGCCGTCACGGCTGAGGTGTCGCCGGCCCGCAGCCGAAGCTGGGCAGCCTTGACCGAGAGCACGACGTTCGGGACCGGATCGACCTGGCCCGACACCGCGTCGCAGCCGGCCGAGCCGGGCCCTTCGTTGCAGCCCCACCAGTTGTTCGGAGCTTCCACGGTGACTTTGTCGAGATCGTTCTGGATCCCGCCGCCGGCGTTGCCGACCAGGCGGTTCCCTTCGACCCGGAGATCTCCCGCATACCCGGGTTCCTCTCCCCCCACGTGGCCCAGCGTCAGGCCGGCCCCGGAATCGATCGACGTCCCGCCACTGCCGACGGCGACGCCGGAGATCGAGTTGTCGCTGATCGTCGCGTCGCTGCTGGTGGCCGAGCCGTATCGCGAAGCGAAAAGGATGCCGGCCCCGACCGCACCGTCGATCTCGTTGCCCTGGATGCGCAGATCAGTGACGCCGCCCTGGATCGATATCGCCTGCGAGCGACCGTCGGTGAAGGTGTTGCCGAGAACCCGGACATCGCTGGCGTCAAGCAGCAGGAGGTGACGCTCATCGACGAACTCGTTGCCCGAGATCAGAATGTCGCTGCGGCCGGCGGCGGACGACTTCGCGATGTTGACCGGCACGTTGGCGTGCCCCGTGAAGAAGTTGTCGCTGATCGTCACGTTGTTGATCGGACCATCCGCGTAGATGCCGCTCTGAAGGCCGGTCCGGTTGTTGCCGTCGAAGCGGTTCCTTTCGATCAGCGTCGGTTCCGCGCCCGTGGCGCTGGTCTCCAGGTCCAGACCGTGGTCGTTGTCGGTCAGGATCGAGTTGCGCACCGTGTAGCCGCTGCTGGTGATCATGCCCTGGATCGCCGCGTGCTCATGGGCGCGGACCGTCACGCCGTCAACCGTCGCGCCCGGCGCCGAGAGGCGAATCGCTCCCCCGGTGTAGTTGCCACCGACGATCACGGTCTCCTCGGCGGGCGAAACGTCACGCTCGCGGGCGTCAACCCCGGCCTGGGCGCCGGCGATGGTCACCGACTTGTTGAGCACGATCCGGGTCGCGGTGGTCGAGGCCGGGAACTCGCCCGGGCCGACCTGGATCGTGTCGCCGTCGGCGGACTGGCCAACCGCGTACGGAATTGTCGCGCAGGGGTCTTCCTGGCAGTTGCCGGCGTCCGTGCCACCGGTCGTGACCTTGAGCTCGGCGGCATCGGCGAGCGACGCTGACACCCCCAGTAACGCGGTGAGCGCTACCACCAACGCGCATGTCGCGAACAGTTTCCCTGCACGCAAAAATACGGTTTCTACACCGAACGAATGCAAAAGCATTTAACGACTCCTCGTCTATGTTTGAACGGTGCGCGCCCCCGTTCCGCGGCGGACTTGACTACGGACCGGACCATAGACAACTGACACCGCTCCGCTCGGCGACGGCCCCCGCGCCGCACGTTTAATGGCAGGCACGGCCAGCCGGGTATCGGTTACGCCAGCACGGCGCCGCCCGGCCGGTCCGCCGGGCGACTCGAAACATCGACCGCGGGCTGCGCCCGCGGATCGGATCAGGCGGGGACGGCCTCTTCGGCCTGGTCCGCGGCGTCGGCGAGCTCGGGGAAGATGTCCTGCTCGGTGGCCTTGGTCGGATCGACCGAGATGCCGGGGCCCATGGTCGTGGAGACGGAGACCGAGAGGATGTAGCGGCCCTTGGCCGAGGCCGGCTTGGCCTTGGTGATCTCGTCCATGACCGCCGCGTAGTTCTCGAGCAGCTTCTGGGCGTCAAAGGACGCCTTGCCGATCGCCAGGTGGACGATCGCCTGCCGGTCGGTGCGGTACTCGACCTTGCCGGCCTTCGATTCACCGACGGCCTTCTCGACGTCTTCGGTCACGGTGCCGACCTTCGGGTTCGGCATCTTGCCCGACGGGCCGAGCACCCGGCCGAGCCGGCCGACCGTCGGCATCATGTCCGGGGTCGCGATGACCACGTCGAAGTCGTCGAAGCCCTCTTCGATCTTGGCGGCGAGATCATCGGCACCGACGATGTCGGCTCCGGCGGCCTCGGCGTCCCGGGCCTTGTCGCCCTGGGCGAAGACCGCCACGCGGACGTCCTTGCCGAGCCCGTTGGGCAGGGCGAGGGTGCCGCGGAGCTGCTCCTCGGCGTGACGGACGTTGACCCCGAGCCGGGCGTGAACCTCGACCGTCTCGTCGAACTTGGCCGACGCGGTCTCCTTGATCAGGTTGATCGCCTCGACCGGCGGGTAGATGTGATCCCGCTGGACCTTCTGAAACTGCTGGCGGAAGCGCTTGCCGTGAGCCATGGTTACTTGACCTCCACGCCCATCGAGCGGGCGGTGCCGGCGATGATCTTCGAGGCGGCGTCCAGGTCGTTGGCGTTGAGATCGGGCATCTTGCGTTCCGCGATCTGCCGGACCTGGGCCTCGGTGATGGTGCCGACCTTGTTTACGTGCGGCTCTCCCGAGCCCTTCTGAATTCCGATCGCTTCCTTGATCAGCACGGCCGCCGGCGGCGTCTTCGTGATGAAGTCGAAACTGCGGTCCTCGTAGACCGTGATCTCGACCGGAATGATCGTGCCACCCTCCTGCTGCGTCTGCGCGTTGAACGCCTTGCAGAAGTCCATGATGTTGACCCCGTGCTGGCCGAGGGCCGGGCCGACCGGCGGTGCCGGGTTGGCCTGGCCGGCCGGAATCTGGAGCTTGATGAGGGTCATTACTTTCTTAGCCATGGGACTTGGTGCCTTAAGAGTTGAAGATTGCGGATTGAAGTTTCGGGTGGTTAGAGCTTCTTGACCTGTTCATAACCGACCTCGGAGGGGGTCTCACGACCGAAAATCGAGACCAGCACCTTGAGCTTCTGCTGGTCGTCGTTGATCTCGGCGATCTCGCCCGAGAAATCAGAGAGCGGACCGCTGATGATCTTGACCGTCTCGCCGATCTCGAACTGGGCCTGGGTGCGCGGCCGCTCGGCGGTCTCGCGGTGAAGCAGCCGGTCGATCTCGGCCTTGGTCAGCGGCACCGGGGTGTCGCGGGGGCCGACGAAGCCGGTGACGCCCTGGGTGTTGGCCACCAGGCTCCAGGCGTTGTCGGTCATCTCCATGTTGATCAGCACGTAGCCGGGCATGGTGCGCTTCTCGACCTGGATCTTCTGGCCGTCCTTGACTTCGGAGACCTGCTCGGTCGGGACCACGACCTTGCGGACGCGGTGACCCTGCCCCATCGATTCGATGCGGTGCTCAAGCTTCTGCTTGACCTTGTTCTCCTGCCCGGAGTATGTGTTGATGACGTACCAGCGATACATGAAGTTCCTTAGATGATCCTCTGCACGAACCAGTTGAAGAAGAGGTCCAGAAGGCCGAGATAGGTGGCGGCGACGATTACGAAGACGACGGTCACGGCGGTCGCCTGGATCAGCGTATCCCGATCAGGCCACTGGACCCGCTTCAGCTCGGCGATGCAGGATGACAGGAATGCGATCAGGCCGCCGCGCTTGCGCTCGCCCTGAGCCTGCTTCTGCCGCTTCGCGAGCATCTGCTCCTCGCGCTGCTTCTGCTCGGCCTTCTTCTGCTTCTCCCGCTGCCTGGCCTGGCGCTTCTCTTCCTTCGAGCTCAGCCCACCCTTTGGGGCATCCGGAGTCTCGAGGTCCTCTTCCCGGGCGCCCGCTCCGATCCCGGCCTCAACGGCCTCGATCTCGGCTACGTCGCCGGACTTGGGCACCTGGGTATCGTGCTGGGCTTTCGCCTCTGCACCATCCTCCTGTGCCGCAGCCTCGCGCGCGCGGCGCTCGGCTTTCCGTTGTGCCCGGGATTTGGCCACTAGCGGGTTTCCTTGTGGGGTTGGTGCTTACCGCACCAGCGGCAGTACTTCCGCATCTCGATGCGATCCGGAGTGTTGCGCTTCGATTTGTTTGTCTGGTAATTACGACGCTTGCAGTTCTCACATGCGAGCGTCACCGCGATGCGGACATCTCCGCGTGCCATATTTCCTCGCTACTCAGGCAGTCCGTTACAAAGTAAAGCCTCGACCCGGGGGCAGAGGCACGTCGGTGAAGAATACCGGTTCGAAGCCGTTTGCGGTTCCTGGCGTCCGGCTGGGCTGATAGTCGCGCATTTTCGCCCCTCCCAGGGGTCGGATTCGCCGCTCCCGGCGGATCGATGCCCAAAGCGAAGCGGGCCCACCCCGGGTATCCGGAGCGGGCCCGCCGCGACGGCCGTCTTCGCGCTTACTTGAGAATCACCGGCCAGCGCACTCGCTGCCCGGTCGGGCCACCGGCCGCGGCGGCGCCGGTCGGAGCGGAGACGACCACCTTGGTCTTCCGCTTCTTCTTGGCCTTCTTCGGCGCCTTCTTGGCCTTGAGCTTGAAGGTGATCATCGCCGTGCTGCCGGCGGCGATCTTCTTGATCGTGCGGCAGCGCTTCGCGCCACCGGCGATCAGCCGCTTCTGCGTCTTGACACAGACCTTCACGTTGGCCGCGTCTCCATCGCCGTTGTTGGTGATCGAGGCCTTGACCGCGAACTTCTTGCCGCTCTTCACCTTCTTCGGTGTCTTCAGCGTGAGCCGGGCCAGGTCCGCGGTCGGCTCGACCGGGGTCTGGCAGTTCGGCGGGACGCCGACCTGGCCTTCCGGGCAGACGGGCTTCTTGACTTCCTTGACCGTCCAGCTCTCGCTGGCGAGAGCGCTGACGTTGCCGACCGCGTCGGTCGCCCGGATCTCGACCTTGTGCTGCCCGACCGCGAGACCGGTGTACTTCTGCGGCGAGCTGCAGCTCGAGAAGTCCGCGGAGTCGAGGCTGCACTCGAAGCTCGCGCCGGAATCATCCGACTCGAACTCGAACGAGGCCTCGGTCGCCTCGGTCTCCCCGATCGCGTTCGAGGTGATCGTCACGGACGGCGCCGTGGTGTCGACCGTCCAGCTCGCCTCGGCGGCAGGACCGACGTTGCCGAGCGCGTCGGCCGCGATGACCTTGACGGTGTGCTCCCCGTCCGCCAGGTCGCTGTAGACGACCGGCGAGGCGCAGGGATTCTCGACCTCGCCGTCATCGAGCTGACAGGCGAAGATCGCGCCGGGGTCGTCCGCGCTGAACCCGACCGAGGCCGAATCCGCGTTCACGGTGCCACTCGGAGCGCTGGCGATGGTCGCGACGGGCGCGACCGTGTCAATGCTCCAGCTGCGGCTGACCACGTCCGATTCCGTCCCGAGGTCGTTCACCGCCTTGACCTGGAACTGGTAGCTGCCGTCGGCCAGGCCGGTGTAGGCCCGCGGTGACGAGCAGGCCGTCCAGGCGACCACGCCCGGGGTCTGACCCGGGGCGATCAGGCGACAGCTGAGATCCGACCCGCCCGGGGTCACCGAGAAGGTGAACTCGGCGTGGTCGGCCGCCGTCGCGCCACCGGTCAGCGTGAGGTCGTCACTCAGGCTGACCACCGGCTTGGTCGAGTCGACCGACCAGGAGGCCGAGGACGGGCTGTCCTCCACGTTGCCGGCCCGGTCGACCGCCCGCACCTCGACGGTATGGGACCCGTCGGCCAGCCCGGTGAACTGAGCCGGGCTGGAGCAGGTGCTCCAGGTGCCGCTGTCCAGACTGCATTCGAAGCGGGCAATGCCGCTGACCGCCGAACCCGTGAACTCGACGGTCGCCGAGTCCTCGACCACGGTGCCGCTCGGGGCAGAGGTGATCTGCGAGGACGGCGCGTTGCGATCGATGGTGAACTTGTAGCGGAGGCCGTTGCCGGTCAGGATGCGGTTGCCCAAAGGATCGATGCCCTTGACGTCCAGGGTGTGCTGGCCCTTGATCAGGCCGGCTCCGACCCAGGCTCCGGTCTCCGGGTCGACCATCTCGTCACAGTCGGCCCAGTCTTCGGGATCGTCCGAGCCGGGCGCGCCGTCCACGCGGCACTTGAAGCCACCGACCGGGCGGACCGCCTGGTCGGAGGTGAAGGTGACGTGCAGGTCATCGCTGTTGGTCACCGACGGATTCTCCGAGGTGAACGTGATGGTCGGCGCGGTGGTGTCCTGCGTCCAGGTGTAGCTGTCCGCGTCATCGGACTGGTTGCCGCCCGCGTCGACCGCCCAGACGTTGAGGGTGTTCTCGCCCTCGACCGGGTTCTCGCCGAGTGCGTCGGCACCGGAGTCGGAGATGATCACCTGGCCCGGGTTGACCCCGGTGCCACAGGGGAACACGACCTCCCCGTCGTTCAACTGGCAGGCGAAACCACCGTGGTAGACGGCGCTCGACGTGAACCGGAACTGCGGCGCGGAGACCGTGGTCAGCGGCGCCGGCCGATCGCTGTCGGCGGTGGCGACCCCGCCGGTCTGATCGGTCCCGTCCCAGCCGGCGACTGCGCCGCCGATCGCGACGGTCGGCTTGGTCGAGATGATCTTCCACTCGGTGATGCTCTCCGGCCCGACGTTTCCGGCCGGGGAGATCGCGCGGACCTCGAACCGCATCGAGGTGCCGTCAGCGTTCTCGTCCCAGGAGACGTTCTGGGGCGAGGTGCAGGCGTCCCAGGGCTGTGCGGGCGAGCCGACTTCCTGGAAGCGACACTCGAACTCGGTCACCGGGCCGTTCGGATCCTCGGCGCTGAACTCGATCGAAGCCGAGTTCTGGGCCAGGCCCGAGAAGCCCGCCGGGGCGCCGGTCACGTCCGGGACCGGGCCGGCGGTGCTCACGACCCAGGTGTAGATCGCCGGGAAACCGCCGTCGCCGCGAACTTCGAAGCGGTGCGGGCCGTCGCTCAGCGAGCCGTAGGAAACGCCCGAAGCGCAGTTGACCCAGCCGGTGTCGTTGTCGTTCTGGCCCGCGTTGGGGTCCAGGCGGCACTCGTACTGGCCGGCCGCCGGCGATGACGCAAACTCGAACGCCGCGCTCGCGACCGGGCTCAGGGCCGCGGGCTTGCCGGTGATGTCGATTTCACTCTGGCCGACGTGCCAGGACCAGCTGTCGGTGTTGGACGAGGCGATCCCGGCCCGGTCGGTGCCCCGGATCTCAATCGTGTGGGTGCCGGCGCTCAGACCGCTCAGCGCGTGCGGCGAGGGGCAGGGGTTCCAGCCCGGGCTGTCGACCCGGCACTCGAAGGAGATGCCTTCCTCGTTGCCGTCGAACTCGAAGGTCGCGTCAGTCTCGTTGGTGTAACCGCCCCTGGTCGGACCGCCCACGATCTCGACGAACGGTGCGGTGCGGTCGATCGTCCAGGTGTAGGTGCCGATGTTCTCGGCCTTCGACTCGGTGCCGATCGCGTTCACGCCGCGGACTTCCAGGGTGTGCTCGCCGTCGCCGAGGTCCGTGGCGACCCAGCGCCCGGTGCGGGCGTTGATGTTGCCCGGATCGCAGTCGGCCCAGGCGGTGCCCTGAGCCAGGTCGCGGCACTGGAACTTGGTCACGTCCTGGTTCTCGGACTGGAAGACGATGTTGGCGTCCCGGTAGGTGGTGAACTCCTGCGGGCCGTTCAGCACCGTGATCTGCGGCTGCTGACCGATGAACTGGTAGCTCGCGGTGGCCGGCGCCGGGTCACGGTTGCCGGCTTCGTCGACCGCCCAGACCTTGAACCCGTTGGTTCCCTCGACCGGCTGGCCGAGGCGATCCTGGCCGCCCTGGTCACCGGTGCCCGCCTGGACACCCGGGGCGCAGGGACGTTCCTCGCCGTCGTTGAACTGACAGACGAAAGTGCCGGACTCGTTCGAGGCGAACTCGAACCCGGCCCGGGGATCGTCGTAGTGCCCGTTCGGGCTCGCCGGCGACTCCGTGATGGTGGTCTCCGGCGCGGTCACGTCCATCCGCCAGGTGGCGATCGCCGGCTCGCTCTCGTTGCCGAGCTCGTCGATCGACTTGACCTTGAAGCTGTGATTGCTGTCGGCCTGATCCCACTCCACCTCGACCGGCGAGACGCAGGGCGCGAACTGTGCACCGTCATAGCTGCACTCGAAATCGAGGCCGAGCTCGTTGGCCGAGAACTCGATCTCGCCCGAGTCGACGTCGGGGCCGTTGACCTGGGCCGGAGCGGCGTCGATCGTCGTGACCGGCTTGACCGTGTCGACCGAGAACTCGTACGAGGTCGCCAGCCCGGTGACCCCGTCATGGATCGCGCGGACGCTGAAATCGTGGTCGCCGTCGGCCAGGTCCGCCAGCTGGAGCGGCGACTCACAGGCCGCAAAGGCGGCGCCGTCAAGCGAGCACTCGAAGCTGGCCGGGTTGAGGTCCGAGGAGAACTCGAACGTCGGGTCGGTGACGTTGCTGAGGCCTTCCGGCTTGGCGTCGATGCTGGTGACCGCGCCGCTCACCTCGATCGGCTCCGCGAGGGCGAAGCTGTCGGTGCTGGAGTCGGCCCGGGCAACGGTCAGGCTCGGGGTGAAGGAGCCGACCTCGTCGTAGACGTGCTGGGTGGTAGGAGCGCTCTCGACGACGGGATCGCTGCCGTCACCGAAGTCCCAGGTGTAGGAGACGATCCGCGAGCGGCTCGCCCCGGCGTTGAAGTTGACCTGCAGGGGCCCGGTGCCGCTGGCCTTGTCGACCCCGAACTCGGCGTGGATCTGGCCGAGCGGTGCCTGGCCGGCGAGGTCGATCGCCGCGGAGACATTGCTGGCACCGGCCGCCGCGGGAAGCTGGGCCTGTGTGTTGAAGGCGTTGTTGAAGTCGATCACGCCGCCGATCGGCTCGCAGTTGGCCGCCGCCGGGACGGTGAAGGACGCGTCGCCCAGGGTGGCGGTGCCCGTCTCCTGGTCGTAGTCCGATGAGCTCAGGGAAAGCTCGATCGGGCCGACCGCACAATCCGGGCCGAGGTCCGGCGTCACGCCTTCGATCCCGATCTTCACCGGGATCGCGAGGCTGAGGCTGCCGCCGTCCGGGTCGATCGTGCCGCTGCCGTCGCCGGTCGCGACGAGGCTGAGCAGGACGTTGACGTCATTGCCGCCGACCGAGATGACCGCCGGCGCCTGGCCGGGGAAGTCGAAATCGGCCGCGCTGACCGCGACGCTGCCGTCAGCGGCGACGTCCGCGGTGATCGAGCTGGCGCCGAAGTCCGAGAGCGGGATCGGGTTGAGGGCGCCGAGCTTCAGGCTGCCGCCGGTGACCGTCGCCTCGGCGGTGCCGGGGTTGCTGACCGGGGCGTCGTCAGCCTGTGCCGTCGCGGCTCCCAGACCGAGAATCCCCATCAGGACGGCCAGAATCGCGACTGATCGCGTCACCCTCCGGATTCCAGTTCCCATCAGCGATCCTTCCTCCCTCTTCAGGCTCCGGACCGGAGCCATTTCGCCAGACGACATTTCAATCTCCCTGCTCATCATTGCTTTCGCCATTTCAAGTGGACGTGGCTGATCGAGGCCCTCAGGCGCCGATCACTCTCCCTTTGGTCCGGACCCTGAGCTTCTTGCCCTTCTTGGTCCGGATGTTCTGTCGGATCATGACCCGGTTCTTCCGCGCGGTCTTCCGCACCTTGAGCCGGACCTGTTTCGACTTGCCCTTCGCCAGCTTGATCCGCTTCGCCTTGGAAACGGACTTGCCGCCGGAAAGCGCGCGCAGCGTGATCGTGCAGCCACCGGCGACCTTCGGGCAGCTCGCCCGGGTCAGCACGTACTGCGCTGCCGGGGTGCTCCCGCCCGAGGAGCTCTGGGTCGAGCTGCCGCCCGATGCGGGCTCCGGCAGGAGCCGCTTGGTGACGGTCCACTGGACGGTCGCCTTGGCGCCGGTGTTGCCGGCGGCATCGGTCGCCTGGATCTCAACCTTGTGGGCGCCGATCGAGAGCTCCTTGACCAGCAGCGGCGAGGTGCAGGGCTGCGCACTACTCGAATCGATGGCGCAGCTGAAGCTGACCCCGCTCTCACTGGCCGAGAACTCGATCACGTCGGCGATCCGCTCGGTGCTGGACTGCGGCGTGGCGCTGACCGTGACCGACGGGGCGACCGTATCGACCCGCCAGCTGTAGGCGGCGGAGCCGGTGTTGTTCAGCGCGTCGGAGCCACGGACCGTGAAGGTGTGGTCGCCCTCGCCGAGGCCGCTCAGATCGACCGGCGATGCGCATGCCTCCCAGGCGCCGGTGTCGAGGCGGCACTCGAGGTCGTTCCCGGACTCGTTGCTGCCGAAGGCGAAGCTCGCCGAGGCCGAGTTCGAGATCGCGGCCGGGGTTTCGCTGAACGCGAGCTCTGGCAGGCTTGCCTTGACGTCCCACTCGTAGGTCGCGCTTCCCGTCTGATCGGCCGCGTCCACGGCGGTCACCGTGAAGGTGTGCGGGCCGTCGCCGAGCGCCGTGACGCTGGTCGGGCTGGCGCAGGGGAACGGATCGGCACCATCGAGGACGCAGGTGACCGCGGCGTCCGGGTCGGCCGTGTCCACATCGAAGGCGAAGGTGGCCGAGGTCGAACCGGTGGTCGCCGGCGGGGTCGAGCTGAACTCGACCTGCGGCGCCTCGGCCAGCACGATCCAGGAGTAGACCTCCACGCCCGTCTCGGTCCCCGCCTCGTCGACGGCCTTCACCTCGAAGGTGTGGGCGCCTCCGGCGAGATCGCTGTAGGACTGGCCGGTGTTCGAGTCACAGGGCTCCCAGCCCGCGTCGTCGAGGTTGCACTGGGCGTCCCCGTTGACGACGGCGAACTCGAAGGCGGCCGCGTCACTGGTGCTCACCGGATCCGGGACCGCGATCGTGTTCAAGGTGATCGCGGGCACCGTGGTCTTGATCGACCAGGCGTAGACCTGGGCGGTCTCGTTCGCCGCCGAGTCCTTGGCGATCACCGTGAACGAGTGCGGGCCGTCAGCCAGCCGGTCGAAGCCGACCCGGCCCCGTTCGAGCCCGGAGTCGGTCGGGTGCGCCCAGATGTTCGCGGTGCAGGGGTCCTGGACCGGCTCCGAATCGAGCTGGCAACGCACGTCGGCGCCGCTCTCGAAGTCGAAGTCGAAGAAGGCCACCGAGCGGTTGGCGTTCGCCGCCGGCGCCCGGACGATCTCGATGTTCGGGTTGATCGTCTCGACGTGCCAGGTGTACGAAGTGACGTCACCCCAGTTGCCGGCAACGTCCTGGGTGCGGACCTGGAAGGTGTACTCGCCGTCCGAAAGGGCGGTCGGCACACCGAGCTGATGCGAGATCAGAGTGCCGCAGCTGGTCCAGGCGCCGACCCCGATGCCCCGGTTGAGGCGGCAGAGCGCGGTCTGGATCGCCTCGTTGTTGATCCAGCTGATCAGCGGCTGGGTGTCATCGCCGGGGTTGCCCGGAGCAGCCGGGTTGCCCGGGACGTCGTCGAAGTTCAGGGTCGGCTTGGTCAGGTCGACCTCCCAGCTGTAGGAACCGCCGCCCGGGTTGCCGCCACCGCCGATGTTGCCGAGCGGGTCGGTGGCCCGCACCTCGAAGACGTGCGGGTTCGGGCTCTCCCCGAGGGGGCCGCTGTAGGAGGCGGTGCCGGTTGAGCCGGTCCCGCAGGCCTGCCAGCTGCCGCCGTCGAGACGGCACTCGAGGGTGCTGCCCGGCTTGTCCGCCGTGAACTCGAAATCGGCCGAGGTCACGTTGGTCGGGTCGGCCGGGCCGCTGGAAACGGAGACCCGCGGCTTGACGCGATCGATCGTGAAGGTGTACTCATCGGGCGGGCCGGCGACGCCGCCGGGGGTGATGCCGCGAACCCTGAGACTGTGGCTGCCGGAAGCGTCATCGGTCTGGCTGAACGAGAAGCTGTCGCCGCTGCTGCAGGCGCTGAACGCACCGTTGTCAACCGAGCACTGAGGCGTCGCTCCGTAGGGGTTGGTCGGGATCGAGAAGGTGAACGCGTGGTTCGTCGTGCCCACTGTCGCGGCCGGGCCAGAGTCGATCTGCGCGACCGGAAGATCCTGGACCCAGACGGCACCGGTGACCGTGTCCGACTTGCCGTTGACGTCGAAGACGGTCAGCTTCGGCGTCTTGTTGC
Organism: Solirubrobacterales bacterium; assembly: GCA_044464425.1. Lineage (GTDB taxonomy): Bacteria > Actinomycetota > Thermoleophilia > Solirubrobacterales > 70-9 > 67-14. The sequence continues at coordinate 21,896 of JBIQLL010000025.1, read as the reverse complement.
CCGAGGTCGTGTAGGCGTGCGTGGCGGTCGCGCCGTTGGTGACGGCGTCGACCGTGCCGTCACCGTCGAAGTCCCAGCGGTAGCCGCAGTTCGGCTCGGACGGGTCGGGGTTGGCGCAGGCCTTGACCCCGTCGTCAACGACCGAGGCCGAGGCGTTGAAGGTCGCGGTCTGGGTCACACCGACCGGGTCGGGGTTGACCGTGAACGAGGGACGGACCGGCCAAGGACGGACCGGCTCGCCGGCACCGTTCTTGATGGTCAGCGAGATGTAGGCGTGGGTGTCGCTGGTAGGCAGGCCGACCGACGGGTAGGAGTTGGTGCGGTCGCAGTTGCTCGACCCGCCGCCTCCGCCCGCGCCTCCGGGAGCCGGAGACGTGAAGCCGGCGTCGGTGACCCTCGCGGTGCCGGTGGTGAAGTTGTAGGCGACGCCACCGCTCTTCGTGGTCGAGGGTGCGATCGCGATCGGGTTGGCGTTGGAGCCGACATAACAGTCGTCGATCGCGCTGCCGCTAGCCGACTGCATCCGGACCCGCATCGGCATGTTCAGGTTGACCACGCCGGTCAGCGGGTTGATCGCGCCGGTCCAGCCGTTCGGGTGAACCTGCGGTGTCGACTTGACGCCCTTCGGCGCGCCGATACACAGGAAAGCGCCGGTGAGGCAGTCGCTGTAGATCTCGACCGTGTTGAAGGTCGGGTTGGTGACCTGGGTGATCGCACCGTTCGGGGCCACGTTGATCTGGTAGGTGACCGCACCGCCGCCGCTCTGCATCGAGCCGATCGGGAACTTGCTCTCGTTCAGGTGGTTGGGCGCCCAGCGGAAACCGTCGGATCCCGAGGTTCCCCAGGTCACCGTGAAGGTGCCCGGGTTGCCGACCAGATCGGCGGCCTTGGCGCTGTTTGCCTGCAGCCCGGCGAGCAGCATGATGGCTGCGGCCAGACCGGCGATCACCGCGCTGACGCGCGTGAGGCGCCCGGTTGTGGCTGTCATCTCAGTAGCTCCCATTTTTTTCTCCCTGATTGCGAAGGTCGGCGAACTCGTTGATCCTCAACTCCGTCACCTAGCCCTTCACCCTCACCTTGTACTTGGGGAACACCCGTTTCTTGGCGTTCACCCTCTTCTTCTTGCCCTTCTTGCGAACCGTCTTCTTGTACTTCACGTCAACCCGGACGATCAGCGTCTTGGCGTCGACGGCGGTGAGCGCAGCGACCTGGTCCCGGAACGCCGGCTTGATCTTCAGGGTGACCAGCTTCCACTTGCCGGCCTTCATCCTCACCTTGACCGCTGAGCTCATCACCTTGGCGTTCTTGCCCTTGCCGGTCACGGCGACGGCCCGCATGTTGTTGCACTGGGGCCGGAAGCGGTTGCCGCACTTCAGCCGGATCCCGAGCTTGCCGGTCGCCGGGTCGTACGTACCGAGATCACCCTTCGGCTGCTGGATCGAAGGCAGCGGATCCTTGCAGTCCGGGTAGGTGCCGACCTGGCCCTCTTCGCAGACCGGGTCCGGTCCCGGCTCATCGATCTTGCAGTCCGGGTAGATGCCGGAGGTGCCCGCCGGGCAGTCCGGGGGCTTGACTTCCTCGCCCAGCACCTTCCAGGAGGTGCTGGCCTCGTTCCCGGTCACGGCTTCCCCGGCGATGTCCGCCGTGGCCCGGACCTGGAACACGTGGTTGCCCTCGTCCAGGTCGCTGTAGGTGACCGGCGAGGTGCAGGCCTCCCAGCCGCCGGCATCGAGCTTGCACTCGAAGGTGGCGGTGGCGCGATCCGAGGAGAACTCGATCGAAGCCGAAGTGTCCTTCGAGTTCAGCATCTGAGTCGCGATGCCGACCACCGGCTTCGAGCGATCGACCGACCAGGTCCAGCTCTTCGTGGTCGAGTTGCCGGAACGGTCGCGAACCCGGACATCAACCTTGTGGTCGCCGCCCGTGAACGGGCCGGTGTAGTGCTTCCACCCGTCAGAGTCGGCCGCGCAGGCAGACCAGGCGCCGCTGTCCACGCGGCAGGTGGTCTGATCGATCCCCGCGGTGGCGTCCGCGGCGTTGAACTGGATCGACGCGGACTGGCTCCGGGTCGGGGTGGCAGGACCGGCGGTGATGTCCAGAGTCGGGGCCACCGTGTCAACCGTCCAGGACGAAGTCCGGGTCACCTGGTTGCCGGCCAGGTCGGAGATCTCGACCTCGAGCGTGTGCGAGCCGTCGGCCAATCCCGCGTACTCGGTGCCGGCGTTGCTGTCGCAGGGCGCCGGCGGGTTGGAGTCCAGCTTGCATTCGGCGTGGACCCCGGGCCGGTTGTCGCTGATGTTGAAGGCGAACCGGGCGGAATCCGAATCCGAGTGGACCGGCGGCTGCTCCGTGATCAGGGCCAGCGGCGCCACCGTGTCGATCACCCAGTCGTGGGTGATGACCGGGCTCTTGTTGCCGGCCTGGTCGGTCACCCGCAGCTTCATCTGGTGGCTGCCGTCGGCCAGCGTGACCTCGTGCGCGGTAGCCGAGTCGCACTCGGAGAAGCCCGCGCCGTCAAGGCCGCACTCGACGGTCGGCGTGGTGCCGGTGCCGTCCGCGCTGTAACCGAAGACCGAGTTGCCATTCGAGCTGTGAGCGGCCGGGGCCACCTCGAGGTCGAGGGTCGGATCGGTCTTGTCGACGGTCCAGCTGTACGGGGTCGGGAACCCTTCGATCGGAGGGAGGGTGTCCGAGGTCGGCTTGACCGTGAAGGTGTTGGTCTGGCCCTCCGGCTTGAGGTCCTCCTCGTCGATCAGCACCGGGCTGGTGCATGGCGTGGCGGGGCCGCCGTTGACCGCGCACTCGAAGGTCGCACCGGCGTTGTCGGAGGTGAACTGGAAGACGGCGTCACCGTCGGTGGTGCCGCCCTTGTTGTTGTCCAGGGGGCCGCTCGGGCCTTCGAGGAAGTCGATGATCGGCTGGTTCGAGTCGATCTTCCACGAGTAGGAGACGACGTTGCTGACGTTGCCCGCACGGTCGTAGGCACGGACCTCGTATCGCCAGAAGCCGTTCTCACGGACCTGGGAATCGGGCGAGGAGCAGTTCTGCCAGGCCTGGACGAGCACGTCGGGGCCCGGATCCTCGGCCGCCGGGTCATCGGTCTCCCAGACCTGACACTGGGTCGGGTTGGTCGGCCGGATCTCGTAGTTGTCGGAGGCGGTGAACTCGAAGTCCCAGTTGACCGTCGGCGAGATCGCGGGCGGCGTGCTGGTCAGGGTGACCACCGGCTTGGTCGCGTCGACCCGCCAGGTCTTGGACACCGTGGCCGGGTTGCCGACCGCGTCGGCGCCGGAGAAGGTGAAGGTGTGCTCACCGTCGGCCAGGTTGGACAGGTTGATCGCGGTACCGGGGTTGCAGGGGGTGTAGTTGTTGCCGTCGAGCTTGCAGGTTCTGGTGCTGAGCGGCTTGTTGGTGGTCAGCCCGAGGGTGGCCGACTTGCTGGTGGTGAGTCCGGTCGGCGCACCGGTGATGTTGAGCGACGGGACCACGGTGTCGATCGTCCAGCTGTGGGAGGGCTGGTTCCCGACCACGGTGCCGGCCTGATTCTTGGCCCGGACGCGGAAGGTGTGCGCGCCGTCGGCGAGACCGCTGTAGTTCTTGGTGCCGCTCGCGCAGGCCTCCCAGGCGCCGTTGTCCAGCTGGCACTCGAGACTGTACTCGGAGGGAACCGCGGCGAAGCCGAAGTTCGCGGCCGACTGGTTGGTGAGAGCGGCGGGCTTGGTGTTGATCGTGACCGTCGGCGCGGGCAGCGGGGCGGGACGGAGGACGAACTCGAGCTCGCCGTGGTTGGTGCCCGCCGGTGCGGGGAGGCCGAGCTGATCATTGATGTCGATCAGCGGCACGCTGCAGCCGGTCGCCTTGGGAACCGCGAACGAGTCATCGCCGACCCGGATCGAGCCGGTGGTCCAGTCGTACGGGAACCCGCCGGGCGAAACGGTCGGGACGCCGTCGATCACGGTGTTCGTTCCCGGCAGGTCTGTCTTGCCGAGGATGCGGATCGGGTTGTCGTTGGTTCCGAGTCGGCAGGTTCCGCTGATCAGCGAGGAGCCGACCGCGGAGATGGCCAGCCGGACCTCGAAGTTGCTGACCTCGCCGGTGACCGGGTCGATCTTTCCGAAGATCGCCGGCTTGCCGTCGGGATGCTGCGCGCCGGCGATCGTCACGTCGACGTCGATCGTGCCGCCGAGCGGGTTGTCGACCGGGAAGGTGTAGGTGGGCAGCGTGAAGTTGGGGACGGCGAAGTTCCCGGCGGCATCGATCGAGCCGTTGAGGATCAGGGGCTCGTCACCGAGGTCGTCCAGGAAGACGTCGGGGATGACGCTGCCGTTGTTGATCCGCAGGAAGCCGCTGCTGATCTCGACTTCGACGGGACCGGTGTGCTCGGCGAACTCGGCTTTCGCGTTCGCGGGCGTGAACGCCGTCAGGACCAGTCCAACGATCAAAGCAGCGAGTGCCACCAGCCAAAAAAGGCTGGCCGAGATCCCGTGCCGGTTTGCGCAACTTCCAGCTATCACGTTGATTCCTCCCTTGGACTAAGCGTCCAATTCCATGCGGCCGGGCAGGCCCGGACCTATCTCCCTGGAGCTCGTTGCAGGCAACGAGACATTCCCTAATTGCGTTCCTTCGCTTTGATGGCCAACTCCCGTAAGGCCAGATGCCGCAGGGTTATAGCACACTGATCAGAGAGCGTGTGACTCCGGTCACATTCAGGCTCGGCCGGCGCCCCTGAGCGGGGCTCAGCGGACCGCTTCGACCCAGTCCAGCGACCGGCCGCAGAGTTTCTGGGCGTCGGCCGGCGGCGCTGTGACGAGTTTCGGCTCTGCGAGCGGTTCGAGCACGATCGGGCCGAGACCGAACGGATAGCCGCCGGTGGCCGGCCGCAGGTTGCCGCCGCGTTCGTAGGTGAGGCGCACCGGAACTCTTCCGGAATCGAGGTCGAGCTCGTCCAGCTTGATGAACTGGGCGTTGTTGTTGAGCAGCCCACGGGCCGAGCCGGCGGCCTGGCCCGCGACCTCAACCGAGACCCGGCCCCGCGCCGATCCCCCCACCCAGACCTGGTAGCGGCCGGCCTCGGGCAGGCCCACCTCGCCGGAGGCCGTGCCGTCGGAGAGCGGGGTGAGCGTCTTGTTCGCCGGGTCGGGCACCCAGTCATCCGGGTACTCGGTGAGATCGGCCACCGCGTTCGGCTCGCGAAGGGCCGCCACGACCTTGCCCGTTCCGGCCTGCTCGGCGACCCCCTGGATCACCGAGCAGTTCGGAACCGCTGCCGGCTGGAACCCGCTGCCGAGCGGCTTGTGGACGATCAGATCGCTAGCGTCGTAATCGGGATCCCGCTGCCAGACGTCGTAGTACTCGCCCCGCCAGACCAGCTCGTAGGGAGATGGCGGCCGGCTCTGCTGTGGGTTTCGCCGCAGGACCAGGGTGCGGTAGGTCAGGACCCCCTGCTGGCCCGGATCCATGACCAGCTGGTCGGTGTCCGACCACTCTCCCTTCTGGGTCTCGGTTCCGTCGAGCCGCGGGATCACCCGGCGCCGCAACTCGGACGCGCCTTCGGCGTCGAGCAGCCGCAGGAAGTGACGCACCCCGTAGGCCTGATACTCGGTCATCAGGGCCGGGCCGTCGCCTTCGAACTTCTTCCCGATCTCGGAAAGCTCCGCCAGCTGGGCCCGCGGAGCGAGCCAGCTCTCGTGGTAGGCGAGGGCGCTCGAAACGAGGATCCCGCAGGGCACGATGAGCAGCACCGCGCCGATCGCTTTCAGCCCGGTCGCCGAAAGAGCCGGGAATAGCCTCCTCTCATCCTTCGACCCGGCCCCGAGCAGATGGCCGATTCCCGCCATCGCGAGGATCAGGAACGAGGCCGAGCCGGTCGCCAGGGCCTTGCCCTGCACCCACGGCGAGCCGACCAGCCAGACCAAGAGTGAACCGAGCCCGGTGCCGAAGGTGAGCAGCAGCAGGCCCCAGGCCCGTCGGGCCACGCCCGCGACCAGGCCGAAGCCGGCCGCGACGACGGTCGCCAGGACCAGGAGCGAAGTGAGAAAACTGGCCAGGTCCGAGACCGGCTCGACCCGGAAGTCCCCGACCGGCCAGGGGCCCGGGTACTGAGCCAGGCTGAGCGGACGGATCAGGTTGCCCATCTCCTCGGAGCTTGTCAGCGGCCCCTGGTTCGGCGAGAAGAGCTGACCGCCGGCGAACACGGTCGGCAGCCCGATCGCGGCGATGCCGACCAGCACGATCAGCGCCCCGAGCAGCATCGGCTTCACCGATCCGCCGGCCTCTCCCCCGCCGCGGCGACCTCGCCAGACCGCGATCGCCATCAGCAGTGCTGCCCCGGCCAGGATCGCGGCCAGCCACGGCAGGCCGCCGGCCCCCATCACGCCGATCAGCGCGGCCCCGGCCAGCACGGGGACCGCGGCTGCGCTCCGCGGCTTGAGATCGCTCGCCAGGCCGGCCGCGCCGGCCGCGAGGATCGAGACCAGCAGCGCCGTCGCGACCTCCTTGATCCCGCCCCAGAACGCGTAGCCGACCAGCAGGGCGGGCTGCGCCGCGATGAAGATCGCCAGGGCCCGCAGCCGGTGGTCGCGGATCACCGGGGCGGCAAGCTCGTAGAAGACCAGCGACATCATCGCGGCCATCACCGCCATGTACGGCTGGAAGAGCCAGGCCGAGTCCTGCCCGGTCAGCTCGTGACCGATCCCGAGCGGGATGAAGGCACCGACGGGATAGCCGGCCGAAAGATTGATCTGGATCGTCGCCTCGTAGCTGGAGGGCGGCAGCCCCGCGACTGAGTGCCCGTGGGCCAGCACGTGATCGGTGAAGGCGAGCCAGGTCGAGGTGTCGTCGAGCTTGATGTAGCCGGCGAAGGTCGCTGACCCGGAGAGGATCACCGGTGCCCCGAAGACGAAGAAGACCCCGACTGCCGCCAAGACCGGCCAGACCCACTCGCTTCGCGCTCGCACAGCCAGACTCCGGACCGGCCCTCGCGGGCCGCCGGTGATCAGGCCCGCGTAGCCGGCCACCGCCAGCGCACTCACCACAGCCGTGGTGAACTTAGCCAGGGAAGGGAAGCAGGTGACGATTCCGCCGACCGCGATGATCGCCGCGAAGCCGGTCGCTGGCAGCAGCGCCCAGGGAATCACGCGCCCCCGAACCAGTTCGGCGAGCAGTCCCAGACCGACGCTCAGCGCCAGCAGGACGAGAGGAAAGATGACCCAGGCGGTAATCAGGACACGGGCACGATATCGCCACTGCGGACCACTCCGAGCGCCCGGTTTTCGACCGGGTCGTACACCTCGACCTGGAGGTCCGGATGGTCGCGCCAGGCGATGATCACGCTGTACGGATTGTCCGGATCGTAGAACCCGACTCCGCCGTGCTCGGTGACCTTGACCAGGCCGGCCCCGTTCGAAAGCTTCTTGGTCGCGGCGTAGGCGCCGGCGAACGGGTAGGTGCCGATGTTGAGGTAGCTCTGGGTGGGGTCGCCGGCCTCGGCGTCCCCGGTCAGGTACCGGAGGTGGACGTTGCCGGTCTCATCGGCGGTGAACTCGATCCGCGTGTCGGGCCGCGAGCCGGCCCAGAAAACGTCATGACCGACCTCGGACGGCAGCGCGGAGAGCTCGTCATCAGCGACGATGCGGGCGTCGCCGGAAGCCATCGCGGTCTCGTTCGAAGTAAGCGCGGCGGGATCACCGTCGCGGTTGCAGGCGGTGAGCCCCCAGGCCGCCACCCCGACCAGGATCGCCGCGAACGCGATGACAGTGGCACGCTGGCCGGCGCTCATCTTCGGCGCTTCGGGTTTGACGGTAGTTGCTTCGCTCACAGAGGTCCGAAGGCTAGATCAGCTTCCTTTAGGAAACCTCAAAGTCCCACGGCATGGGCGCAGGATCTCTAGCGACGTTGGTTTCGACCCCTACCGGAGCGGGCACCCGGCAGGGATGGCTTCGCTCGATCCGCCGAGACGGCGATCACCCGCCGGCGACCCGGCGGTCTTCCGGGCGCCGATGCGTGCCCGTGCCCTCGACCGAGGTCGATTCGAGGGCGCGCTCCGCGGCGTCCACGACTCGCTGGTCGGGATCGGCGAGCGGTTGGAACGGCCACCGGACACGCTCGCCGAGGCGGTCCTCGCCACCGCCGGCCAGCACGGTGACAAGGCCGCGCGGATGCTGGTCCGCTTCGCCGAGCTGCCCGACTCGACCGCCGTCTGGACCCAGACCACGCCGGAGACGTTCCGGCTTGGCCGGGTGTCCGGTCCCTGGAGGTACGACGACTCCCCGCCGGCTGAGCGCACCGGCATACACCACGTACGACCCGTCGATTGGCTGGCGGAGGAGTTCGACCCGGGTACCGCTCCTCCCGGAGTCGTGAACTCGTTTGCGCGAGGCGGCCGCAACTTCCAGGGGATCGGCGACCCCGAGGCGCGGCAGCTCACGGCCCGGCTGCTGTTTTGAGCACGGTCTCACGCCGGATCCGCAGACCCTCGACACGTTGAGCTTGTCGATCACGCAGCCTCCCGCGCATTTCAGCCCGGCTCGACCTCACCGGCCAGCGTAAGCGAACCCTTGCGTACGTCGGCCAGATGCCGCTCTTGTATCGGCAACGCCCAATCGACCAGCTCTGACAGCTCCGATTCACCGGCCCGCTCGCTCAGCCGACCGAGGATCTCCCAGTGGCCGACCTCGCCAGCCTCGGCCATAGTCATGAACTCGAGGCCGTCGAGGCCATCCGAGCCGTTGCCCAGGTAGGTCTTCATCATCTCCGTGGCTTCCTGCTTGGTCTGCCGCGCCTTGTCGAGAATCGCGGTCTTGCGGCCCTCGCGCTGTTCGATCAGGCTCGTGCAGCGCTGCTCGGTCTCCTCTGCCTCCTCGTGCATCCGGTCGAGCGACATCGACACCCCGTTATCTTCGATCATCGGGCCGACTTTTTCCAGCGCCCCTTGAGCCGCCTGGGCCAGGCCGGTCACCTCAGCGAGCTTCTCTTCGACGGTCGACATCTCAGTCATGCTTCCTCCTCGGTTGATCGTGTGCACCGCCACCGGTACCCGGTAGGTTCGGGTCTAGTCGCCGGCCACCGCGACGGGCCGTGCCGCGCTCGGCCGACGGCTCGATCAGCCTTCCAGGCGATTCGCCGATCCGCGCACGGGTACCGGCGAGCCCATGAAATGTCTGATGGTGAACTGCACCCTGAAGCCGAGCCCGCAGCAATCGAACACCGAGGCGCTGGCCGGGGTCGTCTCCGGAGAGATGGAATCGCTCGGGGTCGAATGCGACTATGTCCGCGCCGCCGACCACCAGATCCTGCCTGGCGTCACCTCGGACGAAGGCGAGGGCGACGGCTGGCCGCCGATCCTGGAGCGCCTGCTCGACGCCCGCATCCTGGTGATCGCGACCCCGACCTGGATCGGGCAGCCCTCCTCGGTCGCCAAGCGCGTCCTCGAGCGCATGGACGCCCTGATCAGCGAAACCGACGAGGCCGGCAACCCGGTCGCCTACGGCCGGGTCGCGGGGGTCGTGGTGACCGGCAACGAGGACGGCGCCCACCACGTGATCTCCGAGGTGTCCGGCGCCCTGATCGACATCGGCTACACGATCCCGGGGCAGGCCTGGACGTACTGGAACCGCGGCCCCGGCCCGGGCGAGAACTATCTATCCTCGGACGAGGGCAAGGACTGGTCGCACGAGACCGGGCGGGTGGCAGTCCGCAACCTGGTCACCGCCGCGAGCGCACTCGAGGGTGCCTGGAAATAGGGGCTGACGCGACCGAGACCTGTCGAGCCAGGTCGCCCTGGCTGACGATCCCGGTCGCTATCACCTCACGTGCTGTCTTGCTCCTTCTCTGCCGCCTTCGCTGTCGTCGCCGCGGTCCGCGGCCGGCACTGCTGCCCGCGCCCTCGTTGTTGGGCTACCCGGTGAGGGTCGCAGCGAACGATCCGCACGCGGCCTCAGGCGGGGATTGGGCGGCCTGCCGGTGGGTACCCGAGCAACATGGAGACCTGCGAAGTCTGCGGCAACGAATACGACAAGTCGATGCGGATCGAAGTCGGCGGTGAGACACATGTCTTCGACAGCTTCGAGTGCGCCATCCATGCGCTCGCGCCGGCCTGTGCCCACTGCGGGTGCCGGATCATTGGCCACGGCGTCGAATCCGGCGGAACCATGTTCTGCTGCGCCCGCTGCGCGACCCACGAAGGCGTCGACGGTGCCCGGGACAGGGCCTGACGTGGTCAAGGTCATGATCGCCATAGGGCTGGTCTTCCTGATCGCCGCCCTCTCGGTTCTCGGCTCGCCCTTCTTCGCAATCCTGCTGCTCGCCCCGGCCGCGCTGCTCTACCTGGCGCTGGCCGGCGCGTCCGCCGTGGTCGAGGAGGAGCCGGGCGAGGGAGACCGATCCGCACCTCCATCCAATCGCTGAGAAAGGAACACGATGAACGATCACAAGAAGGATGAGGCGGTCGGCCGGGCCAAGGAGGCCGCCGGAGCCTTGACCGACGACGATGAGCTGAAGAACGAGGGCAAGGCCGATCAGGCTGGCGCCTCGGTGAAGGAGAAGGTCGGCAAGGCGGTTGACTCGGTCAAGGACAAGCTGACCGGGAAGGACTGAAAGCGCGGGCGGGTCCGCGTGGCACTCCGGCGTCGGCCAGCTCGTGCTCGCCGGGGTCACTCGAAGGCGGGCAGGATCTCGGCCCCGAAGAATTCGATCGCCTTCGGGTTATCTGGCCCGACCTGATGGAGGTAGACGTGGCTGTAGCCCGCGTCCGCGTACTTGCGGATCTCCTCGACGATCCGGTCGGGGTCGGGTCCGCAGATGACGGAGTCGGCGATGATCTGTTGGTCGATGATCTCGGCCGCCTGTTCGAAATGAGCCGGCAGGGGCAGCTCCACGAACAGCTTCGCGGGAACGCCTGCGTTGGGCCACCATTCCCGAGCCGTCTCCACGGCCCGATCCTCTGACTCGTCCCAACAGACATGCACCTGCCCATAGGACGGTTTGCCCTCGCCACCGGCCTGCCTGAAACCTTCGATGACCGACGGCTCGGGACTCAGTCCGACCAGGCCGTCCCCGACCCGCCCGGCGAGCTCGGTGGCCTGCTCACCCGCCGTCGCTACCAGGATCGGGGGCAGCCGGTCCGGAAGCGAGTAGATGCGGGCATTCTCGACTTCGTAGTGGCGTCCGCGGTGGCTGGTCAAGGAGCCGCTCCAAAGTTTCCGAATGACCTCGATCGCCTCCTCGAGGCGCTCCTGCCTCACGTCTACCGCCGGCCATCTGCCGCCCAGGATGTGTTCGTTCAGGTTTTCGCCGCTCCCCACTCCGAGCGAGAACCGACCGGCCATCTGGCAGGCTGCGGTCGCCGCGGCCTGGGCGATAATCGCCGGGTGGATCCGGGTGGTCGGGCAGGTCACCCCGGTGATCAGCTCGATCCGTTTGGTGGCCTGCGAGACGGCGCCGATCACGCCCCACACGAATGCCGCCTGTCCCTGCCGGTCGATCCACGGGTGGTAATGGTCCGAGATCGAGAGAAAATCGAATCCAGCTTTCTCCGCAGCTACCGCGTGGTCAACCAGCGTGGCCGGAGGCTGCTCCTCGCTCGAAAGCGTGAATCCGATCTGAGTCATGCGTCCGTGGTACCCGGCGCGTAATCCACTAAGCGCGGCTCCAGGACGGCGGTTCGCGGCCTTGAGCGCGGGTACTTCCTGGGTGTTCCCATGAGAGCCGGCCCTTGACCATCGTGGCCTCCCCCGGCTTTTCCTTCGCCGGCACCGACGCGATCGCGACCACCTCGGCGGGCGTGGTCGTGCTGGTCGCGGTCATCGCCCTTTCGAGCCACTCGGCCCAGGTGTTCACGCCGGCCTCCGTCTACCTCGCGCTCGGCGTCCTCGCATCGGTCGGCATGAGCGCCTTCGGGCTGAGGGCCTTCGATCCGTTCGCCGATCCGGCTTTCCTCGAGCATCTCTGCGAGTTCGCGGTAATCATCGCCCTGTTCGGGGCCGGGCTGCGGATCGACCGGCGCCTCGGCGGGGGACGCTGGCGATCGACAGTCCTGCTGGTCGGGGTGGTGATGCCGCTGACGATCCTCGCGGTCTCCGCCTTCGGTCATCTCGCTATGGGGCTTTCGGTCGGGGCCGCGGTCGTGCTGGGGGCGGCGCTGGCCCCGACCGATCCCGTGCTGGCCAGGGACGTGAAGGTCGGGCCTCCCGGAGAAGGGGATCGCAGCGAGATCGGCTTCGCCTTGTCTTCCGAGGCCGGGATCAATGATGGAATCGCCTTTCCCGTCGTCTACCTCGGCCTGCTAGTCGCCGGTGGAGGCTTCACCTGGTTCGAGGACTGGCTCCTGCCCGATGTGCTCTACGCGATCGTCGGCGGGGTCGCCATCGGGTTCGGCGGGGGTCATCTGATCGCCGGAGGCGCTGACCGCCTGCGCCGCGCTGACTGGTTGGCCAAGCGCCTCGACGGATGGCTGGCCATCGCGGCGGTTCTGACCATCTACGGCGTCGCGGAGCTGGCCGGGACCTACGGCTTCCTCGCCGCCTTCGCCGGCGGGCTCGGCTTCCGGCGCTTCGACTGGGACCACGAATCCCACAGCCGGGTGCACACCGGCGCCGACCTGGTCGAGGACGTGTCGGAGCTCGGTGTGATTCTCGTCCTCTTCAGCACGGTCACGATTGCCGGACTCGGCGCCCCCGGGATCACCGGCTGGGCACTCGTGCCACTGCTGCTGATCGTGATCCGGCCGGCGCTGACCATGGTCGCCTTCGCTCGGTCATCCGTGTCCATCTCGGACCGAGCGTTGATCGGGTGGTTCGGTATCCGCGGCGTCGGCTCGTTCTATTACGCGGCGGCCGTCCTCCACGCCGGCATCCTCGCGAGCGACGAGGCCTCGGTCCTCTACTGGACGGTCATGGCCTGCGTCGGGGCCTCGATCCTGACCCACGGCGCCACCGGCTACCTCGCGAGGAGCCGGTTGAGCCCGGATCGTTAGGCCTCGCGGGCGGAACCCCGGTCGTGAGGCCAGGTCCGAGCGGTCGGTCCGGGCTCCGCCCCACCTTCAGCCATCGCCTGCCACCACCTCAGCCAGAGGTTCGACCGCGGGACCTTCGATCACCGTGCCGTCGGGCAGATAGCGGGAACCGTGGCAGGGGCAGTCCCACGTCGCTTCGGCCTGGTTCCAGGCGACGATGCAGCCGAGGTGGGTGCAGCGCGCGGAAACCTCGTGAAGGACCCCTTCGCGGTCCCGACTGATTGCCTTCTGGCCTAGCCCGTCCCCGACGACGATCCCCTCGCCGGGGTCCAGCTCCCGGGGCTGCGCCCGGCGCCGGATCCGGTCGGCCAGGAACCGGGTTCCCGACTCAACGTTGTGGGCGATGAAGGCGCGCGCCCCTGACCGGCTGAGGCGGCCCGGGTCGAAGGTAGACATGAGCGTGGTGTCACGGCCGAGGATGTGGTCGACCAGCACCCCGGACGCTCCCGCACCGGCCGCCAGCCCCCATTTCGAGAACCCGGTCGCGACGAGGACGCGCTCGTCGAATGGCAGGAGGCGGCCGATCAGCGGGGTCCGGTCGAAGCTCATCTGGTCGTGGGCGCCCCATTCGTGGTCGATCGATCCCGTCTCGAAGCGGGTCCGCATGTACTCCCGCAGCCGCGCCAGGCTGTGCGCGCTGTCGGCGGTGCCGGGGCGATGCCCGTCTCCCCCGACCAAGATCGCGCCTCGTCGGCTCGTGCCGGCCAGCGGAGCGATCGAACGGGTGGGCCCGTCGACGCTCAGATACATACCCTGGGGCGCCTTCGCGCCTACGCTCCCCGCCACCCCGAACGAGGTCATCGGACTGATCCGCGCGAAGTACGCCCCTCGGTCGAGGATCGGGACATGCGTCGCGAGCACCACCCTTTCCGCCCTCACCTTGTAGCCGTTCTGGAGCCGGACCTCCCGGGCGCGGAAGCCGCTCACCCCGACCACCCGGCTGCGCTCGAAGGCCTGGACGCCGAGCCGGACGGCCGCCCCGACGGCGCCGCGCGTCCAGGCCAGTGGGTCGAAGTTCGCCTGTCCATCCAAGCTGAGCGCGCCGGTCACCGGAAACGGAAGGTCGCTGCTCGCCGAGAGCTCGGCGGCCAGGCCGGCCGAGCGAGCCGCGTCGAGTTCCTCGCCGAGCGTCTCCAGGCCCGGTTCGGTCTCCGCGAACGACACGCCGGCCCTCGGCGTGAGGGAGCAGCCAATGCGATGCTGGGAGGCGGCCGACCGCACGAAATCGATCCCGGTCGCGTTGAGGTTGGCGTAATAGAAGGCGGCGTCCGCCCCGCGGCTCCGTGTGATCGTGGAGTAGGCGAGCCCCTGCAGAGCGCTCAGCTTGGCAGACGAGTTGCCGGTCACACCGCCGCCGATCCGCCGCGCCTCGATCAGGACCACCGAGACACCGTGGACTGCAAGTCGCAGTGCGGTCGAGGCGCCGACGATGCCGCCACCAACCACCGCGACCTCGCAGGTCAGGTCGCGGTCGATCGCGGGCCAGGCCTCGGTCGGTCCCGAGTTCCAAGGCGACGCCGGCACCCCGTTTCCGAGCGCGTTCTCCGGGAGCGCGTTCATCGGTGCGGCCGGTACCCGACCGGTTTTCGCGAGAAACCGTCCAAACGACAGCCACCGGTTTCGAGCGGGCGGATCGGGTACCGCCATCCCGCCATGGGGCCCGACAAGCCAGAGGAGAACACGCCGGGCGAAGGCGAATCCGAGAACGCGCTGCGGCGCGCGATATCCGGCAAGCTCCTCTTCCTGTTCGTGCTAGGCGACGTGCTCGGAGCCGGTATATACGCGCTGGTCGGCGAAGTCGCGGGTGAGGTCGGCGGCGCGATCTGGGCCCCGATGCTGGTCGCTCTCTGCCTGGCGCTGCTCACCGCGGGGTCCTACGGGGAGTTGGTCACGAAGTATCCAAAGGCGGGCGGCTCCGCCGTGTTCGCGGAACGTGCCTACGGCAAGCCACTGGTCACCTTTCTGGTCGGCTACTTCATGCTCTCGGCCGGGGTGGTCAGTGCAGCCGGGTTGGCGATCGCCTTCTCGGGCGAGTACCTCACCACCTTCGTCGACCTGCCGGCCAAGCTCGGCGCGGTGATCTTCCTGCTCGGGATCGGGGTGCTCAACGCGCGTGGCATCCGGGAATCGATGGGTGCCAACGTGCTGATGACATGCATCGAGGTCGCGGGGCTGCTGCTGGTGATCGCGGCCGGATCGATCGTCCTCTTCGACGGTGGCGGCCACCCCGGCCGAGCGCTCGAGTTCAGCGGCAGCGACGGCGTCGTCCCGGCGATCTTCGCCGGCACCCTGCTCGCCTTCTATTCCTTTGTGGGCTTCGAGACGAGCGCCAACGTCGCGGAAGAGGTGCGGAACCCATCCCGGGTCTATCCGAAGGCGCTTTTCGGCGCGCTCGTCGCGGCCGGGGTCGTCTACGTCCTGGTCGGGGTCGCCGCGTCGGTCAGCGTCCCGGTGGAAACGCTTTCGGCGTCGACCGGCCCGCTGCTCACCGTCATCGACGCCAGCCCGCTCGGGATGCCCCACGAGCTCTTCAGCTTCATCGCGCTCCTGGCCGTCGCGAACGGCGCCCTGCTGACCATGATCATGTCCAGCCGACTGACCTACGGACTCGCCCGGCAGGGCATCCTGCCGTCACGGCTCGCCGAGGTTCATCCCAAGCGCCAGACGCCGTGGGCGGCGATCGCCGTCACGACCTGCGCGGCGGTCGCTCTGACCTTCGTCGGGAACCTCGCGACGCTGGCCGAGACGGTCGTGCTCTTCCTGCTCTTCGTATTCCTGAGCACCAACATCGCGGTGCTGGTCCTACGGAACGACGACGTCGAGCACGAACACTTCCGGGTCTGGCCGGCCGTGCCTGCGCTTGCGGCCGGATCCTGCATCGTCCTGCTCACCCAGCAGAGTGGCGACGCCTGGCTCAGGGCGTTGATCCTCGCCGCGATCGGAGCGGTTCTCTACGGCGTCTACCAACTCGGCCAGCCGTCTGCCCCGAAGCTCTTTCGTCGCAGCGCGTGAGCATGTTTCGCGGAATCGAGCCGTGGTACCCCGCGGTGAGTGGCGATCAGCACCGATCAATCGACGGCCTCGGCCTACGACGAAGCGTTCCGCGCGGACGGTTCGCCCCGGCCGGGGTACCGAGAACTGGTCGGCGCGCTCGCCGACCTCGGCTTCGGCGAGGCACGCGAGCGGCTGAATCGACACCTCGCAACGGTCGGCGTCACGTTCGGCGACGACGCGGAGACCTACCGTGTCGACCCTCTCCCCCGCGTGATCGAGGCCGGCGAGTGGTGCCGGGTGAGGGCGGGCCTCGCTCAACGCTACGAAGCGATGAACGCTTTTCTCGACGACGCCTACGGCGAACGCTCGGTGATCGAGCAGGGCGTGATGCCGGCCCGGGTCATCGAGGGGTCCATGTATTACGAGCCGCTCGCGGAGCGGCCGAGAGTGGCGAGCACTGCGGCGATCGCCGGGCCGGACCTGATCCGCGATCCGGGCGGTGAGCTGCTGGTGCTCGAAGACGACCTGCGGACGCCTTCCGGGATCGCCTACGCGATCGCCTGTCGCAAGGCGGTCCTCGCCTGCGGCCTGTTTCCGGAGCCGTCCGGGCTCGACCCGACTCTGATCTTCGACCCGGTGACCGACGCCCTCCGAGAGGCGGACCTCGCCGGCCACGACGAACCATCGCTCGCGATGCTGAGCGACGGGCCGGCCAGCAAGGCGTGGTTCGAGCATCGCGAGATCGCGGACGGGCTCGGCATCCCGGTGGTCGAGACGAGCGACCTGGAATCCCGCCGTGGCCGACTGTTCGCGCGCGTCGACGACGAACGGATCGAGGTCCACGTCCTGTACAACCGCTCCAGCGACGAGACCCTGCGCCTCGAAGACGGCCGCCTCTCCCCCTTGGGCGATCTGCTCGAGGATCCCCTCGAAGGGGGAAACCTTGCCTGCGTCAACTCCTTCGGGGCGGGCGTCGGCGACGACAAGGCGGTCCACTGCTACGTCGACGAGATGATCCGCTTCTACCTGGGCGAGCAACCGTTGCTGCGGTCGGTGCCAGGCTTCGATCTCGGCCGGCCGGAGCAGCGGAAGGTGGCCATGGGCCGCCTGGACGAGTTGGTGATCAAGCCCCGCTGGTCTTTCGGCGGGCAGGGCATCGTGCTCGGACCGAAGGCTTCGGCCGACGAGCTGGACCGGGTTCGATTCGAGATCGATAGATCCCCTTCGCGCTTCGTCGCCCAGCCGACCGTGCCGTTCTCGGTGCATCCGACGGTTGCCGGCGACCGGCTCGAGCCTCGTCACGTCGACCTGCGGGCCTTCGTGCTCTCGGCCGGCGACGGATCCGTCGCGCTGCCCGTCGCGCTGACCCGATTCGCCGCGAAGGCCGGCGAAATGGTGGTCAACAGCACCCGGGGCGGCGGCGCCAAGGACACCTGGCTTCTCGAGGAAAGCTCGGTCGAGCGCGAGGGCACGCGATGAGCGAGCACCGTCGCCCGCTGATCGGGATCTCGGCTTCCGAGGTCCGTCCCGCCCAGACGATCCGTCGGATTCAGGAAGGCGAACCGTTGACCAAGGAGGTGGCCCTCGGGCTCAACTACGTGAGTGAGATCACCGCGGCCGGCGGCTCGGCGGTCGTGCTCCCGCCCGGAGACGAAGCTCTCGCCCCGGGGTTGCTGGGCCGGATCGAGGGGCTTTGCATCTCGGGTGGGCCGGACATCGATCCGACTGTCTACGGCGCTCAGCCCCATCCCTGTCTGGGACCGGTCGAGGCCTCGCTCGACCGCTTCGAGATCGAGCTCGCCCGAGGTGCGGTCGAGCGGGATCTGCCGCTCTTGGCGATCTGTCGGGGAATGCAGCTCTTTAACGTGAGCCGCGGCGGAACGCTGTTCCAGCACCTTCCGGATGTGCCCGCGGTGACGCTCGATCACCGGCAGGACCAGCCCGGCGACGAGCCAGGACATCGCGTGGCACTCGATCCCTCCAGCCGGAGCGCGACGCTGCTCGGTGAGAGTGAGCTGGAGGTCAACACCTTTCACCATCAGGGTCTGAACTCACTGGGGCAGGACTTGACGGCAGCCGGCTGGGCGGACGACGGCCTGGTCGAGGTCATCGAGATGCCCGACCGGCGATTCGCGGTCGGCGTGCAGTGGCACGCCGAGCTGATGGGCCCCGGCCAGCCGGGCGGCGCGCCGTTCTTCTCGCACCTCGTCGCGTCGGCGCACGAGTACGCACGATCGCCAGACGTGATCTCGTGAGCGAGGACCGACCACTTCCTGATTGGTCGGTCTGGAACCAGCGCGAGGGAGCGGCCTACACGGTCGGAGTGGAGGAGGAGATCATGCTCCTGAACGGAGAAGATTTCTCGCTCGCTAACCGAGTCGAGTCGGTCCTGCCGAGGCTTCCGGAACCGATCGTCGACCAGGCCACGCAGGAGACGCAGAACGCCGTGATCGAGCTGTGCACCGAAGTCCACACCCAGGTCGGCGGCGCGATCGAGCAACTGTGCCACCTGCGGACCGAGCTGGCCGACACGATCGCCGAGCTCTCGCTGCGGGCCGGCGGCTCCGGGACCCACCCCTTCGCGATCTGGGAGGAGATCGCGGTGACCAGCGGCGACCGTCAGGAGCTCGTCCACGGTTCGATGCGAGAGCTTGCACGACGGGAGCCGACCTTCGCCCTGCACGTCCACGTCGGCCTCGACGATCCGGAGCGCGCGATCGAGGTCAGCAACCGCATGCGGGTCCATCTGCCTCTGCTGCTAGCGCTCTCGGCCAACTCACCCTATTGGCAGGGCCGCGACACGGGCCTCGCCTCGACCCGGACACCTCTCTTCCAAGCGTTTCCGCGCGTCGGCATTCCGCGCCCGTTCTCCAGCTACGAGCATTACGTGCGGTCGGTCCACCTGCTCGTCGAAACCGGCGCAATCCCAGACCGCAGCTATCTGTGGTGGGACATCCGGCCCCAACCTCGGATCGGAACGATCGAGATCAGAGTCATGGACGCCCAGACGCGATCGGAGGACGCGGCGGCCCTGGTCGCGCTGACCCGCAGCCTGGTCAAGCTCGAAGCCGAAGAGGCCTTCGTGAGCCAGCGGTCGATCGAGGCGGAGGAAGCGCTGGCCGAAAACCGGTTCCTGGCCGCCCGGGACGGTGTTCACGCAGAGCTGATCGACATCGACCGCGCGTCGAGGCGGCCGGTGGCCGAAATCCTCGAGACAATCCTCGACCGGGCGCGACCGCACGCGTCCGAACTCGACTGCCTCGAGGAACTCGCCTCCACCGTCGATCTCGTGAGGAACTCCCCCGCCGATCGGCAGAGAGCGATCGCCGACGAGGTCTCGTCCCTGGCTCAGATGGTCAGGCGCCTCGCCGACGAGTTCGCCTGAGCTCCGGCCTGGCCTCCTTGGCCGGATCCTCCACGCAGTACCTGAGGTGCTCGTCCAACAGCCCGATGATCACCCACTCGAGGGCTGAGAAGCGTGGCTACGATCGCGAGCCGAAACGAGAAGCCCTACTCTGCGAAATGGCTTGGTAACTGGGGGGTCCGACTGTCGCTGGATTTCTTGCCTCGCGGTGATAGGTCCGGATACGGACCGGTTTGAGATTCCCCAGCAGTCGTATCCGGCATGGCGATGGGAAAGCCCGGAAGCGGATTCGAACCGCTGACCCCTTCCTTACCATGATCGAAAAAATCAGGGGGCTGAGTTCAGGACGTGGCTTGCCTGCTGGGTTTCCCGCCACCGCGGGATTTCCTGTCTCGCGGCGATAGGCGCGGATATGCGCCGGTACGCGGGTCTGTTGGCACTACTGGCCTTTAGTGCCAACCACCGTTGAGCGACCTCCACCGCGGTGCGAAAGGTCTAGCGCCCGTTTCCGGGCGCTAGACCTAAAGCCGCATTTACGAAACTGCGTGGATCACAACTAACACCATTGGAGATAGTCAATGTTGTCAATCTGGCAGAAGTCATTAGCGTCGCCGCCAACGACTACGTCCCGCTGTCCGTCCCTAGCGTAGAGACGATCGGGCTGATCGTCGCCATACATTTTGTCGTTCCCTGCTCCTCCAATCAGGACATCTGTCCCGACCCAACCGTGGATCTGGTCGTCTCCATTCCCACCGTCGAGACCGCAATCTGAGACGTTGCAGAGAACCCAGTCGTTTCCATTTTGACCGCGGATCACATCGTTTCCCGCGTTGCCGTAGATGATGTCACCGTCGGCACCGCCGTGGAGATCGTCGCCTGTGGCCTTTCCCCAAATGTGATCCCGTCCATCGTAGGACTCGATGAGATCCCAGCCGCCTGTGCCGATCATCCAGTTTTCTGCCGGCCCGCCGTAACACGGGCCGCCGGTGCAATTGATCGTTGCCGATGCCTGCGTGGAACCCATACACGCCAGCGAGGCTAGCGCAGCCACCCCAAAAGCAAAGACTTTGCTTCTACTCGACGTTACCTTTCCTCCTTGATGAATGCCTCATACTTATGTTGCACATCAGCCACCTTGTAGACCCCGGCCTCAATTGCTCCAGCGTTCTTCAGGAGGATGGCTCGGCAGATTGAATCGCTGTCAAGCATTTCATCCTTGCTCGCTGACTCTTTGCAGTCTTGGACGAACTTCTCAGGATCGTCTCCCGGGGGGATGTAGACTTCATCGGGTTGGATTGACGGACCCGGACTACTTTCGGGGGGAGCCGACTTTTCATACTGCTCCGCAGTATTCAGGAACGATTCTGGATATTCCCTACTCGTGTCGAGACCGAGAGCCGCTTCCCTTGCATCATCGCTGTCGGTCGATTGAGATTGGGCGATCGCAAAAGCCCCGGTGCCTGCGAAGGCAAGGAACACAGCGATCCCCGCTGCTAAGTGCCTAAAGCTCATTGAATCTCCTCCGCTCAATGTTGTGGGCTCACAAACCGTAGTCCCCAAAGTCCAGTTTGTCAATTAGAGGCTTGATGCGGCTTGGGTGATCGTCAGGGGTGCGCTGGCGCAGTTCGGGCAGCAGTCCTTCTCGCCGACCAGCACCAAAGACGAGGGCTTGTCCGGTAACTTTGGTTCGAGAACTTTGACGCGGCCCGAGCGATCGCAGACAGCGCAGGGTCCGTCTATGCCGGGCCGGAACGGCTCAACTGGACCTCGCAGCCTGTTCCCTAGGACGGTTGTCTCGAGAATCGGCGCGTATCGAGCCGAAACGTGGCACTAGTGGGAAGAAAAGCGCAGTTATGCGGGGCCGGTTAGAAATCCCGTGGCTCTCGCATTTCCCATGGTGATGGGAAAGCCCGGAAGCGGATTCGAACCGCTGACCCCTTCCTTACCATTTCGCGGATCTGCGCCGAAATACTCCGAGAAAATAGTGTATTTGCAGGAATTTTCTACGAGTTCAAAACCGGCACCAAAATCGGATACGCGCGGATATGCGCCGGATTGACGGGGTTGTGGGCACTCCTGGTGTCGAGTGCCCACATCAAAGAGAGGCCCTGAAAATTCCGAGGCTCCTGACCCGTGAGCACGACGGAGCCTATCCAGCAATGCGCCCGCGAGCCTGACCACGAGCTTGGGCTCTGAGTTGGGTGCGCACTTCGTCGTGGATGGTGTTCGAGGTTTCTACCTGGGTCTCGATCGAGACGACCAATCCGTAACGAATCGACTGACCTTTCTTAAGCTTCTGAGCGTCTTTCATGCACTGCACATGGATCGGGAACGATCCCTCGTCATCCGGGACCATTGCCTTGGCGTTCTCGATGATCTCGTGCTGACAGCTTCCTCGTTTGACGGCGTTGTGGTCGGCTTCCACATTGATTCCCCCGGTGGCCTGTTCATCCGGTTTGTCAAAGAAGACCTTGGTGAACCGCCCCGGGTTTGTTGGAGGCTTAATCCTTTGAGAGGATCGAGTCAATG
>JBIQLL010000024.1:0-45134 GCA_044464425.1 Solirubrobacterales bacterium | reverse complement strand
GCGCAGGCCATCGGGTTGCCGGCCTGGGTGAAGCCGTACTCCCAGGGCAGCAGGTGGGCGTACTCCGGGGTGGTGATCGTGGCCGAGAGCGGCAGGCCACCGCCGAGCGCCTTGCCGAGGATGATCATCTCCGGCTCGATGCCCGCCCTTTCGCTGGCGTACATCGGCCCGCAGCGGCAGAGCGCGCCCTGGATCTCGTCGACGATCAGCGGCACCTCGTGAGCCTTGGCCATCTCGTGCACCCGCTCCAGGTAGCCGTCGGGAGCGGGGACCATGCCGCCGTTGGCCTGGAAGGGCTCGACGATCACGCCGGCCGGCCCGTTCAGGTGGCCCTTGTCGAGGGCCCACTCGACGTGGTCGGCGCAGGCCAGGTCGCAGGAGCCGGGCTCCAGGTTCAGCGGGCAGCGGTAGCAGTTGTAGGTCGGCACCCGCATCTGCCGGGGCAGGTAGCGGTCGAGGCCCTGGTTGGCGCCCTCGACCATGCCCGGGTTGACGTAGGTCAGCCCGATCGTGGCGAAGGTGCGGCCGTGGAAGGCGGCGTCGAGGCAGACGAAATCAGTCCCGCCCGTCGTCCGCATCGCAAGATGCATCGCCCCTTCCACCGCCGAGGCGCCGGAAAGCCCGTAGAGGACCTTGGAGAGCGCCCCGGGCGCCAGTTCGGCCAGCTTCTTCGCGTACTCGGTCCGGGCCTCGCTCTCGAAGACCGGCGAGACGTAATCGATCTTCCCGAACTGCTCTTCCATCGCCTGCTGGATCTCGGGGTGGCGGAAGCCCAGGTTGAGCACCCACTCGGCCGAGATCGCGTCGAGGTACTCGTTGCCGTCGGCGTCGCGGACCCGCACGCCCTGGCCGTCGACCAGGGCCATGTCCACGTCACCCATGCACTTGATGACGTGGTCGTCGGACTCGTTGCGCAGCACCTGCGCGGCGCCGTTCGGGTCTCTCTCCGGAGTGTCGTGATTCACGTCGATCTCCTCCTAGCTCGTCGGGTCAGGGCAGGTAGGCCGGCTTCGGCAGGTCCCAGTGGCCGATGTTCACGCCTTCGCTGTCGGCCGGTTCGCGAGAGAGGTCGAACTCGATCAGGCAGGGGCCCTCGGAGGCCATCGCCCGCTCGAAGGCGCCGCCGATCTGGCTCGGCTCGGTCACCTTCTCCGAGCCGCAGTTGAAGGCCTCGGCGATCGCGCAGAAATCGACCGGCATCAGCTGGTCGCCCTTGCGGGCCCGGAACTCGGTCTCGAAGCCGCGGTCCTCGCCGAACATGCCGCGCTGGAAGTCGCGGATCGAGATCCATCCGGTGTTGTTGAGGCAGGCGATGATCACCGCCGCCCCGGTCTCGGCCGCCACCGCGAGCTCCTGGATGGTCTGCTGCAGATCACCGTCACCGGCGAAGCCGACCACCGGCACGTCGGGCTTGGCCAGTTTGGCGCCGATCGCGGCGGGCATCGTGTAGCCCATGGTCGAGTAGCCGCCCGGGCTGAGCCAGGTCCGCGGCTCGTAGGAGAGGAACTCCTGGAAGGCCTGGATCTGCGGGTGGCCGGCCGAGGCGATCGCGATCGCCTCGCGGGGCAGCACCTCACGCGACTTGTGCAGCACCTGGCTGAGCGAGAGCTTGCCGGTCCAGCGGCCGGTCAGCATCTCCTTCCACTCCTGGCGGAGCTTGGCGATCTCGGCCCGGTACTCGGGCCGGCTGATCCCCTCGCTGCCGTTGTGGTCGACCAAAGCGTCGTAGAGGTCGTTCAGCCCGGCCTTGGCGTCGCAGACCGCGCCGACCGCGGTCGGGTAGTTCTTGCCGATCTCGGTCGGGTCGATGTCGAGGTGGACGATCTCGGTCGGCGGGATCGAGAACGACTGGCCGGTCATGAACGAAGAGGAGGTCTGCTCCGCGAAGCGGGTGCCGACCGCGAGGATCACGTCCGCGTTCCTGGTCATGTGGTTGCCGACCAGGGTGCCGTTCGAGCCGGTGTGCTCAGCGTCCAGCGGATGGTCTTCGGGGAAGACTCCCTTGCCCATCATGGTCACGACCACCGCCGCGTCGAGGTACTCGGCGATCTTCTTCAGCTCAGCCGAGGCCTTCGCCTCGAGGCAGCCGCCGCCGGCCAGGATCACCGGGCGCTTGGCGGAGAGCAGCTTCGCCGCCGCCTGGTCGATCGCGCCCGGATCGGGCCGCACCGCGCCGGAGGTCGCCCGCCGCTCGGCCGGGTCCGGCACCGGCAGGTCGGTGATCTCGGCCTGGACGTCCATCGGCAGTTCGATGTGGACCGGGCCGGGCCGCCCGGAGAGCATGTTGTTGAAGGCCCGCGGCAGCACATCGGCCAGCAGGTCGACGTGCTGGACGTCCCAGTTCCGCTTGACCATCGGCTGGATGATGTGCGGGAAGACGTTGTCCTGCTGGCGCTCCAGCTCCTGCAGCACGCCGCGCCCGAGCATGTACGTCTGCGGGCCGCCGGTGAAGGAGATCAGCGGGATCGAGTCGACGAACGCCGTGCCGAGCCCGGTCGCCACGTTCATCGAGCCGGGGCCGATCGAGGTGATCGTGGCCAGCGGCTTGCCGCAGGCGCGGTAATAGGCGTCGGCCATGTGGGCGGCGGCCTGCTCGTGCCGCGGGCCGATGATCTCGATCCGGTCAGACCGGTCCTTGAAGGCGTCGAACGCCGCCATGTCGCCATGTCCAGGGATGCCGAACACGTACGGCACTCCCTCCGCGATCAGATACTCGGCAACGAATTCTCCACCGGTCAGTCCCACTTCCTACTCCTTCCTCCGGGGGCCACCAGGCCCCCGGAAATCATCTGCTGTTTCAAAGTAACTCCCGGCATGCCTAGGTCGCTACCGGTTCGTCGTCCACGGCCAGCTCGGCGAGTTGGTCCTCGACCGACTTGCCGCGGTTCTTGGTCTCGCTGAGCGCGAACACGATCACGCCGACGACCAGGGCGAAGATCGCCAGCCCGGCGACCCAGGTCCGCCACTCACCGGCTGAGATCTCGTCGGTGAACGGCAGGTCGAAGACGTAGTAGATCGCCGCGATGTTGCCGACCACGCCGACGATCGCGGTGATCCAGAGCCCGAGCGTCCCGCCAGGGATCTTCCAGACCGCGTCGCCGCGCTCCTCGTACATCGACTTCCAGTTCTTGCGGGCCTGGATGATGCCCGTGTAGAGGTAGAAGATCGAGAGGCACCAGACCACGATCAGGGTCGCCAGGTAGAGCTGGAAGGCCGTGTTCAGCGATCCCAGCGAGAAGAAGAGCGCGATCACCGCGATCGCCATGACCGCCTGGAGCAGGATCGCCGGCACCGGCTGCTGCGACTTCTGGCCGACGTGGGCGAAGACCCGCGGCAGGCGGCGCTCGATGCCGCTGACGAAGAGCAGGCGCGAGTACGCGTTCATGTACGCGAGCCCCTGCGAGAGGACGGCCGCGCAGATCCCGAGCGCGACGATCACCCCGAGCAAGCCGGAGACCGACTTGACCGCCTCGGCGATGCCGGTGGTCGGGTTGATCTCCGCCACCGGAGTGATCAGCAAGGTGCCGATGATCCCGAAGAGGTAGCCGATCAGCAAGGCGATCGAACCGAGGGTGAGCATCTGGCCGACGCCCTTCTTCTGGTCCTTGAACTCGGCGCCCATGTTGAACGGCGTCTCCACCCCGAGCAGCCAGAGCACGGCGGCGCTGAAGATGAATCCGTAGGTGGAGAGGTTGAGCGTGGCGACGTCACTGACCGAGCCGATCGGGTTGGCGTTGCCGTCGGTGATCGCGTGGACGGCGCCGCAGACCAGGACCGCGACCGCGGTGCCGGCCGAGACGAAGAAGATCTTCTTGATCAGGCTGAGCGAGACGTCCACCTTGGCCAGGCAGAGGATCGTGATGAGGCAGACCACGCCGACCTGGAGCACCACCGTCGCCCAGAGGGGCCACTCGACCCCGAGCGCTACCTGCAGGTGCTGTGCGAAGGCGGTCGAGACGAGGGGCAGGAGCAGGAAGACCGCGACCCAGGAGAGCCAGCCGGCGATGAAGCCGTGGATCTTCCCCATCGTCTTGTCGGCCCAGATGTAGATGCCGCCCTCACCCGGGAACAGCGTGCCGAGCTCATAGGAGGCCAGCGCCGCCGGCACCAGGAAGACGAGTGCCGCCAGCAGCAGCATCGAGACCGCCGCCCAGCCGCCCGCCGCCATCTGGGACGCGCCGTAGGCCCCGAAGATGATCGCGAAGTAGACCGTGACCAGTTCACCCGCCCCCAGGTTCTTGGGGAGCAGTTTCTGCGGGACGAGCTCAGCCAGCATCTTGCCGCCTCTCTGGCCGAGCGACCCTGCTGTTACATCGTTCGCTGCCATCGCACCTCTCCTCAAAGGTTTGATCTTTCTGGGATACAGCCGGTAACATATTACCTACTACCGGCTACATTGCAAGTCCGCAAAAATCATCGGAGGAGTGGAACCGCATTGGAAAGGGGAATTTCTGAGAGTCGCAGCCCGAACGGCAAACTCGCCGCTGATCTTTCACGGCTGCTTTCATCCGATCAGGTCGTCACCGACGGCCCCGAGATGCGGATCGCGATGCAGGACGGCACCGGCAACCGCGGGCTCAAGGGCGAGGCCGAGGCACTGGTCCTCCCCGGTGATTCCGAGCAGGTCGCCCGGGTGCTCGCCTGGTGTTACGAGCATGACGTTCCGCTGACCTTGCGCGGGGGCGGCACCGGCCTGGCCGGGGGAGCCGTGCCCGACGGCGGCGTGGTCCTCTCGCTCGAGCGACTCGACCGGATCCGTTCGATCGACCCCGAGCTCTGGCGCATGGAGGTCGAGGCCGGGGTCCGCACCGGGACCGTCCACCGGATCGCCCGCGAGAACGGCCTGCTCTTCCCGCCCGATCCCGGGGCCAGCGAGCAATCGACGATCGGCGGCAACGTCGCCACCAACGCCGGCGGCCCGCACGCCTTCCGCTACGGCGTGACCGGCAGCTGGGTGACCGGGCTCGAGGCGGTGGTGCCGCCGGGCGAGATCCTGACCTCGGGCGGCCCGCTGCGCAAGAACGTGGCCGGCCTCGACCTGAACAGCCTGATGATCGGCTCGGAGGGCACCCTCGGCATCGTCACCTCGGCCTGGCTCAGGCTGGTTCCGGCCCCCGAGGAGAGGAGCGTCGTGGTCGGCTTCTACGAGGACGCCCGCTCGGGCTGTGACGCGATCGCGATGATCATGGGCTCCGGGATCCAGCCGACCGCGCTCGAGTTCCTCGACCGCGGGGCGCTCGATTCAAGTCTCGGCTCCTTCCCCGCAAAGGCGCCGGAGCGGGCCGGAATGGCGGTGATCGCCGAGACCGACGGTACCGGGGAAGAGGTGGCGCGAGTGGTCGGCGAGCTGGTCGAGGCGATGACCGAGGGGGCGCTGCTCAGCCCGGTCACGATCGTCGACTACGCCGAGATCCGGGATTTCTGGACCTGGCGCGACGGCGTCTCGATCGCGGTCACCGCGCAGCGCGGCGGCAAGATCTCAGAGGATGTGGTGGTGCCGGTCGAGCTGCTCGCCGAGGCGATCGAGGAGACGGTGGCGATCGGCGAGAGCCACGGCCTGGCCGCCTGCTCCTGGGGGCACGCCGGCGACGGCAACCTGCACTCGAGCTTCCTGGTCGACCTCTCGGACGAGGACCAGATGCGGCGCGGCAAGGAAGCGGCGGCCGGGGTCTTCGACATGGCGATGCGGCTGGGCGGCTCGATCAGCGGTGAGCACGGCATCGGCTCGCTCAAGACCGCCCACGTCGAGGACGCCCTGGGCCCGGTGGCGATCCGCCTTCAGGCCGAGATCAAGAAGGTCTTCGACCCGAAGCTGCTGCTCAACCCGGGCAAGAAGATCCCCCTGCCCGACTAAGAATCACCGGGGGCCGGGGATGTTGCGGAAGCGGAACTCCTGCGGTTCCATGCCGGCCTGGACGAAGTGGCAGACGCCGCTCTCCGGGGACTCGATCAGGTTCAGCATCCCGTCCACCACGTGCTCGACCTCGATGATTGGGACGCCCTCACGGGTCAGCCCCTCCTTGATGTCGTGGATGATCCTGGTGTCAGCGAAGCCGGGACAGATCGCGTTGACCCGGATGTTCTCCAGCGCGTACACCGGGCCGGCCGAGCGGACCAGCCCGACCACGGCGTGCTTGTTCGCCGCGTAGACCGGGTCGAACGGCACCGCGGTCAGGCCTGCCAGCGAAGCGGTGGCGACGATCGCGCCGCCGCCCCGGCGCCGCATCGCCGGCACGGCCGCGTTGATCCCGAAGACGACCCCGTCCAGATTGATCTGCATCGCCCGGCGGTAAAGCTCGAGGTCGAAGGTCTCGACCAGGCCGCAGCCGGTCGTGACGCCGGCGTTCAGCAGGGCCACGTCAAGGCCGCCGAACCGGCTTTCCGCGAAATCGACCGCCGCCAGGCTCGCCTCCGGGTCCCGGACGTCGCAGGCGATGAACTCGGCCCCGATCGTCGCCGCGGCCTCCCGCCCGGCCTCCTCCTCGATATCGGCCAGCACCACCCGCGCGCCCTGCCCGGCGAGCTGGGCCCCGGTCGCCCGGCCGAAACCGTTGGCGCCGCCGGTGATCAGTACCACTCTGTCCTCAAAGCTCATGCCGGGTAGCATTCCATCTACGGAGGCAGGCCGGTTGGCGGCCCGCCCGATGCCGACGATCTACCGGGAGAGGTAAAGAGTTGAATCCGAATCTGGCCACCTTGCTGACCGATTCCGCCGCGAAGTTCCCCGAGCGAAACGCAATCAGGCTCGACGAGACGGCGATTCCATACGCAGCGCTGGACATGACGAGCAAGCTGGTCGCCGGGCTGCTCCAGGAGAAGGGCATCAAGGCGGGCGACCGGGTCGGGATCATGCTCCCGAACGTCCCCCACTTCCCGATGGTCTACTACGGGATCCTGCGCCTCGGTGCCCGGGTCGTCCCGATGAACGTGCTGCTCACCGCGCGTGAGATCAAGTACTACCTCGGCAACTCCGGGGCCAAGCTCGTGGTCGCCTGGGAGGACTTCGCCCCGGCGGCGATCGAGGCGGCCGAAGAGGTCGGGGCCGAGGTCATCTCGGTCAACCCGACCAACGTCGGCGACCTGATCCAGGGAATCGCGCCCTTCGAGGAGGTGGCCGAGGTCGAGCCCGATGACACCGCGGTGATTCTCTACACCTCCGGCACCACCGGCCAGCCCAAGGGCGCCGAGCTGACCCACAACAACATCCGCTCGAACATCGAGTCGATCCTCGCTCTCTTCACCCCGACCGAGCAGGATGTCTTCTTCGGTGGCCTGCCGCTCTTCCACGTGTTCGGCCAGACCGTGGCGATGAACGCCGCGATCTCGGTCGGCGCGGAGATCACCCTGCTGCCGCGGTTCGACCCGGCCAAGGCGCTGGAGATCATCCAGCGGGACAAGGTCACGATCTTCCAGGGCGTGCCGACCATGTACGCGGCGATGCTCCAGGTGCCGAACCGCGACGAGTACGACATCAGCTCGCTCCGGCTCTGCGTCTCCGGTGGCGCCGCGCTGCCGGTCGAGATCATCCGCGCCTTCGAGAGCGAGTTCGACACCCCGATCCTCGAGGGCTATGGCCTCTCCGAGACCTCGCCGGTCGCCTCGTTCGGCCGGGTCGACATGGAGCGCAAGCCCGGCACCATCGGCACCCCGATCGACAACGTCGAGATGCGGATCGTCGATGAGGAGGGCAAGGTCCTCGGGGTCGGCGACGTCGGCGAGCTGCAGGTCAAGGGGCCGAACGTGATGAAGAGCTACTGGCAGATGCCGGAGGCGACCGAGAAAGCGATCACGCCTGACGGCTGGTTCTCGACCGGGGACATGGCGACCGTCGACGAGGACGGCTACTACTCGATCGTGGACCGCAAGAAGGAGATGATCCTGCGGGGTGGCTACAACGTCTACCCCCGTGAGGTCGAAGAGGTTCTCTACGAGCATCCGGCCGTGGCCGAGGCCGCCGTCATGGGCATCCCGCACGACGACCTCGGCGAGGAGATCGTCGCGATCATCGCCTTCAAGGAAGGCGAGTCGGCGACCGAGGACGAGCTCCGCGAGCACGCCAAGGCCGGGGTGGCCGCCTACAAGTACCCACGCCACATCATGATCGTCGACGAGCTCCCCAAGGGCCCGACCGGCAAGATCCTGAAGCGCGAGATCGACCTCAGCCAGGTTGGCTGAGGTCCTTCGAGCGCGGACCGCCGGGCGGCCCGGCGGTTTGGTTTGTCGGCGTTTGCGGTAAAAACCAGGCGTGGGGAAACGCGCAGGGGCTGACTTCCACAGATTGACCGTTCTGGTGGCAGCCACGCTGGCCGCCTTTTTCGCCCTGTCCGCGATCGCTTCGGCGACGGTCTATTCGGGCTCGACCCACGACGCCTCCGGAGACGGGCCGAGCGGCGGGCAGGACATCACCGGGGTCGAGGCCAGCTACGACAGCGTGGACGGACTGGTCGAGTTCAGGGTGAGCCTCGCCGCCGCGCCGACCGGCAATTTCCAAGTGACTACCGCGCTGGGCCGGCTCTCCGGCGGGCAATGCAACGCCCCGCTCGTGATCCTCGGCACCATCCTCCCGGACGGCGCCGCGATCTGGCTGCTCGACCGGGACGGCACCAACCCGGCCGAGGAGCAGGACCAGGCGACCCGGAGCGTGTCCGGTCAGGTCGTGACCTTGAAGGCCGGCGACTCGCGGCTCCGCGGGCTCCAGCCGGACTGCGCCGTGACGATCCTCAGCGATCCGGATGACACCGCCACGATCTACGACGAGGTCGGAACCTTCGCGGTCAAGCCGCCCCCGCCGAAGCCGCAGCTCAGCGCCAAGGTGAGCCGGATCGGCGGGCTGAAGCGGGGCGCCACGAAGCCGGTCAAGGTGACGGTGAAGAACGTCGGCAAGGCCGCCGCCCGCGGCGTAGTGGTCAAGGCCAAGGTCAAGGGCACCGCCGGTCTCTCCCCCCGGACCAGGAAGCTCGGCAGCATCCCGGCCGGCAAGTCGAAGACGGCCCGCTTCCGAGTCAAGGTCAGCCGACGCGGCAAGGGCACGGTCACGATCTCCGCCCGGGCGACCGGCCGCAAGGTCAAGGCCGCAGCCTCCACCTCATTCCGGGTCAAGGTCCCGCAGCCGCCCCCGCCCCCCTCCACCGGCGGCCTGGCCGGCAATATCTTCTGGGGCTTCGAGAACTACCAGTACGACCGCTCCTCGGACGTGGTCTTCCTCGACTTCACCAGCCGGAACCTCGTGCGCTGGGGCATCCCCAAGCACGGCCTCACGAACTGCCGGCGCCCGACCGCGAAGATCAAGGACGGGGAGATGCAGCCCGGTTGTCTCCGATACAGCTACAACAAGCGCTCCGGGGCGGTTCGGATCGGCAAGGTCCGCGGAACCTTCAAGCGCGGCAAGCTCAAGCTGAAGATGGATTCCGACGTCTGGTCGACCGACGGCAAGTCTTGGTACGGCGCCGTCGTCCCGAAGCGCGGCGCCCGCTTCAAGACCAGCCTGATCAATCGCGGCTACTACGGCGCCTGCGGCATCACCCCCTACTGCAGCACTTGGAGCGAGTACCTGATCCTGACCCGGGACGGACGGTTCGGCCGGACCAAATCATCGCTCACCACGGGGGGCTATCCGGGCGGTTTCTTCACCGCCATCAGCAGCCTCGGCCCCGACGAGAAGGGCAGCTACAAGGTCATGGCCGGCGGCCGGATCCGCTTCAACTACGCCGACGGGCACAAGACCACGGAGACCCTGGTCGTCCAGACCGACAAGCGCGGCCGCCCCGACCCGGTGAAGGAAGGCCTCTTGGTGGGCGACCTCTGGTTCTACAAGGACGAATGACTCAGGAAGCAGCCATCTTCTCGAAGTAATCCAGCGCTTCCGGGTTGGCCATCGAGTCCCGGCTCGCCGCCTTCTCGACCGGCATCCCCATGAGGATCTTCTTGACCGGCACCTCGAGGATCTTGCCGGTCAGGGTCCGCGGCACCTCCTCGATCTCGAAGACCTCATTCGGCACGTGTCGGGGCGAGCAGTCGCGGCGGATCAGCCGGGCGATCTGCGCGCGCATCTCGTCGTCGATCGCGGCCCCCTCGGCGGTGACCAGGAAGAGGATCATCCAGCCGTCGGTGCCGGGCCGGGGTATGTCGACCACCAGCGCGTCGAGGATCTCGGGGATCGAGAGGACCGCCCGGTAGATCTCGCTGGTCCCCATCCGGATCCCGCCCCGGTTGATGGTCGAGTCGGAGCGGCCGTAGATGATGCCGGTGCCCCGCTCGGTGATCTCGATCCAGTCGCCGTGGCGCCAGACCCCGGGGAACATCTCGAAGTAGCTCTCGCGGTACCGGCTCATCTCGGCGTCGTCGCCCCAGAAGAAGATCGGCATCGAAGGCAGCGGCTTGGTGATGACCAGCTCGCCCACCTCCCCGATCACCGGCCGGCCCTCCTCGTCCCAGGACTCGAGCGCGCAGCCGAGCGCCCGGCCCTGCAGCTCGCCGCGGTAGACGGGCAGCACCGGCACCCCGCCGATGAAGGCGGTGCACGCGTCGGTGCCGCCGCTGGCGGAGAAGAGCCAGGTCTCCTCGCCCAGCTGCTCGTAGACCCAGTCGAAGCCCTCCGGGGCGAGCGGCGAGCCGGTCGAACCGAGCGCCCGCAGCCGCGAGAGGTCGCCGGCCTCGCCCGGGACGACCCCATCCTTCATGCAGGCGGCGATGAAGCTGGCGCTGGTTCCGAACACGCTCACCCCGGCCTCGGCCGCGAAGCGCCAGAGCGCCGACATGTCCGGGTACCCGGGGTTGCCGTCGTACTGGACGATCGCGGCCTCGGTCAGCAGCCCGGAGACCAGGAAGTTCCACATCATCCAGCCGGTAGTGGTGAACCAGAAGTAGCGATCGCCGTCGCGGAGGTCGAGGTGGAGGTGATGGGTCTTCAGATGCTCGAGCAGGATCCCGCCGTGGCTCTGGACTATCGCCTTCGGCAGCCCGGTCGTGCCGGACGAGTAGAGGATCCAGAGCGGCTGATCGGCCGGCACCGGCGTGAACTCCAGCTCCGCGCCGGGATCGCGGGCGAGCAGCTCGTCCCAGCCGATCCTTCCGGGCTCCGACGGCGACTCATCGCCGATCACGACCGTGGTCTCGATCCCGGGGATCGTTGCGACCAGGTCCTCGACCACCCCGCTGCGGTCGAACCGCTTGCCGCCGTAGCGATACCCCTCGACCGCGATCAGCACCTTCGGCGTGATCTGCGAGAACCGGTCGACCACCGTCCTGGCTCCGAAATCCGGCGAGCAGCTCGACCAGACGGCTCCGATCGAGGCGGTCGCCAGGAAGGCGATCACGGACTCGGGGATGTTCGGCAGGTAGCCGGCGACCCGGTCCCCCGGCTCAACCCCCAGGCGGCGCAGCCCGGCGGCGGCCGCGGCGACCCGGCCGCGCAGCTCCTCCCAGGTGATCTCGGTCGGACCCTCGGTCTCGGAGCCGGCGATGATCGCCGGCCGCTCGTCCCCGGCCAGCCCGCGCTGCCGGAAGACGTTCTCGGCGTAGTTCAGGGTCGCGCCCGGAAACCACTCCGCCCCGGGCATCTCACGCCGGCCCAGCACCTCCCGGTACGGGGTCGAGGAGATCACCTCGAAGTGCTCCCAGATCGCGGACCAGAAGCCGTCCGGATCGCTGGTCGACCATTCCCACAGCTCGCCGTAGCTCCCGAACTCGAGGCCGCGGCGTTCCTTCAGCCAGTCCGAGAACCGGGTGATGCCGCTGCTGCGCACCCCCTCCGCCGACGGCTCCCAGAGCAGCTCTCCAGCCATCGCTCAGGCGCCGGGCTTGAAGGCGAGACCGTCGATCTCGATCGCCGCGCCGAGCAGCAGGTCGGCCACGCCGACCGCCGCGCTGGCCGGCGGGTCAGCCGGGAACCGCTCGGTCCGTACCGCGCTGAACTCCCCGTACTCACCAAGGTCGGTCATGAAGATGTTCAGCTTCACGACGTGGGACAGGTCGGCGCCGGAGCGTCCGAGCAGCTCCTCGATCTGGTCGAAGATGGTCTGGCTCTGGGCGGTCACGCCGCCCTCGACGATGCCGTCCCGGGCCTCGTTGAAGCCGACCTGCCCGGAGATCTGGATCCAGGTCCCGGGCCCGTCGATCGCCACGGTCTCACTGAAGCTGGCGAAGCTCGAAGGGATTCTCTCTATGGCCATTGTTCTGTCCTCTCTTGATTCATTTGGTTGAGGAGTCCGGCAGCTCCATGTCAGCCAGGGTCAGTCGGGTGCGGCGGGTGTGTATCCGGTAGATGTCCGCCGCGTCCAGGGAGTCGCGCGACTCGATCGCGTCGAGCAGCAGGCGGTGCTCGAGGACCGACGTGTCGATGCGGCCGGGGGAGGTGTAGGCGAAGCGGTAGCGGTGAGTGCGTCGCCAGAGTCCGGCCGCCATCTCGGTCAGCACGTCGAGGCCCGAGGCCTCGAGCAGGATCTGGTGCATCTCGGTGTCGTGGTGGAGGTATCCGGCGACGTCGCCGTTCCCGGCGCAGGTCTCGCTCTGCTCGTTCACCTCGCGGGCCTGGGCCAGGGCCTCGTCGGTGATCCGGCGGCAGGACTCCTCGATGATCACCGGCTCGATCGCCTCGCGAGCCAGATAGAGCTGGTACATCTCGTCGCGGCTGAAGGGCCGGACCCGAGCGCCGACGTCACGCTCCAGCTCGATGAAGCCGTCCGAGGCGAGCTCGCGGAAAGCCTCCCGCACCGGCGAGCGGCTGACCCCGTAGCGCTCGGCGACGATCTCCTGCTTGATCCTCTCGTCCGGGGCGATCTCCCCGTTCATGATCTGGCGGCGCAGATCCCGCGCCACCGAGGCCGCCAGCGGCTCCTTGGGGAGCCTCTCCAACTCATCCTTCATGGCCACTCCCCTCCGATCGCCCGTTCGCGATCCAGCCCGCGGTTTCCTCCAAGGCGCCGGTCATGCCTTCGATCACGATTTCGAGCGCTTCGTCGTCAAGGGTGGTGCACATTGCCATCTCGCCGTCCGGACCGAAGAAGACGCCCCGGTCGACCGCCGCCAGATGTAGGTAATACCCGGCCTCGCGGTCGGTCTCGCCGTCCGCGGTGAGCAGGTGATTTCCGATCACCGAGCCGTCTCCGGAGACGTCGAGCGGCAGCGAGAGCCGTTCGGCCACCGAACGGAGGGTCGACCTGAGGTGGGCGGCCCGCTGATCCATCCCGGCGATCTTCTCGGCGGTCAGGTCCCGCAGGGAGATCCGGCCGGCCGTCGCCGCGAGCGGGTTGCCGTTGAAGGATCCCCCGTGGTAGAGACGACGGTCCCCGTAGGGATCGAGGATGCCCATCACCTCGCTCCGGCCGGCGACCACGCCCATCGGCAGACCGCCGCCGATGAACTTGCCGAGGCAGGTCAGGTCCGGCTCGATCCCGTACTTCTCGGCCGAGCCGCCGAACGCGAGCCGGAACATCAGGCAATCGTCGAGAACCACCACGGTCCCATTCTCCCTCGCCATCTCGCAGATCGCGGGCAGGAACCCCTCGGGCGGCGAGACGACGCGGAAGGTGAGCAGCACCGGCTCGATGATCAGCGCCGCGATCCGGTCGCCGTGCTCGGCGAAGGCCTGGCGATAGGAATCGAGGTCACCGAACCGGGCCAGCGCGGTCCGGCCGGGGAAGCCCTCGTTCCCGTAGAGACCCGCCTCCAGATCGTCATACGAGCCGTGGTAGGCCCCCCAGGACTTGAGCACCAGCGGGCGTCCGGTGGCCTGGCGGGCGAGCTTGACGGCCAGCATCGTGGCCTCGGTACCGGTGTTGGTGAAGCGGACCAGGTCGGCGCGGGGGATGCGGTCGCAGAGGTCTTCGGCGAAGGCGATCTGCGGCTCCGAGGAACCGACCCAGGCGGTGCCGGTCGGCATCGCCTGCGCGACCGCCTTCTCGACCGGCCGGTAGGCGTGCCCGTGGATCAGGCTGAGCCCGTTGTAGGTCAGGTCCACGTAGCGGTTGCCGTCCACGTCCCAGAGATACGGTCCTTCGCCGCGCTGGAAGACCAGCGGGTAGGGCCGGAAGAAGGCGTGGGAGCGCGAGCTGCCGCCCGGCATGACCTTGCGGGCGCGAGCCATCAGCTCGGCCGAGCCGGGCGTGCTTGCGAGGTATCGGTCGAGGGCCGGGCCGCTCGCCTCGAGGGCGCTTGTCGATGAGTTCATGAGATTCCGATCTGATCGTCGTTGCGAAGTCTTTGCCTCAGCGCTTCCGTGGCCGCCGGATCGGCGGCCAGGCTGCCGTCCTCGATCGAGCCGTGAACCACCACGCCGTAGGACTGTTCGGCCGACTCCAGCGAGACCCAGCCTTCGAGGACGTCGGCGACGACCGCCTCCGGGTCGCGCTCGAGCGGGCTCCCGTACCCGCCTCCGCCGGCCTCGATCCCGCGGATCCGCTGGCCGGGCGCCAGGTCGGCCCCGCCCATCGGCGGCAGCGGGGACTCGCTCCCGTCCGCCTCGACCTTGGCCGCCTCCGCGCCCAGGCCGGGCCGCCCGCCCAGCACGCCCTGCGGGGGACGCTCGGCGAAGTCGGCCGCGTAGAAGACCTGCATCTCGTTCGCGCCGGCCGGACCGAAGATCACCTCGCTCGCGGGGCCGCCCCGGTACCGGCCGGCGCCGCCGCTGTCGGTCAGCAGCCGCACCGCGTCGAAATGAAGGGGGTACTTCTGCTCGATCACCTCGACGCTGTCGATGTAGACGGTCTTCGCGCAGTCCGGCATCGCGTAGGTCACCCAGCCGTCGCAGAGCGGGCCGCCCGGGCCGCCGTTGTTGCCGATCACGGCCTGGTTGATGTACGGCTCGCCGCTGCGATCGTCGATCCCGGAGTAGACGCCCCAGCCGACCCCGAGCGCGCCGCCGCCCTCGGCCAGCCCGAAGCCGTCACCGAGCTGGGCGAAGGAGGACTGCGCCGCGTTGATCAGGCGGTTGAGCAGGTTGGTCGTGGACATCGAGCTGGAGAAGGGGAACTTCAGGCCTCCGGCGACCGAGCCCTCGCGGATCAGGACGTCGATGCGGCGGAAGCTGCCGGCGTTGCGGGGCACGTCCGCCTCGATGCAGTTGAAGACCGCGATCACCGCCCCGGCCGTGGCGCAGCTCTGGGAGAGGTTGATCCCGGCCGGGACGCAGTCGATGTTGTCCCGCAGGTCGACCTGAATCCGCTCGGCGGCCGGGTCGATCCCGATCTTGACCTTGACCTCGACCCCGTCCTCGAGGTCGGGCAGCGGGTCGTGGACCGAGCTCGCCTCGATCTGGGCGGCCGGCAGCTCGGAGACCGCCTGGGCCATGCGCCGCTCCGAGTAATCGAGCCACCAGACCTGGAAGGCGCGGACCACCTCGACCCCGTACTCCTCGACCAGTTCCTTGACCCGGCGCTCGCCGATCCGGACCGCGCCGAGCGAGGCCAGGTAATCCCCGTACCAGACGTCCGGCACGCGGATCCGCCGCCGGCACATCCGGATGATGTCGGGCAGGTCCTCGTAATCCTTCTGGATCCGCACGCAGGGGAAGTTGAGCCCGCCCTCCTCGTAGAGGTCGACCGGGTAAGGCATGTAGGTGGTGGGCTGGGAGTTGCCGCAGTCGGCCTGATGCGCCTTGGCCGAGACCGTGAACACGTGTTCGCCGCCCGCGAAGACGGGGACCAGCAGAGTGTGGTCCGCGGTGTGGGTGTTGCCCAGGAAGGGGTCGTTGTGCAGGAACGCGTCGCCCTCGGCCAGGTCCGGGTGCAGCTCCCGCATCGAGGCGGTCTGGAAGCCGGCCCCGAGCACGTGGACCTGGAGCCCCTCGGCCGCGGCCAGCAGCTGGTCGTCGGCGGTCACCACGCAGCAGGAGAAGTCCCGGGCCATGTTCAGGACCGAGGACCGGCCGGCCCGGAAGAGCGTGTTCATCATCTCCCGGACGATCGCCTCGAAGCGATTGGCCAGCACCGCGGCCAGGATCGGGTCGAAATCTTCTCGTTCGCTCACTGCTTCGCCTCCAGGAGGTAGTCGCCGATCGGGGTCACCGAGACCTGCCAGCCGGGCGGCACGACAATGGTCGTGGTCGGCTCGGTGACCAGCAGCGGGCCGTCGAGCACGCTCCCCGGCTCGATCGCCGCCCCGGGCCGCACCTCGACCTCCAGCTCGCCGTGATCTCGGAAATGCGCCTTGCGGAGCCGGCTCTCGCCGGCGTCGACCTCGGGCCGCCCTGCCTCTCGTGGCGGCTTGGCCGGCTCGGCGACCAGTCGCCCGACCAGGTGGACCAGCTCGATCGACTGGCCCGGCTCCGAGACCGCGAAGACCCGCTCGTGGTTGGCGTGGAAGGACTCGACCAGAGCCCGGACCTGCTCCTCGTCTTCGAACCGCTCGACCTCGAGCGGGATGTCCAGGGTCCAGACCTGGTGGGGGTAGCGCGCCTCGACCGTGCGCTCGATCCGCTGCTCGGTGACTCCGTTCCCGGCCAGGCGCTCGGCGAAGGGCCGGAGCGCCTGGTCGATCTCGGCCAGGGCGGCGTTGACCGCCTCGGGCTCGAAGGAATCGGTCGAGCACCAGACGCTCCTCCCCTCCTCGATCACGATGTCCGAGTACTGGCCGCCGAAGGCGCTCAGCGCGCCGGCGGTCCGCGGCAGCATCACCTTCTTGCAGCCGAGCTCGGTCGCGATCGCGGCGATGCCGAGACCGGCCGCGCCGCCCCCGGCGACCAGTCCGCTCCGGCGGGGGTCGATCCCCTGGTTGATCGTGATCTCCTTGATCGCGTCGACCATGTGCTCGTTGGCCACGGTCATCACCGCCGAGGCGGCGCTCTCGACGTCGAGTCCGAGCTGGTCGGCCAGCCCGGCGAGCGCCTCGCGGGCGGCGGCCAGGTCGAGCTTCATGCGGCCACCGAGGAAGTCGTCGGGGTCGAGGTATCCGAG
Source organism: Solirubrobacterales bacterium (assembly GCA_044464425.1). GTDB lineage: Bacteria > Actinomycetota > Thermoleophilia > Solirubrobacterales > 70-9 > 67-14. The sequence continues at coordinate 28,245 of JBIQLL010000024.1, read as the reverse complement.
CACCACCGCGGCGTCGGTCACGGTCGGGCTGCTGCCGCCCTTGCCGTAACAGGCGGGTCCGGGGTCGGCCCCGGCGCTCTCCGGCCCGACCCGCAGCAGGCCGCCCGGGTCGACCCAGGCGATCGAGCCGCCGCCGGCCCCGATCGAGCGCACGTCGACCGAGCTGAGACCGGTCAGGTGGCCGGTGAAGGTGCCACCGAGCCAGGTCTCGCGGGTCGGCACGATGCCGCCGCCGCGAACCAGGCTGATGTCAAAGGAGGTGCCGCCGGTATCGCAGACGATGATGTCGTCGCTGCCCAGCTCGCCGGTGTAGAGCGAACCGGCGACCGGGGCCAGCGAAGGGCCGGACTTCGCCGCGTAGATCGGCCGGTCGATCAGGTCCTGCATCGGCAGGGCGCCGCCGACCGAGGTCGCCGCGAGCAGCTCGCCGGAGAAGCCGGCCTCGCCCAGTCCGGCCTCGATCTCGGCCAGGTGGCCGGGCATCAGCACCTTGAGCGAGGCGTCGATCGCCGTGCCGGAGGCACGGCGATACTCCCGCACGATCGGGTTCAGCTGGTGGGAGAGCGTGACCGGGATCCCGAGCTCGCGCTCGATCGCCTCCCCGACCGCGACCTCGTGTCGCCCGTCGGCGGTCGCCCAGAGCAGGCAGACGGCGGCCGCCTCGACCTCGTTCTCGCGCAGCCGCTCGATGGTCTCACCGAGCGATCGTTCGTCGAGCGGGGTCAGCACCTCGCCCGCGGCGGAGATCCGCTCCTCCACCTCGTAGGTCAGTCGGCGCGGCACGTACGGCTCGGGGAACGGGCGGCTGAAGTCGTAGGGCAGCATCGAGCCGCCCTCGCGCCGGACCAGGATGTCCGGGAAGCCGGCGGTGACCAGCAGGGCCGTCTTCGCCGTCTTCCGCTCGAGGATCGCGTTGGTCGCCTGGGTGGTGCTGTAGACGAACAGCTCGCAGCGCCGGAGCAGCTCGCCGAGCCCGACCCCGAACTGCTCGGCCGCGACCTCGATCGCCGAAAGCAGGCCCTCGATCAGGTGCGGCGGCGAGGTCAGCGCCTTGCCGACCGCCAGCCGGCCCTCCTGGTCGGAGGCGACGACATCGGTGAAGGTGCCGCCCACGTCGCAGGTGATCTTGACGACGAGCTCTTCGGTCTCCAACTTGCTAGTTCCCTTTCGCTTTGAATCGATTGAGCAGGCGGTGCGGCCACTCGAACTCGCGGCCGCGCATGATCCCGTCGCGGCGGTAGACGAGGACCAGGAGGATGCAGACGGCGAGGGCCGTGTCGGAAAGGCCGTCGCGTCCGGCGAAGCTCACCGGGCCGGCGCTTATGCCGTCCTCGACCGAACCGAACAGGAAGCCGAGGACGCTGATCACCACGGCTCCGACCACCGCCCCGGCCAGGCTCTTCTGGCCGCCGACGATCAGCATCGCGATGGTGATGAAGGTGATGTGGATGAAGAAGGCCGAGGGCGTGAAGGCCCCCTGGAACTGGGCGTAGAGGAAGCCGCCGATCCCGATCACGAAGGCGCTGAGGACGAAGGCGATCGCCCGCTCCTTGGGGATCGAGATCCCGATCGAGCGAGCCACGAACTCGTCTTCGCGGGTCGCCCGGGCTCTCAGGCCGGCCGCCGATCTCTGGTAGATCCAGGCGATCACCACGACCGCGATCGACCAGGCCGCGGCCGAGAAGATCGTCGTGTTCATCGGCACCCCGAGCATGGTCTGGCTGCCCCGGGTCACCGCGTCCCAGTTGATCGCTACCTGGTAGACGATGACCAGCACCGCGAACATCGCGAGCCCGGCGCTGAGCCCGCTCAGGCGAGAGATCGGCGCGGCCAGGATCAGGCCGATCACCGCCGCCGCCAGCCCGCAGACGATCGCCGCCGGCAGGGGGTCCAGGGCCAGGCTCGAGAGGAACGAGGGCAGGTCCGGCAGCAGCGTGTTCTTCTGGAGCTCCGGGATCGTGACGATCGCGGCCGTGTAGGCGCCGATCGCCATGAAGCTCATGTGCCCGAAGGAGAGCACGCCGGTGTTGCCGGCATACACGTAGAGCCCGACCACCAGGACCACGTTGACCAGGACCTCGATCGTCTTGCGCTGGGTCACCGCCGAGCCGTTGGACCCGACCACCGCGACCAGCAGCAGGATCAGGATCAGCGAGATCAGGCCCCAGTGCGGGACGACGAACCGGTCGAGCAGCCGCTTCACCCGATCACACCCTCTCGAATCTGGACTTGACGACGATCAGGCCCTGCGGTCGCAGCAACAGGATCAGGACCACGCCCGCGTAGAGGAAGGCGTCCCGGTACGGCGCCAGCGCGTCGGGCAGGACCACCTGCAGGATCACGGTCAGGACCCCGAGGAAGAACCCGCCGTAGGCCGCCCCGTACAGCGAGCCGAGCCCGCCGATGATGGTCGCCACGAAGGCGATCAGCACCGGGCCGGAACCCATCGAGGGAGTGGCGGTGCCGCCCTGAGCGACGATCAGGATGGCCGCCACTCCGGCGAAGAGCCCGCTGAGGGCGAAGGCGGTCGCGATCACCACGTTGGAGCGGACCCCGACCAGCTGGGCGGTCCGGAAGTTCTCGGCGGCGGCCCGCATCTGGATGCCCAGCATCGAGCGCTGGAGGAAGGCGGCCAGGCCGCCGACCAGCACCACCATCACCAGGAAGGTGATCAGGTTGAGGCTGGAGAAGTTGACCGCGCCGATCGAGATCGGATCGTCGAACCAGGACGGCAGCGAGAAGCCCTTGGCCCGCGAGGTGAAGATCACCGTGGCCAGCGACTGGAGCGCGAAGCTGAGCGCGAAGGAGGTGACCAGCAGGACCGGGGCGCTGGCTCCCCGGAAGGGGCGGAAGGCGAGCCGCTCCATCAGGACGGCCGCGACGATGGTCACCAGCAGACAGGCGGCGAGCTGGAACGGCCAGGGCGCATCCTTCAGGAGGAAGAGGGTGTAGGCGCCGATCATGATCAGCTCGCCGTAGGCGAAGTTGATCAGGTTCATGATCCCGAAGATCAGGGCGATGCCGATCGCCAGGACCGCGTAGAGGCTGCCCAGGCTGAGAGCGTCGACGACGTGCTGGATCAGCTCAGTCATCGGTGCCCCCCAGGTACGAGTCGGTCAGCACGTCGGTGTCGGCCAGCTCCTCGCGAGTGCCGCTGAGCACGATGTGACCGGCGTTCAGGACGTAGGTCCGGTCGGCGAAGCGGCTGGCCCGGACCGCGTTCTGCTCGACCAGCAGGATCGTCGCGCCCTCCTGCCGGAGACCCTCCAAGGCCTCGAAGACGACATCGACCAGCTTCGGCGCGAGCCCGAGCGAAGGCTCGTCGAGCAGCAGCAGCTCGGGCCGGCAGAGCAGGGCGCGGCTGATCGCCAGCATCTGCTGCTGGCCGCCGGAAAGCCCGCCGGCCGGGTCGTCGAGTCGGGTCGAGAGCGCCGGGAAGCGTTCCAGCTCCCGCTCGATCGCGGCGCTCGCCTCAGCGCGGCCGAGGTCCGCGGTCGGCAGCCTCAGGTTCTCGCCGACCGTCAGGGTGGAGAAGATCTGCCGGCCTTCCGGGACCAGGGCCATCCCGTCCCGGACCAGGCTCTCCGGCTTGCGGCCGCCGATGCTCTCGCCCTTGAAGCGGATCTCACCGGAGCGGGGCTTGAGCAGCCCGGTGATCGTGGTCAGGGTGGTCGTCTTGCCGGCCCCGTTCGGCCCGATCAGGCTCACGGCCTCACCCTCGCCGACCTTCAGGTCGATCTCGGTGACCGCGGGCGCGTTGCCGTACGCAACCGAGAGCTTCTCGATCTCGAGCACGCCCGTCAGCTCCCCAGGTAGGCGTCGATCACGGTCTGGTCCTCCCGCACCTCGGCCGGGGTCCCGACCTTCAGGACCTTGCCGTTGTCGAGCACGATCAGGCGCTCGCAGGCACCCATCACGACCCGCATGTCATGTTCGATCAGCAGCACCCCGCAGCCGATGCGCTCGGGCAGGGAGGCGATCACCTCGAGCAGCTCCTCGGACTCCGACTCGTTGAGCCCGGCGGCCGGTTCGTCGAGGAAGAGGTAGCGCGGCTTCATCGCCATCGCCCGGGCGACCTGGAGCCGGCGCTCCTGGCCGGTCGAAAGGTCGGAGGCGTAGCGCTTCGTGAAATCCAGGAGCCCGAGCAGCCCGAGCGCGTCAAGCGCCCGCTCGCGGGCTTCGCCGAGCCCGAGCCCGAGCCCGACCCCGCTCGCCTCGACGTTCTCGAGGACGGTCAGGTCGGGGAAGACGCGCGCACCCTGGAAGGTCCGGGTGATCCCGCGCCGGGCACGGCGCTGGGGCGGCTCGCCGGCGATCTCGACCCCGTCCAGGGTGATCGAACCCTGGTCGGAATCCTGGAAGCCGGTGAGCACGTTGACCAGGGTCGTCTTCCCCGCTCCGTTGGGGCCGATCAGTCCGACGATCTCACCGGTCCCGAGGTCGCAATCGACCCCGTCGATCGCGACCAGTCCCTGGAACCGGACCACGATCCCACGGGCGACCAGCTCCGCTGATGCGGAGCCATCACCCGTGGGAGTGGTCGTGGCCATGTGCTGAGTCGCTTCCTGCGGCTCGGCTAGGCGCCTGGCACCGACGTCGGAGAGAACTCGGTGACCAGCTTTGTCTTCCCGTTCTGGATCTCCATGATCCGGAGCGTCCGCTTGAACGAGATGTGGTTGTCGGAGGTGAAGGTGGTCGGCAGCAACAGCTTCTCGTTGTCGAACTTCTCGAGCTGCGCCTGGAGGTCCGTCCCCTCGGTCGAGCCGTCCGCGCCCTCGACCGCCTTGGCGATCGCCTGGACCGCGGCGTAGCCGGTCAGGAACAGAGACGTGTCGGGCAGCTTGCCTTCCTGCTTCTTGTACCGCTCGAGCAGCTGATTGATCTTCGGGTCCGCGTCATCCCCGTAGAGCGAGGCGTAGGTCGCGTAGAAGACATCGCTGATGTCCGGCACCGCCGCCTTCCAGTAGTCGCCGTCGAGGTCCTCGTCTCCGAGGATCGGCATGTCCAGCCCGGCCGCGCGGATCTGCTTCAGCGCGCTGGCCGCGCCCGGGTTGTAGGAAGCCAGCCAGATCGCGTCGGGCGGTTCCGGCAGCGACTTGATCTCGTTGATCTGGGATGCGATCGAGGCGTCACCCTGCTTGAAGGTCGAGGCGCCGGCGATCTCGCCGCCGAGCCCCTTCCAGCGCTCGGTGAATGCCGCGGTGGTCTGCTTGGTGAACTCAAGCGTGTCGTCGAGCAGCGTGTAGGCGCTCTTCAGCCCCTTCTCGTTGTAGGCCCACTCGGCCATCGCAGCGCCCTCGACCGGGGCGGCCGTCGCCATCGTGAAGGCCAGCGGCCCGATGCCGGACGGGCCGAAGTCGGTTGACGCGGCACAGGTCGAGAAGACCAGCTTCCCGGCCTGCTGGGCGACGATCGCCGCCGGTGACCCCTGGTCGAAGTCGCAGCTCACGACGACGATCTCGGCGCCGTCGTCAATGACCTGGGTCGCCGCGTTCCCGGCCAGCTCGGGCTTCGACTTGGTGTTGGCCGAGACGATCTTCAGATCGCGTCCGTCGACACCGCCGTCGGCGTTGATGTCGTCGACGGCCATCTGGGCAACCGTCCGGGCGGGCAGATCGTAGGGCGCCATGAAACCGGTTTCGCCGATCGCGAAGCCGAGGACGATCGGATCGCTGCTGTCACCCTCTCCGCTGGAACTGTCGTCTCCGCTCCCGGACCCGCAGGCCGCCAGACCAACCACGATGAACAAAGCCGCAAACAATGCAATGAGCCGTTTCATCAAGCATCCTCTCCTCAGGGGTTGCACTCGCTAGTGGCGGTAATGTATCCGAAATAGAAAATCTGTGTGATTTTTTCCCATTTTTTGGTCGCTGATTGCCCATATTGGATCCGATCCATTAAAAGTTGGATCCAATAATGGGGCCGAGGACCCACCTTGAATCCTCAGGCCAGGCCCCTCAGAGGCGGTTCAAGGCGGGCCGCTCCGGCCTGCCGGCGAGCTGCCCGGACCTGATCAGGCCCGGGTGTGGCGCTCGATCAGCTCCTGCTGGTCGGGCCAGTACTTGAGCAGGCGCTCGCGCTTGGCGAGCTCGAAGCGGTCCCAGTCGAAGCCGGGAGCCATCGTGGTGCCGAGCAGGGTCCAGGCGCCGGTGGTCTCGGTCGCCTGCCAGGAGGAGCCGGGGACCAGCATCTGAGGCCGTTCACCCTCCTCCAGGCCGATCCCGAGGGTCGGGTGGCGGGCCTCGCCCGGCTCCGGCCCGAGGATGTGGATGCGGGCCGGTGCGCCGGCGTAGAAATGGAAGATCTCCGGCCACGGCAGGCGGTGCAGCATGGTCGGCGAGTCCTGCTCGATCAGGAAATAGATCGAGCTGGAGTTCTGATCGCTGAACTTCCGCCGGTACATCCCGCCCTCATGAGGCAGCGGCTTGAGCCGCAGTTCACTGATCACCGTTTCGCGATCCATAACCGTGACATTACGCCAGTCCGCCGACGAGAGCCCTGCTCACCCGCCTCTTAGCAACCGCTCGGGGCGGAAATCAAGTCCGTGAGACGTGACGCCGCGGCGCGGGCAATCTCGCTCAGCATTGACATCCCCGATTCGAAGGTGCCGTCATCCGGGACCGCGGCCATCGCAACCACCACCTGTTTTCCGCCCACTTCCATCACGCCCATCTGACGAACCAGGTACCTGCCATCGGTCCCCGGCCCCCAGCCACCCTTCCACTTGGCCGGGAAGCCGACCGCCCCGAGCCCGAACAGGTCGCTGCCGCCGACCGACGCCATCTGTCCCAGCAGATACGAGCGGCTGGCCGCATCGCTGACGCAGCCGCCAGCCAGGGCCGCCATGTAGCCAAACTGGTTCGCCAGCGACCACTCGGTCTGCCCGTAGGTCGAGAAGCCGTCCCGACCTTTGGTCGAGATCACCGTCTCGTTGTCGCCGGCCTGTCGGAGCATCTCCCCGACCGCCTCGGAAGCGCCACCGAGGCCGTCGTGAGTCTTCTCTAGTCCCGCGAACAGAGCAGCCGCCGCATCGTTGTCGGAGAGCGTGATCGCCCGGTTCATCTGGTCCGCCTGGGCCGCGCTGAGACCGTTCGGGCCGCCCGCATCGGCCAGTACCCGCTCGGCGATCGGCACCTTGATCGTGGACCAGGCGTCACCGCCACTCAACGATCCCCCGCTCAGGTCGGGGCCGCCGCTTCCGGGTGGACCGACCACCAATCCTGCCTCGCCGGACAGGCGGCCGAGAATCGCGTTCACCGGATCATCGCCGCCGACCAGGGCTGTCTTTGCCTTCGCCGCGGCTGCGTCCTTCTTCCGGTCCGCCTTCAGTTGCCGCTGGAGCTGCTGCTTGCGCTTCTGCAGCTGTGAGATCTGACCGCTGCGATCGACCGACGGCCTGACTTCGGGATCCCCGCTCGAGCCGCCGCATCCACCGGCGAGCAGGCCGACGCAGACGCCGGCGGTCAACAGCAGCCAGCCCGGATTCACGGCAGGTAGACCGAAGCTCCGTTGCCCCCAGTGCAGACCGTGCTGCTGCCCCAGGGTCCGCAGGACATGGTGTACCGCTGGCCGGTCACCGGACTGTAGGCAGTGATCGAAGAAGCTCCCGGGTTGCTGCCGTACTCGCCAGCCACATTCATCGCGAACGAGCAGGACGTGTTAGGCCCGACCTGGACCCCGGTCGCGCAGGTGGAGACGGGGCCTCCCGACGCAGAATTCCCGTAGTAGCCATCTCCCTGGCCAGCATTCCGGTTCGCTTCAGTCGAGCGCTCGCCGGTTTGTTTCTTGAGCTGCTGGATCTGCTGCTTAAGCTCGTCGACCCTTTCCTCCTGGTTCTGTCTCTCGCGCTCCTTCTGGATCGCGTCATCAATGTCTTTTTGCGTGACGCCATCATCGTTCCCGCCGCATCCATACGCGAAGGAACCCAGACAGAGCACGAGCAGCACCACGGAAACTCCCCTTAGACGTGACATGACCGCAGCTTAGCCAGGCCCGAAGTGTTCAGAGCGATGGCCACTCGACCGACAGGAATAAGCTGGACCCATGAGGAGAATCCGTAACGCCATCATCGGCGTCGCCGCGCTTTGCGCCGTCGCCGCCCTGCCCGCCGCCGCATCCGCAGCCGGGTGCACCCTGCCGTCCGCGAGCGACGACTACCTCAGCGGCGGCACGACCCAGACCTTCTCGGGGCACTTCGGACCGCAGCTGAACGGCGAGTTCGTCCAGATCCCGTTCCAGGTGGGCAGCGGCGTCAGCGGCCTGCGGGTCCGGTACTGCTACGCCCGGGCCGACGGCGGCACTGCGGATGACAACCCGACCCTCGATCTCGGTGTCTACGGCCCGAAGCCGGCCGGCCAGAGCGAGTGGACCATGAACGAGCGTCGCGGCTGGAGCGGCAGCGCGGTGAAGACGATCGGCATCGGCGAGAACGGCTACACCGATGAGGCCGTCTACGGCACGACCAGCTCAACCCGCAAGGCGTATGTGCCGGGCTACACCACCCGCGCGTACGCCCCGGGCCCTGTCAACGCGGGCGAGTGGGCAGTCGAGCTCGGCGCCGGGTGGATCGACCCGGACGGCGCCGGTGTGGACTGGAAGGTCGAGGTCGTGACCAGCACCGCCAACGAGTGGAAGGACCATCAGTTCGTTCCCGATCCGTACCAGCCGTACGTGGCTGACTCGAACCCCGGCTGGTACGCCGGCGACGTTCACGTTCACGGTGAGATGGAGCCGGGCAACGCGCCGATGAGCCAGACCTTCACCAAGGGCTTCGGACCGTTTTCCGCGGGCGGCAGCGGGCTCGATTTCGTGACGATCGTCGATCACAACAATGACAACTCCCGCAAGATCCTCGGCAGCTACGAGGACCGGTACCCGGGCAAGCTGATCATCCCCGGCATCGAGGTGACCACCTACAACGGCCACACCAACGCCGAGTACTCCAGCTACTTCCCCGACTTCCGCATGAGCACCGTCTACCGGTGGGACGATGCCACGCCGACCGACGGCGTTCAGACCGATTCGGAGCTGAGCAAGGTGCGTGGCCCGATCGATCCCTCCAGCCAGTTCGGGAAGATCCTTGCCGGCGGTGGCTGGACGCAGGTCAACCACCCCACGATCTACAAGACGGCGCCGGCGGTCTGTCGCGGCTGCGCCTGGAACTACACCGACGCGCAGACCGATTTCTCGAAGGTGAGCGCGATCGAGCTGCAGACCGGCCCGGCCGGCCTGCCGGCCAACGCGCCGGCGGCGATGAACCCCTTCACGCTGAGCGCGATCGAGTATTACGAGCACGCCCTGGCGACCGGCGCGCATATCGCCGCGGTCGGCGCCAGCGATGACCACCAGGGCGGCGGGGCGACCGGCCTGACCGACTCACCGGTTGGCCGCGGTGCCACCGTGGTCCACGCCGACCAGCTCTCGACCCAGGGTGTGATCGACGCGGTCAAGGCCGGCCACACCTACGTCAAGCCGTTCGGCGCGGACGCCCCCGATGTCGAGATGAAGGCAGGTGAGCCGGGCAAGGCGGATCTGGCCGCGCTCCCCGGTGATTCGGTCACCGGGCCGTCGATGAACCTCCAGCTCCACGTGACGGGAGCCGGCGCGTCCGCGGCCCGGCCGGGGGCTTACACGCTGAAGGTCCTCCACGACGGGGTTCCGATCGATTCGGCGGCGGTCACCGGGGACGACTTCCGCCACGACCTCAACGTGACCGAGACCGGCCGCTACTCCTTCGAACTGACCCGGGCGCAGGGCGACAAGACCATGATCGAGGCCTACTCGACCCCGGTCTGGTTCACCTACAAGGCACCGCAGGTCATCCCGCCGGTCTCGAACGCGTTCAGCTTCAAGCGCTTCAAGGCGAATCGCAAGAAAGGAACGGCGATCCTCAAGGTCAAGGTCGTCAGCCCGGGCAAGGTCAAGCTGACCGGCCCCGGCCTGAAGAACTTCCGGACGAAGGTCCGGAAGAAGAACCAGACCGTGACCCTGAAGCTGAAACCCAAGGCTCGGCTCAAGAAGAAGCTGAAGAAGCGCGGCTCGGTCAAGGTCAAGGTCAAGGTCACCAACATGCCGACCGGCGGCAAGGCCCTGACCAAGAAGAAGAAGGTCAAGCTGCTCGCCAAGAAGAAGGCGAGGAAGAAGCACCGACGCCACTGAGCCGGTGGGGCGTTCCCTGAGAACGCCCCACCGCCAGGGCAATCAGGTATGTTGTGAACGCCCTTGTTCACAGGGTGGGCGGCCTCTGGGTTTGAGAGCGCTGTTCGGTAAGGGAGTCAGGGAAACAGGGGAAAGGGAGCACAATGGGGAAGCGTTTTGGTTTTCGGATCGCCGCGATCGCGGTTTCGATGTTCGCGATGCTGGCCATGGTGGCCGGGGTCGCGCAGGCGGCAGACCCGGTCGTAAATCCAGGGAGCAGCTTCACGGCCACCGTCACCGGGGGCGAGATCAAGATCGGCACCGATTTCGACCCGATCGACGTCGGCACGATGACGCCCTCGCCGAAGCTGAAGAACGTGACCGTCAATCCGGACGGCAGTTTCTCCGCTGCCGCGGGAGATTTCGTCTTTCCCGAGATCGTGCTGCCGGTCGACACCGGGATCATCGGCACGGTTGACATCCACATCCAGATCCGGGCCAACTCGCCGGTCAGCGGCAACATCGACCCGGCGACCGGCGAGGTCTCCCTCTCTACTTCCCTGACGATCCAGCTGACCGGTGATCTCGGCATCGCCGGTTCGCTCGGCAACAACTGTTACGTCGGGCCTCCCGCCAACGCGATCCCGTTCTCGGCGACCGGCGGCACGGCGAAGGGAGTGCCCTACGACGAGTACGCGGGGACCACCACGATCGTCGACGACACCCTGGCGATCCCCTCAGCCAGCGGCTGCCCGACCGTGGTCGGCAATGACGTCAACGCGCTGGTCAACGACCAGCTCGGCCTGCCCTCCGCCTCGGGCGCGAACAAGGTCAGTCTGGCGATGCGCTTCAATCCGGCGCCGCATTCGGAGAACTGGGTCGACCCCAACGGTCCCGATCACATCGACCCGGTCATCGTCAACGACACCGCCGTGACCACCGCCGACGGCGACTTCCGCTCCTGGCTCGAAAGCCTTGCGATCAGCGACGGCTCGGACACCGGTCGCAAGGGCAACACGGTCCGGGTCAGCCTGCTCGTCAAGCATGACCCCGGTCGCAAGGTCACCGGTCTGCGCATCGACGATGACTGGAACGGCGACGACGATTCCGATTCGGCGGCGATCAAATCCGTGACCGCGCAGCAGCCGACCGATGTCAGCGGCGGATTCAATTACTCGCGGGTCACTTTCGAGTACCAGGCACCCAACGCCGGCATGAACCTCGACTGCCCGGGGCTCTTCGGCGGCAACGGCACCCTCGGCCGGACCGCCGACATAAGCGTCAGGGCGGTGATGGACGACGGCAGTGAATCCGGCCCGTCGAGCTCGAAGATCAAGCTCTCCCGGGAAGACTGTTCGGGGAAGATCGACCCGCCGATGATCTACGGCTGGGAGGCACAGGACCCTGCCGGCCCGATCACTCCCGGCACCGCCGTCACCTTCAAGTTCAAGGGGGATGACACCGACGAGGGCCTCACGTCAAACAACAAGTTCGGTGGGTACACGTGGCGGGCCAGGAACCTCGACACGGGCGAGATCGTCCCCGGTGGCTTCGTCTGTCCGGGCAGTGGCCAGGACAACAGCCTGCAGAGCCAGAACGTCAACTTCCCGAAACGCGGTCGCTGGATCGTCGAAGCGCGCCTGCACAACCTGAACGGCGGCCTCACCGGCACCGACGGCGACTGCCAGTACAACGAATCGGGCTTCGACACCTACTGGTACTGGGTCGGTGCGGTGGACGTGAACTCGCCGGCCAGCTCCGGCAGCGCTTTCAGCCCGAGCGTCACGCTCGACATGCCGGCCCGCCCGGCTCTCGATGGCTCGCTCGATCTGTCCGTGAACACCAACGACCCGTTCGACCTTCCGAACGGTGGCGGTGCGACCCAGTCCGTCGAGTGGGATCTCGACGGCGATCCAGGCGACGGGTTCGAAGTCGTTCGGCTCGGAGACAGCCGGACGGGTCTCACCCCAGGGCAGAACCAGATGATGCTGGACACCGCCGACTGGGATCCGGGCATCTACCCGGTGCGGGTTCGGGTCGGTGACAACGGGGCCCTCGGAGCGGCCGACGCGATCCGCCGGACCAACGTCGCGGAAGGCCAGTTCATGGTCAACACCCCGCCGGTCGCGGAAGACCTCGCGGTCGAGACCGACGAGGACGCGGAGGTGCCGACGACGCTGGTCGCTTCCGACACCAACGCGGACAACTCTCACGACCCGCTCACCTGGTCACTGGTGGACGCTCCCGCCCACGGCTTCCTTTCCGGCGAGTGGCCGGACCGGATCTACCACCCCGACGACGGGTTCTTCGGCAGTGATTCCTACGTCTACCAAGTAGACGACGGCTTCGGCGGCACCGCCACCGGCACCGTCACGATCCAGGTGAACGAGGTCGAGGACGGGCCGACCGGACCGACGGGGCCGACCGGGCCGACCGACACCGACCAGCAGAGCCTGAAGGTCAGCTTCGACGAAGGCCGGATCAACCTGAACGAACAAGGCGGCCCGGGGACCTCGGGAGTCAAGATGGTCGACTCGACCGTGCCCGACCCACCCGTCGTCTTCTGGACCACGGGATGGGACGAGGACACGGGCGCGATCAACGCCGCCGCGTCCGATCTCTATTTCCCGCCGAAGAAGATCAGCCTCGACTACTCAGGTCTGACGCTCGACGCGAAGATCGAGTTCGGGGCAATCGGACCGATCACCGGCATCTACGACCGGGGCAGCGGAAAGCTGAACCTGAATATGGACACGCACGCCCTGATCACGGTCAACCTGGGTTCCACCAAGGTGCTCGAGTGTGATGTGACGCCGATCCCGTTCCAACTCTCGACCGCCGGTCAGAAGCTGGTCGACCCCGGGGATCCCGACTCCGGACGACCGGCTCATGACTGGCTCGCCCAGGCCTTCGATGCGAACGACGAAGGTGCGGTCACCGACGATTGGAGTGTTCTGCCAACGCCAACGAAGATCCATGAGGAGATGTCGGAGATCGCTACCTGCGCGGGTACGCTCGGTGACTTGATCGGCGGCAAGGGCGGCATCTGGCTCGGTGGCAAGGTCAGTTTCGGCGGCACCCCAACCGGACCCACCGGCCCGACGGGACCGACCAATCCGACCGGTCCGACCGGCCCGACCAACACGACCGGCCTCACGAGTGCCACGGGGCCGACTGGCCCGACCCATGGAACCGGTCCGACCGGGCCGACCGGCCCCACCGGTCCGTCGACCACCGACCCGGGCAAGAAGCTCGCGATCTTTGACGGCAAGCACCTCTTCATCCGGCTCTACTGCCCGAAGGTGTTCCGGCCTAAGTGCAAGACAGTCTCGGTGCCGGTCACCAAGAAGGTCGGCAACAAGGCCAGCCGGAAGGCGAAGAAGAAGGCCAAGCCGATGGCCAAGCCGATCAGGGTCACCACCAAATCCGGCAAGTGGAAGGTGGTCACTTACCTGATCAAGCCCAAGTACCGGTCCAAGGTGAAGAAGATGGCCGGCAAGAACAAGCGTCTGCTGGCGATCCGGGACACGGTCAAGGCGAAGAAGATGGGCAAGAAGAAGCTCAAGGGCAAGCGCACCTTCTTCCACATGCACAAGGTGCGAACCGGCTGAGGTGAGTGACTACTCCCCGAGGTCCGGGGTCGGGACCGCGGGCGCGCCGCCGCTCATTCCAGCGAGCTCGGCCTGAGCGGAAGCCGCCGCGTTCTGGGCGGCGGAGGCCCGCAGCTGGCGGATCCGGATCGTCACCGCGGACTCGGCTGCCATGCCGCCCGCGATGATTCCGTGACTGCGGCCGTTTCGCTTGCCGGCGATGAACCCGCGCCGCGCCATGTCCCGACTCACTTCCTGCTCGGTCTGATCGCGAGCCTGGGCAAAGGCTTCATCCGCGGTGAGATCCGGGCCGGAATCGTCAGATCTGGTCAGGTAGCCGATCCCGAAGCCGGCGCCCGCAGCGACCAGCACCACCCCCAGGCAGGCCAGGGCCGGCTTCACCCAGGGTCGCGGTTGTTTCTCCTCGGGCGGCGAGGGCTTCTCCTCGGCCTTCGCGGCGGCCGTGTCACTCGACTCAGCGGCGGCCATTGCCGTTGTTGCCCTTCTGCTTCTGCTTCTGCTGCTCTTTCTCGGCCTGCTCGGCTGCTTCGCGAGCGGCTCTCACCGCGGAACGGTAGGCCCCCAGCTCCTCGCTGGTCGGGCACCAGGAGGGAGCGGCGGGGACGATCCCGCAGTTGGCCGAGCGAGCGGAGATCTCACTGTCCGCGGCCGACTCGGCCGCCTCGGCGGCTTTCTGCGACTCGACCGCCTGTTCGATCGTCGCGTTGCCGGCGCCGATCCCGGCCCCCTCGCGAGAACCCGTCTTCGCCCCGGACCGCTTGCCCCGCGCCGCGCCGGCCTTGAAACCGCGCTTGGAGGTGATCCGGTGAGTCTCTTCGAAGGCCAGCTCGAAGCCCTGCTCGTAGCCTTGATCCCGGGCCGTCTGAGCGTCGCTCTCACCCTTGGCGGACCCGGATCCGATAACCCAGCCGGCGGCCCCACCGATCAGGACGAACATCAGACCGGCGATCAACCACGGGGTCAGACGGGAGGCGTTCACGGCTTCGGGACTTCGATCCGCTTCGACTTCGGGGCATCCATGCCGGCGCTCTCGTAGGCACGGATGTAATTGCGGCGATACGAGGCGGCGTAGGACTTGCGGAAGGCGAGGTCGCGGCCCCGCTTGAAGCCGGCCGCGTATCCCTTGCTGGCCCCGGCGATCGCCCCGGCCCGCTTGCCGGCGAACTCGCCCTTGAGCCGGGCCGAGTCAACGTCCTCGCCGGCGCCCTTGCCGAGCACGTAGCCGGCCGCTCCGACCAGCAGCGCGACCAGCACGATCCCGCCGACCGCCAGCGCCTTCTGGCCGTCGATCTCCTGCCGGGGAATCTTGATCTCCCCGGCCCGTTTGAGCGACCGGGACCAGAGCTCGCCGGCCCGCTTCGAAAGCTCCGCCGACCGGACCTTCAGCTTCTCGCCCACGACCGCGAGCTGTTCCTTGGCCGCGGCGCCCCGATCGGTCACGTCGGCTTCGGTGGTCTCAGCCTCCTCGTCGGCCTCCGGTTCGTCCTCCTCGGCCTCCGGCTCATACTCGTCGTCTTCGGCCCAATCGTCGTCCTCGGCCTCGTACTCGTCTTCCTCGTACTCGTCGTCCCAAGCTTCGTCTTCGATCGCTTCCAGGGACTCTTCCTCGGTGGCCGGTTCCGATTCCTCGCTGGGCGGTTCGGGTTCCTCGACGGTTGCCGCTGGGTCCGGCTCCTCAACCAGAGCCTGGTCCGCGAGCTCGACGGTCTCGTACTCGCGGGTCTCCTCGGCCTCCGCGGTCGGCACCTCGCCAGCAGCGAACATCTCCTGGGTGTCTTCAGGCGCAGGTTCGGCCTTCCGCTTATCCGGTTTTCTGGGCAGACGCATCGATCGGACTCCGGTCGTGGTTCTCCCAATGTTTACGCAAAGCGGCCTCGCTCAAACCACCGCCCTCCGATTCGACCGTCAAATTGCCTCAACACGTAGGCTTGAGCAATGGCCCAGCACTACCTCAGACCGCTCTTTGACCGAGTGGTCATCAAGGAGCTCGAACCGGACCGGATGCGCAACTCCGGCCTGGTCGTGCCGCCCGGAACCTCTGAACCGCCGCCCCAGCACGGGATCGTGCTGGCGGTCGGCCAGGGCGTCGACTGGTGGGAGGCGGCCGGGGTGCGGATGCCGGTCCGCCCCGGTGATCACGTCGTCTTCCCGGCCTCGGCCGGCAACTGGGTCGAGGTCGACGAGGAGCGGCTGCTGGTCTGCCGGGTCACCGAAGTGCTGGGCGTGCTCGAGAACGCACAGGACCAGGAAGCGCCCGAGCTCGGCGGCGAAGTCAGAGACTGAGCCAGGACCGTGGGCAGCGCTTGAGCCCGATCCCCCCGGATCGGGCTCAGCGCCTCCCTGCGTTTGGTTCCCTCCCGTTTGGAACCCGGCTGCCGACCAGTCATCGACAACCGCCCTTATAACCGGATAAGGCTCACGGAGTTTCGGTGCACCACCTATCTCAGGTGCCTGATCAGCCAATCGGCCGAGGCCGGGGCCGCGAAATCCAGGTCGGTGATGTTCTCGTGGGTGCCGTCGGGCCAAACCTCGTAGCTCACCCGGGCTCCCTTTGACCTCAAGACATCCGCGACTTCGGCGGTCTGCGACTGCCAGACCACCAGATCGGCCACGCCCTGATCGAGCCGGACCGGCACGCCCTTCAGATTCAGGGTGCGGGGGTCATTGTGGTCGAGCACCTCGTAGATCTCCGGCAGGTAGCGATCAGCATTTGGCCCCTGGAGCTTGCCGGGAGCAATCCCGCCGAAGGATTCGGGCCGGGCCAGGTCGGCCAGGCAGTACGTCTGCGTATCCGGCATCAGCGCCAGCGCCTCCGGGCTGAGACCACCGTCCCGATAGGCATCCCAGAGCGAGGGTTCGGCCACCGCGGCACCCTCGAGGATCAGCGCGCCGAGCCCCGAGAAATCAGCGGTCAGCGGCGAGACGGTGGTGAACGAACGAGCGAGCTCGACGATGTCGCTGATGTGGCTGGCGGGTGCGAAGGCCGCGACGCCGCGAAAGGCGAGGCCGGGCGCGCGGCGGGGACCGATCTTCGCCGTGAAGAGCGCCGCCTGCCCGCCTTCCGAGTGTCCGGCGGCGGCCCAGCGACGGCCGAGGCCGAGCTTCAGCCGGCGGCCGGCCCGCACGAGGTCGATCATCGAGCGGCCCAGCGATCGGCCGATCAGGTAGGGGTGCCGGCCTGGGGTCCCGATGCCCTCGAAGTCCGGGCGGGCCACGGCGACGCGCCTCTTCAGCAGGTAGCCGACGAACTCGTCGCCGCGGGTCATGCGTTCGAGCTCGGTGTTGCCGGAGCTCACCCGGCTCGGGGCGCAGCTGTCGGCGCCGCCGGTCGTGACGTGGCCGAAGGTGACGACCGGCCATCCTTTCGCGGGCGGCCGGCCCTTCGGCAAGGCGATAGTCCCGGTCATGACGGTCGTC
This sequence comes from Solirubrobacterales bacterium, assembly GCA_044464425.1. Taxonomy (GTDB): domain Bacteria; phylum Actinomycetota; class Thermoleophilia; order Solirubrobacterales; family 70-9; genus 67-14. The sequence continues at coordinate 11,080 of JBIQLL010000024.1, read as the reverse complement.
CGGTTGCGGATCGAGGTCGAACGGTAGGCGACCGTGATCACCTGTCCGGCAGTCTGTGGACGGGCAAGCCCCCGGGCGGCGCGAGTCCAGATCGGGGTCCCGGCCCGGCCCTTCACCAGCTTCTTCGGCGGGCTGTAGAAGCGGGGCCCGCCCGGGGCTTTGGGCAGCTTCGCTTTCTTGTCGGCCTGGGCGGCCGGCGCCAGGATGAGCACGGTCGCGAGCAGCGCGAGCGCCGCGATGGTTCCTCTGAGAGTCCGCGTGGACAACGGCTACCCGGCCGGCACCGGCGGTTTCTCGCCGGGCAGATCAGCGAGCGGCATCCGGCTCATCCGGGTGATCATCTGCCGGTAGGCCAGCGCCATCGGCCGGAGGTGCGGCTTGTACACCTTGTCGAGGGTGTCCTGGCGGTCATAGAGGTAGATCGGCCCGCTGATCAGACTGACCACCGGCACCCCCGCCGAGTAGGCGAAGGAGGCATCCGTGGGCAGCGAGTCGCCGAAGAAGGTGGCCGGGATCACGATCGTGCGGTCGAGCCGGTTTTTGACGATTGCGTTCTTGATCACCTGAAGCGGCTTCGGTCCCACGTTCTGCAGGATCCCGGCGACCTCGGGCAGGTTGGTCATCCTCAGCTTGCCGTCCACCACCTTGCCGTAGCGGGCGATGTGCTCGATCGCGAAGTTGACCCGCGGACGCCTCGCCTCGGGCACCGAGGTCACGTACTTGCGGATGAACCTCTGATGTGCCTGATAGCCGGTGAAATGCGAGTCCATGGTCGCGAACATCAACGAGAGCGGGCGCTGGCTCTTCTTGAGCGCGCCGAAGTAGCGGGCCAGGGCCAGCACCTCGGCCGTTCCCGAGCCGTCCTCGACGGCGCCATCCCAGACCGCGTCGTGATGCGAGGAGATCAGCATGGTCGCCCTGCTCCGCCCGGGCAGGAAGCCGATCACGTTGCGGGCCGGGGCGGCCCGGCGGGAGCCGTTCATCACGATCTTCGCCGTCGCGCCGGGTTCGGCCGCGAGCTGAGCCCGGATCGCCGCACCTTCGCCCTTGGTCACCCAGAGCCCGGGGATGTCCATCTGCAGACGACGGTACTCCTCGTTGAAGTAGTGCTTCGAGTCGAAGTAATCAGCCAGAACCCCGATCACCCCGACCGCGCCGTTGTCCATCGCGCGCTGGGTCACGTCGACGAAGTTGGTCAGGTACGGCTGGGGGATCACCTCGCCCGGCGCGACCGTCTCATCGGGATCGTAGAAGAAGTCGGAGATCGACTTGAAGAGATCGGCCGGGAGGCCGGTGAAGCGGAGGTCGAACATCACGACCTTGCCGTTCACGTCACTTGCGTCAAAGGCGGACTGGGTGCCGTTGCCGACATCGACGACCGGAGCGCTCACGCCCTGCGGGCCGGTGCCGAACCTTCCGGTCCGGGTCCCGCCCATGAAGGCATGCGCGATCGGGAAGCTGTCGCGCTTGATCCCGGCCACCGAAAGGGCGGAGTCGCTGACCTTCCACCGGTAGGAGCGGACGGTCTGGAACCCGACCTTCTTCAGCCCGAAACGGCGGAAATGGTCCCGCACGTAGGTCGCGGCCTTGAGGCTGGCCTTAGAACCGGTCCGGCGGTAGCCGAACGAGGTGAGGTCCTTGATGTAGCGGAAGATCGTCTTGGTCGAGGGCACAACCGCCTTCCGCTTCTTCTGGCTCTTGGCTGCCTGGGCGTCATTCCCGCCACCACCCTCGCCCTGAGCCGCCATCGGCACGACCCCGATCATCAAGACGGTCAAAGCGACGGCCGCCACCCCTGCGATTCTCCTCATCGGCAAAGCATCCTCCTTCCCGGCTTCCCGATCAAACCCCGATCAGGGGTTTTCGCCACCCTGTCCGGGTGGATCGGCGGCCGGGTTCGGGGCGATCAGTCCCTGCCGGATCGCGATCGCGGCCGCTTCGGCCCGGCTGTGTGCCCCGAGCGCGCGAAGGATGCGGCCGACCCGGTCCTTGATCGTGTGGGGGCTGAGGTGGACCGCTTCGGCGATCTCACGATTGGTCCGGCCGCGTGCCATCAGCTCCAGCACGTCGAGGTCCGCCGGCGTGAGTCCGAGTCGCTGCGCGGAAACGGAGCCGAGTGCCCGCTGGAGTTCACGGATCTGCTCGTCCCCGGACGAGCTGGCGGTCAGGGAGGCAAAGCGGCTGTAGAGGGTGGCCATGATCCGCTCGCGCTCCTCCAGCTGCGAGAGCCGCTTCGAGGTCTCCGCCATCTCCGCCTGCAGCTGCTTGATCGCGCTGATGTTCCGCACCACGCCCTGCCGGCCGATCAACTCCCCGTTGTAGTGGAGGTCCGAGGCACGAATCTCGAAATCCAGAACGTGGCCGTCCCGGTGGTAGGCCTGAACCTCGAAGAAGGGGGAGATCTCCTCGCCGGCCAGGCTGCGGCGGAAATGCTCGATCGCGACGGTGCGGGAAGCGGGCGTGAGCAGGTCGAGGAAGTGCTTCCCGAGGAACTCGTCGAAGTCGCTTTGGTCGTAGCCGAGGTAACTCAGGCCGGCCTCGTTTCCCCAGGTGAAGCGGCCCTCCAGATCGAGCGTGTAGACCGCGTCGCCGAGCCCTTCGACGAGCTCACGGAAATCCGGTTCCCAGCGGTAATCGCCCACCCCGTCGGCACGGTCCGCCGCTTCGCTGCCCGCCTGCGAGGCTCCGTTGTCCATCCCCTCCCGCTCCATGCCGCGAAGGATAAACCCAGCGTGTGGGGTACCCGGCGACTTCATGGCCGCGTCCGGGGCCGTAATCTGTGCGGCGATGGCCCTCTCGATCGGAATCGTCGGCCTTCCCAACGCCGGGAAGTCGACCCTCTTCAATGCCCTGACGAAGAATGACGTGCTCGCCGCGAACTACCCGTTCGCGACGATCGAACCCAACGTCGGCGTGGTCGGCGTCCCGGATCCACGCCTCGAGAGACTCGCCGGGATCTACGGCTCGGAGAAGATCCTGCCGGCCACGGTTCAGTTCGTCGACATCGCCGGCATCGTCAAGGGAGCCTCGGAAGGCGAGGGGATGGGCAACAAGTTCCTCTCGAACATCCGTGAGTCCGATGCGATCTGCCAGGTGACCCGGGTCTTCCAGGATGACGACATCACCCACGTCGACGGCGAGGTAGAGCCGAAGAATGACATCGAGACGATCCGCACCGAGCTGATCCTGGCCGACCTGCAGACAATCGAGAACGCGCTGCCGCGCCTGACCAAGGAAGCCAAACGGGACAAGGATCTCGAGCCTCAGGTCAAGGCGGCCGAGCAGGCGAAGGAGATCCTCGAAGGCGGCCAGGGCATCTTCGAGGCCGGCTTCGACCCGGAGCCGGTCCGCGAGCTTCACCTGATGACCGCCAAGCCGCTGCTCTACGTCTTCAACTGCTCCGAGGAGGAGCTGGCCGACGAGACCCTCAAGGATGGCCTGCGAGAGCTGGTCGCCCCGGCCGAGGCGATCTTCCTCGACGCCAAGTTCGAGGCCGAGCTGGTCGAGCTCGATGACGAGGACGAGGCCCGCGAGATGCTGGCCGACATCGGCGTCGAGGAACCCGGCCTGGACGTGCTGGCCCGGGTCGGCTTCGAGACCCTTGGCCTGCAGACCTACCTGACCGCCGGCCCGAAGGAAACCCGCGCCTGGCAGATCCACAAGGGCGACACCGCCCCCGAGGCCGCCGGCGTCATCCACACCGATTTCCAGCGTGGCTTCATCAAGGCCGAGATCATCTCCTTCGACGACCTGCTCGAGTTCGGTTCGATGGCCGACGCCCGCGCCGCCGGCAAGGTCCGCCTCGAAGGCAAGGACTACGTGATGCAGGACGGCGACGTGGTCGATTTCAAGTTCAACGTCTGATCAGCTCGCCGGGCCCATGTGGACGGTTCCGTCCGGGTCGATCTTGAGGCCGGCGTTGTGGGCGATCTCCCAGCGGTAGCCGTCGGGGTCCGCGAAGTAGCCGTTGGTGCCGCCCCAGTCGGTCGGGCGGGCCGGCGTGATCAACGTCGCGCCGGCCACGACTGCCTGCTCGATCACCTCGGCGACTTCCCCCGCCGAGCCGACGTTCTGGGCCAGGGCGATCGGCGGCGCCTTGCCGTCCGGCGGTCCGTGGTGACCAATGTCGCCGGCTTCGGCCGCCAGCTCATCGACACCCCAGAGGGCCAGCACGAGACCGCCCGCCACCTGGATGAAGACCACCTCGCCGGGCACGTCCAGCACCGGCTCCCAGCCGAGCCCGTCAACGTAGAAGGCCCGGGAACGCTCAAGGTCGCGAACGCCGAGGGTGAGCACGGTCATGCGGGGGTCCATGCCTTCGATCTTACGCTTCAGGCATCGCCGATACAGCTTCGATATATCGGTACGACACTGGTGTTACACTCCAACCATGCCGACCAAGCACCCCAGACATGCCATCACCGAGACGCCTCGCCTCAAGGAGATCCTCGACCGGCTTCGGGAGGAAACCGGATCGGTCCGTCTCGACTGGGGTGAGCTGGTCTTGCTTGGCGCCAGAGAAAAGCTCAATCAGCTGCGGACGAAGCGCGCCGAGAACGATCGGATTCTCGAGGAGGCGGCCGAGATGATCCGACGTGGCGAAGGACGAGGAGATGTAGCCGCAGCCGACGAGGCCAAACGCAAGGGCCTGATCGAACTCTGATGGCTGAAGCGTGGCTGCTCGACAACTCTGCGTGGTCTCGCAGCATCCAGCCCGAGGGGCTGCCGCCGTCCGCGGCAGATAAATTCGCCGACGATCTCGCGAATGGAAAATTCGTCGCCTGCCTGCCTTTTTGCCTTGAGGCTCAGTATTCGGCCCGTGACGCACAACACTTCGAGTGGATCAGACAGGTCCTCGATCGGCTCCGGTATTTTGAGCTCTCGGCCGAGATCGAGGAACGGGCCGCGGCATGCCAGTCGCAACTGGTCAAGACCGGGCACCACCGAGTTCCGCCAGCCGACATCGTGATCGCCGCGATCGCTGACGTCGAAGGCCTGGGCGTGATCCACTACGACGCCTACTACGACCTGATCCTCCGGCACAGCAGCCTGCGGTTCGAGTCCCGCTGGCTTGCCCCTCGCGGCTCGATCTGAAGTCAGTGCATCGAGTCGCGCAGGTTGCTGACCCGGACGCCCATCATCTTGATCAGGTTCTCGAAGAGGATCGCGACCAGGGCAGGATCGGCGGCGCGCAGGACCTCGAGGTCACCGGTCTCGAGCACCCAGGCGGCCACGCGGGTGTCGGCGACCGAGGTGCCGATCCGCTCGCCTCCGCTCAGCATCGCCACCTCGCCCAGGGTCATCCCCGGGGAGAGGGTCGCTACCCGGTGGTGCTCGCCGTCCTCGCCGCGGATCAGGATGCTGATCTTGCCGGCGGTGACCAGCAGCATCTCCTGAACCCTGGTCGCCGCCTCGTCGTAGATGACCGCTCCAGACTCGTACTCGCGGTGGTCGAGGTGCTTCGCCAGCATCGCGATCTGCTCGGGGCTCATCCCGATCGTCGCGCCGTGCTGGGCCAGGCTCAGCTCGACGTCGGTCTCGACGTCGCCGTACTTCTCGAGCAGGCCCTGCTCGCACCACTCGAGCGCCAGGTCGAGATCGGGGAAGGTCCGGACCGGGTGGAGGCCTTCCTTTTCGCGGTGCCGGTTCAGGTCATCGGCGAAGAGGGGATGCCGGTCGATGTCCGAGAAGGCGATCTCACCGCCGGTCTCCTCGTAGCTTTCGATCAAGTGGCTGAAGATCGGCACGTCGATCAGGTCGATCGCCCGGACCGCTTTGAAGTCGAGTACGGCGAAATCGGTTTCACCGGCTCCGGCCAGGGCCGAGCTGGTGACCAGTTCGCCGGCCGCGAAGGAGAGCTCACCCTGAAGCTCCAGCACCTTGACCCGCTGACCATGCTCGGCCAGCACCTGCTGCTCGGCCTGACTGCGAAGCCGCTTCGACCGCGAGTTGAGGCAGGTCCGCTCGACCCGGACCGGGGGCGGCGGACGCCGGGCCGGGCTCATCACATGGAGGTGCAGCTCGTCGGAGAGCTCCTCGCAGACCTTGATCCCGCGCACGCTGTTGCCGTGGACATCGAGCGGCGGCGAGTAGACGGCGATCCCGAGCTGTCCGGGCAGGACGGCGATGATGCCGCCGGCGACGCCGGACTTGGCCGGCAGGCCCACCGTGTAGAGCCAGTCTCCGGCCGAGTCGTACATGCCGCAGCTGGCCATCACGCTGAGCACGTTCCGGACCGTGTCCTCGCGCAGCACCCGCTCACGGGTGACCGGGTTGACTCCGCTCGACGCGAGCGTCGCGGCGATCACGGCGAGATCCCGGCAGGTGACCAGGGTCGAGCATTGTTGGAAGTAGGTCTCGACGACTTCCTCGACTTCGTGGTCGACCACGTTGGTGTTGCGGAGCAGATAGCCGATCGCGCGGTTCCGGTGACCGGTCTCGTTCTCGGACTCGAACACGTTCTCGTCAACGCTCAGGTCGCGGCCGGCGAAGGCCGAGTACTCGTTGAGGATCCGGTCGATCGGCTTCTCGAACCCGAGGGGCTCGATCAGCGAGGTGGTCGCGATCGCGCCGGCGTTGACCATCGGGTTGAGCGGCCGCCCGGTGCCGGGCTGAAGGGTGATCGAGTTGAAGGCCTCACCGCTCGGTTCGACGTCGACGTGGCGGCGGACCTCTTCCTCGCCGATCGCCTCGAGGGCCAGCGCGAAGGTAAGCGGCTTGGAGATCGACTGGATCGTGAACTCCCGCCGCGTGTCCCCCACCTCGTAGACGGAGCCGTCAGCGGTGACCATCGAGATCCCGAACCAGTCCGGATCGGCCGCGGCCAGCTCGGGAATGTAACTGGCCACCTCACCCGAACCATCCCCGGCGTGCCGCTCATATAGCCGTTCGAGGAGTGCTTGAACGGGTGAAGCGGTGCGGCTGGTCTCGGTCTCGGTCACAGTGCTGGTTTCTATACCCCGTGGCCCTCACCTGCCAGCGGGCCCGGTGAACAGGGAGTTTTTGGCTAGGCTCAACTTGTGAGCACTGCTGCTTCGAGAAAAGCCGAGCCGCTGCCGACCGCGGCGGTGGAGGATTACGCGAAAGCGATCTACTCGCTGACCGGATGGGGCGCGGAAACCGCTTCGACGAACGACCTCGCCGAACGCCTCGGGGTGAAGGCGGGATCGGTCTCGGCGATGATCAAGAAGCTCGATTCGGCCGGGCTGGTCGAGCGGGTCCCGTACCACGGGGTCCGACTGACCGCCGAGGGAACCCGGGTCGCGATGGCGGTGATCAGGCGCCACCGGCTGCTGGAGCTCTTCCTGGCCGAGGTGCTCGACGTGCCGTGGGACCGGGTCCACGACGAGGCCGAGGTGCTGGAGCACTGGCTGTCCGACGACCTCACCGATCTGATCTCGAAGAAGCTGGACGACCCGGACTTCGACCCCCACGGTGATCCGATCCCCGATCGTGACCTGGAGATCACCGAGACGGAGACGACCGCCCTGGCCGATCTCGCCCCCGGCGACTCTGCCCGGTTCGTGCGGGTCTCGGATTCCAATCCGGAGATGCTCGCCTACCTCAGCGAGTGCGGGATCGCGGTCGGCGACGAGCTGGAGCTGGTCGAGCGCCAGCCGTTCGACGGGCCGCTCACGGTGCGGATCGACGACGACTCGCATGTGCTCGGCCTGACCCTGACTCAAGCGATGCGGGTCGACCCGCTGGGCTGAGAGTTCAGCAGGCGGGCCTGACGGTTATCACCGGCGGGCATTTCGGGTCGGTGACCGGGACATCGACCGGCGGCTCCGGCTGAGGTTCCGGTTCTGGCTCCGGCTGAGGTTCCGGGACCGGTTCCGCGGGAGTCTCCGGAGCGACCGGGTCGACCGGCTCCCTGGGTGGCTCCGGACGAGGCTGGGTCGCCCGCTCGCTGCCTCCGCCGCCCAGGCGATCGGAGGTCAGGTCCCGGGAGTCCGGCCGGGCCGCCGGGGGATCCGGCCCGTCCGCAGTGGCGACCTCGTCGGCCACCAGCGTCTGGTCCGGCCCGCCGACTTCCGCCGCTTCCGGGCTCCTCACCCCTGGGTCCGATCGCTTCTCTGCCTGCTCGCTCACCGTCGGGCCCGGTTCAGTCGATCGGGTGATCAACGATTCCCGGGTCAGACCCTCACGCTGCGGCGCCTCGGCCTCGGCCAGCAGGACAGTTGCGAGGAGACCGGTCACAGCCACCGCCGCCAGCCCGGTCAGGGCCGTGCGCCTGGCCCGGAGGCGGCGGCGCGAAGCAGCCCGAGGTTCCTTCGCTCCCGGTCGGGAGCCAGGGCCCGGACGTTCGAGCTCAGTCCAGTCGCCCCCGACCATCTCGCTGGCCTTGGCCTTGACCTCGCGGAACAGCCAGGCCGCGGGGACGATGGGAGCCCAGGCGCGATACGAAGCGCCGGCTTCCGCCATCTCCTCCTGGGCGACCCGGCAGTTCGGGCAGGAGGCCAGATGAGCGTCCAGCCATCCGTCCATCCGCCCGGGCTGGTCGTCCTGCCGAGTGGCCAGCGCGCCGTGGGCCTTCTCGCAATCCGGGGAGAGCGGAGCAATCGATGCCACCGCCCCGGCCTGCATCTCCCTGCGTAGCCCGACCCTCGCCCGCGAGATCAGCTGAGCCACGGCGTTGGGCTTGATCTCCATGACCGAGCCGATCTGGTCGTAGCTCATGCCGCCGAGCTCCCTCAATGCCAGCACCTCCCGCTGGCGTTCCGGGAGTCGCTCATTGGCAACCCGAACCGCTTCATCCTGAGAATCGGCGAGGGCCGCGCGCTCCGGATCGGACTCCAGGTCGGAGCGCTCGGTGCACGCCGGATCCGCCGCTTCCTCGGGACCGAATCCCGAAAGCTTCACTTTCTTGCGCTTGGCGATCACGTCATACCCGGCGTTTCTTGCGGCGGCGTAGAGGTAGGGACCGAACCGGAGTCGCTCCTGGTCGAGGTCGGGCAGCCTGGACATGACCCGGAGGAAGGCGTCCTGGGTCGCGTCCTCGGCTTCATGCCGGTCACCGAGCAGCCGCAGCAGATAGTTGAAGAGCGGGCGTTCGTACGCCTCGTAGAGACAGGCGAAAGCCGGGCCGTCCCCTGCGGCGGCAGCCCGGACGAGTTCGGGTTCCTCGGACCCGGAGGGCATGAGACCAATCTAGCCGCTCCGGGCCCGAGTCACCACCGGTCACCGGTTCATCGCGTCCCGGGGCCGCTCAGCCGGCGCGCCTTGAGCAGCGTCCGCGAGTTCGGCACCTGGTCACTGGTCACCATGCGGACGGTCACCCGCCGCGCCGCCTTCTTCCGGCGAACCAGCCGACGGACCGATTTGCCCAGCCGCAGCTTGACCGTCTGCGTCTGGCCGGCCGAAACCGTGAACTCACTCCGGCCGATCCGGACCTTGCGTCGCTTCTTGCCCAGCTTGAGCCTGCCACGGGTCTTGACCGTCAGGCTTCCCTGGCAGGGCCCCGAGATCTCGTCCGCGGCACAGCTGACCCGGACCCTCGCCACGCCGATCCGGTTGACCCGGATCGGTCCGGTGGACAGCGCGACGTTCACCGTGCTGTCGTCGGTCACCCGCCACATCTCATAGCCGGTGAGCCCGTCGGTGGCGCCGAAGTAGAGGGAGCCGTCGTACTCGGTCAGGTCATAGGGATCACCGTCTCCCGAGCCGGAGAGGATGTCCTTCACCAGTTGCGGCTGACCGCCGTCGGTGACCCAGAGCTCATAGCCTTTCTCACCGTCCTCGGCCGCGAAGTAGACCTTGCCGCCGAACGCGGTTAGATCGTACGGATCGGAGCCATCTTCACCGGGGTTGATGTCACCGACCATCTCAGCGCCGGTCCCGTTCGATCGCCAGACCTCGATGCCCGCCGCCGAGTCGTCTGCCCGGAAATACAGGTAGCCACCGGCCGGCGTCAGGTAGGTCGGCGTCGAACCCTCCGCGCCCGGAGCGATGTCAGCAACCTGTTCGACTGTCGCGACGGGGAAGGCCCCGTCGGTACGCCAGAGCTCCTGCCCAGTGCTGCCGTCGAGTGCCCTGTAGTAGAGGTGGCCGTCGAACACGGTCATCCCGCTCGGGTACGAGTTCGCAGCCCCCGGGTTGAGGTCGTTGACCATTACCGTGAACACACCGTTGGTCCGCCACAGCTCGGCCCCCAACCCGTTTCCGGCCCGGAAGTAGAGGAAATCTCCGAGCTGGGTGAACTCGGACGGGTTGGAGCCGGCGCCTCCCGGTGCGATGTTCGCGAAGATGCTGGCCGTCGTGCCATCGGTCCGCCAGACTTCTGCGCCCAGCGCTCCGTCAGTGGCGCGAAAGTAGAGGTAGTTGCCCATTCGGGTGAACTCGCCGGGTTGGGAGCCGGGCGCTCCGGGGTTGATGTCCTGAACCCGGGAAACCGTGTTCCCGTCGAACTTCCAGAGTTCGCTGCCGGAGACCTGATCGTTTGCGCTGAAGAGCAGCGACCCTCCGAGAGCTGTCGGAGAGTTGATCTGCGCGGACTGGTCGCCAAGCGCGATGTCGGCCACCAGTTCGGTGGTCTCGCCGTTGGTCCGCCAGAGCTCCCGGCCGGTCGCCTCCGTCCTCGCGACGAAATAGAGCTGGCCCTGGAAGGGGGTCAGGTACGAGGGGCTGGAGCTCTTCCGCCCGGGATTGATGTCCGCGACCATCTCGGTCTCTCCCCCGGTCATTTTCCACAGCTCCTGGCCGTGGACGCCGTCATCGGCGGTGAAGTAGAGATCGCCGTTGACCGTGAAGCTGTCGGCATCGGAGCTGCTCGGTCCCGGGTTGATGTCTGCGAACCGGTGCGCGACCATCGCCGCGTTGGCCGGAGACCCGGCCAGGAGCAGCCCGATCGTCATCGCCACAACCCCGGTGACGAGACCCGCCAGCACGATCCGCAGCGACCGCAGATCGGCCCTACCCGCCTTGTCGTCTCGTGGATACATGTCATTCCTCTCATGGATTTCGTTGGCTTCGCAAAGCCCTTTCATCCCTGTAACGAGGAACGGGGCCGATACTTACGCGGCCCGCCAAAGTTTTTTCGGCCGGTCAGGCCGTAGCTTCAGGCGCCGAGTTGCTCGCGCAG
>JBIQLL010000023.1:0-46246 GCA_044464425.1 Solirubrobacterales bacterium | reverse complement strand
GTAAGTCGGGCGGTTGGTGCCTGTTGCGGCGTAGCAGGGTTCGAACGTCTCATAAATAAAGGGTCGCGCGGGCTACCGCCCTCGCTCAACAGACAACCCGCCCCACCCACAGAAGCAAAGAATGGTTGGGCGGGGCTCTACCGGAGGTTCTTCGGGGGTGGCCGGGGTTTTCTGGGTGACCTTGAGGGTCGTATGGACCTCTAAGGTCACCCAGAACCGGTCAGGCTGGTATTTTCGCCGTCCGGAGCCGGCCCATCCATCATTTATTTCTGTGGGCCGGCGGGTTCGCCTGGGAGGGCGGGTCGGACCCCGCCCGACTTTATTTATGAGACGCCGGTTCCCTGCTACCCCGCAACAGCCACCTCCCATAGTCCGTAGAGTGGACATATGACTGACGATCCGCAGGACACGCCAGGTTCAGGAGACCCCAACGGCCCGCCTCCGCTGACCGATGAGGAGCGGGAGATGCTCGAGGCTCAGATGAAGGAGATCCGGGTCGAGGATCTGCTGACCCAGACGGTGGCGAGTGTGCTCAACCTCTCGGCCCGCCGGATCGTCAAGGATGACGAGGTCGATCTCGAACAGGCGCGGATCGGGATCGAGGCCGTGCGGGCGATCGTCGCCCTGCTTCCGGCCGAGGTCGCGCAGGCGGTCTCCGAGCCACTCAGCCAGGTGCAGATGCTCTACGCCCAGCGCAGCGGTTCGGGCGAACCGGGCTCCGATGGCGGCGAGAGCGGGGGCGAAGGTCCGGGCGGTCCGGGTCAGGGCCCCGGGCAGGGTCCGGCGGCCGGCGGGCCATCGAAGCTCTGGACCCCGGGTGGCAACTAGCTCGCCCGGACGGTAGCCGGGCCTCAGCCCGGCTCGGCGGTGAGCTCCGCCTGGTTTCCCTCCATGTCCATCGCGACCGTGCGGTTGCGGCCCGTCTCCTTGGCCAGATAGAGAGCCCGATCGGCCCGGGCGACCAGTTCGCGCACGGTCTCGGAGCCGTTCCACTCGGCGATCCCGGCCGAGCAGGTGATCTTGGTGTCGAGCGCCTCTTCCGGGTCGGGTAGAGCCCCCCGCAGGCGTTCGACGATCACCTCGGCCCCGGTGAGGTCGGTGCTGGGCAGGGTCAGCACGAACTCCTCGCCGCCGTAGCGTGCGATGTGATCCTCGATCCGGATCATCTCGCCCCAGTTGAGGGCGACCGAGCGGAGGAAGTCGTCACCGGCCTGGTGGCCGTGGGTGTCGTTGTACATCTTGAAGTGGTCGAGGTCGAGCATGGCCAGGCTGAGCGGCTGTGAGTGGCGCCGGGCCTGACCGACCGATCGCTGGATCGCCCGCTCCCAGCCGCGGCGGTTGTCGATCCCGGTCAGCGGGTCGGTCAGCGCGAGCTCCTCGATGATCCGGCCCCGCTCCTCGGCCAGGTTCCGCTCCTGACGCATGCGGGTGACAAGGTCCTGGATCACGATCCCGAGGACCGTGGCCATGACCGCCAGCACGATGTCCTGACGCCACACGGGCGTGATCGTCAGGTCCGTGTCGGCCGCCGCAATGTGCGTTATCGCGACCGCACCCACCACACAGGCGACCATCGCGACCATCGCCCGTCGCGACCCGTAGATCGCGACGGCGAGGATCGGGATCAGGAGCAACGGTCCCAGCCCGGCATCGAGTCCGTCGGTCCCGGAACGAACGAGAACCGCTCCGCCGAGCGCGCCGAAGGGGGCCAGCAGCCAGAAGGTCGGGCGATACCAGGCGAGCGCGGCGCAGCCGAGCGCGAGAGCCCATCCACCCACGTAAAGGGTCCAGGTCGAGTCCTCCGCCGCGATCAGAGTCACGGCGAAACAGAGGGCCGTGATCAGCACAAAAGGAACCCCGTACCGGATCGCATTCTCACGGTAATCGGTCAGGTCACCGTACCCCCGGTGAGCCGGATGCACCCCAAACGGCCGGATTCTCGGACTTTCGTACTTGACGGTTCTCCCGCTCCTCACCTATAGTGGTCCCCGCACTGACACCAGGCCCTAACCGATGGCTGTAAAAAAAAGGGTCGGCGTTGGCCGATGATATCGGGAGATTCGTGTCTAAAGACCGTTCAAAAGAAATACTCAAGGAAATTCGCAGTCTCAGGGAGGAACTCTCCGCAAGGCTGGATACCCTGGAGAGCCGAATCGGAACCAACGGGTTCCCACATTCGGGTGCGGCTGACGCGGCCGACGCGGGCGCGTCGCTTCCCGGCGTGCCGGTAGGCGGTGCGGCGATCCCGGCTCCGGCCCCGGTCAACGAGAGTTTCGAGTTGCCCTCCGGCGGCGACGTGCGAGTCATCGTCCGACCGCTTCATGACCTGAGCCTGGCCCGCGTCGTCGAGGACGCGCTGGCCAATACCGAAGGTGTCGAAGGTGCGTCGCTCCGGGAACTCCGCGGCGATTCCGCCACGATCGACACCAAGGTCGGAGACGGCGTTTCCCTGATTTCCTCACTCCGGCGCAAGTTGCCGGTGGCATTTGATGTGACTGAGTCTTCCAACGACTCAGTCACGATCGCGCTGGCCCAACCGATGGGCGGACGCGAGAGCGGCGTGGCCGCTCCCACGGGTCTGTGAACTCCGGTGGCGGGGTCTTCGGCGCGCTGATCTTCGTGATCGGCATCCTCCTGGCCTTCGCGGTGATGTTCGGGCTGTTCCTGATCGTCCCCTTCTTCATCTTCCTTGCCGGCATCATCTGGATGCTGGTCAGCGACCGCAAGGGTGGGGGAGACGAGGGCTCCAAATCCTCGGCGTCACAAGCTGAAACGGTCGAGGTGGTCGAGACCAAGGAAGTTCGGGAGGTTCGTTCCTGATGGCAACTGCTGTCGCCCAGCGCCTGCTGGTCCGAGATTCGACCAGCGGGGTCAGCGAGCGCATGGTCACGCTCACCTCCGCGGTGGCTCACCTGCTGCCGGTCGAGATCTGTCGGCGCTACCACATCGTGCCGATCGAGTTCGACCGCGGCCTGATCACGATGGCCGGCCCGGTTTCCTTCAACCCGGCCGCCGATCGTGCGGTGCGGGAGCAGACCGGCTACGAGACCCGTTGGCTGTTCGCTGACCAGACCGAGCTGGACCTGGCGATCGAGCGCCTCTTCTCCGGCAACGGCCGCCCCGCGGGCACCGAGTTTTCCGCTGACGACCTGCTGAAGCACGGCCTGGCCGTGCCGCCACGGCTGGGTGAGAGCCTGGCCAGCCAGGGCCTGGTCACCGAGGAGCAGTTGGCCGACGCGGTCGCCGAGCAGAACCGCACCGGCAGCCGGATCGGTGAAGTCCTGGTCCATGGCGGCGCGCTCGAGGAGACCGAGCTGCTGCGCGTCCTCTCCGAGCAGATGGACATGCCGACCGTGGACCTTCGGGATTACGACCCCGAGCGGGCTCCTCGGGACGTGCTGCCGGATCAGATGTGCAACCGGCTCGGCTGCGTCCCGATCGCGATCGACGGCGAGAGCATCTATCTTGCGGTCGCCGATCGCCTCGACGAGGGCGAAGCCGAGATCGAGAGCTACACCGGCCGCCGGGTCCAGCAGTTCCTCTCGACCGAGAACGAGATCGCCCGCCTGCGGCGCCAGGTCAACCGTGAGCGGTACACGGAGACCGCCACCTACAACCTGCGTGAGCGTTTCCCGGACAGCTCGGCCCACCAGGTGCTCAGCGGCGGCCAGAAGGTCTTCCTCGCGGTGATGCTGTTGGTCTTCCTCGGCTTCCTGATCTGGAAGCCGATCCCGACCATGGTCGTGGTCTTCGCCGTGCTCGCGATCTTCTACACGCTGACTTCGGCTTACAAGCTGATCGCCGGCTACGCCGCGCTCGGCCACCAGTACCTGGTGCCGACCGACGAGGAGACCCTCGCCGCGATGGACGAGCGCACCTTGCCGATGTACACCGTGCTGGTCCCCGTCTACCGGGAGGCCGCGGTCATCCCGTACCTGGTCGCCGGCATCGAGTCGCTCGATTACCCGAAGACCAAGCTCGACGTGCGCCTGCTCTGCGAAGAGGATGACGACGAGACGATCCAGGCGATCATGGACCTCGATCTGCCGCCGCATTTCAACGCGATCGTGGTGCCGCCCTCGCAGCCGCAGACCAAGCCCAAGGCCTGCAACTTCGGCCTGCTCGGCGCCAAGGGCGAGTACGTGGTGATCTACGACGCCGAGGACCGGCCGGACCCGCTGCAGCTGAAGAAGGCGGTCCACATGTTCGACAACGTGGACGACTCGATCGTCTGCATCCAGTCGAAGCTCAACTTCTTCAATCAGCAGACCAACATCCTCACCCGCTGGTTCTCGATCGAGTACTCGATGCTCTTCGACCTCGTCCTGCCGGGGCTCGACGCGCGTCGCGACCCGATCCCGCTGGGTGGCACGTCGAACCACATCAGGCGCGACGAGCTGGTCGAGGTGGGGGGCTGGGACCCGTACAACGTGACCGAAGACGCCGACCTCGGCGTTCGCCTTCACCAGGCCGGATACCGCACCACGATGATGGATTCGACCACCTTCGAGGAGGCGAACACCAACGTCCCGAACTGGATCCGCCAGCGCTCCCGCTGGATCAAGGGCTACCTGCAGACCTGGCTGGTCTACATGCGCAACCCGTTCCGGTTCCTCGCCAACGTCGGCCTCAAGGGCTTCCTTTCCTTCCAGTTGCTGATCGGCGGCACCTTCTGCTTCCTGATCAACCCGATCTTCTGGTTCCTGACCACGCTGTTCGCGCTGACCCAGCTCGGGATCATCGAGGACTTCTTCCCCGGCTGGGTCTATTTCCTCGCGGCCGCGCAGTTGTTCTTCGGCAACTTCGTCTTCGTCTACCTGGGCCTGGCCGCCTCGGTCCGGCGCGGTGACTACAGCCTCGCCCCCTACGCGCTCTTCCTGCCCTTCTACTGGGGCCTGATGTCGGTCGCCGCCTGGAAGGGCTTCGGCCAGCTGCTGACCAACCCGTTCTACTGGGAGAAGACCGAGCACGGCCTCGACCTCGGCGGAGGTGCCGAACACGCGCACTCCACGACGCCGAAGAAGGTGAACGCCTGATGGCCCGCGACCGGATCTTCGACCAGGCCGATGACGACGGCGCCGTCGTGACTACGGAGCGAACCCGCACCGTGCGCCGCGAGTACATCGACCCCGAGGTCGCGACCCACATCAGCGAGGTGCCGCCGGAGCCGCGCCCGTTCAGCAGCGACGCGCCGCGGGCCGGCTGGGAGAGCGGGATCGTCTTCGCCTTCTTCGCGATCGTCTACGGCGTGATCGGCTACTTCATGCTGACCGACGGCCGGATCATCGACTTCATCTCGCTCGAGCATCTCAACGAGGCGTACATGGTCTTCTGGAACGATCCGCCGCGGCTGGCGGCGATCGGACTCGACGCGGCCACCTTCGGCTCGATCATGTTCATGCCATTCTCGCTGGTCAAGCCGTTCGCGACCTCGCTGGTCGCCCTGCCGGTGCTGAGCGCGCTGGCCGCCGGCCTGCTGATGGCCTCGCTCAACACGCTGATGCGCAACTGCGGCATCAACCTGATCTTCCGGGTGGTCCTGCTGATCCTGTTCGGGCTCAACCCGATGTTCGTCTTCTACGCCGGCAGCGGCGACCCCGATGTGCTGGGGATCTTCCTGCTGGGCGTCGCGCTCTCCTCGATGATCTCCTGGTCGATCACCGACCAGACCAGGCACCTGACTGCCGCCGGGCTGGCGATGGGCATCGCGGTGATGGTGGGCTACGGGTACTTCATCGTCGGAGCCGGCTTCGCGATCGGCTTCATGATCATCAGCGCCGCCAAGAAGGACGACGGGCTCAAGGTCCGCTCGACCCTGCTGCTCTTCCTGACCCCGCTGGTCTACTCGCTGCTCTTCTGGTGCCTCTTGAACTGGGTGCTGCTCGGCAACCCCTTCGAGTGGGTCACCGCGCAGAACGGCGTGATCGAGGTCAACACGACCGGGGCGCTGCAGGCGATCACCACCGACCTCGGGGGCAGCCTCGGCGACCTCTTCGAGGTCACGTTGGGGATCGCGCCACTGGCCCTGGTGGCCGCGATCCTGGCCGTCGTCGGCAGTTTCCTCAAGCGTGACGCGACCGGCTGGGCGCTGCTGGTAGTCGGTATCTGCATCGCGGCCGCGCCGGTCATCCGCGCGGTCGGCGCCGACCAGGCGAACCTGCTCGATCTCTCCTACGGACTCCCGCTGGCCGTCTTCGGAGTCGCGGTGGCGGCCTGGTTCGCCCGTGACGGCTGGGGCTCGATCGGGGCGGCGATCATGGCGATCGGCCTGATCGCGGCGATCCCGCTCGGCTGGAACGCGATGCAGGACTACCGCTTCCAGAACCAGGCCGAGGCCTTCACGCGCTGGGTGGACACGCAGGACTCGCAGGAAGGCACGGCTTCGGTTGGCGGCTACCAGGTCGGGATCGATCCCGAGCTGGCGATGGCCAACTTCATCAACAACGAGATCCCCCAGGACAAGCGTTCGATCCTCGTCGACCAGAACTTCAGCTACGGCGTGATGATCACCTCCGGCCGGCCGCAGAACTTCTTCGACCGCTCGGACGAGGGTGAGGACGAGTGGCAGGCGACGATCGACAACCCGTTCGGCAAGGTCAGCTACATGCTGATCACCACCAGCCGGGCCGGTGACCAGATCGCCAAGAAGTGGCCGATCGCGGTCGAGGGCGGGGAGGCCGGGATGGAGCCGATCTTCCGCACTGACCGCTACGTCCTGGTCCGGGTGTCTGACACCAAGCCGCCCGAGAACGACGGGCGCGGCTCGTCACGGCCCCGGACCGAGCCCAACCCGGTGACGCCGACCACGCCGGTCAACCCGAGCGGCCCGAGCCTCACGACCCCCTCGGAGGGAACCTCGAGCGCCCCGTCCACGTCGGTCTCGCCGACCCCGGACAGCGGCGGCAGCACGGTGGAACCGTCCACCGGCGATTCATCCGCACCCAAGGTGGAGGGCGAGTGATGCCGGCCAGGAAGACGCAGCGCTGGATCCTGGTGGTCTGCCTGACGGCCCTGCTCGGGTTGCTGATCGCCGCCTGCGGCTCCAACGATGACGCGGGCAAGGATTCCGGCAACCAGTCGAGCCAGGCCAAGTCCGGCGCGACCGGGGCCACCGGCGAAACCGCCACCGCGGCGAACGCGACCACGGGCGAGACCGTCCCCGGCACCGGCACCGCGGTGACCGGCAGCGCCGACCCGGTCTCCGACGGCCGACTCTTCTCTTCCGACAGCCCCTGGAACACGAGTGCCGAGGGCCTGCCGATCGCGACCAACTCGGATCGCATGCTCGAGCTCGCGACCGAGCGCCGCGCGGCCCGCGAGATTCCTGGTCAGGAAGGCGTCCGGACCTTCATCCGCCGGGTTGACGAGGGGCTGTTCGTCAACACGGAGGTCTGGGCGCCGCTGATCGTGCTGGCCAACACCGATGACTCGGTCGCCACCCAGTTCGTCTGTCGCCAGTCCAAGTGCAGCGCCGACCCGAAGCTGCCCTCCAGCATCTCGATCCCGGCGAACACGACCCCGGACCCGCGCTACGACGGCTGGCTCAGCGTGATCGACCGCCAGAACGGCATGGGATACGACTTCTGGCGCGCCCGCCGCGAAGGCAACGGCGAGATCTCCTACCAGTTCGGCAAAGCCTGGACCCTGGATGGCCCCGGGTTCAGCGAGCCTGTGGGAATCAACCCGGACCGGGCGGTCGGCGCCCGCGGCTCCGGCCTGCCGCTCTTCGCCGGGGTGATCGGCCCGGAGGAGCTCGAAGCCGGCCAGATCGACCACGCCCTGGCGATCTCGGTGCCCGGCCTGGCCCGACGCAACTTCGTCCAGCCCGCCTCGGTTACCGACGGGGTCGGCAACCGCCAGTCGCTACCGGCCGGGGCCCGGATCAGGCTGCGAGCCGACGTCACGGTCAACGAGAAGGCTCTGCGCGGGCTCAAGGGCCAGCGCCGCCGTTCAGCCGACGCGATCCTGACCGCGCTCCGAACCTACGGCGCGATCGTGGTCGATCGGGCCGCGGTCCCCAGCCTTTACGCGCCGCTCGGCACCTCGGCCAAGATCCTGCGGGGAAGCGAGCTGTCCTGGCTCAAGCTCGATGATTTCGAAGTGATCTCGCTGCCGCAGATCTACAAGGACCCGCCGCTCAGCAAGGTCGGCCTCGAAGGGCCGGAGACCGGGACCCAGAACGACCAGGTTCAGTCCGGCAGCGCGGCCACCGGTAACAACGGGGGTGAAGAGTGATCGGTCCGAAGGCAAGGAAAGGCTTGTCCCTGGCGTCGGTCGCGGCGCTCTTCGCGCTGCTCGTGGCCGGCTGCGGGGTGAGCCCCGATGATGCGCCCGTCTCCGCGGGCAGCGACGGCCCCGACGCCCGCTACATCCCGCCGAAGTCGGACGGCACCCCGGTCGAGGAGTCGAAGCCGACCCAGCGCGAGGCGGGCACGATCCGGATCGCCGGCAAGGCCCAGGGTTCGCTCACCCCGAACCTGGTCAAGACCTACAACGCGGGCGGCGGCGCTTCCACGGTAACCGAGAGCGGCAGCGGCGAGAACCAGGCCTTCCGGGAGTTCTGCTCCGGCCAGGCTGACATCGTCGATTCGGCCCGTCCGATCTCCGCCGCCGAGTACCGCCGCTGCATCGCCAACGGGATCCAGCCGGTCCAGTTCCAGGTCGCCTCGGACGCGGTCGTGCTCGCGATCAAGAACGAAACCGACGTGGGAACCGATTGCCTGGCCTTCAACGAAGTGCGGGACATCTTCCGCGCCGGCTCGACGATCAACAGTTGGAGCCAGGTGGGCTTCGGCCACGATCTCGGCGGCGACGCCAACGAGCCGCGCATGAAGGTCGCCGGCCCGGACGAGAACTCGAACGTGTTCGGCTTCTTCGGCCAGTACGTGCTCGGTGACCCTGAGCCGACCATGCTGTCCTTCCGCAGCGATTACCGGGCCTACCCGGCCGACGCCGGAGTACGTCGCGCCGTGGTCGGCAGCAACCGCGACTTCCGCGCGGCGGCGCTGCTCGAGAAGTCGCGCCAGGTCTACCAGGACATCCTCGACTCGCTGGCCGAGAACCGCCGGGCCGTGCGCGACGCGCGGGCCGAGGTCGAGAAGGGGATCAGCGACGAGCGCCCCGCAGCCGACCAGGCCCGGGACCGCCGCAAGCTCGAAGCGGCGAAGGACAATCTCGAGAACCTCGAGAAGTCGCTCCCGGCCGCCCGCCGCTACATGGCGCAGAACCGGGCCGCGATGCGGCGTCTGGCCGAGGTCCGCGGCACGCTCGGCCTGTTCCGGTTCTCGTACTACGAGGCCTTCGAGGAGCAGCTGAGGCCGATGGAGGTCAGCGCCTCGAACGACTTCGCCAAGCCGGAATGCATCTTCCCGTCGCAGGCGACGGTCACCAACGCGACCTACCCGCTGGCCCGCCAGCTGCTGCTCACGGTCAACTACCGGAACATGAAGGACCCGGACATCAACGACTTTCTGGTCCAGAGCCTCTCGCGTTCGCAGGACCTGGCTGAGGAAGCCGCGCTGGTGCCGCTCCCCGACGAGACGCAGGAGACCGAGCTGGCCTGGCTCAACGGCAGCTCGGAGCCGGACATCATCTTCTACGAGTCGGGTGATGTGCCCACGGCCGGGACCAGCCAAGAGGCCGACTCGGCGAGTAGTGAGTAACCCGGGAGCTTTCGCGACGAGCGGCCCTGGGCCGCTACTCCCGATTGAAAGACGGTTTAGAGCGTGGTGAGATCATGGAATCCGTGTTTCGGCGCGTAGTAACAGCCTCATTGCTGGTCGGTCTGGGGGTCATCCTGGCGGCCGTCCCGGCTGCCTCGGCGACCGCGAAGAAGACGCACCGCGGCCCCTGCTCGTCCCTGCCGATCAACATCAAGATGAGCACCCACGATCCGACCGGGCTGCTCGAGGACGGCTACGCCTGGATCTACGTGAATCCCAAGAGCCGCAACCTCCGGGGGCTGCAGGTGAAGGTCAAGCACGGCAGCCGCACCTACGCGCAGGGGCGGATCGTCGGCAAGGTCGCCAAGGGCCGGACCAGCCTGGTCCGGATGAAGGTCGTGAACCGCATGCAGGCGGGCCGGTACAAAGTCTCCGTCGTCTCCCGCAAGGACGGCTGTCGCAAACGGGTCAAGAAGCAGCGGCGCTGGTGGTTCGCCTCGCCGAGTCTCGCGCTCAAGGCGATTCCGGTCAGTACCCGGATCGGCGACAACGTGGGCAAGGTGAGCTTCATCCTGAGGCCGGTCCGCCGCACCCAGATCGGTCGGACCAGGGTCTCGCTGATCGGCCCCGGCGGCGGCGTGATCAGCCAGCAGGTCGTGGCCTCGGTCGGAACGAAGCAGGTGCTGGTCGAGCTGCCGATCAGGGGCAAGCTGAAGGCCCGCAAGTACCGGGTCCGTCTGACCGGTGAGGACAGTGCGACCGGCGATTACAAGACCTCGGTGCAGTCCTGGCGCTTCGCCCGGGGAGGTGGCAACTCCACGCCGGTCGCCACCACCGGCCAGCTCACTCAGAAAGTCGTGGTCGACTGGTCCGGCGGTCAGTGGAAGGGTCGTCAGGTCGGCGGCTTCATCGCGCCCGGCATCGGCTACGGCGAAGTCGTCTGCAGCCCGGACCAGCAGTGGGTCCGCTTCTACCCGTCCAACTCGGGGCGCGAGGCGGCGATGATGACCTGGACCTACAAGAACTGGGGCACCTGGAGCGAGAAGGCCCTTCGCGAGGCCAAGTACACCGCCGGCACCGGCCCCGACTTCCGGGAAGGCATGAACAAGTTCGGCCCGCCGGAGAAGAACTCGACGGGCACCTTCCAGGGGATCATCTCCGACCGTGGACCGATCGACGGCCCGGGCGGGGAGTCGCTGGCGCCACCCACCACCTTCGATCTGAACTGGGTCTGGGACTTCGACAACCCGAAGCAGTCGAAGTGCCACGTCCAGGCGACCTTCCGCACCCAGACCGACCAGCTCACCGACCCGCTCGCGCGGTCGGTCCAGATCGTCTGGCGCGGGGAAGCGAACGCGACCGTGGCCAACACGGTCAGCAGCGTCGACTTCCCCGGGCTCGGCAACGTCCAGGCGATCTGCCAGGCAGGTCCGAACGGCACCCGGCGCCTGATCGTGGACTCGGCCGTCGGCGGCAGCGTCTACACCCGGGAGGGCTCAGACGATTACAAGGTGAGCCAGGGAACCGGCCCGCTGATCATGCGCCTGCCCAACAACGGGATGCTCTTCATCCAGATGGACAACGGCGACCGGATCATCGTTTCTTCCCGCTGGAAGGTCAACGACCCAGTCGCCGCCAACAACTGGTGTGTCACCGCCGCCCAGGTCTACAGCCCGTCCTGATAACAGAGCTAGAATGGCCTCGTGGAATCAGATTCCCCGGATACGAACAAGGCGGCGATCGATGACCTTCGCGCTTCGGTAGGGCGGGTCAGCCTCGAGGTCCAGGCCCTGGCCGACCAGGTCAGCGATCTGGTCAACGCAGTCGAGGCGCTCGCGCCACCGCGGGAGGCGGACAGTCCGGCCGCGAAGGCCCCACCGGCCCAGGGCGAGATCGCCGTCATGGTCTCACCGCTGCCCGAACTGGCGATGGCCGCTGTCGCGGAGACGGCCCTGCGCGGGCTTTCTTCGGTCCGACAGGTGGTCTCGGTCGAGCGATCCAATGACCAGGCGACCTTCATCCTCGAAGTCGATGCGGGTGGAGATCTGGTCACCGAGATGCGCCGCGCCATGCCGGTCCCGATCACGGTCGACACGGCGCCCGACGGCTCGTTGAAGGTAGTGCTGGAGTGGGCCTGGGGAAGGTCTGCCACCAGCGCCGGCTGAGCTGATGCCCGTTGGCTGAACGAATCCCGCGTGACCAGAGCCTGAGTCGCATCTATGGCTCGGGCGCCTTGTTCGCCGCCGCCTACGGCAACGTCGGCTCCTCGATCTATTACGCGCTCGGTGTCACCGCCGCGTTCGCTCTGGGCCTGACCCCGCTCGCCTTCATGGTCGCGGGGCTGATCTTCGTCTGCACCGCCGCGACCTACGCCGAGGCGACGGTGATGTACCCGGAGGCGGGCGGCTCATCGTCCTTCGGGCGCCACGCCTTCAACGAACTGGTCAGCTTCATCGCGGCCTGGGCGCAGATGCTCAACTACACGATCACCTGCGCGATCTCGGCCTACTTCGTGCCCCATTACCTCGCGGTCTTCTGGCCGGCGCTCGGGCACGCACCCGGTGACATCATCGGCGGCGCCGCGGTGATCGCCTTCCTCGCCTGGCTCAACGTCAGGGGCGGGCAGGAATCGGCCCGGCTCAACATCATCCTGGCGGTGGCCGACGTCGCGACCCAGATCGTGCTGGTCGGGATCGGGATGTTCCTCGTCTTCAACACGGACATACTGATCTCCAACATCCATCTCGGGGTCGCCCCGACCTGGCCCGATTTCGCGCTCGGGATCGGGGTCGGGATGATCGCCTACACCGGCATCGAGACGATCTCGAACATGTCCGAGGAGGCCAAGGACGCGGCCCGCTCGGTGCCTCAGGGAGTCGCTCTGGTCGTACTCGCGGTCCTGGGCCTGTATCTCTTCATCCCGATCGTCGCGCTCTCCGCGATGCCGGTCGAGATGAACCAGGCCGGTCAGTACGTGACCGAGCTGGGAACCACCTTCGCCGACGACCCGATTCTCGGCATCGTGGAGAACCTGGGCCTTTCCTCCGGCTTGACCGATGTGCTCAGGATCTACGTCGGCGTGCTGGCGGCGGTGATCCTGTTCATCGCGACCAACGCGGGTCTGATCGGCGTTTCGAGGCTGAGCTACTCGATGGGTCAGTACCGGCAGTTGCCGGAGGCGATCCGCCGGATCCATCCGACCTACCGGACGCCGTACATCGCGATCACCTTCTTCGCCGTTCTCGCGATCATCACGCTCCTGCCGGGTCAGGCCTCCTTCCTGGCCACGATGTACTCCTTCGGCGCGATGCTCTCGTTCACGATCGCCCATGCCGCGGTGATCCGGCTCCGCCAGACGCAGCCCGACGTGCCGCGCCCATGGAAGCCGAAGGGAAGCATCCGCTTTCGGGGGGCGCTGATTCCGCTCACCGCCCTGTTTGGAGGCGTCGGCACGTTCGCCGCCTGGCTGGTCGTGATGGCGCTCAACCCGGTCACGCTGGCGGTCGGGCTGATCTGGCTGGCGATGGGACTGGCGGCCTACGTCGTCTTCCGCCGGCATCAGGAGCTGCCACTGACCAAGACCGTCAAGGTGCTGCTTCCCGAGCCGCTCGGGGTGGAGGAGATCGAGTACAAGTCGGTGATCGTCGCCTTCCCGGCCGACCAGCCTTTCTCGGAAGAGGTGATGGCCACCGCGGCCAAGCTGACCTCGGACCGACGCCGGGGGATCCACATAACCGCCCTGCTCACGGTGCCGACTCACCTGCCGCTCGAGAGCTCGATGATCGAGCAGGAGAAGGAGGCTCAGGGCAAGATCGAGCGGGCCAAGCTGATCGCCGGGCTGCGGGTGTCCGGGCGGGTGGAGAGGGTGCGGCCGGGCCAGGAGGGCTACTTCCTCGCCCGTCAGGCGCGGACCTCGAAGGCGGCCGCGATCGTGATCGGCCTGCAGTCGCGGCGCGGGGTGCCGCAGTACGGCAAGACCTTGGAGACGGTGCTCCGGGAGAGGCCCTGCCGAGTGATCGTCGTCTCCGAGGATCCCGATTCGCCCGAGACCCCAGCGGACCGGAAACTGGTGAGGGCGTGAGGTCCGGGGGTTTCTACGATCGCTCGATCCGCGCTCTTTCCGCGGTCTACCTGGTGATCGGGATCGCCATCCTGGCGATGACTATCGCCCAGGGCGGCGGCCCGCTCTCGGTCGGGTTCCTGATCGGGATCGCCTTCATCGGGGTCGGTGTGGGCCGATACCTGGTGCAACGCAAGATGGCCCGGGACGATCCGAAATGAAGATGCGGGATGTGAAGATCCCCAACAAGGCGCCGGAATCCGGCGCCTTGTGGCTTCTGGTCGTGACCTACGCGGCGGTCGGTTTCTCGATCTACTTCTCGCTCGGCGTGGTCGCCAAGAAGGGGCTGGGCCTGACGCCGTTGATCTTCGTCGCGGCGGGCGTCCTCTTCGTGCTCACGATGTTCACCTACTTCGAGGGCAGCGCGATGCTGCGGGAGCGCGGCGGCTCTTCCTCCTTTGCCCGGCATGCCTTCAATGAGTTGATCGCGTTCGTCGCCGGCTGGGTGATCCTGCTCGATTACCTGATCGTGATCGCGCTGGCGGTGCTTTCGGTGCCGCATTACCTGCGTCCCATCACCGGCAACCTCGACGGCACGATCTGGGTGCCCGTGATCATCGCCGCGGTGGTGCTCTACATCACGGTCCTCAACACGTTGGACGTGCCCGCCCGGCGCCGGCCCCGTTTCCTGGTCGTGCTGGCCGGGATCGACCTGTTGACGCAGCTCTTGATCATCGCGGTCGGCGTGCTCGTGGTGATGGATCCGTCTAGCCTGACCCGGCACATCGACCTCTTCACGAGCCCGGGCGCCACCGATGTGATCTACGCGACCGTCCTGGCGATGCTGGCCTACGCCGGGATCGAGGCGGTTTCCAACCTGGCCCCGGACCTGGACCTGAATCCCCGCCAGTTCACCAGGGTCGTGACCCGCGTGATATGGACCGTGCCCCTGCTCTACGCGGCCATGGCCGCGGTCGCGCTGATGGCCCTGCCGGTCTACATCGGGCCCGACGGCCCGGTCACCGACCTCGGCACCACATATATCGAGGCGCCCGTCCTCGGGGTGGTGGCCGCGTTCGATCCGGGATGGCTCTCCGACGGGCTGCAGTGGCTGGTCGCGATCGTCGCGGCGGGGACCCTGATCTGGGCGGCGAACACCGCGATGCTGGGTGTCTCGCGGCACACCTACACGCTGGCCGTCAACCGGCAGATTCCCAGCTGGCTGGGTCAGCTCGGCCGTCGCTACGAAGTGCCCTACAAGGCGATAATCCTCTGCGCCGTGGCGGTCTTCGGCCTGGCCTTGACCGGTGACGTCGAGGCTCTGGCCGGGATCTACGCCTTCGGCGCGACCCTGGCGATCACCATCGCCAACCTTTCGGTGCTGAAGCTGCGGCGCACCATGCCCGACGCCGAGCGGCCGTTCCGGGCGCCGCTCAGCGTTCCCATCCTCGGCGCCTCGCGACCGCTGACCGCGGTGGCAGGCGCGATCCTCAGCAGCCTCGCCCTGGTCTCGGTGCTGCTCTTCCATGACTCGGCCCGCTGGGCCGGACTGGGATGGCTCGCGATCGGCCTGGTCGGGTACGTGATCTACCGGAAGGTGGTCGAGCAGATCAGCCTGACCCGCCAGGTCTCGGTGGAGCCGCGGGCATTGACCCGGCCGCGGGTCTCGATCGATTTCCACAACATCCTGGTCCCGATCTTCGGCACCCAGATTGATGATGACATCGTCTCGACCGCGGGCCGGATGGCGGCCGAGGGCGATCCGGAGGAGAGCGACGCCCAGGCGGTCCTGACCATCCTCTACCTGATTGAGATCCCCTTGACCCGGGCGATCAAGGATCCGCTGCCCGAAGAGGTTGCGGACGAAGCCCAACGGGCGACCAAGCGGGCCAAGGAGGTCGCCGACGAGTACGAGGGGGTGGAGGTGCGGGTCGAGATCGGGCGGGTCAGGCGCCGCGGGACGGGCATCGTCATCGCGGCCCGCCGTCTGGGGGTCGACGCGATCGTGATGGGCGCCGAGCCGCCGAGCCCGATCAGGGGCGGCGCCCGCCTCGGCGGAATCGGCGACTACCGCCCCGAAGAGATCGGCCCGGTAACCGCCTACGTCCTGAAGCGATCCCCATGCCGTGTCCTGTTGACCGCCCCCGGAGGATGACCGGTGGAGTCGGCCTATCCATCATTTGTTTCTGTAGGACGACGGGTTTCACTGGGAGGGCGGGTTGGACCCCGCCCGACTGCGGATAACATGGCCGGATGTTCGTTGTAATCGTTGGTTGCGGGCGGGTCGGTTCCAGTGTGGCTCGGTCGATGCTGGCCGACGGCCACGAGGTTTCCTGCCTCGACCAGGACCCCGAGTCGCACGCCCGGCTCGAGGTCGGTCTCGATACGTCCTGGGAAGAGGCAGGAGGCCAGTTCACGGTCGGAACCGCGCTCGAGACCCAGGCCCTGGAAGAGGCGGGCATCGTGCAGGCGAATGCTTTCGTCGCTGCCACCAACGGCGACAACACCAACATCGTGATCTCGCAGATCGCCCAGCGGCGCTACGAGGTCGAGACGGTGATCGCCCGTATCCTCGACCCGCTCCGGGCCGAGTGGTACCGGGAGCAGGGCCTGAAGACGATCTGTCCGACCAAGGTGGCGATCGAGATGTTGGAGGACAAGCTGCGCAGCGTCGCGCCGGACGAGGGAGGCGAGTAGATGTATGTGATCGTGGCCGGGGCCGGCAAGGTCGGCGTGAATCTCACTCGCGAGCTGCTCGGCCAGGGCCACGAGGTGACCCTGATCGAGAACCGGCGCCAGCGGTACATCGGGGTCGAGCAGCTGCTCGAGCACAACGTGCTCTACGGCGACGCCTCCGAGCTATGGGTGCTGGACCGGGCTGGTATCGAGCGGGCCGACATGGTGATCGCGGTCACCGGCGATGACGAGGACAACATCCTGATCTGCCAGGTGGCGAAGGAGAAGTACGGGATCGACCGGATCATCGCCCGGGTCAACAACCCGAGCAACCGGGCTCACTTCGACCTGCTCGGGATCAAGCCGGTGGTCTCCGCGACCGAGCTGATCCTGCGCCTGCTCGAGCACGAGGTGCCGCATCACAACCTGGTTCACCTGCTCGATCTCGAGGAAGAGGAGATCGAGATCATCGAGATCCGGCTGGGAGCGAAATCACCCGTGGTCGGCAGGTCGGTGGGGGACATAAACACTCCCGACAATTCCCTGGTCATCGCGGTCATCCGCGACGGCCGCGGTGTGGTCCCGAACGCCTCGACGGTCTTCGAGGAGGGCGACGACATCCTCGCCGTGCTCGACCCCGATCGCGAAGAAGAGCTCAAGGCGATCTTCACCGAGTCCTGACCCGGCCGGGAGGTATCGGGCCACGAAAAAGCCCGGCGCGGGGCCGGGCGTCTCACGTCTGATGAAGGCTGCGGGACAGGGACTCGAACCCCGATTTCACGGACCAGAACCGCACGAATTACCATTATTCTATCCCGCAGCGGGTCCCAGGAAGGATAACGACGCGGCCTCTCCGATGCACTCTGAAAGCTTCCGCGAGACCCCGATTGCCACCGGCTGTTCCACCCGCTCGAGAGGCAGATCCCGACCGCAGCGTCTGTTACCGTCAATCCGTGTCTACCTCCAGATTCGACATCCGTCGGCTGCTGCTCTCGTCGCTTGCCGTCATCGCCCTCGGGATCGGCCTTGCCGCCTGCGGCGGCGGTGACGATGAGGAGACGCCCGCCCCGACGGCGACGACCACTCCGGAGGAGACCGCGACGATCACCCAGGACGAGCTGATCCGCCAGGGTGACGTGATCTGCGCCGAAGCGAACTCCGCGCTGGGCGCGATCGAGGCCTCGACCGCCGACGAGACGACCACCTCGTCCCAGATCGCCAACATCTACACCGGGATCGCCCAGGAGCTGAGTGACCTCGGAACTCCGAGCGACGGCCAGGCGCCGACCGACGTGATCGGGGCCGCCCGGGACCTCGGCACCGGCACCGGTGACACCAGCGAGTTCCAGTCTGCCGCCGAGCAGTACGGGTTCACGGACTGTGCCGAGGCGCCGGAGACGACCAGCTACCCCTCGACCGGCACTGACACCGGTGAGTCGACCGGCACCGCCCCGACCGAGACTTACACGCCGCCGACCACGGAGACGGCGCCCCCGACGACCGAGACGCCGACCGCACCCGCGCCGCCCACGAACACGGGCGGCGGCGTCGCCCCGACCCCGCCCTCAACCGGCGGCTCGACCGGCGGCGGCAGCAGCGGCGGCGGATCATCCAGCGGCGGCATCGGCCCGGGCTAGAACCCCCAGTCCTTGCCAGCCCGTGGCTGGAGGCCGCTAGCTCTGGGTGTTCAGGAGTTTTCGGTCCAGGAGCCGTAGAGCTCGGCGTAGCGGCCGGCGGCGGCGATCAGTTCTTCGTGGCTGCCGGTTTCGGCGATCTGGCCGTTTTCGAGGACGATGATGCGGTCGGCGCGGCGGATCGTGGATAGGCGGTGGGCGATCACCACCGCGGTGCGGCCCTGGAGGACCTCGTCCAGTGCCTTCTCGATCACCTTCTCGGTGCGGGTGTCGACCGCGGAGGTGGCTTCGTCGAGGATCAGGATGCGGGGTTCGGCCAGGATCACCCGGGCGAAGGCGATCAGCTGGCGCTGGCCGGACGAGAGTTGGACCCCGCGCTCACCGACCTCGGTCTCGAGGCCATCGCTGAGCCGCTCGATGAACGGGGTCGCCCCGACCGCGTCGGCTGCCCCGGCGATCTCGCAGATGTCGGCGTCGGGACGGCCGAAGGCGATGTTCTCGGCGATCGAGCCCGAGAAGAGGAAACCTTCCTGGGGCACGATGCCCATCTGGCGCCTCAGCGGGCGCTGCTTGTAGTCGGACAGAGGGCGTCCGTCGATCAGGATGCGGCCCCGCTGGGGATCGTGGAATCTCGTGATCAGCTTCGCGAGAGTTGACTTTCCGGCGCCGGTGCTGCCCACAAGGGCGACGGTTTCACCGGGTTCGATCTCGAAGCTGATGTCCCTGGTGGCCCAGTTCCCGTCATCAGCGTAGCTGAAGGAGACGTTCTCGAAGGAGACCTTCCCGTCGAGCCGGGGCGGGTCGATCGCCTCGGGCGAGTCGACGATCTCGGCCTCGGTGTCGAGCAGGGTGAAGATCTTGTCCAGGGCGGCCATGCCCTGCTGGTAGGTCGCGTAAAGCTGGGCCAACTGCTGGATCGGGTCGAAGAAGAGCTGCAGGTAGCCGACGAAGGAGACGACCACGCCGATCATGATGTTGCCCTCGATCGTCTGCCAGCCGCCGAAGAGCAGGATCGCCGCGGTGCCGACCGCGGTCAGCAGCTCGGTCGCCGGGAAGTAGCTGGCATTCAGGTACACGGTCGCCATGTTGGCCTGGCGGTTCGCTTCGTTCAGCTCGGTCATGCGGCTGATGTGGCGGGACTCCTGCCCGAAGCTCCGCACCACCCGCACCCCGCTCAGGGTCTCCTGCAAGTGAGCGGTGACCTGGGCGATCCGCTCCCGGGTCTCGCGAAAGGCCCCGGCCGAGTATTTGCGGAAGACCAGGCTGGTGATCAGCAGCAGCGGCAGGACCGCGAAGGTGACCAAAGCGAGCCGCCAGTCCAGCAGCAGCATGATCGCGACCACCCCGATCAGGGTCAACAGGTTCGCGAACAGGGTCACGATGCCCTCGCTGATCAGCTGGTTGAGGGCCTCGATGTCATTGGTCATGCGGGAAATCAAGGTGCCAGGGCGGTTGCGGTTGAAGAAGCCGATCGACATGCGCTGGATGTGCTTGAAGACCTGTTCGCGCAGGTCCTGCAGCACCCTGATCCCGACCCAGCCGACCAGCCAGGTCTGCAGCCAGGAGGTGACCGCGTTCACGACCACGGCGACGGCGAACAGCGCGATGGTGAGGTTGAGCGCCGAGATATCGGCGGTCATGATGCCGGCGTCGATCGCGCGGCCGGCCAGCCACGGCGGGGCCAGCGCGCTGGCGGTCGAGGCGAGCACGGCCAGCGCCATGAAGAAGATGCGGAGGCGGTAGGGGCGAAGCAGGCCGAGCGTCCAGCGCAGCTTGCGTCCGCGCCCCTTCACGATCTCGCGGTGGTCGCTCACGCGAGCACCTCCTCGTCCTCGGAGACGAAGAGCGGATCCTCGCCGCTGCCGCCGGTCAGCTCTCGGAAGAGGGGCGAGCGGTCGGTCAGCTCGCTGATCGTGCCGCGGTCGCGGATCCGGCCCTGATCCATCAGGACCACCTCGTCGGCCAGCGAGATGGTCGAGAGCCGATGCCCGATCACGAAGGTGGTGCGATCGGCCATCGCCTCCGCCAGCCCGCTGCGGATCCGCTGCTCGGTGCTCGCGTCGAGGGAGGAGGTGGCGTCATCGAGAATCAGGATGCGGGGTTCGGCCAGGAGCGCACGGGCGATCGCCACCCTTTGCCGCTGCCCGCCGGAGAGCGTCAGGCCGCGCTCGCCGACCACGGTCTCGTAGCCGTCCGGCAACGCTTCGATGAACTCGGCCGCCTGGGCGAGGCGAGCCGCCCGTTCGATCTCCTCGCGGGACGCGTCGGCCCGCGCGTAGGCGATGTTGCCGGCGATCGTGTCGCTGAAGAGGAAGCTGTCATCGGCGACGTAGGCGATCTGGTGGCGGAGTGAGGCCAGCTCGACGTCGCGCAGGTCGGCTCCGTCGATGCTGACGCTGCCGTTGGTCGGATCGTAGAGGCGGGCGAGCAGCGCGACCAGGCTGGTCTTGCCCGAGCCGGAGGGTCCGACCAGGGCGATCCTGGTGCCGGCCGCGACCTCCAAGTCGACCTCCTGGAGGGCCTCCGGCGCCTCCGGCCCGTAGCTGAGCGAGACCGAATCGAGGCTGACCGCGCCGCCGCCGGCCGGCAGCGGCAACGCTTCGGCCTTCGAGCTGAGCCGCGGCTCGCGGTCGAGGACCTCGAAGAGCCGGTTGCCGGCGGCGATCGCCCGCTGGCCCATGCCGAGCGCCATGCCGACCGTGCGCAGCGGGCCGGCCAGCATCAGCATGTAGGTGTAGAAGGCGGTGAACTGGCCGAGGTCAAGATTTCCGTTGAGGACTGCGTGCCCGCCGATCAGCAGGACCAGCACGGTGCCGATCTGCGGCAGGGCGCCGATCAGCGGCGTGAAGAAGGCCTGGATCCGGGTCGAGGTCATGCTCTGATCGAAGAGGCGGTCGACCGCGCCCTGGAAGCGCTCGAACTGGTGGTCTTCGCGGGCAAACGCCTTGACGACGCGAATCCCGGCGACGCTCTCCTCGGCCTGAGCGGTCAGCTCGGCGACCCGCTGCTGGACCTCCTGCATCGCCGGCCGCGATTGGCGGGTGTAGCGGAGCGCCGTGAAGACGATCAGCGGAGCGGGGGCGAGGGCGATCAGGGCCAGCCAGGGGTTGATCACCAGCATCACCACGCCGGCCAGGGCGACCGTGAGGAGGCTCTGGCTGAAGAAGATCAGCCCGTAGCCGAGGAAGAAGCGGATCGCCTGCAGATCCACGGTTGCACGGCTCATCAGCTGGCCGGTCTGGTTGCGGTCGAAGAAGCCGAGCTCGAGGCGCATCAGGTGGGCGTAGACCTCCTGGCGCAGGTCGTACTCGACCGCCAGTGACACCTTGCCGGCGATGATCCGCCTGATCACGGTCAGGCCCAGCCGCAGCACGGCCGCGCCGAGGATCGCACCGGCGAACCAGAACAGCTGGGTCTCGTCGCCGTCCTGGACCGCGTTCACCGCCTGACCGACCAGCCAGGGGATGAGCACGGTCATGCCCATCGCGAGCCACGCGAAGACCATCGACCCCCACAGTTCGCGACGGTGGGGCCGCACGAATCCCAGGAGTCTCCGGAAGGTGGGCATCGCTTTCACTATACAAAGTGAAGTATTGGAACGGGCTCGCAGAGCCCGTTTTCGGCCTGCGCGCTCAGGCCGGAGGCTTGAGCACGACCACGCCGCAGTCGACCCGGTCCAGGAACCAGGCGATGTCATCCGGGCTGAAGCCGTCACGGTCGCCGGAGGCGGCGGCGATTATCGCCTGGTCGGGATGCCGTGCGCCGATCGTCCGCGAGAGCGCGTGGCGGAGCGAGCGCCCCGACTCGATCGAGGAGTCGACTCTCACGCCCTGGCGGTTCGCCGCGACCTCGATCCGGTCGAGCAGCGGGACCGCCCGCTCGGCGTGCCGGGGCAGCGCGGCATCCAGCGAGACCCGGAGCGGGACCACGGCGAGGTAGGAGGGGAGCAAGGTGGCGCCGGAGCCCTTGGCGATCTGGATCGAGCGGTCCAGCGCCTCGCAGGAGAAGGTCGAGATGTCGAAGGGGAAGAGCAGCGTCTCGCCCGAGTCGTCCTCGCGCCGCCGCCGCCGTACCTCCCGGGCCAGGGCCAGCCCGAGCAGGGCGGTGCTCACCGCGAGGAGGAGGATCAGCGCACGTTCGTGGGTCATCGCTCCAGCCTCGAACGGTCGCTGACGATTCTGATGTCGACCCCCGGCATCGCCTCGGTCAGGCGCTCGACCAGGGAAGCGCGCAGCCGAGACGGGCCCCGGCGCGTCTTCGGCGCTCCGATCAGCACGTAGGTCGTGCCCCGTCGGCGGGCGATCTCGCTCACCGTCTGGACCAGATCGTCCCCCGTCTCGACGATCAGGTCGGTGCCGAGGATCGAGGCCAGGCGCCGCAGCGGGGCCAGTCGGGGATCAGCCTCGGGCGCGCGCACCGAGGGCGGTGCGACCCAGAGCAGGTCGAGCTCCGCCCCGAGCCGACGGGCCGAGCGCCAGGCCCGGCGGATCAGCCGCTGCGAGTGCGGCTCCGGAGTGACGAGCGCCAGCATGCGCTCCGCGAAGGCGAGGCCGTGACGCTCCGCCTGGTCGCGCGAGGGAACGGAGGGGGAGGTGACCAGGCGGCGGGACTCGACGTCTTCTGCCACCTGTCGCAGCGCGACCTCCCGCAGGGCCGCCAGGTTCTCGGGCTTGAAGAAGGAGCCCAGCGCCTGCTCGACCTGCGGGCGGGGGTAGACCTTCCCCTCGCGGAGCCGCTCGATCAGGTCCTGGGGGGTGAGGTCGATCAGGACGATCTCATCGGCCTGTTTGAGGACATCGTCGGGCAGGGTCTCCCGGACTCGCACCCCGGTCAGGTCCGCGAGCTGGTCGTTGAGCGATTCCAGGTGCTGGACGTTGACGGTCGAGATGACGCTGATCCCGGCCTCCAGCAGGTCCTGCACGTCCTCGTAGCGTTTCTCGTGGGTCGAGCCGCGCGCGTTGGTGTGGGCCAGCTCGTCGACCAGCGCGATCTCCGGCGCCCGGTTCAGCACCGCCTGAAGGTTCATCTCCGGCAGCACCACCGATCCGACCGGGTGGAGGCGCCGAGGGATCATCTCCAGCCCCTCGGCCTGGGCGGCCGTCTCCGGTCGGTCGTGCGGCTCCAGATACCCGATCACCACGTCATGTCCCTCGGCCCGCTCGGCCCGGCCCTCCTGCAGCATCCGGTAGGTCTTGCCGACGCCGGGGGCCATCCCCAGCAGGATCCGGTGCCGGCCCCGGTGCGGCGTCAGATGGTCGGCTAGACCCCACACAGCCCGTGCACCACCAGGTCGATCAGCTTGATCCCGACGAAGGGCAGGATCAGCCCTCCGAGCCCGTAGATCAGCAGGTTGCGCCTGAGCAGGGCGGTCGCGCCGACCGGGCGGTAGCTGACCCCCCGCAGGGCGAGCGGCACCAGCGCCGGGATCACGACCGCGTTGAAGATCAGGGCCGAGAGGACCGCCGATTCCGGGGTTCCGAGCTGCATCACGTTCAGTGCGGCGAGCGGGCCTTCGCTCTCTCCGGCCAGGGCGTAGGTGGTCGCGAACATCGCCGGCAGGATCGCGAAGTACTTGGCCACGTCGTTGGCGATCGAGAAGGTGGTGAGCGCCCCCCGGGTGATCAGGAGCTGCTTGCCGACCTCCACGATCTCGATCAGCTTGGTCGGGTTGGAGTCGAGGTCGACCATGTTGCCGGCCTCCCGGGCTGCCTGGGTGCCGGTGTTCATCGCCACCCCGACGTCGGCCTGGGCCAGGGCCGGCGCGTCGTTGGTGCCGTCGCCGGTCATCGCCACCATGCGACCCTCGGCCTGCTCGCCCCGGATCAGTTCCAGCTTCGCCTCTGGCGTGGCCTCGGCGAGGAAGTCGTCGACTCCGGCCTCCTCGGCGATCTTGGCGGCGGTCAGGGGGTTGTCACCGGTGACCATGACGGTGCGGATGCCCATCGCGCGCAGCTGGCTGAAGCGCTCGGCCATGCCGTCCTTGATCACGTCCTTGAGGTAGACCACGCCGAGCACCTGGGAGTCACGGGCGACCGCCAGCGGCGTCCCGCCCTCGCGGGCGATCCGCTCCAGGGCCGGAGCGAGTTCGTGCGGGGCCTGGCCGCCCTGACTCTCGATCCAGGCGAGGATCGAGTCGCCGGCCCCCTTGCGGAGCCTGCTGCCCTGGAAGTCGACCCCGCTCATGCGGGTCTCCGCCGTGAAGGGAACGAAATCGGGTTGCGCATCACCGAAATCATGCTCTCTGATCCCGAGCTGTTTGGCCAGGATCACGATCGAGCGTCCCTCCGGGGTCTCGTCGGCCAGCGAGGCCATCTGGGCGGCCTCCGCGAGCTCTGCCTCGGGAACCCCCGGCATCGGCACGAACTCGTGCGCCTGGCGGTTGCCGAGCGTGATCGTGCCGGTCTTGTCGAGCAGCAACACGTCCACGTCACCCGAAGCCTCGACCGAGCGGCCGGAGAACGCCAGCACGTTGCGGCGGACCAGGCGGTCCATGCCGGCGATCCCGATCGCCGGCAGCAGGGCACCGATCGTGGTCGGGATCAGGGCGACCAGGAGCGAGGCCAGCATCGCCACCGAGACCGGGGTCCCGGCGTACTCGGCGAACGAGGCGAGGGTCAGGACCACCGCCAGGAAGACGATCGTCAGGCCGGCGAGCAGGATGTTCAGGGCGATCTCGTTCGGCGTCTTCTGCCGCGAGGCGCCCTCGATCAGGGCGATCATCCGGTCGAGGAAGGACTGCCCCGGCTGCTGCGTGATCTCGACCACGATGCGGTCCGAGAGCACGCGGGTCCCGCCGGTCACCGCGCTGCGGTCGCCGCCGGCCTCGCGGATCACCGGGGCCGACTCGCCGGTGATCGCGGACTCGTCCACCGAGGCGATCCCCTCGGTGATCGTCCCGTCGCCGGGGATGATCTCGCCGGCCTCGACCACCACGAGGTCACCGGTCGCCAGCTCGGCAGCCGGACGGATGCTCCCGTCGACCAGCCGCGCCTCGGTGTCGGAGCGCATCGCGCGGAGCGCGTCGGCCTGTGCCCTGCCGCGGCCTTCGGCGACCGCTTCGGCGAGGTTCGCGAAGACGACCGTGAGCCAGAGCAGCAGCGCCACCGTGAAGGAGAACCAGGCGGGTGTGTCACCGATGCCGGAGCCGCCGGCGCCGAGAACCTGGGCCGCCCAGAGGGCGGTGATCAGGACGGCCGAGACCTCGACCACGAACATCACCGGGCTCCTGACGACCCGACGCGGATCGAGCTTCCTGAGCGACTCGAGGGCCGCCGTGGAAAGGTTGCTGCGGGTGAAGATCGAGTTGTCGGGCTGGGTCATCGCGGGTACTCCTGGTCCAGGTCGAGGTTGAGTTCGAGCACGTTGACCGCCGGGTCACCGAGGAATCCGAGGCTCCGGCCGCTCGTGTTCGCGTCAACCAGATCGAGCACGTCGGCGAGCGGGATGCCGCGCCTGGCGGCGACCCGGTTCGCCTGGATCCGCGCGTCCTCGGGCGAGATGTCGGGGTCGACCCCGGAGGCCGAGGTCATGACCGCCGACGGCGGGATGTCCCCGGTCCTCAGGCCAGGCGAGAACCTCCCCTCTCGCTTCAGGTACAGCGCGGCGTTCGCCTTGATCGCCCGGTAGGTGCCCCTCCCGTTGGGGCCGGCGTTCGAGAAGAAGGTCGCGTCAGCCGAGTAGCCCGACTGCGAAGGGCGGGACTGGAAGTAGGCGGGATGACCCGCGAAGCTCTGGCCGATCAGGCTCGAGCCGACGACCTCGCCGTCCCGTTCGAGGAGGGATCCCCGCGAGCCGTCGGGGGCGATGACGCCGGCCACTACCGTGGACAGCAACGGGTAGGCGAGGCCCAGCGTCAGGGTGAAGACGGCGACCGCAGCCAAGGTCGCCCGGATCGTGGAGGTCATCAGAACAGTCCTTCCGAGAGTGCTTGAACGATTGGGCCGAGCAGCAGGGCCGGGACGAAGGTGAGCAAGGCGACCAGCAGCACCACCCCGATCAGCAGCAGCACGAAGGTCGGGGTGTCAGTGCGGAAGGTGCCCGCCCCCTCCGGCGCGACCCGCTTGCCCGCCAGGGAACCGGCCACCGCCAGCACCGCGAGGATCGGCAGGAACCTGCCGGCCAGCATCGCCGCGCCTCCCATCAGGTCGGCGAAGGTGATCCCGAAGGCGCCGGTGTTGGTTCCGTCGGGCTGGACGAACCCGGTGTAGCCGGCGAAGGCGGAGCCGTTGTTGGCGGCCTGGGACACGTAGGCGTAGAGGGTCTCCGAGAAGCCCTGCGGCCCGACGCTCGCAATCGACGGTTCGCCCCACTTGGTGGCCATCGCCAGGCCGGTCAGGGACAACATCGTGAGCGGCGTCGTCAGGGCCGCGATCGCGACCAGCTTGACCTCGCGGGCGCCGATCCGCTTGCCGAGGTACTCGGGGGTGCGTCCGACCATGAGCCCGGCCAGGAAGACGGCGATCAGGACCATCATCAGCATCCCGTAGAGGCCGGCGCCGACCCCGCCGAAAATCACCTCGCCGGTCATCATGTTGGCCATCGGCACCGCGCCGCCGAGCCCGGTGAAGGACTCCATCGCCGCGTTGACCGCGCCGCAGGAGGCGACCGTAGTGACCGTCGCGAAGAGCGAGCTGCCGGCGACTCCGAAGCGGGTCTCCTTGCCTTCCATGTTGCCGCCCGCTATCCCGGCGAGGTGCTGAGCGGGGGAGCCCTGCGACTCGGCCAGGTGGACGACGACCACGGCGATGATGAAGAGCGTCATCATCGCGGCGAAGATGGCCCAGCCCTGGCGGCGGCTGCCCACCATCCGGCCGAAGGTCGCGGTCAGGGCGGCCGGGATCAGCAGGATCAGCAGTACCCCGACGAAGTTCGTGAGCGGGTTCGGGTTGGAGAACGGCATCGCGGAATTGACGTTGAAGAAGCCGCCGCCGTTGGTCCCCAGCAGCTTGATCGCCTCCTGCGAGGCGTTCGGGCCCATGCCGAGGACCTGTTCGTGGCCGGTGAGAGTCGAGAGGCCGACGTAATCGGAGAGGTTCTGGATCACGCCCTGCGAGATGAAGAAGAGCGCGGCGAGGATCGAGATCGGCAGCAGGATGTAGAGAACCGCCCGGATCAGGTCCTGCCAGAAGTTGCCGAGCGCGCCGCCGGAGCGGCCGACGTTGCCCCTGATGAGCGCCACGGCGACGGTGATGCCGACCCCGGCCGAGACGAAGTTCTGCACCGTGAGGCCGGCCATCTGGGAGAAGTACGAGAGCGTGGTCTCGCCCGCGTAGAACTGCCAGTTGGTGTTGGCGACGAAGGACGAGGTCGTGTTGAAGTTCACGTCCCACGGCATCGCGCCGAGTCCCAGCGGGTTCCACGGGTGGGCGGACTGCGTGGCGAGGATCAGGTAGAGGAGGGTCCAGGAAGCCGCGGAGAAGGCCAGCAGCGAGATGCCGTATCGCTTCCAGTCCTGATCCCTCCTCGCCTCGCTGCCGAAGAGCCGGAGCGCCGCTCGTTCCGCCGGGCCGAGCACCGGGGAGAGCCAGACCCTCTGACCCGAGAACACCCGCGCCATGTATGCCCCCAGCGGGGGAGTGAGAACGATCAGCAGGCCGATCAGCAGAGCCAGCTGCGCCACGCCAGGCCAGTCCATCAGAGCTTCTCCCCACGGATCAGGGCGTAACCGAGGTAGCCGAACAGGCCGGCGCAGACCACCAGGCTGATCACCGCGACGGCGTTCACACGCGCTCCAGGAGCTTCAGGAAGAGGCCGAAGACGCCGAAGGCGACCAGGCCGAGAAGGAGACCGAGGATTTCCATGCCCCCAGCGTCCGCCCGCGGGCGTCAAGGCCCTGTGTGGCTTCCGGGGCCCGGCGTGAAGATTCTGTGTGGGTCAGCCGGTGAAGCGGTAGCCGACACCGGTCTCGGTGCGGATCAGCCGGCGTGACCCGTCCGGGTCGATCTTGCGCCGCAGGTTGGCGATGTGCGTGCGCAAGACCTGGGTGTCGTCCACGTAGTTCGGTCCCCAGACCTCGGCGAGCAGCGAGCGGTGGGTCAGCAGCCGGCCGCGGCTCAGGGCCAGGCGCCGCAGCAGGTCGTACTCGATCGGGGTGAGGTGGACCTCGTCGCCGGCCAGGGTGACCGTGTGATCGGCGACGTCCACCGTGAGGTCCCCGATCTCGATCCGCGGTTCGCCGGTCGCGCCCGGTGCGCGGCGCAGTGCGGCCTCGAGCCGGGCGATCAGCTCGCGTGGGCTGAAGGGCTTGGTCACGTAGTCGTCGGCGCCCGCTTCGAGGGCGCGGACCTTGTGGTCCTCGTCATCGATCGCCGAGAGGACGATCAGGGGCATCTGGCTCCAGCCCCGGATCTCCCGGCAGATGTCGACCCCGTCGCCGTCCGGCAGGACCAGATCGATGATCGCCGCGTCCGGCGGCCGCAGGGCGACCAGGTCCAGCGCGTCGCTCGCGGTGGCCGCGGCGACCGGCTCGAACCCGGCCTCGCGCAGCACCAGCTTCAGCGCTCGCAGGATCACCATCTCATCGTCGACCGCCAGCACCCGGCGCCCGTTCTCAGCCGGCAACGCCGTTCACCTCACCGAGCGGCATCTCGATCACGAACGTGGCGCCCTGGCCGGGCAGCGATTCGGCCCGGACCTCGCCGCCGTTCATCTCGACGAAGCCACGGGCGATCGCCAGTCCCAGGCCTGAGCCGGGGTGGGTCGAGTGCGGGTCCAAGGTCACGAACGGGTCGAAGATCCGTTCCAGATCCCCGGACGGGATGCCGGGGCCGCGGTCGACGATCCGGATGATCCCTTCCTCGCGGATCTGGCGCAGCAGGACGGTGACCGGCTCCGGGTCTGAGTAGCGCTGGGCGTTCTCGATCAGGTTGACCAGGGCGCGCTCGGTCTGCACCGGGTCGATCCGCGCCAGCCTGCCATCGGTCTCGAGGTTGGTCTGCACCGGCACCTGCGGGTTGCGGCGCCGGGCTTCCTCGACCGCCGTCTCGATGATCTCCTCGAGGTTGCACCAGTCGCGCCGGGGAGCCGCGGCGTCGGACTCCAGTCGGGAGAGGTCGAGCAGATTGGTGACCAGTCGCGAGAGCCGGGCCGCTTCGACCGCGATCGAATCCGCCATCTCGGTCCGTTCGGCCGGGTCCAGGCTCTGGCTCTTGAGCGCCTCGGCCGACGCGAGGATCGCCGCCAGGGGTGAGCGGAAGTCGTGGGAGACCGACCGGATCAGCGCCGTCTTCAGCTCATCCGAGCGCTGCAGGGCGGCTCCCTCGATGGCCTGGTCCTGCAGCCTGTCTCGCTCCAGCGCGACCTTCATGATCGCCTCGATGGAGGGCGCGATCCGCTCCGCGATCCAGCCGGCCTCCGCCTCCGGGGTGTTGACCGACAGCTCGAGACGACCCTGCTGCTCGCCGAGGTCGAGGGCGATGTCGATGCTCTCGTCGGCGTCGGTCGGGCCGAGCGCGATACGCGTTTGGCCGAGGCCCAGGTTCTCCGCCAGCCGGCGGGATGCTTCCGGCAGCCGGTCGGTCACCCGGCCGGCCAGCAGGTCGCTGGCGAGATCTGCGGTGATGTCCGCCTCGAGCCGTCGCTGCTCGGCCTCCCGCGCGCGGCCCCTCGATATCTCGGCCATGCCCGAGGTGATCACCGCGACCAGCAGGAAGATCAGCAGCGCGACCAGGTTCTCGGGGGAGTTGACCGAGAAGGTGCCGGTCGGCTGGATGTGGAAGAGGTTGAAGGCGAGGCCGCTGAGGACCGCGGTGAACAGGCCGACCCCACGGTTCCAGAAGATCGAGGTGGCAAGGACCGGCAGCAGGTAGATCATTCCCGCGGAGGCGACGGCCGCGACCTCCTTGAGCGGATAGATCAGCGCGGTGGCGATCGCCACCGAGACCACCGCGACCAGGAGGCCGGCCGGGGTTGAACGCACGCCTTTCGATGTCATCTGGCACTCACCAGTGAGCATCATGGCGGGTCGCCGCTCACGGGACTTCGCGGTGGGTCGGATTTCCGGCACCAAGGCAGGAAATCCGACCCACCGCGAGAGGGCGAAACCACTCATCTAGAGTGCGCCGGGTGGAAAAGGCCGCGGTTGAGCTACTGATCTGCCCGCACTGCGCGGGTGAGCTGCGTGAGAACGGGGGCTCGCTGATCTGCTCGAACGGGCACACGATGAACATCGCCCGCCAGGGCTACGCGAGCCTGCTGGGCCGGGACTCCGGCACGCACACCGCCGACTCGGCCGAGATGATCGCCGCCCGGGATCGCTTCCTGGCGGCCGGTCACTTCCGGCCGCTGGCCGAGGCTCTGGTCGAAGCCGCGGGCGGGGCGCCGGACGGGGCGGTGGTGGATCTCGGCTGCGGGACCGGTCACTACCTGGCCGCGGTCCTGG
Source organism: Solirubrobacterales bacterium (assembly GCA_044464425.1). GTDB lineage: Bacteria > Actinomycetota > Thermoleophilia > Solirubrobacterales > 70-9 > 67-14. Next base: position 15,835 of record JBIQLL010000023.1, on the reverse strand, counting down.
AAGCACTTCCGGAACGGGTCGGGATCGGGGTGGACAACTCGAAGTTCGCTGCCCGCCGGACCGCCAAGGCGCACGAGCGGGCCAGCGCGATAGTGGCCGACATCTGGGACGAGGTCCCGATCCGCGACCGGGCGGCCGGCCTGATGCTGAACGTCTTCTCGCCCCGCAACGGGGAGGAGATGGCCCGGATCCTCGCGCCCGGGGGCCGCTTGGCGGTGGTCACGCCGCAGGCCGGCCACCTGGCTGAGCTGATCGAGGGCTTCGGCATGATCTCGGTCGATCCCGACAAGGAAGAGCGCCTGGAGCGCAGCCTCGGCCTCCTCGCGGAGGGCGCCGAGAGCCGTGCTCTGGAATGGACCATGAGGCTCGGTCCGGGCGAGATCCGCGACCTCGTCGAGATGGGCCCGAGCGCCGGGCGAATGGATCCGGCCGGGATGGAGTCCGCCCTGGCCGGGCTGGAAGCGGAGACCGAGGTCACGGCGGCGGTGACCATCACCGTCTGCGAGCGGCCCATCGAATAATGTGACGTCCGTCAGCTAGACCGAGGAGAGGCATTGAGCATCGACCGAAAGGGCGCTACCGATCACACCCGGCGGGCCCATGTCCACAGTGTCCGCTGCCTCGACTTCGAAGACGAGCAGTCCTTCGAAGAGGCGACGCGAGGTCTGATCGCGCCGTTGCCGGACGGGCAGGTGCTCAAGGAGGACGGCGCCTTCGTCTTCGATCCGGCCCGGATCGCCTCCTTTGCCTCCGGGGTAGCGGAGCCGCCGGAGACGGTCAACCCCAGCCTCTGGCGTAACGCCCGCCTGACCGCGGACGGCGGCCTGTTCGAGGTCTGCGAGCGGATCTACCAGGTCCGCAACCTGGACATCTCGAACATCACCTTCATCGAGGGCGACACCGGCGTGATCGTGGTCGACCCGCTGATCTCGACCGAGGTGGCGAAGGCGGCCCTGGAGCTCTACTTCGAGCATCGCGGTGAGAAGCCGGTGGTGGCGGTGATCCACTCGCACAGCCACGTCGACCACTTCGGCGGGGTGCGGGGCGTGGTCAGCCAGGAGGAGGTCGATTCCGGCCGGGTGCCGATCATCGCTCCGGAAGGCTTCCTCGAGGCGGCGGTCTCGGAGAACGTCACCGCCGGCAACGTGATGACCCGCCGCTCGATGTACCAGTTTGGGATCCTGCTGCCGCCCGATCCCCAGGGCACGGTCGGCTGCGGCCTCGGCATCGGGACCTCGATCGGCACGATCACCCTGATTCCGCCGACCGACTCGATCACCCGGACCGGCGAGACTCGTGAGATCGACGGGCTGACCTTCGAGTTCATGCTGACCCCGGACACCGAGGCGCCGGCCGAGATGCACTGGTACATCCCGGAGCTGCGGGCGCTGACGACGGCCGAGAACTGCTCGCACACGATGCACAACACGTACCCGATCCGGGGCGCGCAGGTGCGCGACCCACTGGCCTGGTCGATGTACCTGAACGACACGATCGACCGCTGGGCGGAGCAGTCGGACGTGATGTACGGCATGCACCACTGGCCGGTCTGGGGCGGTGAGCGGGTGCGCGAGATGCTGGAGAAGGCTCGCGACGCTTACCGCTACATCCACGATGAGACCCTGCGTCTGGCGAACCACGGCCTGACCCCGCGGGAGATCGCGGAGCAGGTCGAGCTGCCGGACGGCCTGGCCAAGCACTGGTCCGTCCGCAGCTACTACGGCACGATCAGCCACAACGTCAAGGCCACCTACACCCGGTATCTCGGCTGGTATGACGGCAACCCCGCGAACCTGGAGCCGATGGTGCCGGTCGAGTCGGCCAGGCGATACGTCGAGTTCATGGGCGGGGCGGAGAGCGCGCTGGCCAAGGCCAGGGACTCGTTCGAGGCGGGCGAGTACCGCTGGGTGGCCGAGGTGGTCGGTCACCTCGTCTTCGCCGACCCGTCGAACCAGGAGGCGCGAGAACTGCAGGCCGACGCCTTCGAGCAGCTCGGGTACCAGACCGAGTCGACCACCTGGAGAAACGCGTACCTGATGGGCGCGCAGGAGCTTCGGCACGGGACCCCCAGCTACCCGATCGGCAGCACCGCCAGCGTCGATGCGGTCCGGGCCATGACCCTGCCGATGATCTTCAACTTCTTCGCGATCAAACTCCACGGCGTGAACGCGGCCGACCTCCGGCTGGACCTCAACCTGGACATTTCGGACACCGGCGAGCGGGCGGTGCTGCGGCTCTCGAACGGCACGCTCAGCCACTCGCTGGTCGACCGGGACGAGCAGGCGCCGGTGCTGGAGATCACCCGTGAGCTGTTGAACCGGCTGGTCGCGGGCGAGGTGACGCTTGACGCCGCAATCGAGGCGGGCGAGCTCGAGCCGGGCCCCGGACTGGACATCTTCCGCCAGATCGGCGAGCATCTCGACGAGTTCAATCTCTGGTTTCCGATCATCGAGCCATGAGCGATCAGTGCAGCCACCTCGACCAGCTAACCGTGACCCGGCTTCCCGAGTCGGTTGAAGGCTGCGAGGAATGCCTTCGGGACGGCACCCGGTGGCTCCACCTCAGGGTCTGCCTGGTCTGCGGCCACGTCGGCTGCTGTGACAGCTCGCCCGAGCAGCACGCGAGCCGGCATTTCGCGGAAACAGGTCACGCCTTGATGCGTTCCCTGGAACCCGGCGAGGAGTGGTCCTGGTGTTTCGTCGACGAGCTGCCGATGATGATCGAAGGGATCGAGGGCGAAACTTCGATCCCGCCGTCACCCCTTGGGGGCTGACCTTTGGGCCACTCTCAAGATTTCCTCAGGAAACGGTTCTGACCCCTTTCGGCCGGGTACGTTGAAACCATGATGGCTGAGATCGTTAGTGGTGAATCATCCGCGAACGTTTCGGCGTTCGAAACCCAGGAAGTGACTCATCGGGTGCTGTTGGTTGCCGACGAGATCTTCCGCGGCCGTGATCTGGCCTCTGAGCTCAGGTCACACTTCGACTCGATCGAGGGGTTGGAGATCTACGTGATCGCGACGGCCATGGCGCACTCCGCGATCGACCAGGAGCTGGGCGACGTGGACGGCCCCTCACGTGAGGCCCGCGACCGGCTGGACCGGATCCTGCGGGAGATCCGCGGCCAGGGACTGGTCGCCAGCGGTTCGGTCGGCGACCCCGACCCGATGGTCGCGGTCGGTGACGGCCTGGCGACCTTCCCGGCTGACGAGATCGTCGTGGTGAGTCACGTCGACAGTGAGCGCGAGCACGCTGAACGGGGCCTCTGGACCCACCTCAGCAAGGATTTCCACCAACCGGTGACCCAGCTTCTGGTGCCTCGGCCCGAGGCCGACGGTTCGGCCTCCGAGATCGTCGCGGTCGAGCACGCGCCCGCTCACGCGAAGACCGAGGAGGAGGTGATCCGCGAGACCCGGAACTTCCCGCCGGTCCGGCGCCTCGACATCGCTGGGATCCTGGTCGGCTTCGTCGGGACCGTGGCGCTGGGCCTGGTCGCCGTCGCGGTCGGCACGGACACCGGGGCAAACCTCTCCGGGCAGGCCGCGATCATCCTCTTGATCGCGATCGGTTCATTCCTGATCAACGTCGCCAACATCGTCGGACTGCTCTTCTTCGAGAGCGTCCGTTACACCGGGATCTGGGAGAAGTTCTTCGCCCGGGTCTCAATCGTGTTCACGACGGTCGGCCTCGCGGTCGCGCTGGCGCTGTGGCTGGTCTGAGCAGGTGCTGAGAACCGGGTGAGATGGCAGAACGGGTCGCCGTCATCGGAGCCGGGGTGGTCGGACTGGCGGCCGCCTGGGCGCTGAAGCGCCGTGGCTTCGAGTGCCTCGTCTTCGAGCAGGGCGCACCGGGCGGCGGCCAGTCCGCTGGCGAGTCCCGCCTCTTCCGCCACGCCCACGACGACCCGCGGCAGTTCGAGCTCGCGGTCGCGGCCCTGGGCGGATGGCGGGAGTGGGAGCTTGCCTTCGGGGTTCAGCTGATCTCGCCGGACGGGGCGATGGTGATCGGCCCGGAAGGTGTCTCCCGGCTGGAGCGGTACGCCGACGACCCGCTCGCCCGAGTCCGGGAGCTGGGCCATGAGGAGGCGCGGAGAGCGCTGCCGATCCTCGCGGGCTACGAGGGCCCGGCGGTGATCGACGAGGCCGCAGGGGCGATCCGGACCCGCTTTACGATCGCCAGCCTGCTGCGGGCCGTCGGACCGGATCTGGTGCCGGAACGGGTCGATTCCGTGATTCCCCGGGATCGGGGCGGGGTGGAGGTGAGCAGCCCTTCGGGACCGCGCCTCTTCGACGCGGCCGTGGTCGCGGCCGGCACAGCGACTCCGCAGCTCGCTGCCAAGGTCGGGGTTGAGGTCCCGTCGGCGCCGCAGGCGCTGGTCCGGCTGACCGCGCCGTTGACTTCCTCCCGTCCCGCCCCGCGACTCGCCTGCATCCAGGACTCATCCGGGTATTTCGGCGAAACCACTGCCTATGGCTCGCCGGTCAGGGGCAACCGCGAGTACGCGGTCGGTCTGGCGATCGGCACCGAACGCGACCCGGCCGGGGGCACGTCCTTCCGCCTGGCCGAGCTCACCCGTCGCACATCCGCCTACTTGAGACGGGCGATGCCGGGGCTCGACCCCGACCGGGCGAGCCTCTTTCAACGCTGGATCAGCGAACTGCCCTGGGCGGCCGACGGTCTGGCCATCTGGCAATGCGGCCGGGCCTACTTCATCGCGGGCCACAACCTGTTCAAGCTGGCCCCGGTGCTGGGCCGAACCCTCGCCCGGTCGGTCGAGTTCGGTGAGGTTCAGCCTGGTTTCAGGCCTGAGGACCGGCTCGGTGAGCCGGCCCTCGAGCCTCACTGACCTGGAGGAGGAGAGAAAAGGTCAGGCGGCCGCCGGGAGGCGGTCGCTCATCCGGTCGAGAATCCGCCGCAGCATGCGGGAGACATGCATCTGCGAGTGACCGATCCTTTCGGCGATCTCGGACTGGGTGAGTTCGTCACGAAAACGGAGGCGGATCACCATGCGTTCCTCGCTGGAGAGGTCGTTCATCGCGAACCGAAGCATGATCCGGCTCTCGGCGTTCTCGAAGCTCGCGTCCTCCCGGCCCAGCCACTCGGCCGGGGAGCCCGGCTCGTCGTCGCTGGTCACCGGGCCCTGATCGAGCGACACCGGGTGCCGGTTGTGACCCGCTGCGAGGGCCTCGATCGTGTCAGCTTCGGGGCAGTCCATCTCGGCCGCGATCTCGGCCACGGACGGCTCCCGGTTCAGCCTGCCGGTCAGGTCCGAGGCGATCGAGTCGATCTGCCCGATCCGGTCGTAGAGGCTGCGCGGCAGTCGCATCGCCGAGGTGCGGTCACGGAAGTGCCGCTTCAGCTCGCCGGTGATGGTCGGTGAGGCGAAGGCTATGAAGGGGACGCCGCGGTCCGGGTCGAACCGGCTGACCGCGTTGACCAGCCCCAGGCTTGCCACCTGGACCAGGTCGTCGAATGATTCCGCCTGGCTGCGGTACCGGACCGCGACGCTCTTGGCGAACGCGAGGTACCGGCTGACCAGTTCCTCTCGTGCATGGGGGTCGCTGTCGCGTCGGGCCCAGAGGTCCGATTCATCGGTGAGGCCGAGAATCGACGTCACCGTACGAGATTTGTTCCCCGACTTTTCCGGATCGTTGTTATCCATCGTTCAGCCTCTCTTCCCGGAGGAGTGCCCCTCCTGAGTAGCTGCCCTGGCGCCCATCTGAGGGCGGTGCAGTAGTGCCTGTAGTTCGCTTAGAACGTAGGCGTACTCCGATGAACTGTCCAGTATCCGAAACCTAAAGAACTCCTCAAGATTCCGATTATCGTTCAGAAAGCACTCGGGCGCGACGCCCGCTATTTCGCTCTCTGATTGACTTTGCTGAGTTCTCTCAGCGCGGGGTGTGGCGGTGGTGCAGCATCAGCGAGTTGCCGTCCGGGTCGGCGAAAAGGGCCATGTGACACACCCCCGTGTCAAAAGTGTCGCCGAAGAAGGTCACGCCCTTCGCCTCGAGCTCGCTCCGGGCGGCCTCGATGTCATCGACGTGAAGGGCCAGGTGCGAGCACTTCTCGGGTGAGAACGCCATGCCCTGCTTCTCGGGTTCCCAGATGCCGAAGCAGGTCTCTCCGACCCAGAACTCGTAATCGGAGCCTTCGTCGGGACGGAGACCGAGCGTGTCGACGTAGAAGGCGCGGCTGCGGTCGGGGTCGGTCGTCGGGATGCCGATGAAATCCAGTCCGGTGATCATGCCCGGAACCTACCCGGTCCGGAGGCCGGGAAACGAATCAGGAGGCGATCCGGTCGGCCAGCTCGTCGACCCCGGCGAGGACCGCCATCGCGTCGATGTCGGCCGCGTAGAAGATCCAGGTGCCGTCCTTCTCCTGCTCGATCAGGCCCCGTTCGGCCAGGCTGGTGAGCGCCGATGAGACCTTGGGGCGCCGGGCGCCGATCAGGGCCGCGAGGTTGCGGTGGCTGAGGCGGATCGGGATCTTCATCCCCTGCGGACCCTTGATCCCCCAGCGCTCCGCGACGTAGCGGAAGGTGAGGAGCAGCCGATGGTCGATCCGGGGCAGCTGGCAGATCGAGACCTGGAATCCGAGCAGGCGCGAGCGGGCGACCACCCGATCCATCAGCACGGTCAGGATGCTGGGGAAGGCCTGGGCTTCCCGGTGGAGCTCTTCGTCGAGGACCAGGATCTGGCTGGACGAGATCAGCGACCACTCGTCGGTCACGTTGATCGCCTCCAGCGCCTCGGGCGCGACCCACGGCCGGACCAGGTCACCCGGACCGAGCAGCTCAAGCGAGGGCCGGCCGGAGAGGGTGGTCTCCCTGGTGAACGCCCCGTCGAGGATCAGGTAGCCGAGGAACTGCGGGCTGGGCGGCTGCCGGTGGGCGTCCTCCCAGATCCCGGGCTCGATCCGGCGGACCTCGGCGTTCAGCCGTTCCCGCGCGTCGTCGAGGACCCGCCGCTCGATACCGCGGGCGAGCGAAGGTTCGGCATCGAGCAGCCTGACCATCCCTTCGGATTTACCGAACATGCCTTGACCTTAGCCCGCCGTGGGGTCGCCAGGCGGCCAGAACCACCCGGAAGGAGGGGGAGCGGGCTGTAGGGTGGCCGCATGAATCAGTCCCCCCGGCGCCTGATCGGCCTGGCGGCCGTGATCGGATCGGTCCTCGTTCTCGGCGCCTGCAAGAGCCAGGTTTCGATCGGCGAGAAGACGATCGATCAGGATGAGCTCGAGCTTTCCTCCTCGCGGACCCTGCAGAAGGAGTACGGGGAGCGGCCGACCTCGATCGACTGCCCGGAAGACCTGAAGGCCGAGACCGGCGCGACCGAGACCTGTGAGCTGGTCGATAAGCGCGGCAACCGTTACGACATGCAGGTGACGGTGACCTCGGTCGATGACGACGGGAACGCGAAGTTCAACATCAAGGTCGGAAACGCCAAGCAGACGGACGCGGTCCCGGAATAAGATCGGAGGGGTCCGAAGGAGGAGGGATGGCAGATTCACCGGAAGAGCTCCAGCGGGAATTCGAAGAGTTTCAGCAGGCCGAGTGCTCGCTGGACTCGGGGCTTGAATCGGCGCCGGCCTCGAACCGGATGCCGTCCTGGGTCAAGTGGGTGGTGATCACCGACCTGGTGATCATCCTGGCCATCGCCCTGATCGTCTTCGCTGCCTGAGCCCTCTGGCTGACGCGGATGCGGCCGGCGCGGTCCCGGCTCAGCCGCGCCGCCCGGTGATCGCTGCCAGGTACTGCTCCGGGGTGATCGGATCAGCGGGCATCGGGGTGGCCGTCTCGCGCCGGGCCTTCAGGCCGTCGATCACCAGGGTCAGCATGCGCTCCCAGGTTTCCGTCGAGACTGCCGCGGTCAGGTCATTGATGCGGGCGAGCATGACCTCGATCAGCGGGACATCGAGCACGTCGACGTCCTCGCGCAGGTCTCCGCTGGCCTTGGCCCGTTCGATCATCCCGCCGACGATCGGGGCGAGCCGCCGTCGGGGTTCGGTCATCATCCCGCTCGTGGCGGCGGAGCCGAGCACGATCTCGCGAAAGGCCTGGTCTTCTCCGTGCATGCGGGACGCCTCGGTCAGGAACTGGACCAGTCCCGTCCAGGCGTCTTCCATCGCCGCGCATCTTTCGGCGATCTCGACGAAGTTGTCGATCTTCGATTCGAACAGCTCGGCGATCAGGTCCCGGCGCTCGGGGAACCGCCGGTAGACGGTCCCGACGCCGACCCCGGCCTCGGCCGCGATCACGTCCAGGCTGGCGTCCAATCCGTCGCGGGCGAAGACGACCGAGGCCGCGTCGAGGATGCGCTCTCGGTTCTTGCGGGCGTCGGCCCGGAGGGGGCGTTCGGGCTGCGGTTCACCGGCCATGGCAGAGGGATTCTATAAAACGGAGGAGGTTCCTCCATTTGTGTGTTACTCTCTGGCTCATAAGTTGAGAAGCTTCCTCCACTTACGGATCGGAGAACTATGAAAGAGGAAAGACAAACCCCGAACGACTCGCGACGCTGGAAGATCCTTGCCTTCCTTGCGTTGGCCCAACTGATGGTCGTTCTCGACGTGACGATCGTCAACATCGCCCTGCCGTCGGCTCAGTCCGACCTCGGCTTCGGTGACGGCGATCGCCAGTGGATCATCACCGCCTACGCCCTCGCCTTCGGCAGCCTGCTCCTGCTCGGCGGCCGGATCAGCGATTTCTTCGGGCGCCGGCGGGCGCTGCTCATCGGTCTGACCGGATTCGCGGGCGCTTCGGCAATCGGCGGCCTGGCCCCGGGCTTCGAGGTGCTGGTCGGCGCCCGGGCGCTCCAGGGTGCCTTCGGTGCCCTGCTCGCTCCAGCGGCGCTGTCGACCCTGACCACGACCTTCACCGTGCCGGCCGAGCGGGCCAAGGCGTTTGCCGTCTACGGCGCGGTGGCCGGGGGCGGGGGAGCGGTCGGTCTGCTGCTCGGCGGGGTCTTGACCGAGTTCCTGGACTGGCGCTGGTGCATGTTCGTGAACATCGCCTTCGCTCTGCCGGCAGGAATCGGGCTCGCGAAGCTGCTGGCCAACCGGATCGACCGGAAGGAAGTCAGTCTCGACATCCCCGGGGCCCTCACGGCGAGTCTGGGGCTCTTCGGCATCGTTTTCGGCTTTTCGCGGGCCGAGGCGGAAGGGTGGGGTGCGGCGGCGACCCTGATCAGTCTCGCGGCCGGGGTCGCACTGCTGACCGCCTTCGTCCTCGTCGAGCGCCGGGCGAAGGCGCCGCTCCTGCCGCCGCGGGTGGTTTCCGAGCGCAACCGGGCCGGGTCCTACCTGGCGGTCGCGGTCGCGGGGGCCAGCATGTTCGGCGTCTTCCTTTTCCTGACCTACTACCTCCAGCGCACCATGGGCTTCTCCCCGATCCGGACCGGTCTCGCCTTTCTGCCGATGATCGCCTTCCTGATGGTCGGTTCGATCAGTTCGAGCACGAGGTTGATGCCGCGCTTCGGGCCCAGGCCGCTGATCCCGTCCGGTCTGACGCTGGCTGCCGCCGGAGTGCTTTTCCTCACTGGAGTCGGGGTCGATTCGAGCTATGTGGCTGACGTACTGCCCGGGATCTGCCTGGTCGGGCTCGGCTTCGGGCTGACCATTGCGCCCGCCATGTCGAGCGCCACGCTCGGGGTCGACCCGGCGGATGCAGGCGTCGCCTCGGCCATGGTCAACACCTGCCAGCAGGTGGGCGGCTCGGTCGGCACGGCCCTGCTCTCTACGATCTCAGCCTCGGCGGTCAGTGCCTTCGCCTCGGGCAAGGTGCCCGGCCCGGATCTGGCCGCACAGGCGGCCGTTCACGGGTACACGACCGCGTTCTGGTGGTCGGCGGCGATCCTGGCGCTCGGCGCCGTGGTCACGGCTCTGACCCTGAAGAGCGGGGTTCCCCGGGCGATGAGGGAAAGGGAGCTGGCCACTAAGCCCGGGCCGGGTCCGAGGCCCGGTCAAGCCGCTCCAGGTCTTCGTGGCTGAGCTCGAGCTCGACCGCGGCCAGCAGCGGCCCGAGCTGCTCGACGTTTCGGGCGCTGGCCAGCGGCGCGGTGACGGTCGGCTGGGCGAGCAGCCAGCCGATCGCCACCGAGGCTGGTTCGACTGCGTGCCGCTCCGCGACCTCGTCGAGCGCAGCGAGGACGCGGAGCCCGTGCTCGTTCAGATAGGCCGATGAGGAGCCGCCGCGTGGGCTCTTGTCCAGATCCGCCTCTTGCCGGTACTTGCCGGTGAGGAAGCCTTTGGCCAGCGAGAAGTAGGGCATCACGCCGAGCTTCTCGCGCTCGGCGATCGGGCGGATCTCCCGCTCGTAGGTCTCCCGCTCGACCAGGTTGTAGTGGGGCTGGAGGGCCACCCAGCGGGCGAAGCCCTCGCGGTCCTGGATCGCCAGCGCCTCGTCGATCCGGGCGGCGTCGTAGTTCGAGCCGGCCAGGTAGCGGACCTTGCCGTCCCTGACCAGCTGGTCAAACGCCGCGAGGGTCTCCTCCAGCGGCGTCTCGGGGTCGTCGAAATGCGCGTAGTAAAGGTCGATGTAATCGGTCTTCAGCCGGCGGAGCGAGTCCTCGCAGGCGGCGATGACGTTGTCCGCCGCGAGCCCGGGCCGCTCCGGGTGCTGCGAGACCTTGGTCGCGATCACTAGGTCCTCACGGCTTCCTCGCCGCTCGAGCCAACCGCCGATCAGCGCTTCCGATTCCCCGCCCGAGTTGCCGGAAACCCAGGCCGAGTACGAGTCGGCGGTATCGATGAAGTTGCCGCCGGCCGCCACGAAGGCGTCCAGGACCGCGTGCGTCGCGGTCTCGTCGGCGGTGAAGCCGAAGACGTTGCCGCCCAGGTTGAGCGGAAAGACGGAGAGCTCGGAACTGCCGATACGGACCATGCTCGAACTATGCCAACTCAACTCGCTCGCCCAGGGTGGGTCGGATTTCCGGCGCAGGTGACGGAAATCCGACCCACCGGGTTACTGCCGGCCGGGACGCGAGCGGTTCTGGCGCTCCGAGGATCCGTTCTTCCGGCCGAAGACCCACTCGTACTCCTCATCGAGGACCGAGCGCCGCGGGTCGGGTTGAGGGCGATTGCGTCGGCTGAACAATGCTGCCAAGGGAAACACGATGACCTTTCGTCGTTCCGGGTCCCGGACGCGGAGTCCGCCGCCCGGGCTGTGACTTGTAAAAACCCTACACCGGTTAGCATGACCTGTCAAGTTGATTTACCGGTCACGCAGGAGTACGATGTGTTGTGTGGACACCGCATTCCTCGAAGAGCTGATCGAGTACAAGGTCGCGCCAGAACCGCTGATTGCGATTCAGGGGTTGCTCAACACCCACGACTACGAGCGGGACGAGGAACTGCTGAGCGACGCGGCGGCAGCGGCGGTCTGGCTCACCGGAGCCGGGTTGCTGAAGAAGGGCGGCACGGTCACGGACGATGAGTACCGCGATCTGCTCGGGCTCCGTCAGACCCTGCGCAAGATCCTCGAGGCTCAATCGCACGCGGAACTGGATACGGATGCGATCGAGTCGCTGCGGCAGCTTTCGGACAAGTACCCGGCCGGTTATGACGTGAGCGAGGAAGGGCTGGTCACGCTCTGCCTGAAACCGGTTGATAGGACGGGGGAGTTGATCGGCCAGCTGGTCGGGATCGTCGGCATGGCGCAGGACCTCGATTGGTGGAGGCGACTCAAGATCTGCGCCGCCGACGACTGCCGTTGGGCCTTCTACGACTCATCGAAGAACCGCGGCGGAACCTGGTGCCGGATGGAAGTCTGCGGAAACCGCAACAAGAACCGCCGCTATAGGAGTAGGAACTGAGATAGTCAATCTAGCGATGGCCAAGCACCGCATCTACAAGATCAGCTTCGCCAGCGTTTATCCGCACTACGTCGCCAAGGCGGAGAAGAAGGGGCGGAGTAAACGCGAGGTCGATGAGATCATCCGCTGGCTGACCGGCTACAGCCAACGGCAGTTGAGGACGAGGATCGACAACGGGACCGATCTCGAGACCTTCTTCGGCGAGGCCCCAGAGCTCAACCCGAACCGGAAACTGATCACCGGTGTGATCTGCGGGATCCGGGTCGAAGAGATCGAGGAACCGCTGATGCAGGAGATTCGCTACCTGGACAAGCTGATCGACGAACTCGCCCGCGGCAAGGCGATGGAGAAGATCCTGCGCCGGCCCACCTGACGGCCCGCGTAGGGTTGTTCTGTGCGCGCGGAAGAACCGCAGGGCGGTGACGGCGATGCAGGGATCAGGTTCGAGTCCCGAACCGGCCGGTGGGTGCTGGCCACCGCGGTGCTCGGATCGGGGCTCGCCTTTCTCGACGGCACCGTCGTCAACGTCGCGCTCCCCTCGATCGGCGAGGACCTGAACGCATCGACCAGCGCGCTGCAGTGGATCCTCAACGGATACCTGCTGACCCTGGCCTCCCTGATCCTCCTCGGCGGCTCGCTGGGAGACCGCTACGGCCGACGACGGATATTCGTGGTCGGGATCCTGCTCTTCACCTTCTCCTCGCTGCTCTGTGCGATCGCGCCGACCGCCGAGGCGCTGATCGGAGCGCGACTGCTGCAGGGAATCGGCGGGGCTCTGCTCACCCCCGGAAGCCTGGCGATGATCGAAGCGACGTTCGCGCCGAGTGATCGGGCTCGGGCGATCGGCGCCTGGTCGGGCCTGGGTGGGGTGATGACCGCGATCGGGCCGCTGCTCGGCGGTTACCTGGTGGACGCGGTCTCGTGGCGAGCGATCTTCCTGATCAACCTGCCCTTCGGCGTCCTGGTCGCGATCATGGCGGTCAGGCACGTGCCGGAGACCCGTGACCCCCGCGCCACCGGCAGGATCGACCTGCCTGGGGCCTTGCTCGCCGCGGTCGGCCTGGCGGGCACCACCTACGCGCTGATCGAGGCGCCGGACCGCGGGGCGGAGCCGCTGGTCGTACTCGCGGCGATCGCGGGCCTGGTCTCGCTCGGCCTGTTCCTGGCCGTGGAGCGACGCAGCGCCAACCCGATGATGCCGCTCGGCATGTTCTCCTCGCGCCAGTTCAGCGCCGCGAACCTGGTCACCTTCGTCGTGTACACGGCCCTCGGCGGAGTGTTCTTCCTGTTGGTCTCGTTCCTCCAGATATCGCTCGGTTACTCGGCGATCGAGGCCGGTGCGGCATCGCTCCCGGTCACCGCGATCATGCTGCTGTTCTCGGCCCGGTCCGGCGCCCTCGCTCAGCGAATCGGCCCGCGGATCCCCTTGACGCTCGGGCCGCTCGTCATCGCCCTGGGCCTGGTCATGATGACCCTGATCTCCCCAGGTGACGGCTATCTCACTTCGATCCTGCCGGCGGTGATCGTCTTCGGCCTCGGCCTCACCCTTGTGGTCGCGCCGGTCACGGCCACCGTGCTCGCCGCGGCCGATGATCGCAACGCGGGGATCGCGTCGGGCATCAACAACGCGGTCTCCCGGGTCGGCGGGCTGCTCGCGGTCGCGGTGCTGCCCCTGATCGCCGGACTCACGGGAGACAGCTTCTATGACCCGGCCGCGATGACCGACGGCTTCCACGTGGCGATGATCGTCTGCGCCGCCCTCTCCGCGCTGGGCGGGATCTTCGCCTGGGTCACGATCAGCCCCGACGTTCTCCACGAGGAGCCTGGCCCGGAAGAGGTGGCTCCGGGCGAGGAGGGGAGACCGCCCGGACTGCCCGAGCGAGTCGAGATCTACTCGTGCGGAGTCGGCGGATCCCCACTCCGCACTTCGGTCGAAAACGAGGGGGATCAGATCGGTTAGTTTGGACTCATGTCGGAAATGTGGGACAGCGTCTCGCAGGCATGGGAAACGAACGCTGATTTCGTCGACGGGCACCTGGCGGACGTCACCGAGAAAATGCTGGATGCGGCCGGAGTCACGGCCGGAAGCGATGTGATCGAACTGGCCTGCGGTCCCGGCGGGGCGGGGCTGGCGGCAGCGGCCCGGGTCGGACTGACCGGTTCCGTGCTCTTCGCCGATGACGCGCCGGGCATGCTCGCCGCCGCACGCCGACGCTCGTCCGCGATCGAAAACGCGAGCACCATGCTCTGCGCCCAGGACGACATCCCGGCCGCCGACGAAACCTTCGACGCGGCGATCATCCGGCATGGCCTGATGTTCGCCGAGGACCACCCGGCCGCGGTGGCGGAGGCGGCCCGGGTCCTGAAGCCCGGCGCCCGCTACGCCGCGATGACCTGGGACCTTCGCTCCGAGAACCCCTGGCTCGGTCTTCCCCTCGACGCGGTCAGCGACGAGTTCGACGCGCCCTTCCCGCCGCCAGGGGTGCGGGGCCCGTTCGCCCTGGAGGACTCCGACCTCCTCCGGCAGGTACTCGAGCAGGGCGGCCTGACCGAGATCCGGGTCGAACGGGTCTCCGCGCCCGTCGCCTTCGATTCCCTGGAAGCCTGGTGGGACATGACCCTCGGGCTGGCCGGCCCGCTGGCGATCGCCCTCGCCGGCATGGAACCCGAGGTCAGCGGATCGATCCGCAACCGGGCCCTCGAGCTGGGCCGCACGGCCGCGACCGAAGGACCCGACAAAATCACCATGGCCGGCTCGGTCCTGATCGGCTCCGGCCGACGCGTCTGAGCCCGGGTCCTTCGGCTTCGGTCCCGCGAGGGCTCAGCCAAGCACCTGCCCGTACTCGTCGACGCTGACCATGTGGCGGCTTTCGCCGCCGAAGATCGCGACCCCGAGCCAGACGATCGCCCACAGTCCGAAGGTGACGATGGTGAGGATCAGGTGGAGGATGTGGTTGACCGGTTTCCCTTTCACCACTACCGCCTGGAAGTCGCTCTGCGACTCGACCCGGGCGCCTTCGACGTTGACCAGGTACTGGATCCGCTGCGCGAGCGCCGCCCGACGCTCCTCCTGGCTCTTGGGTGTGAGTGGATCACCGGCCGAGGTGGTTGCGACGGTGGTAGCCGTCCCGGTCCGTTCCGTCCATGCCGTTCCGTCCCAGAAGCGCACCTTGTCCGCGTTCAGGGGGTCCGGCTTCCAGCCTTCCGAAGCGTCGGCGGGCGCAGCAAGCTGATCAAGAATTTCCATATTTCTCCCATCGTGGTTCGGCCTAGCGAGGCCCTTTCGCGGTAGGAGTCGGCGAGTCACCGAGAATCTGACGAGCCACGTGGGGCGTTGCCGGCGAGCAGCGTGGCCGGGCGGCTCGCGGTGGAGGCGCTACTCGATGGATCGAATCTCGCCCAGCTTGCCGTTCTCGTCGATTCGTACGAGCACTTCGAAGCACGGCGGCGGACAGTTATTCCCGATCAGTCCGAACGGTCTTGGTCTCGCTTCGAAACTGTCGTGCGCGATCACTCGACCGGACCGGTTGCGGGCCACGAGACTGACCGTCTGGAGCCTGCCGCTCGAAGGTACGCCGCGGATCACCCGGAAGCTGTAGCGCGTCGCCCTGCGCTTCAGTACGCGGCACTTCCTCTCGATGCAAATGTTCAGCCGCCGTAGCGCCGGGAATGATTCGCGAAGCACGGTGAAATCGACATAGAGCGCCGACTCGCAGCGGAACTTCTCGCAGGCCTTCACGTCCCGGGAACGCTCGGATCCGGACCGAGAAGAACCATCCGGCAACGCCCCGCCGGTCAGGGCGAAAGTCGACCCGATCACGGCCAGCCCAACAACAACCTTGCGAAAAACAGCACTCGTCACGGCTCCTCCAGAGGTCGCAGACCGGTCAACACCCGATACTACGACCGCGAGTCAGAAGCGTCACAGACTCCGGCCACACGAGGACGTCAAACCAGTACCGGGGGAGGGACTCGAACCCCCGACACGCGGATTATGATTCCGCTGCTCTAACCAGCTGAGCTACCCCG
>JBIQLL010000022.1:0-54127 GCA_044464425.1 Solirubrobacterales bacterium | reverse complement strand
CCACCATGCTCTTCGCGGTCACCGTACTGGCCATGGTGGCGGTGATCCTTCAGCAGCGCCGGGCCGAGAAGGCGGCGGCGATGCGCCCCGAAGAAATCGCCAACAAACCCGCCATCAACATCCCCATCTAAACCGAAATCGGGCGGTTGGTACCCGACTTGCCTTTAATTAAGCGGCAGCTGGAGGCGGATCAGGTAGCCGCCGTCGTCAACGGGGCTGGCCTCGAAGGTTCCGCCGAGCAGCTCGGCCCGCTCGACCAGGCCGATGTGACCCTGCCGGGTCGAGGGGACGTCGGGGGCCGAGCCCAGATGCGGGCCGTTCTGGAGGGTCAGCAGCAGGGCCTTCTCGGAAGCGCGGCACCGAATCGTGACCGGAGCGCCGGGAGCGTGCTTCCTCGAGTTGGCCAGCCCCTCCTGGATCGTCCGGTAGATGGCGCGCTGAGCCGAGGGCGCCAGGTGATCGGGGACGTCCATCTCGAGGTCCACCTCGACGCCGCTCTCACGCACCAGGTCATCGATGTCGCCGACCGTGAACTGCGGCGTCAACTCGCGAAGCGGCGCCTCGGGATCGCGCAGGATGGTGAGCATCTGGCGCAGCTCCTCGATCGTCCGCACCGCGAGTGTCCTGATCACCGATCCCGCCCGGGACGTTTCCGGATCGGCCGCGGTCACCTGGAGCGCCCCGGCCTGCACCGCGATCAGGCTGACCTGGTGCGAGACCACGTCATGCATCTCCCGGGCCAGCCGGGTCCGCTCCGATCTCCGCACGTCCCGTGCGATCTGCTCGATGTCCCTTGCCTTGGCGACGCGAAGCTCCGCGATCGACGCCGAGAGCTCGCGGCGGGTCCGGACCAGCAACCCAGTGGTGACCGCGCCGACCGTGCCGACCAGGGCGTACGTGGACGTGAAGGCGATGTCGTGGGCGCTCGAGAAGTCCCCGCGCCAGAACGCGGTGAAACCGACCATGATCACTCCCGCCACCGGGTACATGATCTTGGTGTCGACCCCCTTGTTGGCCATCGAGTACAGCGCCACGAAGGGAGCGACGAGCCCGTCCGTGAGGAAGAATCCGGGCATCGAGATCAGCAGGGTCGCGATCGGATGCGCCCGCCGGACGAACATGCCGAGCGCGCCGACCACGGTCAGCGCCATGGCCCCCCAGCTCTGGTCGGCGGCGATCAGGTACCCGTGGACTATCGCCGCCACGATCAGGCCCGAGTCGATCAGCAGGTCCTTGCGGTCCCGCTCCCCCGTGATTTCCTTCAGCCGCCTCAACCGCGCAGCAGCCCCGCTCGCTCGGCCAGCAGCGCCGCCTCGACCCGGGACTTGACGCCCAGCTTGGCGAGGATCGAGCTGACGTGGCTCTTGACAGTCCCGACGCTGAGGTAAAGAGCCTCGCCGATCTCAGTGTTGGTCCGGCCCTCCGACAGCAGGATCAGCACCGCCCGCTCGCGGTTGGTCAGCTCCTTGAGGGCCTCCGCCTCGCTGCTCGCATCGCGACCGAGATACCCGGAGATGACCGTGCTGCTGACCACCGGTGAGAAGACGACCCCGCCCCCGTGGAGCGTGCGGATCAACTGCGGCAGCTGGGTCGGGTCGGTGTCCTTGACTAGGAAACCGGCCGCCCCGGACTGCAGCGCGGTCGCGATGTGCTCATCCGTGTCGAAGGTGGTGAGCATGGCGACCACCGGATGCCGCGGCTCGCGCGTGATCTCGGCGAGTACGTCGAGGCCGTTCTTGCCCGGCATCCGGATGTCCAGGAGCACCACGTCCGGATGGGTCGAGGTGATCGTGGCGACGGCCTCATCCCCATCCGTTGCGGCGACCACCTCGATGTCGGGCGCAGCGTTGAGGATGTGGGTGAACCCGCTGCGGACCAGGGCTTCGTCATCGACGATGGCGACAGCGATCGCCGAGCCGGGATTCTCTGACGGATCCGCTCTCATCCTCAGAAGGCTAATGCCGTTTTTTCACGCTGTGTCAACCCGCAGCCCGTAAGTAGCCAGATGACCCGCCGATCTGGCCAGGTGACGGATTGCCGGATCGATCTCGATGGGTCAAGGTTTCGCCGCCCGCCCATGATCACCGTCGCCGGCCTGAGAGAGGATTTCCCCCTGACCATACTGGCGGGCGAGTCGGCCGCGGATCGGCCGATCCGGTGGGTGCACATGTCCGAACACGAGGATCCGGCGCCGTGGCTCTCCGGGGGCGAGCTGGTTCTGACCACCGGCTACAAGCTCGATACCGCGCGCAAGCAGGGTCGCTTCATCGAGTCATTGGCCAGCCACAACGCGGTCGGCCTGGGCTTCGGGACCGGGTTCGACCACGCCGAGGTGCCCGAGGCGATGATCGAGAAGGCCGACGAGCTCGACTTTCCCCTCTTCGTGGTCCCGTACAGCGTGCCGTTCATCGCGATCAGCGAGAAGGCCTCGGTCCAGTTGATCAATGATCAGTTCAAGATCTTGGAACAGGCGTCGAAGATCCAGAGCCAGCTCGAGCTCGAGCTGATCGAGGGAGCCGACCTCGGGATGATCGTCGCCTCGATCGCCAAGACCGTGTCCGGAGACGCCTTCGTGTTCGACCGCTCGGGCCGGGTGGTCACCGGCAGCGCCGCGCCGCGATTCGCGGTGGAGGAGACCGGGATGGAGCTTCGGTTGCGGTCCGAGCAACGTCGCCGCATCCCGCACGTGACGGACGCTCTCGGCGAGGGCAGCCTCGCCGTGCCGATCCCCGGCAGCGAGAGCGACCGGACCGCCGGCTGGCTGGTCGTGCTGACCAAGGACCGCTCGCCGCTGGGTCAGTTCGAGACCTTGATGGCCCGTCTCTCATCGACGGTCGTCGGCCTCGGCATGATGCGGGTGCGGGCGGTCCGCGAGACAGAGCGCCGGCTGGCCGGCAGCCTGCTCGCCGACAGCATCCACGGCAAGGCCGACCCGGCTGACATCGCCCGCCGCCTGCGTTCCTTCGGTCTCGGCTCGACCATCGCCGTCCTGGTCTTCGATGCCGACTCACCGGAGCTGGCCGAGGCGGCGCTCGAGGACGGCCTCGCCAAGCGATCGATCCCGGCAATGGTCGCCGTCGCCGAAGAGGCCTCGGCCAAGCCGCTGGTCTGCGCCGTGGTCGACACGTCCGAGGTCGAGCCGGTCGAGCTGGCCAACGATCTGCACGGCGAGATCAGTCGCGAGCAGGACGAGTGCCGCGGCGCCGCCAGTCGCCCCCTGCCGGACCAGGCGCTCCGCCGCGCCTTCCACGAGGCGCGCTGCGCCCTGGAGGCGTCCTCGATGGGCGCCGAACCTCCAGCGATCGGCTCCCACGCCGACCTGGGGGCGTTCACTCTGCTGCTCTCGATTCAGGACGACGAGGCGCTCCGCCAGTTCTCGAACGCGGTGCTGGGCGAGATCGAAGCCGGCGATGACCCGCATGCCGAAGAGCTGATCCGCAGCCTCGAGGTCTTCATCGAGTGCAACGGCAACTGGGAACGCGCGGCCAAACGCCTCTTCTGCCACCGCCACACGCTTCGGCACCGGATCAACAAGATCGAGGAGCTGACCGGGCGCGACTTCCACCGCGCGAGCGACCGGATCGAGTGCTGGCTGGCCCTGCAGGCTCGGCAGTTCATCGAGTGAGCGGTCTGCCTTCCGCAGCCTCGGCGGCCAGTTGTCCAAAGCGGCAGAGAGTCTGGGAAAACGGCTCCACCCCGTCCATTGCAACCGGAACCGGCCGGTGGGACGATCGCCGCGCGCCACGTCTTGACGGTGGCCGAAACCACATTCACTGGAGGGGATCTTGTCTGAGCGAAGTCGTTTCGAAGGGGAGTCGCGGGCACGTCGTTTCTTGTCGGCCGTCGGCGTAGGGGTATTTCTGAGCCTGGTCGCCCTGGCCATGCTCTCGAGCAAGAGCCGGTCGGCGGACCCGCCATCAGCCGACACCGTCTTCGTCAACGGCCGGGTGATGCTGTTCCCGGGCTTGGACGGTACTCAGAGCACGGTGATGAACCCGACCGTGGACTGGGCCAGTGCGGTGGCGGTCACCGACGACAAGATCTCCTACGTCGGGGATGACGAGGGTGCCAGGCAGCAGGTCGGCCCCGACACCAAGGTCATCGACCTGAAGAACAAGATGCTGATGCCGGGCGTCGGCGACGGGCACCTGCACGAGGCCCGTCCCCCGATGTGCGAGATGGACTACGAGGGCGGCACGGTCGAGACCGTGCTGGGCAAGCTCAAGGACTGCCTGCTGCGTGACGATCAGGCCGGCTACCTGAACTCGAACTACAAGCTGACGGCGGGCGATTTCATGGGTGAGGGCATGCTCCCGAGCGGCACGCGCCTCGATCGCCACATCCTCGATCGCCTCAGCAAGGATCCGAGCGAGGACCCCTTCGGCACCGGCACCACGCGGCCGATCATCGTCAACAACATGGACGCCCACAAGTGGTACACGAACACCAAGGCGATCACCAACGCCGGCTTCGACGCCTCTACCCCCGACCCGACCAACGGCGGCTTCATGGGGCGCGACGAGGACGGCTTCCCGAATGGCCAGTTCGTCGACTTCAGCGGCAACTGGGGCCCGAACGCCCCGGCCGGCCCGCAGCCGACCGCGGTGGAGAAGAAGGTCGCCGACATCAGGCATTTCAACAGCCTCGGCATCACCACCGTGATGCACGCCCTCGGCGGTCAGAGCAACCTGAACACGCTGAAGACGATCGCCGACAACGGCGATCTGACCGTGCGGTTCAACCAGGCGATGAGCGCCTTCTGGGTCGACGGGAGCGAGGACGCCACCGATATCGCCAACAACATCGCGAGCTACAACACGCGGCGGGCCAACTTCGACGGCTACACCAGCCCGGCCAGCCCCGGCCAGATCAACGTCAACACGGTGAAGATCTTCTGCGACGGGGTTGCCGAGTGGCCGGGCCAGACCGCGGCCATGCTGCACCCGTACCGGGAGAATCACGGTACGGAGCAGGATCCGATCTGGGTCAACACCGACAACTACGGGCAGGATCCGTCCTGCGCCGCCGACCGTGACGCCTTCCTCGCGCTCGACGCGGCCCACTGGAACGTCCACACCCACTCGATCGGCGACCGCGCGGTGCGCGACTCGCTCGACAATTACCAGGCAGCCCAGGACCAGAACGAGGATTGGGACCGCCGCGACCAGATCGCGCACGACGAGTTCGTCGACGCGGCTGACGTCCCCCGCTTCGCCCAGCTCGGTGTCGTGGCCTCGATGACCGGTCAGTGGGAGCAGCGTGACGCCTGGTCGATCGACGGCATCGCCGGCTACATCGCCCCAGGCCGGACGAAGAGCCTCTACCCGGCCCAGGACATCGTCAACGCGGGCGGCGTGGTCGCCCAGGGCAGCGATTGGCCGATCACCAGGCTGGTGCCCTGGTCGGCGATCGAGCAGTTCGTCACCCGCGAGGGCGAGGACGCCCCCGAGCGCGGGATCTACCCCGGGGTGCTTAACGAGAAGCCCGGCATGGACGTCGCCCAGGCCTACCGGGCCTCGACGATCGCCGTGGCGTACCAGCTGCATCTCGATGACGTGACGGGATCGATCGAGGACGGCAAGTTCGCCGACCTGGTCGCGGTCGATCACGACCCGTTCTTCGTCCCGGGCGTCTCCGACGAGCTCGCCGCGAAGCGAGCGGCCCTGGCCCAGGTCGAGCAGGATCTGACCGACGCCAAGGACGAGCTCGGCACCGCGACCGACGCCGTGGCACCGGCCGAGTCCGATCTGGCTGAGAAGCAGGCTTCCCTGGCCGCCGCGCGGAAGGCGCAGCAACGGACGCAGAAGCTGCAGCGGCGGGCCGCGAAGAAGGCAAAGACCGCTCGCAAGGCCCTTCGCAAGGCGAAGCGGAAGCCCGCTTCGAAGGCCAAGCGCCGCCAGGTCAAGGCCAAGAGCCGAGCCCTCAAGGCCAAGCGGCGCGCGCTCGCCAAGGCCAAGCGGCGGAATGCCGCAGCCCGGCAGGCGGTGAGCAGCGCTCGCGCTGACGTGGCGGCCGCCGAAGACGCCCTCTCGCAGCGCAAGAGCGAGCTGAACGCGGCCCAGCAGAAGGTCGACCAGGCCCAGTCGAAGCTGGATGCGGCCAAGGCGGACATCGGCTCGTTGGAGAGCCAGGAAGCCGAAGGTCAGAAGAACCAGGTCAAGGACATCTCCGAGACCAAGGCGCTGATGACCATGGTCGGAGGCCGGGTCGTCTACACCGACCCGGAGGACACCCTGGGCGCCTCCGACGAGTAGGCCTCTCTCACCAGAAAGGAAAGGGCGGGTGCTCCGGCACCCGCCCTTTTTCGTTCCTCAGGGCAGGCGCCACTCGATTGGCTCGGCGCCCTGGTCAGCCAGCAGCTGGTTGGCCCGGCTGAACGGGCGGGAGCCGAAGAAGCCGTGGCGGGCCGCCATCGGGCTCGGATGCGGGGACTCGATGCAGGGCACCGGGCCGAGCAGGGGCTTCAGATTGCGAGCGTTGCGTCCCCAGAGGATGGCGACCATCGGTCCGCCGCGGGAGGCGAGCGTCCTGATCGCCTGCTCGGTCACCGTCTCCCAACCCCGACCCTGATGCGAGTTGGGCCGCCCCGGCTGGACCGAGAGCGACCGGTTGAGGAGCAGAACTCCCTGCTCGAACCACGGCGAAAGGTCACCGGTGGAGGGCGGCGGGTAGCCGAGATCGTCGCAGTACTCCTGAAAGATGTTGACCAGGCTCGGCGGCAGCGGGTTCACCTCGGGGGCGACCGAGAAGCAGAGGCCGACCGCATGGCCCGGCGTCGGGTACGGATCCTGCCCGACGATCAGCACCCGGACTTGGTCCAAGGGCAACGTGAAGGCCCGGAGTATCTGTTCGCCACGCGGCAGGTAGCCGCGTCCAGCCCCGGCTTCCCCCCGCAGGAACTCGCCCATCTCGGCGATCTGCCCACCGACGGGCTCGAGGGCCTCGGCCCAACCCGGGTCAATCACCTCGTTCAGGGGACGCGCTGGCACGTCCGCAAGCATAGGCGTCCTCTCAGGACTTGACCAGGCGGGCGATCGCGTCGGAGGCTTCCTTCAGCTTCTCCTCCGCTTCGGGGCCGCCTTCCTTGGCCGCGTCGACCACGCAGTGCTTGAGGTGGTCGTCGAGCAGACCCATCGCCACCCCCTCGAGGGCCGAGGTCAGGGCGCTGATCTGGGTGAGGATGTCGATGCAGTACTTGTCCTCCTCGATCATGCGGTGGACCCCGCGGGCCTGGCCCTCGATCCGCTTCATCCGGGTCAGGTAACGGTCCTTGTCGTGGATATAACCGTGCGTGTGGTCTTCGTTCTCGGGCACTTTTGCTTCCTTCGGTGACTTTTCGGCTGCGTTCGGCATTCTGATCTATTCCCCGGTCCTCTCGAGAGTCCGCTCGGCGCTCGCGTCCGGGGCGAGATCGAGCTTGCGCAGCAACTGGGCGTTCAGGGCGACCACCACGGTCGAGGCGGACATCAGCAGCGCCCCGATGCTCATCGGCAGCACGAACCCGACCGGGGCGAGCACCCCGGCGGCCAGTGGCACCGAGATCAGGTTGTAGCCCGCCGCCCACCAGAGGTTCTGCTTCATCTTCCGGTAGCTGGCCTGGGAGAGCTCGACCACCGAGAGGACGGACCTGGGGTCGTCGCTGGCCAGGATCACCCCGGCCGATGCGATCGCCACGTCCGTGCCGGCGCCGATCGCGATTCCGACGTCGGCCTGGGCCAGAGCGGGCGCGTCATTGACCCCGTCACCGACCATCGCGACGCGACGGCCTTCCCCCTGCAGCTCGGCCACCTTGCCGGCCTTGTCCTCGGGGCGTACTCCCGCGAAGACCCGGGAGATCCCGAGCTCCGCGGCGACTGATTCGGCCACCGCCTGGGCGTCGCCGGTGATCATCACGACCTCGACCCCGCTCCGGTGAAGTGCCTCCACCGCCTGGCGGGACTCGCCGCGGATCTCATCGGCCAGCCGCAGGGCGCCGATCACCTCGCCGTCCCGCACCACGTGGAGGATGATCGCCCCCTCCCGGCGCCAGGCCTCAGCGATCGGCATCTCGGCCAGGCCGGACTCCTCGAGCATGTAGGGACCGCCGACCTTGATCGTTCGGCCGTCAACTTCAGCCGCCACGCCGACCGCGGGCGAGGAAGAGAAGTCACTTGCCGCCGGCACCTCGAGGCGGTGGTCCGCGGCCACGGCGACGATCGCTCGGGCCAGCGGGTGCTCGCTGTCGGCCTCCGCGGCGGCGGCCAGGCCGAGCACCTCGTCCTGCTTGCTTCCGTCCGCTGGTTCGATCGCGGTCACGGTCGGCTCACCCCGGGTCAGGGTGCCGGTCTTGTCGAACAGGACCGCGTCGACTGTGCGCATGCTCTCCAGCGCCAGCCTGTCCTTGATCAGGACGCCGCCGCGCGCGGCCCGTTCGGTGGCGATCGAGACGACCAGAGGGATCGCCAGGCCGAGGGCGTGCGGGCAGGCGATCACCAGCACCGTGATGGCGCGGGCGACCGCGTCATCGGGCAGGCCGATCAAGATCCAGACCGCCGCCGTGATCACCGCCGAGCCGAGGGCGAACCAGAAGAGCAACGCGGCGGCCCGGTCGGCCAGCCTCTGGGCGTGCGAGGAGGAGGCCTGCGCGTCGGCGACCAGCCGCTGGATCCCGGCCAGGGTGGTGTCGCCGCCGGTCGCCGTGACCTCGACCCTGACCCCGGAGTCAGTGGCGACCGTGCCGGCGACCACCGGGTCGTTCACCTCGCGTCGGACCGGCTTCGACTCGCCGGTCACCATCGACTCGTCCATGCTCGCCGAGCCCTCGACGATCCGCCCGTCGGCCGGAACCGACGCGCCCGGCCGCACCAGGACGACGTCCCCCACCTTCAGCTGGTCGGGGCTGACCTTGACGATCTCCTCGCCCTCGACTCGCTCCGCTTCATCCGGGAGCAGCGCCGCCAGCGAGTCCAGGGCAGAGGTGGTGCGGGCCAGGGACCGCATCTCGATCCAGTGGCCCAGCAGCATGATCACGACCAGCAGGGCGAGCTCCCACCAGAAGTTCAGCTCCGAGTCGAGCAGCTCCAGGCTCGAGCCCCAGGAGGCGAGGAAGGCGACGGTGATCGCCAGCGTGATCAGCACCATCATGCCCGGCTGACGCGAGCGGAACTCGGCGACCGCCCCGGTCAGGAAGGGCTGCCCACCCCACGCGTAGATGACCGTGCCGAGCACCGGCGAGACCCACTTGACCCACTCACCAGCGGGCAGGTGGTAGCCCAGGAGATGAGCGAACATCTCGCTGAAGTACACGGTGGGCACGGCGAGCAGCAGCATGACCCAGAACAGGTGCCGAAACCGGGCCACGTGATCGCCGTGGCCACCGTGCCCCGAATGGCCTTCCGGACCCGTCTCCATCTCGTGTTCGTGTGCGCTGTGTTCCACGGCTATCTCTCCGGTATCCGGCTCTTGAACGACCTCAGCCGGAGGCTGTTGCCGACCACGAAGACGCTTGAAAAGGCCATCGCCGCGCCGGCCAGCATCGGGTTGAGCAGACCGAGGGCGGCCAGTGGGATCGCCGCCGTGTTGTACGCGAAGGCCCAGAACAGGTTGGTCTTGATCGTGCCGAGCGTCTTGCGGGAGAGCCTGATCGCATCGCCGGCGCTCCTCAGGTCACCCCGGACCAGGGTGATGTCGGCCGCCTCGATCGCGACGTCGGTGCCAGTGCCCATCGCCAGGCCGAGGTCGGCCTGGGCGAGCGCCGGGGCGTCGTTGACGCCGTCGCCGACCATCGCCACGACCTTCCCCTTCTCCTGGAGCTCGCGCACCACATCGACCTTGTCGCCGGGCAGGACCTCGGCGATCACCTCGTCGATGCCTACCTGGCCGGCAACCTGCCGGGCGGCGGTCTCGTTGTCACCGGTCAGGAGGATCGGCTCGAGGCCCAGCTCCTTCAGCTGGCCGATCGCCTCGGCACTGGTCGGTTTGACCGTGTCGGCGACCACCAGGACGCCGCGGGGCTCGCCGTCCCAACTGACCGCGATCGCGGTCCGTCCCTGGCCCTCCGCCCGAGATTTCGCCTCAGCCAGCCCGGTCGGCAGGTACTGCGACCACTCGGCCAGCAGCGACTCCCGGCCGACCAGCACCGCGTGGCCGTCGACCACGCCCTGAACGCCTTTGCCTTCGACGTTGGCGAAGTCCTCCGGGGTCGCGAGACCCCCGGTTTCCTCGGTCGCCGCTTTCGCGATCGCCTGCGCGATCGGATGCTCGGAGGCGTTCTCCAGGGCACCGGCGAGCGCGAGCAGCCGTTCCCGGTCGGTTCCCTCCGCAGGGATCACGTCGACCAAGGCCATGCGGCCAGCGGTGACCGTGCCCGTCTTGTCGAGCACCACGGTGTCGACCTTGCGGGTCGACTCCAGAACCTCCGGGCCCTTGATCAGCACGCCCATCCGGGCACCGCGGCCGGTCCCGACCAGCAGCGCGGTCGGGGTCGCGAGCCCGAGTGCGCAGGGGCAGGCGATGATCAGCACCGCGACGGCGGCGGTGAACGCGGCCTCGACCGGGAAACCTGCCCCGAGCCAGGCACCGAGAGTGCCGGCGGCGATCGCGATCACCACGGGCACGAAGATGCCGGAGATCCGGTCGGCAAGACGCTGCACCTCGGCCTTGCCGGACTGCGCGTCCTCGACCATCTTCGCCATCTGGGCGAGCTGGGTGTCGGAACCGACCCGGCTAGCCCGGACCACCAGGCGACCACCCGCGTTGACGGTGGCGCCAGTGACCGGATCGCCTTCGCCTACCTCGACCGGAACCGGCTCGCCGGTCAGCATCGAAGCGTCGACCGCCGAGTTGCCGGCGACCACCACCCCGTCGGTGGCGATCTTCTCGCCGGGACGGGCGATGAACTCATCGCCGACCTCCAGGTCCTCGATCCGGATCCTGGTCTCTTCACCATCACGCAGGACGACGACGTCCTTGGCTCCGAGCTCGAGCAGCGCCCGCATGGCCGAGCTGGCCCGGCGCTTGGAGCGCAGTTCGAAGTAGCGGCCGGCCAGGATGAACATGGTGACTCCGGCGGCGACCTCGAGGTAGATGTTCGAGGCTCCGTCGGAGGGAGCAATGGTGAGCTCGAACGGGTGGGTCATCCCCGGTTCCCCGGCGGTTCCCAGGAAGAGGGCGTAGAGCGACCAAAGGAACGCGGAGACCGTGCCGACCGAGATCAGCGTGTCCATGGTCGCGGCGCCGTGTTTCAGGTTCAGCCAAGCCGCCCGGTGGAACGGGAAGGCTCCCCAGACGATCACCGGTGCGGCCAGAGTCAGCGAGGCCCACTGCCAGTACTCGAACTGGAACCGCTCGACCATGGCCAGCACGATCACCGGGATCGCCAGCAAGGAGGAGACGATCAGGCGGGCCCTGAGCTCGCCCAACTCGCGGTCCTCGCCCTGTTCGGCTGCCGCCTCCTCGCCACCGGCTTCGGGTGCCTGCGGCAGGCTGGCCGAGTAGCCGGTCTTCTCCACCTCGGAGATCAGGGCCGAGGGGTCAAGTCCGTCGGGGGCCTGGACCCGGGCCTTCTCGGTTGCGTAGTTGACCGTGGCCGTGACCCCGTCGAGCCGGTTCAGCTTCTTCTCGATCCGGTTCGCGCAGGAGGCGCAGGTCATCCCGCCGATCTCGAGCTCTATGTCCTTTCCGGCCGGTTCGGGCCGGGAGGTCACCGTGCTCATTTCGCCTCCAGCACGAACTCGGCCGTGTGGACCTCGCCCTCGACCTTGAAGTCGAGGTACAGCAGGTAGCGACCGGGGGTCGGGGCCTGGGTGGCGAAGCCGATCTCCGGGCCGGCCGTGTCACCGGGCCGAGGATCGTCACCTTCGGCGTGGACGTGCAGGTAGGCGAGATCGACCTCACGCAACGCCACCAGATGACCGAAGGCACCCAGGTACGGCTGCAGATCTCTCACCGGCTGACCGTCGCGGGTGACTTCGACGGTCAGCTCTCGAGTCTGATCGGTTGCGAGACCGCCAGCCAGGGTGACCTCGAAGCCATCGACGCTGTCCGTGCGCGAGAGCGGCGGGTTGACCGGCTCGAATCCGCCGGCGACCTCGACGTTCCTGGTCAGGGTCACGTTCATCTCGGCGTCGCCTTCAGGCACGAAATCGGCGAAGACCCGGTAGCTGCCGCCGGTCGGCCAGCTCCACTCGACGCTCCAGACGCCGGTGGCCCGGTCCAACCTGGGATGCACGTGGTGGAACTCGGCGCCGTCGGAACGCACGACGATCAGGTGGAGTTGCTTCTCGTGAGACGTGACGAAACCTGTGAACGGCCTGCCCTTCGCATCGATTACCCGGAAGCTGAGCTCACCCGGTTCGCCGGCTCGGGCCGGCGAGTTGACGGGGCTGAGTGTGTATCCATCCTGTTCCATCGAAAGTCCTCTCACATCATGTTCGCCTTCGCTGCTGCCGCCCATCGATTCGTGGCCGTCGCTTTGCTTCGCCTCCTCGGTCCAGTCGGCGACGGTGGAGTCCGGGACCAGGGCGCGACCGGCCACGAACAGGACCCCGAAGACGGCGACCAAGGCGGCGCCGTAGAGGGTCAGACGGGCGGCGGTACTCATGACCGCGTGCTCTTCGCCGCGGCGTAGCCCGCTTCGTCGACGGCCGCGATCACCGCGGCCTCGTCAACCGAGTCGCCGGTCACGACCAGGCGTCCCCGCTCGGCGCTGACCTCGATCTCATCGACCCCGGCCACCGTGGAGACTTCCTCTCGGACCGCGATCTCGCAGTGGCCGCAGCTCATGCCGGTGACCTCGTACTCGGTGGACTTCGTCTCGACGGTGCTCATCTCTGGTTCCTTTCCTGAAAGTCATACCCCTATGGGGTACCAATACAACCACAGTACCATACCCCCCTTGGGTATTGTCAACTCGAAGCTGATCGACGTCGCTCTCGCCCCCGGCCGGTCAGATCAGCTCGGTGACCGAGACCAGCAGACCGAAGCCCACGAGCGCGAACGACGTGACCGTCCGCAGCGCTTCCTGACGCATCCGCAAGGCCAGGAGCGCGCCGAAGACCACGCCGACCGCCGCGATCAGCCCGATCGCGGTGCCGAGCTCGAAGTCGATCGATCCCTGGGCCGCGTATCCGCTCACCGCGAAGACGACCAGCGGCAGCTGAATCACCTGGCCGGCAGCGATCGCGGTGACCGCGGGAACGCCCAATGCCAGCAGGACCGGGATCAGGAAGACCGGTCCGCCGGTCCCGGTCAAGGCGGAGCAGAAGCCGACCGCCGCGCCGACGAGAACCGACGCGATCGTCCCGAGTCGCTCTCTCCTACCCCTCGTCCGGGATCCGAGAAACAGGTGATAGAGGCCGGCGGCAAGCGTGAAGACCCCGAGCGGCAACAGCGCGATGCCGTCGGGCAGATAGGAGTTGACGACCGAGCCGAGCAGCGCCGCCGGACAGGTCCCGACGATCAGCCATCCGGCCATGCGCCACGGCATCGCCTCGTGACGGCCGTACATGACCGTCCCCATGATCCCGGTGAAGAGAAAGCTCCAACTCGAGGTTCCTGCCGCGGTGTGCGGGTCGATGCCGAGCAGCCAGGTGAGCGCCGGCGGCAGCCCGATCCCGCCGACCCCGACCGCTCCGATCAGCAGGCCGACCGCCAGCGCGATCGGCGCGAAGGCCAGGCTCACCGCGGGTCAGGGACGGATCGCGATGACCGGAGCAGCGCCGTCGAGGCGGTCCGGCAGCGCAAATGTCCGGAACAGATCCGGCAGGAACGGCTGAAGGAAATTGTGGACTCCGGTCACCTTCGCCTCGGACCCGGCCGGCCCGGCAGTGGTGTCGAGGATGGTCAGGGACCACGGGGCCCAGCCACCGAGCTCCGGGTCTGGCTTGTAGGCGGCGAAAGCCGGGCTGCCGTTCGCCGAGACCGCGATCAGCTTCGAGCCGCGGCAGGCCGCGCCTGGGCCCAGCATGAAGCGACCCACCTCCTCCGACCCGCGCATCCAGAGCGGGAGCGGCGGCATGTCGAAGACGGCGTCATAACGAAGCAGGGAGACGATCCGGTCGATGTCGTACTCGGCAAAGGCCTCGAGGTACTGCTCGAGCAGCCGGTGTTCGTCCTCCGCGGCCGGGCGTGCCGACACCTCGTCGTCCTCGAGGGCCAGATCCTCGAGCGTCGCCCGGGCCCGCTGCAGGGCGCTGTTGACCGAGGCAACCGAGGTCTCCAGCATCACCGCCACCTCGTTGGCGCTCCAGCGCAGCACTTCGCGCAGGACCAGGACCACGCGCTGGCGGGCCGGCAGGTGCTGCAGCGCCGCCACGAAAGCCAGCCGCAGGGTTTCGCGGTCCGCCGTCTGCCGGGCCGGGTCCGCGTCCACGTCCGCCAACTGGCCGTCCGCGATCGGCAGGATCCAGGTCGATTCGGCCAGGGGCTCTCCGACCGGCGCGGCGGCCGTCCCCGGGTCGGAAAGATCGACCGGGCGGGCCCGCCTCCCCCGGCTTTCGATCTGGTCGAGGCAGACGTTGGTCGCGATTCGGAACAGCCAGGATTTCAGCGCGTCGCGCTCGACCAGCGTGTCCGACCGACGCCAGGCACGGACCAGAGCCTCCTGGGTCGCATCCTCGGCCTCGAAGCCGGAGCCGAGCATCCGGTAGCAGTAGCCGGTCAGGGCCGGCCTGAACCGCTCCAGGTCTTCTTCGATCGTCGGCGAGCGAGTGGCGGAAGGAGACATACGGGCATCGTAGATGCCCGACCGATGAGTTTCAGGCGCGGCGACCGTCTCTGCTTCAAAACCCTGACCCAAGGAGATGAAATGTCCCGTTTGCTTTTCCTCAATCTGCCCGTGGCCGACCTCCCGGCCAGTCGGAAGTTCTTCGACCGGCTCGGTTTCAGCTTCGACGAGCGGTTCTGCGACGAGCAGGCAGCCTGCATGGTCGTGAGCGACCAGGCCTGGGTGATGCTGCTGGAGCGGAGCCGGTTTGCCGAGTTCACCACCAGACCGGTCGCCGATGCGACGAAGGAGACCGCGCTCACCGTGGCGGTCAGCGCCGAGGACCGCGCCGGAGTCGACTCGTTCGCCAAGACCGCCCTCGCCGCCGGCGCGACTCCCGCCAAGGATCCGCAGGACTACGGCTTCATGTACCAGCGGAGCTTCCACGACCTCGACGGTCACCTCTGGGAGGTCATGTGGATGGACCCGGTCGCCGTCGAGAAGGGCCCCGCCGAGTATGCGGCAGACATCGAAAACGCCGCCTGAGCCGGGCAGGGTCCCGGCCGGGACGGAAACGATCCGCGGGGATGTCCCCGCGGATCTCCTGCTTCCGCTCAGGATCGCCGGGCTCGGACCGCGGCGACACCGGATCGTTCCGGTTACTTCCTCGCGTAGATCACCTTCCCGCCCAGCATGGTCTTCAGAACCTTGGTCTGATCGATCTTGCCGGGGTTGATCGTGAATAGGTTCTGATTCAGCACGATCAGGTCGGCCTGCTTCCCCTTCTCGAGCGACCCGGTCGTCCGGTCCTGCTTCATCTGGAAGGCGCTTCCCAGCGTGTAGGCCCGGAGGGCCTGACGCAGCGAGATGTCCTGGCTCGCGTTCAACGGACCGTCCGCGTACCCGTACCAGGAGTCCGCCGTCCGGGTGACCGCTCGCTCGATCGCGTACCAGGGGAACAGCGGGTCGACCGGCCAGTCGCTGCCACCGGCGAGCGTGGCCCCATTCCTGATCAGACTCCGGGCCGGGTACATCCGCTTGAATCGGTCCGGGCCGATGAAGTCCCGGACCGCGTCGATCGTGTAACCGTCACGCTGGAACCACTGGAACTCCATGTTCGCGATCACCCGCAGCTTGCGGAAACGGGCATAGTCGCGCGGGTCGATCAGCTGAAGGTGGGAGATCGAGTTGCGGTTGCCCCACCCTCTCGTGCGATTGGCCTTGCGCGAGGCAGCGAAGGCATTGAGGGCGGTTCTCACCGCGCGGTCACCGATCGCGTGGATGTGGACCTGAAGGCCCCGGCGGTTGAAGGCCGAGACGAGCCGGCTCATCGGTTTCTGCTTCATCTGAAGGAGGCCACGGCTGTTCCCGGCCACCCACTTGCCGTTCCTCTCCACCCGGTACGGCTTCAGCAGGACGGCGGTCTGGGCCGGCGCCTCGAGGACACCGTCGGCAAAGATCTTGACCACCCCGGCCCGCAGCTTTCCCTTGTACTTACGCTTCTGCTTCAGCAGCGTGCGAAGCGTCTTGGCGAGATGCCTCGAGTCCGAGGTGTCGACTACCGAGGCGACGTCGGTTCGCATGGTCAGCTTGCCCTGGCGGCGGAGCGCGTCGTAGACCTTGAGGGAATCGATGCCGCCGGCCGCATCCATGGTGGAGGTCACGCCCTCGCTGTTCATGGCCTGGAAGGCCGTCTCGGCGAAGCCGAGGTAATCCTGGAACGTGGCCGGCGGGATCAGGTCCCGGGCCAGGTCCTGGGCTCGCTCGAAGAGGAGTCCGGTCGCCTCGCCGGAGGCATCCCGGTCGATCACCCCACCGGGGGGATCCGGTGTGCTGTCGGTGATCCCGGCCAGCTCGAGGCCGCGGGCGTTGACCAGTGACTTGTGGCCGTCCGAGTTCTGAAGGATGATCGGCCGCTGCGTGTCCAGACCCTCCAGGTCACGCTTCGTGACCACGGTGCCGGCCGGCAGCGTCTGCTCGGCGTTCCAGGCGCTGACCTCCAGCCAGCCGTCGGGCTCCTTGGACCTGGTTTCGTCGAGACAGGTCTGAATCTTGGCCCGCAGCTCCTCCACGGTGTATGCGGCGTAATCGAGGCTGCAGGCGCTGAGCCCCTCGCCCCCGCCGATCGGATGCGAGTGGCTGTCCTGCAGCCCGGGCATCACCATCCGACCCTTCAGGTTCGTCACCTTGGTCTTCGGCCCGATGTACGGGCGGACGGCCCGCTTGCCTCCCACGGCGACGATCCTGCTGCCCCGGATCGCCAAAGCACGAGCCCAGGTGTTCGGCCCCGACACCGTGTAGATCTTGCCGTTGGTCAGGACCTGATCCGCCGGTTTGACCGCCAGCGCTGATTCCGGCCCGGCGGCCAGCCAGGCACCGAACATCAACGGGAGCACCGCCACCAGGCCGATGATCCGGACCCTGTTTCGTGAAACCCTGCAGTTCACTTCGCACCCTCCATCACTTCTGATTGACCCTGCACCGAAACTACCCCGGAACCGCCAATCGAAAAGCAAGACGAAATGTCAGATCCACGAAGCCGCGCGCCAAGCGGGCGACGTGATCCCAGTTCGATCGAGATCGAGATCGAGCCGGCCGGAGGGCTGCTGCCTGAGGCGACCCTGCGTGTGCTGGAGACTCACGCGATCCCAGGGTCGGAGCGCCACGATCCCGGTGAGCGGTCTCACACCCGCCTGCTGCGTCTCGAGGGGAAGGCGGTCGCGGTGACCGCGCGCGTGGAGCCGGACCGCGTGACCGCCAGGGCCTTCGCGCCCTCGTCTGCCCGGCCCGCACTCGAAGCCGCGGTCCGATTCTGGCTCGACCTCGACACCGACCTGGGAGCGGTCGAGTCGGCGCTGGCCCCCGACCCGCTCCTCGAGCCGTTGATCGCGAAACGTCGAGGCCTGCGTCAGGTCCGGTACCCGGACCCCTTCGAGGGCTCGATCACGACGGTCCTCGGCCAGCAGGTTTCCCTCGCCGCCTGCCGCACCTTCAGCGGCCGGTTCGCGCAGACGTTCGGCACCGCGACTCCGGAGGGCCTCGTCGTCTTCCCGGAACCGGAATCGGTCGCCAGCCTGGCGGCCGATGAGATTCGCGACGCAACCCGCATCACCTCGGCGCGGGCCGCGACGGTCAAGGCGGTCGCGGAACTGTTCGCTTCCGGTCCGGGCCTCGAGTCGAGAGAGGGCTGGGCCTCGGCCCGGGAGTCGCTGCTCGCCATCCCGGGGATCGGTCCCTGGACCGTCGACTACCTCGCGGTGCGGGCGATCGGCGACCCCGATGCCTTCACGCCCGGTGATCTCATCCTCCGCCGTGCGCTCGGCAACGTCTCGATCCGCGAGGCCGCCGAGCGCGCAGCCGACTGGACCCCCTGGCGCGCCTACGCCCTGGCCCACCTCTGGGCCGAAGCGGCCTGACCGCCCGGATCGCGGACCGGCCTCGCCGTCCTACTCTCCGCCGCTCGGGTCGACCGCTTCGGCGAGCAGTTCGACCGAACGGAGCCGGTTGGCCACGGTACTCGACTGGTGCACGACGATCAACTCGTCCGCACCGGTCTTCTCGCTGAACTCGGCCAGGTACTCGCCGGCCACTTCGGGGGTGCCGACCGCGTTGTAGCGGAGCATCTCGTCCACCGCTGCGCCCTGCGGCGAGGCGAGGATCGAGGTCACGTCGTCATCGCTCAGCTTTCCGCTACCCCGGCTGAAGATCGCCCGGGCACGCAGGCGACGGGCGACTTCCAACTGTTCCGCGGCAGATTCCGCGGTCTCGGCGACGATCGCGCCAACCCCGGCAATCGCGTACGGCTCGGCGAGTTGCGCTGACGGCTTGAAATTTTCGCGGTACTCGGCCAGCGCCTCGAACAGCATCGCCGGCGCGAAGTGGGACGCAAAGGCGTACGGCAGGCCGAGCTCGGCCGCGAGCTGGGCCCCGAAGAGCGACGAGCCGAGCATGTACAGCGGTACCTGCGTTCCCTGTCCAGGGATCGCTTTCACGCCCGGGATCGGACTCTCCTCGGAGAGCAGGCCTTGAAGCTCAAGCACATCGCGAGGAAAGTTCTCGGCCATCGCGGGGTCGCGTCGGAGCGCGTAGATCGTGTTCGTGTCCGACCCGGGTGCCCGGCCCAGACCGAGATCGATCCGGTCCGGGTGGAGAGTCGCGAGAGTGCCGAACTGCTCCGCGATCAGCAGCGGAGCGTGGTTGGGCAGCATGATGCCGCCGGCCCCGAGCCGGATCGTCTCGGTGTGGGCCGCGATATGCGCGATCAGGACGGCGGTCGCGGAAGAGGCGATCGACGAGATGTTGTGATGTTCGGCGTACCAGACCCGCCGGTAGCCCATCCGCTCGGCCAGCCGGGCCAGCTCAACGCTGCCCGCAAAGCTCTCGGCGATCGTCTCGTCCCGGCCGACCGCGGCAAGGTCGAGGATCGAAAGGCGAATGGGTCTCCTGGAGCTGCTCAAAGCGTCGAGCGGGAGGTTACTGCCCTGACGGGTCGGTGGTTCGATCGAGGCTCGCGCGGATATGTTCGAGATAGCCGCTACGCACGGACAAGCCCGACCAGTAGGAGGACACAGTGATCGGCTTCATCATCGGATTGCTAATCATCGGTCTCATCGCGGGCGCTGTCGCTCGCCTGCTCGTTCCCGGCAAGCAGGAAATGTCGATCCCGATGACCGTGCTGATCGGCGTGATCGGCTCCTTCGTCGGTGGCTTCCTCGGCGCCCTGATCTTCGGCACTGACATCGACGACGGTTTCTTCCAGGCCTCCGGAATCATCGGGTCGATCATCGGCGCGATCATCGTCCTCCTCATCTGGCAGAAGCTGGGCTCCCGTTCACAGATCCGCGGTTGAGGCCACCCGGAGCCCGGCTAGCCGAACTCAACCGAAACAACGTGCTTGGTTCCTGCGGTTAGTGGCTGAGGGCTACATATTTTTGGTTGAGGTATTCGGAGATCCCCTCGCTGCCGCCCTCGCGGCCCAACCCTGAGAGCTTGATGCCGCCAAACGGCGCGGCAGCGCTGGAAACGATGCCCTGATTCACGCCGACCATCCCGCTTTCCAGCCGATCCGCGACTCGCGAGCAACGAGCCAGATCCCGGCTGAACAGGTACGCGGCGAGTCCGTACTCGGTCCGGTTGGCGAGTTCGACGGCATGGTCCTCGTCACCGAAGGTCACGATCGGCGCGACCGGGCCGAAGATCTCCTCGCGGAGGATGCGGGCGTCGTCGGACAGGCCGCCGATCACCATCGGGGGAACGAACGAACCGGCCCCGGAGGGGGCCTCCCCGCGATAGAGCGTCTCAGCGCCGCTGGCGAGTGCCTCATCCACCAGCTGCTCGATGCCGGCGGCGGCACGGCCGTCGATCATCGGGCCCAGCGTCACGCCGGGCTCGGTGCCGCGACCGACCACGGTCGCCGACATCAGCTCGCAGAAGCGGTCGGTGAACTCTTCGGCGACCGAACTCTGAACGAGGATGCGGTTCGCGGCGACGCAGGACTCACCGCCGTTGCGGAGCTTCGCGACCAGAGCCTGCTCTGCGGCCAGCTCGAGATCGGCATCCTCGAAGACGACCAACGGCGCGTTGCCGCCGAGCTCCATCGAGCAGCGCATCACGGTCGCGGCGCCCTGCCGCAGAAGCGCGGAGCCGACCGCGGTCGAACCGGTGAAGGAGACCTTCCTCAGGCGCGGGTCAGACATCAACGCCTCTGAAAGAGGCCCGGGAGAGGTAGTCGTCACGACGTTGACCAGGCCCGCCGGCAGCCCCGCCTCGAGCATGATCTCGGCCGCGTAGAGGCTGGTCAGGGGAGTGAGCGCGGCCGGCTTGAGGATCGTGCCGCAACCGGCGGCCAGCGCCGGTGCGATCTTCCGCAGCCCCATCGCCAGGGGAAAGTTCCAGGGCGTGACCAGCAGGCACGGCCCGACCGGCTCGGTCGTGGTCATGATCCGCCAGCCACCGTCCGGGTTCTCCTGGACGCGGCCGTTCATCCGCACCGCTTCCTCCGCGAACCAC
Source organism: Solirubrobacterales bacterium (assembly GCA_044464425.1). Lineage (GTDB taxonomy): Bacteria > Actinomycetota > Thermoleophilia > Solirubrobacterales > 70-9 > 67-14. Next base: position 33,435 of record JBIQLL010000022.1, on the reverse strand, counting down.
TGCATGTAAGAAGTGGCGTAGGCGACCTCGCCGCGCGCCTCGGCGAGCGGCTTGCCCATCTCGAGCGTGATCAGGAGGCTCAGTTCCTCGACCCGCTCCCGCATCAACTCGGTCGCGCGCAACAGCACCTGGCTGCGCTCGCGCGGCGAACGCCGGGCCCACTCTCGACCGGCCTCGACCGCCAGGTCGAGAGCGTCGAGCCCATCGGCGACCCCGCCGTCGGCGATCTCGGCCAAGACCTCGCCCGTGGCCGGATCGTGAACCTCGAAACGGCGCCCGTCGGCAGGCTCTCGCCACTCACCGACCAGGAGCGAGGTCGGGATCCGTTCGAGCAGCTCTCGCTCCCGGTCGGCGGTCACTTCACCCCGGGGACTCAACCTGCCACCCCCGCGACTACCCCGTCGATCGCTTCGGCGAAAATGGCCGGCAGGCTTCGCAGGTCTTCCTCTTCGATCACGAACGGAGGCGAGATCTGAAGCACGTTGTCCGCGATCACGCGGGTGATCACGTCTCGCTCCAGAACCGCTTCGACCACGCTCGCCGCAGGCACCTGATCGTCAAGCCGGATCCCGGCCATGAAGCCGGCGCCGCAGCGGACCTCGGCCACCCCGGGCCGGCCCTCGAGCACCGACACCGCCTCCCGGAGAACGTCCTCCAGGTGCGCCGCCCGCTCGACCAGCTTCTCGTTCTCGAGAACGTCAAGGTTCACCTCGGCCGCGACGCATCCGGTGGCGTGCCCCGAGTAGGTGAGGCCGTGCCTGAAGATCGGAGCGTCTTCCCCGGCAAAGAAGGGTCGCCAGATCGGTTCGGCGACGAGCACTCCCCCGAGGGGAAGGTAACCCGAGGTGATTCCCTTGGCCATCAGGATCATGTCGGGATCGAGGTCGAACCGGGTGCTGGCGAACATCTCGCCGGCTCGGCCGAAGCCGGTGATCACCTCGTCGGCGATGAAGAGGATGTCGTGCTCGCGGCAGTACTCGCGGAGACCGGCGAGATAACCCTCGGGCGCGGTCACCACGCCCCCGGTGCCCATGATCGGCTCGGCCACGAGGGCGGCGATCCGGTCCTTGCCCAGCCGGTCAAGCTCGGCGATCGCTTCGCCCAGGTCGGTGTTGGAGATGCGGGCGGTCTCGGGGATCAGCGACTCGCTGCCGAGGCCTTCGCGATTCGGCTCGATGCCGGCGATGCTGGTGCCGAAGCCGTGGAGCCCGTGATAGGAGTTGTGGCGGCTGACCACGATCCGCTTCGCGAGTTGACCCTGATCCTGCCAGTAGCGGCGCGACAGCTTGCAGGCCAGGTCGACCGCGTCCGATCCGCCACTGGTCCAGAAGACCTTGGCCTCCGAGATCGGCCCCATGGCCGCGACCCGCTCGGCAAGGTCGATCGCCGGACGATTCACGAACGGTCCGAAAACGTGATAGGTCTCGAGCCGCCGGATCTGCTCCGCCACCGCCACGGCCACCTCTTCCCGGCCGTGGCCGATGTTGGCATGCCAGAGGCCGGCGGTCGCGTCCAACAGCCGCCGGCCGTCCTCCGTCGTGACGTGGGCACCCTGCCCTTCGACAATCACGAGTTCGTTGCCCACCACGCTCGGCATGTGGGCTTGGGCGTGCCAGAGAGCTCCGCCGTTCTGCACTGTCGTCATGAATCTCCTTCCTTCGGCCGCGGTCAAATCCGCTGACAGAGCCAGCATAGCAAGATTGTAGGACAGTTGAACTGTAGATACGAACGCCGTTTTGAGGTAGACTCGCGGCCGTGGGCGTGAAGGGAATCCAGATCGATCAGCGGAGCACCTCCGAGCAGATCGCGAACGGCCTGCGGGACATGATCTTGCGGGGGGAGCTGGCCCCCGGAGAGCAGATCCGGGAAAGCGTCCTCGCGGCCGATCTCGGCGTCTCCCGGAACACGGTGCGTGAGGCGGTTCGCATCCTCGAACGCACCGGCTTGATCAGCCACGAGATGAACCGGGGAGCCAGCGTGCGCCAGCCATCGCTGGTGGAACTCGAAGATCTCTATGCGGCCCGCCTGGCGATCGAGATCGGCGCTGCCCATACCGTCTCCCCCACCGACTCCCGGGAACCGCTGCGCCAGGCCTTCGACGAACTCCTCGAAGCGGTCGAGAGCGGCGCCACCGAGAAGGCGCTGCAGGCGGACCTCGCCTTCCACGCGACGGCGGTCGCGATGGCCGGCAGCAGCCGCCTGGACGCCGCCTTCCGGCGCATCCTGAACGAGCTGCAGCTGTACCTCGCGATCCTCTCCAAGGCCGAGGGCGAGTACGCGAAACCCGAGCAGGTGCGCACCGAGCACCTGGCGATCCTCGAGGCCTACGAGAGCGGTGAGATCGCCACAGTGATCGACGTACTGACCGTTCACGTCCAAGAGAACGCCGCCCGCCTGGCCCGGATCGTCACCTAGACCGGGAAGCGCCGGTGCGACCGAGGCGCAATCTGGTGCTTGCACGTCCGCGGTGATCGGTTAGACTCGCGTCAGCCGAGTTCCGGATCACCTGTGATCCGGGAGCGGGGGAACCACTGGTCGCCGACATAGGCGGCTTGGGGCGAATCGTCTGTCACGACGTAGCGCACGTTGAGCGCGAGCCCGTCAGCTCACCTCGTAGGCATGTCAACGAACAAGCGAGGTCAGATGAACTCCGATCAGTCTGTGGCACCGCCACGGATTTCCCCCCATTTCTCGGCTTTGGCCGCCGTTCTGCCCCTGGCGCTGTTGCTCGTCGCGAGTCTGTTCAGCGACAGCGCCGCCGCCACCACCGGCGGCATGGGCTTGAATCGTCCGGCCTCGGCCAACGCCACCCAGACCGGCAAGCAGGGTTCGGCCGCCGCTGATCGAGTCGTCAGGCTCACCCGGGCACAGGTGCGGATGCTGCAGCGCCGGCTCAGGCAGCGCCCCGACGGCGCCTTCGGGCCGCGCACCCGCGCCGCACTGCGCCGCTTCCAGGCTCGTCGCGGGCTGACCGCGGACGGACGTCCGCATGTCTCGACGCTGAGGGCGTTGAAGATCCCGATCCGCACTTCGGCGCCGACCACAACCACGACGTCCACCGGTTCTGCCTCAACCGTCGGGCGCATCCTGAGGGCCGCGAGGGCTGCGATCGGCACGCCGTACCGCACGGCCGGCAACGGGCCGGGCGGCTTCGACTGCTCGGGCCTCACGGTCTACGCCTTCGCCCGGGCGGGGATCAGCCTCCCGCGCACGAGCTTCCAGCAGTTCCGGACTGGAACCACGGTCAGCCTGAGCGACATAAGGGCCGGCGACCTCGTCTTCTTCAACACCGCCGGGCGCGGGGCATCGCACGTGGGCATCGCGGTCGGCCCGGCCGCCGTGATATCCGCGACCAGCCACGGAGTCATGCGGCACCCCTCCAAGACCGGCTACTGGGGCAGCCACTTGATCGGAGCCCGGCGCGTCAGGTAGCGCCAACGGCGATCAAACTACCGATCCGGGCCCGTATCGGGCCAGGGTGGCACGCTGGGAAAGCGAGGCAGGAACCGGGCACGCATGGCCCGCGGCCAGGCCGACGGGCTGCTCAGGACCCGGAACATCACCGGAGCCGGGTCGAAGCTCGAATCCCGCCGGATGGACGAAGCGCGACACTTCCGCCTCTTCAAGCATCTCCATCGCCCATCAGCCTAGCCTCTGGGCCGACGCGTGCCGTCAGCGTCGGTAGACGAGATGGGTGACATCGGGCGTCGTGCGGCTGCTCACCGCCCTCAGCCCCATGCCCCCGGCGCCGGCGAATGGCGACTCTCCGCCGCCGGCGATGAACGGCGCCACGTGCAGCGTCAACTCGTCGACGAGTCCGGCGGCGAGGTACTGGCTGGTGACACCGGGGCCGCCGGCGATCGCGACGTCTTTCGGGCCGGCGGCCTCTCGGGCCCGCTCGAGCGCCGCCTCGATTCCGTCGGTGATGAAGTGGTACACGGTGCCGCCTTCCATCTCGATGCTGGGGCGCGGACGGTGGCAGAGCACGAAGGTCGGCGCGTGGTACGGCGGATTCGGACCCCACCAGCCCCGCCAGTCGAGATCCCACTCACCACGGTCCGGGCCGAACATGTTGCGCCCCATGATGAAGGCGCCGGCCGCGGTGATCGCCGCGAGCTCCTCGGCGTGATCCTCGGCGTGGTCGGACCTCCACGCCTCCAGCCGGTCGACGTCGAACTCGCCGAACGGCCGTTCCCGGCTCTGTCCCTTCCCGGCCGCGTAACCGTCGAGCGAGACCATCATGTTTGCGGTGACCTTGGGCATCTCTCCTCCTGTCTTCAAAACCAATTGCGATCTGCAAGTGGTTTTCGACGCTAACATAACCACTTGCATAGTGCAAGTGGAAAGGAGCCAGGCAGTTGAGTGACGGCAGATCTGGATGTCCGATCAATCTCTCGATCGAGGTGATCGGGGACCACTGGTCGCTGCTGGTGATCCGGGACATGATGTTCGGTAACCGCCACCACTTCGGCGAGCTGCTCGCCGGCTCCGAAGAGGGAATCGCCTCGAACATCCTCGCCGACCGCCTGCGCCGGCTCACCGAGCAGGGCCTCGTCTCTCGCTCGCCCGATCCCTCACACAAGCAGAAGGTGATCTACAACCTCACCGAACCGGCGATCCAGCTCGTGCCGGTGATCGTCCAGCTCGGCGCCTGGGGCCGCCGGCACCTCCCCGCCACTCCCGAGCTCTCGATCCGCGCCGAGCTCCTGGAGCGAGGCGGCCCCCAGCTCTGGGAGGAGTTCATGGACGAACTGCGCGAACAGCACCTCGGTATCCCCCGCCCGCCGGGTTCAGAATCCGTGCTGGCCCGCCTCCAGGACGCCTACGAGACCGAGCTGGCGTTGCAAGACCTCGAAAGCGGGTAGAGACTGAGGATGGATCATCCCGATGAAGACCACCGTGAACTGCCCCACGTGGACGAGCACACGATCAGAATCTCGGCGCCCCGTGACCGAGTCTGGGCCGCCCTCCAACGGCATGCCGCCACCCTCGGCCTCCCCGAGACAAGTCCGCTGGCCAAGATCCTCGGCACCGATCCGCCCCGCGGCTTCGCGGTCTCGGAGAGCAGCCCCGAACGGAGCCTGACCCTGGCCGGCCGCCACCGCTTCTCCCGCTACGAGCTCGCCTTCGAGATCACCGATGGGACCGATGGCGCCACCGATCTCCATGCCCATACCTACGCGGCATTTCCGGGCCTTCACGGCCGCATCTACCGTGCCCTCGTCATCGGCACCCGCGCCCACGTCCTCGCGACCAATCGCATCCTGAGTGCGATCGAACGACGAGCCACCGAATAGCGCCCGGTAATCTCGGTCTGTGCCCGATCGACTGCCGCGACTGCTGAAGACGAAGTTCCCGATCGTGCTCGGGCCCTTCGGCGGACTCTCCTCGGTCGAGTTGACCGCGGCGGTCAGCGAGCTCGGCGGACTCGGTTCCTACGGGCTGTACGGCTACCCGCCGGAGCGGATCCGGGAGACCGTGGATCAGCTCCGGGCGGCGACCGCGGCGCCGTTCGCGCTGAACCTCTGGGTGCCGACCGGCACCGAGCGTGATCCCGATCGGGCCGAGTTCGAGTGGGCGTCCTCGGCCCTCGCCCCGCTCTTCGAGCAGCTCGGTCTCGAGCCGCCCGAGATGCCGGACCGGTACCTGCCGCCCTTCGAAGACCAGGTCCAGGCGACGTTCGAGGCGAATCCCGCGGCGGTCAGCTTCGTCTACGGCGTGCCGCCGGCCGAGGTCGTCGCCGAGGCTCGGCGGCGAGGGACGCTGATCCTCGGCACCGCCACCACGGTCGACGAAGCCGTCGCCCTGGAAGCGGGCGGGGTCGATGCGATCGTGGCCAGCGGATCCGAAGCCGCCGGGCACCGCGTCTCGTTCCTGGAGTCGGCCGAGAGCTCGCTGGTCGGGACCTTCGCCCTCGTCCCCCAGGTCACGGATGCGGTCTCGGTCCCGGTGATCGCGGCCGGCGGGATCGTCGACCGGCGCGGGGTCGCGGCGGCCTTCGCGCTCGGCGCCGAAGGCGTGCAGGTCGGCACCGCCTTCCTCTTCACCCGGCAGTCGGCCGCCAACCAGGCGCATCGCGATGCGATCGCCACCACCCCGGCACACGGCTCCGTCCTGACCCGGGGGATGAGCGGCCGGCTCGCCCGGGGAGCGCCGAACCTCGCGACCCGGACCATCGAAGAGTCCGGTCGGATCGCACCTTTCCCGGCCCAGAACTGGCTCACCGGGCAGTTCCGGCGCGAGGCCGGCGCCCGCGGCCGGGGTGACCTGCAGTCTCTCTGGCTTGGCCAGGCGTCAAGCGGCGTCCGCTTCGAGGACGCAGCAGAACTCTTCGCCGAGCTTTCTCGCGGCCTTCCGTCCTGATCCGGCCCGAGAGGCCATCTGGTCGGCATCGCCTCAGGCAGGCGGATTCTCCGCGTACTGCGGCGCGTTTCCACCGATCTCGTGCCAGGACGGCTTGTAGGCCACCTGAAGGTGAAAGCTGGGCTCGAGATCCAGTTCTCGCATCAATCCCGCGGCGACGAAGTAGTTCTCGCCCAGATCGTCATAGATGCTCGACCCGCAGTTGCTGCAGAAGTTGCGTGGGGCGAACTCGCTCTCGTAGGTCTTGACGAGGTCTTCGCCCTTGGTGAAGGTGAAGTTCTCTTTGGCCACCACCACTCCGGCCAGGCTGGAGCCGGTCCATCTCTGGCACCTGGTGCAGTGGCAGTAACCGAGCGACTGAGGATCCCGGACCTCGTACTCCACCTGGCCACAAAGGCAGGCTCCTTTTAGCGTCTTACTCATCGTGACCTCCTGGTCTCGGCTTTTGACGACGCCCTTCGACCCTATCTCGGCGAGTTGGCTCGCGGGGACTTTTTTGCTCCGCCCGGGGACGCAGCCTCCGACGTCCCGTTTCTGCGGATGGACGAAAGCAGCGAGGCTCCGATGATCCCGCTGAGGATCGAGCCGAGGAAGATCCCGATCTTGGCGTCCCCGGTCAGGAGCGGGTCAGTGAAGGCGAGGTCCGCGATGAAAAGCGAGACGGTGAACCCGATCCCGCCCAAGGCCCCCACCCCCCAGATGTGGGCTCGTCTCATCCCGGAGGGCAGGGTGCCCAACCCGAGCTTCAAGGCCAGGAACGTGGTGCCGGATATGCCGAGCGCCTTGCCCACCACGAGCCCGGCAATGATGCCCCAGGTGATCTCGCTGCTCAGCGCCTCGCCCAGCGCACCGCCGCCCAGGTCGATGCCGGCGTTGGCCAGCGCGAAGAGCGGGATGACGAGGAAGGCGCTGACCGGGTGGACGGTGTGCTCCAGCCTGCGGTTCACGTCATGGCCCCGGAAGGGCCGGACCGGCACCATGAGCCCCAGGGCAACCCCGGCGATCGTGGCGTGGACGCCGGACTCGTAGGTCGCGAGCCAGACCAGCCCCGCCAACGGCACATACGGCCAGATTCGCCAGATCCCCAACCGCTGGAACCCGAAGACTGCGAGCAGACCGGCCACGGCGACCAGCCCCCAAGCGAGCGAGAGCCCGCCCCCGTAGAAGACGGCGATGATCACGATCGCGACTATGTCATCGACGATCGCGATGGTCAGCAGGAAGACCCTGACCCCGGCCGGCACCCGGTTGCCGAGCAGGGCGAGCACCCCGACCGCGAAGGCGATGTCGGTGGCGGCCGGGATCGCCCAGCCGTCCGCGGCCGGCCCGCCCCCGACCACGGTCACGAAGATCACCGCCGGCAGGGCGACCCCGCCGAGCGCGGCCAAGGCGGGGAGCATCGCGTCCCGCCGGTCCTTCAACTCGCCTGAGACCAGCTCGCGCTTGATCTCTGCGCCCACCACGAAGAAGAAGACCGCCATCAGCAGGTCGTTGATCCAGTGCTGGAGATCCAGATCGATCGAGAGGCCCGCCAGGCTGAGATCCAGATGCGTGCTCCAGAGCTCGAAGTAGGAGTCGCTCCAGGGCGAGTTCGACCAGACCAGGGCGAGCGCGGCCGCGGCGAACAGGACCACGCCGCCGATGACTTCATCGTCGAGGAAATCGGCTGTCGGGTTTCGGGAGGTCATTCAGGGTCGGCTGGGTTTCGCCGACCAGTCTTCCCGGCACACCTGGGCCGAGCCTATCAGTGATAGTTCACGGCCAGATGGTCGCACGGGAGTCACGTCCCCGCTCGCATCCTGCTATATTTGCTTGCTGTAAGCAACTAGATTGGTCTCTATGTCGAAGGAAGTCGAAGACCTCGTCAGGTCCCTCTATCTGCTCGGGTTCGTTCAGCGCGAGATCGGTCGAAGGACCCTGGTCGAGCTTGGCTCCCAGGGCTTCACGTCGCTGGCCGCGATACGAGTGGACGGGCCGCTGCGGGTCAGCGAAGTTGCCGAGCGGCTGAGCGTCGACGTCTCGGTCGCGAGCCGTCAGGTCAACGCACTGATCGAGGCCGGGTACGCGCAAAGAGAGCACGACGAGAGCGACGGGAGAGCCCACAAGATCTCCATAACCGAGGCCGGCGTGGAGATCCTCGCGAAATGCCATCGACGTTTGGTCGAGACCTTCGCGCAGGCCCTCGAAGGATGGTCAGGCAATGAGATCGCTTCGCTCGCCGCCCGGCTCGATCTCCTGCGCGAGGATTTTTCATCGTCCCGAGCGCTCGTGGACAAGACCGGGGAGATGAAGCAGGGCAAGCGATGAGTGCGGCCGAGGAGCGACTCGAGTCGGGCATGACGCACCGTCAGGTGCTGGAGGCGATGTCCGGGTTGCTGCTCGGCATGTTCGTCGCGATCCTCTCGAGCACGGTGGTGACCACCGCGCTGCCGAGGATCATCGGCGACCTGGGTGGCACTCAGTCCTCTTACACCTGGGTCGTGACCTCCACCCTCCTCGCGCTCACCGTCAGCACCCCGATCTGGGGCAAGCTGGCCGACCTCTTCGATCGCAAGCTGCTGATTCAGATCGGACTTTCCACCTATGTGATCGGCTCGGTCCTGGCCGGGCTCTCCCAGTCCACGACCTGGCTGATCGCCTGCCGGGTCCTCCAGGGACTCGGGGTCGGCGGCCTCACCGCCCTGGTCCAGATCGTCCTCTCGGATCTCGTATCCCCACGCGAACGCGGCCGGTACATGGGGTATCTCGGCGCGGTGTTCGGCCTCGGTACGGTGGCCGGCCCCCTGATCGGTGGATTCATCACCGACGGCTTCGGCTGGCGGTGGTGCTTCTACGTCGGGGTGCCGTTCGCCGTCGTCGCCCTGATCGTCCTCCAGCGAACGCTTCACCTGCCTCGGGTCCGGCGCGAGGTCCACATCGACTATCTCGGCGCGTTCCTGATCGCGACCGGCGTCTCCGCACTGCTGATCTGGGTATCGCTGGCCGGCCAGCAGTACGACTGGATTTCCTGGCAGACCGCCGCCCTGGTCGGGGTCGGCGTCATCGCCTGCGGGGCGGCGGTCGCGCAGGAGCGACGCGCGCCGGAGCCGATGGTGCCGCTGCGGCTGTTCTCCGAACGCACCGTCGTCTTGTCGGTGATCGCGAGTGTCTCCGTGGGCATCGCCATGTTCGGCACCACGGTCTTCCTCAGCCAGTACATGCAGATCGCGCGCGGCCAGTCGCCCACCGTCTCCGGGTTGCTGACCATCCCGATGGTCACCGGCCTCTTCGTCTCCTCGACCGTGATCGGCCGGGTGATCACCCGCACCGGCCTTTACAAGCGCTGGATGCTGCTCGGTGCGGCGCTGCTCACGATCGGGCTCGCGCTGATGGGAACCATGGACGAAACCACCAGCCTGGTCGATGTCGGGGCATTCATGCTGATCACCGGAGCCGGGGTCGGAATGGTCATGCAGAATCTAGTGCTGGTCGTCCAGAACACGATCTCGCAGCGCGACATCGGGGTGGGCAGCGCCCTGGTCGCGTTCTTCCGCAGCCTCGGTGGCGCGATCGGAGTCAGCGCCCTGGGCGCCTTGCTCGCCGCCCACGCCAGCTCCTCGATCATCAGCGGACTCGCGAAACATGGCATCGACCCGTCCCAGTTGGGCGGCAGCGCCCAACAGGTCCCCGACGTCGGCAGCCTGCCGGGCCCGATCGCGCAGATCGTCGAGCATGCCTACGGCACCGGAATCGCCGAGATGTTCCTGGTGGCGGCGCCCCTCGGGCTGGTTACCTTCATCGCCCTGCTGTTCATGCAGGAGAAGCCGCTCGGCTCGAAGAGCGGAATCGAACGCACCCTCGAGGAAACCCCGCGATGAGCACCGGCCCCTCGGCTTTGAAGGAGCTCGGGCTCCGCCGGCTGCTGGTTGCCGTCGACGGCTCGCCGAGCGCGGAGCTCGCCCTCGCCGCCGCCATCACCGTGGCCCAGCGCGACAACGCCGCGCTCACCCTGATCACGGTCGAACCCGACGTGACCTCAACCTCGGCCAGCCTGGGCTTCGGGACGGTCCCGCCACCCGAGATGCAGCAGGACGCCCACCGCGCCGCCGAGGAAACCCTCGAAGGCGCGGTCGCACGACTGCCGGACGACATGCCGGTCACCAAGATCCTTCGCTTCGGAAAGGCCGGCCCGCAGATAACTGCGGAAGCGGCCACCGGGAAGTACGACGCGATCCTGATCGGTGCGCGAGGAGTGGGAATGGTCGGCTCGCTTCAAGGAAGCGTCAGCCAGTACGTGCTGCACCACGCCGAGATCGCCGTCTTCGTCACCCACGCGCCGCCCGCGGATGGCCCCCGATAGGCGTCAGACCGAAACCGTCACGGGGAAGGTCGCGACCCAGGCCAGGGTGCCGAGGAACACCACATACCCGAGCCCGAGGACGATCATCTTCTGACGCGGGGCGGAGAGCTTCGTGCTGATGCCCGCGAAGAACAGGGACGCGGCGAAGAGCACCACCGCGAGCACGTAGTTGTCGGAGCGCTGGTTGGCCTCTTGGGCCGCCGCGGTCGCCTGCTCGGCCTCCTGCGTCTTGCTCGCGGCCTCCGCGTTCTCGGCCACCTCGTACTGCGGCATCGCGAACGGCGTCGGCGGCGCCTTCGGGTTCGTCAGCGGCCGGGTCGCGGTCCAGGCCGCTACCGCCGGCTTGAACTCGGGTCGGAACCGCTGACGGTAGAACTCGGCCAGCTGCCGGTCACCGGTCGAGTACGCGTCGATCCACTGCGTGAAGGTGAGCACGTCGACCTCGGTCTTCTGGCCAGCCACGGTCGAGAGGCGCGTCGACTCGACCCGGGCGGCGTTCCCGGCGGCGTAGTCGTTCGCCTGGACGCCGCTCCAGCGGGCGGACTGGTACGAGCTCCACGCGGTCGCGACGGCCGCAACCGTGAGGAGGATCGTCGCCAGCAGTTCGGCGTGTGGGTGGAGGCGCCGCAAGCCGCCCCTCAACTGCCGAGGATCTTCGCCTTCTGGGCGGCGAACTCTTCCTCGGTGAGGATGCCTTGCTGCCTGAGCTCACCGAGCTCCTTCAGCTGATCGATCGTCGAACCCGCCGCGGGCGCGGCCTGAACCGGGGCGGCCTGCGGCTCGGCATACTCGGCCTGGGCGTACTGGGCCGAATCCTGCTCGGCCCAGCGGTTGGCCTGCCGTCGGGACACGCGGTTGCTGACCGCGGTCGCGGTTCCCGCGACGACAGCGGTCCGGGCGACACCTCTCAAGAGTCCTGGCATGGTCCTTCTCCTTCTCTAAGCGTTGGCCTCGACCGCATCGAGCGTATCGAGGAGATCCTGAACGGGGATGCGGCCGCTGGCGACGAGTTGCCCTCCGGAGCGCCTGACCGCGCTCGCGAACGGGCCGGCCCAGGCGTTCTCGAAGATCAGCAGCGCCGCCGCGGTCCCGGGCTCCAAGGCCGTGGCCGCCGCGGCCAGGTCATCTTCCTGGAGCAGGCCGGACGCCGCCCCATGGAAGTACGAGAACTCGGTGATCTGCTCCGCCACCTCGGCCAGCTCGATCCGGGTGACCGACCCGTCCTCCTCCTTGGCGATGAAGGCGAGATCGAGGACGCGGATCAGGCCGCGTTCCACCAGATCGATCAGATGCGGAATCGCCTCGCCCGTGGGTTGACGTCCCGGCCACTCGACCAGGATGAAGTCGATCGGGCCCATGTCTGTTTCCTGCATGTCGCTCAAATCTCAGTTCCATTCCGCTTGATCTCGATGGCAGCAGCAGGAGGTTACTGACGGCTCGGACGCCCGGCGAGGAGGCGTACACCACCAGCCCCGGTGTGCCCGCCTCACAGTCTCGGATCGGGCCGTCGAATGGGTATATGTTCAGCTCGCCTCTCGAACCGAACCTACTACCAGGCTTCAGATACCTAGGAGAACCGCATGAGCCAGGACCATCTCCCGTTCCCGCCGACGCCCTCCGCGAGCACCGCCGGACGCACCATGCAAGAGTCGGTCTACGAGAACCGGGTGACGCCCCGGAGGCTTCCGGAGGATGCCCCAAACATCCTGATCGTGCTGATCGACGACGCCGGTCCGGGCCTGCCTGACACGTTCGGCGGCGAGGTTCGGACCGACACCCTGAGTCGGGTCCACGGGGAGGGCATCGGCCTGAACCGGTTCCACACCACCGCGATGTGCTCCCCGACCCGAGCCTCGCTGCTCACGGGGCGCAACCATCACCGGATCGGCAACGGACAGATCGCCGAGCTCGCCAACGACTGGGACGGCTACGCTGGGGAGATCCCGAAGAGCAGTGCCCTCTGCGCGGAGGTCCTGAAGGACTACGGGTACTCGACCGGAGCCTGGGGCAAGTGGCACAACACGCCGGCGATCGAGACCACGCAGGCCGGCCCCTTCCACAACTGGCCGAGCGAGATCGGGTTCGAGTACTTCTACGGTTTCCTGGCCGGCGAAGCGTCGCAGTACGAACCGAATCTGGTCCGGAACACGACGAGCGTGCTCCCTCCGAAAACGCCGGAGGAGGGTTACCACCTGAGCGAGGATCTCGCCGATGACGCGATCAAGTGGCTGCGGGAGCACCAGGCATTCAACCCGGACAAGCCCTTCTTCATGTACTGGGCCACCGGCTGCCTCCACGCGCCGCACCACGTGACGAAGGAGTGGGCCGACAAGTACGCCGGCAAGTTCGACGACGGCTGGGACGCGTACCGCGAGCGCGTATTCCACAAAGCGAAGGAAAAGGGATGGATCCCCCAGGAGGCACAGCTGACGCCGCGCGACCCCCAGATGCCCGCCTGGGATGACATCCCCGAGGACCAGCGGCCATTCCACAGCCGGCTGATGGAAGTGGCGGCCGGCTACGCCGAGCACGCCGACGTCCAGGCCGGCCGGGTCATCGACGAGATCGAACGCATGGGCGAGGCGGACAACACCCTGATCTTCTACATCTGGGGCGACAACGGCTCCTCCGGTGAGGGTCAGAACGGGACGATCAGTGAGCTCCTGGCCCAGAACGGCATCCCGAGCACGGTCCAGCAGCACATCGACACGCTCGAGGAGATGGGCGGCCTAGATCTGCTCGGCACGCCGAAGGTCGACAACCAGTACCACGCCGGCTGGGCCTGGGCCGGAAGCACCCCGTACCGGGGCATGAAGCTCATGGCCTCCGACCTCGGCGGCACCCGCAACCCGCTCGCGATCCGCTGGCCGGCGAAGATCAAGGCCGACCCCACCCCGCGCTCGCAGTTCCATCACGTCAACGGGATCGTCCCGACCATCTACGAGTTGCTCGGGATCACGGCCCCGCTCACGGTCAACGGTGTTCCTCAGGATCCGATCGACGGCGTCAGCTTCGCCTACACCTTCGACGAGCCGGACGCTCCCGGGAAGCTGAAGACCCAGTACTTCGAGATCATGGGGAGCCGCGCGATCTATCACGACGGCTGGATGGCATCGGCCACCGGGCCGCGCCTGCCCTGGGTGCCCGGGGTGCCTGAAGGCATCGAGGACTGGACGCCCGACCAGGACGAGTGGCGTCTCTACAACCTGGACGAGGACTGGACGCAGGCCGAGGACCTGGCCGCATCGATGCCGGAGAAGCTCGCCGAGATGAAGGAGACCTTCGCGATAGAGGCCGCCAGGAACAGCGTCTACCCGGTCGGCGGAGGCCTCTGGATTCCCGTCTACCACCCCGAGCTGAGGATCTCCTCGCCTTACCGCGAATGGACTTTCGGCCCGGACATCACCCGCATGCCCGAGTTCTGTGCGCCGGCGCTCGGCAACCGCGCCAACAAGGTCACGATCGACGCCGAACTGCCGGAAGACGCGAGCGGCGTTCTCTATGCATTGGGCAGCTCGAGTGGCGGTCTGACCTGTTACATGGACGACGGCTACCTCTGCTACGAGTACAACCTCTTCATCATCCAACGGACGAAGATTCGTTCGGCGGCGAAGCTGCCTGCCGGGGCGACGAACATCGTGATCGAGACGGAGTACGAGGGCGCCGCCGCGCCGGGTGGCCCGCTCAAGATCACGATGACCGCGAACGACGCGGAGCTGGTCTCGGGAACGGTGCCGGTCAGCGCGCCCCTGCTGTTCACCGCCAACGATTGCCTCGACATCGGCACCTGCCTGGGCGGACCCGTCTCGCTCGACTATTTCGATCGCGCCCCGTTCCCGTTCGAAGGCACGATCGACTCGGTGAACGTCGTCTACTCCACCTGACGCCTTAGGCGCTCAGGCCGCTTCCGCCCACGGTTCGGCTCAGCCGATCGGCTCGAACTCGTTGAGCCGCCAGGACTGATCGAACCAGGGCTCAAGCGGCCCGTACAGCCGGACGATCGGAAACCAGGATTTGCCCGGGCGGGTCTCGACCCAGTTGCTCTCCTTGCCCTCGGGCGGCTTCGGACCGAAGTAGAGGTCGAAGGAACCGTCCTCGTTCTTCTCCAGGTTCTCCGAGCTACCGGCCAATGCCGGCCATTTGGTGGACTCCACCTGGAGCAGCGAGCGGGTCTGCGTGTCGTAGATGTCGACCGCCCAGAAGTTCTTCGCCGGGGGATCGGGGTCGAACCGCAGCTTGTAGGAGCGGCCGCCGTCGAGCACGTCGCCGGCCGCGTCGTGGATCGTGTAGGCATAGGCCGATCCGGCCCCGACCTGCGCGTGCGCCATGGCCGGCGTGATCACCGTCGCGAGGTAGTGGAACTGCGTGCGGGCGTCGAGCAGGCGCGCGCCTTCGCTGAGGAACTCGTGGCTGCCGCCGACGAAGGCGTTCTTCCAGCTGCCGTAGAGATCGGCCCCTGGATCCCGCGGCGAGTAGGCGATCGCGCGGGCCATCGCCGCGGCGATCGGTGCCGCCTGTTCCAGGATGCCGCGCATCCGGTCGTCCGGGGCGAACGGCTGGCCCTTGACGATGCCGATCGCGGCCAGCTGGCCTCGGCGCTCCGGGTCGAGGGCCTCGATCGGCTCCTCCTGCACCAGGGCGTCGACCTCTTCGTAGAACGAGAAGTCATTGGCGTGGATGGTGTTGAAGGCGAGCTCGGCCATGTTGACCCACTCGTTCTCAGCCGGATCGTCGGCCTCGCTGAGCGGGTAGATCCGTGTCTGCTTCATGGCGGGAACGCCGCCGAGCGCGCGCAGGATCACGAAGTTGGTGAAGGTCGGGGTGCGGCAGACGTTGTAGCCGTCGGGCACCTCCCCGTCGTAGCCGGGCGGCAGGAAGAGGTACTTCCCGCCCTTGCCCCGGTCCGGGCCGGCGATACCCATGTCGGTCACGTAGCGAAACCAGAAATCGTCGACCACGCAGAGCGACTCGGGCGGAGCCTCGATCACGGTCGGCCCCCACGCCTCGAGATCGAGCATGGTCGTGCCGTAGGTGGTCTCGGTGTTCGGGGTCAGGAACAGGGCCCCGGAGTTGCCACGAGGATCGGTCACCCCGATCACCCGCGGGGAGTCGACTCCGATCGAGCGCAGACCCGCTCGGAAGGCGACCAGCGAGGCCCCCGGGACCGCGTTCAGGAACACGTCGATGCCGCGCATCAGGTCGAGCGCGTCATAGATGGTCTTCACCGTCTCGGAGACCGGTACGCCGTCGAAGAGCTCGAGCACCCCGAACGGCGAATCCACTCGGTCGGGGGACGACAGCGTCGCGACCGCGTCCTCCATCTGTGCCGCTGTCAGTCCTGCGCCGTTCTGGCTTCCCATGTCAAGGATTCCCCTCGTCTCGATGTCCCGTGTGACGGCAGCGAACCTTACGTTCCGTGCCGGTCGAACGCGAGGGTGTCCACACCAAGCCGCCAGGAGTGCCTACGCCATTGCGGGCCGGCCTCGTAGAGCCGATCATCCGGCTCATGTCAGGCGAACGAGACGCATCACTTTTCGGCAATCGATTTCTCACCCAGGAAGTACCGACCGACCGCTTCCCCACCGGCGGCATGGAACCGGTCGACGCGATGCGCTTGGTCGCCGAGGATCTCGCCCTGGAGGGTGACCCCCAGCGGAACCTGGCCACCTTCGTGACCACCTGGATGGAGCCGGAAGCGCAGCGGATCATCGCCGAGAATCTCCACCGCAACTTCATCGACCACGCGGAGTACCCGATCTCGGCCGACATCGAGCAGCGCTGCATCCGAATGCTGGCCGATCTGTACCACGCCCCCGGCCCGACCACCGGCGCACGAACCCAAGGCTCGTCGGAGGCGATCATGCTCGGCGCCCTCTCGCTCAAGTGGAAGTGGCGGCAGCGCCGCGAGGCCGCCGGCCAGCCGGCCGACCGACCCAACCTGGTCTTCGGCAACGACGTGCATGTGGTCTGGGACAAGTTCTGCCGCTACTTCGACGTCGAGCCCCGCACCGTGCCGCTGCGCGAGGGCAAGTACACGATCGGGCCGGAGGACATCGAGCCGTACGTGGACGAGAACACGATCGGCGTGGCCGCGGTGCTCGGCACCACCTTCACCGGCCATGCCGATGACATCGTCGGCATCAACTCCTTCCTGCTGGACCTCAAGGAGCAGCGAGGGATCGACGTGCCGATCCACGTCGACGGGGCGAGCGGCGGCTTCGTCTGGCCCTTCCTCTACCCGGACTCGATCTGGGACTTCCGCCTGGAGCAGGTCCGCTCGATCAACGTCTCGGGTCACAAGTTCGGCCTGGTCTACCCCGGCATCGGGTGGATCGTCTTCCGCGAGACCGCCGACCTGGCCGAGGACCTCGTCTTCGAGGAGAACTATCTCGGCAAGACCGATGCCACGTTCACGCTCAACTTCTCGACCGGCGCCTCGATGGTGCTGGCGCAGTACTACAACTTCGTCCGATACGGGCGCGATGGGTACTCCTACATCATCGGCGGGATGCGGGAGAACGCGCGGATCCTGGCGGAGGGGTTGAAGGCGACCGGGGACTTCGAGCTGATCGGCGACGGCGAGGAGCAGCTGCCGCTGGTCGCCTTCCGACTCGCCGGCGACAAGAACTTCGACGAGTTCGACCTCGCCTGGCAGCTCTCGGCGGAACGAGGCTGGATGGTCCCCGCGTACACGATGCCGCCGGATGCCGAGGAAGTGAAGCTGATGCGGGCTCTGGTCAAGCAGACCTTCAGCCGGGAGCAGATCAACCGGCTTCTGGAAGACATCCAGACGGCCCACGCGACCCTGACCGAAAAGGGCGGCACGCATCCCCGAGAACGCCGCCAGACGAAGACCGGGATCGGGTACTGAGAAAGAGGTGGGGCACGACGATCGTCGCGCCCCACCTTTTCGCTACCGGTCGCCCTCGACCGGCTCGCCGTAGACGATCAGACCGTGGATCACGATCACGCACAGGGCGAAGATGCCCAGTGACCAGAACGGATACGCGCCGCCGACCGCCAGCAGGGCGGCGATCGCTCCGAGGCTGGCGCCGATCAGGCCGATCACCCGGCCGTAGAAGCCGCCGCTGAACAGTGAGAACCCACCGGTCAACTGAATGATCGCGACGATGAGGGTCACCCAGCCCCAGGTCTTCAGGCCCGAGAACACGTAGTGGGTCCCGGCGTCAGTGAAGAAACTGGAGTTGCCGATGGCGGCGATCCCATAGATCACGTTGAGCACGCCCGCGATCAACAACAGCACCGCGGCGAATATCGCCCGGCCTTCTCCTCGAACTTCCATTGCGTCTCCTTGGTAGCGCCGCTCCTGGTTCGGCGGCGTTCCTACCCAGGCTCGCAGCGTAGCGGCGCGGCGACCAGGGCACCCACACCTGTATCGGCGGTGGTGCCGACTTGCGGCTCGGGCCTAACCGCTCTCGGGGAGGCAGCCGATGACCCGCGTCCCCGCACCGGGGCTGGAGTCCACGCGGAGCCATCCACCCAGCGCCTCCAGCCGGTCCTTCATGCCCGTGATCCCGGATCCGGTCTGAGCGGCGTCGGGGTCGAATCCCGCCCCGTCGTCACGCACCTCGATCCAGATCCCGTCCTCGCGCCAGAGCCGCACCAGAACCTGGCTCGCCCCGTCGGCGTGCTTGGTCGCGTTCTGCAGCGCCTCGAGGCCGCAGAAGTAGACCGCGCTCTCGGTCTCCGATGGCAGGCGACCGATCCCGTCCGCCTCGACCGAGGTCGGCAGCGGGGAGCGCAGGGCCGCCGAGCGCAGAGCCTCGGACAGGCCGCTGGAGGCGAGCAGGGGCGGGTAGATGCCATGGGCGAGCGCACGGACCTCCTCGATGATCTCGTCCACCTCCGGGCCGAGGGCGGCGACGACCTCGGAGCCCGGTGCCGGATCCTGCTCCAGGGCGTCGCGGGCGAGCTCGATCTGGACCCGGAGCGCGACGAGGCGCTGCTGGGCACCGTCGTGGAGGTCGCGTTCGATCTTCCTACGGGCGTTGTCTCCGGCGCTGGCAAGTCGTTTTCGAGAGGCCGCGACGTCTCGCAGCAGGGCCGCGAGCGCGTGGTCCAGGCGTTGGCGCTCGAGGCCGGCGGCAAGGCTGGAACACACCGCTTCGACGAAGCGGGGGTAGTTCCGCAAGCCGTCCTCGCACCGCACCGCGAGCCGGAACGCGTCGGGTTGCGCCTTGACCGTCACTATGGTTCCGGGCCTCTCGACCGGCTCCTCACAGGCCCGGCCCGCGGAGTCGCGCCACTGGGAGGTTTCGCTCGCACCGGAGGTGTCGGCGTAGAAGAGCTCGACCGAAGGGTCGTCCAGGCAATCGGCGGCGAGACGCTCGATATCCGCGGCGGTCCGGGCCTCGTTGATTCCCGTGGTCAGCCGCAAGAGCGCGCTGCCCACATAAACCCGCCACTGCAGCAACCCGACCAGGAATCCCGCGGCGACGAGCGAGATCCCGAGCATGCCGACGATGTCCGCCGTGTTGAGAGCGTCTTCACCGACGCTGCTCTCTCTCAGCACTCCGTACGCCCCCGCCGCGAGAAAGCGCAGCACGGCGGCCGCCAGAACCGGTGCCTCGGTTCGGCGCAGATTGCTCCCGACCCGAAGCAGCCGAGCCGTGAGCACCCCTGCCACCGCCACGTAGACGACGAGAGCTGCCGTCTCACGGAACGGCTCGATGACCTGGCCGATCAGATCGGGCTCGGCGGTCACCGAGAAGAAGTTCGGCGGGCATTGCTGCCCGCAGTCCGCGAACGGGGTCGGCAGCGGGTACTGGTCGACGAACGGGACCGTTGCCAGATATCCGACCCCGACCAGCGCGGCGGCGACGATGACCGTGACCCGGCCGGCCCGGTCCTGAATCCGCCCCGTCGGGTAGGCCAGCAGCGCGTACACGAGCATCAGCTCGAAAAGCCACCCGAAGATCCGGCCCAGGCTGTAGGGCAGCTGACCGTCCGCGTTCGAGAGCGAGGCCATGAACAGGCACAGCCCGGTCACGAAGAGGATCCGACCGAACCGTTCGGTCGCCGCCCGCCCCCAGGCATAGAGGCCCACTCCAAGTAGCGAGGCGATCGTGACCGCCGCGATCGCCGCCGATGTTCCCGGGCGCAGTGCGACGTCGCTCTGGAACGGGATCATGGCAGCGATCGCGGTGAGCGCGGCACTGCCGCCGACAAGCCCGATCATGACCCTGCGGTTCATCCGATACCCCCGACGGAAGGCTATCGTCTCAGCGCCGGTTCTCCCGCCAGAACTGGCGCAGCCAGGTCGGGCTCAGGTTCTCCTTCGGCAGGACCGCCTCCACCCCGGATTCACCGGCTGCCTGCGGCAACTCGTCGGGATGGTGCGCGGAGATCAACGCGACCAGGGTTTCCGGGTGCCGCGTCAGCAACCGTCGGGCGACCTCGACCCCGTCCATCTCGGGCATGTTCACGTCGATCAGCACCAGATCCGGATCCTTGAGGTCGGCTTCGCTCAGCGCCTGGGCGCCACAGGTCGCTCCTCCCGCCCAGGTGAATCCGGGCGCGGCGTCGACCACGGCGTGGATCACGTCCAAGAATCGACGGTGGTCATCGACCGCCAGCACTGTCACCGAGGAACCCATGAAGAGAGCAGCTTCGCACCTCGTCGTTCCCGCGACCATCCCGCACGCACCCGTATCGGAAGGGATGGTGGCCTATCAGCGAAGTCACAGTCCTCGACTCTCCATCGCTTCGAGGGTTGTGGTGATCTCGGAGCTGAGCAGGTAGAGGTCGGGGTTGGTCGGGTCTTCGGGCTCGAATGGATGAAATCCAAGTCGTTCCCACCAGGTGCGGGCGCGCTCATTGAGCGCGGTGACGACTACGGCGCGGCAGGCGGCCCTGATGTTGAGGTCTGCGGCCGTCGCGAGGACATGAGCGACCAGGGCGGTGCCGATTCCAAGTCCGATGTATCTGCGATCAACGGCGAGGCGGCCGAGAAGGAGTGCGGGAACGGGCTCGGGTGCGCGTTTGGCGACGCGCTCTGGGGCGTTGCTGCGGTCGATTGCGGTCATGGCCAGGCTCGCATATGCGACCGCTTTGCCTTCGGGGGTGGCGATTATCCAGGTCGCCGCGGTGTCGCCTCGCCGGTTTTGTCCTGCATAGCGAAGAAGCCACTCGTCTAGCTCAGGCTCGCCGGAGTCGAAGCCGTTGCGGTCATGCCGCGCGGTGTCAAGCGGTTCGGGTCGGAGGAGATCAGTCAACCCAGCGGAACCCGCGCGAGCGTTCGAGTGCCGCGGCCAGCCGCTCGTTCACGTGGGCGGGCTGAGCAAGCGCTTCGCTGAAGGCCTTTGCGGCTTCCGGAGACAGACCGATGACCTGGCGCTCGGCCAACACGGATTCCGCTCTCTGGGAGGCGGCCAGAAGCACGAACGCCGAAAGGTTCTGATCACTCGCGCTTGCCGCGCGCTCGAGCATCTGCTTGCGTTCCGGGTCCACGCGAATCTGTAGGCGCTGCTCCTTAGTGGCGGCCATGTACTCACTATGGCAGTACATCCCTGAAACGTCAAGGGCGGAAGAAGCAAGATCAGGGTGGTCTAGCGGCGGTACTCGGACTCGCTGAGGAAAATCAGGGCCGCCCGGACTCGTTTGGCGATCTGATCGGCGTCCGGAGCGTAGGTGAGGCCGAGCTTGAGGAAGATCGCGTTGACCTGCTTCTCGATCGCCCGCTTGGTCAGGACCAGCTCCTCCGCGATCGCCGCGTTGCTCTTGCCTTCGGCGATCAGGGCGAGCACGTCGAGCTCGCGAGGGGTCATCTCGCCGAGCGGCGAGGAGGCAGCCCTCGACTGCGCTTCGACCAGAACCTCCACGACCTTGGGATCGACCACCGAGCCGCCCTTCGCGACGGCCTGGATCGCCCCGATCAGCTGTTCACGTTCGACGATGCGTTCCTTGAGCAGGTAGGCCCGGCCGTCCGAACCGCCGTCGAACAGGCGCAAGACCAGGCCTGGCTCCGCGTACTGGCTGACCACCACCACCCCGATCTCGGGGTGGCTTTCCCGCAGGCGCGAGGAGACCTGGATCCCGGCGTCATCGTTGTCCGGAGGCATCCGGATGTCGGTCAGCACGACGTCGGGCCGCTCGGAGGCCACGGCGGCCAGCAGGCTGTCGCGGTCGGTGCAACTCGCGACGACCTCCACGTCCCCGCTCGCTCCGAGAAGCTGCTCGAGCCCTTCGCGCACCAAGTAGCTGTCCTCCGCCAAGGCCACCCGCAAGTTCATCCCGCAGAACGTACCGAATCCAACCGCGCCTCACGCCTCATGCCGACGGGCCGGGGACGGCACGCTCTATCGTGGTGATGGTGATGGTCCCAGTACGCGAGGTCCGGCGTGGCGCCCTCTCCGCGATGATCGTTGCCCTGTCTCTGCTCGGCATGTGGGGACCGGCCGTCAGCGCGGCTGGCCAGGGCCCGGCGGATCCCCTCGCGGCGAAGCTCGCCCGAGTCTACCGGATGGACGTCTCCCGGATCGACGTCACTTACGACTTCCGGCCGGGCGCCGACTGGATCTCGGGCCGGGCGACCCTTCGCTTCGTGATGCGGCCTGGCCAGAAGCGTCCGTTCTTTCACTTCAATCCGTTGCGGTATACGTCGGCCGAAGGTCGGTTTCTTACTTCCCTCAAGCTGGATCGCGAGAGGCTGAACCCGCGCGACAGCGCCGATCTGCGCCGAATCCGGCCGGCGCCTTCGGCCGAGCCTGGCTTCGAGGTGCGGCGGAAGGTCAGTGCCGGTGACGAACACGTCCTCCGGGTTCGCTGGCGGATGCCGAAGCCGCGGAGCACCCCGGGGTGGTTCGCGATGAACTTCGATGACACCGAGGGGCCGAAACAGGAGACCGAGACGCTCTGGCCGACCGTGAGCTCGCCCGAGATGCAGGCCCGCCATCGGATCACCATGAGGGTGCATTCCCCGGAGCCGTACCGGGTGATCGGCTCGGGGCGGGTGCGCCGGGAGTCGAGCAGGCCAGGAGTCCAGAAATGGGCGATCGACACCTTGCGGCCGGTCGCGAGCCATACCGTGCTCTTCAACGCGGCCCCGGCCAGGGCGCTCCGGGTCGCCCGATTCAAGGCGAGCGGCGTGCCGGTGACGATCGCGGCGACCGGACCCGCGAGGCGGCTCGCCCGCGGCAAGACGATCACCCGCCGCGCGATCGCCGGACTGATCCGCGACTGGGGCCCGTTTCCGGTGCCGCAGGTGCAGATCCTCCTGAACGGCTGGGACGGCGGCATGGAGTACTACGCGGCCACGAAGACCGGTCTCGGCGCGCTGGCCCATGAGCTCGGGCACATGTACTTCGGCGTGACCGCCGTCAACCGGACCTGGCGCGACACCTGGATCGACGAGTCGGCGGTGGTCTGGCACCTGGCCCACCGCTGGCTGCCTCCGGTCAAGCCCCGCTTCCGCTCATCGATCGCCGTCGGCCGCTCGGTCGTGGCCCCCGGGTTCGACGAGCGGGCCTATGGCTACGGGGCGCGGGTGTTCGAGTCGATCGCCCGCGCGCTCGGCGGCGACAGGAAGATGATCCGCTTCCTCGCCGACGTTCACCGGCGCCGTGAGTTCAAGCCGTTCACCACCCAGGACTTCTTCGATGACGTGCTGGCCGCGCAGGACAAGATCGGCCGGCGCCAGCTCGGGCGCTGGCTGCTCGGACGAAAGTAACCTGCGTCCGAAGCCGACCGGGCATTGTGGCCGGCGGAGAACTACTCGTAGGCCAGGCCGACCGCCAGGGCGCAGACCGCCAGGACCAGGAAGAAGACAGCCCCGCCGACCCCGGTGTCCCCCGCTCGGACATGGGCGCCGATCGCGCAGACGAAGTACAGAACCAGGCCGGCCGCTGCAGCCTCGCCGATCAGCGGCAGAGCCAAGCCGATCAGCAGACCGGCCGCGCCGGCGGCCAGCAGGGTTCCCAGCGGGACCATCCATTTCCGCGAGACGTTGACCCGGTCTGCAACCCGCTCGACCGATTCGGCTCCGGTGAAGTTGAGGACGGCGGCGTAGCCGTTGAAGAGGGCCGCCATGAGCGTGACTATGAGGTAGAGAACATGCATACCCGGAAGACACGCCCGGGGCCGAGAACCTGACATCGGCTTTCGCGACGGCCCGAGCCGCCCGGACCTCAGCGGGTCGGCGGCAGGTGAGGCCGGAGGGCGGCCAGGCGCTCGGGATCGGCCAGGGCGTCGATCCGAGCGACTCTCCCCTCGGTCACCGTGAAGGCCATCACCGAGAACAGCCGCCCCTGCGGGACCACGACGACTCCGGCCTGGCCGTTGACCAGCACCGGCCGCAGGTGCGGGTAGAGGCCAGCGTAGACGGCGGTGTGCTTCGCCACCGCCTCGGGGCCGTGGAGCAGGAGCGAAGCATCGGCGCGCAGGGCGCCACCGTCGATCCGCAGCTCCACATCGGGATCGAGCACCGCGATCAGCGCCTCGAAATCACCCTCGTGCGCGGCCGCGAAGAAGGCGTCGACCACCGTCCGCTGACGGGCCGGGTCGGGATCCGGCCGAGGAGCCGTGCGCACTCGCCGACGAGCCCGGCTGGCGAGCTGCTGCGCGGCCGCCTCGGACCGGTCGAGGGCATCGGCGATCCCGGCGAAAGGCAGGCCGAACACGTCGTGGAGCACGAAGGCGATCCGCTCGGCCGGGCTCAGGCTGTCGAGCACGACCAGCAGCGAAAGCCCGGTCATCTCGGCGACCAGCGCCTCCTGCTCCGGATCGGCGCCGCCGGAAACGGTCACGACGGGGTCGGGCACGTGAAAGTCGGTGAGCTGCTCGCCGCGGGCCCGCCGGGAGCGCAGGAAGTTGAGGCAGACCCGGCCCACCACCGTGGCCAGCCAAGCCTTCATCTCCCCCACCTCCTCCGGATCCTCCTCGCGGATCCGCAGCCACGCCTCCTGCAGCGCGTCCTCGGCCTCGCTCACCGAGCCCAGCATCCGGTAGGCGACCGCCCGCAGGTACGGACGGTGCCGCTCGAAATGCTCGGTGATCGAAATCGGCCCCATCGGACCAACCGATGATGACGGTTGCGCCTGCCTTCCGCGAGCGCTTCGCGACTTGTCGGTGGTCGCCCCAAGTGTCCTGAGGTACGATCGGCCGTCACGCAGGGAAAGGTTGATCCGATGCTCGCAGGCCGTACCCGACCGATCCTCGCCGCCATCACGGCCGCGACAGTGATCGTCGGGACCGCCGGCTGCGCACCGGGCAAGGATGATTCAGGCCAGGGACCTGCAGATCCGACGAAGGAGGAGCGTGCGATGACGACTCAGGACGACGGGACCCCGGCGATCGTCGCCGCGACCAAGGCCGGTGATACCGAGACGGTGCGGACGCTGCTGGAAGCGGGCGCCGACCCGAACGCCAAGGATGGCATGCAGGACTCGGCGTTCCTCTACGCCGGGGCGGAGGGCCTCGACGAGATCCTGAAGCTCACCCTGGCCCACGGCGCGGATGTCACCAGCACGAACCGCTACGGCGGCACCGCGTTGATCCCCGCCAGCGAGCACGGGCACGTCTCGACCGTCCGCATCCTGCTCGATGCCGGCGTGCCCGTGAACCACGTCAACAATCTCAACTGGACCGCGCTACACGAGGCGATCGTGCTCGGCAACGGCTCCGCCGACCACGTCGAGGTGGTGAGGATGCTGCTCGCGGCCGGCGCCGACCCATCGATCCCCGACGGCGACGGCGTGTTCCCAAGAGACCTGGCCGCCGACCGCGGCTACGACGAGATCGTCGAGCTCATCACGCTTGCCAACGCGGCATCGGGCAGAAGCTCCGAATGATCTTGAGCGCAGCGGCCCGGGCGCTCGGGGTGACGAGTCGGCGGTTGAACCAGACTTGCGCCTGGAACGCACGGCCGTGCCGCGAGAACTCGAACTTGTAGCTGGGCCCGGCACACTCGAAGTTGGCGTATGTGCCGTCCCGGTACGAGAGCTTCCGCCCTTTGACAGGAAGCTTCGGTACCGCGACCTTCTCGCCGTTCGTTGCTCGCGGCGTGTACTCGACGATCGTCAGGAGCGCACCTCGCTTGGGCATCCGGTTGAGGATCTCGGCCGGAGAGCAGGTCCGAGGGGCCCGGATCTGGCCGGTTCGAAAAGACGCGACCGCCAGGACTTGCCGCGGGTACAGAACCGATGTGACGGGGTCCCGGATCACCTTCCAGGGTCGCGGGATCGTGGCCGCTACCAGGTTCTTCGGGTCCCGATAGGTCCGGCTTTCCGACCCGGTCTCGTGAGCCGCGGCCACACTGGCCTCTTCCTCCGTGCCGGCGGTTTGCCCGCTATCGCGCTCCTCGGTTCCACAGGCGCCGATGAACGCCAAGATCAGGGCCACCAAGCCAACCCGCACCACCCGGCCAGGGCGGCTTCCCCATCGCGTCACCACTCGAACACCCTTCCTGTCGGGAGAAAATCGTCCTGTTGCGTATACGCGCGAGGCAGACCCAGAGGTCCCGGTGATGCGTTGACCTCCGCGAGGATCCCTCCTCGCGTGACTTCGTCAACGCCGCAGATCCGTAGCGGCGGCCAGCCGGCCGAGCTTGTTCGGGTTGCGAATCGCGTAGATCCGGGAGATCCGCCCGTCCTCGACGAGGATCGACACAGCGGTCGTGAGATCCCCGGGACCGATCCGGATACCGGCCGAGCCGTTGATGTCCAGGGTGGATACCTCGGCTTCCGGCGCAACATCCGCGAACCTGGAGAGGAGCTTCGCGACGCGTTCCGCCCCCTCGATCGGACGCCGGACCGCTTTCGCGAGACCCCCTCCGTCACCAACCACGACGACATCAGGGGCGAGTACCTCCATCAGACCGTCCAGGTCACCCGTGTTGAGCGCGGCGACGAACCTCTCGACTACTTCCCGCTGCTCGGAAAGGCTCACCTCCATTCGCGGACGCCTCGCCTCGACGTGCCCACGGGCCCGATGAGCGATCTGTCGGACCGCGTCGGGAGATCTGTCCACCGCCTCGGCGATCTCCTCGTAGGGAACGTCGAAGACCTCCCGCAGGACGAAGACGACCCGCTCCGCCGGGCCGAGCGTCTCGAGCACGGTAAGCATCGCGATCGAGACGCTCTCCGCGAGCTCGACGTCAGCCGCGACGTCGGGGCTGGTTAGCAGCGGCTCCGGCAGCCACTCGCCGAAGTACTCCTCGCGCTGCCGGGACAGCGAACGCAACCGGTTCAGCGCCTGCCGGGTGACGATCCGCACCAGATACGCACGCGGGTGAACCACTTCTGCTCGACCGTCCTCGCCGATACCGTCCCATCGCAGCCAGGCCTCCTGCACCACGTCTTCGGCGTCAGCGGCGGAGCCGAGCATCTCGTAGGCGACCGTGAAAAGCAAGTCCCGATGCGCGACGAACGGGTCTTCACTCATGCCGACGACCATACGCCTCCGATCGGCTCGGCCAGCGGCGCGAGGTCGCAGGAGGCCGCGAGACCATCTGCCTCGATCCCCAGCGAGACGTTGGACCTGGAGGCCATGTTCGCGAAGGCTATGTAGGCGGTCAGCTCGATCAGGGCGGGAGCGCCGAGGGCCTCGAGGAGATGGGCCGACATCTCGTCGGTGACGGTCGGCGGGGTCTGACTCACTGCCTCGGCGTACTCCATCACGTCACGCTCGAGCGGCGTGAACGCCTCCGATTCCCGCCAGCGCGGCACCTCACGCAGCTTCGCCTCGTCCAGCCCCTCGTTGTGGGCCTGGTAGTAGCCGAAATCCATGCAGGCGCCGCAGCCGACCACCGACGACACCGCCATGTGGGCGAAGGACTTCAGGTTCTCGTCGCATTGCTTCCACTTCTTCGTTTTGCGGCCCATCGACATGGACGTGGTGAGCACCGGACGGTTGTGCCACATGATCCCGAGCGAATCGGGAACCTCACCGAGCATCCTGCGGGACATGAACTTGACCAGGCCGCCGTATGGACCGTCGATCTCGGTCGGCGGGATTCGCGTGCTAGCGGACATGAGATCCTCCTATCGTTGCTGTCGGCATGCAGACACCACCGCCCGGCCCGCTGTGACACCTCGTCAACGCAGGTACTCGGTGACCGCTGTTTCCTTGGCCTTCGCGGCCCTTCACCGCCAAAACTGAGCCACGTGGCGCTGTAGATCAGCCGCGCAGTGGCGACGGCGAAGGCGGCAGTTGCGCTGTCTGAGGGAGGGCGCCGGCACGCGCCTCGGCGACGATGCGCCCGCGTTCGCTCTCGGGGAAGCCATCCAGCAGCCGCCTCAACGTCTCGGCGTCCTGGTTCGCCCCGAAGACCGGGCTGCCGGGCTCGAGGCGGACACCTTCAGCGAGCGGGCCGGCGATCACCGGATCGAAGCCGAGCGCATCGACCAATCCGGCGACGATGGCGAGATCGTCGGAGTCGTCGCCGGCGAGGGCGATTGCCTTGCGTCCGGGCGAGCCCGGCTCACGCGCCCCCGCTTCCAGGTCGTGGTAGCCCATGTGGTTGAACGCCTTCACCACCCGGGAGTCCGACAGGAAGGCTTGGACGGTCTGGCTGGAGGAGGTGCGCGGATCGGTGAGGTCCTCTCGGACGCCGTCCACCTCCTCCCAGAAGTTCATCGCGTCAATGACCAGCTTGTCGCGGAGCGCGTCGGCCGGGATCTCGCGGTACTTGCCGAGCGGCAAAGCGAGGATCACGACATCGGCGCGAGCCGCTGCGTCGGCGGCCGTGGTCGCCACCGCCTCGGGCGCCAGGACCTCGACGATCAACGCGATCTTCGCCGGGTCGCCGGAACCGGCGATCAGCGTCCGGTAGCCCGCGCCGAGCGCCAGGCGCGCAAGCACGGTGCCGACCTTGCCGGCACCCAGGATTCCTATCGTCCAAGTCTCCATCACGACAGGAGCTCCCGAACCATCGGGGCCACCTCGCTGCCGTAGAGCTCCACCGCTCGCAGGCGTGCGTCGATCGGTTGCGCTCCGAAGGTGTAGATGAGGTCGAAGCGAGCGACGCCGAGCGCCGCGATCGCTTTTGCCATCTTGCGGGCGACCGTCTCGACGGAACCGACGTAGAGAGAACCGTGGGCAAGCTCCGCCTCGAACTCGTCTCGCTGCAGCGGCGGCCAGCCTCGCAGCTCGCCGATCCGGTCACGCTGGATCTTGTAATGGGGATAGAAGGCCTCGACGGCCTCCTCGTCAGTGTCGGCGACGAAGCCCGGCGAGTGCATGCCGACCGGGTGAGCGGTGGTGCCGAACTCCCCGGCAGCGCGCCGGTAGAGGTCGGTGTAAGGGGCGAAGCGTTCGGGCGGACCGCCGATGATCGCCAGCATCATCGGCAGGCCGTAACGGGCGGTGCGGATCACCGATTGCGGTGAGCCGCCCACCCCGACCCAGGTGTTCAGGCGGCCGGATTCGGTCTTGGGAAAGACGTCCGCGTTCTCCAGCGGCGCCCGGGTGGTGCCGCTCCAGGTGACCGGCTGCTCGTCCAGGAGCTTCACGAAGAGATCAAGCTTCTCCTCGAAGAGGACGTCGTAATCAGTGAGGTCATATCCGAACAGCGGGAAGGACTCGGTGAACGACCCCCGACCCAGGATCACCTCGGCCCGCCCGTTCGCGATCGCGTCCAAGGTCGCGAACCGCTGGAAGACCCGCACCGGATCATCGGAGCTGAGGACGGTCACCCCGGAGGCGAGCCGAATGCGCGAGGTCCTTGCGGCGATCGCGGAGAGGACGGTCTCGGGGCTCGAGATCGAGTACTCGGGCCGGTGATGCTCGCCGAGCGCGATCACGTCCACACCGACCTTGTCGGCCAACACCGCCTCTTCGATCACCTGCCGGATCGCGGCAGCATGGGAGGCCAGCTTCCCGGACTCGCCTTCCGGCACGTCACCGAAGCTGTCGAGGCCGAAGATCACGTCGTTGCCGAGGCTGATGTCCGATGCTTCCATGGCTTCCTTCTTTGGTCGTGCGGAGCAATGTCCGCAGCAGGAGATTTGGTTGACACGTCAACTATCGCAGGATATAGTTGACGTGTCAACCAAAGGGCACCGTGACCTCCGAACCTCGACGACGGAAAAAGCTGACCAAGCAAGAGCTGCGCATCTGGCGCGACTACATCGAGACGGCGGAGACGATCCGGGCCGAGCTGGAGGCTCGCCTTCAACGGGACTCCGACCTCTCCACCAGCGATTACCGGGTCCTGCTCGCACTCAGCGAAGCCGACCAGCATCGCCTGCGCCCCTCCGCCCTGGCCGAGCAGATCGGCTGGCAACGCAGCCGCCTCTCCCACCACCTCCGGCGGATGGCGCAACGCGATCTGATCGAGCGGCAGGAGTGCCCCACCGACAGCCGCGGCGCCGAGATCGTCCTCACCGAATCCGGCCTGAGGGCGTTTCGGGCCTCCACCACTCCGCACTTTCTCGCAATCCGCGAGGCCTTCCTCGACGCCCTCACCCCGGAGCAACTAGCCGCAGCCGACGAACTCGCGACCGCCCTGCGCGAGCACCAGGCAGCGAATAGGTGGTCCTCCTGAGTCGCGCCTGCTAGTTGGCATCTTGGTCTGGTCACCCACCACGCCGAAGGGACCCGGCGGATCTACGCGGTCAACCCAGACGGCCTGGCAGAGCTGCGCGCCTACCTCGACCACTTCTGGGCCCCGCGAGCACAACCTGCTGGCTGTCGAGATCGCCGAGACGATGTTCGAACCGCGGGCCGGTGGTCACATATATGACCGCGGCGACGGCGGCTGGCCGCTCTACCTGGATCGGTACAGCGCCTTGGTCGACTGAACGAAGGCGTGGGGCGACGATCCCACGTACTCGCTGGAGCGATTAGGCCGGACAAGCTGACCGGGAAGAACTGAAAGCGGAGGCCGGGTGACGAGAATCCGTCACGCTTGGCTCGATAGGTGGCTTCGGTCAACGAATCGCGCGGTTCATGGCAGCGACGCCGACGGGCCCTCAGCCCGGACGACCGGTGTGGTACTTGTGATCCGCAAGCTTTGCCTTCGCCTCCTCGGCGTCATGCGATACGTCTTCGTACCCGTCGAAGTCCTCGCCGGGCTTGATGTTCGGATACTCGATGGTGGTCTTCTCGTACTCAACGATGGGCTTCATCATGATTCCGAACACGAACCCCATGTCCAATCTGTCGCTGAACAGGTTGTATCGCTCGTTGGGATCGGCCCCCAGGTCGAAGATGAGCGGGAACTGCGGCTGTACGATTGGTTTGTCGACCCCCTCGGAGTAGCGCACCCACATCTTCCAGTTCTTGACCTTGACTGACATCAACTCGCCGTCGGGGCCAAAAAAGATCACCGCCTGACGGCCTGAAGTCTCGCTCTTCCCAAGCAGGAACTCGGAGGCATCGACACCGTCGAGGGGACGATCCGTTGGCACCTTGTCCGAAGCACCCGCCAACTGGGCGAACGTCTTGTACCAGTCGTGGGCAGTCAGCGCTTCGTCCGTAACCACGCCGGAGGGTACGTTCCCCGGCCACCTGACGATCGCCGGGGTACGCATCGAACCCTCGCTCGGCGGGGTGAAAAAGCTCCCCCTGAACGGGCCATTCGAGCCACCAAGCATGGCCGGTATCTCGCCGGCCGCGTTGTCGCTGGAGAAGACGACCACGGTGTTGTCCGCGATGCCCGCATCTTCGATGGAGTCGAGGATCTGCCCGACTCGATAGTCCATCTCGGCGATCACGTCCGAGTACTCGAGGTTGCGGTTCGGATCGGTCTGACGGAAGTCCGGGTGTGATTCCTCCGGCGGGTGCACGTGGGACAGAGCGACGTAGGTGAAGAACGGCTTGTCGTCTTTCGCGCACCGCTGGATGTAATCGGTCGCCTTCTCCGTGATCATCTCGTCGAGGAAGGGGCGAACCTCCAGGTTCAACTCGCGGACGGCGGTCTGCTCTTCGCCCTTCTTGCCTTCCCAGATCTGAGGGGGCTGGAGGCCGTGCTCCTTGGCCAGCGCGTCGAATATCGCGTAGGACGTCCAGCCGGCTTCGTCAACGCTGTTTCGATACCCCCACCATTCGTCAAAGCCCTGCTCGGTCGGCAGCCGGCTGTCGTCGTCGCCCAGATGCCACTTGCCCCAGAGCGACGTCGCGTATCCGGCGTCGGAGAGCAGATTGGCGATCGTGTACTCCCAAAGTGAAAGGCCGCTCTTGCCCTGGCCGGGAAGCGGCACCTTGTAGGTGCCGGATCGCACCGATTGGCGACCGGTCAGGATCGCCGAGCGAGTCGGAGTGCACTGGGCCTCGACCGTGTAGTTCTTGAACCGGACCCCTTCACCGGCGAGCTTGTCGATCCGAGGTGTCGGGGTCAACCCTCCGTAGCATGAAAAGTCACCCCAGCCCACGTTGTCGCACAGGATAAAGACGATGTTCGGCTTCTTACTCATCTGTTCCTCCAACTCATTTCAGGACTGACACTGACTGCCGACCGCTTGACTCCAAGGTAGGTGCTGTGAGCAGAACCAGCTAGTTCCCGATTGCTTCCTCCTCGGCCCGTTCGAGCTCCTGACTCAGCGCGTCGCCGTCCGCATCGATTTCGCGCTCGACCGACTTCTGAGCCCTCGCGAGGTCCTTACCGACCTTTTCGGCGAGCTTCGACTCACCGATCACGACCAGGCCTGCCTGACCATCATCAAGCGTCTCCCCGAGCTCCTTCATGTCGCCACGAGACATCCCGCGAGCGAGGTGTCCGATTACACCACCGGCGAGTCCTCCGACGACAGCAGAGCCCAGAATCGCCGGCGGGAACAGCACACCGACCACCGCGCCCACACCGATCCCGGTCCAGGCTGCGTGCTGGGTCGGCTTCTCGTGCTTCTCGACGTGCACCTTGCCGGCGTCGTCCTTCGTAATCACCGCGACGTCATAGGTTCCGACCAAGTCGGCCTCGTGAAGCGCAAGAAGAGAATCGTAGTCAGCGTAGGCGTCGTCAGCGGTTGCGTAAGTCGCGGCGTAGATGAAGACCGGTTTCTTGCTCATTTGCGTTCCTTTTCTTCAGGGCGTCAGCGGTGAACGTAAGCCGAGATCAAGGTCGCTACCTCACCCGATCAACGTGAACCAGACGGTATCGGCGAGATCACCAAAAGACACGGGGGTGGGCACCCTGATGCAGGTGGTGCTCGCCTCTTCGCGGACCCAAGAAACGGCACCGAACCTAGCCAGTCACCACGAAAAGCCGGCGGAAACCGCGGTGATCGCCGCATATCGACCCGTGGTGCAGGCAATTCGTGCCTGCACTACGGCGAAAGACAGGCGGGTTCAAACGCACCTAGAAAGCGAAAACCCCACAGGCATGGGGTTTCAGAGAGGGGGGACTGTTCTAAGAAGTCGGAAGCCCGCCCGGGATGCGGTGGTTTCGATCGCGGGGCCGGTGCTTGTACGCCTGCACGACCCGAAACCGTACGCCTGACCTGGCGTAGTGGCCGCAATCAATCAGGCCCTCCCGCAAGGATCTCACCCGTCCGGAGATTTACCCGCCTCTGGCTCGTGTTCAATGGGAGGTTGGTTCCATCGGCGCCGCTGCCGAGAACGGAGACTCATGAGCGCTAGAAACGAAGACAATGGGAGAAGACTCGGGAAAGAAGATCTCTTCTCGAACCGTGCCTTGCGCGGAGAGGATCCTGACGCTCTGGGTCACGAGGCACTGGTCGGTCCGGTCGTTGACACCCTGGAAACTCTCAGTCCTCCGCTCAATTGGAACTCCCCCGGTTTTTCGGACACTTGAAGGCTTTCGTTTGAGAGCCGAGAAT
>JBIQLL010000021.1:0-54529 GCA_044464425.1 Solirubrobacterales bacterium | reverse complement strand
GCATCTACGACCAGATGCTGGAACCGAAATGGGCGATCTCGATGGGCGCCTGCTCTTCCTCCGGCGGCATGTTCCAGAACTACGCGGTGGTCCAGGGAGCCGACAAGTTCATGCCGGTCGACGTCCACGTGCCCGGCTGCCCGCCGCGACCGGAAGCGCTGCTCTACGGCTTCACCAAGCTTCAGCAGAAGATCATGGGCAACGCCGATCCGGGGTGGCGGAGCCGCTACAACGCGCATGGAACCGAGGAATGGGCCCGCGGCGGCCCGGCCTCGAAGCCTTCGGAGGAGGCCCTGGAGGCCTACGCGAAGGCCAGGGAGGTCCTCGGTGCCTGACGCGCCCGGACTGGAACTGATCCTCGCCGAGATCAACCGCGAAAACCCCGGGGCCGTGCTCGATACGAGCTTCGACCGGGAACAGGCGGCGCTGATCATCGATCCCGCCAAGGTGATCGAGGTGCTGACCTGGCTCAAGGAGACGCCGGGCCAGGAGTACACCTTCCTCAGCTCGGTCCACGGTGCCGACTACTTTCCCAAGGCGCCCCGCTTCGCGGTCCATTACGAGCTGCTCAACCGGGAGCGTTACGAACGCCTCCGCGTGAAGGCGATCGTGACCGAACCGGACAACCCGGAGGAGCTGCCGGTCGTGCCCTCGGTGGTCGAGCTGTTCCCGACCGCGGATTTCCAGGAGCGCGAGGTCTACGACTTCTTCGGGATCGTCTTCGAAGGCCATCCCGACCTGCGCCGGATCCTGATGCCAGAGGATTACGTCGGCTGGCCGCAGCGCCGTGACTTCCCGGTCGGCGGCGAACCGGTGATCTTCACCCGTGACGAAGTGAGCAACCCGGGCTGGTGGCAGTGAGCCGCGTCGAAGACACCCTGCACGATCGCGAGCTCCGCCAGGCCGGCGCGCTGCGTGACGAGGAGATCACGGTCTCCGACTTCACCACCGAGCTGGCCGACCGCGTCCCCGGAGTCGAGTTCGAGCTGGAGCCAGAGCAGGAGATGCTCACGGTCAACATGGGCCCGCACCACCCGGCCACACATGGCGTGCTGCGCCTCGTGGTCGACCTCGAGGGCGAGGTGGTCAAGGACCTGAAGCCGGTGATCGGTTACGTCCACACCGGGATCGAGAAGTCCTGCGAGACCATGCAGTACTGGAAGGTCATCCCCTTCGTCGAGCGGATGGACTACCTCTCCTACTTCTTCAACATGCAGGCCTACGTCGGCGCGGTCGAGAAGCTGGTCGACCTCGAGGTGCCGCGCCGCGCCCAGTGGCTCCGGGTCCTGCACATGGAGCTGAACCGCCTGCACTCGCACCTGGTCTGGCTCGGTACGTCGGCCCTCGACCTCGGCGCGATGGGCGTCTACTTCTACTGCTTCCGCGACCGTGACCGGGTGCTGGACACCTTCGAGATGTCCACCGGCCAGCGCATGCACACCCGTTACTTCCAGATCGGCGGCGTCGCCGAGGACATCCCGGCCGGGTTCGAAGCCAAGGTCCGCGAGACGGTCGCCTACCTGAGGACCGGCATCGCCCAGTACGAGGCGCTGCTCGACAAGAACGAGATCTTCCTGATCCGGACCAAGGATGTCGGAGTGGTGCCGCGCGAGCGCCTGGTCGACCTGGGCGTGACCGGGCCGCTGCTGCGGGCCGCCGGCGATCCCTGGGATCTGCGCAAGGAGGGCGGCTACCTCGCCTACCCCGAGCTCGATTTCGACGTGCCCGTAGGCACGGTGGGCGACGGCTACGACCGTTACCGGGTCCGCCTGGCCGAGATGAAGGAATCGCTCCGGATCATCGAGCAGATTCTCGACGGCCTGCCAGAGGGCCCCTGGATCTCCGACGACCGCAAGTACGCGCTGCCCCCGCGGGCCGAGCTCTCGACCTCGATGGAATCGCTGATCCACCACTTCAAGCTGGTCACCGAGGGCTTCCGGGTCGAGCCGGGTGAGGTCTACAACCCGATCGAGTCGCCCCGCGGCGAGCTCGGCTGCTTCGTGCTCGCCGACGGCTCGGCGAAACCGGCCCGGGTCCACTTCCGCGAGCCCTCCTTCGTCAACCTGCAGGCTCTGGCCGACATGACGATCGGCGAGTACGTGGCCGACCTGATCCAGACCTTGGCCATGCTAGACCCGATCCTGGGAGGGATCGACCGATGACTCCCGTCATGCCCTCCGACTTCGATCCCGAAAACGCCGAGCCGGAAGGTTTCGTCTCGCCCGGGCTGCCGGTCGATGAGGCGAACACGACCGGCCGGGTGCCGCTCGGCGATCCCGAGAGGATCCCGGACCCGGCCGAGGTTGAGGTGCCGGAAGACCTGCGCCAGCAGATCCAGGCCGTCGTCGACAAGTACCCGGACCGCGACCACAAGGGATCCCCCAAGTCGGCGGCGATCCCGGTGCTCTGGATCATCCAGCGCCGGTACGGGTGGTGCACCCCGGAAGGGATCGTCCAGGCCGCCTGCGTGATGCAGGTGACCCCGGCCTACCTCGAGTCCGTCGCCACCTTCTATGACCTGCTCCGGACCAGCCCCCAGGGCGAGCATCAGGTGCTCGTCTGCACCAACCTCGCCTGCTGGATGCGCGGCGGCGACGAGCTGCTCGACTCGTTCTGCGAGAAGACCGGCGCGAACCGCGAGGCCGCCGGCCACGGTGGCGCCCTGTCGGAGGACGGCAAGGTCCTGGTCTCCGGCTTCGAGTGCCTCGGCGCCTGTGACCTGGCCCCGATGGCCTCGGTCGACGAGCGTTACTTCGGCCCGCTTCAAGCCGAAGACGCGGGCGCGATCATCGACCAGCTTCAGTCCGGCGAAGAGGTGCTGCCGGAGAAGGCGCTGGAGAAGCGCGGCCTGGCTGGCGGGGTGGCTGAATCAAGCGACCCGCGGGTGGTTGACGGAAAGGGGCCGAACCGATGATTGAAGAGACGCGGGTTCTGCTCCGCCATGCGGAGGATCCGAAGATGGCCACGATCCAGGGCTACGAGTCCTACGGCGGCTACGAGACCCTGAAGAAGGCGCTGAAGGGAATCGATCCCGAGTGGATCGTGAACGAGCTTGAAGAGTCCGGCCTGCGCGGCCGCGGCGGCGCCGGGTTCTCGATGGGCAAGAAGGTCTCCTTCCTGCCGCACACCGAGGACGCGAAGTACCTCTGCTGCAACGCCGACGAGTCCGAGCCCGGAGCCTTCAAGGACCGCGAGCTGATGCAGCGCAACCCGCACCAGCTGATCGAGGGCATGATCATCGCCAGCTTCGCGGCGGGGATCGGCCACGCCTTCATCTTCATCCGCGGCGAGTACGACGATCAGGCAGACATCCTCGACGGCGCCGTCGAGGAGGCGTACGAAGCCGGCTATCTCGGGACGAACATCCTCGGCTCGGGTTTCGACCTCGAGCTGGTCGTCCACCGCGGGGCCGGCGCCTACATCTGTGGTGAGGAGACGGCGCTGCTGGACGCGCTCGAAGGCAAGCGCGGCAACCCGCGCCTGAAGCCGCCCTTCCCGGCCGTCCAGGGCCTCTACGGCGGGCCGACCCTGATCAACAACGTCGAGACCCTCAGCAACGTCAGCCACATCGTCGCCAACGGGGCCGACTGGTTCAAGAGCTTCGGCACCGAGCAGTCACCCGGCACCAAGGTCGTCTCGGTCTCCGGCTGTGTGAAGCGGCCCGGCAACTACGAGGTCGAGCTCGGCGTGACCCTGCGCGACCTGATCTTCGGCCTGGCCGGCGGCCCGCTCGACGGCCGCGAGATCAAGGCCTTCTACCCGGGCGGCTCCTCCTCGCCGGTCCTGACCCCGGCCGAGCTCGATCTGCCGTACTCCTTCGAGGCGATGGCCGAGGCCGGCTCGATGCTCGGCTCCGGATCGATCATCGTCGCCGACGACTCGGTCTCGATCCCGCGGATGGCCAAGCGCACCTCCAAGTTCTACCGGCACGAGTCCTGCGGCAAGTGCACTCCCTGCCGCGAGGGCACCAACTGGACCGACAAGATGCTCGAGCGCGTCTGCACCGGAGAGGCGACCCCGATGGATCTCGACATCATCTCCTCGGTGCAGGACAACATCATGGGCAACTGCCTCTGCGTGCTGGGTGACGCGATGGCGATGCCGGTCAGCTCGATGGTCAAGAAGTTCCGCGACGAGTTCGAGGAGACGATCGCCAGCGAGGCATCCCAGGCCTGGTCGGCCTCGGTGATGGAATCGGCCGGCGCCCAGTCGGGCCGCTACGTGCCGGATTCCCAGCAGCCGGGCCCCGGCGGCGAGAGCCCGGAAGTGATCCGACGCAAGCGCCTGGCCGGTCGTGAGATCCCGTCCACGATGAACGGAGGCGGTTACTGATGCCGGCGCCGAAGCAGAACATGATCACCCTGACGGTCGACGGTCGCGAGATCGAGGCGGTCGAGGGCGCGATGCTGGTCGACGCGGCCAAGCAGGGCGACATCGAGATCCCGGTCTTCTGCTACGAGCCGAAGCTCGGCGCCCCGGTCGGCGCCTGCCGCATGTGCCTGGTCGAGATCGAGGGCATCCCCAAGCTGCAGACAGCCTGCTCGACCCCGGTCCGCGACGGCATGGTGGTCCACACCCGGACCGAGCAGGTCAAGGAAGCCCAAAACGCGGTCGTCGAGTTCCTGCTGGTCAACCACCCGCTCGACTGCCCGGTCTGCGACAAGGGCGGCGAGTGCCCGCTGCAGGACATCTCGATGGGCTGGGGCACCGACCGCAGCCGCGTGGTCGATCCCAAGCGCCACTTCGAGAAGCCGGTCCCGCTCTCGCCGCTGATCGCGATCGACCGCGAGCGCTGCATCCTCTGCTACCGCTGCGCCCGCTTCAGCCAGGAGGTCTCGGAGGACGGCCAGCTGCAGCTGCTCGAACGCGGCGCCGAGTCCTACATCGGCACCTTCGACGACCGTCCGTACATCGCCCC
Source organism: Solirubrobacterales bacterium (assembly GCA_044464425.1). Taxonomy (GTDB): domain Bacteria; phylum Actinomycetota; class Thermoleophilia; order Solirubrobacterales; family 70-9; genus 67-14. The sequence continues at coordinate 49,611 of JBIQLL010000021.1, read as the reverse complement.
CTTCCAGGGCAACATCACCGAGCTCTGCCCGGTCGGCGCCCTGACCTCGTACACCTACCGCTTCCAGGCCCGGCCCTGGGACATCGAGCAGGGCGGCTCCGTCTGCACGCTCTGCCCGGGCCAATGCAACGTGAGCTTCACGGTCCGCGACGAGCAGGTCAAGCGGGTGCTGGCCCGTGACAACGAGAACATCGACGACGGCTGGCTCTGCGACCGCGGCCGTTACGGCTTCCAGGCCATGTACTCGCAGGACCGGGTGCTGAACCCGCTGCTCTACGTCGACGGTCATCCCGTCCCCGCGCAGTGGAGCGAGGCCCTCGAGGCGGCGGCACAGGGCCTGGCCGCGGCCGGAGGCAAGGTCGCCGCGCTGGTCGGCGACGCCTCGAACGAGGAAGCGTTCATCCTGCAGGACCTGATCCGCCGGGGTCTCGGCTCGAATGACATCGACTCGCGCCCGGCCCCCACGATCGGCCGCGAGCAGCGGGTCCGGCTCGACCAGCCGGCCACCCAGGCCCGGGTGATCGACATCGATCACGCCGACGTCGTCCTCGTGCTCGGCACCGACCCGATCCACTCGGCTCCCGCCTTCGACCTCCGGGTCCGCAAGGCCGTCCGCCGGAGCGGCACCGCCCTGGCGGTCGCGACCGACCGTCCCTCCGCTCTGGACGGCGGCGCGAGCGAGGTCGAGCGGATCACCCCCGGCCAGACCGCCGCCTACATGGCCGGCCTGGTCGAGCAGGTCAAGTCCGGGTCCTCGGAAGGCATCGCCGGGCTGCTCAAGGATTCGAGTCACACGGTCGTGATCTGGGGCGAGCGGATCGGCCGCGGGGAGAACGGACCGGCCGCGATCGAGTCGCTGCTCGAGTTGGCCGGTGAGCTCGACCTGGCCGGCCAGGAAGAGTCCGGCCTGATCGAGATCCCGGAGTTCTCCAACTCCCGCGGCCTGCGCGAGGTCGGCTGCCTGCCCGACGCCGGCCCCGGCCTCACCGAGACCGCCCCGGGACGCGACGTCGACGGGATCAAGGAAGCCCTCATCTCGGGCGATCTCAAGTCCGTTGTCCTCTACGGGGTCGATCCGCTGCGTGACTTCCCCGACACCGAAGGCTGGCGCCAGGCCCTCGAGAACGCCGAGTCCGTGATCCACTTCACGATGGCCTCGACCGACACCACCGAGTTCGCGGACGTCGTCTTCCCGCTCGAGAGCCACGCCGAGAAGGACGGCACCGTCACCCACACCGAGGGCCGCCTGCAGCGGGTCCGTCCCGCCGCCGCCCGGCCCGGCGACATCCGCGGTGGCTGGCACGTCCTGGCCGAGCTTGCCGCCGCCCTCGGTCACGAGACCGGCATCCACGCCGTCCCGGAGGCCCTTCAGGCGATCACCGAGGCGGTCCCGTTCTACGCCGGCATCACCGACGCCGAGATCGGCGGTCGCGGTATCCGCTGGCAGGAGCGGGATGCCGCGAGCGCCTGGGCGGACACGGTGGGCGACACCTCCGCACAGGCTGCGCCGGCAGCTCCGGGAGCACCTTCCGCGGGCGATCCGGCCGCGGACGGCGGACTGGTGCTCGGCACGTACCGGGATATCTGGGCCAACAGCACCACCGATCTCAGCCCGGCGCTGAACTACCTGATCCCGGCCCAGCGGCTGGAGGTCTCCGTGGCGGACGCGGAGCGCCTCGGGCTGGAACGCGGGGACGAGGTTTCGGTGAAGGACGGGGAGCATGAGGTGACGGCCCGGGTGGCGATCCGGGCGGCGCTGCCGCAGGGCACCTGCTTCCTGATCGAGGGGACCCAGCAGGACAACGCGAACGTCTTCAACAACGGCAAGCCGGCGATCGTCGAGATCGGGAAGGCGGCCCCGAAGCTGGAAGTGCTCGCCGGCAACGGAAACGGAAACGGGGGAGAGCAGGCGTGAGTCTCGTCGCCGGCCTGCCCCTGGCCGACACCAATTTCGTCGACGCCACCTGGATCATGATCGTCAAGTCGATCGTGATCTTCCTGGTGATCCTGCAGATCGTGCCGATCCTGCTGCTGGTCGAACGCAAGCTGCTGGGCCGCTTCCAGCAGCGCTACGGACCGAACCGGGTCGGCCCCTACGGCCTGATCCAGCCGCTGGCTGACGTCGGCAAGCTGCTCTCGAAGCAGGCTTTCCGGCCCAAGGGCGCGGTGCCGTTCCTCTATGAGATCGCGCCGGCGCTGACTATCATCTCGGCGGTCATCACCCTGGCCATCCTGCCCTTCGGCGACGTCAAGGGTGACGTCGGCTTCTACGGGATCGACGTGCCGATCGGCATCCTCTACTTCTTCGCCTTCGGCTCGATCGCCTTCTACGGGCTGCTGCTCGGCGGCTGGGCCTCCGGCTCCAAGTACTCCTTCCTCGGCGCGATGCGCTCCGCCGCCCAGCTGATCTCCTACGAGATCGCGATGGGCCTCTCGCTGCTCGGCGTGGTGATCATGGCCGGCTCGCTCTCGCTGGTGGACATCGTCAAGGCCCAGGGCGAGGTCTGGTACGTGGTGCCCCAGTTCGTCGGCTTCCTGATCTTCATGGTCGGCAGCTTCGCCGAGACCAACCGCCCGCCGTTCGATCTCCCTGAAGCGGACGCCGAGCTGGTCGCCGGCTACGGCACCGAGTACGGCGGCATGCGCTTCGGCTCTTTCATGTTCGCCGAGTACATGGAGATCCTGATCGTCTCCGGCATCGCCTCGACCATGTTCCTCGGCGGCTGGATGGGTCCCGGCCCCGGCTGGCTCGACCCGATCTGGATGCTGTTCAAGATGTGGATGCTGGCCATGTTCTTCATCTGGATCCGCGCCACGCTTCCCCGTTTCCGTTACGACCAGCTGATGAGCTTCGGCTGGAAGATCCTGCTTCCCCTCGCGACCCTGAACGTCCTCGTGACGGCAGTTCTGGTGGTGGTTACATGAGCGTTCGTCCCGACGAGATCAAGGTTGTCCCCCGCGGCCCCGAGCCCGGCGGCATGGGTGGTGCCTACCGCGCCTTCGGCGAGACCCTGCGCGGCCTCCGGACCACCATGGGCCGGCTCTTCGAGAAGCCGGTCACGATCCAGTACCCGGAGGAGAAGACCCCGGTCTACCCGCGCTTCCGCGGGCGCCACAAGCTGCATAAGTTCGAAGACTCCGGCCTGGAGAAATGCGTCGGCTGCTCGCTCTGCGCCGCCGCCTGCCCGGCCGAGTGCATCCGCGTGGTCGCGGCCGAGAACGATCCCGAGAACCGGGTTTCCGGCGGCGAGCGTTACGCCGCGGTCTACGAGATCAACCTCGCCCGCTGCATCTTCTGCGGCTACTGCGAGATCGCCTGCCCCTTCGACGCGATCACCATGGGCCACGACTACGAGATGGCCGATTACAACCGCTCGGATCTGATCTTCACCAAGGAGATGCTGCTGGCCGAGTCGATCGAGCGCACGCCGCTGAGGGGGGAGGGCGAGTAGTGGAAGCGATCGCCTTCTTCGTCGGTGCGATCGGTGCCCTCGGCGGCGCGATCGCCGTGGTCGCGCTGCGCAACCCGTTCTACAGCGTGCTCGCTCTGGTCATTCACCTGGTCTTCCTGGCCGGCATCTTCCTGCTGCTGATGGCCCAGTTCCTGGCCGCCGCCCTGATCGTCGTCTACGCCGGCGCGGTGATGGTGCTCTACGTCTTCGTCGCGGCCTACGTCGGGGGCATAGAGGAAGCGAAGTGGGACTCCTCGCCGGAGCTCCGCGTGGTCGGCCCGATCCTCGCCGTCGCGCTTTTCGTCGCGATCTCGATTGCCGTGCTCGGCTCCGGCCTGAGCGCGCTCGGCACCCACGGCCCGGATGACATCCCGGCCGGCTTCGGCACGCCGGAGGCGATCGGCCACTTGATGCTCGAGGACTTCCTGATCGCCTTCGAGGCGGCCTCCCTGCTCCTCCTGATCGCCGCCGTCGCGGCGATCATCCTCGCCGGCCGCCGCCGGGAGGACAAGAAGAAGCTGACCGCCGGAGGGGGTGCCTGATGGACATCGAGTGGTATCTCGTGCTCTCGGCCCTGCTCTTCACGGTCGGCCTGATCGGCGTGATGGTCCGCCGCAACCCGGTCGTGATCCTGCTCTGCCTGGAGCTGATGCTGAGCGCCGGCGCGCTCGCCTTCATCGCCTTCAGCCGCATGCTCGGCAACCAGGACGGCCAGGTCTTCGTGCTGGTGGTGCTGGTCGTCGCGGCCTGCGAGGTCGTGGTCGGCCTCGGCCTGGTGGTCGCGATGTTCCGTCGCCGCCTGCCGCTTGACGTGGACGAGATGAAGGAGCTCAAGGGATGACCGCGACCTGGGCGTGGCTCGTCCTGCTGTTCCCCCTGCTCGGCTCCCTGCTGATCGGGACGGGCTTCCGTGTCCTGCCGGCCCGGGCGGCCGGCCTGATCGGGGTCGGCGCGATCGTGGCCGCTTTCGTCTGCGGCATCCTCGCCCTGATCGGGCTCCAGGGCGAACCATCGGAGTCCCGCCACGTCGCTTCCAGCCTCTGGGAGTACGCCGCGGTCGGCGACTTCAAGATCGACCTCGGCATCTACGTCGATCCGCTTTCGATCTTCATGGTGCTGGTCGTCACCGGCGTCTCCAGCCTGATCCACATCTACTCGTACAGCTACATGAAGTCGGATCAGGGCTACCACCGTTTCTTCAGCTACCTGAACTTCTTCGTCTTCTCGATGCTGGTCCTGGTCCTGGCCGGCAACTTCGTGATGCTGATCGTCGGCTGGGCGCTGGTCGGCTTCGCCTCATACGCGCTGATCAGCTACTGGTACCGGCGTAACACCGCGACGAAGGCCGGCATGAAGGCCTTCGTGATCAACGTGATCGGGGACATCGGGCTCTACATCGCGGCGATCCTGATCTTCAAGAACCTCGGCTCGGTCGATTACGGGACCGTCTTCGAGAAGGCGCCGGAGGTGTTCAGCACCAATGAGTGGGAGATCGTCGCGATCTGCCTCTGTCTGCTGGTCGGCGCCTTCGCCAAGTCCGCCCAGATGCCGTTCCACACCTGGCTCGCCGACGCGATGGAAGGCCCGACCCCGGTCTCCTCGCTGATCCACGCCGCGACCATGGTCACCGCGGGCGTCTACCTGATCGCCCGCTGCCACTCGCTCTTCGAGCTCGCCCCGACCGCCGCCGACGTGGCCGCCTTCGTCGGGCTGGCGACCCTGCTGATCGCCGGCACCATCGCGATCGCGGTGACCGACCTGAAACGGATCATCGCCTACTCGACCATGAGCCAGATCGGCTACATGTTCGTCGGGGTCGGGATCGGCGCCTACTCGGCCGGGATGTTCCACCTGATGACCCACGCCTTCTTCAAGGCCCTGCTCTTCATGGCGGCCGGCTCAATCATCGCCGCGATGGCCAACATGCAGGACATCGACAAGATGAAGGGCTTCCGCAAGGCGATGCCCTTCACTGCGGCGATGCTGATCATCGGCGCGCTCGCGCTTTCCGGCTTCCCGGGCACCTCGGGCTGGTTCTCGAAGGACGAGATCATCGATTTCGCCCACTTCCGCGGCGGCATGTACGACTGGATGTGGATCGGCATGCTGGTCGGCGCCTTCATGACCGCGGTCTACTCGTTCCGGATCATCTTCCGGATCCTGCCCGGCCCCGCCTGCGAGGAGGCCGAGTACCTGATCGAGAAGGGCCACGTGATCCACGGCGAGGCGAAGAACCCGGCCACCGGCGAGCTCGAGGACACCGAGGTCGGCTACCCGGGCGAGGAGCACCACATCGCCGAACAGGCGGGTGGCATGAAGTTCGCGATGGCCGTGCTCGGCCTGCTCGCCCTGATCGGCGGCCTGGTCCAGATACCGGGGGTGACCGAGGTGATCTCGAAGTTCCTCGAGCCGACCTTCGAGGACTCGGTCTTCGCCCACATGCACCCGAGCACCGGCGAGGCCTGGACCGGCCTGCTGGAGGGTGCGGTCATCTCGATCGCCGGCATCGCCACCGCCTGGCTGCTCTACGTGAAACGGCCGGACCTGCCGGGTGCCTTCCGTGAGCGCTTCCGCCCGGTCTACGAGCTCTGCGTGAACAAGTGGTACGGCGACGAGATCGTCGACTTCTTCGTGACCAACCCGGTCAAGGCGGTCGGCCGCTTCTGCAACCGGATCTTCGAGCGCCTCTTCATCGACGGCGCCACCGCCGGCGTGGCCGGCATCACCCGCTCGGCCGGCGCGGCGGTCCGTGACCTCCAGTCCGGGCTGCTCCGCGGCTACGCCGTGCTGATGCTCTTCGGCATCCTCGCCCTCGCTGTCTACTTCCTGATCCGGAGCATCTGATGCTGAGCTCGATCATCTGGACCCCGCTCGTCTTCGGCCTGATCGGCCTGCTGGTCCCGAAGCGCCTCGCGCCGTGGGTCGCCGTTCTCGGCACCGTGATCACGCTCGGGCTCGGGATCGGGGTTCTCGCCGGCTTCGAGTCGGGCGGTGGATACCAGTACGTGACCGATGTCTCCTGGATTCCCGGGCTCGGGGTCGACTACAGCCTCGCCATCACCGGGGTCTCCCTCGTCCTGGTCCTGCTGACCGCGGTCGCCTGGATCCCCGCGACCTGCTTCGCGGCCCTGCGCGGGGTCGAACGGCCGGCGCTCTACTACTTCATGCTGCTGGCCGGCGAGACCGCCACGCTCGGGGCCTTCCTCTCGACGGACCTGCTGCTCTTCGTGCTCTTCTTCGACCTGATGATCGTGCCCTTCTACTTCCTGTTTGGGATCTGGGGGCGCGACCGGGGTGGAGAGGACGATCCGGAGGGCAGCCCCGGCCGAGGCCCGGTCAGCGTCCAGTCCGCGACCCTGAAGATGATCGTCTTCACCCTGATCGGTTCGCTGCTGATGCTGGTCGGGGCGGTCGCCGCCGCGGTCACCTCGGCCGACGGGGGAGAGCTTTCCTTCTCGATCGCTGATATCGCCGCCCGGGGGATACCGGAAGGCTCACAGCACTGGATCTTCTGGTGCTTCGCCGCGGCGTTCCTGGTCAAGATGCCGGTCTTCCCGCTGCATGGCTGGATGCCGGACGCCTACCGGGCGGCCCCGCTTCCGGCCCTCGCGGTCTTCTCGGCGGTGCTCTCGAAGGTCGGCGCCTACGGCTTCCTCGAGGTCGTGCTGACGATCATGCCCGAGGCCGGTGATCTCTTCCAGACCACGATGATCGTCCTGGCGATCGCCGCGATCATCTACGGCTCGAGCATGGCCTTCACCACGACGGACCTGCGGCTGGTGCTCGGGTTCTCCTCCGTGGCCCAGCTCGGGTTCATCCTGGCCGGCATCTTCGCCCTGAACGAGTCCGGTGCGAACGGCGCCGTGCTGCAGATGGTGAATCACGGCCTGGTCGTGGTTCCGGCCTTCCTGATCGTCGCCATGATCGCCGAGCGGACCGGGTCCGAGAGAATCGGTCCGATGGGAGGGCTCGCGAAGAAGGCGCCGGTCTTCGCGGCGATCTTCCTGATCGTCACCATGGCCACGCTCGCGATTCCCGCCTCGGCCAATTTCATCGGCGAGTTCTTCATCCTGAACGGCCTCTTCCAGATCGACGCCGCCTGGGCGATCATCGCCTCGGTCGGGGTCGCGTTGGCCGCCTTCTACGCGCTGCGGATGTACCAGCTGACCATGCACAACCCGTTGCCGGAGGGTTCCGACTCGCGGGAGATATCGCTGCGTGACGCCCTGGTCGTGATTCCGATGGTGGCGATCGTGGTCGTACTCGCCTTCTGCCCGCAGCTGGTGCTCAACGAGTCCTCGGAGGCGACCGACGCGACGGTGACCGCGGTGCAGGCGCTGACCGGGGCGGAGGCAGGACAATGAGCTTCGACGCCCCCACGATCGACTACGCCGGCCTCTCGCCGATCATCGCCCTGACCACGGGCCTGGTCGTGATCGTCCTGGCCGCGGTCTTTGACTCGGTCAAGCGCTTCGGGCCCGCCCTCGCCCTGCTGACCTTCGCGGTCACGGCCGGCTGCCTGATCTGGCAGTTCGACGCCGACGTCGACCTGATCGCCGGCGCGCTCCGGATCGACGGCCTGGCGACCACGCTTTCCCTGCTCGCGGTGATCTCGGCCGCGGTGGCGGTGCTGCTGGCGATCGGCGACCCCTCCGAGACGCAGGCCGGTCGCAGCGATTGGCTGGCCCTGCTCACCGGCTCGGTCCTGGGCATGGTGATCCTCGCCCAGGCGACCAGCATGCTGACCTTCTTCGTCGGTCTCGAGCTGCTCTCGATCCCGCTCTACGCGCTCTGCGGGACCAATCTGCGCCGCCGCGAATCGCTCGAATCCGGGCTCAAGTACCTGATCGTCGGGTCGGTCGGCTCGGCCACTCTGCTCTACGGCCTGGCGATGATCTACGGCGCCTCCGGGGCGACCGGTTTCCAGGCGATCGCCGACGGTCTGCAGGCCGGCGACGGCATGCTCAGCGACTCGCTGACCCTGGTCGGGGTGGGGCTGGTCACGGTCGGACTCGCCTTCAAGGTCTCGATCGCGCCCTTCCACCAGTGGACTCCGGACGTCTACCAGGGTGCCCCGACCCCGGTCACGGCCTTCATGGCGGTCGCGACCAAGGCCGCTGCCTTCGCCGTCTTCATTCGCTTCTTCCTGGTCGCGCTCGGACCGCTGGTGGACCAGTGGGACGTGATGCTGGCCGCTCTGGCCGCGCTCTCGATCGTGGTCGGCAACGTCGGCGCCCTCGCCCAGACCTCGCTCAAGCGGATGCTCGGCTACTCCGGCGTCGCTCAGGCCGGTTACATGCTGGCCGGGATCGTCACCGCCACCCAGGCCGGGGTGGACGCGCTGGTCTTCTACCTAGCGGCCTACGTGGCGATGAACATCGCCGCCTTCGGCGTGATCGTGATCCGCGAGCGCCAGTGTGGCTTCTCGGATGACATCTCGACCTTGCGCGGGCTCGGTCGCGAGAAGCCGCTGCTGGCCTGGCTGCTGACCATCGCCATGCTCGCTCTGGCCGGCCTGCCGCCGACCGCCGGGTTCATCGGCAAGCTCTACCTGATCGAGGCTCTGGTCGATGCCGACTGGACCTGGCTGGCGGTGATGATCGCGGTCGGCACGATGATCTCGCTCGGCTACTACCTGCGGGTGGTCGCTGCCCTGTGGCTGAGTCCGGCTGCGGAAGCGGACGAGGCCGGAAGCGGGATCGACACCGCCGCGCTGCCCCCGCGGATCGCCGGCGCCCAGGCCGATCCCTTCGACGATCCCCAGGCCGACCGCCGCTGGTACCTGGTCGTCCCCGCGATCCTCGCCGCCGCGGCCGCGCTCTTCTTCGGCATCATCCCCCAGCCCCTGGTCGAGTTCGCCCAGCACGCCGGCAACGCCCTCAGCGTCTGGATCTCCTGACTTAACCGAGTCTCGAGATTGAATCTGTCAGCGCTATTTACTGACAGATTCAATCTTCCGCATCCGTCACGCAAAAGTCACACCTATCGAGCCACGTGTGAGCAAATTCGGCGCATGCTGGCCGCATGAGTTCAGCCCAGCGACCAGAGTCGATTTCGAGAGATCAACTGCGCCGTCTCTACAGGTTCATGGCATCCCGCCATTTTGTAGCCAGTCGGGAAGAGCTGGTCGGTGCCGGCTTCAGCACTTCCAGGGTCGATAACTGGACTCGGAGCGGACGAATGATCGGAGTGCTTCGCTCCGTCTACTCCTACGGTCGGGACATCGAAGGCAGACCCGCCGCCTTCAGGGCCGCGCTCCTGGCGGCTGGCGAAGGGTCGGTCCTGATCGGACAAAGCTCTTGTGAGCTGTGGCGGATGATCAAGGCGACACCGGGGCTGCCCCTCCGGATCCACGTCGGGTCATCCAACGGTCAGGCCAGGACCCTGAGAGGACTATCACCCGCACTTCGGGCGACAAGGGTGAAGGTCGTCTTGCGGAGGTTTGAGCGAGAGGACATCTGCGAACGCGACGGACTCGTCATGACCAATCCGATCCTCGCGCTGACGGAATATGCCATCGAGGCATCGGACAGCGGTTCGAGGTTCGCGTTTCTGGAGGGTTGTCGCCTGAAACTTGTGAACGGGCAGGCGATCGAAGACTGCTATCCGAAGCTCAAGGGTCGAAGAGGAGCGAAGAGGCTACGTCCCTATCTGGGCCTCTGGATCCCCGAGCTTCAGCGGATCAGATCGGTGCTCGAAGGGTGGTTCATTCTCGTGTGGGTAAACCGGGGTCTACCGATGCCGCTGGTCAACGTAAAGGTCTTCGGATGGGAGGTTGACCTCTACTGGCCGGAATTGAACCTGGTGCTGGAACTAGACGGAGACTCGTTTCACGGTGACCCCGCTCAGAAACGAATCGATGCGGAAAAGCAGCGGTACTTGCAATCCCGGGGTTTGGCGGTCAGACGACTCACCTTCGGTAAATTCGCCGCTGACCCGGAAGCGGTGGTGTCACAGTTCGCCTGTCATCACGGCTTTCGGTCCGCGGCCCAACGCCTTCGGGTCAGGGTCTGAATCCTGAAGATTGAATCTGTCAGCAAATAGCGCTGACAGATTCAACGTTGCGTCCATCGGAACCGGCGGGGATTCGCGGGGTGAGCGGACTGACCTAGGGTTATCTGGTGCTCTGGATCCTGCTTGCGATATTTGTCTCGGTTTTGGCTGGGATCTGGGGTGAGCACCGGTGGCCGGAGCGGGCGGGGGCCGGGTCGCGGCGTGGGCTGCTGCTGATCCTCTACTTCGTGCTGCCGCCGGTCGTCTTCTTCAACCTGGTCCACATCGAGCTCAGCTTCGGCGGCGGGGCCGGGATCGCGGCCGGCATCCTCGCCGCGATCTGCGTCGGACTGCTGGCCTGGGTCCTGTCGGTGCCGGTGCTGAAGCTGGACCGGCCCGTGGCCGGGGCGGTGATCGCCTCATCGGTGCTGGCCAACACGTCCTATCTCGGCTACCCGTTGATCTACACGTTGATGGGCGGTGACGCCCTCACCGAGGCGGTGCTCTTCGACGTGGTGGTCAGCTACTCGACGCTGATGATCGGAGCCTTCGGCGTGGGGGCCGCCTTCGGCACCAAGGCGGGAGAGGGCTTTCGCCAGCGCCTCCGGGCCTTCTTCTTCAAGAACCCGCTGCTGATCGCGGCGGTTCTCGGCCTGCTCGCGCCGGAGGCGCTGGCCCCGGAGGTCGCGGTCGACATCTCGCGGGTCCTGGTCCTGATCCCGCTCGTGATCGGCTTCTTTGCGGTCGGCGCGATCCTGACCGAGGAGGTGCGCGACGGCGTGATGAAAATCCCGCCCCGCCCCCACAGGCCGCTCGGAGCGGTGATCGCCTGCCGCCTGGTCGCCGCCCCGGCCCTGCTGTTGCTGTTCACCCTGCCGTTCAGCGGCGTGCCTAGCTCCTACTACGTCCTGGCCGTGATGCCGACCGGGCTCAACTCGATGATCGTCGGTCACGCCTACGGGCTCGATCTCCGCACTGCGGCGGAATCGATCGTCTACACGACGGCGGTATTCCTGCTCGGGCTGGCCGCCTGGTCGATCTTCTTCTGAGCGGGAGAAAATCCGCGAGGCGAGACCGCACCTGGAGCCGGGGCGTGGGGTTTCATCAGCATGATCGAAGGGAGTCGAGCATCAAGGGAGAGCCGACGGCGCGCTGCCGTCGCGACGGCGTTCGCCCTGGCGGCCGCGCTCCTGCTGGCCGGCCTGGCCGGGACCAGCGCCTCGGCCAGCTCACAGCTGGTGGCCGGCAAGCGAACCGGGTCCGGAACCCCGGTCGTCCTGATCCTGCTCGACGAGCTGCCGACCGCGAGCCTGATGACCGCCGACGGACGGCGGATCAACCGTCAACGGTTTCCGCGGATCGCGGGGTTCGCCGACGATGCGACCTGGTACCGCGACAACGTGGCCGGGGGTGACTTCACGGCCTGGGCCGTGCCCTCGATCCTGACTGGGAACCTCAGCAACCGCCTGACCCTGCCGACCTCCGAGGCGCTGCCCGACAACATCTTCACCACCCTGGGACCGGGGCGTCGCGTCCACAGCTTCGAAACCGTGACCGAGCTCTGCCCGATCACGATCTGCCCGGACGGGCACCAGGGAGAAGTGCAGGGGGCCAGTTTCGCGAACGAGTTCGTCAAGGCGAAGTTCAGCCGCTTCCTGGCCGACGAGATCGACCACTGGATCAAGGGAATCCCCGCCGGCGAGGGTTCCCTCTCCTTCGTGCACCTCAAGGTTCCTCACCTGCCGCTGCGATTCACACCGGACGGCCACACCTACCCGGGCGGCTCGCTGCTGATGCCGAACGATCTCACGGTGAAGAACTGGACCGCGAGCGAGCCCGCGGTCGCCTTCATCCAGCAGCGCCATCTGCTGCAGGCCGGGTTCGCGGACCGGATGGTCGGCCGCGTCCTGCGCAAGATCCGGCGAAACGGCGATTACGAACGGGCGATGATCGTGCTGACCGCCGATCACGGCGTCTCCTTCGACCCGGCCGACCTTCGCCGTGACGCGACCGGGACCAACGCCGGGGCGACGATCAACCCGCCGCTCATCATCAAGTACCCGGGCCAGGCCCGGGGCATCGTCTCGACCGCCTCGACCCAGGCGATCGACATCTACCCGACCGTCGCCAAGGTGCTCGGCGCGTCGATCCGGCCGACTCAGGGAAGGCCGGTCGGCCAGGCCTTTTCCGGCCGCGTGATGGGCGTGAGCAAGGATCTCATGGTCAGGCTGGACGTCACCGCCGCGGAGGTCCGCAGGCAGCGGAAGCAGGTTCTGCGGACCGAGTACCGCCGCCTCGGATACCGGGGGCTATGGAAGCTGGGGCCACGCAGCCGTCTGATCGGCAAACGTCCCGGCCGGGTTCCGGCCCTGCCGGGCGCCGGATACGAGCTCGAGAGCCCGGCCCTCATCCGGCGGGCCGACGCCGCCGATCATCTCGTGCCCTCACTGGTCATCGGCCGCCTCGAGGGGGTCGCGGACGGTCAGGTGGTGGCCCTCGCCTGGAACGGGAAGATCGTCGCTACGACCCGCGCCTTCACGTACGGCGATCAGGTGACCTTCGGTGCGATGGTCCCGCCCGCGGTCATGAAACGAGGCAGGAACCGGCTGTCGCTCTACGAGGTCGGCCCGGGCAACCGGCTGCGCCGGATCGGTTGAGCCATGACCGGCCGTCGGACACCTGGGCCCACCCGATCTGGAACGATCCCGGCATGCTCCATCACGTCGCTCTGGAGGTTCAGCCTGACCGGATGGCCGCGGAGGGAGAGTTCTGGCGGGCCGCCGGATTCAGCAGGGTGCCCGCACCCGAAGCCCTCGGCCCGGGTTATGACTGGTACGAACGGGAGGGGACCCAAATTCATCTGATGGAGACAGCCGAACCAGCCATGCCGCCGAGCCGCGGTCACATCGCCGTGGTGGCGCCAGATATCGAACGGACGCTAGACCGCCTGGAGGCGGCCGGCTTCGAGGCGACCGAGGGACGCCGGCTCTGGGGCGAGCGCCGGGCCAAGGCGACGACCCCTTCCGGGTACGTGGTGGAGCTGATGGCCGCGCCACCCGCCTCGGCGGCCGAAGGGAACCGGAGATGAGCCTGAGGCGGAAGCTCCGTCGGCTCGCCGCCGTTATCGGCGCGGCGGCCCTGCCGGCGCTCCTGTTCCCGGTGCTCCAGCCCGCGGCGGCGAACGCCGCCGGAACGGACGGGCCCCGGCTCGGCTCAGACACTCCGGTGGTGCTGATCGTGCTCGATGAGCTGCCCACCGCGAACCTGATGACCGCGAACGGCCGGCATATCGACGCCCGCCGCTTCCCCCGCATCGCGAACTTCGCTTCGGGCGCCACCTGGTACCGCGACAACGTCGCCGCCGGTGATTTCACCGCCTGGGCGGTGCCGGGGATCCTGACCGGCAACTTGGTTGACGAACGGACGCTCCCGACCGCCGCGGCGCAGCCCGACAACCTCTTCACCCTGCTCGGCCCGGGTCGCAAGGTCCACAGCATGGAAACGGTCACCGAGCTCTGCCCGGTCGCGATCTGCCCCGACGGCCACCAGGGCGAGGCGTCCGGTGCCCGGTTTGCCGACGAGTTCATAAAGACCAAGTTCAAGCCCTTCGCGCCGGCCGAAGTGAAGCACTGGATCAAGGGCATCCCGGCCGGCCCGGGAACGCTCTCCTTCGGCCACGTCGAGGTGCCGCACCAGCCGCTTCGCTTCACGCCTTCGGGCCGGACCTACAAACCCGGCCCGCTGGCGATGCCGACCGACCTTTCGCTCAACGGCTGGACCACCGGTGATGCCGCTGTCGCCTTCGTCCAGGGCCGTCACCTAATCCAGACCGGCTATGCGGACCGCATGGTCGGCCGGATCTTGAAGAAGATCCGCGCCAACGGTGATTTCGATCACGCGATGATCGTGCTGACCGCCGATCACGGGATCTCCTTCGATCCCGATGACCTGCGGCGTGACGTCACGGCGACCAACAAGGGAGCGACGGTCAACCCGCCGCTGATCATCAAGTACCCGGGTCAGCGAAAGGGCGTGATCTCGACCGCCTCGACCCAGGCGATCGACATCTACCCGACCATTGCCGACGAGCTGGGGGCGCCGATCCCGCCGACCGACGGCCAGCCGGTCGCGCTGGCCCGGCCGGACCGGGTCATGACCCTGGGCAAGGACGAGATGCGGCGGATCAAGGTGACCGCCGCCGAGGTGCGGGCCGATCGCCGGAAGGTGCTCGCCGACCAGGTGCGCCGGCTGGGCACCGGGGACCTGTGGCACCTCGGACCGAAGAGCTTCCTGATCGGCCGCCGTCCCGGCAAGGCTCGGATCCTGCGCGGCGGCCATTACGGGCTCTACGTTCCGGAGGCCAGGATCCGCCGCGCCGATCGCTCCGCCAATTCCGTGCCGGCGCTGATCTCCGGTCGCCTGACGGGAGTCGGGGCGGGGAAGGTGATCGCGCTCGCCTGGAACGGCAGGGTGGTCGCCACCAGCCGCAGCTTCTCCTACAAGGGCAAGGTCCAGTTCGGGCTGATGGCGCCTCCGACCGTGATGAGGCGGAACCACAATCGCATCGCGATCTTCGCGGTCGGCCGCGGTGGCGGGCTCCTCCGCATCCCCTCGGCCTGACCTTCCGCCGTGCCGCTGAGACGGCGGTGAGCCGGTCTACATAACTCGGCAAGCGACCGTCGGACGGGCCTGTTAGGTTCGGTGAGTGCGCTACCCGGTCGAGAGTTTCACGGAGGATGAACAACGCCTCCTCGCCCCATACTTCACGAATCTGGATCGGCCCGTATTCGCGCTCACGAACCTGCCAGAAACGGTCAAGGGCGCGCTCTTCGCCCGTTACTCGCGTTACGGGGGGACCCTGCGTCGCCTCTACCTGGACGAGTTCGCGGCCGATGCGGCGGCCGCCGATCCGGAAGGCCGGCTGAAGCCGTTCGACGGGGAGGAAGGGCAGCGCGCGGCCCGTCTCTACCAGAGCGTGTTCCTCGGTTTCGGGGACGACTCGATCGCTCAGCTCGGCGGCGCCCACGTGGCCTGCGAGTGGGTTTCGAACATCCTGACCAAGGTCCTTCAGCGGGGCCGTCTCGCCGCCTACCTCGAGCAGTCGACTCGCTACATCGCCTACGACCAGGCGATGCCCGGCGGGGGCTACCGGTACCTGCGAGGCGACGCGCTCGACCCCAGGTTCGAGTCGGCGATGGATGAGATATTCCGGATCTACTCCGACTCGCTGGCGACGGTCGAGGCCTGGGCCACCGAACGCTGGCCCCGCGGCGATCAGCCCGAGGGGCCGTGGCGACGCTCGATCAAGGCCAAGTCGCTGGACCTGCTGCGGGGGGTGCTGCCCGCGTCCACCCTCAGCCACGTCGGCATCTACGCCTCCGGCCAGGCCTGGGAGCAGCTGCTCTTCCGGATGATGGCCTCACCGCTGCCGGAAGCCCGCCGGTTCGGCGGCATGATCCTCGACGAGCTGAACAAGGTGATCCCTAGCTTCGTCTCGCGAGTCGGGCGGCCCGACCGGGGCGGGGAGTGGATCTCGTTCCTCGAGGAGCGTCGCGAGGCGACCGAGGACTGGGTCCGGCGACTCGGCCTCGATGATCGCGAAAGCGAGGATCTCGGACCGACCGTCGAGCTGATCCGGGTCCGGGGTTCCGAGGACGACCTGCTCTCGGCCTGCCTCTTCGAGGAGTCCGATGCTTCCGAAAGCCGGATCCGCGAGCGGATCACCCGGCTAGACTCGCGGCAGCGAGAGGAACTGATGGCGGCCCTGGTCGGCGAGCGCAAGAACCGGCGGCACCGGCCCGGCCGGGGCTTCGAGTCGGTCAGCTACCGCTTTGAGATCGTTTCCGATTACGGCGCCTTCCGCGACATGCAGCGGCACCGCATGCTGACCTGCCAGTGGCAGGCATTGACCCCCGATCTCGGGGCCGGGGTGCCTGACGAAGTCATCGAGGCCGGGATCGGCGGGGCCTACGAGGAGGCGCTCGAGATCTCGCGGGGCGAGTACGAGCGCCTGCGGGCGGCGGGACACCCGGAGGCGGCCCCATACGCGCTTTGCCTCGGTTATCGGATCCGTTACGTGCTCGATCTGAACGCGCGCGAGGCAATGCAGCTGATCGAACTGCGCTCGGGGCGGGAGGGTCACCCGACCTACCGGGCGGTGGCCCAGGCGATGCATGACGAGATCGCCGACATCCACCCGGCGGTTGCCGGGGCGATGCGCCACCTGGATACCTCGATGGAACCGCGCCTCGAGCGCATGCTCTCCGAGATCCGCACCCACCACAAGCAGCTCGCTGCCGCGCAGACCTCCAAGGCTCCGCCGGGCTTCTCCGAACTGGGCTGATCCGCCATGGCAGGCAGGGCTGCGCGGGCGGGACGGACCGGGCCGGCCGGTCGCGGTCTGCTGCTGCTCGGAGTCATTCTGGTCGCGGTCAACCTGAGGCCGGTCATCTCCTCGTTCGGCCCGCTGGTCGGGGAGATCCGGGCCGATACCGGGGTCAGCGCCGCGACGATCGGGGTGCTCGGCACCCTGCCGGTGCTCTGCTTCGGGGTCTTCTCGGGCTTCGCCCCGAGGCTCGCCCGCCGCTTCGGGATGGAAGAGGTTCTCTGTCTCGCTCTGATCGTCCTTTCGGCCGGGATCATGGTCCGGGTGATTCCCGGGACGGCGGTCTTCTTTGCCGGCACCGTCCTGATCGGCATGGCGATCGCGATCGGCAACGTCCTGCTCCCGGTCCAGATCAAACGCTCTTTCTCCGAGCAGACCAAACGCGTCTCGAACATGTACGTGGTCGTGCTCAGCCTGGTGGCCTCGCTCGCCGCGGCGATCGCCGTGCCGTTGGCCGATGCCGGGCTCGGGTGGCGGTGGTCGCTCGCGATCTGGGCGCTGCCCGCCCTGGCCGCCGCGCTGGTCTGGGTCAATCTGGCCCGGCGCGGGCCGGCCAGCCGGCCCGAAGCACCGCCGAGAATCGGCCTCAGATCACTGCTCAAGTCCCGCCTGGCGGTGGCCGTGACGCTGTTCATGGGCCTTCAAGCGTTCGGCTTCTACATCATCATCACCTGGCTGCCCGAGATCCTCGTCAACTTCGGGCGCGGACAAAGCGTCGCTGCCTTCATCTACGCCGGGGCGAACCTGCTCGGCGCGATCCCGGTCATCCTGCTTTCGCTTTACGGCAACCGCATCCATGACGATCGTCCGGTGGTCGCGGCCGCCTGTTCGGCCACCGTGGCCGGCGCGCTCATCCTGATCGCGACCGGTTCGAGCCTCGGCGGCTCGATCGTCGGTGCCTGCCTGATCGGGGCCGGCCAGGGCACGGCGTTTGCGCTCGCCCTCTCCTTCTTCGCCAGCCGCTCGGCGGACGCACACGTCGCGGCCGAGATGTCGGGAACCGGGCAGTCGGTCGGGTACCTGATCGCCGCGGCCAGTCCCTTCCTGGCGGGCATCGTCCATGACGCGACCGGGGGCTGGAAGGCGGTTCTGGTCGGGCTGGCCGCGGTCGTGCTCGCGCAGGCCGGGGTCGGCGCGGTGGCCGGCAGCCCGGCCACGATCGACCCCGCTGATCTCGGCGAGAAGTAGGGCTCAGGCGCCGCCCGATGCGCCGCCGGCGCCGAGATCCAGGGTGGCCGAGGTTCCGCCGCCCGGGCGCTCGCTGACCTGAAGCGACCCGCCGTGGACCTCGGCGATCCAAGCGGCGATCGAGATCCCGAGGCCCGAACCGCCGGGAGATCCCTCACGGTAGCGGTGGAAGCCTTCGCCGCCGATCGGAGGCGGGCCGGGACCACGGTCGGACACGGTGACGCGACCCTGGTCTACCGCCACATCTATCGTCCTCGTGCCGTCGCCCCCGACCCCGTGGCGGACCGCGTTGTCGAGCAGATTGCGAAGGGCGATCCTGACCAGCGCCGGGTCACCGTCGATCACGGCCTGACCGCCCTCGTACGAGAACGATACGTCCGGCGGCAGATCGAGCCGAAGATCCTCGAGCATCTGGTCAACCCGCATCGGCACCTTGCGGACCGACTCGGCACGGGACTGGACCCGGCCGCGGACCAGCAACGCCTCGACCGTGTCGCCCATCCGCCGCGAGGATTCGAGCGCGGTCCGGATCGCGCTCTCCCGGGTCGCGGGATCCAGTTCCGCTCCTTCGAGCACGGACTGGATCGAGGCGATCGGGTTGCGGAGCTCATGTGCCGCGTCGGCCAGCAACGCCTCCTGCTGCGCCATGCCGGCCGCGGCCGGCCGCAGGCTGCGCCCGGCCAGGATCCAGCCGGCCCCGGCGGCCAGCAGCAGGAGGATCCCGCAGCCGGCGGCCATCGCCACGACCAGCTGACGGTGATCCTCGGCGGAAGGGGCGGTCGAGGTCGCGGAGACGACCGCGCCCGCCGCGCGCCCGGCCGGGTCGTAGAAAGGAGTGGCGATCAAAACCACCTCTTCGCCCGTCCGGTCTCTGGTCTCGATCCGGGCGTTCTGCTCGGTCTCGACCGCGCGCCGGGATGTCTCATCGAGCGAGCTCCGGGTCAGGGGAAGGTGGGGCCCGCGGCTGCGGAAGACCTGCGCGAAGGTCTCTCGGCCGCGCATGACCAGGATCTCGGGCGAACCTACGGTGGCGTCATCGTCGGTCAGTCCGTCGAGCCGCAGATCACCGGCGGCCGAGTAATAGATCAGTCGGCTGGCGGCGGCGGTCCGCGCGGTCATGGTCGCGTCGATCGCGTCGGCCCGCGAGCGCGAGTCGGTCGAGATCGCGATTCCCGCGAGCACCAGCAGGCCGAGCGCAAGGGCGGTGGCGAACACTGCGGTCAGGACGACCCTGAGCCGCTTCAGCCGGGCCTCGATCGGCACGATGCGGGCGCTCATCCGGCCTGGTCCAGCGAGTATCCGGCGCCGCGGACGGTCCGGATCGGTGAGGGCTCACCCAGCTTGCGCCGCAGCTGCGAGATCACCACGTCGACCGCGTTCGACATCGGTTCGGTCAGCCGGTCCCAGCACTGGCCGGTGATCTCCTCGCGGCTGAAGACGGTGCCCGGCTGGGAGGCCAGCAGCTCGAGCACCGAGAACTCCTTCGCGGTCAGCGAGAGGATCACGCCGTCCTGTCTCACCTCACGGCGGCTGGAATCGACCTCGAGATCACCGACCGTGATCACCGAGGGGACGATGGTTTCACGCCGCCGGGCGAGCATCCTGACCCGGGCCATGAGCTCACTCATCGCGAAGGGCTTGCCCAGATAGTCGTCGGCTCCCCGTTCGATCCCGTCGACCCGATCGCGAAGGGCGTCGCGGGCGGTCAGCATCAGCACCGGGGTCGGCCGCTCACGCCGCCACTCGTCGTCCACGATCGCGATCCCGTCCCCGTCCGGCAGCATCCGGTCGCAGATCACGCAGTCATACTGGTGAGCGCGGGCGAGTTCGCGCCCACCTTTCAGATCGGCCGCCGCGTCCACGGCGATCCCGGTGACCCTGAACGCCGCGGAGATCCCGTGGCTGAGGCCGGGTTCATCTTCGATCAGGAGCACTCGCACCGGCCAAAGCCTAGATGCCAGTTGACGGACGAACATTAGGCGCAGATGAGGATCGGGCCCGGAAACGCGATTCCGCGAGGTCGATGCGGATAACTTCGCGCCATGGAAAACAGCTCACCCAGATTCAGAAACCTTGCCCTGCTCGCGATCGGGCTGGCCGCCTTCGTCCTGGCGGCCTGCGGCGACGGTTCGCCCAGCCAGGCCGAGGCCCGCTGGCAGCCGAAGCCCTCCACGGCCCCGTGGCAGTTCCAGCTCCAGGGTAGGGTCGACACCTCGATCGAGGCGCCGGTCTACGAGGTGGACGGATTCGACGTTTCGAGAGCAACCGTGAAGAAGCTGCATTCGCTGGGTCGCAAGGTGATCTGTTACATCGACGTCGGCAGCTGGGAGAACTACCGCCGCGACGCGCGGCGCTTCCCGAGATCGGTGATCGGCCGCAAGTACGACGGCTATCCGGACGAGCGCTGGCTGGACATAAGGCGGTTCCACGAGTTCGCGGGGCCGATCAAGGATCGGATCCGGATGTGCGCGCGGAAGGGGTTCGACGGACTCGAGCCGGACAACATCAACGGCTGGGAGAACCCGACCGGCTTCCCCCTGACCGCCCGGCATCAGCTTCGCTTCAACCGGTGGATCGCGCGGATCGCCCACCGCAATGGTCTCGCGGTCGGCCTCAAGAATGACGGTCGCCAGGCCCGCAAGCTGGTCCGGAACTTCGACTTCGCGGTGGTCGAGCAGTGCTTCCAGTACAGCGAGTGTGGCCAGTACCGGCCCTTCATCCGTCAGCGGAAGGCTGTCTTCTCGGTCGAGTACGAGCTCCGTCGCCCCGCTTTCTGCGCCCGGGCGGAGCAGCGGCGGTTCAGTGCGATCAGCAAGGAGTACGACCTCTTCGCCAAGCCCTGGAGGCCCTGTCGGCGGTGAGTTCCCGCTTCTCGTGTATAACTAACCGTCAGTTAGTTACGCGAGGAGCGGAGGAGCATTGAGACTTGGCAGGGCAGGGCTGATCGACGCGACAACCGCGGTGGCGGTCCGGGTTCTGATCGTGACGGCGGTCGTCCTGGTCCCGATGCTGGCCTCGTCCTCGGCCCGGGCCGAGGTCAAGGTCCAGAGCAGCGACCGGATCGATTCCCGGCTGCTCGAGCTGCAGCTGACGACGCCTGACGTTCAGGGCCCGACCGGCGTCCGGGTGCTCCTGCCGCAGGGATACGATCGCTCGGGCCGCCGGTACCCGGTCCTCTACCTGCTCCACGGCGCGCTCGACGGCTATCGCGCCTGGACCGAGAAAGGCGACGCCGAGGCCCTCACCGCCGGGCGGAAGCTGATCGTCGTGATGCCGGACTCCGGCAAGCACGACGGTTACACCGACTGGTACAACGACGGCCTGGGTGGCCCTCCCGCCTGGGAGCACTACCACTTGGACGGCTTGATCCCGCTGATCGACCGGCGGTTCAGGACGATCGCGAACCGGCGCGGCCGGGCCGTCGCCGGACTTTCGATGGGTGGCGGTGGTGCGATGATCTACGCTGCCCATCGTCCCGATCTCTTCACCGCGGCCGCCAGCTTCTCCGGCGCCGTGAACCTGACCCACCCGGCGATCGTCGCGATCGCCGACCCGAAGGCCCGGGGGAGCTACCTCGACCAGCGGCTGCGCTGGGAGGCTGACGATCCGGTCCGCATGGCCGGCAATCTGAAGGGACTGGACCTGGTCATCCGCACCGGAAACGGCCTGCCCGGCGGGCCGCTCGACGAGACGACCGGGACCGACCCGGTCGAGGTCGTGGTCCACCAGTCGAACCTCGCCCTCCACCAGCGGCTCGCAAAGCTCCGCATCTCTCACCTCTGGGACGATTACGGGCCGGGAAACCACAGCTGGCCCTACTGGCGGCGAGGCCTGGCCGAGACCCTGCCCCTCCTCATGCGACGTTTCAGGGACCGGACCCCGCCGCCCTCCCGGGTGGATTACAAGAGCGCCGAGTCGCGCTACACGGTCTACGGCTGGACGGTCCGGATCACCCGCTCTGCCTCGGAGTTCTCGACGCTGTCCGCGGCGAGTCGAAAAGGGTTCAGGCTGAGCGGCAGCGGCTCGGCCCTGGTCTCGGTGCCCGGTCTGGCCGCCTGCCGAGCGTTCACGGCGACGATCAAAGACGCGCGAGGCCGTCGCAGCCTCCGGCGCCGGGCCGATCGGCAGGGGCGGGTCAGGCTTCGGCTCAACCTCGGCCCGGCCAATCTCAACCCCCAGTTCTCGGCCGCCGATCGGGCTGCCGGTCATCGTCGCGTGACCGCCAAAGTGAACCTCCGGCCCGGAAAGAAGCGGCGGTGCGGACATGCCTGAGACCGTCGTCAAGCGCCGGCTGCCGCGCGCCGAGCGCGAGGCCCGCATGCTCGACGCGGCCGAGGCGGTCTTCTCCGCCGGGGGCTTCGGCGGCGCCTCGATGGAGCAGATCGCCGCCCAGAGCGGGATCACCAAGGCCCTGCTCTACCAGTACTTCGGCTCCAAGGAGGGCCTATACGTGGCCTGCGTCGAGCGTTCCCGCCGGGTGCTCTTCGAGCGCCTGGAAGCGGCCGCCGAGGCGGCGCCGGATCCTGCCGCCCGCCTCCGTGAGCTGACCATGATCTACCTCGAGGACCTGATCGCGTTGCGCGGCAAATCGGTCCTGCTCTACGGTGACGCCCCGGTCGCGGCGGTGGACCAGATGCGAGCCCGGAACGCCGAGGCAATCGCCCGGATCCTGCGAATCGATTTTCCGGCGGCCGCCGACGACTCGATCGCGATGGCCGCCCACATGATCGTCGGTGCCGGCGAACAGCTCGGGCGGTGGTGGACCAGCCATCCCCGCGTGCCGGCGGAAGCGGTGCAGCGACGCTTCATGACGATGATCGGCGGAACGCTCGGAGGGTTGGCCGGCTCGTGAACCGCCGGCGGGCATCGCTCCTGGCTGCCGTGGCATTGGTGGCGATCTCCGCCCTGACGCCGGCCGGGGCCGCAGCCAGGGTGCCGGTTGAGTCGGCCAGCGGCAGCGGTGCGTTCGGTCGCTGGGGCGTCGACCGGCACGGCCTGCCGGTCTACAACTACGTGGTCGATCAGCACCGGGTCTCCTTCGCCCGCCAGCCCGAGATCGGCGGCAGCACCGCAGCCCGGCACCAGATCGGCAACGGCCGGGCCCTCGCCGCCGCCTCGAACGACGGCGAGGTTCAGCTCTGGAGCCAGGACCGTCGCTACCAGTGGGTCAACCGCTACGACCCCGCGGAAGATCAACTCGCGGGCGGGTTCGGTTGGCTGCGATCGGGCTCGACCACGTTCAGCACGCTTTATCCCGACCGGCCGGCTGGGGCTCGGACCCGGCGTGCCTTCGGGATGGGATACATGCGGCGGAGCACCGGTCACCGGGGCTTTCGGGTCGGGGAGCGGGTCTACGCGCCGGCCGGCGGCGGGCCGCTGCTGATTCACGAGGTGACGATCACCAACCGCTCACGCCACCGCCGCTCCGGCTCCTGGTTCGAGTACTGGGGCGCGAACCCGTTCGACCAGAGCCTGCCCGCTCAGATCGGTCTCGAGCGTCCCCGGGTCACCGGTCACGGACGGATCCTGACCGTCGACCAGAAGCCGACCGACGCGGACGCGAGGCCGCTCTCGATCTTCGCTGCGGCCCTGAGCGGCAAGGCGGACGGTCACGCCACTGACGCGGCGAGGTTCTTCGGCGACGGTGACCACGCCCGGCCGGAAGCGGTGCGGCGGGGCCGGCTCGACCCGACCCGCGCCGCCGCCGTCCCATCCGGCCAGGTCGGTTCGACCATGCTCACCTTTCGGGACGAGTGGACGCTCGCCCCCGGCGCGACCCGCACCTTCCGCTACGCCTTCGGCATCGCCCACCGCCGGCAGGTTCCCGCCCTGGTCCGCAAGGCCCGGAGCCATCGTCGCTCCTTCGCGGCGACGGCGCGCGAGTGGGCGCGGTGGGTTCCGCAGATCCGGCTCGGCTCCGGCCGCGCCTGGCTTTCGCGCGAGTTCCAGTGGGCCGCCTACCTGCTCCGTTCGGGCGTCACCTACGAGGAGTGCCGGGGCCGCCGCATCCTCTCGCAGGGCGGCTATTACCAGTACGAGATGGGTTTCCAGGGGGCATTCCGGGATCCGCTGCAGCACGTCCTGCCGCTGATCTACGCGGAGCCTTCCATCGCCCGGGACGTGCTGCTCTACTCGGCCTCGGAACAGCCCCGGAGCACCGGTCAGTTCCCCTACGCGATGAGCTCGCTCTGCCGTCCGAATGACGCCTTGGCGGACGCCAATGACATGGATCTCTGGCTGCTCTGGACCGCCGCCGAGTACGCGCTGGCCACGCGTGACACGAAGATCTTCCGCCACTCGGTGCCCTACGCCGACGGTGGTCACGACACCCTCTGGACCCACCTCAAGCGCGCCTTCGCGCACCAGGAGTCGCTGCTCGGCCCCCACGGCGGCTACCTCACCCCGGGCGCGGGCGACTGGTCCGACTTCTCGACGGTCTTCCTCCAGATGACCGAATCGACCCTGGTCTCCGCCCAGCTGGCCTACGTCTACCCACGGGTCGCCGAGCTCGCCGACCTGGTCGGCGACCGCACCTTTGCGGCGCGCCTGCGCGAGGCCGGCCACCGCAACCTCGAGGTGACCCGTCGCGAGTGGACCGGGGGCGGCTGGTTCTCTCGCGGCTATGCCGGGAACCGTCAGATCGGCAGTGGCGCGATCTTCGGCGAGCCGCAGCCCTGGGCGCTGCTCGCCGGTGCGACTTCGAAGCCGGAATCCCGTCTGCTCGTGGCGAACATCCGCCGGTACCTGACTGGTGTCGACGCCCCGCCACAGGTGCGGGGACCGGCCCGGATCGGTTCGGCGCAGTCGCCGGCCTCGAACGACCCGGACGTCAGCGAACGCTCCTCCCCGGTCGCGACCTCGACCGGTGACAACAACGCGGTTTTCGTCGGTGGTTCCTGGTATGCGGTCAACGGCTGGCTGACCTGGGCGCTCGGCCGCCAGGACGGGACCGTGCCGGGTGCGCGGCGACTCGCCTTCGACGAGTTGACCCGCAACACGCTGCGGGCCCACGCGAACGCCTACCCGCGTCACTGGGGCGGCATCATCTCGGTCGACGACGTCTGCCGCTCGCACAATTCCACCGACCCCGACCGCTGCGGGATCGGGCTCAACCACGAGTACACCGGCCAGATCATGCATCAGCCCTCCTGGCTGCTCTGGGACGTGCTCAAGCTCGCCGGGGTCGAGGCGACGCCCAGCGGCTACCGGTTCGATCCCGTGCTGCCGATGTCCGGGTTCACGGTTCGGCTGCCGCGCTTCGGGCTCACCTGGAAACGCCAGGGTGCCAGCGGCTACCTGACGGCGCTGGCCCCAGATCGGTTGAAGATGAGCGTGCGAGCCCCCTCGCGGGGGAGAGTCCAGGTGCGGGTCGACGGGCGCCTCCGGCGATCGGTGCGGCGTGGCAAGAGGATCGTCTTCCGGCTTGCGGTCAGACCGGGGTCCCGGTCCCACTGGTCGATCCGGGCCGGCTGAGTCCGGCCGCAACGATCGCTTCAGACCAGCTCGGCCAGGGCGCCGATCCGGTGTGCCGGGACCACGTCTCGGGCTTCGGGGCTGGACTCGTTCCCGCTGACCAGGATGCCGTCGAGCCCGGCCGCCTGAGCGCCGCCGACGTCGGTGTCGAGACGATCGCCGATCATCGCGACCTTGGCGCTCGCGGACAGCCCCAGGACCTCGAGTCCCGCCTCGAAGATCGGTCTCTCGGGCTTGCCCGCGATCACCGCCCGCTGGTTGGAGGCCGTCTCGATCGCGGCCAGGACCGATCCGGTGCCGGGCCACAGGCCGTCCGGCATCGGCATGGTCGGGTCCCGGCCGGTCGCAGCGAAGAAGGCGCCGGACCGGGCCGCCATCGCGGTCGCCTTCAGCTCGTCGTAGTTGAAGCGGGGGTGACCGGTGACCAGCACGCCCTTCGCCTCGGCCCACCGATCGATCGGCAGGATCCCGAAGCCGGCGGCGGTCACCTGCTCGAGAAAGCCCGAGGTGCCGGTGGCCAGCACCGCGGACCCTTCGCCGATCTCGTCCCGGGCCAGAGAGAGCAGCGCCGACCCCGCGGTGACGACCCGGCCGGCGTCGGTCTCGACCCCCTGGTCCTGCAGGATCCTTGCCTGTTCGGCCGGGCTGATGCGGGGACTGTTGGTGACGAAGGCGACGGGCTTGCCGGCCTCGGCTAGCGCGGTGAGCGCTCGGGCGGCCCCTTCGATCAGGTCGTGGCCGAGCCAGACCACGCCGTCGAGGTCGATCAGGAATCCGTCGTATCGGTCGGCTATCGCCACGCCGCAAGGTTAGAGGTCGTAGGGTCCGAACATGAGCCGGGCTCGCCGCAGGACCAAGTTCGAAGGCGATCTCACGAAACCCGTCCCCGGTTCGTCTCAGGGGACGTGACCGAAAAGCGGAAGAACAGGCCCGGACCGCCGCCCTTCGAGGTGGCGCTCGAAACGCACGGGCCGCTGCTTCACGGCTGGCTGCTGGCCCGGGTCGGCCCGCAGCGGGCCGATGACGTGTTCCAGGAGACGATGTTGGCCGCCCTCGCGGCCTGGGACGGAGTCCGGGGCGACTCGGTCCGCGCCTGGCTTTTCACGATCGCGCGCAACAAGGCGATCGATGAGGAGCGGCGCGCCTCCCGTCGCCCCGAGCCGGAAGGCGAGGTCGAAAGCTGGCCCGCCCCGGAGGTCGCCGATCGCCTCGGAGACCCGGTCTGGGACGCGGTACGGGCATTGCCGGAGAAGCAGCGGATCGCGGTGACCCTGCGCTTTCGCGGGGATCTGACCCATCGTGAGATCGGCTCGGTGATGGAGATCTCGGAGGCGGCCGCCCGGCGCAATGTGTTCGAGGGCCTGAAAACCCTGCGGGAAAGGATCGATGATGAGTGAACTTGAAAGCCGACTGAGGACCGGGGCTGACCGCGAAGCGGCCGCCTGGGCGACGCTCCGTGGAGAGCTGCTCGAACGGGCCGACCGCGAGCACCTGATCGACCTCGCCTACGAGCGTCACGACTCGCCCTTCGGCACCCTCCTGGTCGTGGCCGGGGAGGCGGGGATCCTCCGGATCGCGCTCGATGTCGAGGAGGAGTCCGCCGTGCTGGAGGATCTGGCCCGCCGCGTCTCGCCGCGGATCGGCCGTCTCGGTCGCGATCCGGTGGCGACGGCCCGGCGCCAGCTCGACGAGTACTTCAACGGGCGGCTGCACCGTTTCGACCTGCCCCTGGACTGGCGGCTGACCCGCGGGTTCCGGCGCGACGTGCTGCGAGAGACGGCGACGATCCCGTACGGCTCGACCGCGAGCTACTCGCAGATGGCCGAGCGGGCCGGCAGCCCGCGGGCGGTCCGGGCGGCCGGCTCGGCGCTCGCGACCAACCCGCTGCCGATCGTGGTGCCCTGCCACCGGGTGCTGCGCTCCGACGGCAAGGTCGGCGCCTACCTGGGCGGCACCTCGATGAAGGAGGCGCTGCTGGAGATGGAGGGCCGCCAGGCCTGAGTCGGGCCGCTCAGGAAGCGGCGCGGATCGCGGCGAGCAGCTCGGCCTTGTTCATCTTCGAGCGGCCCTCGATCTCGAGATCGGTCGCGATCTCGTAGAGCTCGGCCTTGGTCGATTGCTCGCTGACCGACGGAGTGAAGAGCGCGCTCGGCGAGGCCGCACCCGGGGCCGGCGTCTCGGCGACGGAATCCGGATCCACCGAAGGCGGTGCGGCGTCAGGGGTCGATGGCGAGGGCACGCCACCGTTGACCGGGTCGGTCTCAAGGGTGTTGTCGCGCTGAATCTGCCGCCAGGCGGCCACGATCACCGCAGCCAGGCCGGCAATCCCGATGGCGACGGACTTCCTCACGACTTCGGCCATTTGCGACTGGAAGGGAAGCAATCGATCACACCCCGGACTCTACCGTCCCGCCGGTTGCGGTTTCCGGCGACCGGGCTATGATCGGGCCGTACCGTCGCACTGAGTTCGTAAGCACCGCTTCGATTAAGGAGTGCGACCCGACTGAAAGCGGGTGCGATGGAAATGGCAGACCTTTCGATTGAAGTTCCCCACGGGACCGCTGAGCGGTTCGACCTCAAGCTGGGTGAAGTGATCCGGATCGAAACCCCGGACGGCGCCCAGGGCGGTGATTTCAGCTTCCCGGGCTTCGATCAGGCCCTGACCAGGAACAAGCTGGGCTGGAAGCGGTTCGGGCAGCCCTGGCTGGTCTACTCGGCGGAGCCCGGCGATTCGCTCTTCGACGTGGATGGCGAGGCCACCTTCGAGCTCACGGCCCTGGCGGGCGAGGGCATCGCCGACATCATGTACCCGGGCTGCTGGGACGAGGTTTACGAGGACCGGCGACCGGGTTGTCAGGACCTGATCTCCGGGGCCCTCGGGATCGATCGCCGCGAGCTGGCCGGCATGCTCTCCTTCTTCATCGGCTACTCGGCCGATGACACCGCCTACCGCGGCCTGGCGGGCATCGACCTGAAACCAGGCGACCACCTCGAGTTCCGTGCCTTGAGGGACGTCAGCTGCGCCGTTTCGGCCTGCCCCGACCGCGAGATCACCGGCTGGCGGGTCGGCGGCCTCTTGGTCACGGTCCGGGAACCGGAATCCGTTCCGGTTCCCGATGAATCTCCGGCCTAGGCCTTCGAGGCGGTCAGTATCTGGGGCTCGGGCTGACCGAGGGACCCTCCGGAGCGGTCGGCGACGCGGTCTTCCCGTTTCCCGGTGCGGGCCGCGTCGCTCTCCACCGACGCCTTGCTGGGGATCAGCAGTGAGAGCACCGCGCCGACCGCGAGGACCACGACCGCGACCGGCATCGCCGCGACCACGCCGTCGGTGAAGGTCTGCGGGCTGGTGAAGCCGCCGTTGGCCGCGAAGATCGAAGAGAGCACGGCGACGCCCATCACCCCGCCGATCTCCCGGATCGCGTTGGTCGCTCCCGAGGCCTTCCCGGTTTCTACCTCGCGGACCGAGGCGACCACGGTGGCGGCCGCGGTAGGGAAGACCAAGGCCATGCCGACGCCGGCCATGATGAACGGGGCCACGAACTCGCCGAACGAGGCGCTCGGGGTGGCGATCAGGGTGAGCCAGGCGAGACCGCCGGCCTGGAGCAGCAGGCCGCTGAAGATCAGGGGCCGGGTCCCGATCCGGTCGCTGAGGAAGCCGGCCAGCGGCGCGACGAACATCGGCATCAAGGTCCAGGGCAGGGTCCGGATCCCGGCCTCGAGCGGCCCCAGCCCCTGGGCTACCTGGAAGAACTGGCTGAGCAGGAAGATCGCCCCGAAGGTCCCGAAGAACATCGCGAAGGAAAGCCCGTTGGTGGCGCTGAAACCGCGCGAACGGAAGAACCTCATCGGCAGCATCGGCTCGCGGGCCCGCAGCTCCCAGGCCACGAAGGCACCGATCAGGATGATTCCGACGGTCAGTGAAGCGAGAACCGTGGCGCTGGTCCAGCCCAGCGATTCACCGCGGATGATCCCGAAGGTGAGGCCGAAGAGCCCGGCGCCGATCAGGCCCAGGCCGGGCAGGTCGAGCTCCTTGTCCGGGCCGAAGGACTCCGGGAGCCTCCGCAGCGCCAGCGGCACCAGGACCAGCCCGACCGGAACGTTCAGCCAGAAGATCCAGTGCCAGGAGATGCCCTCGACCACGGCCCCGCCGAAGAGCGGTCCGAGGGCCACGCCGAGGCCGCTGATCCCACCCCAGATACCGAGCGCGGCGCCCCGCTTCTCGGGCGGGAAGGCGCCGGAGACCAGGGTCAGGGTGAGCGGTGTGACCATGGCAGCGCCGGCACCCTGGAGTGCGCGGGCCGCGACCAGGGCGTCGAGCCCGGGAGCCAGCGCCGCGGCGGCGCTGGAGAGGGTGAAGAGGCCGACCCCGACCGCGAACATCCGGCGGCGGCCGAAGCGGTCGCCGAGGGCGGCACCGGTGATCAGCAGCACCGCGAAAGCCAGGGTGTAGGCGTTCACGGTCCACTCCAGCGACTCGATCGTGCCCCCGAAATCGGCCTGGATCGAGGGCAGGGCCACGCCGACGACCAGATTGTCGAGCGCGGTCATGAAAAGCGCGGCGCCCGTGATGATCAGGGTCCAGACCGCGCCCCTGCTTCCAGCTGTCTTGGCCGTCATGTGGCCTCCTTCGTGTGTGATCGGTTACTCACTTTTATCTCCTGGAAATGTGTGATTACTCACTCACTAATTGGGTGTAAAAAAACGGCTCCTCAGCCGTGGTCGGACCGGATCCCGTCAGCTCTCGCGCGGGAAGCAGTCTCCTTCGAAGTCGGTCAGGGAGACGGCCCAGGGCTCGTCCACTTCTTCGGCGTTGATCGCGGTCATCACGTTGATCAGCATCCCGTGGGCGAACCAGTTCTGCATCTCGTCCGCGGTGCCGCCGGTCCGCTCGGAGCCGAGCGCGTAGAGGTCGGCGAAGCACTTCCTCATCGCCGCCCGTACGGTCGGCATCGAGGGAGAGACCGCCTGGGCGTGGAGCTGGATCAAGAGCAGGTCCCGATCGCTGCCGACCAGGTCGCCATAGGCGAGGCCCATGGCATCTCCGGGTTCAATCCCCTGCTTCTCGGCCTCTGACGCGGCGACCGCCATGGTTTCGACCATCCGCCGGCAGGACCTCTCCACGACCGCCACGAACAGCTCTTCCTTGGTCGGGAAGAGGCGGAACAGGTAGGCCTGCGAGATGCCGGCCCGCTTCGCGATCTCGGTGGTCGGCGCCGCGTGGTACCCCTTCTCGGCGAAGACCGGGATCGCCGCATCGATCAGCTCCTCGCGCCGCTCCTCAGCGGTCGAGAGCGACCGGGATCCGGTAGTGGAAGCCTTTCGCGTCTTGTCCGAGGCCGTTGCCATCAGGTGTGAGTATGCACTCACTCACCCGATTTGTCAAGTCCCGGGCAGATCTCGGTCGGTTGACCGGGCCTCGGGGTAGCAGGAAGTCCCCGCCGCGGGAGGCAGGCTTTACGGGTTACCTTGGCCTGGTGAGCGCTCTCCCGGCCCCGAACCAGTCCCAGGTGCCGCCCGACGATGAGCGGGTGTCGCTGGACCGGATCTCGCTCGATCACGACGAGGAGCTGTCCTATTTCGAGGCGTCGGGCTGCGGGATCGCGGGCGCCAGCGCGCGCGGCGTCACGGCTGAGGCGGGCTCGCTGACCGAGGTGGATCTGAGCGGTTGCTCACTGGACGCGGGTCGTTTCACCGATCTCGACCTGGTCCGCTGCGATCTCTCGAACTCGCGCTCCCGGGCGGCCAACCTCACTCGGGTCCGCTTCGCCGGCTGCCGGCCCACCGGCCTCAGCCTGACCGACTCGGTGCTCCACGACGTGATCTTCCGGGAGTGCCGGGTCGATCTCTCGAACTTCGCTCTTTCCCGCCTCAACCGGGTCGCCTTCGAGGATTGTCAGCTGTCCGGGGTCAGCCTGATGGAGGCCAGGTGCGACGCGGTCCGGTTCACGGACTGCCGCATGACCGACTCCGACCTCCGGGGTGCTTCGCTCAAGGGATGCGAGTTCGTCCGCACCGACCTGTCCGGCGTTGACGGCATCGAAGGCCTGCGCGGCGCCCGCATGGAGTGGACCGACATCATCGACCACACGGGAGTCTGGGCAGCCGCCCTCGGCATCGAAGTGATCAGCCCCGAAGACGAGGGCCACTGAGAACCGGCAAAGAAAAAGCCCCGGATCTCTCCGGGGCTTTTTCTTGTGACCCGCTGGGTCGATATGCGTCAGGCGGGATGCGTATCGGCTCAGCCGCAACCGGTGTTGTTGCCGCATGAGCTACACGTGTAGCAGGCGCCGGTGCGCTGCATCATGCCTCCGCACTGGTCGCAGGCCGGGCCGAGCTCGGCCGCTCCGGGGGTGATGTGGAGCTTGGCCGGGACAACCGGGACGTCATCGGTCAGGGCTGTCCCGGCCGGCACCGAGGTGCCGCCGGTGTCAGCGACCGGTGCCGACGCCTCGGCCGATCCGCCGCCGTTCCCGTTTCCGCCGTTGCCGGAACCGCCCGCCAGGTCGAGGCCGGTGTTCTCCGCTTCCTTCCGGTTGCGGACCTCCTGGGTCATTATCCCCTGCTCCTCGAGGAAGTCGGGGTCGTCGATGAACTGGGAGGCGAGCCAGCGCATGATGTAGTCGGGCATCGACTTGGCGAAGGGGATGTCCGGGTTGCCGGTGACCCCTTCCGGGTCGAACCGCATGTAGCTGAACTTGTTGACGAACACCTCGAGCGGCACGCCGTACTGGAGGCCGAGCGAGATCGCGGTCGCGTAGGCATTCATCATGCCCCGCATGGTCGAGCCTTCCTTGCCGATGTCGGTCAGGAAGATCTCTCCGACCGAGCCGTCCTTGTACTTGCCGGCCGTGATGTACCCCTCGTGGCCTCCGACCGAGAACTTGTGGGTCACCGAGTCCCGGGTCTTCGGCATCCGGTGACGGACCGGGCCGACCGGGGCCGCCTCGGCCTCGGCTTCCTTCTCCTCCTGGGCGTCGGTGCGGAGCGCCTGAGCGGTCTTCGAGCCATCGCGGTAGATCGCCAGCGCCTTGAGACCGCCTTCCCAGCCGCGGGTGTAGGCGTCGGCGATGTCCTCGACGGTGGCCGAGTTCGGCATGTTTACCGTCTTCGAGATCGCTCCCGAGAGGAACGGCTGGGTCGCCGCCATCATGTCGATGTGGCCGGTGTGCGAGATCGCCCGCTCGCCGACCGCGACATCGAAGACCGGCAGGTGCTCGTCCTTCAGGGCCGGGGCGCCGATGATCGTGCCGTGCTCGTTGATGTAGGCCTCGATCTGGCCGATCTCCGCCTCCGAGTAGCCGAGCGTCTCGAGGGCGAGCGGCACCGACTTGTTGACGATGGTCATGTTGCCGCCGCCGACCAGCTCCTTGAACTTGACCAGCGAGAAGTCCGGCTCGATGCCGGTCGTGTCGCAGTCCATCAGGAAGCTGATCGTGCCGGTCGGGGCCAGCACGGTCGCCTGGGCGTTGCGGTAGCCGTGCTCCTCGCCGGTCGCGACGGCGACGTCCCACTCCTGGCGGGCCGCCTCGAGCAGCTCGCCCTTGATCCCGGCGCCGTCGATCTCGTAGGACGCGTCACGGTGCATGCGCATCACGTTGTTGTGCGGCTCGCGGTTGACCTCGTAGGCCTCGTAGGGGCCCATCGCAGCGGCGATCTCGGCCGAGCGCCGGTAGGCGCGGCCGGTCATCAGCGCGGTGATCGCGGCGGCGACGTTGCGGCCCTCATCCGAGTCGTAGGGCATGCCGTCCGACATCAGCAGGGCGCCGAGGTTGGCGTAACCCAGGCCGAGCTGACGGAAGGCCCGGGCGTTCTTACCGATCTCCTCGGTCGGGTAGCTCGAGGGTCCGACGATGATCTCCTGCGCGAGGAAGATCGTGTCGACCACCGCGCAGAAGCCCTCGACGTCGAAGCTGCCGTCCTTGCGGCGGAACTTCATCAGGTTGATCGAGGCCAGGTTGCAGGCCGAGTCATCGACGTGCATGTACTCCGAGCACGGGTTCGAGGCGTTGATCCGGCCCGAGTTCGGGCAGGTGTGCCAGCGGTTGATGATCGTGTCGTACTGGACGCCCGGGTCGGCGCACTGCCAGGCGGCGTCGGCGATCTTGTTCATCAGCTCGCGGGCCGAGACGGTCTTGGTGACCGAGCCGTCGGTGCGGGCGAGCAGGTTCCACTCGGCGTCGTCGGCGACCGCCTTCATGAAATCGTCCGAGACCCGGACCGAGTTGTTCGCGTTCTGGTACTGGATCGAGGTGAAGCCCTCGCCGTCGATCGACATGTCGAAGCCGGCGTCACGCAGCGCGGCCGCCTTCTTCTCCTCGTCCGCCTTGCAGCTGATGAAGTGCTCGACGTCCGGATGGTCGACGTCAAGCACGACCATCTTCGCCGCCCGCCGGGTCTTGCCGCCGGACTTGATCGTGCCGGCCCAGGAATCGGCGCCGCGCATGAAGGAGACCGGACCGGAGGCGGTGCCGCCCTTCTTCAGCGGCTCCATCGAGCCGCGGATGTTGGAGAGGTTGATCCCGGAACCGGAGCCGCCGCGGAAGATCTTCCCTTCCTTGGTGTTCCAGTCGAGGATCGACTCCATCGTGTCCTCGACCGAGAGGATGAAGCAGGCCGAGCACTGCGGGGTCTCTTCGAAGCCGACGTTGAACCAGACCGGCGAGTTGAAGGCGACTTCCTGATGCAGCAGGGTGGCGGTCAGCTCGGCCTCGAAGGTGTCGGCGTCGGCGTCGGAGGCGAAGTAGCCGCCTTCGCGGCCCCAGGTTGCGATCGTCCCGGCGACCCGCCCGATCATCTGCTTGACCGAGTTTTCCCGTTCCGGCGAGCCGAGCTGGCCCCGGAAGTACTTCTGGGAGACGATGTTGGTCGCGTTCTGCGACCAGGTCTTCGGGAACTCGACCCCGCGCTGCTCGAAGGCGGGATTCTCCGGATCACCGATCACCGCATCGCGGATCTCCCACTCGACTTCATCGAACGGATGGACGCCCTCACGGGTGAGGCGCCGCTCGACGACGACGCCGTCGGGCTTGACGCGGGTCGATTCGGTTACTGACTGGGACATGCTCTGGTTCTCTCCTCTGCTACGGGGACGACTGGTCTGCTTGCTGCTGGTGTTGCTCGAATCTCGTACTTAGGGTGTTGCTGGTCTGCCGGTGCGATTTGCTGCTTTCTGTGGGTACTGCTAGGTCTTGAAGTTCAGTTTCTGCTGAGCTGCGGGCTCAGCCGGTCGAGTTCCGCCTGGACGTCCTCGACCCCGAGTTGGCGGTAAACGGCGGCGAACTGCAGGTATGCGACCTGGTCGATCCGTTTGAGCCCCGCCAGGCACATGTCGCCGATGCGGGCCGCCTCGATCTCGCCGCCGTCGCGGACGGCCTTCTTCTCGATCCGGTCGACCAGCCCCTCGATCGCTTCGGGCCGGACCGGACGTTTGTGCGAGGCGCGCTCCAGCCCGCCGCGCAACTTGGCGCGGTCGAAGGGCTGGCGCCCGCCATCCCGCTTGATGACGAACAGCGCCTGAGCCTCATACCGCTCATATGTGGTGAAGCGGTTCTCGCAGCTGGAGCACTGCCGCCGACGGCGCACAGCGCTCCCCTCCTCGGAGCTGCGACTCTCGAGGACTCGACTTCCTTGATGTCCGCATCGCGGGCAACGCACATAGCGAATTATACTAGGAATGGCGTCGGACACCTTCTAGACACGCTATATGTAGCGTGTGTCTGAAAAACAGTTTCCGCGCTTTGCGGGAAGGGCACACCACGCAACCCCCGTGCCGACGCCGTTTGCGCCGGTCGGTACGATTCTTCTCGTGAGCCAGGGACCCCGTAACGCACGCGAGAAGGCCGCTCAGGCGAGAGAGTCGGCGGTTACCCGCGCGACCGCCGCTCGTGACGGCGCGGTCGAACGGGCCGGCGTTGCCCGCGATGCGGCGGTCGAGATGGCCGGGAACGCGCGGGACGCGGCGGTCGAGAAAGCGACCGCGGTCAGGGATTCGGCGACCGAGTCGATCAAGGCCATGAAGCCGAAGTTCCGCGGCGTTTCTCACGAGTGGGCCTTCTTCCTCTCGCTCGGCCTCGGGATCTCGCTGTTGATGCTGGCCGATACGCCGAAGAAGTCACTGGCGGTCGGCATCTACGTCGCCACCCTCTGCGCCCTGTTCGGCACCAGCGCTCTCTATCACCGGATCAACTGGAAGACGGTCAAGGCCCGGATGCTGATGCGCCGGCTCGACCACTCGATGATCTTCCTGCTGATCGCCGGCACCGTCACGCCCTTCGCCCTGCTCAACATGACCGGAACCTGGTCGACCGCGATCCTGATCGCGGTCTGGACCGCGGCTGCGCTCGGCATCGTCGTCGAGCTGATCTGGATCCACTCGCCGAAATGGGTGAGCGCCTTGATGTACGTGGCGGTCGGCTGGATCGGCGCCGTGGCCTTTCCCCACATCGTCGGCACGGCCGGTGTCTGGGCGGGACTCCTGATCGCCACCGGCGGCATCCTCTACACGGTCGGTGCGGTCGTCTACGCGACCGGGCGACCGAACCCCAGCCCGACCTATTTCGGCTATCACGAGATCTTCCATCTCTTCGTGATCGGCGCCGCCGGCTTTCACTTCGCCGCGGTCGCGATGTTCGCCCTCTGATGACCGTGACCTGCCGGGACGCCGCTTGAACCTCGAAGGCGCACCGGATTGGTCGAGCATCGCGGTCGGCGATCACTGGATCCGCACTTTTCAGGCGGGACCGCACCAGGCCTCGGAGGCGGTCGTGTTCATCCATGGCAATCCCGGGTCGGCCGCGGACTTCGAGGGCCTGGTCAGGCAGGTCTCGCCGCCCCGTCGCGCGGTCGCCTTCGATCTGCCCGACTTCGGCCAATCGATCGCGGCGCCCGGCTTCACCCACAGCCTGAGCGAGTACGGAAAGTTCATCGGCGACGCGTTCGAGGCGCTCGGCATCCGGCGCGCCCATCTCGTGCTGCATGACCTCGGCGGGCCGATCGGCCTCGAGTGGGCCTCGCTCCACACCGGGCAGGTCGCGAGCCTGACCCTGATCAACACCGGGGTGCTGGCCGGCTATCGCTGGCACCGCACCGCCCGGGCCTGGCAGACGCCGATGGTCGGGGAGCTGCTCCAGGCGGTGACCGTGCGAGCCGCCTTCCGCCGAGCGATCACCAAGCAGGAGCCGCGCGGCCTGCCTCGCGAGTTCGTCGACGGCATGTACGACAACTACGACCGTCGTACCCGCCGCGCCGTGCTCGACATCTACCGAGATCTCAAAAAGGTCGGGGAGTCAGCCAAGGAGCTGATTCCGCTGCTGGCGGCGACCGAGATCCCCTGCCTGGTCGTCTGGGGCGCCGGCGACCCCTACATCCCGGTCTCCTTCGCCGACCGCCAGCGCAGCCCCTTCCCCTCGGCCGAGGTCCACATCCTCCCGGACTCCGGCCACTGGCCCTTCATCGACGACCCGCCCGCGGTCGCCGAGCTCCTGACCGATTTCCTGGCGACGGTCGAGTAGCGGCGGCGAAGGATGGTAGAACCGATGAGCCGAGTGGTAGAATCGGCCTCATGGGCTCCCTCAACATCAAGACTCCCGAGGCCCATCAACTGGCCAAGGAGCTCGCCGAGCTGACCGGTGAGAGCATGGCGAAGGCTACGACCGAGGCTCTGCGCGAACGCCGGGACCGGATCGTACGCGAGCGAAAGGGGATCGCTGACCAATTGCTGGAGATCGGCCGCCAGACCGCGGCAAGGATCCCGCCCGAATTGAAGGAAGGCGATCCGACCGACTTCCTTTACGACGAGGACGGGCTGCCGATTGGTAATTGACACTTCCGTCCTTGTCGCGATCCTTCACGGTGAGCCCGAAGCGGCTCGGTACGCGAACGCGATCGAGGCTGAGACTCGTTGCCACATGTCGGCTGCGAGCTACGTCGAGCTCGGAGTCGTCATTGACAGGGCGAAAGACCCGTTTGTGTCCGGCCGTGTAGATGCGCTGATCGAGAAGGCGGGAATCCAGATCGTGTCCTTGACCGAAGCTCAGGCACGAGTCGCCCGCTCCGCATATCAGCGCTTCGGGAAAGGCAGCGGTCATCCGGCCAAGCTCAACTTCGGGGACTGCTTTCCTTATGCCCTCGCCATGGAACTGGGGCATCCGCTCCTTTTCAAGGGTGACGATTTCGCTCAGACGGACGTGTTGCCGGCCCTGGTCTGAACCCAGGATTGGCCGGAGTGAATCAGCGGGCCGGCAGCTCGCCCGCTTCGATCGCGGCGGTGACCGCGCAGTCCGGTTCGGTCTCGTGGGCGCAATCGCGGAAGCGGCAGTAGGCGGCGAGACGCTCGATCTCGCGGGCCCGTTCGTCGCTGAGGTCCGCCTCGGCCGAGCCGGGGATCAGGTCGTCGGCCTCGATCGAGCCGGGGGCGCGGAGGCCGGGCGTGTCGATCAATAGCGCCCCGCCCGGCAGGGGGAAGAGCTCACGGCTGGTCGTCGCGTGGCGGCCACGGTCGTCGGTGCCGCGGACCTCCGCGGTCTTCTGGCGTTCCCAGCCGAGCAGAGTGTTGGCCAGGGTCGACTTGCCGACCCCGGAACGACCCAGCATCACGACCGTCTCGCCTGGCGCGAGGATCTCGCGCAGCGCGTCCACGCCTTCACCCGTGCGGGAGCTGAAGACGAAGACCTGAATCTCGGGGAAGGTCTGTCCGACTCGGCCCTGGAGCTCCTTCGCCTCGTCCGAGAGGTCTGACTTCGAGAGCCCGATCACGGGCTGGGCGCCGGAGGCCTCGGCCAGCTTGACCATGCGCTCGAGCCGAACCGGGTCGTGCTCGCGGTTGAGGGAGCTGATCACGATCGCCTTGTCGATGTTGGTCGCCAGGATCTGGATCCGGTCGCGGTCGGCCGCCGAACGTCGCGCCAGGGCACTCCGCCGCGGCAGGATCTCCTGGATGGTGCCGTCCGGCAGTGCCGCGACCCAGTCGCCGACCGCCGGCATCGCGGTCGCGGGCGAGCGGTCCTGGAGCATGCGGCCGGCCGGGCGACCGAGCACCTCGCCCTCGCTCGTGAGCAGGTCGACGATGTGGTTGCGATGAAGACCGGCCACCCGGGCCGGGATCTGACCCTCGCGCGGTTCCCGTTCCCAGGCGATCCGGTCGTCGCTGTGCCAGCCGAGCGCGGCCAGGCGGGGGTCGGTCATGCGGCGGCACCCAGACTCATGCGCGGCAGGTTAGACCGCAAGGGCAGCCTCGGCCTCCCGCTTTGCGCTCTCGATCAGTCCGAACAGCTCGTCTTCGCGGTGCTCATGGATCAGGTCGATCGGGTCCGGCTGCCCGTTCACGATCCCTTCGAAGAAGGCCTTGCGGTCCTGATAGGTGGGCAGGGTCGATTTGGCCCAGCCGCGAGTCTCGTTGAGGATCACGGCCAGCCGGGCATGGTCCTCGCCGTAAAGCCCGGCGATCTCGGCCTTCATCCGCTTGGCCAGTGCGGGCGAGGCCCCGGCGGTCGAGATCGCGATCGCCAGGGGGCCGGTGCGGACGATCGCCGGCAGGATGAAGTTGCAGAGCGGCGGCACGTCGACCACGTTGACCAGCATCGCCCGCTCCTCGGCTTCGTCGAAGACGCGGATGTTCACCTCGGTGTCATCGGTCGCGGCGATCACCATGAAGGTGCCTTCGAGGTCTCCTCGGCCGGCGTACTTGCGGCGTTCCCAGCGAACCGACCCTTCGGCGGCCAGGCGTTCGATCTCCGGCACCGCGGTCGGCGAGACCACCGTCACCTCGCCCGCGCAGGCGAGCAGACCCTCGACCTTCTCCAGACCGACCTCGCCGCCGCCGACGACCAGGCAGCGGCGGCCGGTCAGCTTCAGGCAGGCGACGTAGAAAGGCGTCTCCAGCATGTCGCGAACGCAGGTCTGGTCGCAGACCGGCTTGCGGTGCTGGCAGACACACTCCTTTCCGGCGTAGGCCTGGGCGGGCATGCCACAAAGGTTAAGGGACCTCTGGTCAGGCCCCGTCGATGTGATTCAGGCCCGCCTGCCGGCGTTGATCGCGCGGAGCGTCTCGGGCAGGCCTTCGGAGAGGGGGGTGGTGGCGGTCCAGCCGAGCTCGCGGGCGGCCCGGGCGGGGTCGATCGCGATGCGCTTCACCTCGCCTGGGCGCCCCCGGTCGAACCGCGGCTCGAAGGAGGCTCCGGCGGGCGGGCCATCACCGTTAAGCGAGAGGCCGGCCTCGCGGAGTTCGCCGAGCAGGTCGAGGATCGAGGTTTCCCGGCCGGACCCGAGGTTGATCGGGCCCTCGACGTCGGTGCGAGAGGCGGTGAGGACGGCATCGACCAGATCGTCGATGTAGACGAAATCGCGGGTCTGGGTGCCATCGCCGAAGACGGTCGGGTTCCGGCCCGCGAGCAGCAGCTCGCCGAAGATCGCGACCGCGCCGGCCTCGCCCTTCGGGCGCTGGCGCGGCCCGTATACGTTGCCGAACCGCAGCGAGACCGAGTTGAACATGTACATGCGGCGGTAGAGCGCCAGGTACTGCTCGCCGGCCAGCTTGCTGGCTCCGTACTGGCAGAGCGGCGTCGTGGGCTCGGTCTCGGCCACCGGCAGGGTGAGGCGGCTGCCCTCGCCGTAGATCGCGCCGCCGCTCGAGGCGAAGACGAACCGGTCGAGGCCGATGTTCTTCGAAGCTTCGATCAGGTTGACGGTGCCGACCACGTTTACCGTCGCATCGAGGGACGGTTCGGTGATCGA
This sequence comes from Solirubrobacterales bacterium, assembly GCA_044464425.1. Classification (GTDB taxonomy): domain Bacteria; phylum Actinomycetota; class Thermoleophilia; order Solirubrobacterales; family 70-9; genus 67-14. The sequence continues at coordinate 9,390 of JBIQLL010000021.1, read as the reverse complement.
GCGCTGTACCTCGCCCTGGGCGGCGAGGTGGAAGATCGTGTGGGGCCTGACCGCCTGCACGGTTTCCCCCACGAACTCGCGGTCGACGATGTCACCCTCGATCAGCTGGGCTCCGTTGGCCAGGGCGAGCTCGAGGTTGCCGAGCTTGCCCGTCGAGAGGTTGTCGAGCACGGTGACTTCGTCACCGCGCGCGAGCAGGGCGTCGCTCAGATGCGATCCGATAAATCCAGCCCCGCCTGTTACGAGAGTCTTCATGGGAGTGAATTTAGTCAAACAAACCTGTGACAAAACTGTGGGCTGACCGGCATTTCGCCGAGTGTCCCTCGGCTCCCCTGCTACTCTCGCCAGCCAATGCGTCTCATCATCACCGAGAAAAACAATTCAGCTCAGAAGATCGCCGAGATCCTCTCGCACGGCGCCGCAACCGAGAAGAAATCGTTCACGGTGCCCGTCTTCCGCTGGGAGGATTCGGACGGCGAGACGGCCGTGATCGGCACCGGAGGCCACTTCGTCGGGCGGGAGTTCCCCGACGAGAAGCAGTACAAGCAGTGGAAGCTCGATCTCATCCCCGGGCTGATCGACGCGCCGCTCGAGACCGGGCCGATCGACGGCAAGAAAAACGTGATCCGCGCGGTCCAGAAAGAAGCGAAGGCCGCGGACAGCCTCGTGATCGGCACCGACTTCGACCGCGAGGGCGAGCTGATCGGCCTCGAAGCGCTGGAGGTCTGCCTCGACGTCAACCCGGAGCTCGAGCCCACACTTAAAAGGGCGCGTTACTCGGCCCTGACCAAGGAAGAGATCGAGGGCGCCTTCGACAACCTCGACGAGCTTTCCTTCCCGCTGGCGAACGCGGCCGGCGCCCGCCAGGACATCGACCTGATCTGGGGCGCCGCCTTCACCCGCGCCGTCTCGCTGGTCGCCAAGGCCTACGGCGCCAACTTCCTCTCGGTCGGCCGGGTCCAGAGCCCGACCCTCGGGTTGATCGTCGAGCGTGAGCTGGAGCGGCGCGCGCATGTCGCCAAGCCGTTCTGGGAGCTGTTCGCGAAGTTCGAGCACCCGGGCGGCCAGAGCTTCGAGGCCCATCACGCCACCGACAAGTTCTGGGACAAGGCGGAGGCCGACGCCGCGCTCACCGGCACCGCCAGCCCCGGCGTGGTCAAGTCGGTGACCAGCCGCAAGTCCTCGAGCAAGCCGCCGACCCCGTACAACACCAACACCTTTCAGGTCGATGCTTCCAGCCGCCTCGGGATCACCCCGAAGCGGGCGATGGATCTCGCCCAGGACCTCTACGACGACGGGTTCATCTCCTACCCGCGAACCGACAACACGATCTACCCAGACTCGCTGCCGCTGGAGAAGACGATCAGCTCGCTGGTCAAGATCAAGGATTTCCAGGCCGCGGCCCCGCTGCTCGAGAAGCCGCTCAAGCCGACCCAGGGCAAGAAGTTCGACGCGGCGCACCCGCCGATCTATCCGACTCACGCGCTTTACCCGTCCGCGCTGGAGGGGCCGAAGGCGCGGGTCTACGAGCTGATCGTCCGGCGCTTCCTGGCCACCTTCGGCGAGCCGATGGTGACCGAGTCGACCCGGGCCGACATCGAGGCCGGCTCCGAGACCTACTTCGTCCGCGGCAAGGTCGTGATCGACCCGGGCTACGCCGGGATCTACACCTACGCTCGCTCCGCGGACGAGGAGATCCCCGTGCTCGAAGAGGGCCAGACTCTCTCAATCGATGGGGAGCCGTGGCTGGTCGACAAGGAGACCCAGCCGCCGGCCCGCCTCTCGGAGGCGAAGCTGGTCCAGCTGATGGACGAGCAGGGGCTCGGTACCAAGGCGACTCGGCCGGACATCATCCAGAAGCTCTACAACCGGCGCTACGTGCGGAACCACCCGCCGGAGCCGACCGCGACCGGCATCGCGATGTACGAGGCCTTCAAGGAGTACGTGCCGGACATGGCGACCGCGGCGATGACCTCCTCCCTCGAAGGGGAGATGGACGAGATCGCCGATGAGAAGATGACCAAGGACGAGGTCGTCGAGGACAGCCGCAAGCTGGTCCACAAGACCTTCGAGGATCTGCTCAAGGGCGAAGAGGCGCTCTCGAAGATGATCTGGGAGGGGATGGATCAGGATCGCATCCTCGGTCCCTGCATCGTCTGCCAGGAAGCCGGCCGCATCAAGCCGGACGGCTCGCCGAACGTGCTGCGGATCATCCGCGCCAAGAAGTCGGGCAAGTCGTTCGTCGGCTGCACCGGCTGGGAGGCCGACAACCCGGACTCCTGCGATCAGACCTTCCCGATGCCGCAGCCGAACTTCTACGAGGTGACGCCCTTCGAGGAGAACTGCTCGGTCTGCCACCGCACCCCGCGGGTCTACGTCAAGACCCGGGGCCGGGCCGGCCGTCCCTGGAAGCTCTGCTTCAACGACGACTGCCCGACCATGGTCGAGATGCGGGAGAAGCGAGCCGAACGGAAGGCCGCCCAGGAAGCCGCGAAGAAAGCCAAGGAGCTCGACGCCGAAGAGGCGAAGAAGTCCGGGAAGAAGCCGGGCAAGAAGGGCTCCGGCAAGAAGTCGGGCAAGAAGACGACCACGGTCGCGGCCCGGATCGCCAACCCGCCCGACCTCGGCACCCGCCGGGTGAAGAAAGCGGGCGGTCGGTCCAGCCGCAAAAGCTGAGGCCGGGCGTGTTCATCACGCTGGAAGGGGTTGACGGGGCCGGCAAGACGACCCAGGCCGCGATGCTGGCCCAGGCGCTCGGGCCGGCCACGGTGACGATCCGCGAACCGGGCGGGACCGACGCCGCGGAGCGGATGCGCTGGCTCCTGGCGGACCCCGACACGCCGCTCGACCCGGTCGCCGAGCTGCTGCTTTTCTGCGCCGCCCGCGCCGATCTGGTCAGCCGGGTGATCAAACCCGCCCTCGGGCAGGGCCAGACCGTGCTCTCGGACCGCTTCACCGATTCGACCATCGCCTACCAGGGCGTCGCCCGCGGGCTCGGCATCGTCCAGGTCCGTCAGATCTGCGATATCGCGACCGGGGGGCTCGCGCCCGACCTGACCTTCCTGCTGCAGCTCGACCCCCAGCGCGGGCTGGGCCGGGCCGAGTCCGACGATCGCTTCGAGGCGGAAGGGGTCCGTTTCCAGGAGAAGGTCGCCGAGGCCTATGAGGACATCGCCCGCCGCGAGCCGAACCGGGTTGTGCCGATCGACGCGTCCGGTTCGCCGGAAGAGGTACACCGGCTGATCATGGCCGAGCTCGAGGCGAGGCAGCCGGCGTGATCACGCTGGCCGACGCCACCGCACACCAGCAGCGAGTCGGCACCGAACTTGCCAGGGCGCTCGAACTGGGGCCGTCCCACGCCTACCTCTTCCAGGGGCCATCGGGCTCCGGCAAGGCCAAGGCCGCCCGCGCCTTCGCGGCGGAGATCCTCGCCACCGGCAGCGCCGATCCCGAGGAGGCCCGCCGGCGGGCGTCGTTGGACCCTTCGCCACACCCGGACCTGGTCTGGCTCTCGCCCCGGGGCATGAGCCACGCCGTACAGGAGGTGCGCGACCGCGTGATCCAGCAGGCGCCGCTCAGCCCGTTCGAGGGTTCGGCCCGCGTCTTCGTGATCGAGGCGGCCGAAGCTCTGAACGAAGAGAGTCAGAACGCGATGCTGAAGACGCTCGAGGAGCCGCCGCCGCACGCCCACCTGATCCTGCTCTCGGCCGAGAGCGAAGGTCTCCTGCCGACTATCGCCTCGCGCTGCCAGCTGATCGAGTTCGGGGCGCTTTCGCCGGACGTGCTTGAAGCCGAGCTCGACGGGCTGGCCGCACCGGAGGTCCTTCACGCCGCGACCAGGCTCTCGGCCGGTGATCTCGGCCGGGCCCGCTTCCTGGCCGGCAAGCGGGGCGGGGAGCTGCGGCGCGCGGCGGAGCGCCTGATGACCGCCGTCCTCGAGGACGATCTCGCCGCCTCCCCCTGGCTCGAGCTGCTCAGCCAGGCCAAGTCCGCCGGTGAGCATTCCGGCGAGCTGGTTCAGGCCGAGTTCGACGCCGCCAAGGAGGAGGGCGTCAAGCACACCAAGACCGAGATCGAGGAAGCCGTCCGCCGGGCCCAGCGCAAGACCCGGACCGGCATGCTCGACCTCGGCCTCCATCTCGCCGCCGCCTGGGCCCGCGACTGGGCGGCCGCCTGCTCCGGTGCTCCCGGCCTCGTCTTCAACACCGACCGCCTCGAACTGCTGGAAGCGCAGGCCGGGGAGATCGAACTCGCTCAGGCGCGTGACGCGATCGGCCTGATCCAGGAAACCCGCCGCTCGTTCCAGCTCAACGTCAGCGAGGAGCTGGCCCTCGAGGCGCTGGCCTTTCGCCTCGAGAAGACTCTGCGCCACTGAGCGAATCTTCTTCCTCCTCGACCCCATCGATTGCGGATTGCTGGGCGAGGCGGGTGATCTGCTTCGACTGGCGGGAGGCGATCACCGAGAAGTTGAGCGAGAGGGCGAGCAGGATCAGCAGGGTGACCGAGAAGAGCGCGATGGTCACGTCGCGGACGCCCATCGCCTTGGCCAGCCACTCGAGCAGGACCGGGAAGATCGCTCCGAGCAGCATGGCGATCCCGAGCAGAAACCAGACGATCGAGTAGCGCTCCAGCAGCTTGTCGCGCCGGATCAGGTCGAGGATCAGCAGCATGAACGCGATCGCCAGCACCGCGGCGAGGATCCGCGCCTGGGGGGTGAGCCGGACGACCGGCTCGGTGGCGGCCAGGAGGAGGCTCATTCGCCCGCCTGCCGGGGCCGCAGCTGGCCGATCAGGAGCACGATCAAGGTCTTGAAGATGTAGAAGGCCGAGGTGAGCGGAGTGATGAACGAGTGTCCGTGTTGGCGGGCCAGCATGTGGACCGGCACCTCCTTCACCACCAGCCCGGCCCGCACCGCCTGCTGCAGCGACTCGACCTCCGCGAACTCGGAGGAGTAGCGATCGGCGAACAGCCGCATCGCCCGCTCGTTCAGCGCCCGCATGCCGCTGGTGGTGTCGGTGAAGGTCTGCCGGGTCGAGGTCGAGACCAACAGGCTGAAGAGTCGCTGACCCAGCCGTCGGGCGAAGGTGGAGCGGTATTCGGGCACATCCGGGTTGACGTTTCCGGCAAAGCGGGAACCCACGGCGAGATCGGCGCCCGCCTCGACCTCGGCGATCAGCCGCGCGACCTCGGCGGCCGGATGCTGGCCGTCACCGTCGAGCTGGCCGCAGATCCCGTAACCGTGACGGAGCGCGTAGATGTAGGCGGTCTGGTGGGCGGCGCCGACCCCTTGGTTGAAGGGCAGCGAAGCGACCAGCGCGCCGGCGCGCCGGGCGAGCCGGGCGGTGCGGTCGGTCGAACCGTCGTCAACGACCATCACGTCGGCCCCGGGAACGTGCTCCCGGGCGTCGCTGATCACCGCTTCGATCGAGTTCTCCTCGTTCCAGGCCGGAATGAAGACGAGCTTCCTCACGCTGCGATTCTGGCATGAAATAGGGTCCGCTCATGAGCGGCAGCCCCGCGAGCACGCCCAGTGCCAACCGAAGGCGTCGGACCCGGATGCCGCGTCGCCGGCACATCGGCATGCGGGTCTGGCTCGCGGCCGGCTTCACGCTGGTCTGTTTCCTGACCGCCGGCATCCTCTACTCGTTCATCACCGACAAGAGCCAGGACGTGCTGAACGAACGCTCGACCGAGCTGGCGGTCGGCCGCACGGTGCGTCTCGCGGACCGCCTCGCCGAGTCAGACGTTGACGTGCGGGCCGAGCTCGAGGCGGCCAACGGCGAGGGCTACACCGCCTGGTACTTCGACACCGACGGCAGCCTGATCGCCCCCGAAAACCCTTCCGCGGTCTTCCCCGACAGCAAGCCCTACAAGGAGACGCTGGACCTCGCGCTCGAGAACGAACGGCCTTCCCGGGACCTGAGGAACGGCGAGATCGCGATCGTCGGCATCCCGGTCACCGACATCGGCACGATCAGGGGGGCCGTCGTCGGGCGCTACTCGCGGCCGATCGTGATCCGCTCGGCGATCGACACGCTGCGCTCGGAGAGCCTCCGGGCGGCCCTGATCGCGATCCTGATCGGCACCCTGGTCGGGGTGGCGATCGCGTCGGTGATCACGGTCCGGCTGAAGCGGATCGCCGCCAAGGCAGACGATCTCGCCTCGGGCAACTTCGACGTTCAGCTGCCGGTCGCCGGCCGCGACGAGATCGGGGACCTGGCCCGCTCGCTGGACTCGATGCGGGTCTCGTTGAAGGAAAGCTTCGGGGTGCTGACCGCCGACCGCGACAAGCTCGCGGCGATCTTCGACGGGCTGGGGGACGCGGTGATGGTGATCGATGACGACGGCACGGTCCGCTTCCACAACGCGGCCGCCAACGCGCTGCTGGAAGGAGGCAGCCGGGCCCCCGACCCGATGCTCTCCTCGGTCAGGCGGGCGGCCGCCGAAGGGTTCGCTGCCCATCCGGCGCTGCGGATGGGCGACCGGGCCTACGCGCTGCAGGCCCGCTCGCTGCCCGATGAGGGCGCGGTGCTGGTCGTGGTCCGGGACCGCACCGACGAGATGCGCAAGGAGTTCGCCGAACGTGACTTCGTCAGCAACGCCGCCCACGAGCTCCGCAACCCGCTGGCCGGGATCTCGGGCGCGATCGAGGTGCTCCAGTCCGGGGCCAAGGATGACCCGCCGGCCCGCGACCACTTCCTCAACCGACTTTCCGCGGATGCCGAGCGGATGTCGCGGCTGACCCAGTCGCTGCTCACCCTGGCCCGAGTCGAGGCGCTCGGGGCCGGCGAGGTCGAGGTGGTTGACATCGGCGCCGCGGTCAAGGACGTCGAGGCTGCGATCGAGGTTCCGGTCGGCCTCGAGCTGCGGACCGACGTCGAACCTGATCTGGCGGCAAAGGGTGATCCGACCTTGCTCCGGCAGGTTCTGATCGGGCTCGTCACCAACGCGTGCAAGAACACGCCGGCGCCCGGAACCGTGACCATGCGGGGCCGTCGGATCGGTGAGAAAGAGATGCTCCTGGAAGTGATCGACACCGGCACCGGCATCCCCCAGGCCGAGATCGAAAGGGTCTTCGAACGCTTCTACCGGCGCTCCGAAACACGCCGTCAGGAAGGCTTCGGACTCGGGCTCGCGATCGCGCGTAGGATGGCCGATGTCATGGGAGGCGAGATGGGAGCAAATTCCGTTGAGGGCGAGGGCAGTACCTTTTGGGTGCGGCTGCCTCTGATAGACCAGTCGAAAACACCGATCGCATGAACACCATCCCTTCCATGAACGGCAACGCCGGACGCATCCTGATCGCTGATGACGAGCCCTCGGTTCGCGACTCGGTCGGCTACGCGCTGGCCCAGGAGGGCTTCGAGGTCACGGCGGCCGAGGACGGTACCGACGCCGAGGAGCGGCTGGCCGGCGAGTTCGATTACGACCTGCTGATCCTCGACATCATGATGCCGGGCAAGTCCGGACTCGACATCTGCCGCGAGGTACGTTCCCGTTCCGCGGTGCCGATCATCATCCTCACCGCCAAGGACGCCGAGGTAGACAAGGTGGTCGGGCTCGAGGTAGGGGCTGACGATTACGTGACCAAGCCGTTCTCGGTGCGCGAGCTGCTCGGCCGGGTCCGGGCGCAGCTCCGCCGTCGTGAGCTCGACCGTGCCCCGGTTCCCGAGCAGACCCGGATCGTCTCCGGCCCGGTCACGATCGATCTCGCTCGCCACGTGGTCACGGTCCGCGGCAAGACGGTCAGCCTGACTCGCTCCGAGTTTCAGCTGCTGCGCCTGCTGGCCGCCCGGCCCGGCGAGGTCTTCCGTCGCTCCCAGATCATGGAGGAACTCTGGCAGACCGAGTTCGACGGCGACGAGCGAGCCTGCGACGTCCACATCTCGAACCTCCGCCAGAAGGTGGAGACCGACCCCCAGCGCCCGGAGCTCGTCCTGACGGTCCGCGGTATCGGCTACAAGTTCGCGGATTCTTAAATAAGTCGGGCGGGGTCCGACCCCGCCCTCCCAGGCAAACCCGCCGGCCCAGGAGGTTCAAGGATGGTTGGGCCGGCTCCGGCGGTGGCAACAGTGACGCCGGGTAGGCTTCGGCGATGACTTTGGTCAACGAGCTGGACCTTCCGGAGTTGGATCCGAGTGATCCGGAGCTGAAGGGGGATCGCTGGCACGTTGCGGCGAACGGGCTGCTCGATTCCGGCAAGTGGCTGGCCCGGGGGCCGCTCTCGCTGATCGTGATCGACCGCGAGGCGGGCGAGTTCTTCCTCCGGTCGCGCGCAGCCGAGTTTCCCGGCCGGCTGATCGGCGAGATGTTCGGGGTCACCGACGGGCCGCTGCACGAACAGATCACCGCCAACATCATCAATCGGGGCGGGGACGACCACCGGCGCCTGCGGGGCCTGGTCAACCCGGCCCTGACCCCGCGGGCCGCGAACGGCTGGCGGCCGGCGATGCGCGAGATCCTCGAGGACCTCTGGGCGGAGCTCGACGAGGACGAGTTCGATTTCGTGGCCCGCTTCAGCCGCCCCTACCCGTCGCAGACGATCGCCCGGGTGATGGGCGCCCCGACGGTGGACGCGCAGCGTCTTCACGACTGGTCCGAGTGGATCCAGCGGCAGTTCGACCCGATCGCCCTCTCGGACCCGGAGACGGTCGCGACGATCCAGAGCAAGGTGGGCGAGTTCTACGCCTGGGTCGACCCGCTGATCGAGCAGCGGCGGACCGCGCCGGCCGATGATCTGATCACCACCCTGATCCGCACCGAGGAGGAGGGCGAGAAGCTCACCGACGGGGAGCTGCGGAACCTGGTGCTGAACATCCTGGTCGGCGGGGTCGACACGACCGAGAGTCAGCTTTCCCACGCGATCCGGCTGCTGGCCGGCAAGCCGGACCAGTGGCAGGCGCTGCGCGCCGACCCCGATGCCCTGGTGCCGCGGGCGGTCAGCGAGGTCTTGCGGTTCGAACCGATCACGCCGTTCACCGCGCGCCAGCTGACCGAGGAGGTGGAGTACCGCGGGGTCACCTTTCCGGCCGGCACGATCCTGGCGGTCTGCTCGTTCACCGGCAACCGTGACCCGGAGGCCTTCGAGCACCCGAGCGAGTTCGATATCCGCACCGAGCGCGATCGCACCCGCCCGCTCACCTTCGGCGCGGGCGTCCATTACTGCGTCGGCTCGAATCTCGCCCGGGCCGAGCTCGAGGAGGCACTGCGCTTCTTCGCCGAGCGGATCGAGGAGATCGAGCTGAACGGCCTGACCGAGCTGCGGGCGGTCAGCGGCATCTACGGCATCGACCGCATGGACGTGCGGGTCCGACCGGCCGAGGTCGTCTAGAGGGTGTGGCCAAAACGTCCCGAAGGTGTGGGGCCGTGTGCCGGTGGGATGCGAGCGGA
>JBIQLL010000020.1:16774-55090 GCA_044464425.1 Solirubrobacterales bacterium | reverse complement strand
CCGGTCACCCGCTGAACCGGCGCGTCGAGCCAGTCGAAAGCCTGCTCGGTGATCAGGGTCGAGAGGTTCGCGCCGACCCCGCCGTGGGGCCACCCCTCCTCGACGATCACCGCCCGGTTGGTCTTTCTTACCGACTCGAGGATCGTGTCGAGATCGAGCGGGCGAAGCGTCCGCGGGTCGATCACCTCGGCCGAGATGCCGTGCTTCTCCGCGAGCTCCTCGGCGGCCCGTTCGGCCACGTGGGCCATCTTGAGGATGCCGACGATGGTCACATCGGCACCTTCACGGCGCACGGCCGCTTCGCCGAAGCGCTGGATCCGGTCGGGATCGGTGGAAGCTTCGCCCGTGATGCCGTAGAGGCTTTCGTGCTCGATGAAGATCACCGGGTTCTCGTCCCGGATCGCCGCCTTGAGCAGCGCCTTGGCGTCACCCGGGGTGGAGGGGCAGGCGACCAGCAGACCGGGAACCTGCAGGTAGAGCGCCTCGAAGCTGTGGGAGTGGGTCGGCCCGAGCTGATGGCCGCCCCCGCCCGGCATGCGGATCACCATCGGCACCCGGACGTGGCCGTTGAACATGTACGGGATCGCCGCCGCGTGGTTGACGATCTGGTCCAGCGCGAGCAGCGAGAAGTTCACGGTCATGAGCTCGACCACCGGGCGCAGCCCGCCCATCGCCGCGCCGACCCCGGTCCCGACGATCGTGTTCTCCGAGATCGGCGTGTCCCGGACCCGTTTCTCGCCGAACTCGTCGAGCAGGCCCTCGGTCACCTTGAAGGCGCCCTGGAAGACGGCGACGTCCTCGCCCATCACGAAGACGTTCTCGTCACGGCGCATCTCCTCGGCCATCGCGTCGCGGAGCGCCTCGCGCATCCGGAGCTCGGCCTTGCCGTTTCCGTTGTCGGCCGCCGGGCTCAATCCCTCACCCCCGGGCGCGACTGCTGCTCGGGATCCTCGCCCTCGGCGTGGGCCGCGCCGGATTCAGCCAGGTCGCGGGCGACCTCTGGCGCTTCCTCGCCCAGCTCGCCGCGGTGCGGTTCCGGCGAACGCTCGTCCACCGCGTACCAGCCCATCGTCTCGCTGACCACGTAAAGCTCCTCGTAGAGCGATTCGAGCGGCGGTTCGGGCGACTCATCGGCGAACTTGACGGCCGCCTCCACGGCTTCGTCGGCCTCGCTTCGCGCGGTCTCGACGTCCTCGTCGCTCAGCACGCCCTGCTCCAGGCAGAGCTCGATGAAGTTCTCGATCGGATCCTTCTGCCGCCACTCCTCGACCTCGGATTTCTCCCGGTAGACCTCCGGGTCGGCGGCGGAGTGGCCGCGGTAGCGGTAGGTGAACGCCTCAACCAGGCTGGGGCGGCCCTTCGAGCGCACCTCCTCGAGATGGGCGCCGACCCGTTCCCGGACCTCGAGCACGTCCATGCCGTCGATCCGCTCGCCTTCGATGCCGTAGCCCTCGGCCTTGCGGGAGAGATCGGTCACGGCGGAGTGGCGCTCGATCGCGGTGCCCATTCCGTAGAGGTTGTTCTCGACCAGGAAGACCACCGGCAGCTCCCAGAGCGCGGCCAGGTTCATGGTCTCGCCGAAGTTGCCGGTGTTCGAGGCGCCGTCGCCGAACATGCAGACGGTCACCGCATCCTCGCCCTTGTACCGGGCCGCGAGGCCGAGGCCGGCGGCGAGGGGGAGGTTGCCGCCGACGATCCCGTAGCCGCCCATGAAGCGGCGTTCGGCGTCGAAGATATGCATCGATCCGCCCCGGCCGCCACTGGTGCCGGTCTCGCGGCCGAAGAGCTCGGCCATCACCCGGTCGGCCGGGGTGCCACGGGCGAGGGCGTGCCCGTGGGTGCGGTAGGTCCCGATCAGGTAATCGTCATCGCGCATCACCGAGGTGGTGCCGACGATGGTCGCTTCCTCACCGATCGCCAAGTGCAGGAAGCCACCGGCCTTGGCCCGCTGATACTGGCGGCCGGCTTCCTCCTCGAAGCGCCGGATCAGGCACATCCGGCCAAGGAGATCAACGCAGGTCTCACGATCAGGTACCCGGGCCATGCCTAGACCTTAGCGAGGCCGCTGGTTCGGCTTTTTCGGCTTTCTGACTGAAATCTCCCGTTCTCTCGCAAAACCTTGCGCAGCCCGCAAAGTTTCCGCAAGGCCGCGGAAACCTGCCCCGGGGAAGCTGCCGCCGACTTGTTTCACCTTCCCCCGAACATCAACAGGAGTAACCGATGAGAAAGCTTCTAATCCTGGCGGTGGCCGCGCTGGCCTTCGCCTTCCACGTGCAGTCGGCCAACGCCGAGCCCGAGCACGAGATCCTGCGTGGTGAGCTCACCGTCCAGGTCCAGGGCGGCGGCAAGATCACCGGCACCCGCATCGACTGCGGGACCGACTGCTTCGACAGCGAGACCTGGCCCGACAACGAGTTGCCGCCCACGAACCGCCTCACCGCCACGCCGAGCACCGGCTGGGCCTTCGGCGGCTGGACCGGCTGCACCTCGGTCAACGGCCAGGCGAACAAGTGCGATGCCACCTACTCGGAGTTCGGCGGCAGCACGGTCACCGCCACCTTCTATGACGTGATGGCCCCCAGCGTCTTCCTTCATTACCCCGCGGCCGGGGCGGTGGCCGGCAACTCGGTCTACGTCGGCGCCGAGACGGGCGACAACGACCGGGTCGCGAAGGTTGAGTACCTGATCGACGGCCAGGTCGCCGCGACCTCGACCACCGGCCCGTTCGACCTGACGATCGACGTGAGCGCCCTGAGCGAGGGCGACCATCAGATCCAGGCCCGGGCCTTTGACCGGACCGGGAACAACGGCATCACCGCCGCACGCACGTTCACGGTCGATCACACCGGTCCGCAGTTGAGCTTCAACTCGCCGCTGACCGCGACCAACTCGGCCCGGCCGGAGTTCTCGTTCAGCAACGCGTCCGCCGACCTCAACGAGACCTTCTGCGTGATCCAGCGCAAGGGCGAAGACCGCAACCTCGGCACCTGCCGCCCGGACCAATGGTTCGCCGGCGACGCGCCCGCCGAGGGTGAGTGGCAGTTCGTGGTCTGGGCCGATGACAAGGTCGGCAACCAGACCAGGATCGCCCATGACTTCGTGGTCGATCGCACGGCGCCGAACGCCGCGTTCACCGCGGGCCCGGCCGACGGATCGGTGGTCGAGGTCGGCAACGTCCGCTACGAGTGGACGGTCAGCGACGGTCTGCCGGTGACCCAGGAATGCACCTGGGACAACGGCGAATCCACCGTCTGCGACGGCAGCGCGGCCCGCGGCCTGACCGCCGGTCCGCACAGCTTCAAGCTGCTCGTCACCGACCAGGGCGGCAACCGGAGCGAGCTCTCTCGCTCGGTCAACGTCAAGAAGGATGGGACGACGCCGGATCCGGATCCGGACACCGACCCGGACCCGGACACTGATCCCGACCCCGATCCCGGCACGACGGACCGGACCGCCCCGGTGGTCAAGCTGATCGCCCCCAAGCAGAAGCTGCGGGCGCTCGGCAAGGGCCTGCGGCTCCGGGTCCGCTGCAGCGAGGCCTGCTCCGGCAAGGTCGTCGTGAAGGGTGCCGGCGTCAAGTTCAGCGGTCGCGTCGCACTGGCCAAGGCAGGCGTCGCGAAGCTGAAGCTGCGCCCGAGCGCCAAGGTGCGCAAGCGGCTGGCCAGGGTCGCGAAGCGTTCGCTTCGCACCGGCAACCGCAGGCCGCTGAAGTTCAAGGCCAGCGCCACCCTGCGGGACCAGGCCGGCAACGCCGGCAAGGCCAACCTGAAGTTCAAGGTCCGCGCCTGAGCCCGAGCTCTCCCCCAAAAGGCCGGTCCGTCCGGCTTCCCTCGACGCCGCCCCGCTTCTCCCGGCGGGGCGGCGTCACCCTCTCCCCAAAGCAAAGGAACCAATGAAGAATCCGATTCGTCTCGCCGCCCTGGCGGCTCTCCTCTCGTTCAGCATGATCGCGGCCCACGCCCAGGCGGCAGGTCCGCCGCCGTTGCCCAAGGCGGCCAACGGAGCCAAGGTCAAGCGCTTCGCGACCGGGGTCGGGATCCCCACCCAGGTTGCCTTCTCCGGCCGCAACGCCTTCATCTCCGGGGCATCCGAGGGCCCGTTCAAGGGCGGTGTCTTCGTCGTCCGACCGGGTAAACGCAAGGCAGTCAAGGTGCCGGGAACCCCGAAGTCGGTCTTCGGCGTCGCGGCCAAGGGCGGCAAGGTCTACGTCAGCGCCGGCCGCAAGCTGATCGCCTACTCCCGCTTCGACGGCCGGAGTTTCCGCGGCAAGAAGGTGATCTACACCGGGTCGAAGAAGTTCTCGGGCTTCAGCGGCCTCGCCTTCGGCCCGAACGGGCGCCTCTACGCGGGCGTGGCCCTGAACCAGAAGTTCGACCACGCGGCCTCACCGTCTCCCTACGGCAACTCGGTCGTCTCGATCGGCCCTACCGGCAAGAACCTGAAGGTCGTCGCGACCGGTCTCAGGCAGCCCTGGATGCTGACCTTCGCGCCCGGGATCCGCGATCCCTTTGTCTCGGTGCTCGGCCAGGACCTGCCCGCCAGCAACGGCGCGCCGGATCTGATCGTGCGCGCCCGGCCCGGATCCGAGTTCGGCTTCCCCGACTGCAACTGGCTCGATGAGTCCCGGTGCGAAGGGTTGGCCGAGCCGCTGGTCCGGCTCGAGGCTCAGCCTGGTGAGAAGGGCTCGCTCAACCAGCAGTCCCCGATGGGGATCGGTGCGATCGGCTCGAAGCTGTACGTCGCCCTGTTCAGCGGCACCGCCGGGATCGGTCCCCAGGTGATGCAGATGAAGACCGACGGCAGCGGGATCAAGCCCTTCCTGACCGGCTTCGTGGCGCCCGTCCTTTCGGTCGCGGCCCACAGGGGCTTCCTCTACGTCGGCGATCTCACCGGCAGCATCTACAAGGTCAAGGGCTAACCGGACCCGCAATCAGCCTTTCTGGGTGACCGGAGTGGTCGCATGGACAACCAAGGTCACCCAGAAAGGCCTTTGGGAGGGCGGGTCATCGGACCCGCCCTCCTCCCGTTATGCGTGGGTGGCCCACTTGTCGACGGCGCGGGCCGCGTCTAGCACGGCTTCCGAGATCGTCGGGTGGGGGTGCATGATGCGCTGGAGCTCCTGGATGCCGCCTTCGAGGGCCATCACGGCGACCAGCTCGGCGATCATGTCGCAGGCCCGGTTGCCGACGATGTGGGCGCCGACGATCTCGCCGTACTCCTTGTCGACGACCAGCTTGACCATGCCGTCCTTGTCGTCGTAGACGGTGCCGGCCCCGACCCCGCCCAGCTTCAGCTTGCCGGTCTTGACATCGAGGCCCTTCTCCTTGGCCTGCGCCTCGGTCAGGCCGACGCTGGCGACCTGCGGGTGGCAGAACGTCGCACCGGGAACCAGGTCGAGGTCGACCGGATGGGTGTCCGCCCCGGCCGCGCTCTCGGCCGCGACGACACCTTCCTCCATCGCCTTGTGGGCGAGTGCGGCGCCACGGACCAGGTCTCCGATCGCGTAGATCTTGTCGTTCGAGGTCTTCTGGAGCTCGTCGACCTGGACCCGCCCGTTCTCGTCCAGCTTCACGCCGGCCGCATCGAGGTTCAGCGCGTCGACGTCCGGTCGCCGGCCGCCGGCGATCACCAGGTAATCGACCTCGGCCGAGTTGTCGCCGTAGGTGAACTTCACCGAGCTGCCGGTGTCCTCGACGTTCTCGACCGGGGTGCCGGTCGAGATCTCGATCCCCTGCTTCTTGAAGGTCCGCTCGACCACGCGGACCACGTCCTTGTCCTCGGCCGGCAGGATCTGGTCGAGCATCTCGACCAGGATCACCTCGGTGCCGTAACGGATGTACGCGGAGGCGATCTCGGAGCCGGAAGCGCCGGCGCCGACCACGGCGATCTTCTTCGGCTGCTCCGGCAGAGACCAGGCGCCCCAGGTGTCCAGCACCCGGTCGGAGAACTCCACCCCGGGAATCGCCTGCGCCACGGAGCCGGTCGCGAGGATCACCTTGCCGGCGCCGTACGTGGTGCCGGCGACCTCCACGTCACCGTCCGAAGTCAGGCTGGCCTCGCCCTCGATGTACTTGATCTTGTTCTTGTCGAACAGACCCTTGACCCCGCCCGAGAGGCCGGCTGAAACGTCGGTGCGGCGCTGACCGAGCGCCTCCCAGTCGAGCTCGGCGCCCTGGACCTTGACCCCGATGCCGGCGGAGTTCTTGGCCTCGTCGAGCACCTCGGCCGTGTGCAGCATCGTCTTGGCCGGGATGCACGCGTAGTTCAGACAGCGCCCTCCGGACTTGTCCGATTCGACCACCGCGGTGGTCTTGCCCAGCTGCGCCGCCCGGATCGCGGCCACATAGCCGCCCGGTCCCGCACCAACAACGATTACGTCAAACGATTCATCTGCCATGGTCAAGCGAGACTATCGGACCGAACTGGTCCGACAGCCTGCTTTGACGGGCGGGCTTTGTGAGTTCGTCTCTAGTCGCCCTCGGGGCTCTGGTACTTGAAGCCGCGCTCGTAGAATCCCTTCTCCAGATCCGAGTTCTGGTCACCGAACATGGCGATGATCCGGTAGCCGCGGCGGCGCGAGATCTCGGCCCGCTGCGAGTTCTTGACCTCGCCCTTGCTCTCGGACTCCGGGGGGCGCATGTAGAGGTCGGTCAGGCCGGTGTAGCCCTCGTTCCGCAGGTTCGCCCAGGTCACCTTGGTGAAGTCGAACTTATTGACGTCGACGCCGCAGGCGCCGGCCCAGCTCAGGGTGGCGTCACAGAGATCGGCGCTACCCATCAGCTTGCCGACCAGCGGGTCGGCCGTAAGCGGCTCGTAGCGGGCGGTGATCACGAAGGCGGCCATGCCGCGCTTCTGGGCCAGCTTGGTCAGCTTCAGCATCGGCTTCAGCGCGGTCTGGGAGCCGAGGATCTCGTTGCGGTACATGGAGACGGTGTCGTAGTTCGGCTGCGGCGAGCCGTACCGGAAGCTGGACATCGCGGTCTCGTCCATGTCCATCGCGATCGCCAGGCGCTGGGTCTTGGCGCACCGCTTCTTCAGCTTCCGGGCCTTCTTCTTCTTGGCCGCGGCCCGCTTCTTGGCCTGCTTCGACTTCTTCGAGGCTGAAGCGCTGGCCGAGGCGCGAAGCGGTGCGCCGGCGCCCGGTCCCGGGTTCGGCGCCTCGACGATGTCCGCGGTCGGCTGGTAGGCGGCCGGCACCTCGACCGGGATGCGGTAATCGGCGTTCGGGTCCTTGCCCGGGTCCTTCTTGCCGACCCGGAAGCCGGCCTTGTCGCAGGACTTGATCAGGGGCAGGGTCTTGGCCGAGCGCTTGATGATCCAGGCGCGCGCCTTCTTGGCCACGTAATCGAGGTCCTGCTGGTACTTGCCCGAGTCGAAGTACGCCTTGCGCTGCTGCGGCGTGAACGTGTCCGCCGAGGCGGTTCCGGCCAGGCCGAAACCGAGGATCGTGAACGCGAGCAGGGCAGCGAGGATCGGCCGCAGGCCGGGGCGTGAAATCTCCATGCCCTGAAAACTACTGCGGAACGCGAAGGTTGCTGTTAACGACCTGGTCGTTCCGGCATCTGGATCCGGGCCATCGCCTTGACCATGAACCAGAAGAGCACCGCCAGCCCGGCGGTCAGCAGCAGCGTGCCGAGTATCTGGATCAGGGTCGGCGCGACGACCATGCCGAGGATCCCGGCCATGATCAGCAGGACCAGCAACATCTGGAACCCCAGCACGGCCCAGTACTTCGCCTTCCACATGCCCCAGGCCATGGCGGAGATGACCAGCGCGAAGAAGCCCCACTGGAACACGTTGACGTCCCGTCCGCCGGCATCGTCGCCGGTGATCAGCGCATAGACGGTCTGGGCCCAGAGGATCAGCGCGACCACGGCCGAGCAGATCGCCCCGACCGTGACCACCGTCGGCCGCTCGCCTTCGGCCAGCGGCTGGAGCGCCTCCCGGGCAGCCTGGTTCTTGACCTCGGCCTTGGCGTAGCCCGCCCGCATCGCATCGGCCCCGGACTCGGCCGGGGCTCTGTTGCCATTCGCCGATTCGCGGGCGGCCTTCGATCCGCGCGCCTTGCGGCGGGCCGGCGGCTTGCGGTCCGGCTCAGCCACCGGGCGCGACCTCCACGCCGACCGCGGCGAACGCGCGACGCAGCCGGGTCGCCACCTCCGTCGGATCGGCGGCATCGCGGATCGCCCTGACCACGCAGATCCGCCGGGCTCCGGCCTGAAGCACTTCGACCACGTTCTCGGTGTCGACGCCGCCGATCGCGAAGAACGGCAGGGTCGAGGTCTCCGCCGCGTGCCTGATCAGCTCCAGGCCAACCGCCGGCCGACCGGCCTTGGTCGGGGTCTCGTTGATCGGGCCGACGCTGATGTGGTCGATTTTCACACCGTCCTTCACTGTCTGGTGGGCCGCCGCGATCTGCTCCTCCGAGTGGGTCGAGAGACCGAGCAGGTGGTCCGGGCCGATGATCCGGCGGGCCTCCTCTACCGGGATGTCGTCCTGCCCGATGTGGACGCCGTCGGCGCGTACCGCCATCGCGAGCTCCGGATCGTCATTCAGTATGAACGGCACGCCGTAGGTGTCGCAAATCCGCCTGAAGGTGTCGGCGGCCCGCTCGATGACCCGCGTTTCGGCTTCTTTCTCGCGCAGCTGGACCAGGTCGACCCCGCCGTCGAGCGCGGCCCGAAGCAGGGGTTCCGGGTCCCGGCCGTCGGGCGCGGCATCGCAGACGAAGTACAGGCGGGCGGTCCGGAGACGTTCGCGCCGCAGGTTCCCCGCACCCTGGGTCGGTTCAAAGCTCATGGTGCGGAGGATAGAGGCCGGTAACATGGGGAATACCTGCGGGAGCCTGTTGATCCGGGCTGAGAGGGTGGTGACGAAGCCACCGACCGCCTGAACCTGATCCGGGTAATACCGCGCGCAAGGGAAAGGGCCACGGCTCCGGCGGAAAGCAGATGACGAGAGCCGGAACGAAAAATTCGAGCGATGTGATCGTGGTCGGCGCGGGCTTGATCGGGCTGGCGAGCGCCTGGGAGCTGGCCGGCCGGGGCCACGCGGTCACCGTGGTCGAGCGGGAGACACCGGGCTGCGGTGCGACCCGGGTCGCGGCCGGGATGCTGGCGCCGATCGGTGAGCTGGACTTCGGCGAGCCCGAGCTGCTGCTCATGAACCTTCGGTCCCGCGAGCTCTATCCCGGCTTCGTGGCGGCGGTCGAGGAGGCCACCGGCCTTGACACCGGCTACCGCCACACGGGCGCTCTCCACGTCGCCCTGGACCGCGACGAGGCGGGTGAGCTGAGGCGCATCCTCGAGCTGCAGCAGCGCCACGGACTCGAGTCGAACTGGCTTGGACCGATGGCGGCGCGCGAGCTCGAGCCGGGGGTCAGCTCTTCGTTGGCCGGCGCGGTGCTGGTCGAGGAAGACGCGGTGGTCGACCCCCGGGCCCTGGTCGAGGCCCTCAAGGCGGGGCTCACCGAGGCCGGGGTGCGGATCGAGACCGCGACGGTCACCGGGCTGAGCCTCACCGACGGCAGGGCGGACGGGGTCGAGACCAGCGCCGGGACCCTGTTCGCGAAGACGGTCCTCGCCGCGCCCGGCGCGGAGGCCGGCGTGGCCGAGTGGCTTCCGGAAGCTGTCCGCCCGCCGGTCCGGCCGGTCAAGGGGCAGGTGGTCGAGCTGCGAGGGAGCGCGGAGAGCCCGGCCTTCGAACGGATCCTCGGGTCGGAGCGGGTCTACATCGCCCCGCGGCCCGATGGCCGGGTGATCCTCGGCGCCACGGTCGAGGAGATGGGCTTCGACCGGCGAGTCACCGGCGGCGGGGTCCACGAGATGCTGCGGGAGGCCTACCGGCTGTTGCCGGACGTGGCCGAGATGGAGTTCCTCGGAGCGACCGCTGGCCTCCGGCCCGGCACCCCGGACAATCTGCCGGTGATCGGTCGTACCGGGATCGCGGGCCTGATTCTCGCCACCGGTCATTACCGCAACGGGATCCTGCTCGCCCCGGTCACGGCGCGGGCAGTGGCGGACCTGGTCGACGGCGACGATCCCGAGGTGATCGCGGTCGCGAGCCCGGCCCGGTTCGAAAGCAAGAAATCGAGATGAGCTGGAAGGTGAAGCTGTGCGGATCGAGTTGAACGGCAAGTCGGTCGAGGTGGACGAGCAGACCACGGTCTCCGAGCTGATCGGCCTGGTTGGCGACGGTCGCATCCCGGAGGACCACCGTGGCCTCGCGGTCGCTCTCGACGGCGAGGTGGTTCCCCGCTCCCAGTGGGACGCCACCGTGCCGCGACCCGGTGCCGCGGTGGAGGTGGTGGCGGCGATCCAGGGCGGCTCGGGGGAGTGGGAGCTGGGTGGGCGTACCTGGACCTCGCGCCTGATCGCCGGCAGCGGCGGCTTCCGCTCCCTGGGCGCGATGGAGAGTGCGCTGGCGCTCTCCGGCACGGAGATCATCACGGTGGCCCTGCGTCGGCTCGACCCTTCGGCCCAGGGCTCGGTGCTCGACGTGGTCGAGCGGCTGGGGCTCTTCGTCCTGCCGAACACCGCCGGCTGTTACACCGCCCGGGACGCGGTCCGCACGGCGAAGCTGGCCCGTGAGGCCTTCGGCACGGAGTGGGTCAAGCTCGAAGTGATCGGCGACGATCGGACCCTGCTGCCGGACGCGCCGGAACTGCTGCGGGCGGCCGAGGAGCTGGTCGCCGACGGGTTCGTCGTGCTGCCGTACACGAACGACGACCCGATCCTCGCCGCCCGCCTCGAGGCGGCCGGCTGCGCGGCGGTGATGCCGCTCGGCGGGCCGATCGGCTCCGGGGCGGGGATCCGCAACCCGTACAACATCTCGATCATCGTCGAGCACGCGAAGGTGCCGGTGATCCTCGACGCGGGCATCGGCACCGCCTCGGATGCGACGCTGGCGATGGAACTCGGCTGCGACGCGGTCCTCCTTGCCTCGGCCGTCTCCCGAGCCGAGAACCCGGACCTGATGGCCACCGCGATGAAGCATGCGGTTGAAGCCGGCCGTGCTGCTCGCGCGGCGGGCCGTATCCCGAAACGGCTCTACGCCGAAGCCAGCACCCCCGGCGAAGGCCTCCCCGGACTCGGCTAGAGCACCGCGCCGGTACGAGGCGCCTCCCGCATGAGCTACGGAACATAGCTTTATGTTACGCTCCATAACATTATGGAAGAGACGATAAAGATCGAAAGTGATTCGGGCAGCGTGGCGATCGGGGTCCAGGGACAGGGGTCGCTGCTGCTCTGCGTGCCCGGGATGGGTGACCTCAGGTCCGAGTTCCGGCACCTCACGCCGGGGCTCGTGGCGGCCGGATATCGGGTTGCCACGATGGACCTGCGCGGCCACGGCGAAAGCTCGGTCGGCTTTGGCAGCTATGACGACGAGGGAACCGCCCGGGACATAGTCGCGGTCATCGAGGCGCTCGGCGGTGGCCCGGCCACGGTGATCGGCAACTCGATGGGTGCGGCGGCCGCGGTCCTTGCCGCGGCCGACAGGCCGGAGCTGATCGAGCGCCTCGTGCTGATCGGCCCGTTCTTGCGGGACCACGGTTCGTTCGCCCTGCGCCGGCTCATGCGGGTCGCGCTGCTGCGGCCCTGGGGCCCGATGGTCTGGCGGCGCTACTTCTCTTCGCTCTTCCCCGCGGGCGGTCCGGAAGATCAGGCGGAACACGCGGCCGCGGTGACCGCCGCCCTGCGACGGCCCGGCCGCTGGCGCGCCTTCCAGCGCACCGCCCGGACCTCGCATGCCGGGGCTGAACTGGCACTGCCGAGAGTGACGGCACCGGCGCTCGTCGTCATGGGTGAAAGCGACCCGGACTTCCCGGACCCGGAGGCCGAGGCGCGATGGGCTGCCGCCGCGCTCAGCGGGTCGCACCGGATGATCCCCGAGGCCGGTCATTACCCGATGGCCGAACGGGCGGAAGAGACCCTCGCTGCGATTCTGCCGCACCTGCGCGGCGAGGCTGCCGATGGCTGAGCGACTCAGCCGCGAGACGCTGGTCGCGCGGGCGGCCGATCTCAGTGACGAGATCGGCCTCGAAGAGTTGACCATCACCCGGGTCGGACGCCACGTCGGCATCGCCCCGCCCGGGGTGTACCGGCACGTCGAGGACATCGATGATCTGAGAGCCGCGATCGGGGCCTTGGCCGCGAGCGAGGTGAGCCGGGAGCTGGCTCGCGCCACCGCCGGATTCTCCGGCTCCTACGCGATCGGTGCGATCGCGACGACCCTGCGTGCCTGGGCCGCGAGGTATCCCGGACGCTATGTCGCGCTGCAGATCGCCCCGGAACCGGGGGATCTCGACGGGCAGGCTGCGGCAGCCGAGGTGATCGCCACGATCGGGGCCGCACTCCGCGTCTATCAGCTGGAAGGGGACGATCTCACCGACGCGGTCCGGCTCCTGCGCAGTGTGCTCCACGGCTTCATCGGGCTCGAAAGCACGGGCGGATTCAAGGATCCCCGCGACACCGATCTCACCTTCGACCGGATCGTCGGCTCGCTCGACCCGATCCTGCGTTCCTGGGGAGACGACTCGGGCGAGGAAGCTTGAGTGCCCCCTCTGGGATTCGAACCCAGGACTCACAGGTTAAAAGCCTGCAGCTCTAACCAACTGAGCTAAGGGGGCCGGACAATAATAAGTCGGGCGGGGTCCGACCCGCCCGTGGGCCGGCGGGACGGATGCTCAACCCGCCCCTCCCACTCGAGTAGAGGATGGTTGGGAGGGGCTCAGTTCGTGGCGGTACGGGCGGCGGGATCGGGTACCTTCCGCCTGTGTCCAGAATCGTTCGTGTCTTGCTGCTGTCTCTGTCCGTTCTCCTCGTCACCGCCGGCTTTGCCCGGGCGGGCTCGATCGTGGCCGATTCGGGGTTCCGGCCCGGGGAAAACGGCTTCTCCTTCTCCAACTACGGCGGTGAGGAGGGCTACAAGAACCTCGATGCGGGGGAAGTCCAGCGAATCTACGGACGGGCCGCCTGCCTGACCGGCAAGGGTGCGAACTGCGTCCTCAGCCCGGGGGTGCGCAGCTGGATGAAGTCCACCAACGAGGCCATGGACGGTGGTCATTGCTACGGGTTCTCGGCCTTGACCCAGCTGATCTACAAGAACGAGCTTTCGCGCTTCGGCTACGGCTCGCTTTCGGCCTTCGGCGGCACCGAGCCGTTCGGCCTGAGGATCGCCGGCAACGTTCGCCTGCAGCGTTCGATCGCCCGCGCCTTCAGCTATCAGCTGCTGCCGTCGGTCAACGCGAACGCGATCGAGGGCACCCCGAAGGAGATCCTCACTCACATGATCGATCATCTCGGGGATGGCTCGGACCAGTCCTGGAACCTGCTGATCTTCCAGTGGGGCTTCGAGGCGGGGCATGCGATCACCCCCTACGCGGTGGAAGACATGGGCGGTGGCGTCTATGAAGTGCACGTCTACGACAACAACTGGCCGGACGATGACACCCGCCGGCTCGTCGTGGACACGAACAAGAACACCTGGAGCTATTACGCCTCGACCCAGCCGGGCATCCCGGCGGCCGAGTACCGAGGCAACGCGAAGTCCGGGACCTTGCTCCTGAAGCCGAACACCCCGGCCCTCGGGATCCAGCCCTGCCCGTACTGCATCGGTCGGCAGGGTGCGAAGTCGAAGTACAACCAGGTCTCCCTCTCCTACACGGCCAACCAGCACGCCCACCTGCTGATCACCGATCCCAAAGGCCGACAGACCGGCTATCGGGGCGGCAAGCTGATCAACCGGATTCCGGGTGCGAAGGTGATCCACCAGGCCTCCTCGTCGATCGAGTTCGCGGCCGACGGATCGGTCGCGAACATCGCCGACACCCCCGAGCCCGTCTACCTGATCCCTAAGAACCTGAAGCTCAGGATCCGGATCGACGGCCGCGGGATGAAGGTGACCGACCGCGAGTCCCTGGGAGTGGTGGGGCCGACCTTCGACTCGACCGTGGAGAACGTGAAGATGGGGCCGGGCAAGGTCGCCTTCGCGACGCTCTCCCCGAAGAAGCAGACGCTTTCGATCACCGGCGCCAAGGGTGAGTCGTCACCGCGGGTCACCTTCGGGGCGGAGAGCAACAGGGCGGCGTACCGGATCAATGTCAGCGCGCTGGGCGCCCGGTCGAAGTCCACCTTCTTCTTCGCCAAGAAGCCGCGCTACCAGCTGCTCCGGATCGGCAAGAAGGCGGCGGGCAAGCAGGCCTGGCGCGTGAAGATCACCAAGTTCGACGCCCGCGGCAACCAGAGCGAGTTCGTCCGCAGCTACCGGCTCCGAGGCCGGCAAGTCGCCTTCCTCTACTACGGCCCCCTGGCCGCAGGCAAACGCGCCTACGTAGTCATCGCCTCGGCCAACGGGGATCGTGTCAGGTTGTTGAAACTCCGGAAGGCTTCGTAAAATCAGTGCCTGAAATGGCGGTGTCTCGTGAAGACCATCGCCGTTTCCGTGTCGTCGCAGGCCTCGATCACCTCGGCGTCGCGCTTCGAGCCGCCGGGCTGGATCACCGAGGTCGCGCCGGCTTCGATCGCGACCATGGGGCCGTCGGCGAAGGGGAAGAAGGCGTCGGAGGCCATCGCGCAGCCGGCCAGCAGGTCGTCGGCTTCGTCGCCGTGGGCGTCGCGGCACTTCTCGATCGCGAGTCGGCTCGAATCGACCCGGCTCATCTGGCCGGCGCCGATGCCGACCGTGACCCCGTCCTTGGCCAGCACGATCGCGTTCGACTTCACGTGGCGACAGACGGTCCAGGCGAAGAGCATGTCCTCCCAGGCCTGCTCTGAAGGCTGGGCCTTGGTCACGACCTCCATCATCTCCCGCTGCTCCGGCTCGCCGTCGCGGTCCTGGACCAGGATGCCGCCGCGGACCCGCTTGATGTCCTTCTCCCGAGAGTCGGGGAAGCGCGGGGCTTCGTCGGTGAAGATGCGGATGTTCTCCTTCTGCTGAAGCACCTCGAGCGCGGCCGGTTCGTAGCCTGGCGCGACTAGCACCTCAACGAAGTTCTTGTGCAGCGACTCGGCCAGCGGAACGTCGATCACCTGATTGATCGCGATCACGCCGCCGTAGGCGGAGACCGGGTCGCAGTCCCGAGCCCGTTCGTAGGCGTCGAGGCCGGAATCGCCAAGGGCGACGCCGCAGGGGTTGTTGTGCTTGACGATCACGCAGGCCGGGCCTTCGAGGTCGGCCAGCAGCTTGCGGCAGGAGTCGAGGTCGAGCACGTTGTTGAAGGAGAGCGCCTTGCCGTGGTGCTTCGACATGCCCGTAAGGACGTTGCTGTCAAGCCCGACCTGCGAGTAGAACGCCGCCCGCTGGTGCGGGTTCTCGCCGTAGGAGAGGTCGAGCTGCTTCTCGAAGGCCAGCACCCGGTGCTCGGGGAAGGCCTCGTAGGACTCGGAGAACCAGGCCGAGATCGCGGCGTCGTAACGGGCGGTCTGGGCGAAGGCCTCGTTGGCCAGCCAGTGCCGGGTCGAGGCGGATATCTCGCCGTCGCCCTCGTTCATCTCCTCGATCACCGCGTCGTAGCACTCGGGCTTGACCAGCACGACCACGTCCTCGTGGTTCTTGGCCGCGGCGCGGATCATGGTCGGGCCGCCGATGTCGATGTTCTCGATCGCTTCCTGCGGGGTGACGTCATCGCGGGCGATGGTCTGCTCGAAGGGGTAGAGGTTCACGCAGACCAGGTCGATCGGCGGGATCGACTCCGCTTCAAGCACCTCTACGTGGGCGGGGTCGGAGCGACGAGCGAGCAGGGCCGCGTAGATCTTCGGGTGGAGGGTCTTGACCCGTCCGTCCATGATCTCCCGCTGGCCGGTGAACTCGGAGACGTCGATGACTTCGATGCCGGCGTCCCGCAGGGCCTGGGCGGTACCTCCAGTGGAGAGGATCTCGACGCCGAGCGCGGCCAACCCCTTGGCGAAGTCGACTACACCCGTCTTGTCCGAGACCGAGACCAGGGCGCGCCTGACCTTGACCGGTCCGTTGGTCGGATCCATGTTGTCCATTGTCAGCCCTCTTGTCGCATTCGAAGCGTCCGGGAAAGGCCGGTCACTTCCTTCGTGTGACGATCACCTTGCGGGGTTCGTCCTCGGCGATCCTAACCTCGCCACGGGCAATCATGCCGATCGCCTCGGGGTAGATCTCGTGCTCGACCGCGTGGATCGCCGCCTCGAGTTCTTCGCGGTCCCAATTTGCGGGAACTTCCACCGCCCGCTGGCTGATCACCGGGCCGGTGTCCGTACCTTCGTCGACGAAGTGGACGGTCACCC
Organism: Solirubrobacterales bacterium; assembly: GCA_044464425.1. Classification (GTDB taxonomy): domain Bacteria; phylum Actinomycetota; class Thermoleophilia; order Solirubrobacterales; family 70-9; genus 67-14. The sequence continues at coordinate 38,834 of JBIQLL010000020.1, read as the reverse complement.
CGGTCACCTTGACGCCGTGCTCGAGCGCCTGCCCGATCGCGTCGAGTCCTGGGAATGAAGGGAGCAGCGCCGGGTGCACGTTGACGATCCGGCCGCGAAAACGTTCGACGAACGAGGTCGAGACGAGCTGCATGTAGCCGGCCAGAATGACCAGCTCGGCTCCGGTCGATTCGACCCAGTCGCCCATCGCTCGATCCCGCGCCTCCCGGTCCGGGTACTCGTCCCGCGCGAAGACACCGGTCGGAACCTTCGCCGCGACCGCTCGCTCGAGAGCGTAGGCCCCGGGTTTGTCCGACCCGACCCCGACCACCTCCACCTCCCCCCGGCCGTGCAGCCGGTCAAGGATCGCCTGAAGGTTGGTCCCCCCACCAGAGGCCAGCACCACAACGGGAAAAGCAGAAGACGAACTCACCCCGTCATCTTCCCTGATCGAGTCGGGGGGCGAGTTCTCCAGGGCCAGGCCTATGGGGCGAAGCCTGGATGTCGGCCAATCACGCTTCCCGACAATCATCGGCGCGACTATCCACCCGGACTGGCGATTGCGATTCTCAAACAGGCGGGTCTAAGATGAACAACTGGAGAATGATGACGCTGACCGCACAGATTCATCGTGAAGACGGCTCCTACTGGGCCGATGTTCCGGAGCTACCTGGGGTTTTCGCCGCAGGAGAAACTCTTGACGAGTTGTTTGAATCTCTCCGAGAAGGTGTATCGATGGTCCTGGGAAGTGACTCGGCATCCGACACCGTGCAAGTTGACGGCGCCCTGATCTCGATTAGTTGAATCGATACACGTCGGTCAACTGTCCGACGGCCATCCTAGTCTCGAATCAACGACGGAGAGGAGAACTCGGGATGGATGCGGTGAGTGGTGCTTCGGGTCTTTTGTTCAAACGGCTTCTGCTGGCCTTCTGGACGATGTTCTTCAGCATGGTGGCCCTGACCAACTTCGTCGATCTGATGGGCGAGTTCAGCGTCTTCCACTGGACCTTCCTCAACTCGCAGAACTTCGACTACATGCGGGAGATCGTCAAGGTCTACGAGATCGGCACCGGGTTGACCAAGCTCTTGCTGCTCGGCGCTTTCCTGATCGAGTTGATCGGAGCCGTTCTGTTCTGGCGGGCGCTCTTCTCCTTCGGTCGCCAACCGGTCGGCCGCAGCCACGCCTTCCAGGCGCTCTGCTGGGGCACCTTCGTCTGGCTCTCGTTCGTGTTCATGACCGAGTTCTTCGTCGCCTACGGCGGCGAGTCGGTCTTCCGGGAGCTGCTCACGATCATGATCGGCACCGGCCTCGCCCTGGTTCTGGTCCCGGACACCGCCGGAACCGAACCGGGCGAATCGACCTGATCCGGAGCGCTCGGGTCAGTCTTCGTCTAACTCGGCGGCGAGGCGGGCCGGGGCGACGGTGCGCCAGGAATCGACGATCAGATCTTCGAGCAGGTCGGGATCGACTTGGTCGAGGACGATCAGGACCGCGTTGAAGCCGTCGAAGTGCGTGGTCGTGAAGATCGCGGGACCTTCGTTCTCGCAGAGCATCTCCTTGGTCATCTCGTCCTCGACGCGCACTCCGAGGAGGTCCCCTTCCGGGGCCAGGTCGCCCAGCTCCCGCTCGTCTTTCTTGGTCAGCGGTCGTTCCCAGGCGAAGGACTTCTTCTTCACATGCCAGGCCCGGTTTCCATAGGAGGTTCCCTCCTCGGCTCCGGGGAGGGCCATGGCTAGACGCTCGACGTCAGCCAGGCCGGCCACGGTCAGCGAGTGACGGGGAGGACGGCGATCTGTTCGAGGTCGAACTTGCCGTCGGCTTGGTCGGGGTCGTCGCCGAGCGGGTAGCTGCCGGTGAAGCAGGCGTCGCAATGGATATCGGCCGGGGTGCCGACCGCCTCGTAGACGCCCTCCATCGAGAGGTAGGCGAGCGAGTCGGCGCCGATGTGTTCGGCGATCTCCTCGATCGTGCGGTTGTGGGCGACCATCTCCTCGCGGGCGGACATGTCGACTCCGTAGTTGCAGCCGTAGCGGATCGGCGGAGCCGAGATCCGCAGGTGGACCTCCTTTGCTCCGGCATCGCGCAGCATGCCGACGATCTGGCGGGTGGTGTTGCCGCGGACGATCGAGTCGTCGACCACCACCACGCGCTTGCCCGAGATGATCTCCGGCAGCGGGTTGAACTTCATCCTCAGGCCGTGCTTGCGGAGCTCCTGGCCCGGCTGGATGAAGGTGCGGGCGACGTAGCGGTTCTTGATCAGCCCGTCGTCCTGCGGCAGGCCGGAGGCGCGCGCGTAGCCGCGGGCGGCCGGGGTGCCGGAGTCGGGCACCGAGATCACCAGGTCGGCCTCGACCGGCGCCTCGCGCCAGAGGATCTCGCCCATCTGCCCGCGGACCTCCTGCAGGCGCTTGCCCTCGAGCTTGGTGTCCGGGCGGGAGAAGTAGATGTGCTCGAAGACGCACATGGCGGTCCGTTCCGACTTGATCACCTGGCGCGACTCGAGGCCGCGCTCGCTCAGCGAGATCATCTCGCCGGGGCTCACCTCGCGGACCAGCTTGGCGCCGATGATGTCGAAGGCGCAGCTCTCGGAAGCGAAGACGTAGGCGCCGTCGGGCATCTGGCCGAGTGAAAGCGGGCGGATGCCGTAGGGGTCGCGGAAGGCCACGATCGCATGCTTGGTCATCACCACCGTCGAGTAGGCGCCCTCGAGCTTCGGCATCACGTTGGCCACCGCATCCTCGATGTGACGGCCGTAATCGCTGGAGATCAGGGCGGCGATGATCTCGGAGTCGGTGGTGCCGCGGAACTCGAGCCCCTTGCGGGTCAGGCGGTTGTAGATCTCGACCGCGTTGGTCAGGTTGCCGTTGTGGGCCAGGGCGAGCTCGCGGCCGTCGTCGCGCCAGATCGGCTGCGAGTTCTCCCAGGAACCGCCGCCGGTGGTCGAGTAGCGGACGTGCCCGATCGCCATGTCACCGGTCAGGGCGCGCAGCTTGTCCTCGTCGAAGACCTGGGAGACCAGGCCGCCATCCCGCATCGTGGTGATGTGGCCGCCCTCGCAGGTCGCGATACCGGCCGATTCCTGGCCGCGATGCTGCAGCGCGTACAGACTGAAGTAGGCGAGACGGGACACATCGTGTCCGGGCGCGTAAACACCGAAGACACCGCACTCCTCGCGCGGTCCCTCGCGGTCCAGATCGATCCGCTCAGTCAAAGGTCAGGCCACCAAGAATGAAAAAGGGCAAGTGCGTAGGCGGTCTGCCTACATTGGGAGAGTAGCAGCGCGCCCCGTCCGTCCCGCGGTTTCCGTGGAAAATGGCCGCAAATCACGACAACTCGATTGTCGTGCTCCGCGGCGGGTAGCCTCGTCTGCATGGCGGGCGGGACCGGTTTCAGCTCGCAGGATGCGCAGTCCGACTTCGCGAAAGCGCGGCGCGGCCAGGTGCTCCGCGCCCTGATCGCCAAGGTGAAGGGTGGTGGTCGGCCGATCCTCTACCTCGACGAGGTGACCCGCGCCCTCGGCCGGACCGGCACCCGCCGACTCGGGCTGAGGTCGATCCCGATCGATTCGATCGTCGGCACGGTCGACCGCGGCCACGGCTTCGACGGTCAGTTCCGGCCGACCACGAAACGGGTCCGCCACCGCTGGGAGCGGATCGCCGGAGCGACCCGGCGCGGCGAGAGCTTCCCCCCGATCGACGTCTTCCGGATCGGCACCGTCCACTTCGTCGAGGACGGTCACCACCGAGTCTCGGTCGCCCGGCAGCTCGGCCACGAGGTGATCGACGCGCGGGTCACCGAGATCCGCACCCGGATCCCTCCCAGCGAGATCGGTCTCACCGCCAGCCATTTCAGGGTCTGAATCGGCGGATAAGGTCACACCATGAGTGCTTATCACCCCGATCGTCGCACCTTCCTGCTGGCGGCCGGTGCGATCGCGGCGGTCGCGCTGCTGGCGCTGCTCTTCATCGCCTCCTACGCCGGGGCCCTGCACGAGCCCAAACCCCACGGGATCGACGTGGCGATCACCGAGACGATCCCGCCGCCGCTGCAGGAAGCTCTCGGAGCCGGAGGTGCGCTCGACCTGACCACGGTCTCGAACCGGGACGCGGCCCTGACCGAGATCGACGAACGGGAGGTGTACGGCGCGGTCGTTCCGGCCGGGAAGGGAGTCGAGCTGATCGTCGCTCCGGCCGCATCCTCATCGATCGCGGACGCGCTCTCCGGCACGATCGCGCCGGAGCTGCGGCAGCAGGGGACGCCGGTCGAGGTGACCGAGGTCCATCAGCTCCCGGCGAGCGATGCGAGAGGACTGGTCGGGTTCTACACGGTGGTCGGCTGGGCGATCGCCGGGTATCTCGGCGCCACCCTCTTCGGACTCGTTTTCGGTACCAACCCCGGCTGGAGCCGGGTCGCCTGGAGATTCGCCGCCCTGGCCGTACTGGGACTGGTCGTGGGTGCCGGGGGCGCCGTCGTCGCTTCGGCGGTGGCCGGGTTCGACCACGGCCTCGGCTCCCTGGTGCTGGTCGGCTTCTTGACGGTTCTGGCGACCGGGACCATCACCGTTGCCCTGCAGCAGTTTCTCGGGATCGTCGGGACCGGGGTCGCGATCCTGCTCTTCGTCGTCTTCAGTAACCCGGCGGCCGGCGGCGCGTTCGGAACCCCGCTGCTGCCAGGCATCTGGCGGGTCCTGGGGCCGCTCACCCCGGCGGGTGCGGGGACCGAAGCGGTCCGAAGCGCCGCGTACTTCCCCGATGCCTCGATCCTGCCTCAGGTGTTGATCCTGCTGGGCTGGGTCGCGGTCGGCCTGATCCTGGCCGTAATCGCCGGCCGGAAAGGCCGGGGGATCTCCGAGCCGGCCGCCGAGGCTTCGCTGGCCGGGGTCGCCTGAGACCGCTTCAGGACCGGATCCGCTCGCCCGTCTCGGGGTCGAAGAGCAGCAGCCTCGCCGGATCGACCCAGAGCTTCAGGGTCTCGCCGCGCTTCGCCGCGCTCTCGGCGGAAAGCCGGGTCACGATCTGGTTGCTGTCGCCGCCGGCCAGCTCCTCGAGCCCGGCCTCGGTTGCGGCCCGCTCGACCTTCTCTGCCTGGTCGCTGCCGGCATTGAAGTACGCGTAGAGCTCGGAGCCCATCGACTCGACCAGGTCGATCTTCGCCTCGAACGTGACGCCATCACCCAGGTGGTCACCGACCAGCTCCGCGTCCTCGAAGTGCTCCGGCCGGAGGCCGCAGATCACGTCACGTCCGTCCGAGCCGCCGCCGAGAGCCGCTTTCAGGTCTTCGCCGAGCGGCAGGGTGGCGAAGGGCAGGGTCACCTCGTCGCCCCCCACCGTTCCGTGGATGAAGTTCATCGAGGGTGAGCCAATGAAACCGGCGACGAACAGGTTCACGGGATCGTTGTAGAGAACCGCCGGGGTGTCCACCTGCTGGAGCACCCCAGAACGCATCACCGCGACCCGGTCGCCCAGGGTCATCGCCTCGGTCTGGTCGTGGGTGACGTAGACCGTCGTGGTGCCGAGCCGGGACTGGAGCTCGGCCACCTCGGTCCGCATCTGCACGCGCAGCTTGGCGTCGAGGTTGGAGAGAGGCTCGTCCATCAGGAACGCCTTCGGGTCACGCACGATCGCCCGGCCCATCGCGACCCGCTGGCGCTGGCCACCGGAGAGGTTGGCCGGCTTGCGGTCCAGGTGCTCGGTCAGGTCCAGGGTCTCCGCTGCCTCCTCGACCTTGCGATCGATCTCCGACTGATCCACTTTCGCCAGTTTGAGGGCGAAGCCCATGTTCTCCCGAACCGTCATGTGCGGGTAGAGCGCGTAGTTCTGGAAGACCATCGCTATGTCGCGGTCTCGGGGAGCGCGGTTGTTGACCACTTCACCGCCGATCTTGAGCTCGCCGTCGGAGATGTCCTCGAGTCCGGCGATCATGTTCAGCGCGGTCGACTTGCCGCAGCCGGAAGGTCCGACCAGGATCATGAACTCGCCGTCCTGGATCTGGAGGTCCATTGACTTCACGGCCTCGTAGCCGTCGCCGTACTTCTTGGTCACGTGGTCGAGAACGATGTCTGCCATGAGTTCCTTTCCGGGCCGCGCCTAGCCCTTGACGGCTCCGGAGGTCAGTCCCGCCACGATCCGGCGCTGGAACAGCAGGACGAAGATGATGATCGGCACGGTGACGATCACCGCGGCGGCGGCGATGCTGCCGGTCGGCTGGGTGAAGCTGGAGTCACCGGTGAAGAAGGCGAGCGCGGCGGGCACGGTCCGCGAGGCGTCGGACGAGGTCAGCGAGATCGCGAAGAGGAAGTCGTTCCAGGCGAAGATGAAGACCAGGATCGCCGCCGTGAACATCCCCGGCGCGGCCAGGGGCACGATCACCTTGCGGAAGGCCTGAAAAGGCGTGGCCCCGTCGACCTGTGCCGCCTTCTCGAGGTCCCAGGGGATTTCCCGGAAGAAGGCGACCAAGGTGTAGATCGCCAGCGGCAGCGAGAAGGTCAGGTAGGGGATGATCAGTCCGGGCCAGGTGTCGTAGAGCCCGAGCGAGCGCCACATGTCGAAGAGCGGGCCGACCGTGGAGATCGGCGGGAACATCGCGATCGCCAACGCTCCGGCCAGCATCACGCTGCGGCCGGGGAAATCGAGCCGGGCGATCGCGTAGGCGGCGAAACTGGCCAGGATGATCGAGATGAAAGTGGTGATCAGGGCGATCCCCAGCGAGTTGATCAACGGCTTGATGAACGGGCTCTCGGAGATCCCGCCCTCGAACAGGCTCTTGTAGTTGTCGAGCGAGAACTCGGTTGGGATGAAGGACTGGTCGGTGATCGTGGCGGGGGTCTTGAACGAGAGCGAGATGATCCAGAGGACGGGAATCAGCGCGAAGATCAGGACCAGCAGGATCGCGATCGACCAGAGAGTCCTCTGACGGGCGGTGTGCTCCATCACTTCACCCCTTCCGGCTGGCGGGCTCCGAGCACCCGCACGAAGACCACGGCGATGACGAGCACGCAGAGGAAGATCAGCACCGAGACCGCCGAGCCGAGGCCCAGGTTGAGCCGGGAGATCAGCTGCTGGTAGCCGAGGATCGAGACCGACTGGGTGTCCTGCGCCCCGTTGGTCATGATGAAGATCGTGTCGAAGATCCGGAAGGCGTCCAGGGTGCGGAACAGCAGCGCCACCAGGATCGCCGGTTTCATCAGCGGCAGGGTGATCCGCGTGAAGCGTTGCCAGGCGGTGGCACCGTCGACCTTGGCTGCGTTGTAGAGGCCGTCGTCGATCGTGGTCAGCCCCGCGAGCAGCAGCAGCGCCATGAAGGGCGTCGTCTTCCAGACCTCGGCCATGATGATCACCGCGAAGGCGGAGAAGCGCTCCCCGAACCAGTCCTTGTCGTCGGCGATCAGCGGCAAGTGGTTGACGAAGCCGGTGTCCGGAGCGAAGGCGAACTGCCAAGAGAAGGCGGCGACCACGGTGACGATGCCGTACGGGATCAGAACCGAGGTGCGGACCACGCCGCGGCCGAAGATCGCCCGGTGCATGACCAGGGCGATCGCCATGCCGAGGCAGAGCTCGATCGAGACCGAGATCACCGAGAGGAAGACCGTGTTGAAGAGGTCGGTCCACCAGAGGCCTGAACTGAGCACCGCACCGTAGTTCTGGAGGCCGACCCAGCCGCCCTCGTCAGGGAAGCGCAGGTCGACCTGCTGCAGAGAGAGCACGATCGCGTAACCGATCGGATAGGCGGTCACCGCCAGCATCGCGATCGCCGCCGGAGCGCAGAGCAGCCAGCCGAGTCGACGTTCGGAACGGGCCCGGTCCGAGATCGCTGCCTTCGCCCGGCTCACAGCAGTCCCTCCCGTTTCACGCCCTGCTCGACCTTGTCCTTGAGCTCGTCATAGGCGGGGCCGGGGTCATCCGGATCGATCTTGGTCGGGGGGTGAAGCGCGTCCTGGATCGCCAGGCTGACGTCCTGATAGGCGGGGGTTACCGGCCTCGGGCCGGCCGTCTCGATCGATTTCCGGACCAGGTCGGCGAAGCCGGGATAGGCCTTGCGGACCACCTTCGTGTCATAGAGCCCGGAGCGGGCGGGAGCGAGGCCGTCGAGCTCGGTCACGGTCAGCTGCTGCTTCGGAGCGGTCAGGCACTTCGCCGCCTCGTAGGCGAGGTCGGCGTGCTTCGAGTAGGAGCTGATCGCCAGGTTGAACCCGCCCAGCGGCGGCTTGCTCTGGCGGCCGGGAACGATGCCCGGGTATCGGGCCGCGCCCATGTTCTTGGCGACGTCCGGTGCGTTCTCGACGGCGCTGCCGTAGGCGAAGGTGTAGTTGACCATGAAGGCGGCGCCGGCTTCGAAGCCGAGCCGAGAGGTGTCCTCGTCGGAGGTGGTGAGGTTGGGTGCGGCCGCGGACGAGTTCGCCATCAGGCCCATCGAGGCGAGTGCTTTCTCGGTCGGTCCCTCGGCCAGATCGACCTGCTCCGGGCCGGAGAGGATCTGGGTGCCGGCCGACTCGATCATCGCGTTGGCCCAGACCGTGAAGCCCTCGTACTTGTTCGACTGGAGCTGGATCTGCCCGCCGTTGTCGGGTCCGAGCTTCTCGGCCATCTTCACCATCTCGTCCCAGGTCTCCGGCGGGCGGGGCACCAGATCTTTGCGGTACCAGAGCAGCTGCGTGTTGGAGTTGAAGGGAGCTCCGTAGAGATCACCGTCGAAGCTGGCCGTCTCGATCACCGGCTTGAAGACGCCGCGAGTGACTTCCTTGGCGTCGGCTCCCGACCACTTGCGGATCCAGCCGGCGTTGGCGAACTCGGCGGTCCAGACCACGTCCATGCCGATCAGGTCGATCGAAGAATCCTCGGCGCCGAGCCGGCGGACCAGCTGTTCACGCTGCTGGGAGGCGTCGGTCGGCAGCAGTTCGAGGTCGATCGTGTATTTCCCGCCCGACTCCTTCGAGCAGGTTTCCGCGACCTTCTGGATCGAGCCCCCGGGTTGGATCGCGATGAACCACTTGAGCGAGACGGGACCGTTCTCGTCGCCACCGCATCCGGCGAGTGCCCCTGCGCCAAGAATCGCGGCGCAGGCAAGCGAAACCAGCGATGAGCGCCTCCTGCCTCTCATAGCACTGGCGTACCCGCCGACGAGGCCGGACAATCATCTGACTCACCTCCCGGTCGGGCGAGAAGGCCGCGTTGCATGAAACGTTGCCAAGCTTGCAACCGCCTGCTCGGTCGGTCAACGATCGCTGTATGCGTCTGATCCGAGCAGGCGGAGCAGCGTTTTTGATCGTGATCGCGGTGGTCCTGGCCCCGGCCCCGGCCCAGGGATCACCGGCCAGCGTGGCTGCGCTGCAGGCGGCCCTGGATTCGTTGGGTCTCTACAGCGGCCAGGTGGACGGGATCAAGGGGCCGTTGACCCGCCGCGGAGTCAGGGCCTTTCAGCGCCGCCATGGTCTGCGGGTTGACGGCATCGCCGGGCCGAAGACCCGGCGGGCGCTCGGCTGGCGGGGACGCCCCGCCCTCGGCAGCCGGCCGATGCGACGCGGCCACCGCGGCTGGGACGTCGCCGCACTCCAGTTCCTGCTGCAGCGAGCCGGTCACGGCCCGGGCCGGGCCGACGGGCTATTCGGACCGCTGACTCAGGGCGCGGTGCGGCGCGCCCAGTCAGCCGCCGGAGTGGCGGTGGACGGAATCGCCGGGCCGATCACCATCCGGTCGCTGCGGGGAGGTGGTGGAGGAGGCAACGCCGGTCCCCCGAGCGGGCCGGTGCGGTTCCTGCGCCCGGTCCCAGGACCGATCGGCAGCCCCTTCGCGCCGGCGAGTGCCCCCGGCCGGACTCACGACGGCGTCGACTTCCCGGTCGCCTACGGCACCCCGGTCGGCGCGGCCGGAGTCGGCATCACGATCTCCGCCGGCTACAACTACGGCGGTTACGGCAACCTGGTGGTGATCCAGCACCGGCTCGGCTTCACCAGCTGGTACGCGCATCTCTCCCGGATTACGACCTCGGTCGGCCAGCGAGTCACCGGCGGCACCCGGATCGGCTACGTGGGCTCGACCGGTCACTCCACCGGTCCGCACCTGCATTTCGAGGTGCGTCGCTACAACACCCCGATCAACCCGGTCCCACGGCTGCTCGCGGCGACAGCCAGCAACGCCGGCGGGCTCCGTCGGCCCCCGGCGGGCAAGCCCTCACGCCACTCGGGCGAGTGCGGAGCCTCGACCCGACCCTCGCGCCGCGCGCCCCGCAACGCGAACTGGATCGCTCGCGAGCGGCTCTGCAAGCGGTAGGCCGATCACGCTGAATGAGACGTTCACCTGAAGCGCTTGCGGGCCTTCTTGATGCACTTGTTCCGCTTGCCTGCCTTCTTGATCTTCTTGCACTTGATGATCGCGGCCTTGCGGCGGGCGTTCCTGATGCACCTGGTCCGCCGGTGCCTTGCCTTGCGCCCCTTGCCCTTGATCCGGTGACACTTGGCGAGCGTCTTCTTCAGGTTGAAACCGGCCTTCGGCGGCTTGCCGTTCGGCCCGGTCGTGGTGCTCGAGGTTCCGTTGATAGTCAGGGTGAAAGCCGATTCGTAGTCGGGTTCGGCCGGGCTGACGAGGATCGAGTAGACCGTTCCCTTGACCGGCGCGATCGCCAGTCGGCCACCTCGCGTCCCATCCCGGCATGAGCTGTCGTCGTAATCGATCTGACGCAGTGCCCTGAGCCCGGTGAACTCACTGTCCGGGTCGGCACCGAACACCGCGATCCCGTTCGGCTGTTCGCGCGAGCAGGCCGTGAGGATGACCGCGTTGTCATTGGGGGCGGTCCAGCGGTACCAGACCGTCCCGCCGTTGCTCCCGTACAGGTTGCCGTGGGTAGGCTCGTCCGTCTCGATGGTCGAGTCGACCGTGGTTCCCTGCTGGGTGACCGCGAGACCTGACCCGAGATCGAGGGCGTGGTCGAAATCGTCGTTGGCCGGAATCGCGACCCGATGCAGGTTCAGGGCGAAGGGGCCGTGAGTGTCACCGAATGGTCCTCCGGCGACCGCGATCCGGTACGTGGTACCGGCGACCGCGGTGAAGAACCTCGAACAGGGCGCGTAATTGAACCACTCGCTTACGTCGGTGAGCGTTGCCAGCGTGGTCCCGGTGTAGACGCTGGTGAAGAACTCGAGCTCTGGATTGCAGGCCTTGACCCGGACCGGCCCGCTCACCGCGGCGGTCCAGCTGAACCAGACCGACCGACTGGTATCCGGGTAATCGCCATGCTGCGGTTCACCGGCCTCCTCGGTCGCGAAATCGTTGTTGCCCGCGGTGTTGACCGGCAGCGCCGGTCCAACCACCTGGGCGCTGGCGAAACCGTCATTGGCGGGGATCGGCGCCGCCTTCATAGCGAGCACGAAGTCGAACTCACCGGGACTGGTGCCGCTCACGCCGATCCGGTAGGTGGTGCCGGCCGTGACCGGAAAATCCACGTTGCAGTCGTTGGAGGTGAGCTCGGCGACCGTCGTCAGGGTGGCGAGCGTGGCGCCCGCGTAGACGATCGTCGTGTCGTTCAAGGCGCCGTCGACCAGCGTCTTGTCGCAGAGGCTGAGCCGGACTCGCTGGGTCGTCGGCGCGGTCCAGCTGAACCAGACCGAGCGGGAATCGCTGGCCCCGCCCAAGGCCGGCGGCTCGCCCACCTCCCAGCTCGAGTCGACCGTGGTCGCGTTCACGTTCAACGGCAGGGCGGGGCCGAGCGCTCTCGGGGTCGCGAAGTTGTCGTTTGCCGGCGGGTCGAGCTTGCGCAGCGTCAGGTTGAAACTGCCCTCGTACTCGTAGTAATCGATCTGGAGGTAATAGGCGGTGCCGGCGGTCGCCGTGAAGCGCAGCGAGCAGCTGCCGTTGACCTCGGCCACGTTGGCCAGCGTGGCGAGGGTCGTTCCCGTCCGGACCCCGATCAGCGGGTTCGTGAAGTCGGCTCCGGTGAAGCCGTCATCGCAGGTGTCGACCACGTAGGTGGCGGTCGTCGGGGCGGTCCAGCGGTACCAGACCGATTTCTGGGCCGGGACCGAGGCGATCGTCGGCTCGCCCGGCTCGGCGCTCGCCCCGAAGTCATTGCCGGAGACCGTGATCGGCAAGGCGCCGCCCATGGTTTGGGCCGAGGCGAAGTTGTCGTTGGCCGGCGCGGCCGCAGCCGGCCCCGCGCCGGCCAGCGTCGTCAGCAGCGCCGCCAGCACCGCGAGTAGAACGAGACGAACCCTCTGAACCATGTCCTGTGCCTTCCGTTCGGACCGAGATCAACCCCTGACCTTCTAGGCCTAACACATTCGGGCCGATTCGGCCAGTAGTTCGTTTCAGGGCGGCGTCGCCTGGCCGCGGAGCTCCGCGGCCAGGCTGATCGCGTCATAGGCGCCGGTGTGCCGGACCCCGTTGACGAAGAAGGTCGGTGTGCCGTGGGCGCCGCTGGCGTCGCCGGAGGCCGCGTCCTCCTGAACTCGGCGGGCGTTTCGCCCGGCCTGGACGTCCTCGACGAACTGGTCGACGTCAAGTTCGAGCTTGCCCGCGTACCCGATCAGGTCCTCGATGTCGAGATCGCCCTGGTGGTCGTAGAGCTCCACGTGCATCTCCCAGAACTTGTCCTGTTGCCCCGCGGCCTCGGCGGCCTCGGCGGCCAGCTCGGCATGGGGATGGACGTCGACCAGGGCGAGGTGGCGGTACACGTACAGCAGCTGGTCGCCCAGGCGTTCCCGGAGCTCGCGGACCATCCCGGTGGCACGGCCGCAGAACGGGCACTCGTAATCGCCGTACTCGACCAGCACATAGGGTGCCTCGGGATCGCCCCGGTAATGGTCGCGTTCGAGGTCGACCGGCAGGCTGAGCTTGCGGGGCAGGCCGGCACTCACCTCGCCTCGGAAGACCGCCGCCAGCTTGAAGATCAGCCAGGCGAGGGCGACCGCGATGATCGAGGCGAGGAAGATGCCGACTACGGCGTGGTCCTGGGTCTGAAGGTCGTCGAAGGCGAGCCGCGCGATCAGCAGGGAGACGGTGAATCCGATGCCGGAGAGTGCCGCACCGCCGACCGTCTGGCCCTTCCCGATCCCGGGCGGCATCTCGCCGATCCGGGTCTTTATCGCGGCGACCACACCGGTGGTTATGCCCAGGCACTTGCCGAGCACGAGGCCGGCGACGACACCCCAGGTCAGGGTGGAGCCGAGTGCGTCGCCGAGCACGCCACCCCGCAGATCGACGCCGGCATTGGCCAGAGCGAACAGCGGGACGACCAGGTAACTGGTGAAGGGATGGAGCACCGTCTGGAAGCGCTCGTTGGGGGAGAGCGCCTGTTGCACGCTGAGGTTGGCGGAGCGGGCGACCTCGGGCAGCGGCGACTGGCGGAAGGCCCGGGCACGCCGGGCCGCTTTCTCGACCTTCTTCGGCTGGGGCGGATAGGCGGCGACCAGCAGGCCGGCGATCATCCCGGCCAGGGTTGCGTGAAAGCCCGATTCCATCGCGGCGATGACGGCGATCGCGCCGGCCGCGAAGTAGGCCCCGGAACGCCAGACCCGGATCCGCGGAAACAGCCAGATCAGGGCCAACGCGGCGGCGCAGATCGCGATCGCCGTGTAATCGAGCGACTCGGAGTAGAAGAGGCCGATCACGCTGATCGCGACGATGTCGTCGACGATCGCGACGGTCAGCAGGAACACCCGAAGCTGGGTCGGGAACTTGGGCCCGACCAGGGCGAGCGCACCGAGCACGAAGGCGGTGTCGGTCGCGATCACGATTCCCCAGCCGTGCTCGTGCCCGGATCCGGCGTTGATCAGGAGGTAGATCAGAGCGGGCAGGATCATCCCGCCGATTCCGCCGAGCGCCGCCACCATGACCCGTTTGTTGTCGGTCAACTCGCCCATCGCCATCTCGCGCCGGACCTCCATGCCGATCACGAAGAAGAACATCGCCATCAGGGCCTCGTCGATCCAGAAGCGCAGATCATGGGCGATCGAGAGGTCGCCGATGTTGATCTGGAGGTTGGTGCCCCAGAGGCTGTCGTAGGAATCGCTGACCGGCGAGTTCGCCCAGACCAGAGCCGCTACGGCGGCGAGGAGCAGCAGTCCGGCGCTGCCGGACTCGGTCGCCAGGAACTGGCGCATCGGCTTGGCGACCTGCGCCGCAAGATCACGCCTGCTCTCGGTTGTCTCGGGATCGTGATGTGCCTGCGCCACGTCCCCAGAATAAGGAAGTCGGGCGGGGTCCAACCCGCCCTCCAAGTGACACCCGCCCTCCCATCGAAGCAATGAATGGTTGGGAGGGCTCCGCTCGGAGGATCCTAATGCGTGATCCCGGCTTGGTCTGACTCGATGCGGTCCTCGAGCGATTCGAAGGCGGCTCGGGCCTCTTCGACCAGGATCTCGACCCGGGCGGCCTCGGCTTTGACGATCACCTCGTTGCCTCTCACCTCGCCGATCAGCTCGAAGTCGACTCCCTGTCCGCCCAGCTTCTCCAGCTCCGCCTCGTCGCCGGCCAGCAGGAAGCCGCCCGGGCCTTCGCCGAACAGCGCGTCCTCGGCGGAGCACTCGCGACGGACAATCAGCGGATGCATGTCCACCTCGCAGCCGAATCCGGACTCGATCGCCAGCTCGGCCAGGGCGGTGGTGATGCCACCGTCGGAGACGTCGGTCGCGGTGCGGATCGCTCCGGAGCGGACCGCTTCGCGGACCAGGTCGATCGCCGAGCGGACCGGGGCTATCTCCCGGGCCGGCAGTCCCCTGCCGAGCTGGCCCCGCTGCTTCTCCAGCTCGGAGCCGGCCAGTGACGGGTCGAAGGGCCCGACCAAGGCGATCACGTCACCCTCGCGCCAGTTCTCACCCGCCGCGTTGGCGGGGTCGGGCAGCTCGCCGACCATGCCGACCACCGGGGTCGGGTAGATCGGGCCCTGCGGGGTCTCGTTGTAGAGGGACACGTTTCCACCGACGACGGGCGCCTCGAGCGCCCGGCAGGCTTCGGCCAGCCCTTCGATCGCCCGGCCGAGCTGCCAGGCGACGCCCGGCTTCTCCGGGTTGCCGAAGTTCAGGCAGTTGGTCACACCGAGCGGCTCGGCCCCGACGACGGCGAGGTTGGCCGCGCATTCGAGGGTGGCTTCGACCGTGCCCTGGAAGGGATCGCAGGCGACCCGGCGGCCGTTGCCGTCGATCGAGACCGCGATCGCGCGGCCCGACTCGGGGATGTTCAGCACCGCGGCGTCGGCGGTCCCGGCCCGGTGGACGGTGCGCGAGCCGACGATCGAGTCGTACTGGTCGAAGGCCCAGCGTTTGGAGGCGATCGAGGGTGAGGCGAGCAGGCTCAGCGCGATGTCGCTGGCCGAGGCGTCGGCCGCGATCGTCTCGCGGTTCGGGTACGCCCACTCGGCCGGTTCCTCGGGATCGAGGTCGTAGAGCGGGCAGCCGTCGACCAGGTCCTCGACCTCGATCTCACCGACCGCCTCGCCTTCCTTCAGGATTCGGAACGTCCCGCTGTCGGTGACCTCGCCGATCACCGCGGAAGCCGTCTGCCACTTGGTGCAGAGCGCGAGCACCGCATCGACTTTCTCCGGCTCGACCACGGCCAGCATCCGTTCCTGAGACTCGGAGACCATGATCTCGAAGGGCTCCATGTCAGCCTCGCGCAGCGGCACCAGGGCGACGTCGATGTCGATGCCGGTGCTGCCCGCCGAGGCCATCTCGCCAGCCGACGAGGTGAGTCCGGCGGCGCCGAGGTCCTGCAGTGAGACCAGCAGGTCCTGGCTCAACAGCTCCTGACAGCACTCGAGCAGTTTCGACTCCTCGAAGGGATCGCCGATCTGCACGGTCGGGCGTTTCGCGTCGTCGCCCTCGTCGAGCTCGGCCGAGGCGAGCACCGAGGCGCCGCCGATCCCGTCACGTCCGGTCAGCGACCCGAAGAGCACGACCTTGTTGCCGACCCCGGCCGCGGCGGCCCGGACCATCTCGTCGGTGCGGGCGAGGCCGACGCACATCGCGTTGACCAGCGGGTTCTGCTCGTAGGGCGGCTCGAAGTAGATCTCGCCTCCGACCGTCGGGATGCCCATCGAGTTGCCGTAGTGGCCGATCCCGCGGACCACGCCGTCAACCAGGTAGTGGGTGCGTTCCGTGTCGGGCTCGCCGAAGCGGAGCGAGTCGAGGATGGCGATCGGCCGGGCGCCGAGGGCGATCACGTCGCGGAGGATGCCGCCGACTCCGGTCGCGGCGCCCTGGAAGGGCTCGACCGCGGAAGGATGGTTGTGGGACTCGACCTTGAAGGCGACCGAGTACCCGTTGCCGATGTCGACCGCACCGGCGTTCTCGCCCGGGCCCATGACCACGCGCGGGCCCTCGGTCGGCAGGTTCTTCAGCAGCTTGCGCGAGTGCTTGTAGGCACAGTGCTCGGACCAGAGCAGGGAGAACATGGCCAGCTCGACCCCGTTCGGCTCGCGGCCCATCTTCTCGCAGATCAGTTCGAACTCGTGATCGGTCAGCCCGAGTTCGCGGTGGGGGCTGCTCTCGCTCACGCGACCGCTCCGGCGGCGGCGCGAGCCGGGCCCTGGAAGATCGCCAGCCCGTCGGTCGAGCCACTGAAGGCTTCCACCGCGTGCTCGGGATGGGGCATCAGGCCGAGCACGTTGCCGGCCTCATTGGTGACCCCGGCGATGTCATTCAGGGAGCCGTTCGGGTTCTGCCCCGGCGCATAGCGGAAGGCCACCTGGTTCTTCGACTCGATCTGCTCCAGCAGCTCGGGCGGCGCGAAGAAGCGCCCGGACTGATGCTTGAACGGCACCGAGATCCGCTGGCCCGGCTCGAGGGCGGCCAGGAACGGCGAGCCGGACTCGCCGACCACCAGCTCCCCCTGACGGCAGATGAAGCGGGTGCCCTCGTTGGTCAAGAGCGCCCCCGGCAGGAGCCCACTCTCACAAAGCACCTGAAACCCGTTGCAGATCCCCAGCACCAGACCGCCATCGGCGGCGAATTCGGCCACCGCGGTCATCGCCGGAGAGAACCGGGCGATCGCGCCGGCCCGCAGGTAGTCGCCATAGGAGAAACCGCCGGGAACCACGACTCCGTCGAGTCCCGAGAGATCGGTGTCCTCATGCCAGACCAGTCGAGACTCAGAGGCGGGATCGGCGATGAGGCAGGCGTTCAGGGCGTCGCGCTCGTCGCAGGACCCGGGGAACTGCAGTACGCCCCACTTCATTCGGAGATGGTCTCGATCTCGTAGTCCTCGATCAGCGGGTTGGCGAGCAGCTTCTCGCAGAGCTCTTCCAGCTGATCAGCATTCTCAGCTTCGAGTTCGACGATCCGGCCGACCCGGACCTGGCCGATCCCGTCGAAGCCGAGCGCCGGCAGCGCGCCTTCCACCGCCTTGCCCTGGGCATCGAGGATGCCCTTCTTGGGACGGATCAGCACCCGGGCCTGCATCAAAGCTCCCGTCCGGTGATCCGCTCGTAGGCTTCGCGGTACTTGGCCTGGGTCTGGGCGACCACGTCCTCGGGCAGCTCCGGCGCGGGCGGGTTGTGATCCCAGCCGGCCGCGTTGGCCCAGTCCCGGACGTACTGCTTGTCAAAGGAGGGCTGCGTCTTCCCGGGTTCGTACTGATCGGCGGGCCAGTAGCGCGAGGAGTCCGGGGTGAGGACCTCGTCGCCGAGCACGATCTCGGCCCCGGCGTAGCTGCCGAACTCGAACTTGGTGTCGGCCAGGATGATGCCCTTCTCGGCGGCGTGGGCGGCCCCGTACTCGTAGAGCTCGATCGAGATCCGGCGCAGCTCCTCCATCAGATGGCGGTCGCCGACGATCTCGGCGGCGCGCTCGAAGTCGACGTTCTCGTCGTGGTCGCCGAGCTCGGCCTTGGTGGCGGGGGTGAAGATCGGGCGCGGTAGCTTGTCCGACTCCCGGAGGCCTTCGGGCAGGCCGACCCCGCATACCGAACCGGACTGCTGGTACTCCTTCCAGCCGGAGCCGGAGAGGTAGCCGCGGACCACGCACTCGACCGGGTACATCTCGAGCTTCCGCACCCGGACGGCGCGACCGGCGACCTCTTCGGGCACGTCGTTGGAGATGAAGTGGTTTGGCACGATCTCGGTAGTGTTCTCGAACCAGAAGTTCGACATCTGGGTCAGAACCTTCCCCTTGTCGGGGATCGCGGTCGGCATGATCACGTCGTAGATCGAGATTCGATCCGAGGCGACCAGCAGGAGATCATCCTCGATCTCGTAGATCTCACGGACCTTGCCGGAATTGACGAGTTTCAGGTCTTCAATCGAGGCGCTCATTACTTCCCGACTTTACAAGGCATCCGAGTCGGGTAAGCGGCCGGGCATCCGGGTCTGCCGATGCGAAAAGACTTTCGTCCGCTCAGGTGGCGGGCGGACGCCACAGCAGCCAGAGCCGGACCCCCGACTCGACCTCTAGGCGCCTGACCAGCTGAAAGCCGAAACGCCCGTAGAAAGGGAGGTTGCTTTCCCGCTGGGTTTCGAGCCAGCAGCCGAGGCCCTGGCGGTCGGCGGCGGCCAGGCCGGGGCCGAGCAGGGCGCTCCCGTACCCCTGGTGCTGGGATTCGGGGGAGACCGAGAGCACCGAGAGATACCAGTGCGGCTCGCGGGGCCAGTTCGAGACGATCAGCCGCTGGAGTCTCGACGCCTTGCCGAGGTGAGGGATCCCGGCCGGGAGAAAGGGCAGGCTCTCGGCCAGCGTCTCGCGCAAGCTGTGGTGCTTGGTTCCGGGTGGGTACCAGAGCGCGGCCCCGCAGACCGCGCCATCCGCGTCGCGGGAGAGCCAGGCCGAACGCCGTGGCACGAAGACGCGTTTGACCAGCGATCGGTACTGGCGCCGCTCGACCCGCGCTCGGACTCGGTCGTCCGGCAGCAGCCAGCACCAGAGCTCGTTGTCCTGAAAACCACGGGCGACCGCGTCGGCGGCAGCCTTCGCCGTCGAGCGTTCGACCGGTTCGGCCCTAGTTCGCAGGAGCGGGATTCTCTTTCGCCCAGCGGGCGATCGCGGACGAGTCGCTGATCACTTCACCGTCGTCCAGAACGAGGATCGGTACCTCGTTGGTCCCCGACAGCTGCTTGATCTCCTCGCGATCCGCGGCCCGGCTGCGCCAGGTCCAGGGCATCATCCGGTAGCCCCGCACCTTCCGGAGCTCATACTCATGGCCGGCCGCATCGAGTGCCTTACCGGCCTTCGCGCAGGGATGGAGCCCCGCCGGGCCGTTGGCCCCTTGCCCACAGACGTAGAGGATCATGGGCGGAGCTTAACTGCACTCGGACGCTAGACGCTGGCGGTTTGTTCCTGCTCGGGAGCCTGGGCGTGAGCCGGCCGCTTCTCTCGGTCCTGGTCATCGTCCATGATTGCGTGGCGGAAGCCGGGGATGCCGAACTCGTAGGGGCTGCCGACGACCCGCGGGATGCGGTCGAAGTTGTAGACCGGCGGCGGCGAGGAGACCTGCCACTCGATCGAGTGGGCCCGCCAGGGGTTGTCCCCGGCCTTCGGGCCGAAGCGCCAGCTGACGATCATGTTGTAGACGAAGATCAGCTGTGCGGCGCCGAGCATGAAGGAGGAGATCGAGATCAGCAGGTTCCAGTCGCCGTACTGGCTGGCGTAGTCGGCGACCCGGCGGGGCATGCCGTCCATGCCGATCCAGTGCATGGGAGCGAAGGTCATCCAGGTTCCGGCCAGGGTCAGCCAGAAGTGGATGCGGCCGAGTCGCTCGTCGTACATGCGCCCGGTCATCTTCGGGAACCAGTGGTAGACCCCGGCGAAGATCGTGAAGACCGAGCCGGCGAAGAGCACGAAGTGGATGTGGGCGACGATGAAGTAGGTGTCGGTGACGTGGATGTCGATCGGCACCAGGGCGATCATGACCCCGCTGATGCCGCCGACTATGAAGCTCACTATGAAGCCGAGGGCGAACAGCATCGCGGTCCGGTTGGCGTGGATCTTGCCCCAGAACAGGGTGGCCAGCCAGGAGAAGATCTTGATGCCGGTCGGGACCGCGATCAGGGTGGAGGTGATCATCATTGGCACCCGCAGCCACGGGAACATGCCGGAGACGAACATGTGGTGCGCCCAGACCGAGTAGCTGAGCAGGACGATGCCGATCAGCGAGAGGGCCATCAGGCGGTAGCCGAAGATCGGCTTGCGGGCGTGGGTGGCGATCACCTCGCTGACGATCCCGAAGCCGGGCAGCATCATGATGTAGACGGCTGGGTGCGAGTAGAACCAAAAGATGTGCTGGTAGGAGATGACGTCGCCGCCCTCGAGGAAGTTGAAGAAGTTCATCCCCATGACCCGGGAGAGCAGGACCATCAGCTGGACGCCGGCGATGAACGGGGTCGCGCCGACGATCAGCAGCGAGGTGGCGAGGTTGGCCCAGCCGAGCAGCGGCATCCGCCAGATGTTCATGCCGGGCGCTCGCATCGCGATGATCGTGACCAGGAAGTTGACGGCCGCGAAGATCGACGAGAAGCCGGCGAACTGCACGCCGATGTTGAAGAAGGACTGGCCTAGCGGCGCTCCGGTTGAGAGCGGCGCGTAACCGGTCCAGCCCGCGTCGAAGGCGCCGCCGGGCGCGAGGAAGCTGGCCAGGAAGATGACACCGGCGATCGGCAGCAGCCAGAAGCTGAGTGCGTTCAGCCGGGGGAAGGCCATGTCCGGCGCGCCGATCATCAGCGGCAGCACGTAGTTCGCCAGCCCGGCGAAGGCCGGGATGATGAACATGAAGATCATGATCGTGGCGTGAGTCGAGAAGAGGCCGTTGAAGGTGTTGGCGGCCACGATCTGGCTGCCCGGCTGGGCCAGCTCGGCCCGCACCAGCATCGCCAGCAGGCCGCCGATCAGGAAGAAGCAGAGCGTGGTGACGACGTACTGGATCCCGATCACCTTGTGATCGGTGTTGAAGCGGAAGTAGTCGCGCCACTCGTAGGCGCCGTGGTCGGCGTGCTCGTCCGGGAGCTCCTTCGCGCCGAAGGCCCACTTGAGCCAGTAATCGAAGCAGCCCATCCCCCAGAGGAATCCGAAGGGGGCCGTGATCAGCGGCACGATCACGTGCGGGTAGCCGGTCTGCTCGGTCTGGAGGAGATCGAGGCCGGAGATCGCGCGGGCGAGAATGACCAGACCGAATCCGATCGCGGCGCCGGCAAGAGTGCCGAGGACCGTCCTGGCAATCGGCAAGTGTCCTCGCGACGCCGCGACCTGGGGTGCAGAATTGACTTCCATGCGCTCACCACGCTAGGGCTCGCACACCCCTTATGTCTAATATCTGTTTTCCCATTAACACATAGGTTTCACCTATGAACATCGAACTGCGACATCTGCGCTACTTCGCCGCGGTGGCCGAAGAGCTGAATTTCGGCCGCGCGGCCGAGCGCCTGCACATCGCGCAGCCCTCGCTGAGCCAGCAGATTCGCAAGCTCGAGGCGATAGTCGGGGTCGAGCTGATCGACCGCAGCAGCCGGTCGATCGGCCTGACCCCCGCCGGCGAGGCCCTGGCCGAGCACAGCCGGCGCACCTTCGATGACATCGACACGGCGGTGACCGCGGCCCGTGACGCGGCGCGCGGCATGATCGGCCGGTTCGCGGTCGGCTTCGTCGAGACCGCGGCGATCGGCGTGGTACCGGGCGCGGTGCGACGCTTCCGGGGCACCCACCCGCGGGTCGTCCTGGAGCTGCGCGAACTCTCGATCCGGGCTCAGACCGAGGAGCTGGCGCGCGGCAACCTCGATCTCGGCTTCGTGCGCACCGAGCCCGATCCGGGCGACCTCGTGGTCGAACGGGTGCTCGAGGAGCACATCGTCGCCGCCGTCCCGGCCGGGCACTCTCTGGCGGGTCGGGAGCGCCTCCACCCGGGCGAGGTGCTCGAGGAGCCCATGGTGGTGATCGAGCGGGAACAGATCCCGGGGCTCTACGACGAGACCATGAACATCGCCCGCGAGTACGGCAACGGGATCAACATCGCGCAGCAGGCGACCAGCGTGCTCTCGATCCTCGGCCTGGTCTCGGCCGGCCTCGGCCTCTCCCTGCTGCCCGACTCGGTCCGCGAGCTCGCCTTCCTCGGCATCCGCTACGTGGACCTCGACCCCTCACCCCGCACCGCGATCCTCGCGGTCCGCCACCGCG
>JBIQLL010000020.1:0-16674 GCA_044464425.1 Solirubrobacterales bacterium | reverse complement strand
ACCTCCGGCAGGTGGGTCAGGTAGGCGTTGTAGTCGAAGATCTCGTCCAGATCTAGGTTGGGGGCGGTTTTGCCGATCAGCTCGCGGAATGGTGTGCCGGTGTCGAAGGCTTCGTGGGCGGCAGCCTGGACGACCCGGTAGGCGTCATCGCGGGTCATCCCGGACTCGACCAGCGCGGTCAGTGCCCGCTGGCTGAACAGGGCCCCGTGGGTCAGCTCGAGGTTCGACTTCAAGCGATCGACGTGGACGACCAATCCGGTCGCCACCTGGGTCGCGATGTAATGCATGTAATCGAGGCCGATCGTCGCGTCGGGCAGGATCACCCGTTCGGCGCCGGAGTGGGAGATGTCCCGCTCGTGCCAGAGGGCGACGTTCTCGAGGCCGGTCTGGGCGTAGCCGCGAAGCAGGCGGGCAAGTCCGGTCAGGCGCTCGGTGCGGATCGGGTTGCGCTTGTGCGGCATCGCCGAAGAGCCCTTCTGCTGACCCGAGGCGAAAGGCTCCTCGGCCTCGCGGACCTCGGTCCGCTGCAGGTGCCGGACCTCGGTCGCGAACCGCTCGATCCCGGCGCCGGCCAGGGCGATCGCCGAAAGCAGCTCGGCGTGGCGGTCACGCGGCACCACCTGGGTCGCGATCTCCTCGCGCGTGAGGCCGAGCGTCTCCATCACGCGACGCTCGATCGCCGGCGGCACCGAGGCGTAGGTACCGACCGCGCCGGAGAGCTTGCCGCGGGCGGCCTGGGCGGTCGCGCTCTGCAGGCGCTTCCAGTTGCGGTCGGCCTCGAAGGCGAAGCCGGCCAGCCGCAGGCCGAATGTGGTCGGCTCGGCGTGGACCCCGTGGGTGCGTCCCATCGCCAGGGTGTCGCGGAACTCGAAGGCCCGCTCGATCAGCGCGTCGCGATAGGTCTTGGCTCCGGCGACCAGGATCTCCCCGGCCTTGGTCAGCTGCACCGCGAGCGCGGTGTCGAGCACGTCGGAGGAGGTCAGGCCGAAGTGGATCCAGCGTCCCTCCTCGCCGATCGAGGCGGCGACCACATCGACGAAGGCGGCGACGTCATGGTTCGTGATCTCCTCGCGGGCGTCCACCTCCTCGACCGTGAAGGCCCCCTTCTCCCGGCAGAGTGCGGCGGCCTCGGCCGGCACGACGCCCTCCGCCGCCCAGGCGTCGGTGGCGGCCAGCTCGACGTCCAGCCAGGACTGGAACTTGGCCTGCTGGGTCCAGACCGCGCCCATCTCCGGGCGGGTGTAGCGCTCGATCATGCGGAGCTAGGCGCCGACGTTGATGATGCGGGTGGCGAGCACGCCGGCGTTCTTGGCGCCGTCGATCGCGACACAGGCGACCGGCACCCCCGGAGGCATCTGGACCGCCGAGAGCAGGGCGTCGAGCCCGCCCAGCGACTTGCCGAGGATCGGCACGCCGATCACCGGCAGATCGGTGTGGGCGGCGGCGACGCCGGGCAGCGCGGCGGACATGCCGGCTCCGGCGATGATCACCTTGAGGCCCCGCATCCTCGCGTTGGTGCAGTAATCGACGACCAGCTCGGGGTCGCGGTGGGCGGACATCACCCGCACTTCGTAGGCGATGCCGGCGTCCTCGAGCGCCTGTCCGGCGGGCTGCATCTTAGGCTTGTCGTTCTTGGAGCCCATGATGATCCCGACCTTGGGTTCTTCGACCTCGATCTCCTCGAAGAGTTCCTCGACCGAGGAGAGGGTGGCCGGCTGCTGGGGGTTTTCGCTCATTGTTCCTGGTCTCTCTCGCGCCGGACCGCCCTTTCGGCGATGTCCCGTCGCATCTGTTTGCCGTTGAAATTGATTGCCTGGGCCGCATCGTAAGCGCGATCGCGCGCCGTTGCGGCGTCGGGGCCGAGGCCGGTCAGGTTCAGGACCCGACCCCCGGTGGTCACGATCTGTCCGTCTTGGACCGCCGTGCCGGCATGCACCACCTCGGCCGTGGCGGCCGCCTGATCGAGGCCGGTGATCACGTCGCCCTTCGAGGACGAGGCCGGATAGCCGGCCGAGGCGAGGACCACGGTGACCGCCCACTGGTCGGCGAAGCTGACTTCCTTGCCGGCCAGGCCGCCGGGCTTTGAAGCCGCGAGAAAGAGGTCGGCCAGGTCGGACTCGAGGCGAGGCAGCACCGCCTGGGTCTCCGGGTCGCCGAAGCGGGTGTTGTACTCGAGTACCTTCGGGCCGTCGGCGGTCATCATCAGGCCGGCGTAGAGAATCCCGTGGAAGGGGTGGCCGCGACGGGCCATCAGGTCGACGATCGGCTGATGGACGGTCGCCGAAAGCTCGGCCAGCTGATCCGAGGAAACGATCTGGACCGGCGAGTAGCTGCCCATGCCGCCGGTGTTCGGGCCGGTGTCGCCCTCGCCGATCCGCTTGTAGTCCTGGGCCGGGGCCAGCGGGATCGCCCGTTCGCCGTCGCAGATCGCGAGCAGGGAAAGCTCCTCGCCCTCGAGGAACTCCTCGACCACCACCTCGGTCGCCCCGAAGCGCTGCTCGGTGAAGAAGACCTCGATCGCCTCGCGGGCCTCCGCCTCGTCCATGCAGATCAGCACGCCCTTGCCGGCGGCGAGGCCGTCCGCCTTCAGCACCACCGGGCAGCCGGTCTCGGCCACCGCCGCCAGGGCGCTGTCCCGGTCGCTCACCAGGCCGTAGCCGGCGGTCGGCACGCCCGCCTCGGCCATCGCCTCCTTGGCGTAGGACTTCGAGCCTTCCAGCTGTGCCGCGGCGCCGCTCGGGCCGAAGGCCGCGATCCCCGCACCAGCCAAGGCGTCGACGACGCCGGCCACCAGCGGTGCTTCCGGACCGACCGCGACCAGGTCGATCTCCAGCTCCCTGGCTTTGGCGGTGACTGCGGCGGGATCGGCCGGGTCTAGCTCGGGCAGGCAGGTGGCGTGGGCGCCGATGCCCGGGTTGCCGGGCGCGCAGAAGAGTTCCGGGGACTGCGGGGAACGGGCAAGCGCGCCCACGATCGCGTGCTCGCGGCCGCCGCCGCCGAGGACGAGGATGCGGATGCTCAAAGAACTTCGGCGAGTCGCTCGGCGGAGAGCGCGGTGAGGGTCTGGCTGGTCATGGTGCCGCGGGAGCCCATCTCGACCGAGACCTTGGCCATCACTTCTTCCGAGGGGGCCTCGATCACGGTCACGAAGTCATACTGGCCGAGGGTCGTGTACTGGGCGACGACCCTGGCCCCGAGTGCCTCGACCTCGCGATTCACCTCGGCGACCCGTCCCGGGTTGTTCTTCAGGGTCTTGACGCCTTCGGCGGTCAGGTTGGTCAGCATCACGAAAGTAGGCATCTCGTTCCTCTCCTTGGTTTGCGACTTCAATCGACCGATACCCGGCCTGCCGCCAGCATATGCGAGCGGGCCGCTGGTCAGCGGCGGAACTTGGCGGCTTGATCGGTCTCGCTTCGAGGCCGGGATCGGGAGGTCATGGGCGGGGGCGCGGTCACCGGTTGGCGACACACGGGGCCTGAGCACGATGCCAGGCGATCGGCGATCGAATCGGCCCAGTTCATGACCGGATCCGAACCGGCCTCGTCCCAGAGATTCCGGTCCTCGTCCGGATCCTGCTGGAGGTTGTGAAGCTCATGGTCTCCGTAGGAGTAGCGGATGTACTTCCAGGGCCAGGAGACGAAGCCCGTGTAATTCAGGACCAGAGCCTGATTCTTGGTCGGCCGGTTGATCCCATCCAGGAACTGCTCCGGCTCGGAAGGGTCACGCCCGTTGAAGCCCTCGAGCAGGACCGGGACCCTCGAGACCCGGCGGGGCGCTTTCAGGTCCCCCAGCAGCGATCGTCCGTCGAGCGGTCGGGTCCGTGGCGCACCGGTCATGGCCAGCACGGTCGGGGCGATGTCCAGGTTCGATCCCGATGACCAGCTGACCCTGCTTGCCGGAAGGCCCGGCCCGCGGACCAGCAGCGGCTGCCAGGACGACGGTTGCTGCGGCAGGTACTTGCCATAGGCGATCCGATGCTCGCCGTGGAACATGCCATTGTCGGAGATGAAGATCACGTAGGTGTTCCTGAGCTGGCGCTGCTTTCCGAGCAGGCCGAGTATTCGCCCGATCCCCTCGTCGACGGCTCGCATCGAGAGCACCTCGTTCGTCCAGCGCTTGCGGATCTCGTCCTTGAGCGCGCCGGTGAGCAAAGGCTGGTCGCGCAGGAAGACCGGCGCATTCCAGGCCGGGGGATGGTCGTGGAGGTCGTAGCCCGGCAGGACCTTTCGGGTCAGCCGCTTGAGCCGGGTCGGCGGGGTCGGTCCGGGTTCCAGCCGGCCGTCGTCATGCGGTGCGTTGAAGTCGAGCTGGAGGTAGAACGGCTGGCCGGAGCGCTTCGCCTCGACCAGCTCCTTCAGCGCGAAGCCGGTGTACAGGTCGGTCGAGTGGCGGCAGGCCCCCGGCTTCAGATAGAAGACGGGCCGGCAGCCGGCCAGGTCGCGATCGTGCCAGTCGGAGACCCCCGGGACCACCCGGCCGTCGATGTTGAGGTCCAGGCCGTAGTAGCCGGCGCCATTCTCCCGCAGCGGCGTCACCCAGCGATCCCATCCCGGCGGCACCTCGGCCTCTTCTTCGACCCCGTAGCCGTTGATGTACTTGCCGATGTGAGCGGTCCGGTAGCCGGCGCGCTGGAGCCAGACCGGCAGGTTCTCGCTGTAGAACGGCCCGTTTCGCCAGACCGGGTACCCGTAGGCGCCGGCGTTGATCAGCATGCCGTGGTTGTGGGTCGCCCGGCCGCTCAGGAGCGAGGCGCGGGAGGGGCCACAGAGCGGATGGCTGGCGTAGTAGTGGCCGATCTGAACGCCCTTTCCGGCCACCCCTCGGAGCAGGTTCGGCATCGCCGGCACTTTGCGGCCGTGGCTCTTGAGCGTCGCCCGGAGCAGGCTGCGGGCCATGTCATCGACCTGGATGAGGACGACGTTCGGGGGCTTTCGCGCCGTGGCGGCACTCGGTCCGGCCAGCGCCAGCACGAGCAGGCCGAGCGCGACCGCCAACGTACGGGCAAGCCTTGCCTTGGTGTTTTCCCTGGGACTGGGGGTGGGCGCCATCGGTTTCCGTTCCGGTACAGCTCTCCCTAAGCACGGCGGATCCCGAAAAGTATCGCCGCAGCGGACCTAGGTTTGATCAGCAGGCGCTATGGCCAAGCGAATCGAACCTGGGTGACGATTCTCAGAGGCCGAAGCCGGCGTGGATGTGGTTGGTGTGGTCGGCCAGGGCGAAGGCCGGTCCCGGACCGTCGATGTCCCAGCCGTAGATCAGCTCGGTCGGCTTGACGCCCTCGGGCAAGGAGGCGAGCAGCTTGATCACCTCGGTGCAGGGGCTTTCCGCGGACTGGTCGGTGCAGGGGACGCCGTTGACCGCGGCGATGTCCATCGCCCGGCCGCCGTAATGGTTGGAGACGTTGCCGGAGGCGGTCATCTGGCTGTGATCGGAGCGCAGGGCGCTGATCAGGATGCTGTACTTCTGGGTCAGGATGGCGAGCAGGTTGACCACTCGCTGGTCGATCAGGCCGTTCTTGATGTCGTCCTGGGCCGCCGAGTTGAGGATCTGCAGGTTGTCCCAGTTGATCTCGGTCGAGTTGGTCGGCACCGGGTAGGCGATGTTCCAATCGGTCTTCGAGGTGTCGCAGTCACCGGCGATCCGAGCGGCGTCGTCGACCGCCGCCTGGACGTACCAGGTCGCGTGGTTGTGTTCGAAGAGCCCCGCCTCGAGAGTCGGCTGTGACCAGAGCAGGCGGGCGAAGGTGGCGATGCCGTCCCAGGGCTCGTCGCGCTCGACGAAGCCATCGCCGTCACCGTCGACCCCGTACTGCTTCCACTCGTCGCGCGAGAGGCCCATCGGCCCGTTCTGCTTGAGCTGGCGCGGGGTCATGCCGCGGCCGTAGTCGGACTCGAGCCGGGCGACCGCGGCCAGCACCCAGACGCCGCGCTGACCGAGCTCGTAGCGCGAGGCGGCGTCCTCGAAGCCGCGCATGTAGTAGTTCGGGATCTCGAGGACCCGGGCGTCGGAGGCCTTGCAGACGAAGGTCTTGAGTTCCTCGTCGACCTCGATCGTGTCCTCCAGGGCGCCGTAACAGGCGGCCTTGTCGAGCACGTCCTGGACGTACCAGTCAGCGTGGTTGTAGGCGTAGACCGCGTCGTACCAGTTCTCCGGGGCGCCGGCGGCCTGCAGGTAACGCGCCGCGGCGTGGATCGCATCGCGGGGGTTGTACGGGTCGGTCTTGCCGTCCCCGTCGCCGTCGGTCGCGTACATGTCCCAGGTCGAGGGCATGAACTGCATCCAGCCGATCGCGCCGGCGTAGGAGGTGACGTTGTTGAGCCGGCCGAAATCGGTCTCGATCGAGTTGATCGCGGCGAGGATCTGCGGGCCACGCTCACCGAGGCTGTACTTCTTCGCGGCCTCGACGTAGATTGGGATCAGGTTGCGAGGTGGCCCGGCACTGCCGTCGCAGGCCGCGACCGGGGTCGAGTCACCGGAGAGCCCGAGACTCGGGCTGGTCGTGATCTCGGCCGAGAGCGGTGAGTCGCTTTCCGGCACGATCTCTTCGGTCTTCGGGTCGGTCGTCTGCGGCTTGAGGTTCTTGCCGCTCTTCTTGCCCGTACCGCCCGTGCCCTTGTTCTTCGATCCGGAGCTGCCATTGCCGGACGTGCCGGTGCCGGAGTTGTTCTTGCCTTTCGAGCCGGTACTGCCCGAGTTGCCGGTGCTGCCTGTGCTGCCCGTGCTTCCTGAGGTTCCGGTGGTGTTGCCGGTCGGGCCGCTGGGGCCGGTCGCGCTCGTGCCGCCGTCGCTGGCGGTGGTCGCCGGCTCGTCGGTGATCGGGGTCGCACCGGTCGCGTCGGCCGCGTGGCCGGTGGCGAGCAGGGCGCCGACCGAGATCGTCGCCAGGGCTGTCCTGAACCTCCCCACTGCCTGTCCTATCCGCGGACCTGGCTGACCAGCCAGCCCTTGCCCTTTTCCTTGGTCAGGGTGAGCCGCAGCTCGGAGGCGGCGCCGGTCCGCATCAGCGAGACGCTGACCTCAAGGTCGTTGCCGCTCTTCTTGCCGCGCACCACGTTCACCACCGTCGCCTTCGGGATCTGCCCGGAAGAGGGCAGCTTCGGCGGGTTCTTCTTCAGCTCGCGAGCGAGCTTCGGGGTGGCGGTCTTCGCGAAGTCCTTCGCCGCGCCCTTCTCGCCGATCTCGTAGCCGACGAAGGTGGTCGCGAAGCCGTGCGCGACCTTCAGCGGCGGCGACTTGGGGATCGCGGCGGGACGGACCACCGTGTTCGGGAGCTTCTGGTTCGAGTCAGCCTTGTCGGCGCTGCCCTGCTGCGACCGCTTCTGCTTGCCCGACGTGTTGAAGTTGGGGACGACACCCTGGAGCGTGTCGTCGGCGTTGCCGGAATTCGGGGTGGTGTCCTCGACCGTGGTCGGGGTCTGGGTCGGCGTCGGGACCGTCGGAGCCACCGTCTCGGCTGGGATCGCCGTGCCCGCGACCATCGGGTCCGGGTCGTTGTCCTCGGACTGGTTGTAGAAGTACACCGCGGCGGCGATCGCGCCGGCCGTGAGGGTGACCATCAGGGTCACGCCTATGTAGGCGAACGGGCTGCGGTAGCGCAGGGCGTTCGCGAGGCGCCGGAAGGAGTCGGCGATCGGCCAGAGAACGTATTTCTCCAGGAACCAGCCGACGCGTTTGAACGCCCAGGCGATGCCGCCCGGGGCGTTCGCGTCGTCCTGCCAGTTGTCGTTCGGTTCCTGGTACATCGAGCTGTAAGCCGTTTTCCCGCTTCCGGACTGGGTTCACCCGTCCCTCCGCGAGCCATACAGGGTAGTACGGAAACCCCAAAGATGAAGTAAAGAAGCGGTCGACCGGGTATGAAACTGCATTCCCGGCCGACCTGCCGGCTCCGGATCAGTCCGGTCGCTTCGAGAACGTGAGTTCCCCGTCGGCCGCGTCGATCAGGACCGAGTCGCCTTCGGTGAACTCGCCCTCGAGGATCTTCAGCGCGAGCTTGTCGACCAGCTGCTTCTGGACCACCCGCTTCAGGGGCCTCGCTCCGTAGGTCGGGTCGTAGCCAAGGTTGCCCAGCAGGGTCCTGGCCTCGTCGGTCAGCTCGATCTCGATGTCCCGCTCGGCCACCCGTCTCGTCAGGCCTTCAACCTGGATCTCGACGATCTTCCCGATGTCATCCTTCGAGAGGCGGTGGAAGATCACGGTGTCATCGATCCGGTTCAGGAACTCCGGCTTGAAGGTCGTCTCCAGCACCTCGGTCACCCGCTCGCGGATCCGCTCGTCCACGTTCTCGCCGGCGATCTCCTGCGAGCCGACGTTCGAGGTCATGATCAGCACCGTGTTGGCGAAGCTGACCGTGCGGCCCTGGCCGTCGGTCAGGCGGCCGTCGTCCATCAGCTGCAGCAGCGTGTTGAAGACGTCCGGGTGGGCCTTCTCGATCTCGTCGAGCAGCACCACCGCGTAGGGCCGGCGGCGGACCGCCTCGGTCAGCTGGCCGCCCTCCTCGTAGCCGACGTAGCCGGGAGGCGCCCCGATCAGCCGGGCGACCGTGTGCTTCTCCATGTACTCGGACATGTCGAGTCGCACGATCGCCTGCTCGGTGTCGAACATGAACTCGGCCAGTGACTTGGCCAGCTCGGTCTTGCCGACTCCGGTCGGGCCGAGGAAGAGGAAGGAGCCGATCGGCCGGTCCGGATCAGAGAGGCCCGCTCGCGAGCGACGCAGCGCGTTGGCCACGGCGGAGACCGCCTCGTCCTGGCCGATCACCCGGTCGTGGAGGCGCTCCTCCATGTGGACCAGCTTCTCGACCTCGCCCTCCATCAGGCGGGTGACCGGGATGCCGGTCCACTTGGCGACGACTTCGGCCACGTCCTGCTCGGTGACCTCCTCGGTCAGCATGGTGCCGCCCTCGGCCTGCAGCTCGGTCAGCTTCACCTCGGCGTCCGCGACCTGCTTCTCGAGCTCCGGGATCTCGCTGTAGCGGAGCCTTGCCGCTCGTTCCAGATCGGCGTCGCGCTCGGCCCGTTCGGCCTCGCGGTTGGCCTCCTCGTGGCGCGCCTTGGCCTCCTTGATCGATTCGATCAGGCCTTTCTCGGTCTGCCAGCGCGCCTTCATCGCGGAAGAGGTCTCGTTCAGCTCCGCCAGTTCTTCCTCGAGCGCGTCGCGCCGTCCGGCCGAGGCCTCGTCGGTCTCTGCCTTGAGGGCCTCGCGTTCGATCTCGAGCTGCTGGATGCGCCGCTCGACCTCGTCGATCTCGGTCGGCATCGAGTCGATCTCGATCTTCAGCCGGGAAGCCGACTCGTCGATCAGGTCGATCGCTTTGTCGGGCAGGAACCGGTCGGCGATGTAGCGCTCGGAGAGGGTGGCGGCGGCGATGATCGCCGAGTCGGCGATCCGCACGCCGTGGTGCACCTCGTAGCGCTCCTTCAGCCCGCGCAGGATGGCGATCGTGTCCGGGACGTCGGGCTCGCCGACCAGGACGGGTTGGAAGCGCCGCTCCAGGGCCGCGTCCTTCTCGATGTGCTGGCGGTACTCGTCGAGCGTGGTCGCGCCGACGGCCCGCAGTTCGCCACGGGCCAGCATGGGCTTGAGCAGGTTGGCGGCGTCGACCGCGCCCTCGGCGGCGCCGGCCCCGACGATGGTGTGGAGCTCGTCGAGGAAGAGCACGATCTGCCCTTCCGCGTCCTGGACTTCGGTCAGGACGGCCTTGAGCCGCTCTTCGAACTCGCCCCGGTACTTGGAGCCGGCCAGGAGCGCGCCGATGTCGAGCGCGATCACGCGGCGGTCGCGCAGGCTCTCCGGCACATCAGTGGAGACGATGCGCTGGGCGAGGCCCTCGACGATCGCGGTCTTGCCGACCCCGGGCTCGCCGATCAGGACCGGATTGTTCTTGGTCCGGCGAGAGAGGACCTGGATCACGCGGCGGACTTCCTCGTCCCGGCCGATCACCGGATCGAGCTTGCCGGAGGCGGCGTCGGCGGTCAGGTCACGGCCGAACTTCTCGAGGGCCTGGACTTGGTCCTCGGGGTTCGGTGAGGTGACCTTGTGGGGCCCGCGGACTTCGGCGATCGCCTTGGCCAGCGAGTCACGGTCCGGCAGCAGGTTCGCCAACGAGGTGTCGTCGGCGATCGCGAGCAGCATGTGCTCGGTCGATACGTATTCGTCGCCCATCTGGGCCATCTCGCCCTCGGAGCGGCGCAGCACCTCCGAGAGGGCGGAGGAGGGCCGGGGGTCGGCGTTGGCGCCCTCACCCAGGGTGGGCAGGTCGGCCATCGCTGAGCGCGCGCGGCTCTTGATGGACGGAAGGTCGGCACCGAGCTTGTTCAGCACGGCGGGCACCAGCCCGTCTTCCTGTTCGAGCAGGGCCACGAGCAGGTGGGCAGGTGTGATTTCGGGATTCTTCGAAGCGGCAGCCAGACGCTGCGCGGTCTGGATCGCTTCCTGGGATTTCACTGTAAATCTGTCTGGTTGCACGTAACGAATTGTACGCGCTTACTGAGAGAATGTCAAGAAATCTAAGTCAAGTCCACTTAGGTCTGATTTGGCTCTGCGAAGCGAAAATCGGGGCACCCGGCAAATCGAGAAGGCAGGCGTGGGTCGTTATCGCCCCAAACCGCCATCTCGATCCTCCGGGGCCGAGGTCAGCGAACCCGGATTCTGGCGCCGACGTACCGGTCGGCGATCCTGAGCCGGTAGTTGCCCTTGCGGAGTTTGTCGGGTCGGCGGATCTTGAACCTGCGCTTGCTGGTCTGTTTGGGAATCAGTCCGGTTCGCCAGGTGCGGCCGTTTCGGTTGAGGGTCCATCTGGTCCAGGTCGGGGTTGCCCGCTTGAACCTGACTTGGCACCGCAGGCTCCTGGTCCGGCCCCGCTTGTTCGTGGCCTGGGTGCAGGAGGCGCTCTTCACGCTGATCGTAGGTCCGGTCGGACCAGAGGGTCCTGTGTTGCCCGTCGGACCCGTACCACCCGAAGGTCCGGTCGGACCAGAGGGTCCCGTCTCACCGGTGGGCCCCGTGCCACCCGAAGGACCGGATGGTCCGGTCTCTCCGGTCGGACCGGTGTCACCGGAGGGGCCGGTCGGACCGGTGTCACCCGAAGGACCAGTCGGACCGGTCGCCCCGACCGCGTTGACGACCCCGACCGTGACGTTCGTCGCGGTGCTTCCGAGCCAGTCCACCAGCTTGACGCGGTGTTTGGTGACTCCCGGTTCGGTCGGGGTCCCGCCGATCACGCCCGTCGTCGGATTCAAAGACAAACCAGGGGGAAGGGCCGGGGTGACCGAAACGCTTCTCGAACCAATCGCCTTGAACCTGGTCGGGGCCACCGAAAGCGGCTCGCCAATCTCACCCAGCATCGGACTCGCATAGGCGATTCTCGGCAGGAAGGTCGAGTAGACGACGTAGGCGGAACCCGAGCCGTTGCGAGAGTTGTTGTTGGCGAAGGGTGCCCCGACGATCACGTCATCCCGGCCGTCTCCGTTCACGTCCCCGGCTCCGCCAACCCAATTGCCGGTCCGGATATCGTCCTCGGCTCCGTCGATCCGAAAGCCCCGCTCGGATGCCAGCCCGGCCAGGTCCAGATCCGTGTTCGTCGCCTGGCCATAGACCACATACGCCGACCCCGAGCCGGGGCGGGAATTGTGGCCGGCGCCGTAGGCGCCGATGACGACGTCGCCCAGGCCGTCGCTGTTCACATCCCCGGCGCCGGAAACCGACCAGCCGGCGTACTCACCGATCTCAGCTCCGATGATCCGGAAGCCCTGGCCGGGGGCGAGCGCGGCCAGGTCAATATTCGTACCCGAGATCTGCCCGTAGATCACATAGGACACCCCCGCGTCGGGGCGAGAAGGACCGTCCGCCAGGTCGGCGCCGATGATGACGTCGCCGATGTCGTCGCCGTTCACGTCTCCTGCCCCCGAGACCGACTTGCCGGTGAAGTCGTTGGTGTCTGCCCCCTCGACGCGGAAGCCGCGGCTGGTCGTGAGCGTGCCCAGATCCAGGTTTGCGTTCGCAGTGCCGCCGTAGATCACGTATGCCGCCCCCGACTCGGCGCGGGAGTTGTAATCGGCCTCGTAGGCACCGATGACGACGTCTCCCTTGCCGTCGCCGTTTACGTCCCCGGCTCCCGAAACGGAATAGCCGGCCCAGTCACCGGCCGCGGCCCCGTCGATCCGGAAACCTTGGCCGGCGGTCAGCGAGGCAAGGTCGATGTTTGGGTTCGCCGCCAGGCCGTAGATCACATACGTTGCCCCCGAAGTGGCGCGAGAGTTGTAGCCCGCCTGGGGCGCGCCGATGATGACGTCATCGTTGCCGTCGCCGTTCACGTCCCCGGCCCCGGCAACCGAATAGCCGGCCCAGTCGCCGGCGGTGGCTCCGTCGATGCGGAAACCACGGCCGGCAGCGAGTGCGTTCAGGTCGATGGTCGCGCTTGTCGCCTGGCCATAGATCACATATGCCGACCCCGAACTGGTGCGGGAGTGGTAACCGGTCAGGCTGGCGCCGACGATGACATCGTCGAAGCCGTCCGCGTTCACGTCGCCGGCCCCGGCCACCGACATGCCGGCCAGGTGGCCCTGCTCGGCCCCTCCGATCTGGAAACCCTGACTGGCGGTGAGCGTGTTCAGGTCCAGCTTCGTGCTCGACGGCTGGCCGTAGATCACATACGCCGCCCCCGAGGCGGTGCGGTTGTTGAAATAGACCCCATAGGCCCCGACGATCACGTCGTCAATGCCGTCACCGTTTACATCCCCGGCCCCGGCAACCGATACACCGGCCCGGTCGTCAAAGGCGGCACCGTCGATCTGCAGGTTCGCCTGGTCAAGGAGATCGCGAGTGGTAGCTGCGTTTGCGGACCCCACCCCCACCAAAAACGCCAAGATCGCAATCTTGGCGAACAAGCCCAACCTCAGTGCCATTGACTCTCCCTTTCGAAACGGATTGCGGGGTTCCAGGCACAGAAGCTATATGAGTGGTGGAAGGACCTCAGGCTTCCGGACGGCGCACCGGGATCTCGACTGGTGGGTCGGGTTCGTAGGCGCCGTAGGGGACGATCTCGGTGTGGAGGCGCTCGTGAACGCGGGCCATCTCCTCGGTGAGCTGGGTTTCGAGTTCGCGGGTGCGCTGGCGCATCGCTTCCAACTCGGCTCGCATCTGCTCGACCCGGGCTTCCATCTCCAGCACCGTTTCGACCCCGGCCAGGTTGAGGCCCTCCTCGTTGGTCATCTGCTGGATCCGCTTCAGGCGCTCGACGTCGCGTTGCGAATAAAGGCGAGTGTTCTTGGGCGAGCGCTTGGGGGTGATCAGGCCCCGGGCCTCGTAGATCCGGAGGGTCTGCGGATGCATGTCGGCCAGCTCGGCGGCGACCGAGATCATGAAGACGCCACGGTCCTCGTCGACCGTGACCTCGACCCGTCTCCGTGCGGCGGCCATCAGGAGCTCGCCTTCGCGCGCCGGAGCAGGTCGGCCCGGGGGTCGTCCCCGTTCATCGACTCGGCCAGCTGGTCGACGGCCCGGCGCTGATCATCTGTCAGTTCCTTCGGGATCACCACATTCAAGCGGTAGCGGATATCGCCACGGTTCTTCTTGCCGGCCCGCGGCGGGCCTTCGCCCCGCAGGCGCTGGATCGCGCCGTTCTGGGTGCCTGCCCCGACCCGGATCCGCTTGGTCCCGGCGAGGGTGGGAACCTCGATCGTGCCGCCGCGCATCGCCTCGGCGACGGAGATCGGAACCTCGACCTCGAGGTTGCCGTCATCGAGCCGCTTGAAGATCGGCGAGGGGGAGACCTGGATGGTCACGAAGAGATCGCCTGAAGGAGCGCCGCGGACTCCCGCCTCGCCCTTGCCGGCGACCCGAATGCGGGTGCCGTCCTTGACCCCGGCCGGGATGTTCACCTTGTAGCGCTTGGTCTGGTGGGTCAGGCCGGAGCCGCCGCAGGTGTGGCAGGGGTTGGGGATGATCTGGCCGGTGCCCTGGCACTGCGGGCAGGGCTGGCTGATCGAGAAGAATCCCTGTCCCTCGGCCTCGACGCCGCGGCCGCCACAGCGGGGGCAGGTCTCCGGGCTGGTGCCCGGCTCGGCCCCGGAGCCGGAGCAGGTCGGGCAGCGTTCCGACTTCGGGATCGTGACCGTGAGCTGAGTCCCGGCCATCGCGTCATCGAAGGAGATACGGGCGTCGGTCTCCAGATCACGGCCCCGTTCCGGGCCGGCCGGATCGCCGCCGCGGCTGAAGATCGTCGAGAAGATGTCACCGATGCCGCCGGGTGCGCCCTGACCGAACGGATTGCCCTGGGCGCCGGCCTGGCCGAACGGGCTTCCGCCCTGGCCGAAGCCGCCGAACATGCCGCCGCCGGCGTCGTACTCCTTTCGCTTCTCCTCGTCGCCCAGCACGTCGTAGGCCGCCTGGACCTCCTTGAACCGGTCCTCGGCCTGCTTGTCATCCGGGTTGCGGTCCGGGTGGTACTGCCGCACCAGCTTGCGGTGGGCTTTCTTTATCTCGTCCTGCGACGCCTTCTTGCCGACACCGAGCACCTCGTAAAAATCTTTGGCCATCTGATTCACCTCCCCGAGCAGCCGGTCCGGGGTTTCGCTTTCGTCTCTTTCACTGGCTGACCGTCATTGACTAACCACTACGCGCGCGTGACGGATCACGTTCTCGCCGGAGCGATAGCCCTTCTGCATTTCCTCGATCACGACGCCCGACTCGACTCCTTCGGCCGGCAGCGCCTGAAGCGCCTCGTGGAGGTTCGGGTCGAACGGCTGTCCCTTCGAGTCAAAGGCCTCGACCCCCGACTTCCTCAACACCGCGGTGAGGTCCCGGTAGCTGACGATCACGCCCTGTTCCGCGACCGGCGCCTCGGTCGGGATCTCGCCATCGAGGGCGGCGGACTGTTCGATGCCGGCCGCCTCCAGCACCCGCTCGAGGTTGTCGACCGCTTCGAGTAAACCGGAGACCACCTCGAGCCGACCCCGCTCGATCTGGGCCTGGCTCTCGGCGGCCATCCGCTTACGGTAGTTGTCGAAGTCCGCCTTGGTGCGCTGAGCCAGCTGCAGGTACTCGTCCCGCTGGCTGCGGGCTTCCTCGACCAGCGCGTTCAGATCCTGCTCGACGCTGGCTTCGGCCGACTCCTCGGATTCCGTGGCCGGATCGGCCGCCGACACCACTTCGGCGTCGACGACCTCTTCCACCTCG
Organism: Solirubrobacterales bacterium; assembly: GCA_044464425.1. Classification (GTDB taxonomy): domain Bacteria; phylum Actinomycetota; class Thermoleophilia; order Solirubrobacterales; family 70-9; genus 67-14. Next base: position 1,500 of record JBIQLL010000020.1, on the reverse strand, counting down.
GGCTGGCCCGCGGTCTCTTCCGGCTCTCCGGTCACTTGTTCTCGTCCTCGTCAACCACTTCGGCGTCGATCACCTCTTCCTCATCGGAGGAGGAGCCGGCGTCGCCGGCGCCGTCCGTCGGAGCGGACTGGGCTTCGGCCTGAGCGGCCTGGTAGACCTGCTCGGACACCTTGTGGAAGGCAGCCTGGAGCTTCTCGGTCATCTCCTTGATCTTCTCGGCGTCATCGGTCTCGAGCGAGTCGCGAAGCTCCTTGATCAGGTCTTTGATCTCGGTCTTCGAACTGTCGTCGATCTTGTCGCCGAGCTCATCGACCTGCTTCTCCGAGGTGTAAGCCGCGTTCTCGCCGATGTTCTTGGCCTCGGCCAGCTCGCGCTGCTTCTTGTCCTCGTCGGCGTGCGCCTCCGCGTCGGAGACCATGCTGTCAATCTCTTGATCAGACAGTCCGCTGCCGGACTTGATCTCGATCTTCTGCTCGGTTCCGGTGCCGAGATCCTTGGCGGTCACGTTGATGATGCCGTTCGCGTCGATGTCGAAGGTGACCTCGATCTGCGGCATGCCGCGCGGGGCCGGCGGGATGCCGGTCAGCTGGAACTTGCCGAGGCTCTTGTTGTAAGCGGCCATCTCGCGCTCGCCCTGGAGCACGTGGATCTCGACCGAGGGCTGGTTGTCCTCGGCGGTTGAGAAGACCTCTGACTTGCGACTCGGAATGGTAGTGTTGCGCTCGATCAGCTTGGTCATCACGCCGCCCTTGGTCTCGATGCCGAGGGTGAGCGGGGTGACGTCCAGCAGCAGCACGTCCTTGACGTCACCGGCCAGGACTCCCGCCTGGATCGCGGCGCCGACCGCGACGGCCTCGTCCGGGTTCACGCCCTGGTGCGGATCCTTGCCGGTCAGCTCGGTGACCTTCTCGCGGACCGCCGGCATGCGGGTCATGCCGCCGACCAGCACGACGTGGTCAACCGAGGAGTCGGCGTCGCCGAGGGCCTGCTTGACCGGCCCGACCACGCGATCGAGCAGATCCGAGGTCAGCTCGTTCAACTTCGAACGGGTCAGCTTGATGTCGAGGTGCTTGGGCTGGCCTTCGACCGCGGTGATGAAGGGGATGTTGATCTGGGTCTCCTGCGCGGAGGACAGCTCGATCTTCGCCTTCTCGGCCGCTTCGTAGAGGCGCTGCAGCGAGTTCTTGTCGGCGGCCAGGTCGACTCCCTGGTCCTTCTTGAACTCGGCGACCAGCCAGTCGACGATCGCCTTGTCGAAGTTGTCGCCACCGAGGTGGTTGTCACCGGCGGTCGACTTCACGTCGAAGACGCCGTCGCCGATCTCCAGCACGGACACGTCGAAGGTGCCGCCGCCGAGGTCGAAGACCAGGATGGTCTGGTCGGTGTCTTCCTTGTCGAGCCCGTAGGCCAGCGAGGCCGCGGTCGGCTCGTTGATGATGCGCTTCACGTCGAGGCCGGCGATCTTGCCGGCGTCCTTGGTCGCCTGGCGCTGGTCGTCGT
>JBIQLL010000019.1:0-55092 GCA_044464425.1 Solirubrobacterales bacterium | reverse complement strand
ACCTACGCCGGAAATCCGACCCACTGCCTGGCCGGTTCGAATAGCCGCAACCGGAGTCCGTTCATCGATTCGTTGTCTCAGTGAACGGACGGGTTCAACTGCGAGGCGCGCCAGCGCCGACTACTTGTTGGTCCAGACCACGCCGACCCCGCCGAAGCCGAGGTCCCGTTTGGTCTGCTCGGTCAGGTCCCAGTCGCGGCCGGCGACATAGGGACCGCGGTCGATCACCCGGGCGACCACGGTGCGGTTGCCGTACTGGAGGGTGACCCTGGTCCCGCAGGGCAGGGATTTGTTGGCGACGCCGCGGGTGCTCGGGGTCAGGGTGCCGCCGCAGGCGACGCCATTGCCGTAGAGGCCCGGCCCGTAGTAGGAGGCGTGCCCCGGCCGGAGCGCACTGAAACGGCGGCTGCGGCTGATCGATCCGGTCGACCGAGCGCTGGTAAGAGCACGGACCAGGTAACTGAAGTCACCGTGGTTCCGCGGGACCCAGCGGACCCGGAACCTGCCGTTGGCGCGGGCCCGGGTGGTGACGGCGCCACGGCCGCGGACCCGGACCCGAATGGTGCGAGCACCCCGCGGGTACACGGTCCCGCGGATCACCAGCGCGCGACCCAGCCGCACGTAGCGCGCCGACGAGGCCACCTTGAGGTAGCCGAGCACCGTGACCCGGCGAACCTTCGAGCGGCGTCCGTCGGCGGCCAGGGCGCGCAGCCTGGTGCTGTTTCGGGCTCGGACCTTGAGCTGGAATCGGCCCTTACGGTCGGTCTTCACCTTGCGCAGGGTCTTCCAGGCGCTACCGGTCCGGGCCTGGATCCGGACCTGCCCGTGATAGGGATTGCCGGTCCTGCCGCGAAGCCGGAACCGGCCGCCGAAGTTGACGCTGTGATCGGCGACCTTCAGCTTCACGGGGCCGTGACGGCGCGGCGCGGGCGCATCCGACGGGGCATCCGGGGTCGTGGTCTGGCCCGGCGTCGAAGTTGCGCTCGAGTCGACGGTGCCGGTCGCAGCCGCATTGGCGGTGGCCGGACCGACCACCGCGAGGACGACAGCGAAGGCGAACAGGGACATGAAGGCACGGAAAATCCGGCTGTTACTCATCTGAGGCTTACTCCTTTGCTGCGCCTGCGGAGTTAGCTGACGGATTCGGGAGGCTCCTCTTGGCCCGCCCTACCGGTGGATCACCACCGGATTCACCCCGTGCGGTCCGCCTGGACCGCGGTTGGTTTCCCCGCCTCCCGACTGTGGGAGCTCGGCGCATGAACGCGAGCCGAAAAACCCGGTGGGTCGGATTTCCGGCATACACGACGGAAATCCGACCCACCGCAAAGCTGGGCTCGCTGATTGTTAGCGTTTTGTTAGTAAAGGAGTTTGGGGAAGGCTTCGAAGGCTGTGTGTGCGGTGCTTCACACGGCAGGAAGCCCTGCAAATCGGGATACTCACGGCGTGAGCGGGATCCCGAAGCTTCCGAAGATCGCCCTGGCCCAGGTCAATCCGACCGTCGGCGATCTGGACGGAAATGCCGCGCTGATCGTCGAGTGGGCCAATCAGGCCCGAGCGGTGGGCGCGGAGATCGTCGTCTTCCCGGAGCTCGTGCTGACCGGCTATCCGGCCGAGGACCTCTACCTCCGGGGCGACTTCATCGCCGCCGCGAACGAGCGCCTGCACGAGCTCGCCTCCCGCATCGAAGGCATCACCGCCCTGGTCGGGTTCCCGCTGCCGGTCGGCGATCCGGTCGGCCGCGCGATCGCCGCCAACTCGATCGCCGTGATCGCCGAGGGCGACGTCCGGGAGACCTACAGCAAACGCCTGTTGCCCAACTACGGAGTCTTCGACGAGTACCGGACCTTCCGCAACGGAACCGAGCCGCTGGTCATCGACGCGGCCGGGACTCCGGCCGGGGTCACGGTCTGCGAGGACTGCTGGGATCCTGGCTCGCCGGTATTCGAGGATCTCGCGCCGGGCGCCGAACTGATCCTCAACTCGTCCGCCTCTCCCTGCTACCGCGGCAAGGGCCGCGAGCGGGAGGAGATCTTCCGCAGGGTCGCGATCGCCAAAGGCGTCCCGGTCGCGATGGTCAACATGGTCGGCGGCCAGGACGAACTGATCTTCGACGGCTCCAGCGCCCTGATCGCCCCTGACGGCAGCGTCCTGGCCCGGGCCGGGCAGTTCACCGAGGACCTGGTCATCTACGACCCGTCCGGCTCCGAACCCGCCCCGGTGGCCGAGTGGATGGGCGACCTGGACGAGATCTACACCGCGCTGGTCACCGGCCTGCGGGACTACGTGGTCAAGAACGGCTTCGCGCACGTCGGACTGGGCCTCTCCGGCGGGATCGACTCAGCCCTGGTCGCGGCGCTGGCCGCCGACGCGCTCGGCCCGGAGCAGGTCACCTGCGTGGTCATGCCCTCTCCCCACTCCAGTGGCGAGACTCAGGCCGACGCTCGCGAGATGGCCAACCGGCTCGGCACCGGCCTGATCGAGTTCTCGATCGAGCAGATGATGGCCAGCTACGACCGCGCGCTCGGCGACGACGCGCAGGGCCTCGCCGCCGAGAACCTTCAGGCGCGGATCCGCGGCAACCTGATGATGGCCCTCTCGAACAGCCGCGGCTGGCTGGTCCTGACCACGGCCAACAAGAGCGAGACCTCGGTCGGCTACTCGACGCTTTACGGAGACATGGCCGGCGGGCTCGCCCCGATCAAGGACGTGCCGAAGACCCTCGTCTACGAACTCTGCCGGCACCGCAACGGCTCCTCCCCGGTCATCCCGGAGACGATCATCACCCGACCGCCCTCGGCCGAGCTTCGCCCGGGCCAGCTCGACACCGACTCCCTGCCCGATTACGACCAGCTCGATCGCATCCTGAAGATGTACGTCGAAGACGACCTCGGTCCGGCTGAGATCGCGGCCCGGGGCGAGAACCCGGACGTGGTCGCCGACGTCGTCGCCAAGGTCGACCGGGCCGAGTACAAACGCCGCCAGGCCCCGCCCGGCCTCAAGGTCACCACCAAGAGCTTCGGCCGCGACCGCCGAATGCCGATTACGAACCGTTATCGGCCTTGGGGCCAATAGCGAGTTCGGAGCACTCGACGCCGGTTTGTGAGATTTGCCTCAGTCGGGCAGCATGCGCATCACGACGAATCCACCTTCATCGGTGCCACCGGATGAGACGATCCGTCCGGCATGGTCCGTGATCACGTCCCACGCGGCGCCATTTCTGCCTCTTACCCAATCCACGTAGGTACCGCGATCGAAGAATGAGCGGTCGAGTTCGCCGTTGGGGTTCAGTCTGACCAACGAGTACCGAAAGTTGTACTCACCGGAGATCACGATCTTGCCGTCCTTCTGCACCGCCATCCCGGAGGTCAGAAAATGTCGCACCTTCCTCCCACTTCCATCGGGAAGGTCGATGTAATCGGAAAGCTCCGGGCGCGTGACCCCATTCACGCCGAAGCTGCGATCGAGCCGACCGTTCTTCTTCAGCCGAATCACCGTCAATGGGAGATCGGCATCACCGAGATCGTGCCTCTGGGTGTAACCCGCCAAAAGTATCCGTCCATGCCGGTCGCGAGTCATGGCCACCGCAGTGGAACACAGACAGCCTGGCTGGCCGTCCACGTCGAAGCTTGCTACCCCGTTCTTGCCGAACGAACGGTCCCGCCTGCCATCCCGCAGGAACCTGGCCGCCATGAACCGACCCCGCAAGGACCCTGCCGCGAGTACCCTGCCGTCCCTCAACGCCTTCACGACGGCAAAGCTTGCGAAACTTTCTGGTGGCGCAATCTCAACCATTCCCGCTCGACCCAGACGAGTCTTCCTGGTACCGCGAAATGTGCGGTCCAGCTTCCTGCCGCCGCTTCTGAACCGCGCGACGAAAGCTCCGTCATGAACGCGACCATGGTGGCTTATACCCGCAACTACGATCTTGTTGTCCTTGGTCAGTGAGAGTGCCCGACTATCGATACCGATCGTTCGTTTTGACCAGTCCCGATGGTGGCAGAACATGTTCCTGCCGTTGTACGCGAACCTGCGATCTAGGTCTCCATCCGGGAACTGCCGCGAGACGAACGAGCACATTCCTCGATCGCTTGAGAACGACCCAGACGGTGCGACCGGTCCGGTCGTCACGATCTTCCCACCTTTTTGAGCGAAGGCGAGATCCATGCCAAAGCCGATCGGCTGCTCCCGCTCGAAGTCCGCTGAGTAGGCCAGGCCACCTTGGCCGAATGACTCATCCAGAGCTCCGTCTGAGCGAAAGCTTCCCAAGACGAGAAACTCAAGATCGACATCTCGGGAGTTCCCAAGGACAACCAGCCGGCCCGTAGGACTAAGCGCCACCCGCCGGGCCGGACTCACTTGCTTCGACGGGGAACCCTGAGTGTAGGCGATCCCATCATCCCCGAAAGAAGGATCCAACCGGGCAGCAGAGACTGCCGACGACGGCGCTAGGGCAAGCGCACCCAACGTTGCTACGCAGGCAACGACAAGCCGTCCTCTGATCAACACACCGGCGCGGGATCCGTCGTTGTCTGGAGAGACTGATGCCGGCTTACTTCGCATTGGCTGAGCACCTTGCCGTAGATCGCGAAAGAATCAACGTCGCCGGCCAGATACGATGGAGGTCCCGGATACCGACCAAGCCACATTGAGGCCCCGGACGCCGCATCGGGGAACACGCTGTTCGGCGACCAGTTCGCACTATGCGGTGTGCCATCCACGTATAGCGTGATCGTGCTGCCCGACAGCGTGCCGACGAACTGGTGCCAGACACCCGTGTCAGCCGGATCTGGAGCTGTGGTGAACGTGAATTGACCATTGTCCTTCTTAGTACCAAACACGAGCAACCCCGTACTGGTGCGGTAAAAGAGCAATCCCTTGCTCAGGTCAGGCATGTACCTGCTGAAAATGCCTTCGGTTTCACCGGCTGGGGCGGTCGTCGAATCGAACTTCGCCCAAATCTCGAACGAGTAGCCGGTGCCGGAGAAGCCAGCAGGGTCGGCACCGGTGCCGAGCGAGACGTAGTCGTTTGTCCCATCAAGGCTTGCGGCCGTATCCTCGGTGTCGGGTACGGATCCGGTGACGCCTTGGGTCACACCGTTGACGTACGCGGAGGCTGCCGACGCGTTCTCGGGTACCGTCGCGTAGGCGGAAGTACCGTGGCGTTCTCCGAGCCGATAGAAGATGGCCGGCTCCGGGTTCTCGCCCAGGATGATTGTGTCCCACGAGTAGACGTACTCTGCCTCTTTGTTATGGATACCGGCTGATTCACAATCCGTCTGGTCGGAGTCTCTAAGGTCGTTTCGCTGTAGGTCGCGTCGGAGCGTGTCGCTGCCGCCGCCGCAGTTTATCGTCAGATCGTAATCGCCGGAGAACATGTGGAGATTGTCGTTTCCTCCACCGCCGTAGATCCTGTCGGCACCGGCACGGCCGAGCAAGCTGTTCGCGTTGCCGTCACCGTAGATCGTGTCTTTCCCGTTGGATCCCTCAAGGTTCTCCAGATCCTGGATGTGGTCTATGTCCGCCGGATCGTCGCAGCCTGGCGATCCTCCCGACCCGTGGTCGCCCGCGGTATCGGTGACCAAGCTGGCGTACACGGCCTCGGTCATGCTGCGCTGTGGCAGAGACAGAGCGGCCCAGGTGTTGTTGTCGAGCTGCCCTCCCCCGCTGATCGTGTTGTTCTCACAGATGCCGGTTGAGTACATGACGTCACCGTCGCTACCGCCGTATATCCAATCCCTTCCAGCACTTTGGTAGACGGAGTCGCTTCGCCCGTAGCCCTGTAGTACGTCGCTACCGTCGTCTGGCCCATCGATCAGAATGTCCTCGGTATTGTCGGATCCTTGTATCTCTTGATCGCTTCCATTGCCGCCGATGCCGATGACCGAAGTCGTGATGGGTAGGCCTGCCCCGTTGGAGGACAGGTGATCGTTTGCGTCATCGCCGTAGTAGGCGACGCTGTCCAGCGGATGGTTGGGAGACCATTGGCAGCTCGCGGTCCGGTTGGAGTTGGTGTAGGAGCATCCCTCGTTGGTTAGCGTGTTGTCAAACGGGATCAATGAACTGTGGAACTTGATCGTCCGTGTCGAGAGATCGAACGTGGTGCTCACGCCATTGCCCCCGGTACTGCCGAGGAGGTATGCCTCCGTGTAATCCGGTCCGTGTCCCGACCACCCTGTCTCGACAAGGCCTGCCCTCAGTTTGGTTCTGTCATCCGGCACCACGCCAGCGGTCGCGCGAGAGCAATTGTAGCTGCCGCTCTCATGGTTGAGACAGTAGTTAGAAGCCCCGCCACCGCCGCTTCCGCCCCAGGTGGCATCGGCGTCATCGCCACCGTCGATGTGGTCGCTGCCACCGCCGCCGAACAGGATGTCGTTGCCACCGCGGCCCAAAATGACATCCGCACCACCGCCGCCGTCGATCACGTTCGCCGACTCGCTGCCTCGAATGAAATCCGGGTACGGGGAACCGACGATATTCTCGAAATCGTTGCCGATCACGTCGGTGCCACCACCCTCACGAGCCCTGCCGTTCGAAGCCACCGAGCTGAGCAAGTCTACGTAGACTCCCCGCTCTTCAGGATCAGCGGGAAAATTTGGGAACACCCAAGCGGGGTCGAAGGGCACGTCCGCTGCACGGAAACCAGGCGTCACCGCCGTCGCGAAGCTGAGCGTGTCGATGCCGTTCCCGCCTCTAAGTCCGTCGGGGAACGAGGGGTCTGGAATATCAGGGTCCGGAACGGTATGCCGGCTGTCTCGAACGGTGTCACCGCGGATCAGGTCGTCACCATACCCGCCGAGCACATTGTCATTGCCGTTTCCACCCGACAGCAGGTCGTCGTTGTTGTTGCCGCTCACCAAATCATCCCCGACGCTCCCGTAGAGGCGGTCGTTCCCGTCTCCCCCGAAGATCTTGTCATTTCCACGCTCTCCGAAAACGATGTCCCATCCCGTTCCAGCGTTGATCCGCTGGTCACCGTTCCCGCCATAGATGGTGTCAGGACCAGGAGTTCCATCAAGGTAATTTACGGCCTCTGGACCAAAAAGCTGATCGACGTCGACCTTCGGAGGCACCGAATCACCAAAGATCACGTCGTTGCCTGCTCCCCCCGTCGATTTCCGTCACCGTAACCGAACCGCCAATCACATCATCGCCGTCGCCTCCATCGATCTTCACGACCCCGGGCACCGCGATGATTTGGTCATCGCCCCCACCACCGCTGACCTCTTGGACATTCGCGGGAACTAGAATTACGTCGTCACAGTCAGTACCCACGAGCTTGGCGTCGCTCACGCTTGGCTGAGCGGAGCACTCCGGCACTTCAGGGAGATCATCGGCGTGAGCCCAGTGCATCATCCCAGGCGAGAACGCAACGGCACCGACGAGAATCAACGTGACTCCGACGACCTGAAAGCTCTTCGATGGACCGGACCTGAGATTGGCTCCCAGCACCCCGACTATTCGCACAACCGACCCATTCTTTGGTACCAGCATCCAGACTCTCCGTTTCCTACCGAGACGACAAGACACGGGCCACATCGTACGTAGCTTCTATGGGACCCGAGCACTACGGTAACACTGAGTATTCAGGAGTGCAAGATTATGGTCTCAAGATGCAGAGGCACTCAGCCTCGCGGCACCGTCCCGAACCTGACTGACGTCCTCCGAATAGTGCCGATCTACTTAGAGACGAACTGGCTCAGGTCCGCGCCTTCGGGGGCTTCCCTTACGGCCATGGTCATCTGGGCGGCGGCGCAGATGCGGCCTTCGTCGTCCTTTACCTCGGCCCGCCAGACCCAGGTCATGCGTCCGCGATGGACCGCGTTCGCGACGACCTCGACCTCGCCGCCCGAGATCGGCCGCAGCAGGTTGACCGAGATGCTCTGCCCCATCGCGATCCGGCCCTCGGGCAGCACCGCGTGCGCGGTCGCCATCGAGCAGACGCTCTCGACCAGGCTGGCCATCACGCCGCCGTGCATGATCGCCATCGGCTGGCGGTGATCGTCCCGCATCTTCAAGCGGACGACGGCCTGATCGGGGTCGGAGGAAATCCACTCGGTGCCGAGCAGATTGTCGAACGGGGATTCGGGAAGCGTGACGTCTGGCATCTGCCCGGGATCATATGGGTAGCCCGGCCGCCTGTCAGGGGACTCAGCATCGGCTCAGGCCAACTCAGGAATCGGACGCGACCGCGAACGCGTAGGGTTTGCGCCCATGCCGTTGAGTGAGGACAGCCGGGCGCTGCTGCAGCTGCTGCTCGGGCGAGGGAAGAGTTACGCCGACATTTCCGGGCTGCTCGGAATCGACGAGGCCGAGGTGCGCCGCCGGGCCGGCACCGCGCTGGCCGAGGTGGACCCCTCCGTTCCCGCGCCCGACCCGGAGATGACCGACTACCTGCTCGGGCAGGCCGACCCGATCACCCGGGCCGAGATCGGCAATCGCCTCTCCACCGACCCCGAGGCGGCCGGCCAGGCCGAGTCGCTGACCGATCAGCTCCGCCTGCTCGTGCCGGGAGCGGACCTCCCGAAGCCGGGCTCGAGCGCCGCCGGCAAGCCCGTGACGGCACCCGCGCCCGCTCAGACCGCAGCTCCCGCCGAATCAGCCGCCACCCCGGGCACCACCGCCGATACGCCCAAGCCGGCCGGAGGCGGCCTCGGAGCGATCACCAGCCATCAGCGGCGGCTGATCGCCCTGCTGCTGGGCGCAGCGCTGCTCGCGGTCGTGGTGATCCTGCTGGTCACCGGGGCCTTCGGCGGCTCCGACGACAAGGACTCGGAGACCCCCAAGGCCTCGCCGACGGTCGCCGTGCTGCAGCCGGTCGGCAACGAGCAGGCCTCGGGTCAGGTCCAGTTCGGCTTTTCCGGCACGAACCTCGCTGCCAACCTCGAACTGAGCGGCCTGGAGCCCAGCAAGAAGGGCCAGGGTTACGTGATCTGGCTGTACGGCTCGACCGGCGCCTTCCCGATCTACGCGTCCAAGGTCGACAAGTCCGGCGCGATCAGCGGCCAGATCAACCTGAACGAAGCTGTCATCTGCCTGATCGCATCCGACTTCTTCCCGTCACTCAAGGTCTCCCGGGCCGACAACGAGGACTTCACCGCGGCGCTCAAGCAGGCGAACCTGACCAACCGCAAGAACGTCAAGCTGCCCGAGTACACGGGCAAGACGGTCATGGAAGGTCAGATCTCGATGCCGCAGAACGCCAAGGACACGATCGTCCCGGTCTGCAACGGCAGCGCCACTAATTAGTCGGGCGGGGTCCATAAACAAGTCGGCGAGCTGCGCTCCGCCTCCAACTGCAACCCGCCCCGCCCACAGAAGCAAAGAATGGTTGGGCGGGGCTCTGCCCGAGGAACCACCCACGCGACCACCTTGGCTGTGGTTCAACCGGAGCCGGCCCATCCATTCTTTGTCTCTGTGGGACGGCGGGTTTCCCTGGGAGGGCGGGTCGGACCCCGCCCGACTTACTTAATTAACTTGCCGGGATTCATGATCCCGGCTGGGTCGAAGCGTTCTTTGAGGGCGGTCAGGGCTTCGATTCCGGTGGTGCCGATCTCGCCTTGGAGCCAGGGCGCGTGGTCTCGGCCGGTGGCGTGGTGGTGCGAAAGCGTCCCTCCCGCTGCCTGGATCGCCTCGCAGGCAGCCCGCTTCAGCTTCGGCCAGTTGGCGACCCCGCCGTCCGGGCCCTGGCTGGCGATCACGGTGAAGTAGAGCGAGGCCCCGTCGCGGTAGGCATGCGAGAGGTGGCACATCACGATCCCGTCCATGCCGTGGGCGGCAAGCCCGCCTTCCAGGGCTGACCTGACCGCCTCGTAAAGCTCCTTGTGGCCGCTCCACTGGTGGGCGGTCTCCAGCGTCTCCACCAGCACGCCGCGGTCCATCAGGGCCTCGCGGAGGTAGGGGCCGTGGAAGCGTCCCTTCGCCCAGCCCCGGCCCGCCGCCTGGCCCAGGTACACCCCGCCGCCTCGGCGGATCTCCCGGGCGACGTCGGAACGGCTCCGGTGGACCGAGGCGGAGGTGCCCTCGTATCCGGTGATGAGCAGCGCTCCGCCGTCACGACCACGCAGCTTCAGGTAACGCCAGAAGAGCGTGCCCGCCGCCCCGGAGGGCGCCGCCATGGTCAGGTTGACCTCGGTCTCCGGCAGGTCGGAGACCCGGATGATGGTCGGCAGCCGATCACTCTGGGCCAACCGGCGGACGATCTCGTTGCCGGCCTCGAAATCCTCGACGATCCAGGCTTCATAGCGCCGGGCCGCGGGCAGTGGCCGGATCCTCACGTCCACGTCCGGGATCACCCCGAGGATCCCCTCCGAGCCGACCACCACCTCACGAAGCGAGGGGCCGATGGAAGTGTGGGGCGTCGAGAGGGTCGAGATCTCCCCCTCGGGCGTGAGCAGGCGGATCGAACTGACCAGCGAGTCGAAGCGGCCGTATCCGCTCGAAGACTGTCCAGCCGAGCGAGTGGCCGCGAAGCCACCGATCGTCGCGTACTCGAAGGACTGGGGAAAGTGGCCGAGGGTGAAGCCGCGTTCGGCCAGCAGGGCTTCGGCCTCGGGGCCGCGGAGCCCGGCTCCCAGCCGCGCGGTCAGCGACCGCTCGTCGACCTCGATGCCCCGGAGCGCGGACAGGCTGAGGCTGATCACCGCCTCGTGGCCACCCTTGAGCGGCGCCACCCCACCGACCACGCTGGTCCCGCCGCCGAAGGGCACGACGGCCACTCCGGCCGCAGCAGAGGCTTCGAGGATCGCGCCGATCCGTTCGGCCGAATCGGGCACGATCACCGCGTCCGGCGCCTCCCCCAAACGGCCGCTCCTGCGCGCCATCAGGTCCAGGTAGTTCTGTCCGCTGGCGTGACGGATGCGGTCCTCGGCGTCGGTGAACACGTTGGCCTCACCCGCCGCGGCAGTGACGGAATCCGGGATCGCGGCAGCCGGCGGCAGCTCGACCGCGTCGATCGCCGGCGGGCCGGAACCCTCGGCCAGGGCGATGCCACGCTCCCGCAGCATCCGCTCGCCGGCTTCGCCTAGCTCGACCGGCTCGGCCGGGTCGCCCCACCCCCACCACCGGGTGTCTCTTCTCGGCTCGGTCACGGCTGCTCAGTTTCCCCGAAAACCCGAGCCAGCGAGGCCAGCGCCTCATCCAGCAGGTCGCGCTGGCCCTTCTTCATCGAGAAGCCGGCGATCTTGGCGGTGCCACGCAGAGTGTTGACCGTGGTCAGACTCACCTCGCAGGCATCTCCTTCGCTGGCGATCCGGGCTTCGACCGCCTGCCGCGCGAGATGCGACTCGTACGGGGTGCCTTCCAGCTCGTGCTCCCACTCGTAACGCTCCGGCCGGGTCGCGCCGGTGCAGCGGTAATCGAGCCGCAGCATCCGACCGGAATCGGCTCCGAGCACGCAGGTCCAGCGGGCACGCTCGGCCCCGGGGCGACCGGTGACGTGTTCGACCCGGACGACCCTGGGCCACCACTCGGCCAGCCGGGACGGATCGCTGATCAGGTCGTAGACCTGATCCGGCGTCGCCGCCACGGCCCTCTTTCGAGTGACGGTCGGCACCTCAGCTGTCGGCGAGACGCCGCAGATCCCGCACCAGAAGCGCGTGCTTGAGCTCGCTCAGCACCGTCGCCATGCGCTCGAGGCTCTCGACCGCCTCCTTGCGACGTTGCGGGTTGCGGGAGGCGAGTTTCGGCGCGAGCAGCGCCTCGATCAGGTTGACCTCGCGATCGGCCGAGGTCTTGAACAGCTTCAAGTTGCGGGCCCCGACCCCCGAGCGGGCCAGCTCGTTGGCGGCCCGGACGATCTCCATGTCGGTTTCGTCGTAGACCGGCCTGCCGTTGTCATTGTGAGGCGTGACCAGCCCGAACTCGGCCAGCTCGCGGATGAACTCGGCGCGGGCACCGGTCTCCTCGATCACCTCCTCGACCGAGAAGCGTGAACTGGTCGTGCCGATCAGCTTGGCGCGGCGGGCGGTGTTGGAAGAGTTGCCGGAGAGCCCGCTGACCGAAGGGCCGGCGGCAAGCTCCTGGCGGATCACCCGCAGCGGCAGGAACTCGTCACGTTGGAGGCGCAGGACCGTGCGCAGACGATCCACGTCCGCCTGGCTGTAGAGGCGGTAGCCGCCGGGGGTGCGCCTCGGCGTGACCAGCTTCTGGTCCTCCAGGTAGCGGATCTTGGAGATCGAAACGTCATCGAACTCCTTGCTGAGCAGCTTCGCGACCGCGCCGATCGTCAGCGCCTTGCGCGGACGCCTCGACGCCATCTGCGCCCCGTCGGCGAGGTTCTGGTCGCTGAGCGTCATCTCAACGCTCCAGATAGGTCAGCTTGTACTTGCCGACCTGGATCTCGTCGCCGTCCTCGAGCCGCTGGGACTCGATCCGCTTGCGGTTCACGTAGGTCCCGTTGAGCGAGCCCAGATCGTCGATGTAGGTGCCGTCGCCCCGGGCGACCAGCAGCGCGTGGTTGCGGGAGACGGTCACGTCATCGAGGAACACGCCGGCGTCCGGGCTACGGCCGATGGCCACCCGCTCGTCTTCCATCGGGAAGGTTTCGCCGGCCCGGCCGCCGCCGCTGCGGATCACCAGCGCGGCGCCGGTGCGCTCGACCTCGGCGTCAACGTCAACCGCTTCGATCTCACCGGTCTCGCCGACCTGGTAGGTCGAGGTGCCCTGTTCGTCAACGCCTTCGCGACGTCCGATGAACGTGCCGCACTTCTGGCAATAGTTGGCGGCCTCGGGGTTTACAAATCCGCATTCGGGGCAATGGGTCGCCATGGCGGGCATTATAGGGCGCCGGGTCTAACCCTCAACTGGGGCTTTACTGTTGGGCCGAATCTCCCGCCGCCTGGACCCGGTCGCGCCCGACCCGGGCGTACAGGTAGGTGGCGATGATGCCCAGCACCAGACCGACCGCCAGCAGCGCAGTGGTGACCCAGCTGTCCACCACCAGCGCGAGAAAAAGCGAGAGCATCACCGGGAATACCGCCACCCGGCCGAACCAGTTGACCTCGATGTCGACGCCGTGCGAGAGCCCCCAGCGGGCCAGCAGCAAGGTCACCACCTCGCGGATCAGGAGCAGCGCCAGCATCCAGCGCGGCAGCAGTTCGAAATGCCAGCAGACCACCAGCCCGGAGAGGATGGTCAGGCGGTCGATCACCGGGTCCATCAGGGCCCCGAGGCGACTGTACTGGCCGGTCACCCGGGCCAGGAACCCGTCGACATAGTCCCCGCCGGCAATCAGGAAGAAGAGCAGAGCCGCGGTCCAGTCGCGACCGTCATCGGAACTCAACGCGAGCACCAGGAAGAGCGGGATCCCGATCAGACGCAGGTACCCGATCAGGTTGGGCAGGGTGAAGGGGCGAAGCGGCTGGCCGGCCCGGGTCGGGGCCGGCTCGGCCCCGGTCCGGTCGAGTCCGAACAGGCGCCGGACCTTTCCTTTGCCGAAGGGCGCCGCGTCGCCCATCACTCGGAACCGGAGAGCGAGGCGACCAGATCCGCGATCGCCTCGGCGCCACCTTCAACCGGGATCCGGTGCTCCTCACCGCTGCGCCGTTCGCTGCCCTCGTAGATGCCGTCGGCCAGTCCGCGCCGCCCGACCACGACCCGGAGCGGGCAACCGAGCAGCTCGGCATCGGTGAGCTTCTGGCCGGGGCCGGCGTCCCGGTCGTCGTAGATGACCTCGAGGCCGGCCTCGAGCAACTCCTCGTAGAGCCGGTCGGCCTCCGCCCGTTCCGGCTCGTCCGCCTTCGAAAGCGAAACGAGGTGGACCTGCCAGGGGGCCAGGGCCATCGGCCAGGAAAGGCCCTTCTCGTCGGAAAACTGTTCGGCCGCGGCCGCGACGATCCGGGCCGGGCCGATGCCGTAGCAACCCATCACGACCGGCTTCTCCTTGCCGTCCTCGTCGAGATAGGTGGCACCGAGCGGCACGCTGTAGCGGGTGCCGAGCTTGAAGATGTTGCCGACCTCGATCGCCGGCTCCAGGCTGATCGGGTGGCCGTCATCGGTGGTGTCGCCTTCGACCACGGACCGCACGTCAACCTCCTCGAAGGCGAAGTCCCGGCCGGGCTCGACGCCCTTCAGGTGCTGGTCGGCGAGATTGGCGCCGGAGATCAAGCCCCCGCCGCTGATCGCCTCATCCTTGAGAATCCGCACCGAGGCGTCGACCGGCCCGATGAAGCCGGGCGGGCCGAGCTTTTCCTCGATCTCGTCCTCGCCGGCCGGTCGCGACTGGATGCCGATCGCGTTGGCCAGCTTGATCGGGTTCACCTGGTGATCGCCACGGACCAGGACCAGGATGAACTCCCCTTCGTCGGTCACCACCGGCACCGACTTGATCAGGGCGCTCGGATCGACCCCCAGCCCGCTCGCGACCTCGTCGATCGTCTTCATGCCGGGCGTATCGACGGCTTCCGGGCCAGGCAGCTCATCGCCCGGCTGGATCGGCCGCGGGTTGGCCGAGGCTACCTCGACGTTGGCCGCGTAGCCCGGAGCGATCGCGACCGTGTCCTCGCCGGCGGCGCAGGGAGCCATGTACTCGTGGGCGGCCGAGCCGCCCATCATGCCGACGTCGCTTTCCACCCGGTACCAGCGCAGCCCGGTGCGTTCGTAGATCCGGTCGTAGGCCTCGATGCAGAGGTTGTAGGTCTCGTCCAGCCCGGCCTCGTCACGGTCGAAGCTGTAGCCGTCCTTCATCGCGAACTCGCGGGTGCGAAGGATCCCGGCCCGGGGTCGCGGTTCATCCCGTTCCTTGGTCTGGATCTGGTAGAGCAGCTGGGGCAGGTCGCGGTAGGAGCGGACCTCGTGGGCGACGTGACCGGTCACGCATTCCTCACCGGTCATCGCCAGCACCAGCGGCGATCCCTTGCGATCCTCCAGCTTGAAGAGCTCATCGATCTCGTAGCGGCCGGTCTTCTTCCAGGGATCGGCCGGCTGCATGATCGGCATCGAGATCTCCTGGCCCCCGATTCGATCCATCTCCTCGCGGATGATCTGCTCGGCCTTGCGATGAGCCCTCAGCCCGGCCGGCAGATAGGTCCAGAGCCCGGCTCCCATCTGCCGGACCATCCCGGCCCTGACCAGCAGTTTGTGGCTGATCGCCTCGGCGTCGGCGGGCGCGTCTTTCAGGGTCGGCAGGAGTGTTCTGGAGAGCCTCGTCATCGAGGTCGCAGACTACCTGTCGGGAAGGACTTCAGCCTCGGCCACCCGGTAGAAGGACGGCGCGTTCGCGCCGCCCCGGATCCGCTGCTCGGCCACCAGAGCCTCCGCGGTCGAGCGGTCCCAGATCGGCCTCAGACGCCGTTCGCCCAGGAACTCGTCCATCTTCGAGGGGTCCAGCCCGTAGCGGAACGGCTCGCCGACCTTGGCGACCTGGGCGCTCCAGGGCGGCTGCCCGTCGCCCCCGTGCTCCAGCAGTGCGATGTCGACGTAGGTGTAGACGAGCCGGCTGCCCGGCGCTCCCGCGGCGGTGATCCAGGCCAGGGTGGCATCAACCGCTTCCGGGGTCAGGTAGCTCAGCACGCCCTCCCAGATGAAGATGGATCTCTTCCCGACTTCGAACCCGGCCCGCTCGAGTGGCCTGCCCACTCCCTCCTCGAGCAGATCGAAGGGCACGTAGGTCACGTTCTCGGGCAGCACCCCGTCCCGCTCGATCAGACGGTCCTTCTTGCGCTCCTGAGTCGGCGGCTGATCGAGCTCGAAGACCGGCACCGACAGGACCGCCGGGAGCCGCATCCCCCGCGTGTCGTACCCCGCGCCCAGGATCGCCACCTGCTCCGCCCCACCGGCCAGGGCCGCCGTGACCGCGTCATCGATCAACTTGGTCCGAACCACGGCCGAAGGACGAGAGCCGGGCCAGTTCCGATCGATGTACGCGGTGATCAACCGCTGCCCGCCCGGAAGCCCGGCCAAGCGGGCCCCGTGGGCAAGCCTTCCGTCCAGGAAGCAGGCCGCGAACGGGTCATAGAACAGCCGCTCCCGCTCAGGACGCGCCGATTCCACCGCCCTGAACATGGCGACGTACTCCGCTGTCTTACTTGGGCCTTCCGGCATCGACCAAAAGCCTACGGCCGGGAGGTGTCGGCATAGGGCGCCGACGACGTTTCGGGCCGAGGAGGCGGTCTATGCCGACGCCTCCCAACCACCTACGCTCGGGTGAACCGCCGTCCAGCGGTCGGCGAGACTTCCTCGTCGACCAGCAACCTGTCGTTCTCGGCCTTCTGTGAGGCCTCATGCTCCATCTTCGCGATCTTCTCCGGGGTCAGATCGTGCGCGTTCTCGTCCTCGATCTTCTTGACCCAGGCCTCACCCTCGGCCGACTCGCGCTCGTCGAACTCGACCTCGCCGCCCCGGTCGAGCGCCAGGTCGATCTGCTCGAAGAGCGTATCCACGAGCTGCGGGGTCGGGACCTTCTTGATCGCCTTGCCCTGGGCGAAGACGACGCCTTCGTTCTTGGCGCCGGCGATCCCGAAGTCGGCGCCCTTGGCCTCACCGATCCCGTTCACCGCACAACCGAGCACGGCAACCTCGATCGGCTCCTCGTAGCTCTCGAGCCGTTGCTCGACCTCGGCGACTACCGCATCCATGTCGAACTGGAGACGCCCGCAGGTCGGGCAGGCAATCAGCACCGGGCCGCGTTCGCGCAGCTTCAGCGCTTTGAGGATCTCCCAGGCGACTTTTACCTCTTCCTCGGCGTGGAAGGTCGAGAGGCTGATCCGGATCGTGTCGCCGATGTCATCGGCCAGCAGGGCGCCGAGCCCGACCGCGCTCTTCAGCGATCCTGACCACTTCGTTCCCGCCTCGGTGATCCCGAGGTGGATCGGGTAGGGGATCTTCTCCGAGAGCAGGCGGTTGGCGGCGATCGTGTTCGGCACGTTGGTCGACTTGATCGAGACCTTGAAGTTCGTGAAGTCGAGGTCTTCCATCAGGCCGACGAACTCGACCGCGGCGGTGACCAGAGCTTCGACCGGGTTTTCCCGTTCCAGCGCGTGCAGGTGTTTGGGCAGCGAGCCCGAGTTGACGCCGATCCGCATCGGGGTGCCTCGCTTATTCGCCAGCTCGGCCACTTCGGCGACCTTCTCGCGACCGCCGATGTTGCCCGGGTTGAGCCGGATGCAGTGCGCGCCGGCCTCGATCGCCTTGAGGGCCAAAGTGTGGTTGAAGTGGATGTCGGCGATGATCGGGATCGGCGACTGCTTGACGATCGTCTTCAGCGCTTCGATGTCCTTGTCTCGGGGAACCGCGACCCGGACGATGTCCGCGCCGGCCTCGGCGACCCGGTTGATCTGGGCCATCGTCTCTTCGAGGTTGGCGGTCTCGGTCTTGGTCATGGTCTGGACCGCGACCGGCGCTCCACCACCGACCGGAACCCGGCCGACGAATATCTGTCTTTTCGATGCCACTGCCTATGCAGGCTACCGGAGCTTCCCGGGCGGTTACCTGCCAGCCCAGGCCTCGAGCACCCAGCCCAGATCCTCGCTGGAGGCGGCCGGGTCGACGATCAGCTGCTTCGAGTCCGGCTCGTGAGCCTGGCCGCGGATTCGCCGGGCGGCCGAGCTGATTCCACGTTCGAGAGCCCCCGGGGGGCGCTTCGGCAGAATGCCGCGGTCGATCCGGGCGTCGTTTGCGTGGACCAGGTCGAGCCCCAGCGCGTTGCCGCCATCGGCCCAGCCCAGGCTGCGGCCGATCGCGGCCTCGAAATCACCCATGAGGCCGAGTTCGGAAGCGGCCCGCAGCGCGATCGGCCCGATCGCCAGCTGAGTCACCGCCAGCACCGGGTAGATCACCGCGGCCGCGGAACGGACCGGGTCGACCAGGCCGGGCCAGGCGCCGTCGGGACGCTGGAGCGCAAGCAGCCCGGCGGCCAGACGTCCGGCCGGTTCCCGCAGCTCGCCGTCGCCGCCTCGGACCATCTGACAGAGCGCGTGAAGCAGGTGAAACTGCCCGGCGACCGGAGCGGCGACGCCGAGCCGGCGGGCATGGACGTCGCGGGCCAGCCCGTCGGGCGTGATCCGGTCGCTCAGTTCAGCCTTCACCTCGTCGAGCAGAGCGTGGGTGCTCTCGCCGGTCAGCACCGCGCTCTCCGAGAGCCCGGAGGCCAGCCAGGCGAGCTGCTCCAGCGGAACCTTCTCGAAGCCGCGCACCGTAGCCCGGCGGATCAATCCGTCGATCTCACCGATCGCGTCGCCGCCGGCCCGGGTCTCGGCCCAGAGCGCCAGCCCGAGCTCGCCCGGGGTTACGCCGGTCCCGCTGAGGTCTCCGAGGATGCGGGTACGGAGCGCCCCGGTCGAGAAGGGCTGCTCAACCTCGGCCTCTTCGGCCCGCAGCAGCCCGAGCAGCACCACGATCCCCGCCTGCAGAGCGGTTCCCGGCTCGGTTTCGTCCTCCACCCCCTCGATCCGCGCGGTGGCGCGAAACAGGCCGCTGGCCACCTGGAGTTCCGGCAAACGCTCGAGGGCGATTCTCTCAAGAGCACGAGATTCGATCATCGAGATCGAGGATACTCAGCCGGCGTAGAGATCCTCGATCTCCGTTTCGTACTTCTCGGCGATCGGCTTGCGCTTCAGCTTCATGGTCGGCGTCAGCTCGTCGCCGCCGGGCAGCCACTCGCCCGGGATCAGCTTGAACTTCTTGATCTGCTCGACCCGGGCCAGTTTGCTGTTGGCCTCCTCGACCGCCGCCTGGATCGCCGCCTCGATCCGCTCGTCCGCGGCCAGGTCCTCGAAGGAGCCGTCAATCCCGTTCTGGGTGGCCCAGACCGGGGCGAAATCGGGGTCGAGCACGATCAGCGCGACGTTGTAGGGCCGACCGTCACCGACCGTGACCGCCTGGTTGATCAGCGGTGACGAAACCTTGATCTGGGCTTCGATGTTGGCCGGTGACATGTTCTTGCCGGCCGCGTTGATGATCAGCTCTTTCTTCCGATCGAGGATGGTGACGTACCCCTCCTCGTCGATCTCGCCGATGTCACCGGTCAGCAGCCAGCCGTCGACCAGCGCCTCGGCCGTCTTCTCCGGCTTGCCCCAGTACTCCTTCATCACGAAGGGGCTGCGGCACATCAGCTCACCGTCCTCTCCGACCCGCATCTCGACTCCCGGCACCGGGGGACCGACCGTGCCGATCTTGATCCGGTCCGGCGGGTTGATCGAGATCACTCCGCAGGTCTCGGAGAGCCCCCAGAGCTCACCGACCGGGATCCCGATCGCGTGGAAGAACTCAAGTACCTCGGCCGGGGTCGGGGCCGCACCGGCGCTGACCGCGATCGCCTCGTCGAAGCCGAGCGCCACCCGCAGGTTCGAGAACAGCGCCTCGTCGGCGGCAGCGACGCCGGCCGCGAGCTCCGGCGGCACCTCTTGCCCGGCCTGCTCGAGCCGCACCTTCTGGATCGCCGCCGTGAGGCCGGCCTGGGCCTTCTCGCGCTGCTCCTCGGGCAGGCCGGCCAGGTTCGACTCGAGCCCGGCCTTCAGCTTCTCCCAGATCCGCGGCACCGCGAAGAACCAGGCGGGCCTGACCTTGGGCAGAAACTCGATGATCCGTTTCGGGTCGGGGCAGATATGCACTTCCAGGCCGTGCATGATCGGCGTGTAGTAGTTGGCGCCGCGCTCGGCGATGTGGGCCGCGGGCAGCCAGGAAATCACCCGGCCACCCTCCTCCGGGATCACGATCACGGTCTTCATGACGGTGGTCAGCATCGACATCAGGTTGCCCTGGGTGAGCAGCACACCCTTCGGCGGACCGGTCGTGCCGGAGGTGTAAATCAGGGTCAGAGGATCGTCGAGACCGACCTCGGCCGCAATCGGCGACGGATCGAAATCGGGGTCGGCAGCTTCGAGCTCGGCCATGGTCAGGTCGCCGCCCTCGCCGTCGAGCATGACCACCTTCTCGAGGTCCGGAAGGTGCTTGCGCGCCTCCAGCAGGTTGGGCAGGTAGGCCTGCTCCGTGATGATCAGCCGGGTCCCGGAATCCTTGACCACGTACTCGATCTGATCCGGCGCAAGCGTCTGGTAGATCGAGAAGGGCAGCGCCCCGATCGAAACCAGGGCCAGATCGGTCGGGATGAACTCGGAACGGGGACCGATCAGCATGCCGACCCGGTCTCCCTTCTCCACGCCAAGCGCCTTCAGACCGCCGGCGATCGCGCTCACGCGCCGGTCGAGCTCATTCCAGCTGAGCTCGACTCCCTCCTCTTCCGACTTGATCGCCAGCCCGTCACCCCGCCGGGCGACCGTGCTCTTGAACGCCTCATAGAGGTTTCTGAACTCCGGCTCGACCGCCGGGCCACCATCAAACTCGGTCACCATCTCGGACGTCTGCACCACCCGCTCCTCCTTAGCTCTCTCCACAAGAACCTCGCCCGAAATCTAACATCCAGGTCACATAAATAAAGGGTCGCGCGGGCTACCGCCCTCGCTCGACAAACAACCCGCCCCACCCACAGAAGCAAAGAATGGTTGGGCGGGGCTCTACCCGAGGTACTTCAGGAGGGTGGCCGGGGTTTCTGGATGACCTTGGTGGTCGTATGGACCCCTAACGTCACCCAGAACAGGTCAGTCTGGTGTCGCCACCGACCGGAGCCGGCCCATCCATCATTTATTTCTGTGGGCCGGCGGGTTAGCCTGGGAGGCCCGCCGCAGGCGGTGCCGACTCCTTATGTAGGCGGGTCGGACCCCGCCCGACTTATTTACCTGACGTTGAACCCTTCTCCCGTCAGTCGGCCTATGTCGTTGTTCAGACCGAGTAAGAAGAGGCCGATCACCAGAGCGAACCCGACCAGGCCTGCCCTCTCCATGACCGCGAAGGGCACCGGCCGGCCCCGGACCTTCTCGACCACGCTCCAGAAGATGTGGCCGCCGTCCAGCGGCAGGAACGGGAGCAGATTGATGATGCCCAGCGACAGGCTGATCAGGGCGACCAGGGTGAGCGCCTGCCTCGCCCCCACGTCCACCGCCTGCCTGGTCACCTCGTAGCTGCCGACCACGCCCGAGAGCTGATCCCGCTGGCTCTTCTCGTAGAGGTGGGACAGCGCCGAGACGGTGCTCGAGGTGACGTACCACATGTAATCCGCGGAGATGCGGGCAGCTTCGAAGGGGCCCGGATTGGCGTCCTCCAGGCCGAAGGCGAACCCGAGGCGGCTGCGTTCCACGCTGGCGTCGTAGACCGGGGTGATCTCCAGCGTCTTGCGGGCGCCGTCTCGCATCACGACCACCTGCGCCGGCTGGGCCGCCTTGCAGCCATCGACCTGCTTGCCGGCGCAACGGTGGGAGGCGATCTGATCGGCGATCTTCTCCTGGCTGCCGCTCACCCCGTCAACCGAGATGATCCGGTCGCCGGCCTGAAGCTTCGCGGCCGCCGGGCTGCCGGGCTGGATCTGCTCGACGTCCTGGCTCGGCTGCTGGATGCCGAAGGCCAGCACCCACAAGATCAGGAAGGCGATGACGATGTTCACCGCCGGGCCGGCGCCGATCACCACGATCCGCTTCCAGACCGGCTGGTTGTAGTAGCCGCGGGAGGCCACCTCGGGGGGCAGTTCCTCATCCGGGTTCATGCCGGTGATCCGCACGAATCCACCCAGCGGGATCGCCCCGATCCCGTACTCGGTCTCCCCCCGCTTGATCGATACGAGCTTCGGCGGGAAGAAGAGGAAGAACCGCTCCACCCGCATGCCGACCGCCTTCGCAGCGGTGAAGTGCCCTGCCTCATGGAGGATGATCAGGGCGCTGAAAGCGAGGAATGCGAGAAGGAAACTCAAGGTGGGTTCGGGACCGGTCGGGTCAGGTCAGACCATTGATGATCTCAGAAGCGCGTTCCCGGCTCGCCTCGTCGATCGCGAAAAGCTCCTCGAAGCCCTTGGCCGGGCCGCTGCCGACGTCGTCCAGGGTGCGCTCGATCACCGCCGCGATGTCGGTGAACTCGATCCTGCCCTCGAGGAAGGCCGCGACCGCGACCTCGTCGGCGGCGTTCAGGACGCAAGGCGAGATCCCGCCTGCCTCCCCTGCCTCCCGGGCCAGCGCGAGGCAGCGGAACGTGGCCGGGTCGGCCTCCTCGAAATCGAGCCGCCCGACCTTGGCCAGATCGAGCCGCTCGACCGGCACCTCGGCCCGCTCCGGCCAGGTCAGGGCGTAGGCGATCGGCACCCGCATGTCCGGGTAGCCGAGATGGGCCAGGGTGGCCCCGTCGCTCAGGTCGATCAGCGAGTGGACGATCGATTGCGGGTGGACCACCACTCCGATCCGCTCGTACGGCAGACCGAACAGGTGATGGGCCTCGATCATCTCGAAGCCCTTGTTCATCAGGGTCGCCGAGTCGATCGTGATCCGGCCGCCCATCGCCCAGGTCGGGTGGTCGAGCGCTTCCTCGACCGTGATCCCGGAAAGGTCGGTCCGGCCGCGGAACGGGCCGCCCGACGCGGTGAGGACGATCCGGTCGATGACCGATTCGTCCTCGTTCTCGACCAGCTGGAAGAGCGCCGAATGTTCGGAATCGACCGGCAGCAGCCCGGCCCCGGTCGCCTCGGTCAGCTCGGTCACGAGCTCGCCGCCGATGACTAGGCTCTCCTTGTTCGCCAGCGCGACATCGATGCCCTGGGTCAGCGCGGCGATGGTCGGGGCGAGCCCGGCCGCGCCGACGATCCCGTTCAGCACGATGTCCGGCTCAGTCAGGCCGATCAGTTCCCGCGCCGCCGCTTCGCCGGCGATCACGCTGCCGTCGAAGTTCGCCCGGGCCGCTTCGGCGGCGGCCTCGTCCGCAACCGCGATGGTCTGGATCCCGAAGCCCCGGGCCTGGGCGACCGCGGTCTGCCAGTCGCGGCCGACCGCGAGCCCGACCGCTTCGAGGTCCTCCCGGCCGCCGATGATCTCGAGCGCCTGGGTCCCGATCGAGCCGGTCGAGCCGAGCAGCAGGACCCGCTTCACGGCAGCAGCCATCAGTACACCAGCGCGACCGAGACGTAATAGCCGACCACGACCGTGAAGAGCACCGCGTCGATCCGGTCGAGCAGGCCGCCGTGCGGGCCGAACAGGCTGCCCGTGTCCTTGGTGTCCAGATCCCGCTTGACCATCGACTCGAAGAGATCGCCGATCGGCGCCACGGCGGCGACCGCGGCCCCGAGGATCAGCGCGTCGACCCCGGAGAGCCAGTCCTGGTAGAGCCCGGCGCACCAGACGCCGAGCATCCCGATCAGGAAGCCGCCGATCAGCCCCTCGATGGTCTTGTTCGGGGAAAGGTTTGGTGCGAAGCGGTGGGCCCCGAACATCCGCCCGACCGCGTAGGCGCCCGTGTCACAGGCGAAGGTGCCGACCAGGACATCGACCAGCAGCGCCGCCCCGTGATCGGGCAGCTCGCGGAGCAGCACCGCGTGGGCCAGCGGGATCCCGATCCAGAAGATGGCGAGCAGGGTCACCGCGAACGAGCCGGTCACCCCGCGACGGTCCTTGCGGCGCGCAGCGGCGAAGAAGACCAGCAGGAAGGGAAGCGCCAGGAACAGCATGATGTTGAACTGCGTTCCGAGCCAGGCCGCGCCGACGATTCCGGCCAGGGCCAGGTAGGCGGGGATCTGGAACGGGCGGTACTCGACCGCCATCACGAAGAACTCCCGCAGGCCGAGACAGCCGAACAGGACCAGCGCGGCCGCGAACCAGGGGCCGCCGGAGATGATGATCGCGATCACCACGACGATCCAGGGGATCGCGATCAGGATGCGTTTCGCCGTTTCGCCCATCAGCTCTCCTCGCGGGTGCCGAAGCGGCGCTGGCGGCGTCCGTACTCGTCAAGCGAGGCTTCGAACGCCTCGCGGCTGAAATCCGGCCAGAGCTCGTCGCGGAAGACGAACTCGGAGTAGGCGCATTGCCAGAGCAGGTAGTTGGAGATGCGCTGCTCGCCGCTGGTCCGGATCAGCAGCTCGGGGTCATGCATCTCCGGTGCGTAGAGGCACTGCTGGAACTCCTCTTCGGTCGTTCCCTCGAAGCGGCGGGCGGCGTCGACGATCTCGGCCCGCCCGCCGTAGTTGAAGGCGATGTAGAAGGTGATCGTCTCGTTGCTCGCGGTCCGCGCCTCGGCCTCCGCCATCTGCTGCTGCAGCTTCTCGGAGACCCCCTCGCGGCGGCCGATGAATCGCATGCGGACACCTTCGGCATCAAGCTCCGGGGTCTCGTCGACGATCCGCTGCGAGAACATCGACATCAGCGCCGCGACCTCTTCCGGGGACCTGGACCAGTTCTCGGTCGAGAACGAGAAGACGGTCAGTTCCTTGACGCCCAGCTCAACCGCGTCTCGCAGCCTTGCCTTGACTATGTCCGCGCCGGCCCTGTGCCCCTCCTCGACCGGCAGCCCGCGGCGCTGGGCCCAACGCCCGTTGCCGTCGGTGATGATGGCTACATATCGGGGTGCGCTCACACCTCGAGGATCTCTTCTTCCTTGCTTTTCAGCACGGAATCGATCTCCTGGATGGCGGCGTCGGTCTGCTTCTGCAGCGTTTCCTCGGCCCGACGCTCCTCGTCCTCGCCGACCTCGCCTTCCTTCTTCAGCTCGCGCAGGTCGGCCATCACGTCGCGGCGCACGTTGCGCACCGCGACCCGGCCGTCCTCGGCGACGCCATGGACGACCTTGACCATCTCGCGGCGGCGTTCCTCGGTCAGGTCCGGGACCTGGAGGCGGATCACGCTACCGTCGTTGGACGGGGTGAGACCGACGTCAGACTCCTGGATGGCCTTCTCGATCAACCCCAGCGCGCCCTTGTCGTAAGGGGTAACCGTCAGCAGACGAGCCTCGGCCGCGGCCACGTTCGCCAGCTGGTTGAGCGGCGTCATCGCGCCGTAGTAATCGACCACGATGCGGTCGAGCAGGTGCGGCGTGGCCCGGCCGGTGCGAACGGTGGCGAACTCGCCACGGGTCGACTCGACGGTCTTGGCCATCCGGTCCTTGGCGTCACTAAGCAGGTCGTCGATCAATGTTCCTCCTCGGGCGGCAATCAGTTTCCGGCGACCCTGGAGCTGACCAGCGTGCCCACTTTCTCGCCGGAAACGATCCTATCCATATTGGACTCCTCCGCCATGTTGAAGACGTAGATCGGCAAGTCGTTGTCCATGCAGAGGCTGAGCGCCGTGGAATCCATGACCTTGAGCCCGCGCTCGATCGCTTCCTTGTGGGTGATTTCCGGGATGAACTCCGCCTCCGGATTGGTCACCGGGTCGCTGTCGTAGACGCCTTCCACCCCGTTCTTGGCCATCAGGATCGCCTCCGCGTTGATCTCCAGCCCGCGCAGGGCGGCCGCGGTGTCGGTGGTGAAGAACGGGTTGCCGGTGCCGGCCGCGAAGATGCAGACCCGCCCCTTCTCGAGGTGGCGCATCGCCCGTCGCCGGATATAGGGCTCGGCGACCTCGTTCACGTCGATCGCCGAGATCACGCGGGTGAAGTGACCGTGCTTCTCGAGCACGTCCTGCAGGGTCAAGGCGTTGAGCAGCGTCGCCAGCATCCCCATGTAGTCCCCGGTCGCCCGGTCCATGCCCTGGGCGGCGCCGTCGACCCCGCGGTAGATGTTGCCGGCGCCGACCACGATCGCGACTTCGACGCCGCGGTCGCGGATGATGCCTACCTCACGGGCGATCCGCTCCACTTCCTCCGGATCGGTCCCGAAGTCCAGCTTGCCCATCAGGGCCTCGCCGGACAGCTTCAGCATTATCCGCCTGAACCGCGGCTCTCCATCGCTCATCTCCTGCGAGAAAGCTACCGCTTACTCGCCGACCCGGAAACAGGAGAAGCGGCTGATCACGACGTTTTCCCCCACCTTTGCGGCAAGTTCCTCGCGCAGCTGCTCGATCGTCTTCGAGTCATGCTTGTCGGTGTTGACGTGCTCCTGCTCGAGCAGCGCGATGTCCTTCGCCCACTTCGCGACCTGACCCTCGACGATCCGCTCGACCACGTTGTCCGGCTTGCCCTCTTCCTTCGCCTTCTCCTCGAAGACGCGACGCTCGGCGGCAACCTGGTCCTCCGGGATGTCATCCCGGGAGACGTGGGTCGGCGAGGCGGCGGCGACGTGCATCGCGACTTCGTAGGCGAACTCGGCGAAGTCCTCGTTGCGGGCCACGAAGTCGGTCTCGCACTGGACTTCAACCAGCGCGCCGACCTTCTTGTTCGCGTGAATGTACGAGGCGACCACGCCCTCGGAGGTACCGCGGTCGGAGCGCTTCGCGGCCGAGGCCTGGCCCTTCACCCGCAGCAGCTCGACCGCGCGGTCGGTGTCGCCGTCGGCCTCGATCAGGGCGGCCTTGGCGTCCATCATGCCGGCGCCGGTCTTCTCCCGCAGCGCCTTTACGTCAGCGGCCTTGATGTCTGCCATCAGTTTTTCTCCTCGGTGTTCTCGTCAGTTGACTCGGTCTTCTCGGCCTCATCGGCTGCCGGCTCGGGGTCCGGAGCGATGGCCTGGGGATGCGGGTTGTCCGGGACCGCCTGCGGGTGCGGGTTGTCGGGGACCGCCTGGGGATGCGGGTTGTCCGGCACCGCCTGGGGATGCGGGTTGTCGGGCACGGCCTGCGGATGCGGATTGTCCGGCACGGCCTGGGGATGCGGGTTGTCCGGGACCGCCTGCGGGTGCGGCTTCGCGGCCTGCTCCTTGGCGGCTGCCTCGGCCTTCTGCTGTTCCTCGCGCTTGCGGGCCTTCTCCTCGGCCTGTTCCTTCTCGATCTGCTCGCGGCGGGCGCGCTCTTCTTCCTCGCGCTTCTTCCGCTCGGCCTCTTCCTTCTCGCGACGGGCCTGCTCTTCGGCCCGGCGCTTCTCCTCGATCACGGCCCAGGCGCCGGCACCCTGCTCGATCGCCTGACCGATGGTCGAGATCACCAGCTCGCAGGAACGGATCGCGTCATCGTTGCCGGGGACCACGTGGTCGATGTGGCCGGGGTCGCAGTTCGTGTCGACCAGAGCGATCACCGGCAGGCGCAGGCGGGTCGCCTCGCGCAGGGCGATCTCCTCGGACTTGAGATCGGTGATGAAGACGGCATCCGGGACGCGGTCCATGTCACCGACGCCGCCGAGCGCGAACTCGAGCTTGGCCAACTCGGCCTGCATGTTCATGCGCTCCTTGGTCGGCAGCAGTTCGATCTGGCCGGACTCGACCAGGCCGCGAATCTCGTGCATACGCTTGATCCGCTGCGAGGAAACGCTGAAGTTGGTCAGCAGCCCCGGCAGCCAGCGGCGGTTGACGAAAGGCATGTTCGACTTGCCGGCCCAGTCCTCGATCACGTCCGAGGCCTGTTTCTTGGTGCCGACGAAGAGGACCTTTCCGCCACCGGAGGTGAGCTCCCCGACGAAGCGGCGCGCCTCCTCCAGCATCTCCTCGGTCTGCAGCAGGTCGATGATGTGGATCCCGTCGATCTCGCCGGCGATGTAGCGGCGCATGTTCGGGTTCCAGCGGCTGGTCTGGTGGCCGAAGTGGACTCCGGCTTCCAGGAGTTCCTGGATTCCTACCTGGGACATGATTCTCCTTGAATTGGGGTGAAAAGCGGATCCGCCCGGGCCGTTTTCGGTGGAATCCGCCTCGGCAGTGTGCCGGGCGGCAGGAGCCACCGTCGTATCCCGGGGGTTAGGGAATACGGACAGCAGACGATTCTAGACGGAATCGGCGCTGCGTGCGGCTTCGAGAGCGGCGGCCAGATCCTCCGGCGGGGGCGCCGTGAAGAGCATCTCCTCCCCGGTCCGCGGGTGGTGGAACCCGAGCCGGGAGGAATGCAGAAACTGACGGGTGAGCCCGTACCTGGCCGGCCCGCCATAGGTGGCGTCGCCGACCACCGGGTGCCCGATCGCCTCCAGGTGGACCCTGATCTGGTGGGTACGCCCGGTTTCCAGCTTCACCTCGAGCAGGCTCTCCCGGCGCAGCGCCTCGATCACCTCGAAATGGGTAACCGCGGCCCGGGGGCCGGCCCCGTTGACGGCCATCCGGTGCCGTTTGCGCGAGGCGCGCCCGATCGGCGCGTCGATCGTCCCGGTGCGGGAGCGGAAACGGCCGTCTGCCAGGGCCGTGTAGACCCGCGAGACCTCCCGGTCCCGGATCATCTGCTGGAGGTCGGCGTGGGTTCGATCCTCGCGGGCGACCATCATCAGGCCGCTGGTGCCCCGGTCAAGCCGATGCACGATGCCCGGGCGTTCCGGGTCATCGCCGCCGGCGAGCTCTGCTCCGAGCAACTCGACCAGGGTCACGCCCTCGTGCGATGGCGCCGGGTGGACGACCAGATCCCAGCCCTTGTCGATCACCGCCAGCCACTCGTCGCGGTACACGATGCGGAACCCCTGGGGTCCCGGGCGGTTCTCTGCCTCAGCCGCCATCGGTCTCGCCGCCGGCCGCCTCCCCGCCGGCGGTCCCGCGGTCACCGCTGCTTTCTTTCTGCTCGCCCCAGATCAACGAGATCGCCAGCAGCACCACCCCGACCGTGATCGCGCAATCGGCCAGGTTGAAGGCCGGCCAGCTCGGGAAGAGGATGAAGTCGGTGACGTGGCCGATCCGCACCCGGTCGATCAGGTTGCCGGCGGCACCACCGAGGATCAGACCCCCGGCGACCCAGGTCAGGTTGCTCTCCGGGGCCGAGGCGATGAAGGCGCCCAGGGCCACCAGGGCGACCGAGGCCAGCAGGATCACCAGAATGCCCCCGCCTCCGGCCAGCCCGAAGGCCACCCCGTCATTGTGGGCGACGGTCAGGTCGAGCGGACCCAGCACGTGGACCAGCTCTCCGGGCTGGATCCGGTCGGTGACCAGCGCCTTGGCCGCCTGGTCGAGCACGACCACCGAGACCGCGAGCAGCCCCGCCCAGATCAGATGTCTCGCCCCCTTCAACTCAGCCCCGCACGAGGGAGACGACGATCTGCTGCCCGATCAACAACAGGAAAATGCCCAGCACCGGGCTCAGATCGAGCGCGAAACCGCCACCGCCGACCGGCGGCAGGAACCGCCGAAAGAGGTTCAGGTACGGGTCGGTGGTCTGGCGGATGAACTCCGCCACGGCCTGGACCGGGCCGCTGTCCGGCAGCCGCGGGATCCAGGACATCAGAACCCGCACGAAGACCAGGATGATGAAGACCGTGAACAGGGCGTTGACGTACGCCGCAAGGTCGCCGCGGGTCACCGCCAGAAGCGTCGCCACGGCTCAGTTCCCGCGCATCCGGGCGATCGAGGCCTCATATGCCTGCCGGAACGCATCCGCCCCGCCGGCCGCCGCCAGCGCTTCGAGACCGGCTTCGGTGCTGCCACCCGGGGAGGCGACGGCGGTCTGGATCTCGAAGGGGGTTCGCTGCCTCAGCAGGGCGGCCGTACCGGCCATCGACTCGCTGACCATGCGGATCGCGACCTCCGGCTCGAGCCCGCCGCTCGCCCCTTCGTGGCCGAGGGCGTCCGCGACCACCGCGAAATAGGCGGGCGAGCACCCCATGACCGCCGTAGCGACATCCATGCTCTCGTCCGGCAACTCATAGACGCTGGCGACCGAGTCGAGCATCGCTCGGCACTCGCTCAGGATCTCGGGGTCCGTGTCATCCGCTCTCGCCAGACAGATCACGCCGCGCTGCACCTCGACGCCGAGGTTCGGCATCAGGCGGATCACCGTGCTGTCCGGGAACCGCTCCGCAAGCTTCTCCAGCGGGGTAGCCCCGAGCAGCGAAAGCACGGCTCGCGGTGCCGGCAGAGTGGCCGCCACCCCTTCCAGCGAAGCGGGCTTCACGGCCAGGATCACGAAATCGGAATCCCGGACCAGTTCCTCGTTCGACTCGACCGCTTCGCCGCCGACCTCCGCCGCCAGCACGGTGGCCCGGCCGGAACCGGAGTCGGTGAAGAGCATTTTCTCGGGCGAGCTTCCCTCCGCCCCGGCCCAGCCACGAGCCAGCGCGGCAGCCATGTTTCCAGAACCGATGAATCCGACGACCATGTCGGACACTTTATGGAACTACGAGAGCCTCAGGACTGGTTGAAGAAGCCTTTGTCGATCAGACGGGCCTTCTCTTCGGCCGAGACCTCAACGTTCCGGGGCGTCAGCAGGAAGACCTTCTCGGCGATCCGCTGCATGCCGCCGTCCAGGGCGTAGGTCAAGCCGGAGGCGAAATCGATCAGTCGCTTCGAGAGTTCGTGGTCGGTCGTCTGCAGGTTGAGGATGACCGGGACCTTCCGCTTGAACTGGTCCGCGACCTGCTGGGCGTCGTTGAAGTTCCGCGGGATGACCAGGTGCACCTGGACGTCGTCTCCTCCGTTCTCGGTCGCGACTGAACGCAGCGGGCGGCTGCTGCTCCTGCCGCCGCCGGAGGGCATCGGGTCGTCGTCGGAGAAGATGTCGTCGATCTCGTCGTGCCGGGAGCGCCGGGAGGTCGGGAGCCGCCGCACGTTCGCTTCGCGACTGGTGCGTCGACCACGGCGACTTTCGTACTCGTCCTCTTCGACGTAGTCGTCTTCGTAATCGTCGTAATCGTGATGGTCGTCTTCCTCGGCGAGACCGAAGTAAACGAGAGTGCGGTGCCAGGAATCGCGTAGTGCCATAGGTATGCCGTGTTTTCGGTCTGGGGAGGCCGATTCCTCCCGGTTCGCGTTGCGGTGATCGCAATTATCGTCGAATTACCCGTTTTGCAGCGAAAATCACACCGCCCGGTTGTGGTCGCGTCCCTACCGCGGCCCGTGCGGGCTCAGCTCAACCAGGCGATTCCCGCCTGGCGACCCGTATTTCCCTGGTCCCGGCGGTGCGAAAAGAAGCGCTGGTCGCAGAACGTGCAGATTCCCGCGGACTCGGCCGATCGGACGCCCTGGGCGGCCAGCAGCCGGCGGGCCACTTCTGGCAGGTCGAGGTTCCGGCCGTTCATCAGCCCCGGCCCGACGCCGGAAAAGGCCGCCTCCACCTCGGGGCCGACCTCGAAGCA
Organism: Solirubrobacterales bacterium; assembly: GCA_044464425.1. Taxonomy (GTDB): domain Bacteria; phylum Actinomycetota; class Thermoleophilia; order Solirubrobacterales; family 70-9; genus 67-14. The sequence continues at coordinate 24,231 of JBIQLL010000019.1, read as the reverse complement.
GCAGGGCCCTATACCGGGCCCGATCGCGGCGGCCTCGGCGCCGACCTCCCGCGCCGCAGCCTCGATGATCCCGGCGGCCAGGCCCCGCCAGCCGCAATGGATCATGGCCAGCCCACGCTCGCCGAGCAGCGCCACGGGCAGGCAGTCCGCCACCAGCACCAGCAGGGGCCGCAGGGTCTCCCGGGTCAACTGCCCGTCGGCTTCAGCCGGAGGTTCCGGTCCGGGGGCCGCGTAGGCGCCGGGAATCTCCGCGCCGGCCCAGGAGAGGCCGGCCCCGTGGACCTGCCGGCCCATCGCGACTCGCGCCGCATCGAAGCCCGCCGCCTCGGCCAGCCGGCTCCGGTTGGCGAGCACGTCCTCTTTGCGGTCGTCGGTCAGGATGCCGAGGTTCAGCGACTCGAACGACCCGGCGCTCACGCCGCCCTCGCGGGTGCTGAAGCAGACCGTCGCCCGGCCATCGAGGTCGGCTTCCAGCCACGGCAGACCGTTTTCTTCCCGCCACTTCATCGGCGTCCGACCCCGAGCGCGGCCAGCGCCACCTCGCTCTCGTCCTCGGCCCCGCTCACCCCCCGGTTCAGCTTCGCTTCGAGCGCGGCGTCCAGGCCCTCTCCGATCCGCGGCCCTTCAGCCACCCCGGCGGCCAGCAGGTCGGCGCCGGTGATCTCGAGCTCAACCCAACGCCACTCGCGCTGCCAGCGGTCGAGCCAGGTTGCTCCTGCGGCCCGGGCCAGGACCAGCTCCAGTGGTGAGTGGCCCCGGGCCTTCCGGTAACCGTCCCAGGGGCTCGCCGGCTCCTCCAGCAGGGTCGGGATTCGCTCGTGATCCCCGAAGACCGCCGCGAGGATCACCGCCTCCCGCGGGGACTCGCCCCGCCAGGGCTCGATCTCGATCAGCTCGATCGCTCGCTCGGCGAGGTCCAGACGATCTTCATCGAACTCGATCAGGCCCCAGCGCTGAGCCAGCCGGAGCGCCTCGAGGGCGTTGTCCTCGAGGGCGATCAGGTTCAGCTCGTTCTCGACCCGGTCCCGGGAGATCGTCGCCAGGTTGGTCCGCATCATGAGCTCGGCGGTTCTCGGTTCGAGGTCGAAGCCGAACCGGGCCGCGTAACGGGCCGCCCGGAGCGCCCGGGTCGGATCATCCTCGAAGGAACGGTCGTGAAGCACCCGCAGCACCCCCGACCTGAGGTCGGCGATACCGCCGAAGGGGTCGATCAGCTCCGAGTCCCGGCCGATCCCGATCGCCATCGCGTTGACCGTGAAATCCCGGCGGATCAGATCCTCCTCGAGGCTCCCGGGACGAACCTCGGGCAGAGCGCCGGGACGAGCGTAGGTCTCGGTGCGGGCGGTCGCGATATCGACCGGCTCGCCCTCGATCACCAGGTTGACCGTGCCGAACCGGTCGTTCACCCGGGCATCCGGGTCCAGGGCGCGCGCCAGCCGGGTCGGATCGCCTTCGACGACCAGATCGATGTCATCGACCCGGAACTCGGCGAGGCCGTCACGGATCGCTCCGCCGACCAGGTAAACCGGCGTGGTTGCCGCTGCGCGGACTCGGTCGATCGCCGGATGGGTCCAGATCAGCGAGGCCAGGCGGTTGAAGTCAGGGTCTATTCCGGGGGACATCGGTCTTCTCCCGTACCATGATCCCTTCTTCGGATGACCGATACCCCTTCCACACCCGAAAACGAGCCCGGCAAGACGCCCTGGTACCGCCAGCGAGGCAAGGTCGCGGCCGTGATCGCGGTGATCGTCGTCGCGCTCGGCGGCGTCGCCCTGGTCGCCTGGAACGAGCTGAAGCGGCCCGAGGACGTCAGCAATCCGGAGGTGCCGTTCACGCCGCCGCCGAAGAAGGCCAAGAAGGTTCCGAAAGACAAGACCGTCAACTGGACCACCTTCCGGCTCAACCCTCAGCGGACCGGCTATCTGCCGGTGAACGGCATCCATCCGCCCTTCCAGCGGGTCTGGAAGTACGGCGACCAGCCCCTGCTCGAGTTCCCGCCGATCGTGGTCAAGGGCCGGCTCTACTTCGTCGACAATGACGGCAACGCCCGGGCGCTCCGCAGCGACAACGGCCGCGAGGTCTGGCATCGCAAGATCGCCTCGCTGAACGCCTCCACGCCGACCTACTCGAAGGGACGGCTTTACATCGTCAACCTCGAACCGGGCCACGTGCTCGCGCTGAACGCCCGCAACGGCAAGAAGATCTGGGAGAAGCCGCTCCCCTGCCGCTCCGAGTCCTCGCCGGTCGTGGTTCACCGCCGGGTGTACTTCGGCTGCGAGAACGGCGTCCTGTACGCGCTCAAGGCCAAGAACGGCAAGGAAGTCTGGTCGACCTCGGTGTCCGGGGCGATCAAGGGGGCGCCGGCCTACGAGGGCGGGACGCTCTTCGTCGGCGATTACGGCGGCGTGATGACCGCGGTCCGCGCCAAGACCGGCGAGATCAAGTGGCAATCCGACGGCCTCGGCTCCAGCTTCGGCCGGGCCGGCTCCTTCTACTCGACGCCCGCGGTCGCCTACGGGCGGGTCTACCTCGGCAGCAACGACGGCCGGGTCTACAGCTTCGACAAGAACACCGGCGCGCTCGCCTGGACCCACTCGACCGGAGGCTGGGTCTATTCCGGTCCCTCGGTGGCCCAGGTGCCGGGCACCCCGCCCACCGTCTACATCGGCTCCTTTGACGGCAACGTCTACGCGCTCAACGCGAAGACGGGTGACAGCCGCTGGACCTTCCCGATGGGCGGCCGGGTGATCGGCTCGCTCAGCGTGATCGGCCGCACCGTGTACGCCGCGACCTTCGACGGCACCACCACCTATGGCCTCAGCGCCAAGAGCGGCCGCAAGGTGTTCGAGTTCCACACCGGCGCCTACATGCCCGGGGTCTCGGACGGCGAGAAGCTCTATCTGGTCGGGTACTCCAGCATCCACGCGCTGAAGCCGACCACCTGGAAGAAACTCCGGGCCGCGCGCCGGGCCAAGGAGGCCCGCCAAGCGGCCCGGAAGAAGGCCCGCCGCAAGGCCTTGAAGGCCAAGGCCACAGCGAAGCGGAAGGCGAAGTCCAAGGCCGGCTCGAACGCCGGCTGACCATGGACCCGGATTTCGAGTCCAGGCTCACGCGACGCCGGGAGCAGGTTCGCCGTCGGACCATCCTCCGGCGCCGCATCATGCTCGGCTGCTTCGCCGGGGTCCTGGTAGCCGCGGCTCTGGCCCTGCTCTTTCTGCGCGGTTCCGACGATCCGGGCACCGAGCAGTCCGTCGCGGCGAGCAGCCCTGGGACCCAGAGCGGCGATGCCGCGACCGGGAACGGCTCGCCCGCGGGTGAGCGGCGCGGCGGAGCCCAGCCCGACGAGAGCTGGAAGCCGCACCTCGGCCCGGTTCCGATCCTCATGTACCACGTGATCGGCGACCCCGAGGGTGACGTGCCCTATCCGGACCTCTGGCTGGGCGAGGATGACTTCGAAGCCCAGGTCGAGTGGCTGGCCGAGAACGGTTACACCGCGGTCACCCTGGTCCAGGTCCAGAACGCCTGGTATGACGGCGGCACCCTGCCCCCGAGGCCGGTCGTCCTCTCCTTCGATGACGGCTATCTCGGCCAGTACCTCTACGCGAAGCCGATCCTCGCGAAGAAGGGCTGGGCCGGGCAGCTCAACCTCAAGGCCGAAGGCTCCGACCTCTCCGCCAAGGAGGTGAAGAAGATGTACCGGGCCGGCTGGGAGATCGCCTCTCACACGATCACCCACCCCGATCTCACCACCCTCGACCCGGCCGCGCTCGAGCATGAGCTGGTCGGCTCCAAGCAGGAGCTGGAGAAGGATCTCGGCATCGAGATCGTCAACTTCTGCTACCCGGCGGGCCAGTACGACGACCAGGTCGCCAAGGCGGTCGAAGCCGCCGGCTACCGCGGCGCGACCACGGTCAACCCCGGGCTGGCCGAGAAGTCGATGCCCTTCGAACTGAACCGGATCCGAATCGACCGCGGCGACGGCGCCTCCGCCCTCGCCGAGAAGCTCTCAAACGCCGGCGCCTGAACGGCCATGTCCTGCTGCTCTGGGCCTCGGTGAAAGGGTTTCCTTGGTGAGCCGTCACGGTCTCAGTCGGAAACCCTTTCACCGAGATGCCTACCAACGGGAATGCCTTCCTGGCAGCAGGGTGAAGGTGAGCTGACCGGGAGTTCAGAGGTTGGTGGTTGACGGGGTCGCTTCATCGGTTCCCTGACCGATATGAACGTGATGAGTATCCGCAGATGGTTGTGCGCGGGACCCGTGCCAGAGACCTGCGACCTCGACAGGACGTGGTAGTCCCGCCCTTGCCTTCCACCTGGAGAGCGCGCTTCCACGCGGTCCGTCCGGGTACGTGGCCGGTGAATCCCGTCGATACCGGAGTTGTCAGACCTATTTACCGACAACTCCGGTCTCGACGGAAACATCAACCCCTCAAAGGTCGCACTCAGCTCGACTTCGCCCCGCTACGGAAGCCACTCCCGTTAGTAGGCATCTCGGTGTTTCGGGTTTTACGACTCAGTCCGTTACGGCTGACCAAGGAAAACCGAAACACCGAGGCCCAAAGCAACAGGGGAAATCCATCAACCGACCAGATTCAGACGAAGATCAGAGGCGGACCGGGATTTGGTGGGTGGCCATGTGTTCTTTGGCCTGCTGGACCGTGTAGTGGCCGTAGTGGAAGATCGAGGCGCAGAGGACGGCGTCGGCTTCGCCTTCTTCGATCGCCTCGACCAGGTGGTTCAGCTCGCCGGCGCCGCCGGAGGCGATCACCGGGACGTCCGTCGCCCGGGCGACGGCCCGGGTTAGTTCAAGCTCGTAGCCGATGTTGGTGCCGTCGCGATCCATGCTGGTCAGGAGGATCTCGCCGGCCCCGAGGCGGGTGGCCTCGCTCGCCCAACGGGTCGCGTCACGGCCGGTCGGCACGCGGCCTCCGTTCAGGTAGACCCCGTAGCCGCCGTCCTCTTCCTTCTTCGCGTCGATCGCGATGACCACGCACTGCGAGCCGAAGACCTCGGCCAGCTCGGTCAGCAGCTCGGGTCGCTTCAGGGCGGCGCTGTTGACCGCGACCTTGTCGGCGCCGGCGCCGAGCACCGCCCGGGCGTCCTCGACCGAGCGGATCCCGCCGCCGATCGTGAAGGGGATGAAGACGTTGTCGGCGGTGCGGCGGGCCAGCTCGACGATCGTGTCGCGGCCCTCGTGGGAGGCGGTGATGTCGAGGAAGACCAGCTCGTCGGCCCCCTCCGCGTCGTAGCGCTCGGCCAGCTCGACCGGGTCACCGGCGTCACGGATGTCGACGAAGTTGGTGCCCTTCACCACCCGGCCGTTGTCGACGTCAAGACAGGGGATGATCCGCTTCAGGTCGCTCATCGAAGTGCCTCGATCCCTTCCCGGACCGTGAACTTGCCCTCGAACAGGGCCTTGCCGACGATCACGCCCTCTACGTTGGCGGGTGCCGCTGCGGCCAGCTCCTCCAGATGGCTCAGCTCACCGACCCCGCCGGAGGCGATCACCGAAGCCTCGGTGGCTCCGGCAACTCGGATCAGCTCCGGGATGTTCGGGCCTTCCATGGTGCCGTCCACCTCGATCGGCGTGAAGAGGAAGCGGGTCACGCCGCGACGGGTCAGCTCGGCGGCGGCGTCGGCCACGTCTACCCCGCTCGACTCGGTCCAGCCGGCCAGCGAGACCTGGCCGCCACGGGCGTCGATCCCGACCACCACCCGCTCCGCCCCGCGCTCACTGATCAGGGCGTCCAGGAACTCCGGGTCACGCATCGCCGCGGTGCCGACCACGACCCGGGCGGCACCCGCGTCGAGGATCCGGCCGGCCGACTCGAGGTCGCGGATCCCCCCGCCGACCTCGATCGGGCACTCGACCGCGGCCGTGATCCGCTCGATCCGCCCGAGGTTCACCGGCTGGCCGGTCCTGGCCCCGTCGAGATCGACCACGTGGATCCACTCGGCACCGCCGTCGGCCCATTGGCGGGCCGCGTCGGACGGATCGTCGAAATAGCGGGTCTCCTGGTCGTACTCGCCCTTGAGCAGGCGGACCGCCTTGCCGTCGAGGATGTCGATCGCCGGGTAGAGGATCACGAGCCGGCCTCCAGGCAGATCGCCTTGAAGTTCGCGAGCAGGCGCAGGCCGGCCGAGCTGGATTTCTCCGGGTGGAACTGGACTCCCCAGACCCGGTCCCGACCGGCGGCGCAGGCGAAGCGACCGTTGTAGGCGGCGGTGCCGAGCAGATCTTCGCCGCTCGGCTCGACCACGAAGGAGTGAACGAAGTAGAACGGCTCACCCGGGCGGAGCCCGGCGGTCAGCGGGCCGGGCCTCTCCCAGGCCACCTCGGCCCAGCCGATGTGCGGCACCTTGCGGCCCCCGGCCGGGACCTGGACCACCTCCCCCGGTAGCAGCCCGAGTCCTTCCGCCCCGCCCAGCTCGACCGAGGATTCGAACAGCAGCTGCAGGCCGAGGCAGATCCCCAGCACCGGAACCTCGCGTTCGACCGCGGCGAACAGCATCCGGTCAAGCTCCAGCTCGCGGATCCGCCCCATCGCCCGGGGAAAGGCGCCGACCCCGGGCAGGATCAGGCCATCGGCGGCGGAAATCGCGCCTTCGTCGGCGGTCACGGTCGCGCCCGCGCCGATCCTCTCCAGGGCCTTCTCGACCGACCGGAGGTTGCCCATCCCGTAATCGAGGATGGCAATCTGCGGAGCTGTGGCGCTCAACCGTTCAGCGTGCCCTTGGTGCTGGGCACGCCCCTTTCTTCGGGATCGATCGAAACGGCAACCCGGAGCGCCCGGGCGAAAGCCTTGAAGGCCGCCTCGATCATGTGGTGCACGTTCGAGCCGTAACGGATGTCGATGTGCAGGGTCATCTTCGCCCCGCCTGCCACGGCCCGGAAGAACTCCTCGGTCAGCTCGGTCTCGTAGCCCGCGATCGAGGTGACCGGGATCTCTCCGCGAAACACGGAGAGCGCCCGGCCGGAGATGTCGAGGGCGCACTCCGCGCAGGCCTCGTCCATCGGCACCACGGCGCTGCCGTAGCGACGGATCCCGGCCCGGTCGCCGAGCGCCTGGTCGAGCGCCTGCCCGAGAACGATGCCGACGTCCTCGACCGTGTGGTGCGAGCCGGTTTCGAGATCGCCGGTCGCCTTCACCTTCAATCCGACGTTGGCGTGGCGGGCGAGCAGATCCAGCATGTGGTCGAAGAACCCGACGCCGGTGTCGGCGCTGGATTCGGTCGAATCGAGATCGAGGCTCAGCTCGATGCCGGTCTCTTTGGTCTTCCGCTCTATCTTCGCCTGTCTGCTCATCGGTTTTCCTGGTCGGGATCGTTGACGCGGGCCGTCGCCGAAAGTCCGTGGACCGGCAGCCCTTCGGCCCGGGCCAGCGCCTCGAGGGGGCCGGCCAGCCGGCGCGCCGACTCGGGGTCCAAGCTTACCCGCGCCGTCCCCCGCCGGAAGGTGGCGGGCGAGAGCGGACCGAAAATCCGGCCGGTGCCGTCGGTGGGCAGCACGTGGTTGGAGCCGGCGACGTAATCACCGAAGGCGGTGCCGGCCTCCGGGCCGGTGAATACGCAGCCGGCGGTCCGGACCGCCCCGGCCAGCGACGCCGCATCTTCGTTCATCAATTCCAGGTGCTCGGGAGCGAGCAGGTTGACCAGCTCGATCGCGTCGGCCGCCGAAGGCGCTTGGAGCAGAGCGAGCCGGCACTGGTTGACGCTCGGGTTTTCGGCCGCCACCGCCTCGACCTCCGCCTCCAGGGCTTCGATCACCCCGGGCTCGGTGGCGATCGCGACCAGCGGGCTTTCCTCGCCGTGCTCGGCCTGGGCGCAGAGATCGAGCGCGGCCCAGCGGGTGTTGGTCGAGGCGTCGAGCACCACGGTTAGATCGGAGGGGCCGGCCAGCGAGTCGATCGCCACCTCGCCGAAGACCTCGCGTTTCGCGGCCTGGACCCAGGCGTTGCCCGGCCCGGCGATCACGTCGACCGGGCGGATGGTCTCGGTGCCGCGGGCCAACGCGAAGATCGCCTGGGCACCGCCTACGCAAAAAATCTCATCGACCTCGCAGAGCGCCGCCGCGGCGAGGGTGGTCGGGTCGATCTGCCCGTCGGGGCGAGGCGGCGCGATCAGCGCCACCCGGTCGACGCCGGCGACCCTGGCGGTCACGCAGCCCATCACCACGGTCGAGGGATAAGCGGCCCGGCCACCCGGGGCGTAGATACCGGCCGCGCCGACCGGAACCTCGCCCACCGTGACGGTGTGGCCCTGCGGCAGGGTCACGACCTTCTCCCCGAGACCGAGCTGGGCCTCCGCGACCTGTCGCACGTTGGCGATCGCGATCTCGAGACCCTTCCGGACCGCCGGGTCGAGCTCGGCGAGCGCGGCGAGCGCGCCATCCTCGCCGACCCGCAGGTTCAGGGTCTCCGCCTCGGGAGCGTCGAACCGGCGGGTCAGATCGAGCAGTGCGGCGTCACCGTTCGCCGCCACCTCCGCGGCAATCCCACTCACGTCCACGTTCCGGGCCTCGTGGCTCAGGTACTCGCGGATCCCGCCCAGCAGTTGATCGGGCGCCGCCCACTCGAAGCGGCGGGGCTTCATGCTTCTCCCGGGGTCCGGACGACTGCGCGCAGCCGCCCCGCGAGATCGTCGACCTCGGCGCGGCGGATCCGGTAGGAGACCCGGTTGGCGACCAGGCGTCCGGTGCTGCTGAGGATCTCCTCGCGCACCTCGAGGTTGTTCTCGGCCAGGGTGCGGCCGGTCGCGACCAGGTCGACGATGCCATCGGCCAGGCCGACCAACGGGGCCAGCTCGATCGAGCCCTTGACCTCGACCAGCTCGACCTGACGGCCTTGCTCATCGAAGTACTGCTCCGCGATCCGCTTGTACTTGGTCGCGATCTTCATCATGCCGAGCCGACGCTGGTGCTCGGACGGCGCGACATCGCCCTTCTGGGTCGCCAGGACCATGCGGCAACGCCCGATGCCGAGGTCGACCAGTTCGTAGACCGGCCGGTCGCCCTGTTCGAGCAGCACGTCCTTGCCGGTGATGCCGACATCCGCCGCGCCGGAGGAGACGTAGGTCGGAACGTCCGAAGGGCGCATGGTGACCAGGATCGCTTCGCCGCCGTCGAAGACCAGCGAGCGCGAGTCGCCCCGGGCCTCGGCGGTCTCGATCCCGACCTGGTCGAGCAGGTCAAGCACCTCGCCGAACAGCGCCCCGCGGGGAACCGCGAGCTTCAGCTTGCCGCCTGGTTTGCGCAGGTCCTCAAACATGGTCGCTCCGTTCGAGCTGTGCCTTGTGGATCCGCTCGATGTAGAGGGTGAATCCGGCCGCCGGCAGGTCGAGCCCGAACCGGTTCATCAGATCGTCGTAACGCCCGCCGCCGCCGATGATGTCACCTACGGTCTCGTCGTAGATCTCGATCGTCGATCCGCTGTAATAGCCGATCTCACGCAGCATGCCGAGGTCGAGCAGCACCGGTCGGCCGATCGCGCAGGCCGCCTCGAAGTTCGCGCTGAGGCGGTCGAGCGCTGCCGCGAACCCGGCCCCGCCGAAGCTCCGGGCCCGTTCCAGCACCTCGGCTCCGCCCCGCATCTGGATCAGCTCCGTGGCCTCCGCGACCTGGTCCGGGTCCAGCTCGTCCGATTCGCCCAGGGTCCGCTCGACCCCGACCAGATCATGGGCCACCAGCAGTTCCGAGCTGGCCTCGATCGTCTCCGGGCCGGCCCCGGCGTCCTGAAGCAGCGCGGTCCAGAGGCCGGCCTCGCCCAGCCCGATCACGGCGTCTGCGAGACCCACCGCCGAGAGTGAGCGGTCGAGCAGTTCGACGACCTCAGCCGTCCCTTCCGGGCCCGGCACCCCGATCAGTTCGATCCCGGCCTGGCCGAACTCGCGCAGCTCGCCTCGCTGGGGAGTGACCGCCCGGTAGGCATTGGCGAAGTAACAGAGCCGGTGTGGTGGGTCGAGGTCGCGGAAGCGGTCGGCGACCAGGCGCGCGATCGGGATCGTCATGTCGGTGCGCAGGGCGAGCATCTCGCCCCGTTCATCGAAGAAACGATAGGCCGAGTCGGCTGAGCGCCGGTCGGCCAGCTCCAGCGCGTCGGCGTACTCGAGGGTCGGGGTCCGGACCTCGCGGAAGCCGGCCTGCTCGAAGGTTCCGAGCAGCGCCGACTGGATCGCGCGGAGCTCGCGCATCTCGTCCGGGAGAACGTCCCGGGTTCCTGAGGGGATCGGACGAATCAAGCGATCCCCTACTCGTCGACGCGCTCGATGTGAGCGCCGAGCCCCCGCAGCCGCTCGTCGATGTTCTCGTAGCCACGGTCGATCTGGCGGATGTTCCCGATCTCGGAGGTCCCCTCCGCCGCGAGGGCGGCGATCAGCATCGCCATGCCGGCCCGGATGTCGGGGCTGTCGACCCGCTCGCCGTGCAGCTTGGTCGGTCCGCTGATGATCGCTCGATGCGGGTCACAGAGCGTGATCCTGGCCCCCATCGCGACCAGCTTGTCGACGAAGAAGAGGCGGTTCTCGAACATCTTCTCGAAGATCAGGATCTCGCCTTCGGCCTGGGTCGCCAGGGCCAAGGCGATCGAGGTGAGGTCGGCCGGGAAGGCGGGCCAGGGACCGTCCTCGATCTTCGGGATCGCGCCGCCCGCATCCGGCTGGACCCGCAGGTTCTGAGACGGCGGCACGATCACGTCCCGACCCTCGACCACGGACTGGAACCCGAGCCGGCGGAACTGGCGACGGATCACGACCAGATCGAAAGGCTCGATCTCGCGAATCCGGAGCTCGCCCCCGGTCGCCGCGGCCAGGGCCATGAAACTGGCGATCTCGATGTGGTCGGGGCTGACCCTGTGGTCGGCGCCGCCAAGCGTTTCCTGGCCCTGGACCACCATCACGTTGGAGCCGATCCCGGAGATCGGGGCACCCATCTTGACCAGCAGCCGAGCCAGATCCTGGACGTGCGGCTCCGAGGCGGCATTCATGAGCGTGGTCTCACCCGGGGTGAGCGCCGCCGCCATCAGCGCGTTCTCCGTGCCCATGACGGACGGCTCGTCCATGAAGATCTCGGCTGCCCGCAGGCCACCGGGAGGGGCGCTCAGCTCGATCGAGCGCTGACCCCCGACCCGGGCACCGAGCTCACGGAACGCGTCGAGGTGGGCGTCGAGACGGCGCCGGCCGATGAAGTCACCGCCGGGTGGCGGCATGTGCACCTTGCCGAAACGGGCCAGCAGCGGGCCGGCCAGCAGGAACGAGGCGCGGATCGCCGCCGAAAGACCCTCATCCAGGGTCGTGTCCTCTACGTCCTTGGCGCAGAGCCGGACGGTGTTGTCCTCGACCCACTCGACGCTCACGCCGAGGGCGGCCAGGAGCGAAATCTGGGCTTCGGTGTCACGGATCCGAGGTACGTTCGCAATCGTCACCGGCTCCGCGGTGAGCAGACAGGCGGCGAGGATCGGCAGGGCCGCGTTCTTGTTGCCTGCGGCCGTGATCTCACCGGAGAGCGGCACTCCGCCCTGAATTACGAACTTCTGCATCTGTTGTGTACCCCGCGGTTGACGGTTTTCGTGTGACCGGACGGGGACACTTACGCCCGACCGAAAGCCGGACTAGGGTAACACCGGTCATGGCACGAGCTTCCACAGGCAAATGGAGGGGCGGCGGCTCCCGCATCGGGCGGCCGCTCAAGATCTTCATCGGATTCCTCCTGGTGCTCCTGGTCCTGATCGTCCTCAACGCGTTCGCCCTCAACAACGAGACCAAATCGGCGCATCTGAACGTCCCCGGGGCCGAACTGGTCAACACCACGTCCGGCCAGCTCCAGGTACTGGACACGGGCCCTCCTCCCTCCAGCAGTTCGTTCGAGGAGTTCATCCACGTGGCGAGCGACAACAGCGACGATGTGCCCTACCTGGGCATCACCACGGCTCATCTTCACTATACGAGTACGCCGATCGTCCTGATCCACGGTTCCGCCGGAGCGATCAACTGGTGGGATGACCTGATTCCCCTGCTCGAGAAGGGGCATCGGGTGATCGCGATCGACATGCTGGGCTATGGCGGCTCCGACAAGCCCGACTCGGACTACTCGGTCGAGAGTCAAGCCAGCTTGGTCGCTCAGGTGCTGGCCAAGCTGGACGTGCCCCAGGCGGTGCTGGTCGGCCACTCGCTGGGTGGAAAGGTGGTGACCTCGGTGGCCGAGCAGTCCCCGGACCTGGTTGCCGGCCTGGTCCTGGTCGATACGGCTCCGGACAACTCCTTCGGCGGCCTCTCCGGCGGAGCGAAGGCGATCCGCACACCCTTGCTCGGCCAGGCCCTGTGGCGGATCGCCCCGGATTCCGTGATTCGCCGCAACGTCTCGCAGGGCTTCGCCCCGGACTATGACGTGCCGGACAAGTACGTCGAGGACGTCCGCGAGATGACCTACTCGGCGTACAAGGACTCGGCCACGAAGAGCGAGGATTACACCGACGAGAAGGATCTGGCCAAGCGCCTGACCGAGGTGGGCAAACCGCTGCTGGTCATCTTCGGCGAGGAGGATCAGATCTACAACGCCCGCGATTCGCTCAGTGCTTACGCAGCGATCCCCGGCGCCGAGACTCTCTTGATCCCCGGGTCCGGCCACTCACCCCAGATCGAGGCGCCGGAAAAGACGGCCGAGGCAATCAACATCTTCGCCTACGGAATCGCCGAGAAGGCCGGCCGGAAGGACGCCCGCCAGCGAAACGCCGAGCGGCAGAAAGCCAGAAAAGCCAAGGCCAAGGCGAGAATCGCCGCCCAACGCGCAAAAGCCAAGGCCCGCGCCAAGAAACGGCAAGGCAAGGCGAAATCAAACGCCGCCGGCTAGGCCTCCGATCGAAGCCGAGGCCCAGCCGTCAGAGGCTCGCCGTCCCTGACGCACGCAAAGCTCGATGTGATCCTCGACCTTGCGCATCGAGCGCCCCGCCTCCCGTTCGACCATTCCCCTCGTCAGCCGCAGGATCATGAACCCCCTCAACTGGAGGTAGGCGTCCCGGTCCTTGTCCCGCTCGATGCCATGGGGAGCGTTATGGTCGCGCCCACCATCGATCTCCACGATGAGTCCATATTGAGGCCAGAAGAAGTCGACTCGGTAACCAGCCACGATCTGATTCACGAGTGGGGCCGGAAGGCGATGCTTTCGGCAGAGGGCAAGGAATCTGTTCTCGAGTTCGTTTCGGGTCAGGGCCGTCTGCGGGTCCCAGTCATCCAGGATCGCCCTCAATCGCCCGATCCCACGTTTCCCTCTGGCCCTCCCCATCGCCGCCTGTAGTTCGTCGAACCGGAGCAGCCCCATGCGGTTCGCTTCGTGAAGAAGTCTCTTCAACTGACCGTTGCCGATCGAACCGCAGATGTCAACGAACACGCGGGCCACCGTGGTCACCGGGATTCCCTTGTGGACCGTCACCTCAGATGAGTCCAGATGCCGGGTCGTTCGCACCTTCAACACCGGCACCCTTCCTCCCGACTCGGTGGCGGCCGAGATACGGTCTCTCCCCCACTGTGAGTCGCCGTTCTGCGCACGTCCCGCGCTGCTCGGCCGGGTGACCTCGGTGGGTCCGGACCGTTCCGAGAAACCCCACAGATGCGCGGCGCTCATGTGCGACAGGACGCTCCCATCCCCGGCCGCGAGCACCCCCGCCATCCAGATGGCCTCACGGCTGACTTTGCGAGTCAGCGAATAAGCCCCGCGGTAGACCCGGAACAGGGTCTCGCGCGCGTGTCGTCCCGAGATCACGCATCTCGACAGGCCCGCCGCGAGCACCTGTCGAACGGAGATGACCCCGTTCTGAGAGCTTGCGATCACCCGGATCTTCCGGTCTGTCTCTCCTCGGTATCCCAATTCGACCCGAGACTGCCGGGAATCTCGTTACGAAACAAGACTCGGGAGCAACAAAAGCGCAACGAGAACGTCACGAGACCGCACGGGTTTCCGTCGCCGGCTTCAAGCCCTCATCCGGGTGCTGGTAGTTACGACTCCATAGGAGCATTAACTACACGCACCTCCCTGAGAGCCGTCCGGCTAAGGGGCGAAGTGGCCTCCGGCCTTGGCCCACTCGAGGAGGTCGCCTTTGCCCTCGAAGCTGTCGGTGATCCGGTGCTCGCCCCTGTGGTGGACGAGATAGAGGGCGTTCTCCCCCAGCTCATCGCCGGTGGCGGTGCTTACCGCCCGGGCGTCGGCCGGCACCTCCACTCCCTTCCAGATGTGCCACTGGTCCTTCTCCATCAGGAAGGGCACGACGTGCTCGAGCCGGCAGAAGGCGGTGCCGAGGCTCTTGTCCGGCCAGAGCAGGCGGTAACCCATGTCCTCGGTCAGCTCCACCCCGCACCAGTCACAGCGATTTCCCTGCGGTTTGCTCATCGGCCCAGCTTGACGGATCGAGCCGCCTTCAGGCCTTCACGGCCTTGCCGTGATCGCCCCAGCGCTGGAGGACCAGACTGGCCAGGGCGATCAGGACTCCGCTGACGAAGATCAGGGTGCCCATCACGAAGACCTGAGGCGGGATTCCGACCTTCACCGCGCCGGCCACCCAAAGCGGGAAGGTCAGGGTCTGGCCGGCCACGAAGCTGGTGATGATGTAGTCGTCGATCGAGAGGGCGAACGACAAGAGGAAGGCCGAGAAGATCCCCGGCATGATCAGTGGCAGGGTCACCTTCCAGAAGGCGATCCAGGGCGGCGCCCCGAGATCGGCCGCGGCCTCCTCTAGCGACTCGTCGAAGCCGCTGACCCTGGCCTGGACGACGATGATCACGATCGCCACGTTGAAGGCCACGTGGGCGATCAGGATGGTCAGGAGTCCCCGGGACAGCCCGAGCGCGATGAAGAAGCCGAGCAGCGAGGCACCGACCACCACGGTCGGCGCGGTCAGGTTGGTGACCACGACCAGATCGATCCCGCCCCGCCCGCGGAACTTGCGCCGGGCCAGGGCCAGCGCGGCCGGGGTGCCGAGGACGGTAGCGATGATCGAGCTGAGGATCGCCACCTCGAGCGAGTGCCAGAGCGCCTGGGTCAGATCCTGGACCTCGAAGAGCTTCGAGTACCACTCGGTGGTGAAGCCATGCCAGGAGAAGGTCAGCCGCTGATTCGGCGCCTTGTTGAAGGTGTAGAGGATCATCACCGCGATCGGCACCAGCGTGTAGGCCATGACCACGAAGACGTAGGTCGGCAGCACGAAGCGCGACCACGGGAACCGCCGCACCGGGCGGGCGCTGTCGGCCGAGATGCCCTTGCCGGCCATCAGCCCCGCTCCCCGCTCCGGCCGACGCGGATCACGCGTACTCCTGGATGGTGCGGGTGCCGAACACCCGCGCGTAGACGAAGACGCAAAGCAGCAGCGCCAGCATCAGCATCAGCGAGAGGGCCGAGGCGACCGGGTAGTTGCCGTTCTGGACGTACTGCGTCTGGATGATGTTGCCGATCATGGTGGTGCTCGGACCACCGAGGATCTGGGCGCTCAGGTAATCGCCGATGTTGGAGATCCCGACCAGCAGGATGCCGGCGTAGATGCCGGGTGCTGAAAGCGGCAGGATTATCCGGCGGAACTGCTGGTAGCCGGAGGCGTAGAGATCGCCGGCCGCCTCGACCAGATCGCGGTCGATCTTCTCCAGGGCGACGTAGATCGGCAGGGCCATCCAGGGCAGCGCGTCATAGGTGAGCCCGGTGACCACCGCCGCCGGGGTCGAGAGGATGTGCGCGTTCTCCCCCAGGATCCCGATGTCCTTCAGGGTGCCGAGCACGATGCCCTCGTCGGAGAGGATGAACTGCCAGGTCAGGATGCGGATGATGAAGCTGACCAGGAAGGGCAGGAGCAGCAGGAAGAGGAAGAGCGATTTGCGGCGGCCGCCGTGGAAGGCGATCCAGTAGGCGACCGGGTACATCGCGACCAGCGCCAGGACGGTCGAGATGCCGCCGTAGAGGAAGGATCGTCCGAGCTGGGCGGAGTACTGGTCGAGCGAGTCCGGGAAGACCGAGAAGTTCCAGGTCAGCGTGTAGCCCTCGATCGAGTTCCCGGTCATCAGCGAGATCGAGACGATCGCCAGCAGCGGCACGATGAAGAACAGCCCGAGCCAGAGCATCGCCGGGGCCGACTGCAGGTATGGAGCGATCCGTGACTTCATGACTGGATGATCGGGTCGAAGAGCCCGACCCACTCCTCATGGGTCTTGATCGTCTCGGTCACCGGGTACTCCTTGAGCCGGGAGAGATCCTGCTCCGAAGGGAAGACCAGCGGGCTGCCCGCCACGGTCGGGTCATCCAGCTGGTCGGCGATGATCGGCTTGGCGGCGGGAACCGGACAGATGTAATTGACCCAGTCGGCGATCAGGGCGGCGATCTCCGGCTTATAGGCGAAGTTGATCCACTCGATCGCGTCGACCGGGTTTTCGGCGTGATACGGGATCACCATGTTGTCCCGCCAGATCACCGCCCCCTGCTTCGGGATCACGAACTTGAGGTTGGGATAGCCCGAGTTCTGAGCCTGGAAGACATCGCCGGAGTAGGCCTGGGTCACTGCCAGGTCACCGTCCTCGAGCGCCTTGATGTAGCTGTTGTCGTAGTACTGCCGGACCAGCCCGTCGTCGCGTTGTTTGGTCAGCAGGTCGGCCGCCTTCTGCCAGTCGGCATAGGTCGAGGTCTGGGGATTGATCCCGAGGGCCAGCAGGCCGGCGGTGCCGAGCTCATCCGGGTCGCTCAGCATCCCGATCTTGCCCTTGTACTTGGGGTCGAAGAGGGCCTCGATCGAATCGATCGGCCCGTCGACCTGCTTCTCGTCGTAGGCGATCGCGGTCACGCCCGCCTGCCAGACCGCGCAGTAGGTCAGGTTCTTGTCGTAGGCCAGGTTGGTGGCGACCGTGCCCGCGTACTTCTGAAAATTGGGCATCCGGGAGTGATCGAGCGGAATCAGCCACTTGTTCTGCATCAGCTGGGTCAGCTGCCAGCCGTTTGAGATCACGATCAGGTCATACCCGATCGACTGGCCGTTCTGCAGGACCGGGCTGATCTGGGAGAAGAAGGCGGCGTTGTCCTGGATCACCGGGCTGTAGGTGACGTCGATCCCGGTCTGCTTCGAGAACTTCTGGAGCGAGGGATGCTTGCCGCCCTCGGTGTCGATGTAGAGCGGCCAGCTGGCGAAGTTGAGCTGGCCGTTCGATTTCTGGTCGCGCCACCAGGCGTTCCAGTCGGTGCCGGCGTCCCAGCCGGTATCGCGGGTGCCGGGCAGCCCGCAGGCGGCGATGAACTGGGCCAGCCCGATGCCGGCCATCGTGCCCGCCGCGCCCTTCAGTACCTGGCGGCGGGAAAGTCTCGGCTGGGTCATCCCCCTGATCCAGGCCGGGTCACTGCGGATTCCCTTCCTCTCCATTCGAACAAGATATCGCTCCCGCATTACCCTCTCGCCGACCGTTCGGCGCTCTTGATCGCGTCGCCGTCATATGCGAACATATGTTCGTATGATCGCCTGTGTGCTCACCCCTTTTCTCGGCCTCCGGGCCGCGCTGGGCAAGGAGCAGAAACGGCTGCGGGAAGCGGTCGCGCTGGCCCCCCAGCACGATGAGGCGCAGGTGCTGGGAGAGGTCTCGCCGACCGCCCACGAGCTGGGCGTGAGGCCGGGCATGAGCCTGAGCGAAGCCCTGGACGTCTGTCCCCGGCTGGGCCTGGTCCCGCCTGACCCGGGCCGGGCCGCGGAGATCCACGAACGCATCCTGCGGCGGCTGGAGGATGTCGGAGCCGGAGTCGAGTCAGAACGTGACGGCGAGGCGTTCTTCGACCCGGCCGGCCTCATCCGCCTCCACGGCAGCCTCGAGGGAGTTCTGGAGGCGGTTGCCGGAAAGCTCGGCCCGGCAACCCTCGTCGTAGCCGCCCCGACCCGCCTGGCCGCCCTCTCCCTGGCCCGGCAGGCCAGCCGGGCCGAGAGCCCCACCCTCCGCATCCTGCCGCCGGAGGAAGCCGGGTTTCTCGCCGGGCAGCCGATCCAGGCCCTGAACGACCGGCTGCCCGGCCCGGAGGCGGAGGTCCGGCGCCTGCTCACCTCGATGATCAGACTCGGTCTGAAGCAGCTCGGGGATCTGGCCGCGCTCCCGGCCGACGCCGTGGCCGACCGCTTCGGCCCCAACGGCGTCCTGGCCCGCGACCTCGCGCTCGGCCGGGAAGGGCCGATCCGCCCCCGGCAGCCGCACGAGCAGTTCAGGGAGTGGCTGGACCTGCCCGAGGCATCCACCGGCAGCCACCTCCGAGGCGGCCTGATCATCCTCTGCGACCGTCTGGCCGGTCGCCTCCGCGCCTCCGGGACCAGCGCCCGGTCGCTCTCGATCGAGGCCCGCCTGACCGGCGGCGGCAGCTGGTCGAAGCACTCCTCGCCCCGCTGGCCGACCGCCTCGCCGACCATCCTCCGCCTGCTCCTCCTCCCCGCCTTGGACCAGCTGCCGAGACCGGCCGAGACGCTCGGCCTGAGGGTGATCGAGAGCGCACCCTCGGAAGCCGATCAGCTCGAGGTGATCCACCGACCGGAGCAGACCCGCCGCAAACGCCTGAACGAGGCGGCCCGGCAGGTCCAGGCGACGGTCGGGGACCGCAGCCTGATGAGGGTGCTGGAGGTCGAGCCCGAGTCCCGCCTGCCGGAACGCCGCATGCTCCTCACCCCCTACTTCTCCGAATGAGTGAAGCGAGCTCCAGGACCCTTCGGCTGTACCAGCCACGAGCGGTCGAGGTGGCGGTCGCCGCCGGCCGGCCGATCCAGGTCGATGACGTCGACGTGGTCCAGATCCGCGAGGAGTGGGTGGTCGAGGACGGTTGGTGGACCGCCGACCCGATCCGGCGGCGGTATTTCGAGGTGGTGCTGATCGACGGCCGTGACCTGACCGTTTTCTGGAAGCTCGACGAGCCGGAGGCGGGATCCTGGTTCGCCCAGCGGGCCTGAGCGGAGGTCCGGGATGCCTTACGTCGAGCTGCATTGCCACTCCTCTTTCTCTTTTCTCGACGGCGCCTCCTCGCCGAGGGAGCTGGCCGAACGGGCCGCCGAGCTCGGCTATCCGGCCCTGGCCCTGACCGACCACGACGGGGTCTGGGGGTCGATGGAGTTCGCCTTCGCTTGCAAGGAGTTCGGGATCAGGCCGATCACCGGGGCCGAGCTGACCGTGGCCGCCCCGGACGGCTGGCCGGAACGTGACCTGCACCTCACCCTGCTGGTCGAGAATGGCACCGGCTACAGCAACCTGTGCCGACTCCTGACCGCCGCCCACGCCCATACCCGGGATGGCCGCGACCGTCGCCCCACCCAGCCCAGGGTGCCGCTTTCGGCGCTGGCCGGGCGGGCCGAAGGACTGGTCTGCCTGACCGGTTGCGCCCGCCAGGGCATCGCCTCCGTCTGGGCCGAAGCCCCCTCCAAGGGTGAATCCGTGGTCCGATCGCTCAGAGAGTGGTTCGGCCCGAAGCATCTGCGACTCGAGATCCAGCGCCCCTACTGGCGGCACGACAATGCCCGCAACCGCTGGCTGGCCGAGCTTTCCCGCCGGCTGGAGGTGCCTCTCGTCGCCACCGGCAACGTCCACAGCCACGTGGAAGGTCGAGCCCCGCTGCAGGACGCCCTGGTCGCGGTCCGGCTGGGCACGGGCCTGGCCGGCTCGGAGCCCGCCCGCCGCGGCAACCCGAGCTCGAGCATGGTCTCGCCTAACGAGATGTCGAAGCGCTTCCCGGACCATCCGGAGGCGGTGCGGGAAACGGCGCGGCTGGCCGAAAGGCTGAGCTTCGACATCGAGCGGGAGCTCGGCTATCGCTACCCGCAGCAGGGGGACCCGCAGGCCGACCAGGATCTGGCCGAGCTCTGCCGGGGCCGGCTCCTGGAGCGATATCGCGACGGCCCGGAAAGCGAGGCCCGGTCGAGGCTGGAGGACGAGCTGCGAATCATCCGCCGCCAGGGGCTCTCCGGCTTCTTCCTGCTCCACCACGATCTGCTGGAGCTGGCCCGCGACGTCGCGGCCGAGGTGCGCGGGCCCGACTCCGCCCGGAACGTGTTGCCGCCCGGTCGAGGCCGGGGTTCAAGCGTCAGCTCGATCGTCTGCTACCTGACCGGCCTCTCCCACATCGACCCGGTCAAGGCGGAACTTTTCACCGGCCGCTTCCTGAACGACGAGATGGAGACCGTGCCGGACATCGACCTCGACTTCCCCCGGGACATCCGCGAGCAGCTGATCCCCCGCATCCACGCCCGTTACGGCCGTGACCGCTCCGCCCTGGTCGCCGCTTTCCCGACTTACCGCTCGCGGGGAGCGATCCGTGATTTCGGCAAGGTGCTGGGCGTCCCTCAGAGCGAGATCGAGCGGGTGGCGCGGGCGGTGGACGTCTACGGCTCGGATGACTTCGCTCGGGATCTGACCCAGGCGATCGGCCCCGAACGGGCGAACTCGCTGGCCTGGCGCAAGCTGGGCGAGCTCTGCCGGGAGGCCCGCAGCCTGCCGCGCCACGCCTCCCAGCACTCGGGCGGCATGGTGATCTCGACCGGGCCGCTGACCGGGATCTGCCCGATCGTCCCGACCGCGATGGAGGAGCGCCAGATCGTCCAGTGGGACAAGGACTCCTGCAATGACGCCGGCTTCCTGAAGATCGACCTGCTCGGCCTCGGCATGCTCTCCAGCGTCGAGCGCACGATCGACGAGATCCACCGGGTCCGCGGAGAAACGATCGACCTGAGCCGGATCAAGCTGGACGACAAGGAGGTGTTCCGGATGATCCAGCGGGGCGAGACCACCGGGGTCTTCCAGATCGAGAGCCGGGCCCAGATGCAGATCCTGCCCCGGATGAGGCCGGACAAGATCGAGGATCTGACCGTCCAGGTGGCGCTGATCCGGCCCGGTCCGATCCAGGGCGGTGCCGTCCACCCCTATGTGGAGAGGCGGCGAAGGGTGCGGGAGGATCCCGGTTACGAAGTGCCCTTCGCCCACGAGCTGCTCCGACCGATCCTCGGGGACACCCATGGCGTGATCATCTTCCAGGAGCAGGTGGTCGAGGTGGCGATGGGAGTGGCCGGCTATACCACCACCGAAGCGGAGGGTCTGCGTCGGGCGATGAGCCGCAAGCGCTCCCGTCGGGCGATGGAGGACCAGCAGCAGCGCTTCGTGAAGGGGGCCGTGGCCAAGGGTGTTCCGGAGGATGTGGCCGCCGGCATCTTCGACCAGATCATCGGCTTCTCCGGTTTCGGCTTTCCCAAGGCTCATTCGGCCGCCTTCGGCCTGCTCGCTTACCAGTCGGCCTGGCTCAAGCTGCATTACGGGCCGGAGTACCTGGCCTCACTCCTGAACGAACAGCCGATGGGCTTCTACCCTCCGGATTCCCTGGTTCAGGAGGCGAAGCGGACCGGCGTCGAGGTATTGCCCCCGGACGTCAACCACAGCCGGGTCGAGTGCCATACAGAGTGGCCCTCGACGCCGGTCGAAAACCGGAGCGACGACCCCGCCGTCCGGATCGGCCTCGGATACGTCAAGGGCACGGACGAAAGCGAGATGGAAAAGCTGGTTGCCGAACGCGATCGCGGCGGCGCCTTCAGGGACCTGGGCGACCTCACCTCCCGCCTGCCCCTGCGGCAGACCGATCTCGAGCAGCTCGCCTGGGCCGGTGCCCTCCGCTCGCTGCCCCGCGGGGAACGCGTAGCCGGGCTCTGGAGCGTCGGTCTCGCTCCCGGCCGCCGGAGCACGGCCGCCGGCCGGCAGCTCGCCCTGCCCTTTCCGGCCGAAGAGACTCCGGAGCTGCCCGAACCTCGGGACTGGGACCGGGTTCAGGCCGAGTACGGCTCGATCGGCATGACCCTGGAGGGTCACCCGATGGCCCTGGCCCGTGACCTGATCCCGGATGCGGTGTTGTCCACGACCGGGGCGGCCGACCGTCCGGACGGCAGCTGGGTCGAGGTCGCCGGCCTTCAGGTCGCCCGCCAACGGCCCGAGACGGCCAACGGCGTGATCTTCATCCTGATCGAGGACGAGTTCGGCACCCTCAATCTGGTCCTCGCCCCGCCGGTCGCGAAGCGGCACCGGCTGGTGGTGAGAACGGCCACCCTGATCCGGGCCCGGGGCCGGATCGAGACCCGTCAGGGCGTGGTCAACATGCTGGTTCGCGGGCTGGAAGAGATCCATCCGCCGAATCCCCGGATCAAGGCCATAGCACCCGTCGGCTTCAACTTCGGCCGTCGCGGAAGATGAGCCTCGGAACTTGCCGCAAAATGCGAACGAAAGCACAAACGCCTGTTCGTGCACGAGCCTCCGATCCGGCCGAAACTCGAACTTGCATTTGGCTCTATGACTCACTTTCCGAGGCTGTTTGCACAGAACCTTGCAAACATACGTTCGCGTCCGACCGCGGTCCTACATTACGAACCTATGTTCGTGCAGAAAGAAAAGAAAAGCAGCCGGGTTGCAGCCCGGGCGGCTGATGCGATTGACCTGATGATCGAGTTCGCGACCCTCGGCGAGTATGGCCTCGAGTACCCCGAACCTGCCCGGTCAACCAGCCGCAAGACGACCACCCCCGACATCCGCATGAATCACGCCGACGCCCATCGCCACGGCGCCGGACCGCAGCGTCATCGTCACGGCCGTCGCCCCTGCCGTCCCGGCCGCACCCGCGTGGACCTGCCGGGCTGGACCGAACGTCCCGGCCACGAGGTTCCCGGCGTTCAGCCCGGCCGTCGCCACAAGGCAGAAGCCAAGCAGCGGCACCGTCCCAGCCCGGCTCTGCCGGAGGCGCTGCGACCTCCCCGGATTCACCTCGCCGCCTGAGACCCGGAGCAACCCCTTGCTCGTTACCGATCCGCGCCGGCAACCGGCTCAGACCCCGGCATAAGGAAGCCCGGACCCGTTCCGAAGCCGCCGTGCCCTCAACTCCGGATCTTCTCTCCCCACTTCCATGGCTGCGTCCAACAGGTCCCGGTCGGCCTGCTCCCCGGCCGGGCCACCCTCTCTTGACAGCACCCTCAGCTGTCGACGGACACCTCCGAGGTGCGTTTCGCACTGGCCACGTTCCCACCCTGGACCCTGGTGCAATGAAAAGAGCCGCCCCGGAGGGCGGCTCTAATGAAAAACCGGCGGCGACCTACTCTCCCAAGGGGTTGCCCCCTAAGTACCATCGGCGCTGTGGTGCTTAACGGCTCTGTTCGGAATGGGAAGAGGTGTTTCCACCACGCTATTACACCACCGGAAATATGGCGAGACTATGAGCCTCGATAAAGCTTGAAAACCACATATCGACCGATTGAAATAAATATCCGTCAAGCCCTCGACCCATTAGTACCGGTCAGCTGCAGGTGTCACCACCCTTCCACCGCCGGCCTATCAACCTGGTCGTCTACCAGGGGTCTTACTCCCTCAAAGGGATGGGAGAATTAATCTCGAGGACGGCTTCCCGCTTAGATGCCTTCAGCGGTTATCCGTTCCGTGCGTAGCTAAGCTGCGGTGCCCTTGGCAGGACAACAGCTACACCAGAGGCACGTTCACCCCGGTCCTCTCGTACTAGGGGCAAATCCTCTCAATTCTCCAACGCCCACATCAGATAGGGACCGAACTGTCTCACGACGTTCTGAACCCAGCTCGCGTGCCGCTTTAATGGGCGAACAGCCCAACCCTTGGGACGTACTCCCGCCCCAGGATGCGACGAGCCGACATCGAGGTGCCAAACCGCTTCGTCGATATGGACTCTTGGAAGCGATAAGCCTGTTATCCCCGGAGTACCTTTTATCCGTTGAGCGACGGCGCTTCCACTTGCAACCGCCGGATCACTAAGCCCAACTTTCGTTCCTGCTCGACCCGTCGGTCTCGCAGTCAAGCTCCCTTGTTGCCTTTACACTCTACGCACGATTTCCAACCGTACTGAGGGAACCTTTGGGCGCCTCCGTTACATTTTAGGAGGCGACCGCCCCAGTCAAACTACCCGCCTGACACTGTTCACTGCCCGGATTACGGCACAGTGTTAGAAGCCCGGTATGTCAAGGGTGGTATCTCAAGGTTGACTCCCCGGCAGCCGCAGCCACCGGTTCACAGTCTCCCACCTATCCTGAACAGAACACACCAAACTCCAATATCAAGTTGTAGTAAAGGTTCACGGGGTCTTTCCGTCTTGATGCGGGTACTCGGTATCTTCACCGAGACTCCAATTTCACCGAGTCCATCGTTGAGACAGCGTCCAACTCGTTACGCCATTCGTGCAGGTCGGAACTTACCCGACAAGGAATTTCGCTACCT
>JBIQLL010000018.1:0-58016 GCA_044464425.1 Solirubrobacterales bacterium | reverse complement strand
CACCAAGCACTACTTACCCAATAAAAACCGTCTCCAACAAACCCGGGGCGGTTCAGAACCGGGAATACATGTCTGTTGGGGTCCATATGAGATGGGCCTTGGACACCGATCAACTCCAAAGCATCGAAATCGGTGTCCGCGGGAAGCTGCGCTCAGCCCGAATCCCCGAGAGCTTCATCGACCAGCAGGCCGAAGACCTCGTACAACAAGCCGTCGCCGAATACGCCAGCGCCAGCGAACGTGGAATCAAGATCACCAACGCCTCCGGCTGGATCGTGAACACCGCCTACCGCCGCGCGATCGACCAGCTCCGCCACGAACAACATGAGACCGAAGGCACAACCGAAGACATCGCCATCGAAGCGACCGACGACACCGCCCCGCTCCCCGACGAGGAAGCCCTAGATCACATCGAGGTCGAGCAACTTCACCGAGCCATCGCCCGGCTCTCAACAACACAAAAGCAGGCGCTCAGCCTCTACTACTTCGAGAACCGAACAACCCGCGACGGCGCCAAAGCCCTCGGCTGGAGCGAACCCACATTCCGCAGGCGTCGAGATGCCGCGATCCACAACCTAAGAAAACGCCTCGGCGTGACCGTCCCCGAGTTCGACATCGGCCTCGCCGCCTGGCTCAGCCTCACCACAACCGACGGTCGCTTCACCTCGGTCTTCAGCAACCTCACCGGCGCCACGGAGAGCGTCCGGTCTGGCGCAATCGCAGCGATCGAGCGAAGCCGGGAGTTCGCAACAAGGCTCCTATCCTCCGGTGGAGGCGAGACCGCGATCGGGATCGGCAGCCCAGCCAGCAAGGCAGCCGCCGGAATCTGCGCGACGGCTATTGCCGCATGTACGGCAACCGGAGTGATCGGACCAGGAGTGGCCGGCGTCGATCTCATCAAACACGCCAACCCGAAACCATCCGTCGAAAAACGAATGGAACCCAGCGAGCCTGAATCGAGCCGACCACAAGCCGCCTCGACCGCATCCACCCCAAGCCAAGAATCCAGCCGCGCCAGCACTTCGGGAGAAACTAACCGAGGGAGATCCAACAAGTCAAGCACAAGCGAGACCAGCTCGAAGCAAGAGAGAACCCGGCAGGTCCGACAAAGCGCCAGCTCACAGTTCAGCGTCGAATCAAGCGCATCAGCAACCCCAGCCGAGAGCGCAGCCGATGGTGTGCCAACAAGTCCACCGCCGACTCCTCCGTCGGCCTCACCAACCCCTGACCAGGCCGCACAACAACAGTTCGGACTTCCCTGATTCCTCAACTCTGTGACGCAAACGGCTGCCTCATCCGACAAAGAGATAGAGGCGCCGCCGTACGCGCCGACGCGTCTTAGCTTGTTTCAGCGCGAAATTGGGTAGGTGAGTACAAAATGGAAAAGGGTTTTGGAGGCAAACTCGCCAGGATGGCGGGCACCGGGGCTATAGCCCTGGTGACGCTGATCCTGTTCAGTTCGGCAGCTCAAGCCGGTGACTATGTAGTGGTTCAGTGCGCACCGGGATTGAACGCGGGTACCGAAGCCGGGTTCTCTTCCACAAGCAAGCACTTCAGGGGAAAACAGGACTGCGCACGCAAGTCTCCCGGCGTTCAACTTCGCCACTATCTTGATCCTGGCCAGACCGGGACCGTCGCCCGGCGATATGGCGCCTGGGTGTGGACGGCTCCACTCGGCACGGTAATCAGCGGCGGATCGGCTCGCAGTCGGTTGGAGAACGCCGATGGTGTTTCTGGCTACCTCGCAGTTTCACCGGCCGTCGGCGACGGCGTGGTCACCGAGAATCAGAACGATGGCAAGCAACATCTTTCCGCGATTCCAGCGGGGAACTGGCGCTACTTCTCAGCACGGCTTCAGTGCACGGCACCCAATCAAGGCGATCGTTGCGTGGGTAGGGCGGGCGCTGCCCATACGTTCGTGAAGCAAATCCGACTGCGTTTGACCGACCTTGCCACGCCAAAGCTCGCGGTCGGTGGTTCCATTCTCGATGGCAAGGTCCAGCGCGGGGAACAAAGCCTCGGTCTCATCGCGTTGGATGAGGGCTCTGGTGTCAGATCAACGACAGTCACGGTCAACGGGACTCGGATCGCTGGAGACGACTTGGCCGCATCGTGCCATCTTCTTCCCACAGGCCAGACGACCCGCATGGCGCCCTGCCCCAGGACCTTCGCCAAGAGCTACTCGATTAACACCGCTGTTCCTCCGTTCAGGAACGGCTCGAACAAGATCGTGGTCTGCGCGTCGGATCATGCCCAGACCGACATGGCCAACAGCTCCTGCCAATCTGAGGATGTGGTGGTCGACAGTCTCTGCCCAGCCTCTGTCGTTGGTGGCGGAACAAGGCTGCACGCGCGGTTCACGCGATCCGGAAAGCGGATCGCTCGTCTGAAGTTTGGAGGTCGGACCGTGATCCGCGGTTGGCTTGGCGATGCCCGCGGCAATGCGGTTCCCGGTGCAACCGTCTGCGTTCAGGCTCACTCGGACCTGCCCCATAAAAGGTTCAAGCTACTCAGAACGATCACCACCAACGCGAACGGCGTGTTCTCCTACAAGATCCGCCGCGGCGCATCGCGTCATCTCAGAATTGCTTACCGTGATGGCGCGGTGCAGATCTCGACGGGGCTTCGAGTGAAAGTAAGAGCCAAGTCCACGCTGCACGTGAGTCGACATCGAACTCGTCCCTTCAAGCCGGTCAAGTTCTCCGGTCGGATCCCAGATCCGCACGCTGGCGGACGCGTCGTCGTGATCTACGGAACGGTGCCCGGAGCCAAGAAGCGCTTCCTCGTCCGCAAAGCAAGAACCAACGCCGTGGGCAAATGGCGGGCGACCTACACCTTCACTCCCGTTCCGGCCACTACCCGGTTCGTTTTCTGGGCAGTCGTCCCCCACCAGAACGGGTACCCGTACACCCAAGGGCGCTCAGCCGCCCGTTACATCCGAGTCAGGCCATAGACCATGACCGAGACTCAACGCCAGGAGGAGAGCATGAGCACTCGTCGAAGCATCCCGTCCCCAGCAACCATTCTCGCGATCATCGCCCTATTTGTGGCACTCGGCGGGACCGCGTTCGCGGTCTCAAGAAACAGCATCGGAACACGAGAAATCAAGCCACACGCGATCCAGGCGAAGAATCTCGGGCCAATGAAAATCAGATGGGGCAAACTTCGAGACTTCGACACCACTGCGGGCGACGGTCAATTCGACATCGCCTCCGGCCAAGCTCAGTGCCGACGCGGAGAGCGACTGATTAGCGGCGGCGTTCGAGCACGACGGAGTCCGGATGCGGGGCCGTTGAAGATCGCGATGGTCGACTCCGGACCAGTGACACGCCAGCGCCAATGGTTCGTAACCATGAACTCAGATCTCGGCGGAGCGGCCCGGAAACATTTCGTCGTCTTCGCCTACTGCCTAACTAGGTAGAGCGTCAAAGCGGCACGTCACTGCGGCCGTTAGTTGTCGTCTCGGGTTCCACCCGGGACGCTGCGCGACATCATCAGACGGCGCTCCAAAAATCGATGCCGAGATCGGTCATCCACCTCTGTACCTCAATATTGAGACGGGAGAGCTCTCCGGTCCAGATCAAGATTCCCATGGCGATCAAGACTGCCCCGCCCAAAGCGATGATCACGTCGTAGTGTCGCTTGACCACGGCGAACGCGGTGGTCATACGGTTGAAGGCGAGCACCGTTAGCAGGAATGGGATCGCCAGGCCAGCGGAATATACGGCGAGCAAGAAGGCGCCTCTTGGGGCGGAGCCCGAGAGGGATGCCGCCGAGAGGATCGCCCCCAACGTAGGACCGATACATGGTGTCCACGCGAAGGCGAAAGCAGCACCGGCGACTACCGGGCCGCCTTTGCCGGCCCGGGTCATCAGGGCGTCGACGTGCCATTCGCGGTTCAGTTTGGTCACGAAGAACGACGCGACGAAGAGCAACCCCATCAGGACGATGACGGCCGCCGCGACTTTGTCGAGGAGTTGCCGTTGGTCGCTGAGGATCGAACCGAGCTTGGTCGCGCTGAGACCAAGAAGGATGAAGATCGCCGAGAAGCTGGCTACGAAGAACAGGCTCGGAACAAGAACCCGCCTCCACCCCGCCTCGTCGAGTTCGTCAACCGCAACTCCCGAAACCGCTGACAAGTATCCGGGCACCAAGGGCAGGACGCATGGCGACAGGAAGGACACCATCCCCGCCAAGAGCGCCGCGAGCAGCCCGATTCCCGCGGTTGGA
Organism: Solirubrobacterales bacterium; assembly: GCA_044464425.1. Taxonomy (GTDB): domain Bacteria; phylum Actinomycetota; class Thermoleophilia; order Solirubrobacterales; family 70-9; genus 67-14. Next base: position 53,786 of record JBIQLL010000018.1, on the reverse strand, counting down.
TCTGACATCGCTATGAGACTCATTACTACTACAGATAGTAGTAATGAGGAGGGCCTGGCACGTCGACGCCTCTCATCGCCGAAGGAGTCGCAGAGCGTTGAGCGTCACCGCTAGGGACATGCCCATGTCGGCAGCGACCGCCACGACAAGAGTGACGAGCCCGAACGGCGCCAACAAGACGAGAACTAACTTGACCGCGAGGGACGCGACAACGTTGACGCGCATTATCCCGAGAGCACGACGAGCTCGAGAGAGCGCCTCTGGCAGACGATCCAGACGGTCGGACATCAGTGCGACATCAGCCGCTCCCACGGCGATGTCGCTACCGGCTGCCCCCATCGCCACGCCGACCGAAGCGGCCGCCAAGGCAGGAGCGTCGTTGATGCCATCGCCGACCATCGCCACGACCCCACCACCGGCCGCCAGATCATCAATCGCCTGTAGCTTGTCTTCCGGCAAGAGCTCGGCCCGCCATTCGTCGAGGCCGACGCTCGTGCTGACCTTTCGGGCGATCGAGTCGCTGTCGCCAGTCAGCATCACGGTCCGCTCTACGCCCGCGGCGTGGAGTCCGACGATCGCCGCTGAAGCCTCGGGACGAAGCTGATCAGCGACGCCAAAGACGGCGATCGGTTGGTCCTTCGAGCCCAGCACGAGCGCGGTCTGTCCAGCCGCATGCATCCGATCGACTTCGTCAGGCAACGAGTGAAGACGCTCGCTCGTCAAGCGCGGTCCTCCTACCCATAGCTCGCGGTCGCCGACGTTCGCTTCGGCACCCCGACCCGGCAACGCACAAAACCCCCGGGCGGGCGGGATCGTTAGTTTCCTCTCGCGTGCGGCACGAACAATCGCGGCGGCAAGCGGGTGTTCCGAGCGTACCTCGACGGCGGCCATCAGAGTGAGAGCTTCATCTTCGGAGTGTGCCCGATCCAGCAAAGTAACCTGTTCCAGTTCCGGGGAACCGAAGGTGAGGGTGCCGGTCTTGTCGAGTGCGACGACGTTGACGCGTCCCAGGTCCTCCAAAGCTTGACCGGAGGCGATCAGTACGCCGTCACGGGCCGCCCCACCGATAGCGGATACGACCGCGACCGGCACCGAGATGACTAGTGAGCAGGGGCAGGCGACGATCAACAGCGCCAACGCCCGGTAGACCCACGTGCCGGGGTCGCCACCGAATGCCAGCGGTGGCAGCACCGCGAGCGCAAGGGCGGTGACGAAGACAAGAGGGGTGTAGATGGCGGCGAAGCGGTCGATGAAACGCTCGGCCGGGGCACGGCTGGCCTGTGCGTCCTCAACCATGGCCGCGATCCTAGATAGCGTCGACTTGGCCGCCGGCCGACTCGCCTCGATCGTAAGCGAGCCCGCCACCGCGAGGGAACCGCCGAAGACTTCGTCGCCCGGCCCTACATAAACGGGAACCGATTCGCCCGTTATCGCTGACTGATCGACCCCCGAGGTTCCCTCGACCACTCGGCCATCAACGGCGAATCGCTCACCCGGACGGACCATGAGTAGATCGCCCGGTGCCACTAGGTCGGCCGGGACAGTTCGCTCGTGACCGTCGACGAGTAGGCGGGCTTCGCTCGGCGCGAGCTCCATAAGCGATTCGACGGCGCGGCGAGTGCGATCGAGCGCGAAGCTCTCCAGCGTCGTGCCGATCGCGAACAGCACCAGCACCCAGGCACCTTCGGCGTACTCCCCAATGGCGACGGCGCCGACAGCGGCGAGCGCCATCAGGACGTTCATGTCGAGCTTGCGCACCGCGACAGCCCCGGCCGCCGCACGGGCGATCGGCCAGCCGCCAACGATCATGGACAGCAGATAGAGCGACTCGGCCAAGGCGACCGGCGCGCCGAGTAAGGATGCGACAACGCCCGCCAGCAGCAACGGAACTGAAACAAGCGTTGATAGGGTCCGCGCGTCGCGACGCCAGAATCCCGATTGACCCGCTCGCGGACGATCCGCCGGATACGCCCTGTAGCCAGCACGCGAGACCGCCGCAAGGACTACGCCCTCGGGAATGTCGCCGTCGATCGCCATCGAGGCACTACCGAATGAGACTTGGGCCGACCGGACGCCGTCCAACTCCGCGACTCTCTTTTCCACCGTCTGCGCACAGGCCGCGCAGTCCATGCCCTCGACGCGGTATCGGCGGCTGCCCTCTGGCGCCGCGACATCGTGGGCGCCTGGCTCCGGAGCCATTGGCAATTCGGTCGTACCGGCCATCAGGCCGTACTCGCCCCAGCCAGCACGACATCGAGGAGGGCCGCTCCGCGATCCGTCAGCTCGTACATGACCATCTTTCCTTCTCGACGAGAGCGCGCAAGTCCCGCTGTCTTCAGTTGCCGGGCGTGGTGGGAAACGAGCCTCTGGCTGCGGCCGAGGATCCAAGCGAGGTCGCAAACGCATGCGGATCCCGCCTCCCCCAGCGCGACCGCCAGAGCCAATCGGGTTCCGTCGCCGAGCGCCTTGGCGGCTACGGCGGGTTCCTCGAGTTCCTCGGCTGACGGCATCAGGTCCCGGACCCTTTCCGCCTTGGGCAGGTCCAAGCAGAGCAGGTCGCAGGTGTCTTCGTCACGGGTCATAGCCATAGAATACATACAAACATTCGTTGGTATGTATGCTTGTCTTCCTGGGCCGCGCGACCACGCAGCACGGTCAACCTCCCGCCTCTTACATCTCGTAGTAGATGGCGACAATTCTTCGTAGACTGGACCAATGAGCCATTCCCACGATCACGATCACGACGACGGACACAGCCACGGACTGGGCGCGTATCGTGGCGCCGACCGGCGGGCGCTCCTAGTGGCCGCGCTCCTCACAGGCGGGTTCATGGTCGCCGAGGCGGTCGGCGGCGTGGTCACCGGATCTCTGGCCCTGCTGGCCGACGCGGGCCACATGCTCTCCGACAGTTTCTCGCTTGGGCTGGCGCTGTTCGCGGTGACGATCGCCGCGAGACCGGCAACGTCAAAGCGCACGTTCGGATACAAGCGGGCCGAGATCCTGGCCGCTCTCGTAAACGGCATCCTGCTCGTTCTGGTTTCGGTTTGGGTGGTGTACGAGGCGATCGGCCGCCTCAATGACCCGGTCGAGATCCTTGGCGGGGGAATGCTGGCGATCGCCGTGCTCGGGCTGCTGATCAACGTCGCCGCGTTTCTCGTCCTTTGGAAAGGAGGCGGGGAAAGCCTCAACGTAAAGGCGGCACTCCGGCATGTGCTGGGCGATCTACTCGGGTCGGTCGGAGTCATTCTTGCCGCAGGGGTGATCCTCCTCACCGGGTGGTCGCCGATCGACCCGATCGTCTCGATCCTGATCTCGCTGCTGATCGCCGCGAGCGCCTGGTCGGTGCTCAAGGAATCCGTTCACGTACTGTTGGAGGCCGCCCCCGAAGGCATCGACACGGACGAGGTCGGCCAAGCGATGGCTGCCATGCCCGGCGTCGAACAGGTTCACGACCTTCACATCTGGCAGATCACGTCCGGCTTCCCGGCCCTGTCAGCACACATCCTCGTCGGCAAAGACGACGACTGCCACTCGGTTCGCCGCGATGTCGACGCCCTGCTGAAGGAGCACTACGAGATCGAACACACGACGCTACAGGTCGAGCATCTGCGTGACCCGGACCTGATCACCTTGGAATCGCCTGGCGAGAAGACGGAATGAACTACAGGTAGGCCATAGGGTCGGTTGCCGCCCCGTTTAGCCTGACCTCGAAGTGAACGTGCGCGCCGAAGCTGTTGCCGGTGTTTCCGACGTAGCCGATCACCTCACCCTGCTTCACCGATGCCCCGACCGAGGTACCGAACGACGATTGGTGGGCATAGCAGGTCGAGAGTCCCCCGCCGTGGTCAACGCATGTGAAGAGCCCGTAGCCACCACTCTCGGCTTCGGACTGCATCAAGACGACCGTCCCGGAGGCCGCCGCGACGATCGGCGTTCCCTCGGGTCCTGCGATGTCGAGACCTTCGTGGGTTCTCCCCCAGCGCGGACCGAATGGAGAGGTCAACGTCCCGTCGATGGGCCAGATCATGCTGCCTGTCGAGCTCGGTGCCGAGCCAGGTCCTGCCGGCAGCGTCGGTGCGGTGATCGCGCCGATCTCCTTGGCTAGCTTCTCGCGCAGGCCAGCTGCCACGTCTTCCTCTTGCGCGATCTGTCCGCGCACTTCATCGAGCGCCGCCTGACTCGCCGATCGGGCCGAGTCGAGCGACGCCACCTGATTTTCGGTTTCGCTTCGAGCGCCTTGAAGACGATCTCGTTCTGCCGCGATCCTGTCGCGTGACGCCTTGATCGTTTCCTTGGCGTTCCTTCGCGCATCGACAATGACGCGGGCTTGCTTCTTGAGGACGCGCACTCGGTTGACGATCGACTCGTCGCGGGACTGGATCGCCTCGAGGTAAGGGCCGAGCTCGACAAGGTCGCCGTATTCGCCGGCGGCGAGAACCACTGAAGCAAGGTTGGGGGATCCGGAGACGTAGATGTCGACGATACGTTCTCGCAGAACTCGAAGCGATGCCTTCAGCTTTCGACGCGTTTTCCTCAACTTGGCCAGGGACGAGTCGAGGCGTTCGATGGCGATGCCTAGCTCCGCCTCCGCGGATGCGAGGCGCTCAGCCGCGTCGGCTTCGGCCTCGCGCAACGCGTCGACCGCTTCTTGCATGGCATCGACACGGGTGCCGAGCCGATCCAACCTCGAAGTGAGAACTCCTTCCTTCTTCTGGTCGGACTCGATCTTCTTTTCGGCGCGGTCGAGCTTCTCCTGGATGCCGGAAGCCTCCACGGTCGGCGCCCACGCGAGCGAAAGCGCGGCGGCGGCCGAGATTGCCGCGCCGCAGATCCGTCGCCGCACGACCGGCGACGTGGTCTCTGAGGAAGAAGGAGCCAAGCTCCTACGGACTGTAGTAGTTAGCCGGTTTGCGGGTTCGACTCACGAGCCGTCTGCAACCCAGGATGCGGGCGGGTCATTGGTTCGCCACCGATAGGAGGAACAGTCCGAGGCTGGTGAAGCAGAGCATCACCACGAGCATCCAGTACTGAGACCGTGCCGCCAACCTGTAGTCGGGCCAGATCAACACCGCTCGATCGTGCGCGAGGACTAGTCCGGTCACATGCCCCGCGACGAGAACACCGACCTGGACGTACCAGACGAGCTCGGGTCCGATCACCGTGTAGTCGATTCCGGAGTTGGCGGTTCCGAACAGGTTCGCTCCGTTGCCGAGTGGGTCTGAGAGCAGATAGGTGAACTGAGCCTGCTCTTGAAATACGAAGAGGCTGAAGTAGTGCGCGACCAGGTAGGCGAGGGCGATCGGGATCAGGGTATGCGCGAAGCGAGAACGAAGGACCGAGAAGGACGGAGCTGACGCAACCCGGGTCATTCCCCTCACTCCGAGCAAGTAGATCAAGGCGACGAAGCCGATCGTGACGAGTAGAAAGACAGTGTCCCCCGCTCGGACCGAGATCGTTGCCGCGAACCCGAGATCGCCGATTCGTTCCTGAAGCCATTCGATCGGCGCCTTCAGGGTGCCCTCTTGGGCACCGTCGAATGTCGTGACTCCGATCGACGCTACGACCACCGCCAGCGAGCCAGGCACGGACGCCCAGTTGGTGGCACCCGAAAGCCACCTTCGCCGTTGAAGCTTCCCTTCCACGTTCTCGAAAGGAGAGAGCGATGCGAACATCCCGAAATAGACCGAGAAGAACTCGCCACGTGAGTTCCATTTATCAACCCCGAACAAGGCCATCATCGCCAGGGTGTAAAGGGAGTAGACGACCGTAGCCTGGACCACAACCTCAGGTGAGAGCGTCACAGCGGCCCCCGTCGCCCCGTAGATGATCTCCAGCCAGACGAACGCCACGAGACCGACTGCGGCCGGCCACTTGCCCAAACCCTCGGGATACGTGAGGTGACGGACGTTTACCCAGGGCATCCGGCGCAGGACCCAACCTGCCGTCCGCCCCATCGCGCGCCATGGCGAGAAGACCGGGAAGACGTTGCCGAGCAACACACTGACGACGGGAAAGCCGAGCCAAACCGTTACGAAGACGAAGGTGAGCGAGAAGTTCCGGTCGGGCGCCTCGGTGCCGGCGAGACCAGCATGGATGATCAGGACAAACAGCGCCAGTCCGATCGCGCCGAAGAGAACCTGTGCGACTCGCGAGTTGACGATCGACGAGAACCTAGGAACGATGGGGCGATACTCAGGGTCTTCCAGACGGGGTTTCCTCCATGCGGAGGCCAATGCGAAGAACGAAACGATGAGGACCACCGCGGCCCCCCAAGCGAAGAGCCACGGTGGTATCGGCAAGTCTCCCCTGGAGACCAGCGCGTGTCCGAACGGAATCGAGATCACGGATTGACTTGAAGCTCGATGATTGGGACCGCGGAGTTCTCGAGTTCGACCTCGAAGATCCCGGTGAACCCCGCCTCGAAGTCGAAGCGGGCGGGCTTGCCGGGTCCGACCGGCTTGCTCACGTCGAAGCCGTGAACGTGAACCTCCTCGTCGACGTCGGACTTGACTGTGAAGCGCACGTCACCGCCCTCATTTACGTCCAGCTTTTGAACGCCCCCCACAGGCTGGCCGCCTTTGACCTCGACCACGGGTCCGCTGGGCCCACGTGACGGTGCCGGCCGTTTCTTCTTGCCGGGCACGGTGGGAGTGGTCCCCGGTGCGCCAGTCGTGGCTGCCGGAGGTCGTTGCGATCCGGGATCTGTGTCTTTTGAGTTGTCTGGCTTGATGACCAGGAAGAGCCCCAGGGCGACAATGACCAAGACCGCGCCAGCGACCATCTTCTTCGGTGAAAAGTTCATCTCTTTACTCCTCGGCAATTTGCGGTTGCGAACGCCGCGCAGCCAGCGCGAGGTTCGAGCTAGGTGTGGAGAACCGAGAAGCGGGGTGGCGGCCTCATCGCCAGTGCGTAGGCAATCTGGCGTCCGGCCTTTGCCACGAGATCTAGAGGTTGAGATGATGGTTCGATGCTGGGTGCTGCGGCGGCCCGATTTCGGCTTCGCCAACTGGCGACCCGTTCGATGACCCTCTCGCCTGGGAAATAGCCAAGGCTCAACGCGAAGAACAAGCAGAGACCGGGACCGAGCAACAAGACCACGGGAATCGATACCGCCGCACACACCGCGGATACGAGGATCAGACTGAGGGCGAGGCCGACGCGCAGATTCCTTACCTCGGCCGGTTTGTGGTTCTGTCTTGGCTGGATCAATTCGGTTTCTCCGGGCTCGCCCAGCCTACTATGTCCTGTAGTAATGATGGTTCAAGGTCGCCCGCTCAATCACAGCAGCGTCTGCCAGTAGTCCCAGAAAGCTTCGGTGATCATCAGCCCAACGACCAGGATCGCTCCGGTCAGCAGCGCGCCGTGGAAGCGGATCGCGAGATTTGCGGCGGGTTCGAGGAACGCGGGCATGGGGAGTCGGCCTGCGGCCAAGTTGGCGAGGCTCAGGTACCAAAAGAGGGTGAAGGTGGCGAGCCAGACGACCATGCAGTATGGACAGAGGGCTTCGATTCGGTAGAGGCTCTGGAAGATCAGCCAGCACACGAAACCGAATGCGAACGTGGCTCCGGCCTGAGCGGCGAGCCAGAGCCATCGGGGAGCGCCAGAGCTTACGAGCAGATAGGTGCCGAACAGGGCCATCGATCCAAAGCCGGCTATCCCGAGGATCGGGTTGGGGAATCCGAACGCCTCTGCCTGGTCGCTTTCCATGATCGAGCCGCAGGAGAGTACGGGGTTGATCGAGCAGGACGGGACGTACGTCGGGTCGTTGATCAGCATGAGCTTTTCGATCATCAACACGACCGCGGCGACGAACGCCACTGTGGATGAGATCGTGACGATCCAGGGCGCGGCTTTCTCCACGAACCCGGCCGAGTCAAGCCGGGTTTCGCGTTCCGAGGCAGAGAGCAACTGCTATTCCTGGAGCAGGTCGTCGATCCGCTGCTTCAGCACCTCATACGAGGGCATCGAGGGCAGCTCCTCGCCGTTCAGGAAAATGGTGGGTGTGCCTTGGACGCCGAGCCCGGCTCCGTCGGCTTGGTCTTTGGCGACTCGTTCCTTGGTCGCTGGGTCGGCTACGTCCGCGTTGAACTGCTTAACGTCGAGCCCGAGCTCTTCCGCAAAGGATGCGAAGAGATCAGCCTTCGAGTTCGGAGATTCTCCCCAGTCCGCCTGGGTCTCGTACATCTTCACGTACATGTCCTCAAGCGCATCCTGTTTGGCAGCGGCTTCCACGGCGAGAGCGGCGTTCATCCCGTTCTGATGCCCGCTCAGCGGGAAGTAGCGGATCGCCAGGTTGATTCGCCCGCCGTATTCCTCGCGAATGCGTTCCATGGTCGGGAACTGGGCTCGGCAGGCTTCGCATTCGAAATCGAGAAACTCGACCAGGGTCACCTTGTCGTCGGGCGCCTTGGTCAGGAAATGGGTGTCCGCCCTGGTGAGCTCTGGATCCGCCGCGGCCTCGGGCGTATCGTTGCCGCCCGCCGCGACGTAGATCACGACCGCGAACAGCGCAAGGAACGCGAGCGTGGCTGAGAGTTTGAGGTTCTGTGACATCGATGCCTACCTTTCGATGTCGATGCTACTACAGCGTGTAGGAGAACTAGGAGTCGGGCTCGTCGGCCAGTCGGCGTAGCTTCTCGACAGCCTGCGGGTCGGACTCTTCAATCTCACGCACGAATAGGGCCCGAGCGATCTCGCCGTACTCGCCGACCAGCGCATCCACCTCGACCTTGGCGCGAGCCTCAAGGTACTCCTGCCTACCGACCGCGGGCGAGAAGAGATCGGAACGCGGCCGCTTCTGTTTCTTGAGCATCCCCTTCGATTCGAGACGAGACATGATCGTCATCAACGTCGTGTAAGCGCGTTCCTTCTCGCTGACCGCGTTGACTCGATCAACGATCTGGCGCACCGTCACGTCGTCCTGGCTGTCCCAGACCTGCTCCATGACCAGGCGCTCCAGATCCGACAGCCCTGGCGTCTTCTCGGTCCGAGCCATCAGATCCTCACGCTCGGACGCGTCCACGCGAAACCGGCCGTGAACAACAGCGGGGCGACGATCAAGGCGGCCAGGCAAATGTGCAGACCGAGCGCCTCGATCCCAACCGGCATCCTGGTGACCAATTCGACAGCCACGGCCGAACCCGCTAGCAACACCCCCAGCGAGGCGAGAGTCAGCAAAGAGGCCGATCTCGAAGGCACCCAAAACGAGCGCCTGCCCGACAGGCCATCTATCCGCTCCACCGATAGAGGGATCGACTCGGCGCTGCCTTCATGCTCGTGCAGAGTCAGCAAAGCTCTTGCCAGAGCTTGCCGACCTCCCGGGCGCTGAGATGCCGCACGGTCAGCCGCGATCTCAGCCCTTTCTATGCATTTCTGGCTTAGCTCGTCAAGCATAGGAAGGAAGAACAGACTGTCCACCATCACGCGCATGATCGAGAGTCGGAACGGATCGAACCGCCTCTGATGGTGCGCCTCGTGAGCGACCACGGCACCAAGCTCACTCCGGGAGAGGGATGTGACGGTGGTCCGGCTCACGAAGATTCGCGGCCGAAGCAGACCGGCGCAAAACGCCAATGGCCGATCGTCTTCCAGCACCCAGCAATCGCTGCCGGCGATCCGCTCCCTGGCCGCGAGCCTCTTCAGATCCCCGATTCGCCTGGACGCCCGCACCAGAGCGGTGAGACTGAACGTCGCCCTTACCACCGCGATTCCCGAAATCAGCCCGATCGCCGATAGGAGGAACCAACCAAGCGAAAACTCCGCCACGGCACCGCCGCAACACGCTTCGACCGGCGCCCAAGGCGCGTGACCATTGAGCAGCGACCCAATCAGCATCGCTCCCGAGAAGGCGACCGTAAACAGGCCAAGCAAGCAAAGCGCCACGAACACGGCTGGTGTTGAAATGCGGGTAATCACCGCCGTGGAGGTTACCTGGGCCGAGTTCACGCGCCTTGAATCGACTCGACGATCTTCCGGAGCTCGCCCAGACCAAATGCCCCTTCGATGCGCTGCCGGACGACCCCGCGCTTGTCGATCGCAAACAGCCACGGCTCGGTGGGCAACCCGAATGCCTTGACCTGGGAGTTGACCCCTTTGTTGAGGTCGTTCTCGTTGTAGATCTCGGAATGGATGAACTCGACGCCGCTCCCGGTCTCTTCCGCAACTTGCGCCTGCACATCGACCACGGGGCCGCAGACCCGGCTTTCGCAAAGTTGTGGTGTCGAGAACAGGAGCACGACCGGCTTCTTCCCGAGCATCTTTCGGAAATCAGCAGTATGCATCGAATCAGGCGGAATCCTGGTGTCGATCTTCTCGAGATTTCCTCCAACATCGGCAGCGGTCGGGATAGCCGTACGGGGAGCCTTCTCACCCACGCTGACGACGCTCGAATCCCGAGCGACGACGTTGGGCAGCTGCGATCCGATGAGCTCCGAACCGCTCTTTGCCAAGGCGAGGAGAAACCACTTGCCGCGTGTCGGGAGATCCAGGTTGGAAACGACGTAGACAGCTTTCGCAGCTCCGGGATCCTGCGATGTGGTCTGAGCGCGAAACGCAGGGGCGGTTTCGAGCGACTCGGTGCTGGCTGGGAACGGTCCGAGCACTTTCGACTTTGGCCCCTTGGTGGCGTAGATGGCTACGTCGAGGTCTGTCTGCTGTTCGCCCTGGGGATTGAAGACGGCGAAGCCGTATCGGTTCTTGCCCGGTTCGAACACTTTTCCTGACGGTGCGAACTGGAGGTCGGTGGGCGATGCCTTCGCCGCGAGCTGCTCGATCGAAAGGTTGGCAGCGCCCGGGAAGGCTGAGGCTGACGGCGCCTCACTCTGGCTCGGCTCGGAGTCCGAGCCTCCGCACCCCGAGAAACCAAGCGCGAGCAGCGCGACCCCGACAACCGCGGAAGCCGTGTGTCGCCGCAGGTTCAGCGTCCCCTCCTCCATTTGCGGAGGTAGGGGACCGGATTGCTCACGTCTCCGCCCCTGTACCAGCCTGGTCTCGACCACATCTCAAAATGGAGGTGGCAAGCGCTGGACCTGCCGGTGGAGCCGACGAGGCCGATCCGCTGGCCGGCGCGAACGACCTGCCCCGGCCTCACCTGAGGCCTGCGGAGCATGTGCATGTAGACGTAGTCGAACTTGGACGTGGTTCCACGCACCACGGCGTAGTTGCCCGCCCCCGAGGCCTGATAGTCCACCAGTCTCACTCGGCCGGTCTGGGCCGCGACCACGGGGCGAGTGCACTTAGCCAGTAGATCCTGGCCTTGATGGCCTCGTCCCGCGCCCAAGCCATCTCCCCAAGCTACGGCACCCCTCACTGGGAAGGAACCTTTGGCAGGAGCAGAGTTGGGCGACTCGACCGAGAGGCCTCCGGTCGAGGCCTCGGCGAGGCCGATGAAAAGACCAAAGGCTCCTATTGTTGTCGTGGTCAAGTTCAACGCTAGCCGCCGGAAAGCGGTTCTGGACTTCATCTCATCTCTCTTTCATTCGCCTTCGGGGTTAGCTGACGGGCTCGCGCTGAAAGAGTTCGCGCTACGCATTCTGCGATTCGCCCCTGAGATCAAATGGACCTCAATGGTTCCCCCGATCCGGTAAGTCACCGGATTCGGCTTGGTTTGCAGCTACCAATCTATCGGGAACTACGACGGCATGTAGTAGATACCTTCCGGACAAGCCTTCACGACGGCACCTCTCGCCTGGTATTTCTCCTGCGCTGCCGAGGCGCGGAAGGCCGCCACAGCATCCAAGCCAGGACCGTCGCGAGCCCTGCGAGCGCGGCAAGGATTAGCGCGACCGCGGGAAGTCCGACCGCGCCACCGACGACTCCGGCGATTGGATAGGTGAAAAGCCAGCAGAAGTGAGAGAGGGAGAACTGAGCCGCGAAAAGCGAAGGCCGCTCGTCAGAGTGGGCGGAACGCTGGATCAAGCGGCCGGCCGGGGTCTGGACCAGGGCGAGTCCGCAGCCGAGGAAGAACCAGCAGAGGATCAGGGATACGAGCGAGCCGACCAGGCTAGCTTCGATGAGTCCGACGGCGAGCATCACCCCTCCCCCAAGCATGAGCGACCTGTCGCCAACTCTCCTGAGCAGCTTCGGCAGGATCATCGCGACGACCATCGAGCCCGCACCGGCCGCGCCGAGCCCCCAGGCGACCTCGGAGTCACCCAGCCCGAAGTCGCCCTTCACGTAGATCACGGTGTTGACGATCACCATCGCGCTCGCCGCGGCCGCCGCGAGGTTGAGGGCGAACAAGCCGCGTAGTCGGGGGATGCTCAGGTAGAGCCGGATGCCGTGGGTCACCTTCCGCAGCGCCTGCTCCATCTTCGGTGCGATCCGCGGCTGCGGGATCGTGGTCGAGAGCACCAGGCTCGCCGAGATCAGGAAGGCGACCGCATTGCCGGCGAAAAGACCGGAGTAGGAGACCACACCGAGCAAGGCGGCCGCGATCGCCGGGCTCGCCAGGCCCTCCAGCTCGTAGGCCAGGCGAGAGAGCGACAGGGCCTCCGTGTAGGTGTCCTCGTCTTCGAGCACGTCCGGGATCACCGCCTGGAAGGTCGGGGTGAACCCGGCCGAGCTCGCGTTCAACAGGAAGATAAGCACGTAGATCTGCCATATCTCCGTCACGAACGCAATCGAGATGACCGCGAGAGCCCGAGTCAGATCGAGGACGATCAACAGGCGCTTGCGGGAGATCCCTCGGGTCCAGGCGGTCACCAGGGGCGAGACCGTGACGTAGGCGACCATCTTGAGGGCGAGCGCGATTCCGACCACCGTGCCGGCGCCCGCGCCGGCGAGATCGAATGCCAGCAGGCTGAGTGCGACCGTCGAGAGGCCGGTCCCGACCAGCGCTATGACCTGCGCAGAGAACAGGCGCCGGTAGACCGGATCGCTCAGCGGTACCAGCAGATCGGGTGCAGCCATCAGGCCGCCTCCGAAGCGTCCGGCCACCCGTGGTGAGTCTTAGTCAGAGCCTTCGCCAATACATGAACAACTCTACATATATAGATATGGAGGTATTGGACCAAGAGCCCTCAACGACGTTTCCGCTTTTCTCGCTTCGGCTCAGGCGGTACCGTTTCCGAGGTGGCGCACCCTTCGGAACACGAATCGGCTAAGCGGCCACTCAGTCGCGAAGAGGCGGACGAGCTGGCCGACTCGATGCGCCTCTTCGCCAGCGGCAGCCGCCTCCGGCTGCTGTGGGCAATGCTTGAGGGCGAACGCACAGTAGAAGAACTGACCGGGAAGACGGGGCTCACACAAAGCGCGGCCTCCCACCAACTCCGGCTGCTACGCCAGGCTCGTCTAGTGAAGGTGAGACGAGACGGCAGACACGCCTTCTACCGCCTCCACGACCACCACATCCCCGACCTCATGGCCGCACTTCGCCACCATCACGAGCACGTGGACGAGGCGATCGAGACGCAAGACGCCTCCACGGCCCCGGCCGAACCAAACTCCGCGTAGATTGGCCTTGTCGGTTCCGGCCGAATCAAACGCAGCCGTGCCGATTCCCCGGCGGGCGTGGCCCAGACCTCTAAATCAGTAAGCGCCCAAGCCTCGTGGTCATCGAACTCGAACGCCTGCTCCGCCACAAACCTCGCGATCTCTCGCCCTCCTGAGATCAGAAGCGGACACCGCGTCCTCCTGGGCTCCCGGACCGTCGGTTCTTCCTTTACTCCGGGCCGGTCGTCGATGTCATATCCGACTCCTTCGAGTTGGCGGGATGGATCGACACCGCCTCCGGAACCTCCCCGATATCTTGACCGGCTGCGATCCGCTTGTAGAGGTCGAGGTTGCCGGGGGCCGGTGCCGCAACCCGGTCCCACTCCTCTCCGTTCCAATATCTAGTCCGATCCCCGTAGTACGGGTCGAGCTTCCAACCAGGACTCAGATCCGGGGGCGGTTCGATCCCGGCAATAAGTTCAGGATCGTCCTTCCACGCCATCCCGAAACACACGTTCTTCGCGTACGGCCAGAAGACCGTCCATCTGTCGAACCCAAGCTCCTTCGCCCTGATTCCCGCCGCGGCGAACCGAATTCCCTCATACGCGGACTCCAAGTTCAGCAGCATGCTCTTGATCTCGGCCACCTCCCTCTCCAGGCTCTCACCCCAAGTGCCGATCTCCTTTTCCTCATCGGTCAGCCAGTGCTTCTCGTTCCTATGGCCCGAGGAACTCATCAGTTCTTCTCGCTGATCACGAACGCCCGGGGTGACTTCTTGGCCTGCCGGACCTGCTTGGCCTTGGTCAACCGGGCCAGACAGTTGGCGACCGCGCCGGAGGAACGGTCAATCCCCTTCGCGACGGCGCTGGCCGTGAGCGGACCGTCGTCCTTCCCCTTCTTGAGGTGGGCAAGGACTAGGCCGTCCAGTTCGCCAGGACTCAAACGTGTCTTGACCGGGGACTTCACTTTCTTCTTGGTGGACATCGGATACTCCTTTCGTCGGAGCACCGAAGGCGCAGCGATAAGCCCGAAAGGGCCACGGCGAGTACCGTGCATCTCGCATCGAAGGCTTGGTCTTCGGTGCCACGCCCCGGGGTGTTCCACCACCGCCGGGGCACTTATATCTCGTCGTTGCCGACGTTAGCTCCGGACGTCACGGAAAGCGAGCCGAAACAACCGCAATCGGGAACAATCCGCGGATATCGAGGCGATATTGGGCACTCGTGCCCAATCTGGAGCGGACATACGGGGGTGATACTGGCCTGCCTACGCCCCACATCTCGCATGGGATGGGAAAGCCCGGAACCGGAGTCGAACCGGTGACCCCTTCCTTACCATGGAAGTGCTCTACCTACTGAGCTATCCGGGCGTGAGCGAGCAGTTTACCGAGGCCGCGCTCGATGAGAGCGGTCGGTCAGCGGCGCAGGGTGACCCGGGCTGTGGAGCGGGCCGAACCGGCCTCGGATGCGGCGCGCAGGGTCAACTTGAGACGTCCCGGTGCGAGCTTCACGGCACGCCGGAGGCGCCCCGTCACCTTGAGCCGGACGGTTCCCTTGCCGGTGATTCGCCGGGGCGAGACCAACGGGACCTTGATCGACTTGCGGCCGCTCGTGACCTTGACCCGTCGCGGCGCGGTGAGCTTGCACTCGGTCGCGCAGCGAACGGTGGCGATGGCCACGCGGGCCTTCCGGCCGAGCTTGAGCCGGCGTTTGATCTGGATCGCCGGTCGGCTCTTGTCCTGGGACCGGGCGGTCCAGGAATGGGAGTCGGGTTCACCCTCGTTCCCGAGGTCGTCGGCGGCCTTCACCTCGAAGCTGTGGGCGCCGGCCCTGACGTCGAGCGGATACGGCGACCGGCAGGGCAGCCACTCGCCGCCGTCGAGCCGGCAGGAGAAGGCGCTGCCCGGCTCGGCGGACTCGAACCCGAGCTCGACCCGGCCGGGGGCCGAGCCGCCGGCCGGGACCTGGGTCAGGGTGACCGCCGGGCCTCTGGTGTCAACCGTCCAGGTCCGCACGGCCGGTGCCGACGCGTTGCCGGCCTCGTCACGCGCCCGGACCTCGAAGCGGTGTTGCCCGTCGGCGAGAGTGCCGAGGCCACGGGGCGACGAGCAGACGGAGAACGCGACCTCGTCGAGCCGACACTCGAAGGACGTGCCCGACTCCCCGGAGCCGAACTCGAAAGTCGCTTCCCGCGTGGCGGTCCGACCGCGGGGGCCGGCGGTTACGGCGACCGGCGGGGGCGTGGTGTCGATCTTCCAGGTGTAGCTGACCGGGGCGCCCGGTCCGCTGAGCGGTCCGTCGGCTCGCACCTGCAGCTCATGCGAGGCGTCGAGCAGGTCGCCGAAGACGACCTGCCGCGGTTCACCGTCGTCGACGCCGCCCGGGCAGGCGACCCAGTCCCAGCCGTCGATCTTGCACATCAGGGTCACCCCGGAGCGGCCCGGGTCAACGGTGAAGGTGGCGCTCGGCGAGTTGTCCGGCGAAGGCGGGCCGGAGAGGATGGTCACGGTCGAGGAATCCGTGTCGATTACCCAGTTGACCGGGTCGAGCTGGACCGTGTCACCGAAGGAGTCGGTGCCCCGGATCTCCATCGTGTGACGCCCGTCGGCCAGGCCGGGGCCTCCCAGGGTCGGATCGTACGGGGTCGCGCATTCCTCCCAGGGGCCGCCGTCGAGGCTGCAGGTGAAAAAGGCGTCCGGGTCGTCCGAGCTGAAGCCGAAGGTCGGCCGGCTGGAGGCGCTGGGATCGGTCGGCCGCTGGGTCACCGCGTAGTTCGGCGAGAGGTCGATCCCGAACTGACGGCTGGTCGGGGTCGGCTGGGCGTTTCCGGCCTGGTCGATCGCCCGCACCTGGAACTCGTGCTGGCCGTGGTTCAGGCCGGTCGCTTCGAACGGCGACTCGCAGTGCTGCCAGTCGGCCTCGTCCAGGCTGTCGATCCGGCACTCGAAGCGGGCGCCGGCGTCAGCGGAGCCGAACTCGAAGCTGACGTCCGGCGAGCTATGCCGCGCCCCCGGGGCCGCGGTGATCTCGCTGCCCGGGGCCTCGGTGTCCACGGTGAACTGATAGCCCGCGGCGGCAGGGCCGAGGTTGCCGGCCAGGTCGGTCGCCCGGACCGAGAAGGTCCAATCGCCGTCATCCAGGGGTGTGGTCCGCTGGAAGGGGGAGTCACAGGCCTGCCAGTTGCCAGGCTCGGTTGCCGACTCGAGCCGGCACTCGTAGCTCACGCCCGGCTCGTCGGCGGTCAGCTCGAAGGTAGGCGTCGGGTCGGCTCCGACCTGCGCCGGCCCGGCGGCCAACGAGGCGTTCGGCGCGACGGTGTCGACCTGGAAGTCGATCCCCTGGGGCGGATCCTCCACGTTGTTCACCGCATCGGTGCCGCGGACCTCGAAGCGGTACTCGCCGTCGGTCAACGATCCCGCCGGCCAGGGCGAGACGCAATCGGCCCAGCCGTCCGGGACACCGCCCCGGACCAGCCGGCACTCGAAGGTGACGTCCGGGTTCTCGGAGACAAATCTGAACTCAGGTGAGCCGTTATTGGTCGGCCCGGCCGGGCCGCCCGTGATCTCGGAGACCTTGGCCTGAGTGTCGATCGAGAAGGCCCACTGCGAGGGGCTGCCCTCGACGTTGCCGGCCGGATCGATCGCCCGCACCGAGAAGATGTGGGCGCCGTCGCCCAGCGTGCCGGTCGAGAACGGCGAGACGCAGGAACCCCAGGCGCCGTTGCCCATCCGGCACTCGAAGGTGGAGCCCAGCTCGTCGGACGTGAAGGCGAAGGAAGCGCTCGACTGATTCGAGTCAGCGGGCGGAGCCGCGGTGATCTCGCTCTCCGGCGCTCGCGCGTCACCCTGCCAGGAGGGGCTCGAGTCATCGCCGCTACCGTTGGTGCGGCGGGTCTGCGAGCCCCCGGAGGAGGTCATCGTGTAGACCCGCTGGAACCCGTCGCGGTCGCTCTGGAAGGAGATCTGGGTGCCGCTCGGCGCCCAGGCGGGGTTGCGGTCATCCGCCGCGTTGCTGGTCCGCTTGGTCGCGGTGCCACCGGTGGCGCCCATCGTGTAGATCTCGAAATCGCCGTCGCGGTTGCTGTGGAAGGCGATCTGGGAGCCGTCGGGCGAGAACTGCGGCGCACCGTCGTTGATCGCTGAAGCGTTGTTGGTCAGATTGATCTCGCCGTGGTTAGTCGCGGACGATTCCTGGCCGTTGGCGCCCATCTTGTAGATCTCGTTGCCGCCGGCCGATGACCACCGCTGGAAGACGATCTCGGCCCCGTCCGGGGAGAAGGACGGGAGGAAGTCGGAGGCGTCGTTGTCGGTCAGCTGGTGGATCGCCGCTCCGTCCCAGAGCGGCGAGCCGTCGGCGTTGATCTTGAATATTTCGTTGTCGCCTTCGCGGAAGCCGCGGAACACGATCTGCTCCCCGTTCGGGGACCAGGCCGGGTCGTAGTCGTTGGCCGCGTGGCCGACCAGGCGGTGCACGTCGCTGCCGTCCCAGTCCATCACGTAGATGTCGAAGTTCTCGGGATCCGCGTTCCCCCGGTTCGACGCGAAGGCGATCTTCATGCCGTCCGGCGAGAAGGACGGCGCCTGGTCCGCGGCCGGGTTCCCGGTCAGGTTGACCGGATGCGAACCGTCCGCGTTCGCGACGTAGATCTCGTCGTTGCCGTCCCGGCCGGCGGTGAAGGCGATCCGCCCGTTCGCCCCCCGGTGGAAGTCGGGGGCCGGGGCGGCCAGCAGAGCCGCTCGGGTGATGCCCGCGAATCCCTGATAACCGGCCGCGTTCGGGTGATACGACTTGTGGGTCGGGTTGGAGAGCCCGTTGATCCACTCGTTCTCGCACCAGGCGTGGCCGAGGAAAGCGGGCCGGGAATCGACGAAGGTGAACCCGTGCGCCCGGGCCCGGGAGCGGACCGTGTCGGCCAGCATGTCGGCGGTCTGGTTGAGTCGGGCGATCTCGCCGGAGGAGAAGAAGGTGGCGGCGGAGCAGTCGTCGCCGTCAGCCGGGAAGAGCCGGGGATAGCCGAGCACGCCGACCCGGGCGTTCGGCGCCCGGAGCCGGATCCGGTTGTAGACGCCGTCGAGCACCCCGGGCAGGGTGTTGGTGATGTAGCTCTGCGCGGTGTCGATGTCACCGTCGCAGCTGACCATCGGATAGCCGCACTGGAGCAGCACGTCGCCGAAGCCGGCGTCGTTGCCGCCGATCGAGATCGTCGCGTCGAGCGTGTCGGGGCCGAGCGTGTCGGCCTGCGGCGGGTAGTCCGGCTCCGGAGTGGCTGGATCGTCTGGATGCTGTGCGGTGCCGGTGATGTGGTAGGTCCGGGCGCCGGTGCAGGCGGAGAAGCGGAACGAGTTGCCGGCGCCCAGCGCGTCCTTGATCAGGGGGCCGTAGGCCTTGGAGCTGCGGTGGCAGGTCGCGTCGATGTCGAAGTCGCTCTCCGGCAGGCCGGTCCCGGCCGAGTAGGAGTCGCCCATCGCCACGTAGCGGGACGCCGACGCCGGCCCGGCGAGGGCGGCGGCCAGCAGCACCGCCAGGCCGGCCGCCAGGGTCAGGCGGCCGGACAGGCTGAGTCTGTGTCCGCGCATCTACCGGCGGGCGGTCAGGGTCACCCGCACGGTGCGGGTCACGGTCTTGCCGTTGTCGGAGCTGACCTTGAGCCGCAGCTTGACCCGGGCCGGCCCGTGGTTGGCGATCACCCGGGCCGCTCCCGGCGAGAGGGTAAGCATGATCTCGCTGAACCGCTCGCGGTAGAAGCCACGCGGGGAGCGCACGCCCGGGGTGAACTTGCGTCCCTTGAGGCGGAAGGAGAGCCGCAGGGGCGCGCTGACGCTGCAGCGTCCCTCTGGGCACTTGACCAGAGCGACCCGGGCGATCCCGCGCCGGTTGAGCCGGATCCGCTTGAACGTCTTCAGCTTCGGCCTGAGACCACGCGGCGCCGGCTCGACGACCTTCCAGGAGCGGGCCACCGGCTGGCCGGTGTTGCCCAGGTCATCGGTCGCCCGGACCCGGAAACCGTGCGTCCCGAGCTTCACGAAATCGACCTTGCGAGGCGAGGTGCACGGCTCCCAGGCGCCGCCGTCCAGGCGGCACTCGAAGCTCGAGCCGCCCTCGGAGGAGGCGAAGGTGAACCGGGCCGAGCGGCTGCTCGTCTCCGCTTCCGGGCCGGAGCCGAAGCTGGCCACCGGGCCGGTGGTGTCGACGCTCCAGTCGCGCCGGGCCCAGCCCGTGTTGCCGGCGTCGTCGCTCGCCATCACGCGCAAGACGTGGCCGCCGTCGGCCAGTCCGGTCAGGCTGAGACTGCCGGGGCAGTTCGCCCAGGCTCCATCGTCGACCCGGCAGCTGACCGTTGCGCTCGGATCGTCAGCCGAGATCGTGAACCCGGCCTCGGACGAGCTGCCACGGCCGTCGGGGCCGCCGGCGATCGTCACCGAAGGAGCCAGAGTGTCAACCACCCACTGCGTGGTCGCGACCGGGCCGGCGCTCTCGCCGGGCAGCATGGCCCGAACCGAGAACTTGGCCGGTCCGTCATCCGAGCTGGTCGGCGCGGCGGGCGAGGTGCACGGTGACCAAGGCCCTTCGTCGAAGCTGCACTCGAAGACCGCCTCGGGCAGGTCGGCCGTGAACTTCACCGCCGAGGAGCGGGAAGCGACGACCGCTCCCGGATCCGAGGTGATCGTCGCCACCGGCGGGTCGGCGAGGATCTGCCAGTGCCGGTGGAGAGAGTCAACCACCTGGCCGTTCTGGTCCAGGGCGCTCACCAGCAGCGAGTGGTCGCCAACCGCGAGGCCGTTGATGGCGTGCGGCGAGCTGCAGGGCTGAGCCTGGTCCGCGTCGAGCTGGCACTCGAAGGTGAAGCCGGGCTTGTTCATCTCAAACTCGAAAGTGGCATCGTCGAGCGTGGTCAGCGAAGCGGGCTCGGCGGTGATGCTGAGCCGGGGTGCGACCGTGTCGATCGTCCACGAGGCCTCCGCCACCGGTCCCGGGCCGGCCGGCTCGACCGACCGGACCTGGAAGAGATGGGTGCCGTCGGTCAGGTTCTCGTAACCGACCCCGCTCACGCAGGGAGTCCAGGCAGTTTCGGAGCCCGGGTCGATTCGGCACTCGAAGGTCGCGTCGGGATCGTCGCTGGTGAACTGGAACCAGGCGTTCAGCTCGGCGGTCGGATTCTCCGGGCCGGAGACGATGGTTGCGGTTGACGGGGTGGCGTCGATGGTCCACGAGTACTCGACCGGCTGGCTGACCAGTCCGGCCGCATCAGTGACCCGCACCTGGAAGGTGTGCGGCCCGTCGGTCAGCCCGACGTGGGCGACCGGCGAGCTGCAGGCGAACCAGCCGCCGCCATCGAGGTTGCACTCGGCTCCGGTGACCGGCTCGTTCGCCGAGAAGTTGAAACTCGCGTCGCTTTCGCCGCTGACCGGGTCCGGCGTCGAATCGAACGAGACAACCGGCGCCACGGTGTCGACCGTGAAGTTCCGGCTTACCGGTTCGGAGACGTTGCCCGCGATGTCGGTCGCCCGCACCGAGAAGCTGTGCGGCCCGTCGACCAGCCCACTGGCCGCGAGCGGCGAGGTGCAGGAGCTGAACCCGCCGTCGTCGATCTGACACTCGAAGGTCGAGCCCGGCTCGTCGGCGCTGAACCCGAAGCTCGGGTCGGTCGCGCTGGAGCTCGAGCCCTCAGCCGGGCCGGAATCGATGGTCACGGTCGGCGCGATGTCATCGGCCTGCCAGGACGGGTCGGCCTCCCCCTGGCCGGTGGTGATCGCGGCCGCGGTCTGAGCCAGCGGGTCGATGCTCGCCAGGGCCGGATCGGTGGCGCCGTCCGTCTGGGCGGCGATCGCGCTGCCGTCCGGTGCGAAGGCCGGCTGCTGGTAGCGCTCGGAAGCGCTGATCACGCGAGTGATCTGGCCGTCGGCGAGGGCGTAGGTGTAGATCTGGAAGACCGAGTCCTCGCGGTTGCTGTCGAAGGCGATCTCGGTGCCGTCCGGCGAGAAGGAGGGCCGGCCGTCGTTGATCGAGTTGTCGTTCTCGGTCAGGTTGGTCTGATCCGAGCCATCGACGTTCATCAGCATCACCTCGTTGCCGAGGCCGGTCCCCGAGCCGGACGTGTAGCGCTGGAAGGCGATCTTGGTGCCGTCCGGCGAGAAGTCCGGCTCGAAGTCCGAGGCGGCGTTGCCGGTCAGGTTGACCGGGTTGCCGCCGTCGGCCGAGTCGATCAAGAAGATCTCGTTGTTGCCGCCGATGTCGCGCCGGATGGCCAGTCGCTGGCCGTCCGGTGACCAGGCCGGATCCATGTCATCACCGGCGTTGGTGGTGATCCGGGTCTGCCCGGTGCCGTCGGCGTTCATCACGTAGATCTCGTTGTCACCGTCGCGATTGCTGACGAAGGCGATCTTGGTCCCGTCCGGGGACCAGGCTGGATCGAAGTCCTCGCCCGGGTCCGTGGTCAGGGCGGTCTGCATCCCGCCGCTGCGGTCCATCGTGTAGATGTCGTTGTTGCCGGCGCGGTCGCTGGTGGCCGCGATCAGACCCGCCCCACCGGGGAAGGTGGCGCCGGCCGAGGGCACGAAGGCCAGAGCGAAGAGACCGGCAACGATCCCGGTCGTAATGAAGCGTTTCATCGTCCCGCCCTCCTGATCGAAAGAACTCGTCGGGTCGCATCGGCGCCCTTGGTGGTCACGGTCGCGCGGGCCTTGACCCGGCCCAGCTTGGCCAGGGCCGTGGCGCCCGACTTCTTGAGACGGACCCGGACCGGCATCCGGCGGCCGGGGGCCACCGCGTACCGGGAGGAGCCCAGCGCCAGCACCTTCCGGCCCTTGCCGAGCCGGACCTTGCCGGCCGTCTTCAGCCGGACCCGGCCGTGGCACTTGGCGCCCGATCCGGACGGGCACTTCACCCAGAGCAGCACCAGGCCGCTGCGGGTCGCCCGTGAACGCGACGAGGTGATCCGGGCGGAGCGAACCGGCGCAGTCGAGCCTGCCGCCGCGACCTCGATCGTCTCGGTGGCCGAGTCATTGGCCGGGTCGACGTCAGCGACGGTGTGGACCGCCGAGGTCGCCATCAGGGTGGTTTCCGTGGCCGGCAGGCCGAGCGTCACCTGGAACTTCGAGGTATCGCCGGGCGCGATCGCGGCCGGCCCCTCGCAGCGCAGGCGCCGCGCGGAGACCGCGCAGCTCCAGCCGTCACCGGTGGCGAGGCGGAACTCGGTCCCCTGCGGCAGGGTCTCGGTGACCACCGCCGAAGCGATCGTCGGGGCGGTGCCTCGGTTGGTCACCCGCACCTCATACGCGCCCTCGCCGCCGGCGGTCCAGACCGGGATCTGCTCGCGGCTGAGCGTCAGATCGACCGAACGAACCGCGGTCTCGGCGCTGGCCTCGTCGTTCTCGTCGTTGAGGTCGTCAGCGGTGCTGACCGCGACTGTGGTCGAGGCCGGGCTGCTGGCTCCCTGGTCGGCGGCGACGCGGAAGCCGAGTCGGAGCGCCGCGCCGGCGGCCACCGGTCCGGCGTGCTCGCAGGCGATGGGGGTGCCGTCTGCGTCACAGCTCCAGCCGGTGCCCTGGTCGACTCCGAGGAACCGGATCCCGCTCGGGAGAGTGATCTCGGCGTCGACCGAACCGGTCGTGGCGGCGGTGCCGACGTTGCGGAACACCGCCCGGTAGGCGCCGTCGGCGCCGACCAGGAACGAGCCGTCCGCGGTGAGGGCGGAGAGCTCGGCCCGCAGGTCGGGCCGGGCGATCGTCGCCGTGGTCAGGCTGGCCTGATCGTTGGCGGCGATCACGTCACCAGTGGTGAACACCTTGGCCTGGGTCGCGGCGTTGGCCGGGGCGCCCTCGCCGACCCGCGCAACGAGGGTCAGCGTCGGGGCTGTTTCGGCGGCGGTCAGCGAGACCGGGTTGAGACAGGTGAACTTGCGTCCCGCCGACTCGCAGGTCCAGCCGGAGCCCTCGGAGCTCCGCGGCGAGAAGCCGACCGGAAGGGTGAGCTCGACCCGGATCGGGCCGCCGTTCGGCGCGCCGTGGCCGGTCACCGATACTTCGAAGCTGGCGAGACCGCCGACCCCGATCTCGGTGGGTCCGCTCAGGTCGACGGCGAGATCGGCACCGACGATGTCGGTCACGTCATCGGAGGAGTCATTGGCGGGATCGATGTCGGCCTGGGTCGAGACCGTCGCGGTGTTCAGCGCGGTGCCCTCGAACTCGCCGGCCGGCAGCGCCGCCGGGGTGACGCTGGCCTCGACCGTGATCGGCGGGAAGCTGGCCCCGGGTGCAAGCTGATCCGAGCGGACGCACTCGACCGGTCCCGATATGTCGCAGGACCAGCCGTTGCCCTGGGCCCGGATCACCGAGAAGCCGGCCGGCAGCTGATCGCTGACCGTGACCGGGCCGGTGTTCGGACCGGAGCCGTGGTTGGTCACGGTGAGCTCGTAGCTGCCGGTGCCACCGACCCGGAAGGTCCCGCTGTGCTGCGAGACGACCGCGAGGTCGGTACCGAGCACAGTCGCCGAGTCACTCGCCTCGTCGTTGTCCGGGAAACGGTCCCCGGTGGTCGAGACGCGGGCCACCGTGGTCGTCTCGGGAACCGCGCCAGCCGTAACGCCGACTCGCAGCTGGATCACCGGCGCGCTCGCGCCCGCGGCCAGACCGCTGTGGCCGGAGCAGGAGACCGTGCCCTGGTCCTCCCCGCAGGTCCAGCCGTCGCCGGCGGCGCTGTCGAACTCGAGCCCGTTGCCCAGCTCCGCCTCGACCTCGATCGGGG
Organism: Solirubrobacterales bacterium; assembly: GCA_044464425.1. Classification (GTDB taxonomy): domain Bacteria; phylum Actinomycetota; class Thermoleophilia; order Solirubrobacterales; family 70-9; genus 67-14. Next base: position 29,613 of record JBIQLL010000018.1, on the reverse strand, counting down.
CGGAGGCGGCGACCGCGCCTTCGTTCTTCACGTTGAGCAGGTAGGTGCCGGTCTGCCCGGGGCCGAAGCTCCCGGTCCGCCCGATCTCGATCGCCGCGTCCACGTCGATCACGTCCCCGCCGTCGGTGGCAACGTTGTTGATCGTGTTGAAATCGCTCGGGGTCGAGACGGTGGCAATGTTGATCACCGACGGCGCGGCAGCGGCGCCGACCGCGACCACAACATCGACCGGCGGCACCGTGTCACCCGGAGCTATCGGGTCGTCGTGCTGGCAGGTGACCGTGCCGGCCGCTTCCTGGCAGGTCCAGAAGGCGCCACCGTCGGCCGAGACGAAGGTCAGGCCGACCGGCAGCTGGTCGGTGATCACGGTCGGGGCGATCGTCTCCGAGTCACCCACGTTCTCGGCCGCCAGGTGGAAGGTCTCGTTCTGGCCGACCCGGATCTCACCGTCGTGGGTCTTCGCGATGACCATGTCGATCGCCCGCACGGTCGCCGTGTCGGAGGACTCGTCATTGGCCGGGTTCGGGTCCACTCCGGTCGCGACCGAGGCGGTGTTGGTCACCGAGGGGATCGCTTCCACCCCGACGTTCACGGTCAAGGTGATGTCCGGGGCCGAGCCGCCGGCCGGGATCTCGCCCGAATGCTCGCAGGTGACGGTGCCGCCCTGCTCGCCGCACTGCCACTCCGGGCCGCCGTCGGCGGAGACGAAGTGCAGGCTGGAGGGCAGCGAGTCGGTGACAGTCGCGCCACCAGAACTCTCCTGCGGCCCCAGGTTCTGGACCGAGAGTGTGTAGCTCTCCTGCTTGCCGGCGGTGAAGGCGCCGGTGTGGGACTTGGTGATGCCGAGATCGGGCCCGTCGAGGACCAGCACGTCGGCGGCGATCGAGTCGTTGCCCGCGTTGATGTCATTGGCGACCGCGACCGAGGCGTCGTTCTGGAACAGCTCGCCGGGCGAGCCGGGCTCCAGGGTCGCCTCGACCTGCACGCTGACCGGATCGGTGGTCGCGTCAGCGGCGATCGAGTCGCTCCGCGTGCAGGTGACGGTCTGGCCCGCGACGTTGCAGGTCCAGCCGGTGCCGCTGGCGCTGAGCGGGGTCAGGCCGGCCGGGAAGACGTCGGTGATGGTCACCGTCCCGGTGGTCGGCGCGTTGCCGACGTTGTGGGCCCGAAGCTCGATCAGGTTGGCCGGGTCGGCGCCGGGAAGCAGCGCGTGCGGCACCTGGGTGTGCTCGATCTTCAGGTCGACCGCGCGCACCAGGTTGGTGTTCGAAGCCGAGTTGTCGGAGATGTCGCTGTCGCCGCTGGTGGCGACCTCGAAGACGGCGTCGACCGAGGGGTAGGCATCCGGGCCGGCGTCGACGTTCACCCCCAGCTCCGGAGCGGCGGCGCCCGGTGATATCGCGGTCGTCCTGGTGCAGGTTAGGTCCTGACCGGCCGCCGAGCAGCTCCAGCCAGAGCCGGTCGAGGAGACGTAGGTCAACCCGGCGGGCAGGGTCGAGGTCACGGTGGTCGTGCCCGAGTTCGCGTACCCCTGGTTGGCGACGTTGATCCGGTAGGTGCCGGTCGACCCGACCGTGAAGTCGGAATCGGCCGCCGCCGTGATCGCCAGGTTCGGGTAGGCGCTGATGTTTACCGTCCGGGTGGTCTCCGCGTAGTCGCCCTGGCTGTCGGTCACCCGCAGCCGGACCGTCTTGGTGCCGCCCGACGTGTAGGTGAAGGAGGCGGTGTTGGCGGAGCCGGACTGGTCGAAGGTGCCGTCGTTCTCGAAGTCCCACTGGTAGTTGGCGGGACCCGAGGAGACCGTGGTCCCGGCGGCGTTGAAGTCGATCTCGACCGGCGCCGTGCCCGAGGTCGGGCTGGCGCTGAAGGTCGGGGTGATCGCCCGGCTCACCGCCGGCACCGTGGTGATGTCGAAGACGGCAGTGTTCTGGCCGGAGGGCGAAGGCAGGCCGACCGTGTCGTTGACCGTGCCGGCGGCCACGCCGCAATCGCTCGACGAGGGCACCGAGAAGGTCCCGTTCGCGATCTTCATGGTCCCGTTCGACGGGTTGTATGCCGTGCCGTGGACCGAGCCTGAGGTTCCGGTGATCAGGGCGTTGAGAGTGATCGGGCTGGACGAGGACGCGATCCGGCAGCCGCCGCCGAGCGGCACTCCGTCGATCTTGATCCAGACCTTGAGCACCAGCGAGACGGCCCCGGTCAGGGGGTTGACGGTCCCGGTGGTCGGACCGACCACGTTGATCTTGACCGTGAGGTTGAACCCGGAGGCGCTGATCGGATAGCTCGGGAAGGTGATCGACGGGATGTTGATCGCCCCGGCGCCGTTCACCGTGCCGTTGAAATTGATGTTCTGGCTCGAGTCGAAGCTGAACTGCTGATCCTTCACCTTCATGACCCCGTTGGTCAGTTTGAAGTTGAAGTTGCCCGGGTTACCGACCTTCTGGGCCGAAGCCGAGGAGGTGAGGGCGAGCGCGGCGATCACGCCGACCACGATGGCCAGGACGAGTGACTTGGCGCGGGTCATCGGCGGCCACCTTTCTTGACGCAGTTCACATCTGTTCGGGCGTTCACATCCCTCCGGTTGGAGCGCCAGTCGGTCAGCACCGAACGCCAGAGGCGGGTCCCGCAGACCGCGGAGCGGAAGCGCAGGCCCTTGTTGCTGAACAGCTTCAGTTCGAGGCTGGTCACCCCGTCGGGCAGGTTCTCGACGATCACGGTGCGGGGCCGGAGCAGCACCTTCGGCTTCTTGCCGGCCGAGACCCGGATCGTCTTGCCCTTGCGTCCGTCAAGCCGCAGCGGCACGACGGTGCGGGAGTTGCCCCGCAAGACCAGGCGGCCGATCCGGCCCTTGCCGCCGACCACCCTCAGCCTGGTGCCGATCGGGAAGCGGGACGCGACCCGCTTGAGCGGCGATCCGCCCGCGTCGATCCGGACCTTCAGCTTGGCGCCGCCCTTCCAGCGGAGGAAGGGGGCCTGGATGCTGGCCACCGAGAACGGGTTGCCGCAGTCGACCCGCTCGGTGACGAAGTCACAGGGGTCGGGCTCCGGCTCTTCCTCCGGTGGGTCCGGCGGGTCGGGCGGGGTCAGGTCCACTACCCAACCGCGCGAGGCCGGCGTCTGGTCGACGTTGCCGGCCGCGTCACGCGCCCGGACCCGGAACTCGTGGCTGCCCGCGTCGAGCCCGTCGAGCGAGGCCGGCGAGCCGCAGGGGGCGAACGGCGCCCCGTCCAGCGAGCAGGTGAAGGTGCTGCCCGGCTCGTTCGCCTGGAAGGCGAGCTCGGCCGAGGCTTCGCCGACCGTGCCCGAAGGGCCCGAGGTGATCTCGGTCTCCGGCGCGGTCGTGTCCACCGACCAGGTCCGCACGGTCGGGTCGACGGTGCGATTGCCGACCTCGTCGACCGCCCGCACCGCGAAGTCATGCTGGCCGTCGGCCAGCCCGCTGACCGCGGCCGGCGAGGTGCAGGGGTACCAATCCTCGGCGTCAACCCGGCACTCGTAGCCCGGCGTGGCCGGGGTCGACTCGAAGGTGAAGGTGGCGGAGCCGACGTTCAGCAGCGCGCCCTGAGCGGGCCCGGTGAGGAACTGGACCGCCGGGGCTGCCGACAGCACCCGGAACTGGCGCTGGGCAGCCAGGGACCGGTTGCCGGCCCGGTCGACGCCGGCAACCCTGAAGGTGTGGTTGCCGTCGGCGGGTTCCGCCCCGGGCGTGAAGGGGCTCGAGCAGGCCGCGAAGGGACTGCCGTCAAAGCTGCACTCGTAGGCGACGAAGGGCTCGTTGGCCTCGAACTCGAAGGCGACCGCGCCGGCCGGCACCGCGCCCTCCGGCCCGGAGGTGATCTCGACCTGCGGTGCGGTGCGGTCCACGATCCAGCTGATCTGGGCCGGGCGGGACTCGGCGCCGGTGAAGGCCTGGTCGCGCACCTTGAAGGTGTGCGGCCCGTCGGTCAGGCCGGTCAGGTCCTGCGGGTTGCCGCAGACCGCCCAGGCGGCGCCGTCGAGCGAGCACTCGAAGACCGCGGCCGGGTCGGTTGAGGAGAAGTGGACCGTGGCCTCACGGTCGCGGGTGATCGACGCCGGCACCGGCTGGTCGATCGCCACGTCGCTGCCGGCGGTCACCACGGTCCAGTCCACGGTCTCGGTGGACTGCTTGCCCTGCGCGTCGGTGGCGCGGATCGAGATCTGGTGGGGCCCGTCGTCGAGATCGGGGAAGGAGACCGGGCTGAGGCAGGGCGCCCACGGGTGGGAGTCCAGCTTGCATTCCGCGGTCGGAGGGACGGTCGAGCCGTCCTCGCTCAGCGAGAAGTCCACCGACCCGGTGGTCATCGCCGTCTCGGTGTCCGGCGCGGCGTTGACCGCGATGTGCGGATACGCGTCCGCCGTCCAGCTGGCCGAGGCGAGGTCGGGGTTCGTCAGGCCACCGGCGGTGACCCGCACCCGGGCCTCGTGGGGCCCGTCGGCGAGGTCGGTCAGGACCAGCGGGGAAGCGCAGGCGACCCAGGCACCGGCGTCGATCGAGCACTCGAAGGTGGCGCCGGTCGCCCGGGAGCCGAACTCGACCTGGCCGCCGCGTGAGTCGAGCGTGCCGGAGGGGCCGGAGAAGCCGACGATGTCCGGATCGACCCGGATGTCCACCGTGGCGGTGTCGGTCCCGCCGTACCCGTCGTCGACGCTGAAGCTGATCTGGTCGTTGCCCGCGTAGCCGTCGTCGGGCGTGTAGACCCACTGGTCCGCGCTGCCGGTGAGGGTGCCGTGGTCCGGCTGATCGGTGATCGCGTAGGCGAGATCGTCAGCGTCGGCGTCGCTGGCCGAGAGGGTGATCGGCAGCGCGGTCTCGGTCACGGTGCGCTCATCGGTGTCCTCGGCGACCGGCGGGGAGTCGACCCGGATCGTCGTGGTGGCGGTCTTGGTGCGCCGGATGTTGTCGGCCCCGCTCATCGCGCCGTTGTCGGTGATCCGCACGCGGACCGTCTTCAGGCCCGGAGTCATGCCGGAGGTGTCCACCGTCCGGGTCCGCGGCGAGGAGAGGCCGGCGATCTCGCCCAGGTCGATGTCCTCGTACCCGGAGACGCCGTTGCCGGTGTTCTGGTCCAGGTCCCACTCGACCGTCTGGACGCGGCCGCCTTCGGAGTTGTCGTCGTTGTCGTCGAAGGTCGCGGTGACCGTCGAGCTGGCTCCGATCGCGGGCCTGGTGGCGGAGAGCGAGAGGTTGGGGCTGTCGCTGGCCGCGGAGTTCACGTCCACCGCGCCGATGTAATAGAAGGCGTTGTTGTACGGGTTCTCGTCGCAGTTGTTGTTCGAGTTGCGGGCTTCCGCCTCGACCACCCAGCGGCCGCGGCGGGGGAAGTTGACCGTGAAGGAGCGCGCCGTGTTGTCGGAGTTGCCCCAGCAGACCTTGGTCTCGCCGGTCGTGACGCCGTCATTGAGGCGACGCAGGCGGTAGCTGACCCCGCCGAAGTCTCGGTTGCCGGTCAGCGGCGCGTCGGTGTCGTCGCCCTTGATCGTGAAGGTGACCGACTGGCCGGGCTCGATCGAGCTGGCCGTCTGCGAACGCTCGTAGATGTAAGGCATGTCGTCCTTGGCGTTGCAGTCGGTCCGCGCCCACTTGATGTTGCTGACGCTGGTCGCGGTCTGCTGGCCGTTGTCGAGCTGGGCCCGGATCCGCAGCGGCTTGGTGCTCTGGCTGGTGCCGCCGCTGAAGACGTTGCCGCAGTCGAGGCCGGTGTTGCTGGTCGGCAGCTGGTAGTTGTAGGAAACCCGGCTGTAGTTGTAGCCGTCGACCACGACCGGCTGCTGGGAGGTGACCCCTCTGAGGGTCTCGGAGCCGGTGTTGTCGGTGCCGTCGTAGTTGTCGTCGATCCGCAGGCCGGTGACCTTGCGGCCCGGGTCATGCTTGACCAGCACCGTGAACCAGGCGCGGTGCCCGTCGGCGTTGCCGGCGTTGCCGACCGTGAAGCTCTCCAGCCAGTTGGTCTGGCCACCGGTCGAGGACTGGTTGACGATGGTCGGCGCCGCTGCCCCGGCGGGTGCTGCACCTACCGCCACGAGGAACACCGCGGCGATCGCGATCGCCAGGAACTTCGGGGTAGCTCCGAAACGTGAAAAGCGTGACTCCCTGTCGCAGCGCGACCAGCGCGCTCTGTCGGCACCCATGGTGAGTGGCAGTTCCCTCCCGCCGGACAGCAGTCCGGCTTCCAATTTGGTTCCCCCGCAGCTCCCTAGCCACGCGACTCTCATGGTCGGTAAGCGAGCTTGCCTAAAACCCGCTCTCGGAATCTTCCCTGGCGATCCTTGCGATTCGCATCATACACGGATGTTCACGGGATGGTGCAGATCAGACGGAGCTGTTCATGGACTGATGCGTTTATGAAAACGTGCCGATCGCGGTCGGAAAAACGGATACGCGGCGCTCGGGACTCGGCGGACGCGGACCGCCGAACCCGGCGTTTCACCGATCGGTCAGTCGTGTTTCCAGGAGCTCAGGGCGACTTTTCCGCATCGCCCGGATCAAGTTCTCGACGGATCCCCGACGAGATCGCCCGCTCCGACACCTCCTCCATCGCGAATTGGAAGGAGGCGATGAACGCGTCCGAGGCGAGCGGGCGCAGACGGCGGAGGGAATCGCGTATCTCGGGCCAGCGTTCAGGTGGACGGCCGGCCCGGTTGAAGGGCTCCCAGACCTGTTCGTCGAACAGCCGGATGAAGATCTCGGCCACCGCGGTCGAACGCTCCTTCAGCGTCTCCAGGGTGTCGAGGCAGTCGTCCATCGGAACCCCGATCGCCGCCAGCTCGTGGCCGGCCCGGAGCAGCTTCGGCGAGAGCACCTCGAACCGTCCGTCGCCCAGCGGGCGCATCAGCCCGAGCGCCTCGGAACGACGCAGCCTCTCCGCGTCGAACTCCTCCCCTCCCCAGGCCCCGGCGATCTCCTGCAGAGACATGATCTCCGGCTGCTCGTCCTCGTAGGGCGCCCGCACGTCGCGGGTGAAGCGCAGCAGCTCACCCGGGGACTCGCCGGCGCTCGCCACGATCCGGCGGATCGCCTCGAGGTTGAACCCTTCCTCCTGAAGCTCGCGGATCAGCTCGATCCGGTCGATGTGATCCTGGCCGTAATACCCGGTCCGGCCGACCACGACCGGCGGGTCGAGCAGGCCGCGCGACTGGTGAGCACGGATGTTGCGGACCGTCATGCCGGTCCGCGCGGCCAGCTCGCCGATCGTGATCCGCTCCGTTCCCGCGTTTTCAGATGTCCCGTTCTGTGAGCTCACCTGAGAAGATCGTAAGCCGAAAACGGCCTCGGCATCAGGGTCGAACCCTCATGCCCCTAAGGGTCATTCCCAATCGACAGGACCGTCCCGGGCAGTCAGCCTCCTGGTCATGAACCAACAGTCTCCTCCCAAGAAACTCATCCGCTCCCGCAGCGACCGCTATATCGGCGGGGTCGCGGCCGGCCTCGCCCGGTACCTGAACGTGGACCCCGTCTTCGTGCGGATCGCCTTCCTGATCAGCCTCGCCTTCGGCGGAGCCGGCCTGATCGTCTATGTGGTCCTGCTCGCGATCGCCCCGATCGAGGGTGATCCGGCTGAACCGCTACCGGCGATCGAACCGAAGCGGCGCAACCAGATGATCGGCCTCTCCGTGATCGTCGGCATCGTCGCGCTCGCCACCGCCGACTCCGGCGGGTTCGCCGCCTGGATCTTCGGCTTCTGGCCCGGCACGGTCTTCGGCGTCCTCTTCTGGGTCGCGATCGGTGCCGGCCTGAGCTGGCTTCTCGCCAGCGGCCTGTTCAACCCCGGGGCGGACCGGTCGTCCGCCCCGTCGCCTGCCGCACCCACCGAATCCCCCCAACCCCCGGCCCCTGCCGCGTCGGCTGAGCCCGCCCGGTCGAGTGAGGTCGTCACCTACGCCGCATCCCCCAGTCAGCTTTCGACCGAGGTCATGGAGACCCGGCAGATGGAGTCCGAGACGACGGAACCGGATCCGGTCGCACCGGTTCGCGATGACGGTCCCTCGACCATCGGGCGGATCATGCTCTGGTTCGCGATCGGCTTCAGCGCCCTGATCGTGTTCTGCCTCCTGTTCGTTCTCTCGGCCGGCACGACCGTGCTCTTCGGCGGAGTGCCGATGGCCGCGCTGGTGATCGCGCTCGGCGCCGGCATGGTCTTCGCCGGCCTGCGGGGCCGTCGCCAGCTCTCGCTCTGGCTGCTGACCGCCGCGATCGCGGTGACGATCCCGATGGCGGTCGTCTCGATCGCCGACCTCCGGGTCGACGGCAGCTACGGGGACATCGATGAAACCCCGCTCTCGATGGTCAACGTTCCCGACGACGGCTACAAGATGGCCGCCGGGAACATGACCATCGATCTGCGGAAGTTCGACTTCGGTGATCGGCGCGAGCTCGATCTGCCGGTCCGGAGCGGCATGGGCCTGACTTCGATCGTCGTCCCCGACGACGTCTGCGTGACCGGCACGGTCCAAGGCAAGGCGGGCGTGCTGAACATCCGCGGCCACCAGTGGAACGGCGTCGACATTTCGGAATCCGCTTCGAGCGACGAGCTGACCGGGCGCGCGTCGCGGCGTCACGTGGTCCGGCTGGATGGCGAGTTCAAGCTCGGTGCGTTCGAGGTCGTCGACAACACTCAGTGGCGCCGCAACGGCCGGGGGCAGTTCGATGAGAGCAACGGCTCCGGAAACCTCACCGCCCGGGAACGGGCCACCGCGGCCTGCTCGGTCAAGCCCGGGCCGAACCGCCAGAACGGGAAGAAGCGTTCCTGAACAAGCCTCCTGACAAGCAGCTGCAGCGGGACCGCGAAGGCGGGTTGATTGCCGGAGTCTGCTCCGGCATCGCGCTGCGCCTGCGGGTCGACCCGACCCTGGTCCGGGTAGCGACCGCGATCCTGACCATCGTGACCGGCGGCGTGGCAGCGATCGGGTACGGGCTGCTCTGGGTCGCCCTGCCGGTGGCCGGCGAGGAGGCGATAGTCCGCCGGTGGAAGCCCCGCCAGGGCAGCCGCGCCCGAGTCCGCGCGGCCCGCTCGGCTCCGGATCGTCAGTTCAAGGGATCCTGGGCGGTCGGGGCCGGGGCCGGCTTCGTCACCCTCGGTCTGCTCTTCATCTTCCGCGAGACCGGCGTCTGGTGGTCCGACTCGCTGGTCTGGCCGCTGGTCATCGCGGCCGCCGGTGCCGCCCTGATCTGGCGGCAGTTCAGCCAGTCGGCGGCCGAGCGCGCCGAGGCGGAGGCGGCCGCCATCGGCGGCCTCGGCGCCCCCTCCCACCGGCGTTCCCTGCTCGGCCCCTTCCGCGGCGGGGTCGGGATCGCTCTGCTGCTCGGCGGTGCGGTGCTCTTCCTCTACATCAACGGGGCCCTCAGCGCCGGCGGTGATGTCGCCCTCGCGGGGCTCGCCGCGGTGATCGTGCTCGGCCTGATCGCGGCTCCGATCTGGGCCCGCTCGGCCCGCGCGCTGAGCACCGAGAGAACCGAGCGGATCCGGTCCGAGGAACGGGCCGAGGTCGCCGCCCACCTTCACGACTCGGTCCTCCAGACCCTGGCCCTGATCCAGAAGGATCCGGAGGACAGCCGCCGGATCTCGACTCTCGCCCGCCGCCAGGAGCGCGAGCTGCGCGACTGGCTCTCGGGCAAGACCGAGAGCGAGCGGGCCGACTCGCTGGCCGAGGCCCTGAAGGCGGTCGCGGCCGAGGTCGAGGAACGCCATCAGGTGCCGATCGATGCCGTAACCGTGGGGGACCGTCCCCTCGACGAGAACGCGGTCGCCCTGGTCGCCGCCAGCCGCGAGGCGATGACCAACGCCGCCCGCCACGCCGGGTCCGCGGGGCCGGTCCGCCTCTACGCGGAGATCGACCCGAAGAAACGCACCCAGGTCTTCATCCACGATCGCGGCCCCGGCTTCGACCCGGACCAGGTCCCGGCCGACCGGCGCGGGGTGAGAGACTCGATCTTCGGCCGGATGGAAGCCCACGGCGGCAGGGCGGAGATCCGCTCCGAACCGGGCGAGGGAACCGAAGTAGAACTGGTGATGGAGGCGAGATGAGCGAGAGCCACGAGAGAAGTGCCGAAGACACCGCAGGGCCGGGCCGGGTCCGGGTCGCGATCGTCGACGACCACGCGATCTTCCGGGCCGGGGTCCGCTCCGAACTGGTCGAGGGGGTCGACGTGGTCGGTGAGGCCGACGGGGTCGGTGACGCGGTCCTGCTGATCGCCCGCACTCAGCCCGACGTTGTGCTGCTCGATGTCCACATGCCGGACGGCGGCGGGGTCGAGGTGATCCGGCGGGTCGCCGAGCGGGCGTCGGCCGCCGAGCCCGGTGATACCCCCGGCGTCCCCCGCTTCCTCGCCCTCTCGGTCAGCGACGACCCGGAGGACGTGGTCAGCGTGATCAGGGCCGGCGCCCGCGGCTACGTGACCAAGACGATCTCCGGTCCGGATCTGATCGACGCGATCGTGCGGGTCGATCAGGGCGATGCGGTCTTCTCGCCCAAGCTGGCCGGTTTCGTGCTCGACGCCTTCGCCGGCCCGACCTCGGCCGGGCCGGATGAACTCGACCTGCTCACCCCGCGCGAGCAGGAGGTCCTCCGCCTGATCGCCCGCGGCTACATGTACAAGGAGATCGCCCAGCGCCTCGGCATCTCGATCAAGACGGTCGAGGCCCACGCCAGCTCCACGCTGCGCAAGCTGCAGCTCTCGACCCGCCACGAGCTGACCCGCTGGGCCACCGAGCGAAACCTGCTCGACTGAGTCTCAGGCGGTCTCGGCCAGAGCTTCGCGGATCAGGCCGAGCAGGCGGTCCACGTCTTCCGAGGTCGTGTCCCAGGAGCAGACCAGCCGGATCAGGCCGGCCTCACCGGCCTCGAACAGCAGCGGCGAGTGTGGGGCGCAGGCCTCGAGCAGCCACCGGGTCGCCTCGATCGGCAGCGAGAGAAAGACGATGTTGGCCCCGACCGCCTGGCCGAGGTCAGCCCCTTCCGTCCACTCGATCCCGTCCGCGAGCAGGCGGGCCATCGAGTTCGAGTGGTCGGCGATCTCCCGCCAGAGGCCACCTTCGAGCTGGGCGTTCAGCTGCGCCGAGACGAAGCGCATCTTCGAGGCGAGCTGGAGCGAGCCCTTGCGCAGCACCTCGAAGCCCCCCGCCCGCGTGGAGTCGGGGAAGATCACCGACTCGCCGAACAGCGCCCCGTTCTTGTTCGCGCCGAGGCTGAGTACGTCGGCGCCGGCGCCGAAGCTGATCTCGTTCAGCCCGACCTCCAGCGCCGCGGCGGCGTTGGCGAGCCGGGAGCCGTCGAGATGGAGCAGCATCCCGTGCTCATGCGCGAAATCGGCCAGCGCCTGGATCTCTTCCCGGCTGTAGGTCGTGCCGACCTCGGTCGCCTGGGCGATCGAGATCGCGACCGGCCAGGCGGCGTGCGGGACGTCGGCCGGGTCGGCCAGGCGGGTCGCGGCCAGCTCCGGGGTCAGCTTGCCGTCCGGCGTGTCGGCGGTGAGGAGCTTGAGGCCGGCGATCGCCTCCGGGGCTGCGGTCTCATCGATCGAGATGTGGGCGGTCGAAGCGCAGATCACCGCCTGGTGGGGCGAGGCGATCGCCCGCAGCGCGGCGACGTTCGCGCCGGTCCCGTTCAACATCGGGAAGCCGATCGCCTCGGGGCCGAACTCCTCCCTCACGAGTTCCCGGAACCGCTCGGTCTCCGGGTCTGACCCGTAGGAGCCGACGTGGCCCTGGTTGGCCCGAACCACCGCCTCGATCATTGCCGGGTGCGCCCCCGAACAGTTGTCGGAGACGAATCCGCGGCTGATCTCGGTGCTCGATTCCACGGGCCACAGTATGCCTTGGCCGGATGGGGGAGACAGGATTCGAACCTGTGTAGGCAGAGCCAACTGGTTTACAGCCAGTCCCCTTTAACCACTCGGGCACTCCCCCGGCTGAGCCGGTCAGTTTATTGACCTGGCGCGTTCGGCGCCGGTCAGCCGGCTTCGCGGAGGCCCTGGGCCTCGGGGAGGGACTTGATCTTCCTCAGGGTGGAGGTTTCGATCTGGCGAACCCGTTCCCGGGTCACGCCGAAGGCTTCGCCGCACTCCTCGAGGGTGCGAGGGTTCATCCCGCCCAGTCCGTAGCGCATGATCAGGACCTCCCGCTCGCGCTCCGGCAGGCTGTTCAGCACTCGCCGCACGCCTTCACTCCGCAGGTTCAGCGAGGCCTCGTCGAAGGGCTCCATCTGGCTGTCGTCCCGAACCAGATCGACCAGCTCGGTCTCCTCGCCCTCGCCGACCGGCTTCTCCAGCGAGACCGGCGTCTGCGAGACCCGCCAGACGTCACGCACCTCCTGGACGGTCCAGCCGAGCTCGGCCGCGATCTCCTGCGGCTCCGGCTCGCGGCCGAGGTCCTGGACCAGCTGGCGCTCGACGAAGTGGACCCGGTTCAGCTTCTCCACCATGTGAACCGGGATCCGGATCGAGCGGGACTTGTCCGCCACCGCCCTGGTCACCGCCTGGCGGATCCACCAGGTCGCGTAGGTCGAGAACTTGTAGCCGCGGCGGTAATCGAACTTCTCGACCGCGCGGATCAGGCCCAGCGAACCCTCCTGGATCAGATCGAGGAAGCCGAGGCCACGGCCGAGGTAGCCCTTCGCGATCGAGACGACCAGGCGCAGGTTGGCTTCGACCATCTGGCGCTTCGCCTCCATGTCACCGCGCTCGATCCGCTTGGCCAGCTCGACCTCCTGCTGGGCGGTGAGCAGCTCGACCTGGCCGATAGAACGCAGGTAGAGGCGAAGCGAGTCCAGGGTCGCATCCGAACCCGCCTCACCGGAGGCGACGCTCGAGGCCGGCCCGTTGGCGACCACCCGGATCTGATCCTGCTCGGTTGTCTCGTCTCCATCGAGGTCGGACGAACCGTCGATGTCGACGGCATCGTCGAGGTTGTCCTGATCCGTGCCGTCGCCTTCTCGCAGCCCGGATTCCTCCTGGCTGATCAAGTCGATCCCCTGCTCGGAGAGCCAGGAATTCAGCTCCTCGACCTGGCCGCGGCTGATGTCCAGATCCGAAACCGCCTCGGCGACCGCCTCAAACGTGAGGTAGCCCCGTTCTCGGCCCGAAGCCGCCAATGCCTTCAATTCTTCGGTTTCGAACTCCATGACCACTACCCCCAGTGACGGATCTCCACCATTGGAAACCCTGAGTCCGCATGCGGTTGCGGAATTATACGGAGTGTCGCTCATCGGCCGGGCAGGCCCGGTTACTAGGCTGCAAACACGCAAATGAATCCCGAAATCGCGCTTTCCCCCACCACCAGAGACGTTCAGGCTTCCCAGCCCGCCACCCGGGTCAGTCTTTCCCGGGTCGGAGTGACCGGAGTCGAGAAGGTCATAAACCTCGGCGAGCACGGCCATTACCACGCCGAACTCGAGTGTTACGTCGATCTCGCCCCGGACCAGGCCGGCGTGCATATGTCGCGCTTCGAGGAGAACGTCTCCGAGGCGATCGAGGAGGTCGTCGCGACCCAGTCGATGCGCGCCGAGCAGCTCGCCGCCCGGATCGCCGAGCTGGTCCGGGCCAAGCAGAAGGGCTTCCGGGCGGAGGTCTCGATCAACGCCCGCTACGCCCAGAACATGCCGGCTCCGGTCTCCGGGATCGAGAACCAGGAGATCTACAACCTGCTCGGGATCGCGGTCGCTTCGGCCGAGGGCACCCGTACCGTGACCGGGGTCCAGGCCCAGGGCATGACCGCCTGCCCCTGCGCCCAGGAGATGGTCGCCGACTTCGCCCGCGACCGGCTGGCCGAGAAGGGCTACACCGAGGACCAGGTCGAGGAGATCGTGGAGGCGGTGCCGATCGCGACCCACAACCAGCGCGGCCTCGGCACGCTCTGGATCGGCTGCACCGAAGGCGGCCCGGACCTCGACGCGCGGGACATGCTGCGCCTGGTCGAGAGCTCGATGAGCTCGGAGATCTACGAGCTGATGAAGCGCCCGGACGAGATGTCAGTGGTAATCAAGGCGCACAGCCAGCCCCGTTTCGTCGAGGACTGCGTGCGCGAGATGATCCGCCAGGTGATCGAGACCTACCCGGGCCTTTCCGAGGATGCGTTCATCATGGCCCGTCAGGAGAACCTCGAGACGATCCACCGCCACAACGTGGTCGCCGAGCGCTTCGGCCTGGCGGTCAACCTGCGGGCGGAGATGGCCGGTGAGAACCCGAGCCGCCGCCACGTCACGATGAAGGAGTGGCTGGAGGTCGCCCCTAGCTGAGTAGTTCCACGGGATCGTGGATGGATGGTGCGTGCCTGGTGGATGCCGGGCGCCGCGCGGTGGCGATGCCCGTGCTGGTGGCACGGGCGAGACGCCGGGTGGCGATCCGGCGCCGCCCGGTGCGTGCCAGCCGCCGCGAGACCCTGGAACTACTCAGCTAGCTGAGGTCCGGTTCCTCGGACCGCCGCTTTTCGCGGTGGTCCTTCTCCTTCGCCCGCTGCTCTTCGATCCGCTTGCGGAGGCCGAAGAAGTAGTCAAAGCCGCTGATCACGGTGGCGGCCAGGGCGAGGTAGACCAGGATGTCGGCCCAGAGCGGGGCCGGGTTGAAGATGATCAGGGCGAAGACCGCGCCGATCTGGAGCACCGTCTTCACCTTGCCCATCCAGCTGGCGGCGATCACGACGCCGCGGTCGGCGGCGATCGACCGCAGCCCGGTGATCGCGAACTCGCGAGCGATGATCACCATCGCGACCCAGGCCGGCAGCCGGTTCAGCGAGACCAGCGAGATCAGCGCCGCGGTGATCAGCAGCTTGTCCGCCAACGGATCCATCAGCTTGCCGAAGGTCGTGATCGAGTCGCGCGAGCGGGCGATGTACCCGTCGAGACCGTCGGTCAGGGCGGCGAGGGCGAAGACGATCGCGGCCAGCATGTCCCCGTTCGGGGTGCCGTCCAGCAGCGCGACCACGACCACCGGCACCGCGAGGATGCGCAGCAGGGTCAGTACGTTGGGGAGATTTAGCGGTACCACGGCTCGGCCCGCCGACGCCCGGCCCGGTCAGGCCCCGGTATTGGACTTCTCGTCAAGCTCGGACCGGGTCTCCTCGTACTTCTTCTTGTCCTCGTCGCCGCCACTCAGCGAGTGCTTGAAGTTCCGCATGCCCTGGCCAACTGACTTCGCGGCAGCGGGAACCCGCTTGGGACCGAGGATCAGCACCACGATCACCAGCAAGATGATCAGCTCCATCGGGCCTATGTTCGGCAGGAAACCCATGTCCACTCCCTAGTGTACGGACCATGAGAGAAAAGGATGCGATCCGGCGCCTCGCTGCAGTGGAGCAGGCCATCACCGAGTGCCGGCGCTGCCCTCGGCTGGTCGCCTGGTGCGAGGCCACGGCGGCCGATCCCCCGAAGCGCCACCGGGGGGAAACGTACTGGGGACGCCCGGTTCCGGGGTTCGGTGATCCGGAGGCCCGCATCCTCATCCACGGGCTCGCCCCGGCCGCCAACGGCGGCAACCGCACCGGACGAGTCTTCACCGGCGATCGCTCCGGCGACTGGTTGTTCGCCGCGATCCACCGGGCCGGGCTGTCGAACCAGCCGGAGAGCGTGAACCGGGAGGACGGCCTCGAGATCCACGACACCTTCATCAACGCGGCGGTCCGCTGTGCCCCGCCGGAAAACCGCCCGAACCCTTCCGAGCGGGACAACTGCGCGCCCTGGCTGGAGGAGGAACTGCGACTGCTGGGTCGGGCAAAGGTGGTGATCGCACTGGGCAACTTCGCCTGGCAATCGATGCTGAGGACGGTGCGTCGGCTCGGCGGAGAGGTCCCGAAGCCGAAGCCGAAGTTCGGCCACGGGGCCGAGACGATCCTCGGAGCACCGGCCGGTGACGAGTGGCCCGGGCCCGACCACTGGACCCTGCTCGGCTGCTTCCACCCGAGCCCGCTGAACACCTCGACCGGGAAGCTGAGCGCCGCCATGCTCGACGACGTTTTCATCCGCGCCCGGGAGCTCGCCGGCCTCGGGCCGGTACCCGCGACTTGACGTATGGCTCTCGCCTGAAAGAATGCCCGCATGCTCGGGAGAGGCCAGGGAACTCCCTTCGCCAGGAGGGTGACTCGCGTCGCCGCACTTTTGACCGTGGTGGCCGGCGTCTGCCTGTTTGCCGTCGCACCGGTGATCGGTGACGGTCTGAACAGTCAGCCCGACCCGGCCCCGGTGATCATCGCGACAACCCACCCGGCCACCTCGGAGCAGGTCGCCGGCGCCCAGGGCATGGCCACCGCTTCCGCCGCACGCACCGCGAGGAAGAAGCCGAAGAAGAAGCGCAACGTGCTGCGGAGAGTCAGGCTCAGCTCCCGGATCACCGACCAGGAGATCCTGACCGAGGAGGGCAAGGGCACGTTCGTGGGGATCAAGTGCCCGCCCGGATCGAAGGCCATCTCGGGTGGCGTGGTGAGCCGTTACATCAACCTGCTGGTTTCCTCGTCGGCGCCGAATCACCCGCTGACCCGCAAGTACACGCCGAACACCTGGTGGCTCACGGTCACCAACGTGAACGTCGACGGCAACGGCGGCACGCTGCCCTGGCAGGGCGTGGTCAACTGCCTTTCGCCGGTCCGCCTCGCCCCCGCCAAGGGCTGAACCGCCACCGCGCGGGCGGTTCGGTCGGCGCCTCAATCCTCGGCGTCGGTGGCTCGGGCCTTCTCGGCCCGCTCCCGTTCGCGCTGCCAGGGATCGAAGCGCATCAGCACGAACCAGAGCAGTGGCGTCCAGCCGCCCAGCACCAGGGCGACCGGCGCGGTGACCAGGAAGACCCCGGTCACGTACCAGGAGGACTTGAGCGAGGAGCGGAGATCCCGCTCGTACTTGGGCTCGCTCAGCTTGTCCCGGAGGATGAAGAAGGTGATCAGCGCCTGAGCGACGCCGATCAGGGCGAGGTTCAGGATGTAGAAGACGGCGGTCAGGTGGATGTCGCCCCCGTACTCGCCGATCAGCTGGCTCGAGAAGGGCAGCAGCACGACCCAGAACAGGTAGAACATCGTGACCAGCATCAGGCTGCGGTCGTACTCGCGGACCATCCGCATCAGGCGGTGATGCTGGATCCAGTAGATCCCGATGACCGCGAAGCTGATCGCGAAAGCGAACAGGTCCGGCAGCATCTCGTCGAGCGCATCGAGGAAGGCGCCGTTCGAGGTGAGTCCCTCGGGCACCTCGATCTGCAGTACCAACAGGGTGATCGCGATCGCGAAAACCCCATCGGTGAAAGCGAGGATCCGCGAGAGGTCCCGGCCCCGCTCCAGCTCCGGCAGTTTCTCCGGCTCGTTCACGCGCGAATCATGCCAATCACCCCGGACACCGCGGCCTCGAGCGTGACCGTCCCGACCCCCGCCGGACCATCGGCATTCCCGCCGGCCGCCCGCCGCCTACAATGCCCGGTGGCGCCGACGTAGCTCAGTTGGTAGAGCACTTCACTCGTAATGAAGGGGTCACCGGTTCGATTCCGGTCGTCGGCTTCACTCCCAGAGCCATCGGGAACAATGATGAAGGGGTCAATCCCCGGAAATCGGGAACTTTGAGGGAACATCGGTTTCCCTCGCTGCCTCTGCCCGAGCCTCGGTGATCCATTCATCTATCGACCGTCGTTCGCCAAGTTCGACCTGGATGAGGTGCTGGTAGACCTTGACCGAGGTTTCCGGGCTATGGCCTAGCTGGGCAGCGATCTCAAGGTGATTCCACCCGGCTGCGGCCAGTAGCGACGCACAGGTGTGTCGCAGGTCGTACGGATTCAGGTCGCCCAAACCAGCGGCTTCTGCCGCTTTGTTGAACGCCCGATTTCGCCAGTTGCGGTAGTCGGTCTCCTTCCACGCCAGGCGATCTGTAGACCTCGGAAAGATCAGACCTTGAGTCGATCCGCCTGACGCTACTCGCCAACCCTCAAGGTCGGCCCGTATTGGATCCGGCAGATTCACCTGACGCCGGTATCCCATGCCCGTCTTGGCACCAGGCAGGATCACGCCATCGACGTTTTTCTGGATGACCTGCAGCTTCGTTCCGATGTGATTCCAGTTGAGCGCAAGCCCATCCTGGGGACGGATTCCAACGTAGGCGAGGACGGAGACAAGGGTGGCTGACCCGATGTCACCTTGTTCGATCAGATGTCGTCTGGTTCGCTCTACGTCAATCGCGGTGATGAATCTGGGTTCTGTCGGCGGGACCTTGGGCGGCTTGACTGGGACTATCGGATTCGAGTCGAGGAGTTCATGCGGCAAGACGGCGGCATCCAACACTTGGCTCAACACACCCCGCGCTCTCTTGATGATGGGCGGACCGGCACCTGCTGCGAGACGATCACGCTGCCATTCGGCCAACACTGCCGGTCGCAGTTCACTGCGATGAACCTTCAGGTTGCCAAGGTACGGCAAGACGTGCGTGTCGATGGCCTGGCTGTAACTCTTGAGCGTCTTCTCAGACAGGTCAGCCCGTCCCGCCAGCCAGTCCACGACAAACTCCGCCAGCATAGGTGCATCTTGCTGACGATTGATCGGCTTTCCTTCCAAGCGACGCTGCTTAATCTCAGCGTCGAAACGCTCGGCGTCCGCTCGGGTTGGGAACGTTGCCGACTTCTGCTGACCGGCCTCACGGTACTTGACCCGGTACGTGCCCTGTGAAGTCCTATGGACGCTCACGCTGCCTCCGCCCGTCGTGCGAGGACCTGATCCATTAGAGAGTCGGGACGAGCCGGTCGATCTGACACCGGCATCGGATCCGACTGGGCCGGTCGAGTCTCGATCCACTGCCGAAGGTCCTCGGGCCGAATCAGAAGCTTTCCGCCCGGCTTGAACGCCCGTAGCCTCCCGACCTTTATCGCTCGCTTCAGAGTCCCTGCGGACAGCGACACCATCGCAGTGGCCTCCTTCAGGGTGACGTACTTCGGTTGAGTCGCCGGAACGCCGGAGCTTTGGAGAGAGGCGAGTTGAGCCGCCTCATCTCCTCCCCAAGCCTCGTCCCATTGTTGAGTCATCTGCTCAGAACCATCACTCGTTGCTGCCGGTACGCTCATCTCGCTGACCCTGGCTGTTCTGTCTGCCACTGCTGGATCCCAGCGATCTCATCTTCGATGAAGCCGTCCAGCCACTTCGACCAGTCCAAGCTGTAACGAGCAAACGACCCGATACAGCGGATGTCTAGATCACCTTCCTCGAAGCCAGCAGGATACGAGCCATCCCAAGGAAGATCTGAAGCCGAAGCGATCTCGTAGAGGCGTTGCATTCCCTCATGCTTGCCGTCCACGTTCTCGTCAATCCAATCGGCCAGATCTAGCCTCAGCCGATGGCTCCCGCCACCGGCGAAACCCCGAATGTAATCCGACAGAAACCCGACCATGACCTCGACGTGTGCTTCACTTGATTGAGCCATTTGGCCCCTCCTAAAAACGGTTCCACCCAAGTGGAACGATTAATAATGGAGGACTCAACGCTCAGATCAAATGGCCCAGAAGAAGGCGGCTGAGGTAAAAACGTCCCTACTTCAATGCCGGTACCGTACCACACTTCGCGTCCCAGTGCAACCCGCAAGCCGATCTAGTTGACAGTACGCTAGCAGGGTTAGCCACCCCTCTTGATATCATGCGACGCATCGTTGGGGAAATCTAAAGGTACCATACCTGTCGAGGCAATCCCTGACCATAAGAAGCGACACATAGACTGCTCTCGACCATTGTCGAGCATTCACCGCCAACCGGGCCTGTGAGAGACAGGGGCTATGTTCCGAGGGAATCCACCCAGAGACAGCCGGACAAGCGAATGGCACCCCATGAAGCTTATAGCTGAGGAGAGTGAGAGTAGATCGACTGAACAGTTGGACTGTCTAGAGGCAATTGAGGCGAACTCGCCTTAAGGTTGAACCAACCATGATTACAAATCATAAATTGATGAAAATCTATTTACCGTTTCGGTTTTCCTCTTCTCCATCTCTCAACTACAAAGATATCGATTCATCTTGAAATCGAAAAGAAACGGTTGAGTGAAGAATAGAAGAATCTTAAGATCGAGTGTGTACCTAAGAGAGATTGGTATATCCCTCTACACAAACTCTTCTTTCCAACACCTTCCTTTCGGATGCATCTCTTCGAAGTATCTGTATCAGCATGATGTCCTTGGCCGGAGCAGTAGCCTCTTTGGGCATTTGCGAAGAGTTTTTCTGTGACCAGGCAAGTCTGATCGACGGTCTGGAAGCTTTCAGTCTGGCTGGCTGAGCTGTTTCGGAGACGATCAAACATGGGGTCAGGAGTCTGAGCAAGTCCACATCTAAGTCCACATCCGACCACCAACCTCACAGGTCTAACCAGTATCCCGACCAGTCTCAGAGCCAAAACCTGCGAACGAACCTCACGGAAGTTCACACCCCTAAGAATGTGAACTTAGTGGTTTTCGCCTACCTTTCCCCCTTCGAACGCTGTTACTTCACGCGCACGTATGGGTGGTCGCCCGAGAGGGACCCGAGAAAGTTCATGACGGTGGGAGGAAGACGGTTTGCTGAGACCACTGACCACCGTCGTTGGGACGGGGTTTACGGTCCGACTGTCTCGGTCGAGCCTTCCTGTTCTGACAGTGCTTCGGCGGTCGAGATGATGAGGGATGCCTTCACTTCCATTGCGACGGCTAGCTTCAAAAGACTGCCGTAGCTCAGATTTCTCCGTCCTCTCTCGACACCAGAAACGTAAGTTCGATCCAGCCCGGCTTCGAGTGCGAGGTTTTCTTGGGAGAGTCCGCGTTCGGATCTGATCTGCCTAACGGCTCGGCCTAGGGCAACGTACTCGGGGACGGGCTGGGCCATGCCCGAACCCTGTAGCCCCACGGACTTTGAGTCCACGGACTATAAGTCACATTTTGATATTCTTGGTTGGGTCCAGTCTTCTACGAGAGAGTCTTTTTGTTGGATGCGGGGCGGGATTGGACTGCTGAACCGGGGTGGTATCCAGATCCTTTGGATTCGCGGAGAGATCGGTACTGGGACGGCGAGGCGTGGTCTACAGAGTTCCCGGATGAGGGTGTCGATGAAAGCCCCTTGGAGGCGTCTCGCAGGAAACTGAATCGTCTCCTGTTCGAATTGAGAGCGGAGAGGATCTTTCTGGACATGATGGGTCGAGAGACTTCCGAGAAGCTGGATTCTCTGACTGCAGCACAGTGGGAGTTGGAAGAGGAGATTCTTCGTCAGTCGCCAGGGCCAGTTTCTCCGCCTGAGTCAGGCCCTAGCAATGAGGGGCGTCATGCTCCGGGTAAGTCGTATCGGTGCGCTAGTTGTGGCGAGTCCATCGAGATGAAAGAACCCTCGATGGTGTGCGGTGCTTGTGGGACCAGGAATCGCCTTCCAGACAATGAGCCTGAGGCGTTTGACGCAAAGGTAGATCGTCTCGGTCGTGGTGGGGATGGATTCCTAGGATGGACCAAGACGGTTCTCAACGTTGGCGGTACAACAGCCACCTGGGCCAACCTCGAACGTATCGAGGAACTGCCGCTAGAGGAATCTAGGTACTGGCAGATGAGCGACCATGATCGTGCATTAGAAGGTCGGAAATGGGGGAAGCTCGCTTCACTCGAACTTCCGAGGCCAAACAAGGAAGATCGACTCAAACTAGTTAAGCTCTTCGGTGGCACTTCAAGAGCTAAGTCATTCGTCACATGGACGCGTCTCATTACCCCGGAAGGATGCAACGAATCACTCAGGTGGGTTCGATGCGATCACTGCGGCCATGACCTTGTGTGTTCCGCGTTCTGCGTTGGCCTGCTTGCTTGTGAACAATGCGGCGCAAGCATAGATGTCACGGTGTACGGGGACGAGACGTTCGGCAAGCACATGACTATGCGTAGTCGCATGAACTACAACAGACTTCCACGAATTACGGGCAGAAAACTCATTCCGTTCATGCCAGATGTCGAAATCGTTAGACCGAGCGCACACCGAGGGAGATGAGAACTTGAACCGCATACGACTACGAGAGCAGACCGCGCTGCTGCGAGGAGACAATTCTTCCCTGAATGTCACTTGTGACATCGACGCGGAAGGGCGTTCGGGAGTCCCCTTGATCTGCTGTTCAGCAACACGAGGGTATGTCCACATCACGAGCTTCCTTTCCGACGACCCTCGAAGGGAGAAGATCACCGAGCTAGCGAACTGGATGACCGAATCTGACGATGGGGCGTTCGTTGCCGTTACGCCCGAGGCCGTGGGGCGACCGGGTGTGGCTCTGATCCAGGCCGACCACGGACGCGAACAAGGCGAAGGCTTCTACCAACGCGCCCAAGGCGACTCCCACGGGATCTGGCGAGACTTCTACTTCACCACGATTTTCACGGCCCTGAGGGAAGCTGACGCGCTGTGGCAGGCCGACGAGATCTTGCTGGCGCACCCTGTCAACGGTGCCTGGGATCTCGACCTGATGACTGTGGCCTTGGAAGTCATCGGGCACCTCGCTGACCGGCAGGAACTTCACGTAAAGACCATCCACCTAGATTGCCTACACGGGGATCGAAATCGCATGTTCGAACAAGCACTCTCCACCTTGAACCGTGAGCAGACCTCCGACAGTAAGGCCAGTTTCAGGGAGTTCCTGGTCGAAGAGGTCGAGTTACCATCGGATGTTGGGGAGAACGCCCTGGACGCTCGAATCTGGCAGATCCCGCTTGAGCGCGTGAACCGATCCGAAAGATGATCGGCGTTTCCACACTGGTGTCCTGATCGCATTGGTCGCTGTCAGATTCAGGTCTTTTCTGCGACCTTGGGATCGTCCCGAGAGGCCATCAAGCGGCGAGGCGAGAGCACATCACCGACACATGCTGTGCCCAACAAGGTGAACATGCCCACGAGCGATGGAGACCAGAATGAGCGGTGACGAAGAGGTGAACTGGCGAGATCGAAGTACCTGGATCCGAAACCCTGCCGACTACCCCGACTATCCACCACGAAACGTGAGACGGGGCATGAGGTGGAGCTACGTCGGAATCGCCCACCTGGACAACTGGCACAAGTTCTTCGCTGGTCTCAGAGAGAAGCCACCGGAGAAGAGCGGACTGTTCCGCCCTACCGATAAGAACGGAAACCCCTACTTCGGTCCCGCGGACTGAACGGACGAAGGGAACACAGTGATGTGGGACAAGCCAAGAGATCCAGACAGAATCCCCGAAGTACTTGCTGCTCTTGAAGCGAGGTGGCGGGAAGCTCCCGACCAGCGACTCGGCCAAGTTCTGATCAACCTGGTGCGTCGGGAACTCGCTCCCGAACCTGCCGACGAGGCCAACAGATTGTTCGCGCTCGAAGACGACAAGCTGCTTGAGATGCTGAGGCGGTCAACGAGCAGGCCGCCAGCCAGTTGACAGGGCTGCGGTCGTGGCGTTGACGGACCCGGAATACTTCGCCTTGATGGGAGAGAGCAAGACGTTCCACGACATCCTTGACGAGCTTGAGGCTGCGTCCCTCAACACCGCCGAGAAGGGCAATCGTTTTGAGCGGTTGATGCAGGCGTATCTGACGACGGACCCTGAGTTCGCGCAGATCTACGAAGAGGTCTGGCTGTGGATGGACTATCCCGGCAGAGACGGTCGCCCGGACACCGGCATCGATTTGGTGGCGAAATCGTGGGATGGCGAGTTCACGGCGATTCAGTGCAAGTTCTTCGCGCCGACGACCACGGTGGACAAGAAGATGATCGACAGCTTCCTGGCGGCGTCTTCGAAGGCCGAGTTCGACCAGCGGCTGATCATCTCGACCTCAGACAAATGGGGCAAGAACGCGGAGGCAGCGATTGAGGGGCTTCATCCTCCGGTTGCTCGTCTTCGTGCCCAGGATCTGGCGAACAGCCCGATTGACTGGACGCAGTTCTCCCTTGAGAAACCAGGCGAGATGGTCCGGGTCAAGCAACATGGACCCAGGCCCTACCAGCAGGCAGCCATCGATGATGTGATCAAGGGCTTCGAGACCCAGGACCGTGGCAAGCTGATCATGGCCTGCGGGACAGGCAAGACTTTCACCTCTCTCAGGTTGGTTGAGGAGTTCGTTCCTGCCGGTGGGTCGGTGTTATTTCTGGTGCCGTCGATCTCGCTTCTCTCCCAGACGGTGAGGGAATGGACCGCTCAGGTGCAGAGGCCGATGCGGTCGTTCGCCGTGTGTTCGGATGTGAAGGTCGGGAAGAGGAAGAAGTCGGATTCCGAGGACATCTCCGTCACCGACCTCGCCTTCCCGGCGACCACTGATGGAGAGCGCCTGGCCCAGAAGTTCTTCGAGTTCCCCGATCTGAAAGACGAGAACGGGTTTACAGCGGTCTTCAGCACTTATCAGTCGATTGGTGCCATCACCGAAGCCCAGAGCCGCAAGTTCGGTCACGGGATCCCGGAGTTCGATCTGATCATCTGCGACGAAGCCCACCGCACCACCGGGGTCACCCTCGAAGGGGAAGACGAGTCAGCATTCGTCCAGGTTCACTCCGACGCTCATGTGGAGGGCAAGAAGCGTCTCTACATGACTGCGACCCCGAGGGTTTACGGGGATGTGGCGCAGGAGAAGGCGAAGGGTGCCGGTGCGGTCCTGGCCGACATGGACGACGAAACCCTTTACGGCCCTGAGTTCCACCGCCTCGGATTCGCCACCGCAGTCGAGGAAGGAATCCTCACCGACTACAAGGTGCTCGTTCTCGCCGTGGACGAGGGCCATGTGTCACGGCAGTACCAGAGCCTTCTCTCGTCTGGTGAGAGCGAGATAGGACTGGAAGACGCTGCCAAGCTTGTCGGTTGCTGGAACGGCCTGGCGAAGCGAGCAAACCCCGAACATCTGAACGAGTTCTCAACGGACCCGGAGCCGATGAAGAGGGCGGTGGCGTTCGCGGGGAACATCAAGAACTCGAAGATGATCGCCAACTCCTTCAACAAGGTCGTTGAAGACGAAGGCTCCGGCATGGCCCCCGAAGGAGAAGCCGACCTCCACGTTCAGGTCCGACACGTTGACGGCACCCAAAACGTACTCGTCAGAAACGAAGCCCTTGACTGGCTGAAGGAAGACCCCGGAGATGGGGAATGCCGGATCCTCTCCAACGCCCGATGCCTTTCCGAAGGCGTCGATGTTCCCGCTCTCGATTCGGTGCTGTTCCTCGCCCCGAGAAAGAGTCAGGTCGATGTGGTCCAGTCGGTTGGCCGGGTCATGCGAAAGCTGGAAGGAAAGAAATACGGGTACGTCATCCTCCCGATAGCTGTACCTGCCGATCATAAGCCCGAGGACGCTCTCTCCAACAACGAGAAGTACCGAGTGGTCTGGCAGGTACTTCAGGCGCTCAGATCGCACGACGAGCGTTTGAACGCGGTCATCAACAAGCTCGACCTCACCGGCCCCACGGCCCAAACCAAGATTTCAGTGGTCGGTGTCGGCGGAGGAGAAGACGAAGACGACCGAGGAAGCAAGGCCGCTGAGACCGGGGAGCAGTTGGTAATGAGCTTTCCGAATATCGATGACTGGCGCGATTCGATCTTCGCCCGGATCGTCAAACAGGTGGGTGACCGCCGCTACTGGGAGACCTGGGCGAAAGACATCGCAGACATCGCCGCCCGGTACGTCACCCGAATCACCGCCCTGATCGAAGGTGACGACAAGAAGATCCGTGATGAGTTCGAAGTGTTCCTTAGGGGCCTTCAGGACAACCTGAACCCGCAAGTGGATGAGAAGCAGGCAGTGGAGATGCTTGCCCAGCACCTGATCACCCGCCCGGTCTTCGACGCGCTCTTCGACGGCTACTCGTTTTCGGAAGAGAACCCGGTTTCGATCTCAATGCAGAAGATGCTCGACCTGCTCGACCTCGAACGCCTCGACAAAGAAACCACCAACGAACTCAACGCCTTCTACAAGTCAGTCCGACTCCGAGCCGAAGGCATCACCAACCCAGCAGCCAAACAAGAGATCGTAAAAGACCTCTACGAAACCTTCTTCCGCTCGGCCTTCAAAGACATGGCCGACCGATTGGGAATCGTCTACACCCCGGTCGAAATCGTGGACTTCATCCTCAACTCAGCCGACGAAGCTTTGCGAGAGCACTTCGGGAAGGGCATAACTGACGAAGGCGTTCACGTCCTAGACCCATTCACCGGGACCGGCACCTTCATCGTCAGGCTCATCCAGTCCGGCCTGATCAAACCCGAAGACCTCGAACGAAAGTTCCGCTACGAACTCCACGCCAACGAAATCGTCCTGCTCGCCTACTACGTAGCCGCGATCAACATCGAAGAAGCGTTTCACGGCAGGCATGGCGGCAACTATGAACCCTTCGATGGGATCGTCCTCACCGACACTTTCCAAATGCACGAAGACGACGATCAGGACGAACTTCCCGGAATGGAGCGTTTCCCCGAAAACAACGAACGAGTCAAACGTCAGAAAGAACTCCCGATCAGGGTCATTGTCGGGAACCCTCCCTACTCGGTCGGGCAAACCTCAGGCAACGACGACAACCAGAACCTGAAATACCCACACCTCGACAAACGTATCGAGGAAACGTATGTGGCGGGAACAACTGCCACGAACAAGAACAAGATCTACGACTCATATATCAGGGCTATTCGCTTGGCTTCAGACCGAGTTGGGAGATACGGAGTTGTTTGCTTCGTTTCCAATGGAGGCTTTCTAGATTCCAACTCGGCCGACGGACTCCGCAAATGCCTTGTCGAGGAGTTCAGCGAGATTTCAATCTTTAACCTGCGAGGTAACCAGCGCACTGCCGGAGAACAGTCTCGAAAAGAAGGCGGCAAAATCTTCGGTGCCGGTAGCCGAGCAACCATTGCCATCACCCTGCTGGTCAAAGATCCCGACTCAACCAATCAAGGCAAGCTCCTCTACCGCGACATCGGCGATTACCTCACCAGAGAAGAGAAACTCGCAGTCCTCTCGGAGCACCAAGACTTCAATCACCTCGACGTCATGGAGATAGTGCCGAACGATGATGGTGACTGGCTCGATCAGCGGGATCCGAAGTACGGCAACTATCCGACAATCGGCATCAAGAGCAAGAGCGAAGGCAGTTCAACGCGGGTGTTCGAGAGCTACTCTCAGGGCCTCTTGACCGCTCGGGATCCCTGGGTCTACGGCTTTTCCAGGGTGCGTTTGGATGACAATGCTCGGCGCTTCATCGATACCTACAACGAAGAGGTCATGCGATGGAATAACAGCGACAAAGATCTGCCAATAAAGTCATTCGTCATCGCGGATCCCACCAGAATAAGCTGGACCGATCAACTTCAGAAACGGCTCGGGAGATCCGTCCGCTTGGAGTTTTCCGGTGAGATGACAACACGGGTGTCCGTATATCGACCGTTCACTAAAGAGTGTGTCTATTTCGATAAGGATTTGAATCACCGTCAAAGTCGGTTGCGAGATTGTTTTCCGACTCCTGCTCATGACAATCAGGGCATCTACCTGACTGCACCGGGTGCTGGACACCCGTTTTCCCTTCTTCTTGTCGATGCGATCCCGGATCTGGCGTTCTGGGGGTCAGGAAGCGGCCAGTTCTTTCCTCGCTACACCTACGTCGAACAGGGCAAGGCCGACAACCTTCTCGAGGCTGCTGAAGACGACGGCGCTCCGTACCGTCGTGTGGACAACGTCACCGACGAGATTCTGGCGGACTACCAGGGAACCTACGGCGAGGAGACCACCAAGGACGACATTTTCTTCTACGTCTACGGCCTGCTTCACAGTCCCGATTATCGAGAGCGGTTCCAGGCTGATCTCAAGAAGATGCTGCCCCGGATTCCGAAGGTGTCGGGTCGTGAAGACTTTTTGGCGTTTGCTGAGGCGGGTCGCAGGCTCTCGGATCTCCACATCGGCTACGAGACTGTTGAGCCGTGGTCACTTGCCATTCAGGAACCCGCTGACGCGGACTACCGGGTCAAGAAGATGAAGTTCGCCGGTTCGGGCAAGAACAAGGACCGCTCCACGATCATCTACAACGACCAGATCAAGGTTGCCGGGATCCCGGAAGAGGTGCACCGCTACATGCTCGGTTCCCGCTCGGCTATCGAGTGGATCATGGACCGATACCAGGTCAAGACTGACAAGAAAAGCGGGATCACCAACGACCCGAACGACTGGTCCGAAGAAGTCGGAGATCCCCGCTACATCCTCGACCTAATCGGTCGGATCGTCAGGGTCAGTATCGAGACGATGGAGGTCGTGGACGGGCTGCCGAGGTTGACGATTGACGAGGGGGATTCTCGGTGAGTGAGTTTGAGGGCCAGATCGTGAACGTGAGTGGCGGCAGTCCGTCTACCTTGAAGCCGCTGTCTTTCGAGAAGCGGATGTCCGAGATCGAGCTTGAGGAAGCGTTTTGTCGGAACCCAAGCTTGTTCGGGGAGGAACTCTTGCTTCTCGGCCGTCAGTTGATCGACTTCGCGGAAGACAACCGCAGGCTTGACGTGCTCGCCCTCGACAAGGACGGGGAGAAAGTCCTGGTCGAGTTCAAGGTTGATTCCGGCTTCGGTTTCACCGAGCTTCAGGCCCTCGCATATGCGGGGGCTTACGCCAATGTGGAGAACGAGTTCTTTCCGCAGATCCTCCATCGCTCGGTTGTTTCGGAGAATCTCCCCGGTGTCGAGCAAGCGACTGGGCTTGCCGAGACTTCAAGTCTCGAAGAAGTGACGAGTGTTTTTCTTTCCTTCCTCGGGATTGGAAGTCTTGATGATTGGGATCCGAGCAAGCAGGTGCGGATCAAGGTGATCGCCCCGGACTTTCCGGTCCGGGTGCTTCACAACATCAAGTGGCTTTCGGAGGTTTACGAAATGCCGATTGAAGCGGTCCAGGTCGAGTTGTTCGAGATCGGTGGTGAGTATCACATCAAGGCCGACCGGATTTTTCCGCTGCCCGGAGCAGAGAGATTCGAGTTGTCTTTGCGTGAACGTGAGACCAGCAAGCGGAAGAAGAACGTGAGGCGAAACAAGCCGGTCCTGGCGCTCCTCGTCAAGGAGGGACTTCTCAATGCTGGGGATCGGATTCGTCTCCAAGTGTCCAGCTTCCAGAGCAACCTCCGGCCGGACATCGCAGCGATCCTGGATGACGATGACCCGCGACTCTCCGTGGCGATTGACGAAGCGAATCCTTCGAAAGTTCTTTGGCAGCCGAGCGCAAGTGAGGAATCCAGGTTGGTCTCACCGGCCAGTCTCCCGGCTGAGATTGCCAACTTGCTGCTCGGCACCGATCCAACCGAGGTATTCGGGGTCGGTGTTGCCGACAACTACATCGATGAGAAGACCGGCAAGAAACTCGAAGAGATCGCCCGTGACGCCGGTCTGTGGGAGTAGTTTTAGCGGGACCAGTTAGTAGATCGATTGGAGCCACGGTGGATGAGAACATGGAGGTTTTCTGGGGTCTCGGAACTTGGGAGAAGGTCAGCGTTGTACGAGGTTGATATTTCAAGGCTGAGGCAAGGACGGTCGATGCGGGATCGCAGTGCTCGGCTCGGGATGGTCCTGACCGTCTTACTTTTGGTCTCGGCCTTCTTCGTGGTTGAGCCGCCGTTTGCGAAGTCAGCGTCGAATGTGGTGCAGGTCTCGAAGAAGCGAGGAGTCACCAAGGTCGGAGACCTGCGTGTCGTAAGGGGCTACTACCCGACCA
>JBIQLL010000017.1:0-58688 GCA_044464425.1 Solirubrobacterales bacterium | reverse complement strand
CCGGTTTCTCGGGAGTGCGGGCGCAGGCGGTCAGCCGCCACGGCGAGCTGATCGACGACTTCTCCTTCTCCGAGGTCGGCCGCACCCTCCACGTGCGCAACGCCCCTTCCCCCGGCGCGACGTCCTCATTCGCGATAGCCGGCCACCTGGCCGATCGGCTGGAGGCGCTCTGAGCCCATGAAACCCTTAATACCTGAAATCCGGTCAGGTTTCATGTTTTTGCTAGCCTTGACGACCCTGACCACTTGTTATGTTCGCTTGCATGGCGCAGGCGAGTAGCGGTCCGGACTGGATCTGATGGAACCTTTCACGACAGTGAGCCCGGCAGACGAAATAGCGGAGCGCGAGGCCGAGGCGGCCGCACGCGACCGCGCCGCGCGCTTCGACGCGGAGGCGGAGGCCGCGCGGGTCGAGCCGATGGACGCCAGCCAGCTCCTCGAGTGGGCCTTCGAGCAGTTCGGCCAGGACCTGCTGATCGCCTGCTCGTTCCAGAAGACCAGCTCGGTGGTGATGCACCTGGCGACCGAGGTCAACCCGGACGCCCGGTTCTTCTACATCGACACCGACTTCCTCTTCCCCGAGACCTACGAGACCCGCGATCGGCTGGCCGAGCATTTCGGGGTCGAGTTCGAGCGGGTCGGCAGCATCAGCCCCGAGGAGCAGGCGGAGCTATACGGGGACGAGCTCTGGAAGAGCGACCCGGATGCCTGCTGCGGGATCCGCAAGGTCGATCCGATGCGCAGGGCGCTCTCCACGGTCGATGCCTGGGTCGCCGGCATCCGCCGCGAAGACTCGGCCACCCGCGCGAAATCGCCGAAGTTCATGTGGGACAAGAAGTTCAAGATCTGGAAGTTCAACCCGATCGCCGACTGGACCGAGCGCGACGTCTGGACCCACCTCCACAAGCACGGCATCCCTTACAACCCCCTTCACGATCAGGGCTATCCCTCGATCGGATGCACCCACTGCACCCGTCCGGTCCTGCCCGGCCAGTCCTCGCGGGACGGCCGTTGGTCCGGTTCCGGCAAGACGGAGTGCGGCATCAACTGAGGGTCCGAAGCGACCGGTGAGGCCGCGTCAGGCCTCAAAAACGGTTAGGCTGCGGGATTCTCCACCTTTCCTGTCAACTTACCCCCCATCGATAGAGCGTGACCATGACCGAACTAGCCCTTCAGCTTTCCGAAAGACAGACTGCCGATTTCGAGATGATCGGCAACGGCGGTTTTGCACCCCTCACCGGCTTCCAGGGAGCCGCCGACTGGCAGCGGGTCTGTGACGAGATGAGGACCGCCGCAGGGGATTACTGGCCGATCCCGATCACCCTGCCGACCGACCTCGAGTGCGAGGTCGGTGACGTGATCCGCCTCAGTTCGGACGAGGGCAAGGCGCTCGGACAGATCACGGTCGAGGAGATCTTCGAGCGCGACCTCGGGCACGAGGCGAAGTCGGTCTACGGGACCGATGAGCTAGAGCATCCGGGCGTTGCCGCGATCCACGAGGAGGGCGCTCGCTGCGTCGCCGGGCCGATCCAGGTTAACGCGCTCCCCGATCACGAGGAGGCGTTCCAGCGCCGGTACCTGACTCCGGCCGAAGCCAAGCAGGCCTTCGCCGACCGCGGCTGGAAGCGCGTCGTCGCCTTCCAGACCCGCAACCCGATCCACCGCGCCCACGAGTACCTGACCAAGGCCGCGCTCGAGACCTCGGACGGCCTCTTCATCCACCCGCTGATCGGCAAGACCAAGGCGGGTGACGTTCCGGCCGAGGTGCGGATGAAGTGTTACGAGCTGCTGATGGAGGACTACTACCCGAACGACCGGGTCATCCTCGGCGTCAACCCGTCGAAGATGCACTACGCCGGTCCCCGCGAGGCCGTCCTGCACGCGATCGTCCGCCGCAACTACGGCTGCACCCACTTCATCGTCGGGCGCGACCACGCCGGGGTCGGCGATTACTACGGCACCTACGAGGCCCAGCAGCTCTTCGACGAGATCGACCTGGACGAGCTCGGGATCGAGCCGCTCAAGTTCGAGCACACCTTCTGGTGCAACGAGTGCGAGGGCATGGCCTCCAACAAGACCTGCCCCCACGGCGACGAGTCGCACCTGTTCCTTTCCGGCACCAAGGTCCGCGAGATGCTCGGCAAGGGCGAGATGCCCCCGCCCGAGTTCTCCCGCCCCGAGGTCGCCCAGATCTTGATCGACGCTTACAAGGAGGACAACTAACCAATGTCAGACAGCAAAGGCTTCACCCTCTGGTTCACCGGGCTCTCGGGCGCCGGCAAGACGACGATCTCCGAGATCGTCGCCCGTGAACTCACCGCGCGTGGTTCGCGGCTCGAGATCCTCGACGGTGACATCGTTCGCGAGAACCTCTCGAAGGGCCTCGGCTTCTCGAAGGAAGACCGCGACACCAACATCCGCCGGATCGCCTTCGTCGCCGACCTGCTCTCTCGCAACGGCACTCCGGTCATCACCGCCGCGATTTCGCCTTACCGCGAGATCCGCGAGGAGGCCCGCGAGATGATGGGCGACCGTTTCATCGAGGTTTACATCGAGGCCTCGGTCGAGGTCTGCGAGGCCCGCGACGTCAAGGGCCTCTACGCCAAGGCCCGGTCCGGAGAGATCAAGGAGTTCACCGGTATCTCCGACCCTTACGAGGCGCCGGAGAACCCGGAGATCGCGCTCAAGACCGCCGAGGAAGAGCCGGAGGAGTCGGCCGCCCGGCTGCTCACCTACCTGGAGGAGCGCCAGCTCATCCCGGCTGCCGTGGCTTCCTGAACGCGGCAGCGTTCTGGGCTTCACTTCAAGGGCGGGCCTGAGGCCCGCCCTTTCTTGTTGCAGAGCTTCGCCGCCCCGGTTACGGTGGTCGCAGGAATGGCTAACGGGGGTTTCATGTCGTACTCGAGACTGTTCTTGTTCTCGGCCATCTGCATCGCCGCGATCTGGCCGTCGGAGAGTGCTGCCGCCGTTCCGGTGCCGATCCCCCAGATCGAGGTGGCCAACGAGGGCAACCCGGTCCGGTCGGAGCCGCACGTTTCGCCGGACGGGAACCAAGTCGTGACCTACACCGCGGACTCACCCGGCAGCGGATCGGTCTACCTGAGCGAACGCGGCAATCAGGGCGGATCATTCTCCGATCCGCTCGAACTGAGCTCGACCAAGGATCCCGAACCGCCTTCCCTCAGCTTCACCGACGACGGCGGCATCTACGTGATCTGGGGAATCGCCTCGACGGTTCTCCCCGCCGAGCAGTCCTATCGCCTGCCCGGCGGCAGCTTCACCCCACACCAGCCCGCGGTCGGCTGTGGCCGGTTCGTCGATTCGGCCGCCGGACCGGGCGGCGGGATCGCGGTCGCCTGCTCCCACAAGCTGGCTACCGACCCGCCCGACACGATCAGCTTCGGCAGCAGCCCGACCCTCGGCCCGGTCACCGTCAACGAGGATCTGGTTCCGCCCGCCTACGACATCTACATCGCGCCCCGGATCACCTGGGGCCCGAGAACACGATCGCGATCGTGAGCCGTGGCCGGAAGACGGTCACCGACCCGCCGCCCATGAACGAGACGATGCGGATCCGGGTTTCGCTGCGCAGTCCGGCCATCGCCTTCACCGCCGACGTTGCCGAAGCGACCTGGCCGGATGAGGTTTCCGCCAGCCGGCCGGCGGTCCTCGACAACGGCACGGTGGCGGTCGGCCTGAGTGGATCCGACGGGGCCCGGGTCCTGATCCGCCCGCCCGGCCAGCTCAGCACCTTCTCGCCGCACCCGCTGCTCGGCGACGGGATCGGCGGCATCGCAGTCGATGCCGGGCAGAACCTGCATGTGCTTTCGGGCAACGCGGAGGCTTCCCCGCGGCGCTACTGGGCGTACACGAAGACGCCGACCGGCGATTTCGGGGCCGCTGTACCGATCCCGCTGGCCGGGACCGGTGACCCGTACGTCCCCTTCGCCTCGTTCCAGGCCGCTCCGGACGGGACCGAGTACGTCCTGGTCCGGGCCGACGACGGTATCTACGCGACCTATCGCCAACCCGGCCTCGCCTTCGTCGCTCCGGTGAAGATCGGCGACTCCGCATACGGGAACCCGGCAAGCGCGGTGACGCCGGAGGGCGATCTGCTGGTCGCCTGGACTCACGAAGAAGCCTCCGGGGATCGCTCCGTCAAGCTCGGCGGTCTCGACCGGACGCCGCCGAAAGTGACCGTGAACAGCTTCCCCACTCGGGTCGAGGCCGGTGCGGCGGTCACCTTCGCGGCCTCGGCCTCCGACTCGATGGGCGTCAAGTCAACGGTCTGGGATTTCGGCGCGAGCCAGCGCGAGGAAAAGGCCGCGGTGAACCACACCTTCACCCAGCCCGGGCGGTACGAGGTCACCTTCACCGCGACCGACGTGGCCGGTCATAAGACCGTCGAACAGCGGACCGTAGTGGTCGCCGGCGAGCCGATCGGGCCGACCGAACCGAAACTGCGGCTGAAGCTGCGTACGCCGAAGAGCATGAAGTTCCGGGTCCTGAAGCGGCGCGGAGTGCGAATCGCCGTCCGGGCGAAGCCGAAGGTCAGGCTGCGGATCGCGATCGGGACCGCCCGACGAAACGCCCGGCTTCGGCCCCTGGCGACCAAAAAGGTCCGCAAGCTCCGGAACCGGCACGTGTTGAGGGTGAAGCCGCGCCGAGCGCGCCTCGGCAAGCGCCGGAAGCTCCGCCTCTACGTCCAGGTGACCGGGATCACCGCGGACGGCCAGCAGGTCACGCGGAGCCGGAAGGTGCGGATCAGGCGCTGAGCGGCAGATCCGAGCGAGCGCGGCGCTCAAAGGTCGAGATCCGGTCGATCCCGAGCTCCGCCAGGATTCCGAGGGCCCGGTCGTAGAACTGACCCAGCTCCTCGGCCATGTGCGCGTCGCTGGAGAGCGCGACCGGAACCCCGGCCTCGGCCGCGAGGCGGAGGAACCCGACGTCCGGGTACTGCTCGTTGACCGCCTCGAGGAAACCCGCAGTCGACAGCTCGATCGCGACCCCGGATTCAACCATCGCCGCGACCGCCGGCTCGTACCAGTGCCGCCGGTCGCGGGTCGGCTGCGGGGTTGTGGCCCCACCGTGCTTGATCAGATCGGGGTGGGCCATGATGTCGTAGAGGCCGCTCCGGGCCGCCCGGCAGAGGTGGTCGAAGTAGGTGTCCCAGACCGCGTCGACGTCGCCGAGCTCACCGTTCCAGACGTTGGTTTCGGACTCGTCGTTGACTTCGAGGTCACCGATGAAGTGGATCGAGCCGATCACGTAATCCCAGTCCCGCCCGGCCAGGTACTCCGCGATCTGCTCTTCCCGCCTGGCCAGGTAGTCGGCCTCGATACCGAGCAGGAGCGGTGTCTCGCGGACGAACTCGCAGTAGGCGTCGAGGTCATCGGTGGCCCAGGGCGTCCAGGACGGGTGCTCCCAGACCGCGCGGGCCTGCCGGAAGCGGTACATGTGCTCGGAGACGCCGAGCACGCCGATCCCCCTCTGCCGCGCCGACTCCAGGTATCGGTCGACGTTTCCCCGGGTGAAGGCGACCTCCGGGGTCAGCTCGAACTCGTCGTCGCGCAGATGCACATGGAGGTCGGTCAACATTGTGGAACAATCCTAACCGGTCTGCCCCACCTACCGACAGCGGACTTTTCAGCAAATAGGTCTGAAAACTCCGTCGCCGGCGAGAACTACGGTCGCGGTGGCACGGCCGGTTCGCCCAGGTCGTAGGTCTGGTAGGCGCCGAACCGGCTGAAGGTCTTGTGGGTCGGGCCGTGGTAGTCGGATGAGGCGGTCGCCGTCACTCCGAGCTCGTTCGCCAGATCCAGCAGGTGCTGGGTCTGGGCTTTGGTGTGGGAGGGGTAGAAGACCTCGATGCCGCCGATGTCGAGCGCCCGGATCAGCTCCTCGACCTGTTCCGGCACCTTGATGTCCCAGTACGGGTGGGCGATCACCGGCACGCCGCCGGCCTCTCGGATCAGCGCACAGGCCTCGTTCGCATCGGGCCAGCGGCGGGAGACGAAGGCCTTGGCGCCCGGCACCAGCCACTCCTCGAAGAAAGGACCGAGGTTGCCGGTCGCCCCGGCCGCCTTGGCGATGTGGGGCCGGCCGATCGCATCCGCCGCCCCGGCCTCGCGGACCGCGTCCTCGAAGGTCAGGTCGAAGCCATGGGAGCGCAAGTTCTCGACGATCTCCTTCGCCCTGCTGCGCCGCTCCTCCTGGGCCCGCTCGCAGGCCGGCGTGATCTTCTCGACGTCCACCCAGTAACCGCAGATGTGCAGGTCCTCCGCGTACTCATGGACGGAGGACATCTCGACCGCCGGCACGATCTCGACCCCCAGCCGCTCGCCGGCCTCGATCGCCTCCGGCACGCCGGCCACTCCGTCGTGATCGGTCAGGGCCAGAACCTCGACGCCTGCCTTGGCGGCTTCCTCGACCACACCGGCCGGCTGGAGCTGGCCATCAGAGATAACGGAATGCGACTGGAGCTCGATCATGAGCGGGATAGCTTAGAGAGGTTGAGGGGGAAAGAACGCCTTTTCCTTCCGGCAAATAGAATCGCGCGGCTATGTTCTCGAAGATCCTGATCGCCAACCGTGGCGAAATCGCTATCCGTGTCGCCCGGGCCTGCAAGGAGATGGGAATCACCTCCGTGGCCGTCTACTCGGAGGCCGATCGGGACGCTCCGCACGTCAAGGCATGCGATGAGGCCTTCCTGATCGGGCCGGCGCTTCCGGCCGAGAGCTACCTCTCGATCGAGAAGATCATCCAGGCGTGCAAGGACAGCGGCGCCGAGGCCGTCCATCCCGGTTACGGCTTCCTCGCCGAGAACTCGGATTTCGCCCGGGCGCTCGATGAGGCCGGGATCGTGTTCATCGGCCCGCCCGCCTCGGCGATCGACGCGATGGGCTCGAAGACCATGGCCCGCGAGGTGATGGAAAAGGCCGGCGTGCCGATCGTCCCGGGCGCCACCGAGCCGGCCAAGGACCTGGAAGAAGCCAAGGCCCAGGCCGAATCCGCCGGCTACCCGGTCGCCTGCAAGGCGGTCGGCGGTGGTGGCGGCAAGGGCTTCCGGGTCGCGATGACCCCGGACGACCTGCAGGAGGCCTTCGAGGGTTCGGCCCGCGAGGGCGAGAAGTTCTTCTCCGACGACCGGGTCTACGTCGAGCGTTACCTCGAGGATCCCCGACACGTCGAGGTCCAGGTGCTGGCCGACAAGCACGGCAACGTGATCCACCTCGGTGAGCGCGACTGCTCGATCCAGCGGCGTCACCAGAAGGTGATCGAGGAGGCCCCCGGGCCACACGTTGACGACGAGATGCGCGAGCGGATCGGCAAGATCGCAACCGACGCCGCCCGCGCGGTCGGTTATTTCTCGGCCGGCACGATCGAAGGCATGCAGGTCGGCGACGAGTACTTCTTCCTCGAGATGAACACCCGGGTCCAGGTCGAGCACTGCGTGACCGAGATGATCACCGGGGTCGACATCGTGCGCGAGCAGATCAAGATCGCCGCCGGCGAGGAACTCTCACTCACCCAGGACGAAGTCGAGATCGACGGCTGGGCTATCGAGTGCCGGATCAACGCCGAGAAGGCTCACATGAACTTCGCGCCCGCCCCCGGACCGATCGAGTTCTATGACGAGCCGTCCGGCCCCGGCGTCCGGGTCGATTCCGGGGTCAAGACCGGCTCCGAGGTCACCCCGATGTACGACCCGATGGTCGCCAAGCTGATCGTCTGGGACGAGGACCGGGAGACCGCGACCAAGCGGATGCTGCGGGCGCTCGACGAGTACGAGATCGCGCCTCTCTCCACCCTGATTCCCTTTCACAAAGCCATTCTCCAGACCGAGCAGTGGGATCGCGGCGAGACCTGCCGTGACCTGATGGAAGACAAGAAGTGGCTGAAGACCACTGCCCCCGAGGGCGACTCGATCCCGGAACCGGGCGAGGGCGAGGCCGAGAAGGTGGCCCGCGACTACCTGGTCGAGGTCTCGGGCAAGCGCTTCGACGTGAAGGTGATCGGGGAGGCCACCGGCTTTGCGGCCGGCGCGGCCGCCTCGGCCAACGGTGCCGGTCCGGGCGGCAAGCCGAAGCGCGAGAGGAAGGCCGGCGGCGCCGCTGGTGGCGGCGGCCCGGTGCTCGCTTCACCGCTTCAGGGTTCGATCTTCAAGCTCGAGGTAGGCGAGGGTGCCGAGGTCAAAACCGGCGACCTGGTCTGCGTCATCGAGGCCATGAAAATGGAGAACGAGATCACCGCCCACAAGGACGGCAAGATCACCAAGGTCAGCATTTCTGTTGGCGACGCGGTCGCTTCCGGGGACCCTTTGGTCACGATTGAGTAACATTCCGCGGCCGGTTGAAGCCTGCCGATAAATCAGGGGTTCAACCGGTCCCGCTCAAGAGAGGACCACTCATGCACATTTTCGCTTACCTGGATCCCGGCAGTGTCAGTGCAGCCCTCGCGGCCGTTCTGGCCGGCGTCGCCGGCATTGGCGCCGCCTTCCGGACGTTCGGCAGCAACCTCAAGAACAAGCTCATGTTCTGGAAGAAGGATGAGCCTGCTCCGGAGGCAGCCGCCGCGGCAAACACCGCCACGACCGACACCCCCGACGACAAGCCCGCCGAGCAGTAGGAATTGACCGCCGCAGAACCGGGCTCTTTCAGAGACCGTGACAGCCGCGTCGTCGTTTCCGGCGACGCGATCTACCGAGCGCTCAGCCCGGAAGGCGCCGAAGACTGGGCGGCCCTTTCGGGCAGCCCCCTGCTCGAGCAGCTGATCGCTGCCGGGCAGGTGATCGGCACCCGCGAGGTCGACCCGTCGGTGTTGGGCGACAGCGCGGATCTGCTGCCGACCGGAGTCACCCAGGTGCTCGAACATGACCGGGTCCCCTTCGTCTCCTACCCGTACGAGTGGACCTTCAGCATGCTGCAGGACGCGGCGAAGCTGCAGCTAGAGCTCGGCAGTGCCGCGATCGACGCCGGCCTGACCCTCAAGGACGCCACGCCCTACAACGTCCAGTTCCTCGGCTCGAAGCCGACCTTCATCGACATCGGCAGCTTCGAGAAGATCCCCGAGGGAGAGCCCTGGATCGCCTACCGGCAGTTCTGCATGCTTTACCTCTATCCGCTGCTCTTCCAGGCCCACAAGGACCTGCCGTTTCATCCCTGGCTGCGCGGCTCGATCGACGGCATCCAGCCGATCGACGCGATCAAGGTCTTCTCGCTGCGCGACCGGCTGCGCCGCGGCGTCTTCTTGCACACTTCCTTGCATGCGCGTCTCGACCGCCGCGCCAACAAGTCCGGCCCGGGCAGCGCCGAGGAGAACAAGAACACCCGCACGGTCAAGCCGAAGCAGATCCAGGCGCAGCTGCAGTCGATGGAGCGCCTGATCTCCAAGCTCAAGTGGAAGGCCGGCGAGACCTCCTGGAGCGGCTACCGCCAGTCGAACACCTACTCGGACAGCGACGACCAGCGCAAGCAGGCCTTCGTCGGCGAGGTCGCCGCGATCGAGAAGCCGACCCTGACCTGGGACATGGGCTGCAACGACGGTGCCTACTCCCGGATCGCGGCCGAGCACTCGGAGCGCGTGGTCGCCTTCGACTTCGACCACGCCACGGTCGAGGCGCTCTACCGCTCACTGCGGGAAGAGGGCAACACGAAGATCCTGCCGCTGGTCTCGAACCTGGCCGACCCTTCGCCGGCCCTGGGCTGGCGCGGCCTGGAGCGCAAGACCCTGGTCGACCGGGGCGCGCCGGACCTGATGCTGGCCCTCGCATTGATCCACCACGTCTCGATCTCGGCCAACATACCCGTAGCCGACTTCCTGCAGTGGGCTCGGGACCTGGGCACCACGCTGCTGATCGAGTTCCCCAAGCGGACCGACCCCATGGTCCGGGCGCTGCTCGCCAACAAGCACGAGGGCGCCAACCCCGATTACGAAGAGGGCAACTTCGAACGCGAGCTCGAACGCCGGTTCACGGTCGAGCGCCGCGAAGAGCTGCCCTCGGGCGACCGGATCCTCTACCTGGCCAAGCCACACTGACGTGAGCGGGCCGGGCGAGAGTTCGGGGGGAGAATCGAAGAGGGGGCTGGCCGCGGTCATCGACCGGCCGCCACCGACCCGGCGGCAGCTGCTGCTCGGCGGTGGGCACATCGCCGCACTCTGGGCCCTCGCCTTCGTCCAGCCGCTGCTCGACCTGCTCGGCAAGAACCCGGACTTCTTCGTCGCCCGAGGTAACTCGACCGGCGACATCCTGATCCTCGCGATCGGCTTCACGCTGGTCCCGCCGCTGATCCTGTTCGGGCTCGAGTGGGTGGTCAGCAAGGTGAACGCGAAGGCCTACTACGGCCTGCACTTCCTGCTGCTGACGGTGATCGCCGGCTTCTTCTTCATTCAGGTCGTCTCCGATGTCTTCTCGGCCCGCTCGGCCCTGATCCTGCTCGTATCGTTCGGGCTCGGCGCCCTGCTCGCCTGGATGGTCTTCCGGTTC
This sequence comes from Solirubrobacterales bacterium, assembly GCA_044464425.1. GTDB lineage: Bacteria > Actinomycetota > Thermoleophilia > Solirubrobacterales > 70-9 > 67-14. The sequence goes on along the minus strand of JBIQLL010000017.1, from coordinate 48,203 downwards.
CTCTTCGTGAAGAACCTGATGGACATCCTGATCATCGCCCCCGTGGTGATCCTGGCTCTGTTCGTCTTCAACAGCAAGACCACCGACCTGATCTTCCCCAAGGAGGGCGATTTCGAGGTCGCCGCCGATTCCGGTGACGACCACCCGATCGTGCTGATGATCTTCGACGAGCTCGGCACCTCGAACCTGATGACCGACCGGCGTCAGATCGACGCCCGCCGCTTCCCGAACTTTGCGCGTCTGGCGAAATCGAGCACCTGGTACAAGAACGAGTCGACGACCGCCTTCTTCACCCCCCACGCGGTGCCCGGCATCCTGACCGGGATCAACCAGCCGGCCAGCACCCTGCCGACCTGGCAGGAGCAGCCGCTCAGCATCTTCAGCCAGTTCAGCCGGCGCCGGCCGCTGCACGTCCTGGAACCGGTGACCGCGCTCTGCCCGGACGACCTCTGCCCGGACCAGCAGGCCGACCAGGGACAGCTGACCCGCCTCAAGTCGCTCTACCAGGACCTCAAGTACGTCGAGGGGAAGCTGGTCCTGCCGCCCGGGCTGGCGGCGAAGCTGCCCGATGTGAGCTCGAACTTCGAAGGCTTCGGATCCGCCGGCGAAAAGGACGAGCCGACCAAACTGGGCAAACGCAAGAAGAAGCGCGGCGAGCTGGCGGTCAAGGCCGAACCGAAGTCGGACCCTGAGCTCTACGAGAAGTTCATCCAGGAGGTACCGGACAGTGACCGCGGCCTGACCGTGATGCACATGCACTTGCCCCATCAGGTCTGGAAGTACGACCTGCAGGGCAACCAGTACAACGACTCGCCGATCGTTCAGCTCTCACGCAGCCTCGGCAACTGGATGGTCAACTCGAACGGGATCTCGGTCTCGCAGTCGCGGATGTACGTCCAGACCGGTTTCGCCGACAACATCCTCGGCCAGATGCGCCGCAAGCTGGAGTCGATCGGCCTCTGGGACAAGGCGATGGTCATCGTCACCGCCGACCACGGGATCTCCTTCGAGGGCAACGGGGTGCCGCAGCGCCAGGCGGACAAGCGGGCGATGGGCGAGGTTGCCAACCCGCCGCTCTTCATCAAGTATCCAGGCCAGAAGAAGGGGGTTGTCTCCCGCAAGCACAGCATGACCCTGGACATCGTCCCGACGATCGCGCAGGCGGTCGGGGTGAAGGATCCCTACGAGACGGATGGGGTGCCGCTCCAGGGGCAGGTGCCCGATCGTGACGTGACGATCACCGATCCGCTCGGCAACCTCTTCACGACCGACCTCGGCACGATGGTCCGGCAGCGGAACGCCGCGATCGACCGGGCCAACCAGCGGCTCGGCACCGGCCCCTTCTACACGCTGGGACCGGCCCCGCAGCTGATCGGCCGGAAGGTCGCCCCGGTGCCCCCGGGAACTCATGACGCGCTGCTCGACGAACCCGATCAGGGCAAGGGCTACGACCCGGGTGAGGATCTGATCCCGATGTTCATCACCGGCACCTGGAACGGCGTCGTCCCGGCCGCTCCGAAACGGGCGCCGATCTTCGCGATCGCCGTCAACGGTGTCATCCAGGCGACCGCCCGACCCTTCAACTTCGACGGCCAGGTCCATTGGGGAGGCCTGGTCAACCCGAGGTCGATCCACCCCGGCAAGAACCAAATCGGCATCTACCGCATGAAGGGCAAGAGGTTGATCCCGCTTGGCGGTAACTCCTAGCTAGGGGGCTGCGGCCATCGCGGAGCCCAGCTGCGGCAGCTTTGGCCGTGGCAGCCGCGGAGGATCTCCAGCTGGCGGTCCAGGTACTTGATGATCCGCCGGTAGCGCGGATCGGCCGCCCGGTTCTCCAGTTCGGCCGGGTCGTCCCGCAGCACGTAGAGCTCGTTCTCACCGTTCTCGTAGCGGATGTACTTGTACGGGCCGAGCCTGATCCCGACGTAGTTCTGGTCCGGGCTCTTGACCGAGGCGTGGGCGTCCCCCCGCCGGCCGGTCGGCTCCGCCGGCTCGTCCGGGTAGTCGCCCGGGATCAGGCGGGTGATCTGCTGGTAGCTCGAGAGCAGGATCGGCCGCCGTGAACGCTTCTTCGGATCGCGCCAGAACGGCTTCATCGACCGCCCGTCGATCGACAACCGGGGGCGGGCCTTCGCCAGCTTGACGATCGTCGGCGCGACATCCTGGTTGGCGACCGGCTCGTAGCTCTTCGTCTTCGGCTTGATGCCGGGGCCGCGGATCACGAACGGGACCCTCAGTGCCGGATCGTAGGGCAGCAGCTTGCCACGGCTGATTCGGTGCTGGCCGGTGAAGAAACCGTTGTCCGAAGTGAAGATCACGTACGTGTTCGCCAGCCGGCCGGTTCGCCGCAGAGCTCCGATTATGCGGCCGACCCCATCGTCGACCGAGCGCAGGGCCTCGACCGACTTGCGGTACTCGGTGTCAATCTGGGTGATCTCGTTGCGGGTGAGCGGCGCCGCCGCGTCCGCGTCCTGCAGGTACTGCGGCTTGTCGCTGAAGTCGCGTTCGTTGAACCCGGGGGGCCGTGGGCCCGGCGTGCGCAGGGCGGTGTCGTAATGGCGCGGTGCGGGTTCGGGGCCGATCGGCGGGCGTGAATCGCCGTGCGGCGTGTGGTAATCGACCTGCAGGTAGAAGGGCTGGTTGCCGGCGTTCTCGATCGCCTGCTCGGCCTGGGTCGACATCGAGTCGGTGTGGTAGTTGCAGATCTGGATCCCGAGCCAGGGGCAGCCGTCGGGGTCGCGGCCGCCGCCACCCTGGTCGTAGTACGGCCAACCCAGTCGCGGGGTGATCTGGCCATCGATGTTCTGCCGGTAGCCATAGAACTCGCGCGTCGAGTTGTCGGTCGCATCGGAGACCCAGCGGTCCCAGCCCGGTGGGACCACGGTCTCGGGCGGGTCATCGGCCCCACCGTAGTTGTTCATGAACTTGCCGAAGTGAAGCGTGCGGTAGCCGGCTCGCTGCAGCCAGACGGGCAGGTTCTCGTTCATGATCGGGTTGGTCTCGTAGGCCTGCCAACCGCCGCGCGGGCCGCCGATGCGGACCACGCCGTGGTTCTGGGTGTAGCGGCCGCTGAGCAGGGTCGCCCGGGAAGGGGCGCAGAGCGGGAAAGGCGTCATGTACTGGGTGAAGGTGATGCCCTTGTCTCGCATCAGCTTCATCGTCTTCGGCATGATCGGCCGCCATGTGTCATCGAGATCGCGGAAGCGGCGGTCGAACTCGTTGCGGGCCTGATCGTCGGTCTGGATCACCACGAAACTTGGCCGCGCCGCTCCCGCGCCGGCGGCGAACAGCCCGCCCGCGGCCAGCCCGAGGCAGATCGCGGTGAAGATCGTGAGCAGGCCCCGGCGCATCATCGCGCCGCCTTCCGCCGCGGCGGGGCGGGCAGCTTGCCGGTCCCTCGCCGGCAGGCGGAGCCGCGACAGTTCTCGCGCGCGGCCAGGGCGACCTCCATGCGGCGCGTGACCTTCCGCCAGGCGGGGTTCTCAACCCGGTTGTGCAGCTCCGCCGGGTCGGACTTCAGGTCATAGAGCTCCCGGTCCCCGCTCGTGTACTCGATGTACTTGTAGCGGCCGGCGCGGATCCCGGAGTAGTTGCGTGCGGGCGCCGAGGCAGAGCCATGGGCGTCGGCCGGCGGGGCGTCATCGGGGCCGACGAAGGACTCGAAGACGATCGGCCGGCGGGTCCGCTTGCCGGGCTTCTTCCAGAACGGTTTCAGGCTGCGGCCGTCATATCCCCGCGGGAGCCTGGCTCCGGTCAGGGCGAGGACGGTCGGGGCGATATCGACGTTGGCGACCAGCTCGGATGAGACCGACCGGGGCCGGATGCCGGGCCCGCGGACCAGCAGCGGCACGTGGCTGGACGGTTCATAGGCCAGGAACTTGGCGCTGCTCAGCCGGTGCTGGCCGGTGAACTGCCCGTTGTCCGAGAGGAAGAAGATGTACGTATTGCGCAGCCGGCCGGTCCGGCGCAACGCCTCGACGATCGCGCCGACCCCGTCGTCGACGCCGCGCAGCGCCTCGATCTCCTTCTGCCAGCGGGTGTTCAGGCTCTTGACCTCAGTGCCGGTCATCGGCGGTATGTCTCGGATGAAGGTTGGCTTGTCGGTGACATTTCTCTCGTTGAAGCCGGCCGGTCTCGGCATCTCCGACTTCAGGGCCGAGTCGTAATGGCGGGCGAGCGGCTGGGGGCCGATCGGCGAACGGTGATCGCCGTGAGGAGTGTTGTAGTCGACCTGCAGGTAGAAGGGCTGATTGCCGGCATTCAGGATCTGTTCGACCGCATCGCGGCTGAACAGATCGGTCGAGTGGTCGCAGGTGACACCTGGCAGCGGGTCGAGCAGGCGGGCCGCCGTGCATTCGGGTGGGTCCGTGCCCCGCCCGGTCAGGTCGTAGCCGTTGGTCCCCAGCGGTCCGACCGCCTGCCCATCGACGTTCAGGCGGGTCCCGTAGTAGTAGAGAAGGTTCCCGTAGGCCGGCACGTACCAGTGGTCCCAGCCGGGCGGGACGGTCGTGTCGACGGTCTCCATCGTCGCCCCGTGGTAGTTGTTGGTGAACTTGCCGACGTGCGCGGTCCGGTACCCGGACCGGCTCAGGGCAACCGCCAGGTTCTCGTTCATGATCGGCAGGTTCAGCCAGCCTTCCCAGCCGCCTTCCGGCCCGGAGTTCCGAAGGAAGTCGCTGGTGTGCCCGTACTGACCGGAAAGCAACGTTGCCCGGGAAGGGGCGCAGAGCGGGTGGCTGACGTAGTAGGAGGTGAACTCGATTCCCTTGCCGGCGAGCAGGTCGAGCGTGTTCGGCATCGCTCGCCGCACCCGGTTCCAGGGATCCCGGAAGGTGGCGCGGAGGCTGCTCAAATCTTGGTCGTCGGTCTGGATCACGACCACGTTCGGCCGGGCAGGGCCGCTCGCGACGGAGGACCTTTCGGCGGCGCCAGCGCGGCCGTGCGCGGCCGCTGAAAGCAGCGCGAAGACCAGTAGCAAAGCCGCGGACCGGGCGGGATTGTTGCGGTTTTCTTCCTCGATACCTCTCGCCTAAACCGCTCAGCGCCGCGGGAGTTTCGGCGCGGGCAGCGGACCGGTCCCTCTCCTGCAGGTGATTCCGGCGCAAAACTGCCGCCATCTCATCTGGCGATCGAGCGCTTGGAACACCCTGCGGTACCCGGGCCAGTGGATGCGATTCGACAGCTCGCCGGGATCGAGCCTCAGGTCGTAGAGCTCACGTCCGCCGCCCTCGTACTCGACGTACTTGTAGCGGCCCGCCCGCAGCGCCGTGAAGTTGACGGCGGGCACCTTCGCCGAAGCCGAAGCGCCGAGATCGTCCGGCACCTCGATCCCTTCGCTCTCGAGATGAGCGTATAGCGCCCGGGACGGCAGCCGGTAGGACTCGAGTACGATCGCGCGGCGGCCGACCCGATCCGGCCGGCGGAGCAGGGGCTCCATCGAGCGGCCGTCGGGTGGGATCAAGAGCGGGGCACCGGCCAGGTCGGCGATGGTCGGCGCCATGTCTACGTTGCCGACGATCGCGGCCGAACGGCGCCCTCGTTTCACGCCGGGACCGCGGATGATCAAGGGCACGTTGGTCGAAGGCTCGTAGGCCAGGAACTTCGAGCCGGCGTAGCGGTGCTCGCCGAAGAAGGCGCCGTTGTCGGACATGAAGATGACGTAGGTGTTACGGAGCCGGCCGGTGGCTCTCAGGGTGCGGATCACCCGGCCGACGCTGTCATCCACCGCCCGCAGCGATTCGAGCTCGTGACGCCATCGTTCGCGGTCAAAGGCGATCTGGGCCCGGGTCAGCCGGCTCGCACCGGCCCGCAGGCCCGGTGGCTTGTCACCGATCTTCGGCTCGTTGAAGCCAGGTGGGCGGGGCAGCGGCGTCCGGACGGCCGAGCCGATGTGACGGCTGGCCGGCTCGGACTCACCGTTGCCGTCGGCCACCCCATGCGGGGCCTCGTAATCGATCTGGACGTAGAGCGGCTGTTTCGGGGCGTGCCGGATGACCCGCAGCGCCCGGGTCGTGATCTGGTCCGTGTGGTAATTGCAGCTGAGACCGCCGGCGGGGCACTTCGGGCTGTCCTTGTTCTTCCGGGCCTCATACCGGAGGCTGCCGAACGGCCCCTCGATCCGGCCGTTCACGTTGAGCCGGTAGCCGTAGAAGCGGCGAGCCGGCCCGGGGGTCCAATCGGTCGCCCAGTAGTTCCAGCCCGGCGGCACCGCCGGGTCGTCGTAGCCGGTCTCGTTGCCGTACTCGTTGACGAACCGGCCGAAGTGAGCCGTGTAGTAGCCCGCCTGCTGGAGCGCCGCGGCGAAGTTCCCGTCCCAGGCCGCGCTCCGCGAGATGCCGCGCGCCCCGCCGAGCAGACCGAGGTTGCGGACCATGCCGCTGGTGTGGCCGTACTGTCCGGAGAGCAGAGCCGACCGCGAGGGCGAGCAGACCGGGATCGTCGAGTAGTAGTTGGTGAACTCCACCCCCATCCGCCCCATCAGGCGCAGGGTGTTCGGCATCGTCGGGTGGCGCCCGCCGTGCGGTCCGACGTACACCGAGTGCAGCATCCGCGAGGTCTGATCGTCGGTCTGCATCACCACGATGTTGGGGCGAGCTCCGGCCTCGCCCGCGCGAGCCAGGGCAGCGGCCAGCAGGGCGGCTGTCAGGCCGGCCAGCAAGATGAGCGCCCGCAGGCGCCAGAGGTTTTTCCCGATTGCAAACAAGCGGCTAGACCTGCTGTTAAACCCGCCTCGAAGCGGCGAGTTTCCCTTGAACAGAATAGGATCGCCGACCGATGTCAGAACGGGCGGACAAGACAGCCCCGCTTGAGGCGCCGTCCATTCTGATGGGCGGCCTGCATCTCGCTGCCCTCTGGGCGCTGGCGGTTCTGCAGCCGCTGCTCAACCTGCTGGGCAACAATCCGGACTTCTTCGTCGCCCGGGACAACACCTCCGGCCAGATCATCGCCTTCGTTCTGCTGCTGGCGATCCTGCCCGCCCTGGCCGCGACCCTGATCGAGGCGCTGCTCAACCTGATCAGCCCGGCAGCCCGCTGGATCCTTCACCTCGGACTCTGCGGAGTGCTGTTCTCGGCGATCGCGCTGCAGATCCTCAAACAGTTCGCCGACGGTCCCGCCTGGCCGATGATCGTGCTCGCGATAGTGCTCGGCGGCCTGCTCACCTGGGCCTATGCCCGGGCTCACTTCATGCGTTCGATGGCCGACATCCTGGTGATCGCGCCGCCGGTGATCCTGATCTCCTTTTTCTTCTTCAGTGACGCCTCCGAGCTCACGACCTCCACCCCGGAGGTCCACGCGAAGGAGGCGAGCGCGGAGAATCCCGCTCCGGTGGTCATGGTGATCTTCGATGAGTTCCCGGCCGGCTCACTGATGAGCCCTTCGGGAAACATCAACCCGAAGCGGTTCCCCAACTTCGCCGGGCTGAAGGACACCTCCACCTGGTACCGCAACACCGCCACCGGAGGGTCGTACACGGCGATCGCCGTCCCGTCGATCCTGACCGGCCAGGCGGCCGACCGCGACCTGCTCCCGACCGCGGCCGACCATCCCGACTCGATCTTCACCCTGCTCGGCAAGGACTGGAAGACCCATGCGATCGAGCCGATCACCCAGCTCTGCACCGAGGAGATCTGCGGCGAGCGGGAAGGCGTCAACACGGACATGGGCAACGCGCTCTCCTCCCTCTACACCGATCTCCGGGCGGTTTCCGCTCACCTCCTCCTGCCGGAGGACATGGGCAGCAGCCTGCCCGACATCTCGCAAAGCTTCCAGGGCTTCGGCGGGACCGAGGTGGACTCGGTCGAACGCGGCCGGGCCCGGCAGTGGGTGCACGACCGGCTGGTCGCCGGCGAGGACTCGTTGGACGGTGAGGGGGATGTCGCGAAGTTCATCAGCACCCTCGGCAAGGAGGGCAACACGTTCGACTTCGTGCACGTCGAGAAGCCCCACTACCCGTGGACCCACTATCCCTCCGGCCTCAAGTACTCGAGTGGGACCGAGGACTTCCGCAACTTCATCACCGATACCGACTGGCTCGCCGACGGCTACGTGACCGACCGCGCCCACCAGGCCCATCTGCTGGAGGTCGGGTTCACCGACAATCTGCTCGGCCGGATCATCTCGGCCCTGAAAAAGGCCGGCCGTTGGGACGACACTCTGTTCGTGGCGACCGCTGACCACGGCGCCGCCTGGACCAAGGACGCGAACCGCCGCGAGGTCGAGCCGGAGACGATGGGACAGATCGCGATGGTGCCGCTCTTCATCAAGGCCCCGCACCAGAAGCGGGGCGCGATCGTCAACCGGCCGACCTGCACCACCGAGATCGTGCCCGACATGGCGCAGATCCTCGGCATCGATCTGCCCTGGAAGCCGGCGACCTGTGACCGGAAGACGATCCGGATCGACAACGGGACCGGCCCGATCACGACCCTTTCCTTCGCCGAGACCATGGCCCAGCGCCAGGTCTACATCGACCACATGGCAAAGCTGCTGGGAGGCGACGGCGCCGACTGGGACCGGGCCTTCCGCTGGGGCAAGTTCGAAGACCTGATCGGTGAATCGCTGAATGACGTCGATCTGCTCGAGCCCGGCAGCCCGGGCCTCCCGAAGGCGACGCCGGACGTTTCCGGCAGCGACGGCTACACCTTCAGCCCGGGCGTCGAGCTGAATCCGGTGCTGAGACAGCGAGGCGTGATCAAGGGCGGCGACGCCGGACTTCCGCTTGCCGTCGCCGTGAACGGAACCATCGCCGCGGTCGGGCAGACCTACGTGGACAACGGCAAGACCCGCTACTCGATCCTGATCCCGCAATCGGCGCTCCGAGCCGGGCGGAACCGGATCGCGCTGTTCGGCATCCGGGAAGATTCCGGACAGCCCCGTCTGGGACTGCTCTGGTCCTCGCCTGACCAATAGACTTTCCGCTCTGTGACTGATGTCGCTAAGTCCGGACAGAAGTCCGGAGAAGGGATTGACGCCCGCTTCAAGCGGCCCTCACTGCTCCTGGGAGGGGCGCACCTCGCTGCGCTATGGGCGCTGGCTTTCGCCCAGCCGATGCTGGACCTGCTCGGCGAGAACCCGGACTTCTTCGTCGCCCGCGGCAACAGCTCGGGCCAGATCATCCTCTACGCCCTGGTTCTGACCTTCGTTCCGCCCCTGATCGGTCTGGGCCTGGAGGCCCTGGTCCGGCTGGTGAGCCGCGACGCGCAGTGGTACCTCCACCTCTTCCTGATGGGCCTGTTCGGCGCCTGCTTCGCGCTGCAGCTCCTCAAGAACCACCTCGAGTGGCCGGCCGGGTTCCTGATCGCGATCTCGGTCGCGCTTTCGCTGGCCGGGGTCTTCCTCTACTCGCGCTGGCGCTTCCCCCAGGCCTTCATGGACGTGCTCAGCGTCGCCCCGATCGTGATCCTGATCCTCTTCTTCGGTTTCTCCAGCACCTCGCGTCTGGTCCTGCCCCGCGAGCAGCCCGACCCGGTCGACGTCCAGGGGACCGAGCCGGCCCCGGTCGTGATGGTCATCTTCGATGAGTTCCCGACCGGCTCGCTGATGAAGCCGGACGGCGAGGTCGACGGGACCAGGTTCCCGGCTTTCGCCGACCTGGCCGACCACTCGACCTGGTACCGCGACGCCAGCGCGGCCGGCGCCTACACGCCGCTCGCGGTGCCGGCGATCTTCTCCGGCCAGCAGCCGAACCACGACGATCTGCCGATCGCCTCGGATTACCCGCGCAGCATCTTCACCCTGCTCGGTGGCAGCTACAAGCTGCGGGTGATGGAGGCCGCGACCCGGGTCTGCCCGGACGAGCTCTGCCCGGGCGAGGACAACTCCGCCCAGGATGGTTCGACCTCCGACCTCTTCTCCGACCTGTTCGTGGTCTCGAAGTACCTGCTGCTGCCGGACTCGATGACCCGCAACCTGCCCGATGTCTCCAACTCGTTCTCCGGCTTCACCGAGTCCGACGAGGTGGACACGAACGCCGAATCCGAAGTGACCGGGCTGACCAGCGACGGGGGCCCGACCGGGACCACCGGTGCCAGCGGTCCGACCGCGGTGAGCGGTGCGACCGGAGCCACCGGGGCCACGGGCACCACGGGCGACACGCAGCCGGAAAGGTCCGGCCAGGGCGCGGCCCGGAAGCTGGGCCGGCTGTTCGCGCTCGAGTCCTCAGCCGACGAGTTCGAGCGGGTCGGCGAGTTCGACGAAAAGCTCACGCCGGGGCAGGAGAAGACCCTCGATCTGATTCACATCGAGAAGCCGCACTATCCCTGGCGCCACATCCCCAACGGGCAGCGCTACTCGAACCTGAGCGCCGAGTGGTCGGGGCTGCTGCCCAACGACGGCTCCTGGATGGCGCCGCCGCCGATCGTCAACATCGCGCTTCAGCGCCACCTGCTCGAGGTCGGCTACACGGACACCTTGCTGGCCCGGATCATCGCCCGCATGAAGGAGACCGGCCTCTGGGACCGGGCGCTGTTCATCGTCACGGCCGACCATGGCGCGGCCTTCCAGTCAAAGGTGGCGCGGCGGGCCGCGGTGCCGGAGAACATGGGCGAGATCGCCTCGGTGCCGCTCTTCGTCAAGTCACCCGGCCAGGAGAAGCCCGAGGTCAGCGACGAGCGGACCTGCGCGACGGACATCCTGCCGATGATCGCCGATCAGCTGGGCATCGCCTATCCGTGGAAGAAGACGCCCTGTGACCCGGACAAGGTCACGGTGGTCAACTCGCCCAACGGCGAGGCGCAGATCAGCCCGCAGAAGATGGTCCAGCAGCGGCAGAAGCGTCTGGTGAACCGGATCCAGGCGGTCTTCGGCACCGGCCACGGCTGGGGACCCTTCTACCGGTTCGGCCCTCACAAGGAGCTGATCGGCAAGCGCGTGAGCAGCCTGGACGTGCTGCCCCTGAAGCGCTGGCGGGCGCTGCCTGACGAGCGCAACGCGGTCAAGAACTACGACCCGACCGCGCCGACCCTGCGCGGGCTGCTGCAGCGCGGCGTGACCGACCGGATCCCCGAGAAGAGCGTCCTCGCGGTGGCGGTCCGCGGGCGCATCCAGGCGGTCGGGTGGAGCTTCAAGGACGGCACCGGTCGCGGGCCCGGCTACTCGATCCTGCTGCCCCCGGAATCGCTTCGGGCCGGCTTCAACCGGGTAGACATCTACCTCTTGAAGAACAACGGGAAAGCGTTGCGGCAGATCTACGACGGCTCGAAGCGTCTGCCGCGGGAAGTGATCGAGAAGCAGAACAAGGCCCGGGCCGAGTTCCGGGAACAGCTGGGGCTGGGCGATGGGTCCTGAGACGCCGCTCCGGATCGCCGGGCCGACCGATGTGGCGCCGCTGACCCGCCTGATCGGCGGCTTCCGCGACCACCTGGGCAGCAGCTCGCCGACCAACGCCGAGATCGAGGCCACCGCGACGACCCTGCTGCGCGATCGCTCGACCGAGTTCCTGCTGGTCGGTGACCCAGAGGTCGGTTTCGCGCAGGTCCGGTTCCGGCTCTCGGTCTGGACCGGAAACGAGGACGCCTGGCTCGAAGACCTGTTCGTCGAGGAGTCGGCCCGGGGGAACGGCTACGGCCGGATCCTGCTCGAGGCGGCGATCGAGCGGAGCCGCTCCCGGGGCTGCGGCCGGATCCAGCTCGACGTGAACGAGTCGAACACCTCGGCGGTGCGGCTGTACGAGTCCTGCGACTTCCGCCCGCTGCACAACCCCCAGAAGTGGGGCGAGTCTCCCGACTTCTTCTACACCCGCATCATCGAGCGCTGAGCCGGGCCGTCAATCGAGCGGGAGCAGATGGGTGAGCTCCCGGGCCGAGATCTGCGTGTTGCCGGTCAGCCGTCGGACCCGTTCGACCACCCCGGGTGCCCGCAGCGCGCCCAGCACGTGAGCCCAGTCCACCCGGTCTCGCCCGACCCGTCGCGGGCGGATCACGTTGACGTGGTTCTCCGCCAGGAACTCCATCCCCGGGGGGATCAGGGCCGCTCGGAGCTCTCCCCTGCCGACCGCGCCGACCACGCGGTTGACCACGATCGCTGGTCCGATCAGGGGCGGACGGCCACCGTCGGCCGTGTCATAGAAGCCCGGCTTGCCGGGCCTGGTTTCACTTCCCCACTCCGCTCCGGCCGCGCCGCCTCTCAGCTCGCCCTCGCCGATGTCGTGAGCCCAGATCAGGGGCACCCGCTCCGCGCCGCCGTGCTCGACGAGCCGATCCCGGTTCGCGTTCCAGATCACCTGCCCGGTCACGGCCTCCAGGCCTAGCTCCCAGAGCGTGCTTCGCCCTTCGAACTCGGCCGCCAGCCGGCCCGGGTCCGAGCTGAAGACCACCCGCCGAAACCCGGCTTCGGGAACCTCCCGCCGGAACACGAACCCACGGTGGGTCGGATTTCCGTCTGTCCTGCCGGAAATCCGACCCACCCGATCCTGGGAGTCCGAGGCTTTCCGGAGGACGAGGAGCTGGACCGCGGTGTTGGCTCCCTCGAAGAGATCGTTGCCCGGGAGCAGGGTCAGGTCTTCGATCTCGCCGCGGGCGATCAAATGCTCGCGAAGGGCCTCGAAGTAGGCGCCGCTGTTCATCGAGGGCGGCACGATGAAGGCCAGCCTGCCACCGGGCCGCAGGCACTCCAGACCGACCTGGAAGAAGAGGGAGAAGATGTTGGCCCGGCCGGAGATGACCCCGCCGAAACGCTTCCGTTCAGCCGGGTCGAGCCGGAGCTGAAAGTAGGGCGGGTTGCCGAGCACCAGGTCGAAGCGATCGCCATCCCGCGCGGGCGCCAAGGCCGACCGTTGTTCCAACCCTGCCTCCGGGACCAGGTCCCGGGCGGCGGCGAGCACGGTCTTATCGATGTCCCAGCCGAACGCTTCCAGCTCCGGCTCGCGGTCGAGCGCGGCCCGAAGCAGCTCGCCGGTCCCGACTCCGGGGTCGAGCACCCGCAGGCCCGGGCGCAGCTCGACCCGATCGACCAGGGCTTCGGCGACCGCCCGGGGCGTCATGTATTGGCCCCGCCGCTTGCGCTGGTCCGGATCGCTGTGAGCCAGCCAGCCGGAACTGACCCGGGAGAGGCCGCGAGGGCCGACCGGGGCGGGTTTGGGCGGCTTGCTCACGGCAGCGCCATCGTACCCCGCGTCTAGAAGCCCGGAGGAAGTGGGTGCCCTTTGTCACGACCGCTTGGCGCCGCAACTTCATGAGCATTTCTTGGTCTAAGATTTCAGATCCCGTTGATCACGATGAGAAAGGGGAGCAGGTGTCGCGCCTAGCCACGACCGCAGTCGCCCTGTTCGTCTTCGCCCTGGGAGTAGTGCTTTCCCCGGCTGCCCAGGCCAAGGAAATAGCCGCATACCCAAGCCCCGGAGTAAGGGTCGCCTCGAACGAGACGACGATCTCCTTCCGGGGAGTGAGCCGTGCCGCGCTCGGCAAGGTCGTGGTCCGTGGATCCCGCAGCGGCGTCCACAAGGGCCGTCTCCGCGCCCACTCGGACCGCAACGGGGTCAGCTTCATTCCGGCCAAGAACTTCCTCCGCAAGGAACGGGTGACCGTGACCTCGAAGCGAAACACCTTCGCCGGCACCGGCCGCAAGTCGAAGCACCGTTACTCCTTCGTGACCGGACTGCTGACCCCGAAAGGCTGGCGCGACGAGAAGCAGGTCCCCCCGCAGGGCGCCACCCCGCCCGAGTGGACCACCTACAAGTCCTTCCCGCTGAAGGTCCCGAAGGCCAACGTCACCGTCGATCTGCCGGGGGCCTCCGACGGCGACGTGTTCCTGGCGCCGCGCACCAACGGTCCGATGATCGTCGACAACACCGGTGAGCTCATCTACTACCGCCCGGGCCAGCGGGTCACCGATTTCCGGGCCCAGACCTACCGCGGCAAGCCGGTCCTGACCTGGTGGCGCCGGGCCCAGGTCGGCAAGCACGTGGAGAGCAACTACGCGATCGCGAACAGCAATTACAAGGTGATCAAGCGGTTCGAGGCCGGCAACGGCTACACCAGCGACCCGCACGAGTTCACCATGGCCAGCGACACCACCGCCTACGTGAACTCGTTCCGCAACGTGATCATGGACCTCCGCCAGTACGGCGGCCTCAAGCGAACCCCGGTCATGGACAACGTCGCCCAGGAGATCGACCTTCGCACCGGCCAGGTGCTCTGGGAGTGGCACTCGCTCGGCAACATCCGGGTCAACGAGACCTACATGCCGATCCCGAAGAAGATCAAGCGGCCCTTCGACTACTTCCACCTGAACTCGATCGCCCGGGACAAGGACGGCAACATGCTGATCTCCGCCCGCCACACCGCCGCCCTCTACAAGGTCAATCGCCGGACCGGCAAGGTGATGTGGCGGATGGGCGGCAAGGACTCGGACTTCAAGCTCGGCAAGGGCTTCCGCTTCGCCTATCAGCACGATTTCCGGCGTCACGCCGACGGCACCTACTCGATCTTTGAGAACGGCGCTGCCGGCGGGCCGCTGCCGAACCGCGCCAAGGTCTCGAAGAGCATGGTCTTCCGGATCAACGAGAAGAGGAAGACCGCCAGCCTGGTCAAGTCATACATCCACCCCGGCAACCTGCTTTCCCCCAGCCAGGGCAACACCCAGATCCTCGCGGACGGGAACGTCTTCACCGGCTGGGGATCACTGAAGTACTGCACCGAGTTCTCGTCCGACGGCCAGGTGGTCTGGGACATGGAGTACTCGGCCGTGGCCGTGACCTACCGCTGTTACCGCGATCCGTGGACCGGCGCTCCGCGTCCATCGGCAATTCACGTGAAGAGCGAGCCCGAGGGTGCCGACAGCCGGGTCTGGGTGAGCTGGAACGGTGACACCCGGGTCCGCACCTGGCGCGTCCTGGCCGGCCGGAAGGGCAACCTGAGCTACGCCAACGAGGTGCCCCGCACCGGCTTCGAGACGACGATCCCGATCACCGGCCAGCCCTCCACCTTCCGCCTGGTCGGCCTCGACGCCGAAGGCAAGGTCCTCGGCCGCTCCAAACTCAACCCGATCGGGGAGCTGACCAGTTGACCGATGCCAACCCGAAAAGCCACTCTCTCCCGCGGGCCGCTCTCTGGCTCCCCTTGGCCGGGCTCGCCTGCGCCCTGATCCTCGCCCTGAGCTTCGCTCCGGACGCCGGCGCCAGGCAGCTCGCGGTCTTCCCCAGCCAGGGGACGGTGGACGCCTCGCCGACCACCAACATCGCCTTTGAGGGAGTGACCCGGGCGGCGCTCGGGCGAGTCACGGTCCGCGGGTCGCGCACCGGCCTCCACCGTGGCCGCCTGCGGGCCTTCGGCGGCCCGGTCGGGGTCGGTTTCGTCCCGATCAAGCCGTTTGCGCCGCGCGAGAGGGTGACCGTGACCTCGGCCCGCCACACCTTCTTCGGCACCGGCCGCCGTTCGTACTCGTTTCGCACCGGCATGTTTCTGCCCGTCAACCTGGGCAACGACCCGTGGAGCCCGGCCAAGGGCCAGACCCCCCGAGCCTGGGACACCTTCAAGACCCTCCGGCTCAAGATCCCGAGAGTCACCGTGGACACGGACAGGCCGGGCAAGGCCGGGGGCAACATCTTCTACGCGCCGCGGACCAGCGGCCCGACCATCCTCGACAACGACGGGGAGCTGGTCTGGTACCGGCCCGGCCTGCGGGTGACCGACTTCCGCGCCCAGCGCTACCGCGGCCGGACCGTCCTCACCTGGTGGCGCCGGGACACCTTCGGCAAGCGGGTCGACAGCAAGTTCGAGATGGCGGACAGTCGTTACAAGGTTTTCCGGCGCTTCGGCGGCGGCAACGGCTTCACCGGTGATCCTCACGAGTTCAACCTGACTCCGCGCGGCACCGCCTACGTGACTGCCTACCGGACGGCCGTGGTGGACCTGAGCAGGTTCGGCGGACCCAAGCGGGCCTATCTCCTCGATTACATCGCACAGGAGATCGACATCCGCACCGGCCTCGTGGTCTGGGAGTGGCACCCGCTCGGCAAGGTCCGGATGAACGAGACCTACCTGCGGATCCCACGGCGGAACACCCGTCCCTTCGACTGGTTCCACATGAACTCGATCAATGATGACGCGGACGGCAACATCCTGATCTCGGCCCGGCACACGCAGGCCCTCTACAAGATCAACCGGAAGACCGGGCGGATCATGTGGCGGATCGGCGGCAAGCGGTCCGACTTCAAGTTGGGCAAGGGCGTGCGCTTCGCCTTCCAGCATGACCTGCACCGCCAGAGCGACGGCACCCTGACCATCTTCGACAACGGGGCCGGCGGCAAGCACGGGCGGGTCAACCGCTTCACCAGCGCCAAGACCCTGAAGATCGACGAGCGGCGACGCCGCGTGACCCTGGTCCGGGCCTACCGCGACCCCCGCAACAAGATGTCGCAGAGCCAGGGCAACACCGATGTCCAGCCGAACGGCAACGTCTTCGTCGGCTGGGGTGACGTCAACGCCTGCACCGAGTTCGCGCCGAACGGCGAGGTGCTCTTCGACTTCAGCTTCGCCGCCAAGTCGGTCTCGTACCGCTGTTTCAAGGCACCGTGGGTCGGTGCGCCCCGCACCCCGGTCGCGGTCAAAAGCGAACGCGACGGCAGCGGCAGCAAGGTCTGGATGAGCTGGAACGGCGACACCCGGGTCCGCGAGTGGCGGATCCTGGCCGGCTCCTCCCGCGGCAAGCTCGAGGTCGTCGCGACCGTGGCGCGGTCCGGCTTCGAAACCAGAGCCGACCTGCCCCGCGCCTACGCCTACTACCGCGTGGTCGGCCTCGACGCCGAAGGCAAGGTCCTCGGCCGCTCGAACCTAAACCGCATGGGCCAGCTGACCAAGTAAGAGGTGCACGGGTTGGCGGCTGCTACGGGGTAGCAAGGGACAGGCGTCTCATAAGTAAGTCGGGCGGGGTCCAACCCGCCCTCCAAGTCAAACCCGTCCGTTCAGAACATCAAATATTTGATGAACGGACTCCGCTCGGTGGCCGCACCACCCTGTTCACCTTTGAGGCAGCCCGGCCAGAGCCGGCCCATCCATCATTTGTTTCTGTGGGCCGGCGGGTTGCAGTTGGAGGCTGGCGAAGCCATGCCGACTTATTTACGAGACGTCGGTCCCACGCCCCCCGCAACAGGTGTCACCTGGCCCGCTACTTGGGCTCAGGAGGCTCCGGCAGCTCGGTGCGGCAGGTTTGGGCCTTGCATTTGGTGACCTGACGGAGGTGGGAACGCATCCAGGCGAGCACGTTCGCGTAGGCGGGTGCCCTGGTCTTGTTGTTCAGCTCGGCGGGGTCGATCGAGAGGTCGTAGAGCTCCTCGCCGCCCTGGTCGTAGCGGATGTACTTGTAGGGGCCGACCCGGTAGCCGCGGTAGCGCAGGACCGGCGCGTGAGCCGAAGCCGAGGCCTCATCGCGCTGCTGCGAGTTGATCGTGATCGCCACCGCGCGGTCCGTGGTCAACGACGGGTCGCGCCAGTACGGTTTGAGCGAACGGCCGTCCGTCGGGTAGGAGGGCCGGGCCTTGGCCAGCCGCGCGATCGTGACCGGGACGTCGATGTTGGCGACCACCTCACGGCTCACCTGTCCCTTCCCCACGCCGGGGCCGCGCACCGCCATCAGCGGCGATGAGGATGCCTCATAGGGCATGAACTTGCCCCAGTCGTAGCGGTGCTCGCCGAGGAAGAGGCCGTGGTCGGAGAGCAGGAACACGTAGGTGTTCCGCAGCTGGCGGGTCTTGCGGAGCGAGCGGAAGATGGCCCCGATGCCGTCGTCGACCGAGCGCAGGGATTCGAGGTACAGGCGGTAGGAGTCGCGCAGACGGTTGATCGCCGCCGGCCCCATCCGACGCGGCGCGAGCGACCGGATCAGGGCCGGCTTGTCACTGAAGTCGCGCTCGTTGAACGAGAGCGGCCGCGGCAACGGGGTTTGCGCGGCCGCATCGATCCGGCGGGTCGCGGGCTGAGGGCCACGGGAGCCCGAGACGTCCCCGTGCGGGGCCTGGTAATCGACCTGGAGGTAAAACGGCCGGGTCTGGTAGCGCTTGATCGCCCGGACCGCTGCGGCCGTGTAGACATCACTGGAGTAGCGGCAGCTGCCGAAGGGCCAGAACGCCCTGAGGTTGTTCAGGTGACAGGCCGATGAATCGATCCCGGGACCGGCGGTGTGGTAGTTGGGGTCACCGATCGCGTTGGTTGGATAGCCGTTCAGGTTCAAGCGGTAGCCGTAGAAGTGGGTCCCTCGTATGTAGGAGCTGGTGAACCAGTCGGTCCAGCCCGGCGGGACCGTGCGTTCGACCGTCCCCATCGCCCGATCGTAGTAGCCGTTGGTGAACTTGCCGACGTGGACCGTGCGGTAGCCGGAACGCTTCAGGGTGACCGCGAGGTTCTGGCGGAAGATGTCGTGGTACTCCCAGCCTTCCCAGCCGCCGTTCTGACCCTCGTTCGAACGCAGGCCGCTGTTCCAGGGGTACTGGCCGCTGAGCAGCGACGCCCGCGAGGGGCTGCAGACCGGCGAGCTCGCGTAATAGTTCGAGAACTCGGTGCCGTTGCCGAGGATCTTCTGCATCGCGTTCGGCATGACCCGCTCGAATCCGCCGACCTTGCCCCGCATCCAGGCCTTGACCGTGGCCGCGTTCTGGTCATCGGTCTGGATCACCACGAAGTTCGGCCGGGCGGCCAGCGAGCGTTCGGCCGGACCGATCAGCAGCAAGACCAGGGCAGCACCAAATAGAGCCGCCAGAGCGGCTCCCAGACGCCTCCCCCCGAACTGGGCGAAGGAACCGAAGATGATTAGCCTCCGGCGCCCAGCTTCTTCACTGCATCGCGGAAGGTCTTGACCTCCAGCGAAGGCTTCTTGCGTCCGGCGAGCTTCTCGCCATGTCGGTTCACCCAGATCACAGGAACCTTCATCTTTAGCAAGGGAGCGACATCGGTGTCGTAGTTCGACCCGATGTGAAGCCAGCCCTTCTTGCCGCCGATCCTGCGGGCGCATTCCTTGAAGTGAGTGTCGTCCGGCTTGTAGCTGCGGACCTGCTGGGCGGTTACCACCAGGTCGAGCTCGGTGCGCAGGTGACGACGGGAGATGCCGAGCATCTTGTCGTCGATGTTGCTGATGATCCCGACGTTGAACTTCTTGGCCAGCCGGTCCATCGCCGCGTTGGACTCGCGGAACGGCATCCAGTAGGCAACGCTGTCCGGCAGGAACTGGGCGCGGGAAGGTTCGACTTCCCAGCCGATCTCGCCGGCGACTTTGATGATCGTGCGGCGCAGGACCTCGGCGTAGAGCTCATACGAGCCCGCCATGATCTCGGCCTGAACCTCGAAAAAACGCTCCAGGAAGGGCTCCGTGTCAAAGCTGAACCCGTCCTTCGCCGCCTCCTTGGCGCAGGCTTCGGCGATGCCCTTCTCCCAATCGATCAGGTCTCCGTAGCAGTCAGTGGTCACCCACTCGATGTTCTTCAGTGATGGCAGCGGCATGCGGGAAGGGCATTATGTCGAATAGAGTCCATCGTCGGCTTCGACGTGGCCGTCCGCGCCTTCCGGAGCCCTTCGTCACCTAACTCCGAAAAGGTCATGGATCTCCTCGAATATCAGGGAAAAGAACTGTTCGCCCGTCATGGGCTGCCGGTCCCCAAAGGCGTTCACGCTTCCACTGCTGACGCCGCAGTAGACGCTTCTGAAACTCTCGGTTACCCCGTCGCCGTCAAGGCGCAGGTGCTGATCGGCGGCCGTGGCAAGGCCGGCGGCATCAAGATCGCCCAGGACTCCGCCGAGGCGCATGAGTATGCCGGTGAGATCATCGGCATGGACATCGTCGGCCCGCACGGCGAGGGACCGTTCAAGGTCCACGAGCTCTGGGTCGAGGCCGGCTCGGAGATCGAGTCCGAGTTCTACGCCTCGGTCATCCTCGACCGCTCGGCCAAGAAGCTGATGGTCATGCTCTCCCGCATGGGCGGCATGGACGTCGAGGCGATCGCCGAGTCCGATCCGGAGGCGCTGGTCAAGCATCACGTCGACCCGCTGGCCGGGCTCGACCTGGCCGAGGCGCAGGAGATCGTCGCCCAGGCGAAGATCCCGGCCGAGGTCGCCGACCAGGTAGCCAGCGTGCTGGTCAAGCTGGTCGAGGTCGCCCAGGCCGAAGACGCCAACCTGATCGAGGTCAACCCGCTGATCGTCAACGCCGACGGCGAAGTGATCCTGCTCGACGCCAAGGTGACGATCGACGGCAACGCGATGTTCCGTCATCCCGAGCTGGAGGAGCTTCCGGAAAGCGGCGACCAGGACCCGCAGGAGGCGATGGCCAAGGAGAAGGGCCTCACCTACGTCTCGCTGGACGGCAACATCGGCATCCTCGGCAACGGCGCCGGGCTCTGCATGAGCACCCTGGATGTGGTCGCCCAGGCCGGCGGCCGCCCGGCCAACTTCCTCGATGCCGGCGGCGGCTCGAAGGCCGAGGCGATCATCGACGCGCTCGAAGTGATCACCTCGAACCCCGAGGTGAGCGCGATCCTCTTCAACATCTTCGGCGGGATCACCCGCTGTGACGAGGTCGCCCGCGGCATCATCGAGGCCACCAACAAGATCGGGCTCGAGCTGCCCCTGGTGGTCCGCCTCGACGGCACCAACTCGGAGGAAGGCCTGGCCCTGCTGGCCGAGGCCGGACTCGACAACCTGCACCACGAAGCCACCATGCTCGGCGCCGCCAAGAAGGTCGTCGAACTGGCCGGGAACTGAGGACTGACCCAATGAGCATCATCATTGACAACGACACGAAGCTGGTCGTCTCCGGCCTGACCGGCCGCGAGGGCAGCTTCCACGGCCTCCGCAACAAGGCCTACGGCACGCAACTGGTCGCCGGCGTCACCCCCGGCAAGGGCGGTCAGGACGTTGAAGGCACCCCGATCTACGACACGATCAAGGAATCGGTCGAGGAGGCCGGCGCCAACACCTCGATGATCTTCGTGCCAGCGAAGTTCGCCGCCGCCGCGATCAACGAGGCGATCGACTCCGGGGTCGAGACGGTTATCGCGATCACCGAGGGCATCCCGGTGATGGACATGATGCCGACCTACTGGAAGGCGAAGGAGAAGGGCGTCCGCCTGATCGGGCCGAACTGCCCCGGGGTGCTCTCGCCCGGCAAGGCCAACGTCGGCATCATCCCAGCCCAGTTCTTCGACCAGGGTCGGATCGGCGTGGTTTCGAAGTCAGGCACCCTGACCTACCAGATCGGCAATGAGCTGAAGCAGGCGGGCGAGGGCAACTCGACCATCGTCGGCATCGGAGGCGATCCGATCGTCGGTTCTGACTTCATCGACATCCTCACCCTGTTCGAGAACGATCCCGAGACCGACATGATCGTCATGGTCGGCGAGATCGGCGGCGACGCCGAAGAGCGGGCCGCCGAGTTCATCGCGGCCGAGATCTCGAAGCCGGTGGTCGCCTACATCGCCGGCTTCACCGCCCCTCCGGGCAAGCAGATGGGCCATGCCGGTGCGATCATCTCCGGATCTTCAGGTACGGCAAAGGCCAAGCAGGAAGCCCTCGAAGCCAAGGGCGTGAGAGTCGGCGAGAGCCCGACCGAGGCCGCGCAGATCGCGGTCGAAACCCTGCGCGCGCTCTAGCGGATGGGCGCCGGGACTGACGTGGCCGTCAACCCGGCGCCTGAACAGCAGCGTCACTCCTGGTTCCGGATCTGGGCGGAGCTGACCGGCGCCTGGGCGATCGCGATCGCCCGGCCCCTGTTCGTCGTCATCGCCTCTGGGCCAGAGGCGATGACCTCCTACGGTCTGCGTCGTCTCGATGTGATCGCCCTGATCGTCTTGGTGGTTCTGATCGGGCCTTTGATGATCTCGCTTTTCGAGTTGCTCCTCAGGAGGCTGGCCGGCGAGCAGCCCCGCCGTGTCTTCCACGGGCTCGCGATCGGGGCCCTGCTCTCGATCGTGATCTGGGACTGGATGACGAATCACGATCACACGGGTGCGATCCGGGATCTGGTGCCGCTGCTTTGCGCCTTCGGATTCGCCTGGTTCTTCGTCCGTTTCGAACTGGTCCGCAATTTCGTGCTGATCTTCAGCGTCGCGACCCCGGTGGTGATTCTCTCGTTCGTCACCAGCTACCCGATCTGGAGCACGGTCGGACCCCATGAGTCAAGCCAGGCCGCCCAACAAACGGACAGCAAGACCCCGGTCGTGATGGTGGTCTTTGACGAGCTGCCCCTCGCCTCCCTGGAGAACCGGCAAGGACGGATTGATGCCCGACACTTCCCCACCTTCGGCGAGGTCGCGCGTACCTCCACTTGGTATCCGGGCATGAAGGGAGTCGGCGACCAGACGACGATCGCCGTGCCCGCCATGTTGACCGGCCAGGATCCAGCCAGCCCCGACGACCCGGCCAAGCCGACCCCACCGGGGCTCCCCGATTACCCGAACAGCCTCTGCTCAATTCTCGACAGGGCGGGATACGAAGTCCGTTCTTATGAACCGGTGACGGACCTTTGCGCCCGCAGCTACGACTTCGGAACCCGGCTCAGCGGCGTCCTCGGTCGAGCCAACCAGTGGGTCGACCCGGGGTTCACCGTCAATCCGGGCTATTTCCGGGACATGCTCGTGTCATGGTTCACGGGCCATTTCAAGCGTCCCTACAACGAGTACGAGAGCGACCGGTCACTCGCGGTGGGTGATTTCGTCGGCAGAATGACGGACGACGACCGTTCGATCAGCGTGCTCCACATCGCGCTCCCGCATATCCGCTGGATGTTCCAGCCGGATGGCACCACCTACGAGAACCTGCGACCCGCCGACGACGATCAGCTCGGTACTCCGCTCACCCGGGGCGAGAACGAACGCGACATGCAGATGCATCTGCTCCAACTCGCTTTCGCCGACCAGCAACTGAAACGTGTCGTCGACCGAATGAAGGAACTTGGCATCTGGCAGAAGTCGCTTTTCGTGGTGACCGCGGACCACGGCACCGGCTTTCAGGCCGGCGGCAGCCGGCGGCTGATCAACTTCGTGAACGCGGGCTGGATACTCCCGGTGCCGCTGCTGATCAAGGAACCCGGGCAGGACCACAGCCGCGTGGTCAACGGGTCAGTCGACTCGCGAGACATCACGCCCACAGTCCTGGCGCAGCTCGGGCTGAAGCCGGGCGACGAAGCGACGGGACGCGACCTCTCGTCCCTGGATCAGCTGCCAGTCAGAGAGAAGGTCGAAGGCCATGGCTTCTACGGGGACTTCAGCTTCGATCGAGCAATGGTCGACAAGGAGCTCCGGCAGGCTCGGGACTACCGAAGCCGCCTGTTCCCAGGTTCGCTGTACGCGGTTGGCGGCGATCAGCAACTGCTAGGCAGAAGGCCCGACGGGATGCGGAAGCTCGACTTCGAACTCGCCCTCCCGGAGCAATACGAGAACGTGGATACCGCGGGCGGTTACGTACCAGCCTGGGTCCAAGGCACCATCGTCGATCCGGGTGACCGTCCACCCAAGCGGGTGGCCGTCGCCCTGAATGGCCGGATCGTCGCGATCGCGCCGGTCTGGACCGCCTACGGGACCACGGCCACCGGAGTGGTAATTCCCGGCGAGGACTTCGTCGACGGCCGAAACCAGATCGCTGTTTACGAGATCGGGTCGGGCCGGTAGCCGCCGGTATTATCGGACGTCCCTGAAAACGCCCCGCGCGCGATCGTTTCGCCGCGGCTCGAGGATTCCGATGCCAGACACGATCAGCTTTGCCCGAGGTGCCCCCAGTCCCGACCTGATCCCGGTCGAGGCGGTCCGCGCGGCGACCGCCAAGGCCCTGGAAGAGGACTGGCAGAAGGCGCTCTCCTACGGCGTCGGCATCGGCCATCCCGGGCTCTGCGCCTGGATCGCCGACCGTCACGGCATTACCGCCGACGAGGTGATGACCACCAACGGCTCGCTCGAAGCCGGAGCGATGCTGTTCCGGCATCTGCTTTCCCCGGGTGACCGGGTGGTGGTCGAGCAGCCAAGCTACGACCGGACCCTGCTGCTGCTCCGGCAGCTCGGGGTCGAGTTCGTGCCGATCGAGCTCGAAGCGGATGGCATCGACGTCGACCAGGTCGAGAAGGCCCTCGGGGAGGGCTCGATCAAGCTGGCCCACATCATCCCCAACTTCCACAACCCCGCCGGCTGCACCCTCTCGGAGGAGAAGCGCCGCCGCCTGGTCGCACTGGCGGCCGAGCACGGCTTCACGATCTTCGAGGACGACCCCTACCGGGAGTTGCCCTTCGGCGAGGATCCGCCCCCGACCATGCTCTCGATGGACGAGGCCGACCGCGTGATTCACGCCTCCTCTTTCTCGAAGACGGTCAGCCCCGGGGTGCGGGTCGGCTACATGGCCGGACCGGCCGGACAAATCGCCGAGCTCGCCAAGGTCGCCAACGAGAACTACATTTCGCCGAACATGCTGGCGGGCTCGCTGGTGATGGAGCTCTGCCAGTCCGGGGTTCTGGACCAGAACATCGCCAAGGTGAAGGTCGCCCTCCAGGAGCGGCGGGACGCGCTGATCGCCGCCCTCGAGAAGCACATCCCGGAGGCCCGCTTCGTCGTGCCCGGCGGCGGCTACTTCCTCTGGGCGGATCTGGACGAGGGCCGCGACACCGTCGAACTGGCCGGCAAGGCCAAGGAGGCCGGTGCCCCATTCATCCCGGGAACCGACTTCATGCTGGAAGGCGGCGCCAACAGCCTCCGGTTCTCCTTCGCATCCGTGCCACCCGAACACATGGACGAGGGCGTCGCCCGGATCGCCGCCCTCATCTGAGCCGGCGCCCTCCCTGCTCAGGGGCTGGGCC
Organism: Solirubrobacterales bacterium; assembly: GCA_044464425.1. Taxonomy (GTDB): domain Bacteria; phylum Actinomycetota; class Thermoleophilia; order Solirubrobacterales; family 70-9; genus 67-14. The sequence continues at coordinate 23,444 of JBIQLL010000017.1, read as the reverse complement.
GAGCTGGCCGGCCTCTGGGCGCTGGCCATCGCCTGGCCGGTCTACCAGCGGATCGCCTCCGGCCCGGAGGCCCTGACCGGGCTCCAGGTGCGACGGCTCGACCTGATCGTCTTCGTGGTCCTGCTTTCTCTGGCGGTGCCGTTGCTCCTGGCGATCCCGGGGCGGGTGGCCCGGATCTGGTCCGACCGGGTCGCATCGCTGATCCACGCCGCCATGTTCGGCCTGCTGGCCGGCCTGATCGTCTGGGCACTGCTCCAGCCGGGCCTCGACAGCTACCTGGCCGGCTCAATCGTCGCCGTGGCTGCGGGCGTCCTCCGATTCAAGACGTCCTTCGGCCGCAACTTCGCCGCGATCCTCACCGTCGCCACGCCGGTGACCATCCTGCTCTTCTTTGCCAGCTACCCGATCAGCTCCGCGATGCTGCCGGGAGAGTCCGGGGCACCCGCCGGCCACACCGAGGTCGACACCCCGGTCGTCCTGGTCTCGCTGGACGAGTTTCCGCTGGCCACGCTGCTCAACCGAAACGACCGCATCGACGCGCGGTTCTTCCCCACCTTCGCCGAGCTCGAACGCCGGGCCACCTGGTACCGGCAGGCGACTTCGCTGACCGACCACACGCTTTCCGCCCTGCCCTCGATCCTGACCGGTGAGGATCCAAAGGCCGAGTCGACCTTCGGCGAACCGACCCCGCCCGGCTACCCGGCCTATCCCGACTCGGTCTGCTCGGTCGCCGAGCGGGCGGGCTACGAGACCTGGTCGAGCCAGATCGAGACCGATCTCTGCGGCCGCTCCGACGGGATCAAGACCCGCCTCTCACGGCTGCTGATGCAAGGGATACCGAGGCACTACCCGGACTCAGTCAACGACCTGCTGGGCGGCAACCTGAACGTCGACCAGATGACCCCGGGACGGATCTTCGAGCGAGCCGTGGAGAGCCTGACGAATGACACGGAGAAGCCGTCCGCGGCCTGGGATGTCCACCGCGACGACCTCTTCATGGATTTCGTCGACGGGATGCCCGAGCGGCCCCGCACGATCAGCTTCCTCCACAGCCTCCTGCCCCACGCCGAGTACCAGTACCTACCCGACGGAACCACCTACACCGACCGCAACCTGCTGGACGGAGCGACCGTGGCCAACTTCTCCCGGCCCGCCAACTGGAGGGAGTCGGCGAAGAACCTGCAGCAGCTCACCGCCCAGACCATGTACACCGACCGGCTGCTCGGTCGTCTGATCGCCCGCCTGAAGAAGTCGGGAACCTGGGACGAGACGCTCTTCGTGGTCGTCGCGGATCACGGCGCGTCCTTCGTGCCGGGCACCGGCCGCCGCACTCTCAGCGCCGAGAGCTCGGGCTGGATGCTGCCGGTCCCGCTCTTCGTCAAGTATCCCGGTCAGAGCCACGGCCAGATCTCCGATGCCGCCGCTGACATCAGGGACGTCACCCCGACCATCCTCGACGTGCTCGGCCTGGAGCCCTCACCCGATGCGACCGGAGTGAGCCTGAAAGAGAGCTCGCCACCGGCGACCAAGGTGATCGGTGGCGTCGACTCCGCCGGCAACCGGATCGAGCTGACTCGCCGGCTGGTCGAGCGGAAGCGGCGGGAGGCGATCCGGTTCCGCAACCGGGCCCTCGGCGACGGCCTTTACGCCCTCGGCGCTCACCCCGACCTGATCGGCCGCCCGGTCTCGAAGCTGGCCGTCGGGAAACCGCTCGCCTTCGAGCCGATGGACGGGCTGGGCTTCGATCAGGCCAGCCACGACTTCGGAGTGCCGCCGGTCTACTTCCAGGCGACCCTGACCGGGGTAAGCGAAGACCCCGGCCCGCTGGCGATCGCGGTCGACGGCCGAGTCGTGGCGACCGCCCGCGCCTGGCCCCGCGGCGGCACCTGGATGACCGGGGTCAATCTGCCGCTCCAGAAGGACGCGACGGGGATCCCCGAGGTCACGATCTTCCCGATCGGGAACTGAGTCCTAACGACCGTAGCGGTCGTCGGAGATGACGAGCTGATCCGGGAGGGCGGCCCGGGGCGGCGGGGCCGGATCGGCCCGGACCGTGACGGTCTCGGCGACGGTCCGGCCGATCTCGTGCTTGCCGTCGGCTGACTCGATCAGGACCGAATCGTCATCCTTGGCGCCGACCGTGCCTTCGAGGCCCGGGTGCACGCCGATGTCCATCAGGTAGTGGAGCAGGCTCTCGGCCTCGTTCTCGAAGCGGAGCACGACCACCTTGGCGCCGAGGTCGACGTCGGCGAGCGGCGCGCCCTCCTCGCGGACCCCGTCGATCGGGTGCCCGTGCGGGCAGGTGTTGGCATCACCGATCGCCGCCCGCATCCGTTCCTCGAGGACGGGTGACATCGCGTGCTCGAGGCGTTCGGCCTCTTCGTGAACCTCGTCCCAGGGGATCCCCAGCACATCGGTGAGGAAGCGCTCGATCATGCGGTGGCGCCGGGTGATCTGCTCGGCTTCGGCCCGTCCGTCATCGGTCAGGTGCAGGATCTTGTCGGCGCTGCGGGTCACGTACCCATCCCGTTCGAGCCGCTTGATCATCTCGTGGACGGTCGGCGCGGAAAGCTGCATCGCCTTCGCGATGTTGGCCCCGGTGATCGGCAGGCCGGCCTCCATCAGCCAGAAGATCGTCTGGAGATACTCCTCTTCAGCAACCGTCGCGTCAGCCATGCCCTGATCCTAAACACCTAACGAACCCGACCCGGTGAAACTGATTTCGCACGATCACGCTCGGTTTTCAGTTTCACCGTTCAGGTCATGAGGGAGGTGACCACGGCCTCGTAGAAACCGGCGCCATTTCTCTCCTCGGTGACCCTCGCGTTCGGGAATCGGCTCATCGCCGCCCGCACACCCGGATCCTTCTCGGGACCGTTGGCGACCACGAAGAACGTCCCGACCGAGGGCGCCACCTCGAGATCCTCGAGCGAATCGCCGACCGCGATCGTCTCTTCGAGCGCGTAGCCGCGCGCCCTGGCATGGGCGGCGACCGCTCCCGCCTTCGAGACCCCCTTCGGCACCAGGTGGTAACAGTGGGCCTGCTCGATCCCTTCCATCTTGCGGTGGATCGCGCCGTTGTCGAGCAGGCGCAGATCGCCGTGGTCGTTCTCCTCGAGCAGCGCGTTGGCCTCGGCCGGATCTATGTCGCCGCGGAAGAGCGAGGACATCTCCCGGTTCAGGTGCCAGGGCTCGTGGAACTCCAACCGGCCGGGGAAGGACCCGATCAGCAGCTCCGGCACCCCGCGTTCCTCCATCTGCTGGACCACGGTCTTGCCGTCCTCGTGCTCGAACTCGCCGGTCATCATGGTGATCTCGCCATCGATCGAAAAGGCCGAACCGGCCTCGAAGATGAATGAGGTCTGGCCGAGGATCCGGGCGTCCTCGTGAACCTGGACCTGACGCCGGCCGGACATGATCACGACCTCCACCCCGGCCCGGGCGCAGGCCTCGAGGCCGCGGGCCTGGGACATCGAGAAGTTGCCCTCCTCATCGGTGAAGAGAGAGGCTCCGGCCCCGAGCAGGGTGCCGTCCAGATCCGTGTAGACACAGCGCAGGCTCATCGGCGTCTACGCTATCGATTGGACATCGCTATGCAGTATCTGAGGCGGAGCCAGTTCATCCATCGTCATTTTCTGTGAACTGGCGGGTTTCACTAGGAGGGCGGGTCAGACCCCGCCCGACTCCTTGTGCGGTGGCGAAGGCGGGGCGCATGACGACCTCCGGGCCGGTGCCGGTGACCGGTTCCAGGCGGCCGGTGTCATCGCGGCCAAGCCGGTCCAGGGTCTCGCCCATCGCGGCGATCACCTCGGAGGCCATGCCGCTGAGCGCGGTCAGTGGCTGGTGGGCGTTCCGTTTGGTGCCGAGCTCGACCTGGGCCATTCCTTCGATCCCGACCCGGTCCCACACCTCGAGCAGCATCGCGATTTCGACGCCGTACCCGCAGCAGAAGGGGATCTGGTCCAGCAGCTCTCGTCGGGCGGCGACCTCGCCCGCGAGGGGCTGATCGAAGGCCAGCAGCTCGGGTGCCAAACGCGCCAGCAGCGGCCGGGCCGCGAGCTCGGTCACCCGCCCTCCGCCGGCCGGCTCCTCGTTCTCCCCGAACCGGAAGGGACGCTCGTAGCGGCCCTTGACGAACTGCCGGTCCGGATCGGCCAGGGGAGCGACGAGCCCGGTGATGTAGTGACGTCCGAAATCGGCGATGTCACCGTCGATGTAGACGACGATCTCGCCCGTGACCGCCGCGAGTGCCCGCCACATCGCGTCACCCTTGCCCCGGCAGGGCCCGAACTCCTCAAGCAGCTGGTTCTCGGAACGGACCTCGGCCCCGGCGCCCTTGGCCAGCTCGGCGGTGCCGTCCGAAGAATCGGCGTCAACCACCAGAATCTGACTCACCAGCCCGTCCTCGGCCAGGATCTTCAACTCGGCGACCGTGGCCGCGATCGTGCCGGCCGTGTTCCGGGTCGGGATCACCACGCTGACCGAACCCCGCAGCCTGCGGCTGATTTCAGCCGCGGCGAAGTCCGTGTGGTCGAAGGTCTTTAGCATCGTCTTGGTGACCCCAGCCCCGGCAACATTACTCCGCACCGCGATCGGCGAGGTCGAGGTGGGACGGCCGGTGATCGTCGGGGTCGTCAACGCCACGCCGGACTCGTTCTCCGACCGGGGTGACCGCTCGACGAACGGCTCGATCCGGCAGGTCGAGGAGCACCTCGAGAACGGCGCCGGGATCATCGAGATCGGCGGCGAGTCGAACGTGACCAACCGGCCCGCGGTCAGCGCGCAGGAGGAGATCGGACGAATCCTGCCGGTGGTCGAGGCCGCGGCGGCAGCCGGGGCGACGATCTCGATCGACACCTACAAGCCGGCCGTCGCCCGGGCGGCGCTGGAAGCGGGGGCGGCGATCGTCAACGACATCAGCGGCGGCGGCAATCTGGAGCTGATGGGGGCCGCGGCCGAGGCAGGGGCCGGGGTGGTCCTGATGCACACGGTGGTTGAGCCGAAGACCCAGCGCTGGGACGAGGCCGCCTATCCGGAGGGGATCACCGCCCACCAGCTCCGCTTCTTCGAAGAGCGGCTGGAGGCTCTCGATCAACTCGGAATCGGGCGGGACCAGGTCGTGGTCGACCCCGGTCCGGACTTCGGCAAGACGCCCCGCCAGACGCTCGACGCACTGCGCGGGCTGCCGGAGCTCTGCGGGCTGGGATGCCCGGTCATGCTGGCCGTATCCCGCAAGGACTTCATCGGCGCGATCACTCATCGCCGCCCTTCCGAGCGAGCCGCGGGCACCTTTGCGGCGCTGGCCTTCGGCCTGGAATGCGGCGGTCGACTGCTCCGGGTACATGACGTGGCGGGAACCCGCGACTTCCTCCGGGTCTGGGAGGCCCTGCGAGGCGAGGCGGAGGTCGATCCGGGTCTGCGGATCGCCGAGGAGATCCGCCGCGAGCCGCCGCGGGACGATGTCTGAGTCTCTGCTTTCGGGCGGCTGGGCGATCGCGATCGATCCGGCCCGCCGGGACGGACGGATCGTCGAAAGCGCCTCGGAGCCCGCCGCCGAGGCTCACCTGGAGCCGTTCCCAGAGAACCTGGACCCGGGGCTCGCGGCGGCCCTGTCCCGCAGCGGGATCGAGCGCCTCTACTCCCATCAGGCGGAAGCATTCGAGGCGGCGGGTCGGGGCAACGTGATCCTGACCACGCCGACCGCTTCCGGCAAGTCCCTCGCCTTCAACCTGCCGGTGCTGAACGCGATCGCCGGTGATCCGAAGTCCCGCGCGCTCTATCTCTATCCGACCAAGGCACTGGCTCAGGATCAGGCCCGATCCCTGGCCCGGCTCGGGGCGCCGAACCTGCGGTTGGCGATCTACGACGGCGACACACCGAAGGACGAGCGACCAGCTATCCGCCGGCAATCGAACCTGGTCCTGACCAACCCGGACATGCTCCACGTCGGGATCCTGCCCCACCACCGCGGCTGGGGCGATTTCCTCGCCAACCTGGACTGGGTGGTGGTTGACGAGGCCCACACCTACCGGGGGGTCTTCGGTTCCCACGTCGCCAACGTGCTCCGCCGGCTGCGCCGGCTGGCCCGCGCCTACGGCCGCGAACCGCGGTTCGTGATGGCGTCCGCCACGATCGCCAACCCGGCCGAGCTGGCCGAGCGCCTGACCGGGGTCCCGGCCGAGCTGATCGACGAGAACGGCGCACCCCGGGCCGGCCGGGAGATCCGGATCTGGAACCCGCCCCTGGTCAACCCACAGGTCGGCGCCCGCCGCTCCGCCCTGGCCGAGGCGGCTGATCTGCTGGCCGACCTGGTCTCGCACGGGGTGCGGACGATCTGCTTCCTCAAGAGTCGCAAGGGCATCGAGCTGATCCGCAAGTTCGCCGCCGACCGGCTGACCGAACGCGGCCGCGCGGACCTTGCGGAGCGGATCGCGCCGTACCGGGCGGGATACACCCCCGCCCAGCGCCGCGAGATCGAAGCGAAGCTGGTCTCCGGCGAGTTGCTCGGCGTCGCCTCGACCGACGCCCTCGAGCTCGGCATCGACATCGGCGGCCTGGACGCGGCGATCTGCGTCACCTTCCCGGGCACGGTGGCCGGGCTGAAGCAGATGTGGGGCCGGGCCGGCCGGCGCGAGCGCGGGCTGGCCGTCTACGTCGCCGGACCCGATGGCCTCGATCAGTACTTCTGCCGCCACCCGGACGAGTTTCTAGAGCGGCCGGTCGAGGCGGCGATCCTCGATCACCTCTCACCGGAGATCCGCGACCAGCACCTGATCGCCGCGGCCTACGAGCTGCCGCTCACGACCGAGGACGAGGAGTTCTTCGGCCCGGGCCTCGAGGATGCCGGGCAGGCGTTGGTGCTGCGCGGCGAGCTGCGCAAGGCCGGCAAGGGCCTGGTTCCCCGCCGGGCCGGATTCGCGGCCTCCGACGTCTCGCTGCGCTCTTCTTCGGCCGGTGACGTGGCGGTGATCGACCGTGACTCGGGCGAGGTGATCGGCACGGTCGAGACCGGACGCGCCTTCACGACCATTCATCCCGGCGCCGTCTACATGCACCTCGGCACCTCGTGGGAGGTGGAGATGCTCGACCCGGTCGAGGGCCAGGCGATCGTCCACCGGTTCGATGAGGAGTGGTACACCCGGCCGAAGTCGGAGACCGAGATCTTCATCGACCGGACCCTGGAGCAAAAGGAGATCTGCGGGGTGAAGCTGAGCTTCGGCGAGATCTCGGTGACCGATCAGGTGATGGCCTACCAGCGGATCCTCAGCGCCGACGGCGAGGCCTTCGATCTGGTCGATCTCGATCTGCCGGAGCAGGAGTTCTCGACCCGCGGCCTCTGGTACGAGGTGCCCGGAGATTTCATCGCCGGGCTGGCCCTGAATGAGATGCTGGGCGCCCTTCACGCGACCGAGCATGGACAGATCGCCGTGCTGCCCCTGATCGCGATGTGCGACCGCTGGGACATCGGCGGCCTGTCCACGAACCTCCACATGCAGACGGGAACGCCGACCATCTTCATCTATGACGGCCACCCGGGCGGCATCGGCCTGACCAAGCGGGCCTTCGACCTCTTCCCCCGCCTGGTCGGCGACGCCCTGCGGCTGATCCGCGAGTGCCCCTGTGAATCGGGCTGCCCCTCCTGCGTCCAGAGCCCCAAGTGCGGCAACTTGAACGAGCCGCTGTTCAAGGATGGCGCGGTCGGCTTGTTGGAGGCGATGGCAGCCGAAGCCTCAGCTACCCCAGCCTGAGCCCCGCCCGACTTGAGATCCCAGTGGCGAGGGCCGGGATCGAACCGGCGACACCACGATTTTCAGTCGTGTGCTCTACCAACTGAGCTACCTCGCCAAGGAAGGACAGGCTATCGGGAATCGCCGGCTCAGCGGCGCTTCGCCGGGCGCTTCACCTTCAGGACCGAGGTCGCGCTGCCACCCGGGATCCGCGCCGTGATCCTCACCTTGCCGCGGGCCCGTTTCCCGGCCTTGACGGCCACCGTGCGCATCAGGGTGACACGGCCGGGCACAGACACGAATACCGACTTGCGCAACCGGACCCGGCGGTTGCCCGAGCGCATCTTGACGGTGGTGCTGAGGTCGGTCGTGCCGGTGTTCCGCACCATCAGGACGAGGAACTTCTTCCGGCCGGGCTTGACCCCGACGCGGCGCGGCTTCAGGTTGATCTCCAGCCGTCCCGCGCCCGCACCCGAACGGTTGTCGTACTCGTCCTCACTGTCATCGGGATGAGGGCCCCCGGGCCAGCTCTTGAGCATGCATTCCGGGTAGGCGTACACGGGACAGCAGCTGGCCGCGCCGCTTTCGTCGCAGAACGGATTGTCCGTCGCCGCGGGCATCTCGTCGAGCGGGCTGGTGCTGTTGGCGAGCCAGAGCCCGGCGATCGGCTGGATGTAGCTGACCAGCTGGTCGCAGGCCGCCTGCGAACCGATGGTCGCGGTGACCGGAGGAATTCCCTGCCAGTAACCAGCCAGGGCGCCGTCGGTCAACCCGACGGGGTCGGCGAAGGGCCGGCCCGGGTGCGGCCATCCACCGTCAGTGGCGAGCGAGACCTGGATCGGGCTCAACTCGCAGGCGAACTCCCCGGTTCCGAAATCGACCCCCGAGGCGGCGGAGGCAGCCGCGGCCTCATCGACCCGCAGAGTCAGCGAAAGGTCCAGATCCAGGGTCATCTCACCGCTGACCTGGTCGAGATGGCCGGAGCCGTCGCCGGTCATCCCGATCTGCCCTTCGATCGGAAAGTAGCCCGTGTCAAAGGTGAAGGCCGGCGACTGCAGGCCGTCTTCTTCCGGCACCGTGAAGTTGCCGTCGGCGTCGCTGTAGGTGCCGTTGAGCTGCACCGCGTCGGCGGGCGGCCGGACCACGAGCGCATCGATATCGGCAGTCGCGTACGAGGCGATGTAAAGACCCATGTAATTGAAGGGCGGATTCACGGGTTCACCCGGTTGCGAGTCCGCCGACGCCACGGAGAGGCCAACGAACAGCGTCGCCAGCAGCGCTCCCATACCGACTATTCCTCGGATCCCCACCCTCATTTCTTCATCCTAACCGCCCGAAAAAGCAAGAAGGGCCGGTTCGATCGAACCGGCCCTTCTGCGATCACATCTCAGCGAGAGCGAAACCGCTACTTCCGCTTCTTCTTGGCGGCCTTGACCGTGACCTTGGCCTTGCCCTTCTTGCCGCCGACCGTGGCGGTGATGGTGGCCTTGCCCTTTGCCTTCTTCGTGGCCTTCACGACGATGGTCTTGGTGACCTTCTTGCCAGGACCGACCTTGATCGAGACCTTCTTCGCGATCTTGACCTGCTTGTTGCTGGACTTGAGCTTGATCTTGCCGTTGAAGGCGGCGTTGCCCGCGTTCTTCACGGTCACCTTGATCTTCGCCTTCTTGCCGGCCTTGACCTTCGCCTTGCTCACCTTCACGACGGTGATCTTGGCGGCCTTCTTGCCGTCATCCGACTTCTTGCAGTCCGGAGGGGTGCCGGTCTGACCTTCGGGGCACTTCTCCTGCTCCTTCTCGCAGTTGGGCGGGGTGCCGACCAGGCCGTCTTCCTCGCAGGTGTACTTGGTGGGCTTCTCCTGAGTGGCGGCCGGCATGTCCGAGTCGGCGTCCAGCGGGGTGGTGCTGTTGGCGAGCCAGAGACCACCGACGTCACCGAGGAAACCACCGACCATGCCGCAGACGGCCTGTTCGCCCTTCACAGCGGTGATCGAGGGCTTGGTCCGCCAGTAGCCCGCCAGAGCACCGTCGGTCAGGGCCGCCTTGTCGGCGAAGTTGCTGCCGGCGTGCGGCCAGCCCTTGGCGGTCGAGAACTTGACGTCCAGCGGGGCCAGCTTGCAGGCAAGCGGTCCGGTGCCCGGCAGCGGGATGTCGATTTCCTGCGCGAGCGCCTGGATGTCATCCACGCCGAGGGTCAGCGCCAGGCTGAGGTCCAGGTCCATGGCCCCGGTCGCCTCGTCGAAGTGGCCGGTGCCGTCCTTGGTCAGACCGATCTCACCGTTGATCTTGACCAGCCCGAGATCGACCAGCACCTTCGGGAACTCGAGGCCGCCGCTCTGCGGCAGCTCGAAGTTGCCGGCGGTGTCCGTGTAGGTGCCGTGGAACTTGATCGCCTCTGTCGGCGGCTTCAGCACCAGCGAATCGACGTCATTGCCGGCGGCCGAGATGTTCAGGCCGACATAGTTGAACTCGGGATCGATGTTGTCCCCGACGGTCGATGCATTGGCCTGCTTGGCACCGATGGCCAGACCGAGAGCCATGAAGGCGACCGCGGCCAGCAGCGCGCTGACGGCGAGCTTCACGCCCTTGATTGATAGTGCGTTGTTCATCTTTCCTCCGTGGCCTTCTCCCTGGAACGGTCCGGCCGTTTGATTTCTCCCTGGCCGGCCCTTGCGGGCCGGCCTTTTCTCCACAGCGATCGGGGATCAGAGCCCCTTCGCCGCTACTTCCTCTTCTTCTTCTTGGCAGCCTTGACGGTGATCTTGGACTTGGCCTTCTTACCGCTGATCGAAGCGGTGATGGTGGCCTTGCCCTTGGCCTTCTTGGCGGCCTTGACGACGATCGTCTTGGTGACCGTCTTTCCGGCCGCGATCTTGACCGCGATCTTCTTGGGCACCTTGACCTTCTTGTTGGTTGACTTCAGGGCGACCTTGCCGTTCACGGCCGAACCACCGCTGTTGGTCACCTTGACCTTGATCTTGACCTTCTTGCCGGCCTTCACGGTCGCCTTCTTGGTGATCGTGATCTTGCTGATCTTGCCCGGGGTCACCGGGTCCTTGCAGTCGGGGTAGGTACCGACCTGGCCGGCCGGGCACTGCGGATCATCCGGGCCCTTGGTGTAGGTGGTGGTGCCGCCCAGCCAGATGATTCCGTCGAAGCTCTGGTTCGCGTCACCACCAGTCAGCAGCGCGATCGTGTCCTTGCAGTCAGTAGTCATCGTCGCCTCGGTCTTGCCGTACGCGGCGACTCCGAAGACGTTGCTGGCCGGGGTGACATTGGTCCAGCCGCCGATCACGGAACCGGCGCCCGACGGACCGGCGAAGGGGGCACCGCCCAGCTCGTTGTTCGGCAGATCCTCGGTCGAGAAGTTGACCGCGGCACCACCAGAGTCGAGGCCGATGTTGAGCGGACGGAGCTCGCACTTCAGCGAGAGGCCGGCCCCGTCGACGACCAGCTTGAGGGGCAGGTCCACCTTCAGTGCGCCGGTGTCCTTGTTGTAGGTCCCGGTGAAGTCATTCATCGCGACGATGTCCAGATTGAGATCGCCGCCGAGGACTTCGAAGCTCTGGCGTGGGAAACTGAACTCGGAGGCTTTGTAGCTGACCTTGCCGGTGCCCGCGTCGTACTCGCCGTTCAGATTCACCTTGGGGATCGAGGTGTCAGCCGGATCGAGAGCGTGGATTGAGCCCTTGGTCAGGGCATCCAGCGCCGGCAGCTTGATCCAGGCGTCGTTGAACTCGGACTTGACGGAATCGGCAGCGCTCGCGGCGTTGACGAACGCGAAGCTCGCCATCAGCGCGACCAGTACGGCGGCAACCTTCGTTGCCAGGCGGCCCTTACGGCCGGACTTCTCCCTCATCATCTTCTCCCTAAAGAGTCGTGGCCGCGTACCGGCCGATTTTCCCTGTCGTCCGCGCCACCCCTGCGAATCCCGGCTACGCGAACAGTTACGCGCCGCAGGATAGCGAAACCACCCCAACCCCGCAGGAACTGGACCGGCCTGATCGGGACCGCCTATGGCTTCATGCTCATCGGAACCTCATCCCGGAACAGTTCGTTGCCTTCGGAGTCGAGACCGACAAGGGTGATGTCCTTGAATCGCATGTTGCGAAGCTCCAGGACGTTGTCGGGGATCTCGATCGGCGGTTCGGAATCACCCAGGACGTCAATCGCGGCAACGTCGTCGTTGTAGATCGCCGCAAGGCTGAGCCGTCGGTTTCGCCATTCGGAGCCCCAGCTCACCACATCGCCCCGGGCGATAGCGTCGAGATCACCGCAGCTACCTCGCCCGAAGCCCTTCTCGCCTGCGTAGGAGCAGACCTCGTCACCTTCCACGAGCAGGGTCACCGGGTGGCCGAGGTTGGTCTCACCGCGGCCGATCGCCGATATGAAGGCCGGATCCGGCTCAAACTTCGACTTGTCCTTGCCAAAGGGAGGCAACCCGTTGAGGGTGTTTTCCATGGTCTGTTTGGAGATCGCGTGGAACGTGGCTGCCTGCGCCGCCCCTCGGGGCAGAGTTGCCAGGTCCTCCCGCGTCATCGGCTCCAAAATCTCGAACGAATCGAAGCCCACATCCGATTCGACCACCTTCAGGTCATCGGAGAAGACCGATGCGATCGGGTTGGTACCACTGGCAGCCCAGGCCACACCGACTCCGATCAGGAGGGTGGCGAGTACCGCCACGATGATCTGACCGATCCTCTTGACCGTCGAGAGGCCCCGGGCAGCGGTCGGCTCCGGCCCGGGAACGGGATTGGCGGCACGAAGCCTTGCGTTCAATTGCGCGTTGTTCATATGGCATCCTCCACGGGACTTTTTGCCGTCTCGGCCGGGCCGCCGGCGGGTTCGTCAAGCGCTTGCTTCAGTCGAGCACGGGCGCGATGAAGCCGGACCCGGAAGGTCGCGGCGCGAATGCCCATCGAGCGAGCCGCCTCAGCTGGGCTCAGTTCTTCCCAGGCGACGAGGAGGACGACCTCTCGGTCTACCGGTGAAAGGGAATCCAGCGCCCGCCCGAGCTCCGGATCGAGCGAGTCGACCTCGAAGTCCGGCTCCTCTCTCAGGTCAACCCGAGCGAGTTTGTCCGGATCCATCGGGAAGCTGCGCCGCCTGGCCCGGTACTCGTCCAGCAGCAGGTTCCGGGCGGTGGTAATCAACCAGGGGCGGCAGTGCCTCGGGTTGAGCTTCTCCCGCTGGGCCCACGCGATGCTGATCGTCTCCGCCGCGATCCCTTCCGGATCCCGACTCCCTCGCCGTCGGCAGTAGGCCGTGATCATCGGCCTGTAGCCGATGATCGACTCAAAGTCCCGGTCGCCGTTGTAGTCCCGATCAGCCATCGCCACCTATAGATGGAGCAGGGAGCCCCAGCGTTACAGGTAGCGCTTCGTCGCCACACGTCGTGACGGTCAGTCCGTCGTCTTCCAGACCACGTATTCCTTGCGAACGGTTTCCTCGATCTCCCAGGTCCCGGACCAGCCATCGGGGGTCACGATGAGAGCGCCGGGACGGATCTCGTGGACGGTCCCGTCGGCGCTGGTCAGGATGCCGCGCCCCTCGACGACGTGCATGAACTCCCCGATCCCGTCCTTGGCCGCCGGGAACCGGCCCGGGCTACATTCCCAAATCCCGAGCTCGACCCGTGCGTCCGCATAGACCTCGAGAAACGTCTCCATCGGTGCTCCGTTCAGCGCGGGTACTCGAGGAACGGGCGCCGGCAGCTCCATTGCGGCGATCTCCTCAGCGGACAGATAGGTGGGCTTGGTCATCGCGTTGTCTTTCTTCATCGGGTAGTGGATGCAGCGTCGCCGAGGGCGATTTCGAGGGCGCTGACCATGTGGGCAGCGTCGACAGCGTCGACGCACAGCGGCGGCTTGACCTTGAGCACGTTGCCCGCATCCCCTGTGGGCTGCATGATCACTCCCAAGGAGAGCATCCGCTCGCAGACGCGTTTGGCCAGTCGCGTCGCTGGCGCCTTCGTGTTGAGGTCCTCGACCAGATCGATCCCCAGGTACAGGCCACGCCCGTGGACCGCTCCGATCGACGGGAACTGGCCCGAGAGAGCCTCGACAGCGCTCCTGATCTGCGATCCGACCTCGGCCGCGTTGTCATACAGCCGTTCCCGGTGAAGGACGTCGATGACCGCCGACCCGACCGCGCAGGAGAGCGGGCTTCCCCCCGGAGAAGAGAAGAAGCCACCGTTCTCAAGCAGGGCCTGTCCGATCTCGTCACGGCAGATGACAGCCCCGAGGGGGTACCCGTTACCGGCCGCCTTTGCAACGCAGACGATGTCGGGGACGACGCCCTCGTGGTTGAACGCCCAGAGATCCGGTCCGGTGCGGCCGAACCCGACCTGAACCTCGTCGGCGACGCAGACGCCGCCGCTGGTCCGCACGGCCTCGTAGGCCGCCCGGAGATAGCCATCCGGCGGCGCGACCCCTCCTTGGCTTCCCAGCAGAGGCTCGCTGACGAAGGCGGCCAGTCCGCCTCCACGTTCCGCGGCAGAGCACGCGGCCTCGACGGACCGCAGGTAGGGCTCGGCCGCGTCACCGGCCTCCCCCCGATACGGATCAGGCTGGGTGACCACGTGCACTCGCGGCGATCTCTCTTCTCGCCAGGACGGACGATCAAGCGGATGCGAGCAGATTTCGAACGTGCCGGTCGACCACCCGTGATAGGCACCCTCGACCGCGAGGACATCGTCCCGGCCGGTGTATGCGCGGGCCAATCGGAGCGCCAGGTCAACCGCTTCGCTGCCGGAGTTGACCAAGAAGACCCGATCCAGCTGGTCCGGGAACATGGTCAGCAGGCGCTCGGAATAGTCGGCCATCTCCTTGTACAGAAAGCGCGAATTGGTGTTGAGCAGCCGGAGCTGTCGATTCGCCGCCTCGGCGATCGCCGGATGGGAATGGCCAACCAGGGTCACGTTGTTGATCGCGTCGAGGTACGGCCTGCCGTCGCTGTCGTAGAGGTAACTGCGCCAGCCGCGCACGATCTCTGGAGGATCCGCGTAGTACAGCTCTTGCGGGGCCGCGACCACGGCCTGCCGTCGGGCCGACTCGTCGGCGGGTGAGCCCGCGGACGCCGCTCGCAGATCGACCCCGACCAACGGCGATGGATCGAGGCAGATCGCCAGTGCTGCCGAACCCTGCGCGGCACGAACCAGGCCGGGCATCCCAGGCTCGAGAGAGACCTGGAAATGAAGATGCGGCGGAATCTCCGTCGATCCCGGAGCGACCGTTCCGACTGTTTCGCCTGGCTCAGCCCGATGCCCGACAGCGACCGAAGCCGAAATCCCGGCGAGGCGGATGAAGAGTCGGGCTCCGGCGACCTCGGCTTCCAGCTCGATCTCGTCGTCACCGATCGACCTGACGGTTCCGCGAACCGGCGTCAGCACCAGTCGGCCGGGCTCGATAAACAGGTCGATTCCGGTGTGGAGACATGCCGGCACCTGGCTGGCCGGCCGACCAGCGGCGGTCAGTCGGACTTCTCCCCACCGTCCGGCGGGAGTACCCGTCGAAGGAAACGTGCCGGAGAGGCCTGCGGCGGTGCTCCACCGGCCGAAGGCGAGCGCTTCCGATCCGACCGAGAGATCGATCGGGGTTGGCTGGGCCTCCCCTTCGACAATCGGCACCTGGCCGACTGACCGCAGAGCCTGGATCGCGGCTACGGACCCCCGGTGGGGCGTGAACCCGAGCTCCTGACGGACCGCTGCGGTCGCCAGGGGCTCCGGAACTGCCAGTAGCGCCGCGAGCGCGGCCCAGTCCTCAACCATCAGTCGCGCGAGGTGGGGGCCGGCGCCCGACAGCTTCGCCTGGTGGGTGCTCGAAAGTGCGCAGACGACCGCCCGGGCAAGGGCGATCGGCCAGATCGCGTCCGCCTCGATCTCGGTCAGCGGCGTCACCTCGACGTACCCGCCGAGTACTGAACGCAGCCCTGAGATCGGGTCGTCAAGATTGTGGAAGATCGCAGCCATCGCCGCGTGGGCGGCCTCGGTGACCCGCCAACTTTCGACCACGTCTCCGAAATCGATCAGGCCGATCGGATCCCAGGCCTCACGCTCCGAGTCGGGTTCCGCGACCACGTTGTAATCCGTGATGTCGCAGTGGACCGTCTGGACCGGCAGCTCCGCTGCCCGATCGGAATCGAGCAAGCGCATGAGCGGCTCGATCCCCCGCCGGGCCATCTCGGATCGGTCGGGGTCGGTGATCGAGCCCGCGATCTCGTCGAACAGCCGCGGAGCCTGCCGGGGCTCCCACTGAAGGGGCCTCGCGAACTTCTCTCCCCGCAGGCCCGACAGCATCTGCTGACACTTGGCCGCCAGCCCTCCGAGCGCGCGCAGGGTGATCGGATCGAGCTGGCCGGCGTCGGCGAGAGGCATGCCGTCGACCCAGGTGGTAACCCGCACCAGGTGATCTTCGTGCTCGATCAGCGCACTTCCCTGCGTGCTGCTGATCACCTCCGGGATCTCGAACTCGAAACCCGACGAGGCGAGATGCCGCATGGCTTCATCCCCGACCTCGATGTCCTCCCGTCGGGTCGCGCGGTTGGCGACCTTGACCACATACCGGCCGGTCTGGGTAGTCAGTCGGAAGTTCTGGTCCTGCGAGCTGCCCAGCTCGGAGAGCTCGCCGGAAAGATCCCACTCGCGTCTGAGCAGGGCGGCGATCTCGTCCTCATCGAAAGCCGGGTTGGGGGAGGCGAGTAGCGCCGCGAAGGACATCCCGGTCCTACTCACCTGAATCCCCCCTCAGAACGCTCAGCTCGAGGACGGAACCATCGGACCCGCCGATCCTGAGCTCGCGTTGAACAAGACCGGACGGACGCGAGCGCCAAGGATCGGGTGTGCCGGCCTCCGGCAGAAACTGCGGGTATGCGGATCCCGAGACCTCGAGTCGGATCCTGTAGCCGGGAGGCAGGCGGTGGGCGAGCACTCCAAGCTCGATATTCACGATCCCGTCCGCTTCGCTCGTTTGCCTCGCGGCCCCTTCCCTGAGGCGGCGCGTATCTCCGTCCGGGCTTACCTCCAGCAGCTTGGCGGTGACCGCCGACCCTTCCGTCGATGAGCTCGTGACCAGACGGGCCACAGCCGGCCCGGCGATCTCGATCCCTTCGGGAAACGGCTCACTGGTGAAGGTCGTAACGTCCGGGCGGGCTTCGATCGTCCGGTCGTCCGGAGGTGCGGCCAGGCACTGAAGCTCGTCCAGCAGGAGACTGGGGACCGGATCGCCCAGGTCGTCCGTCCAGCGGACCCAGGACGAGCTGCCCTCCGGCTTCGGTGCCAGAGCTCCACCTTCCTCGTCGAGAAGAGCCCGCGCGCCGTCGGCGAGGAACAGGCGGAGGACCCGGCTACCCGCGAGGGGCCAGCTCTCCGCCGCTCGCCAGTCCCCCCGGGCGGCGCGCCACGTGACCAGCGGCTCGGAGGAGTCGACCCGCTTGCGCAGGATGCTGTCGAAGAACGCCAGGGAAGGGTCCATGTAGCCCGGGATGAAATCTTCGATCTCAGAGGCTGAGATCCCGTGAAGGTCGACCAGTCCCTCCGGCCGCTCGGTCCAGGTCGCATGAACGTGGTCGGTGGCATCGAGTCTGAGGTGCTGGGTCGCGCGGCCCGCGGCCCGGGCCGCCACCCAGTCGGAGAGCTGGCCTCGCTGGAAGATGTCGAACCAGCCGCCGATGTGGAGGGCCGGGATGTCCAGCCGGGAAGGTGCCGCGGCGACGACACGGAGCTCTCGGAGCAACTCGTCGTCGAACCGGCGGACCA
The DNA here is from genome assembly GCA_044464425.1 of Solirubrobacterales bacterium. Taxonomy (GTDB): domain Bacteria; phylum Actinomycetota; class Thermoleophilia; order Solirubrobacterales; family 70-9; genus 67-14. The sequence continues at coordinate 5,964 of JBIQLL010000017.1, read as the reverse complement.
TCCAGCTGTCGAGGCTCGCTGAACGACGGTCACCGTGGACGCTCGAGAGGATCCGGTCGACGGGATCGATCCGCCAGTCGAGGTCGGACGAGATCACTCCGTACATCGATGAATCCATCCAGGTGTCGGCCGCCCAGGCCATCGGGAAGGCGAGCCGTCTGACTCCCTGGCGGCCGAGCCAGTCATCGCTCACCTGTGCGGTGGTGTTTCGCGGCACGATCGCGCACAACGCGGGGTGCCCGCTCGCCGCCGCGGCCCACTGGGTGAACCCGAAGTAGGACTCGCCCCACATGCCGACCGTTCCGTCGGACCAGGGTTGACTCACGATCCAATCGAGGCAATCGAAACCGTCCTTGCGCTCGTGCTTGAACGCGAACGTCTCACCTTCGGAGCGCCCCTTCCCTCGGGTGTCCTGAGCGACGAAGGCGAAACCGTGCTCGACCACATACGCGGCAACCCACGGGATGAAGCAGTCCCGCCCGGTCTTGTCGTACGGCAGCCTGGTCAGGATGGCGGGGAAGGGACCCCTCCCGGCGGGGAGGTACACGTCGGTTGCCAGCCGCACACCATCGCGCATCCGGGCGAAGACCTGATCGGACCGCGGGTCGACGTCACCCAGCGGCCGCGGTTGAGCCGTGGCCACCGTCATATCCGGGTGAGCAGGTCGGCTGCCCGGGCCAGCTTCGAGGGTCGATGAAACAGGCGCTCTTCCCGGTCGGCTCCCCGAAGCAATGCGTACACGGCATGGATGCCGAGAAACCGCAGCGGCTCCGGCTCCCATTGGCGGGACGGGCGGCCGACCCACGGCAGCGCGGTCAGCTCGGTGCTTCGCCCGAGAACGAGGTCGCGCAAGGTTCTCCCCGCAAGGTTGGTCGCCGCCACGCCCTCCCCTCCGTAGCCGTACGCCCAGGCAAGGCCGGTCTCGCGGTCAACGCCGATGCTCGGCGCCCAGTCCCGCGATGCCCCCAGCACGCCTTGCCACGCGGTCTCGGTCCGGACCGTCGCCAACGACGGAAAGAGCCGGACCAGCCTCGAGCGGAGGTGCGCGACTGTCCGCGCCGGCACGGCGCGATCCGAGGTGATCCTGGAACCGAACCGGTAGGGAACGCCTCGGCCGCCGATCAGGATCCTCCGGTCGGCGGTTCGCTGAAGGTAGACGTACATGTGGGATGAATCCGTGAGAAGGTCGGGTTCAGTCCAGCCGATCTCGTCCCATCGACCTTGGTCGAGCGGTTCGGTCACCAGGGCCGCGCTGCTGATCGGCACGACGGCCCGGCGTCGCCCCGCGAACTGCGAGGTGAAGGCCTCGGTCGCCTGGACGATCCACCTGGCTTTCACCGATCCGGACTCGGTGGCGGCAGCCCCGCTCCCGATCGTGCTCACCTCGGAGTTCTCGTAGATGGTGACCCCCGATCGTTCGGCGGCCATCGCCAAGCCGATGACCAGCTTGCCGGGATGAACCCGCGCCGCGTCGGGCTGGAAGATCGAACCGGCGGCGTCCGCGACCGCGATCTTCGCCCGGGTCTGCGCGGCGTCGAGCAATTCCGTCGCATCTCGGGGCCCCGGCGTCTCCTCGAAACGCCGGCGCAGCCGGCTGAGCTGTGTGGCGGACTGGGCCACCTCCAAAAACCCGCACCGCTCGAAATCGCACTCGATCGATTCGGTCGAGACAACCCGCGCGATCTCATCGACGCTGGCCGCCGCCAGGTCGCGTTGGCGCCGCGCTGCCTCTTCGCCGCCGACCTTGACCCAGAGCTCGCGGTTGCCGCTCAGCTCTCCCATCGCCCAGCCGCCGTTCCTGCCGGACGCCCCGTACCCGACCTGCTCGCGTTCGAGAACTACGACCTCCAGGGACGGATCGGCGCGACACAGCTCGTAGGCCGTCCACAGGCCGGTCATGCCTCCCCCGACGATGCAGACGTCAGCGCTCCGTGAGCCGCGAAGCCGAGCCCGTCGCGCATCCCGTGCCCGGTGCGGGAGCCAGTGGGAGATCGCCCCCGGCGTCTCGACCGGGTCACTCACCCCGACTCTCCCACTCCTTCTTCAGGACCACGTCGACGTTCGACATGCCTCCGTCGACGACGATGCTCGCGCCGCTCACAAAGGACGATTCCGGCCCCAGGAGCCATGCGACCGTATCGGCCACCTCCCCTGGCTCGCCGAGCCGGTTCAACGGCGTGATCGACCTGATCAGCTCGTGCTCGTCCGCCATGTCGGTCGCGATCCACCCGGGGGTCACCGCGTTCACCCTGAAGCCGCGCTCGCCGAGCAGGTTCGCGAGACCCTGGGTCGCGTTCAGCAGGGCCGCCTTGCTCGCCGCGTACGCCATGCTGTTGTACGAGCCCACCGTTCCGTCCACCGAGGCGATGTTCACGACCGAAGCCTCCGGGCGGAACTGCCCAGCGAGCTCGCGACTGAGCCGGACCGGCGCCATCAGGTTGACTTCGAGCGTCTCCCTCCACGCCTCGACCTCGAAGGAATCGGATTCGAAATGGATCATCCCGGCGTTGTTGACCAGTCCATCGAGCGGAACCGAGCCGAGTGCTTCGATGAAGCGGCCGACTTCGGCCGGGTCTCCGAGGTCCACTTGGTGGAGCGAGAGGCCGGGGTTCGCCTGGGCGAGTTGCCGGGCGCCGTCGCGACCGCTTCGGTACGTGCCGATCACTTCGCAGCCACCTTCGAGGAGCCGGCTCGCGATCGCCCGGCCGATCCCTCGCGAGACGCCGGTGACCACGTAGCGGCGGGTTTCCCTGAGTTCGTTCATTCGCGGATTCTCGGGTCTGCCCAGCCCTGAAGCAAGTCCACGGCGGTATTGATCACGACGTAGGCCGTGCCGAGCAGGAGCGAGACTCCGGCAATGGCCGGGAAATCTCCCTTCGGGATGCTCTGCGCGACGTAGAGGCCGATGCCGGGCCAGGCGAAGACGGTCTCCACCAGCGTCAGGCCGGCGAAGACGATGCCGAACATCAGGCCGGCCATCGCGAGCGTGGGCCCGGCCGAGTTGCGCACGCAGTGCTTGAGGACGATCTTCCACTCGGACAGCCCTCTTGACCTCGCGGCCTGGACGTGCTCGGCCCGGAGGTTGGCGATCAAGCTCCCTCGAAGTACGCGGCCGACCGCCACCGCAGGTACCAGCGCCAGCGCGATCGCCGGCATGACCAGGTGCTGAAGCGCGTTGACGACGACGTTGAGGTCACCGCTCAGGATTCCGTCGAGGACCAGGAAGCCGGTCGGCCCGGTGGGAGCACCGGCGATCGAGGTCCGTCCCCCGGCGGGCAACCACCCCAGATCCCGGTAGAAGATCAAGATCCCTGCGATTCCGAGCAGGAAGGGAGGGGCTGCGGCGAGGACGAAAAGGCTCGTGCGAAGCGCGCCAGACCCGCGGGTCCGCATCGCGCTCGTGACTCCCAGCAGGATGCTCAACGGCACGGCGAAGATCAGCGCGGCGATCACCAGCTCGATCGAGGCCGGCAGGAACGATCTGATGTCGCTCGCCACCGGTTGGCCGGTGCGCAGCGACGTCTTGAGATCCCCCTGGACCGCGCTGCCGAGATAGCTCGTGTAGCGCTGGACGATGGGATCGTTGTAGCCGAGCCGGTCTCGCTCCGCCTCGACCACGGACTTGGACGCGCTCTGACCGACCTTGACTCTCACGGAGTCGACCGGTGACATCTGTTCGAGCGCGAAGATCACCGCGGTGAGGACGATGAGCACGACCGCCATGGAGACGATCTTCCGGCCGAGGAACCCGATCATGATCGATCCATCAGGTCGCGGATCGCATCGCCGGCCACGTTCGCCACCAGGCTGAGGCCAAAGATCGCCAGCGCGGGCGTGAGCGCTATCCACCAGCTGTTGAGCAGGCTCGACAGCCCGGTGGCAGTCATCGATCCGAGCTCGGGAGCCGGGGGCTGAGCGCCGAGTCCCAGGAACGAGAGCCCGGCGAGGAGCACGATCAGATTCGCGACGTCGAGACTCGCGGCCACGATCGCGACCGGGACGGCCCCCGGCAGCAGATGCCGCCGGAGCCTCCTCCCCCAGCTCACCCCGGCCAGCCTCGCCGCGCTCAGATGAGGCCTCGCGGCGAGGCTCCTGATCTCCGATCTGACCAGTCGCGCGTAGTACGGCCACCAGAGGACCGAGACGGCCAGCAGGGTGTGGAAGAGCGAAGGTCCGATCGCGGCGACCACGGCGATCGCCAGGATCGACGCGGGCAGCGCGAGGAACACATCTGTCACCCGCATGAGCACGGTATCTATCCAGCCGCCCACGGCGCCGGCCACGAGCCCGATCACGCCCCCGACGAGGACACCGACGACGATGACCGCGATCGCGGCCAGCCAGGTGCTCTGCAGTCCGTAGAGGACGCGGCTGAACATGTCTCTCCCCACGTCATCGGTTCCCATCGGGTAACTCCAGCTGGGTGCCGTTTCCGGCGGTCCGGCGGCGGCCAGCGGGTCATGTGGGGCGAGCGTCGGACCGAGAATCGCGAGGACGGTCACGAGAACCAGCGCACCCAGGGCCAACTTGTCGGCGAAGGGCGCTCCCCTGAGCGTCGACCAGCGCCCGTTCCCGACTCGAGAGACCTTGGTCCGAAGGATGGGTCCAACCGTGGCCATCAGTCCCGTTCCTCGGCGAGCACGCAGTCGACGGTATGGGCCGGATCCTGAAGCTGGAGAAGGTTGGGGGATCTTTCCGCGCACTCTGCTTGAGCCTGAGGGCATCGCGGATGGAAACTGCAGCCGGTAGGCGGGTCGAACAGGCTGGGCGGGCTTCCTTTGAGCTTGATCCGCTTCTCGCCCGGTCCCGGCAGGGACGAGATCAGCGCCTTGGTATACGGATGGACCGGCTGCGAGATCACCTCGGTTGCCGGTCCAGTCTCGACGATTCTCCCGAGATACATGACCGCGACCCGGTCGGCGACAAGCCGGGCGACGGCGATGTCGTGAGTCACGAAGAGGACCGCCATGTTCAACTCCCGACGCAGCTCGCCGATCAGGTTGAGAACCCCGGCGGACACGGAGACATCCAACGCCGAAGTGGGCTCGTCGCAGAGCAGGAGGCGCGGCGGCTCCACGATCGCGCGGGCGATCGCGACCCGCTGGCGCTGACCGCCGGACAGCTGCGACGGCTTCGCGTCGATTGCCCACTTGGGAAGCCTGACCTTCTCGAACACCTCCTCCACCCGGCGGATCCGCTCCCCGCGCGCCAGCTTCGAGGCCCGCAACCTGTCCTCCACCAGTTCCCGACTGGTCAGCCAGGGGGTCAGGGAAGCTCCGGCATCCTGGAAGACCATCTGCGGACCGTCGTCGGACAGCTGGAGGGAGCCGCCGCTGGTCGGCATCAGGCCGGCGACCGCCTTGACCAGGGTCGACTTGCCGGAACCACTTTCTCCGACCAGAGCCACGCACTCGCCCGCCGCCATCTCGAGGTCGACGCCACAGAGGATCTTGACTCCGGTTCCGCGTTTCCAGAGGGTGTTCTTCGGGGCGGAGACGCAGAGGCCTTTTGCCGTGAGAGCCGGGGGAGCATCCAGGTCGATCTCCGGTCGGTCCCAGGCCTTCATCTCTACCGCCTTCGGCCTGAGGTCGATCTCGGCGCTGCGCAGGCAGGAGTCCAGGCGTCCCTTGGCCGACGGCTTCAGCGGCGGCGGAACCAACTCGCAGGCCGGCTCGGCGAAGTCGCAGCGAGGAGCGAACGGGCAGCCCGACGGAAGCTCGCCCGGGTCGGGAGGGTCGCCGGCCAAGGTGGGCAGCGGCCGGGAAACGTCCATCTCGACGTCGAGTCGGCTGCGCAGCAGCGCAGCTGAATACGGATGCCGAGGATCGCGAAGCAGCTCATCGGTCGGCGCGATCTCGGCGGCACGACCGCCGTAGAGCACGAGAACTCTGCTCGTCGCCTGGGCTGCGACGGCGAGATCATGGGTGACCAGCAGGAGCGAGCTTCCGATCTCGCGGCATAGGG